>CAWACF010000007.1:382500-444275 GCA_963780495.1 uncultured Acidobacteriaceae bacterium
TGAAACCGTGTGCCTACAAGCAGTGGGAGGGCTATGCCCGAAAGGGAATGCCTGACCGCGTGCCTATTGCATAATGAGCCGGCTAGTTATTCTTGTCAGCAAGGTTAAGCGTAAGCGAGCCGTAGCGAAAGCGAGTCCTAATAGGGCGTTCAGTTGGCAGGAATAGACGCGAAGCGGGATGATCTACCCTTGGCCAGGTTGAAAGTGGGGTAACACCCACTGGAGGACCGAACCGGTGTTTGTTGAAAAAAGCTCGGATGAGCTGAGGGTAGGGGTGAAAGGCTAATCAAATTCCGTGATAGCTCGTTCTCTCCGAAATAGCTTTAGGGCTAGCCTCGTGTGATTTGCAGCGGTGGTAGAGATCTGGATGGACTAAGGGGCTTTCCAGCTTACTGAATCCAACCAAACTACGAATGCCGTGGACAACCAGCACGGGAGTCAGACAGCGGGGGCTAAGCTTCGTTGTCGAGAGGGAAACAGCCCAGATCGCCTGCTAAGGTCCCCAAGTCTCAGTTAAGTGGGAAAGGATGTCGGAACGCCCAGACAGCCAGGAGGTTGGCTTAGAAGCAGCCATCCTTTAAAGAAAGCGTAATAGCTCACTGGTCAAGCGGTCCGGTGCCGACAATTCAACGGGGCTTAAACTGAGCACCGAAGCAGCGGATGCATGGCGTCAAGCCATGCGTGGTAGGAGAGCATTCTCAACGGATTGAAGCGGGATCGTAAGGACCCGTCGACAGTCGAGAAGAGACCCTGCCGGCATAAGTAGCGATAACGGAGGTGAGAACCCTCCGCGCCGAAAGTCTAAGGTTTCCTGAGGAAGGTTAATCCGCTCAGGGTTAGTCGGTCCCTAAGGCGAGGCCGAAAGGCGTAGTCGATGGACATCCGGTTAATATTCCGGAACTCCCTTTGATTCGTTATTACGATGGGGTGACGCAGAAGGATACGTGCAGCCTGTTATGGCTATCAGGTTCGATACGTGTAAGGCGGTTTCTCTAGGCAAATCCGGAGAGACATTAACGCTAAGACGTAGAGGAGTAGTCCGTATGGACGAAACGCACCGAGTTCACGCTGCCAAGAAAAACCTCTAAGGAGAATCGACGGGAACCGTACCACAAACCGACACAGGTAGACGAGGAGAATATCCAAAGGCGCTCGGGAGAACGCTCGTTCAGGAACTCGGCAAATTAACCCCGTAACTTCGGGAGAAGGGGTGCCCCGGTAGTGTGCAAGCACGAGGGGGCCGCAGTGAAACGCGCACGGCGACTGTTTAACAAAAACACAGGTCTCTGCAAAGTCGAAAACGACGTATAGGGGCTGACACCTGCCCGGTGCCGGAAGGTTAAAGGGAGAGGTCAACCGCAAGGTGAAGCTTCGAACTGAAGCCCCGGTGAACGGCGGCCGTAACTATAACGGTCCTAAGGTTAACAACTCGCTAGCCTTAGTAAAACTGAACTATATGCGGGAAACTCCTCATACAGCTGTCCGGTACTCGCTGTCGAAAATGACAGCAGTCAAAATCCGGCAGACAAGGGGACAATCCGCAGGGAAGGCTCCAAATGGAGAACCCTCAGAGACTTCACGTTCAGCCACAGCCTGGGAGGCTGGAGGCACAATGGGTGGTGGGATTCGTTGATGGCGAAGGATGCTTCTTCGTCGGCATCAATCCTCACTCAGACATAACCTCCGGATTCCAAGTGCTTCCTGAATTCACAGTTGTGCAACACGAGAGAGATGTTCAACTGCTTCACGCACTCAAGCAATTCTTCGGGTGCGGCGTGGTTCGCACGAACCACGGCAGCAGGATGGCTTATCGTGTGCGAAGTCTGGATCATCTGAGCCAGCGAATCATTCCCTTCTTCGAACAGCATCCGCTGAAATCGAAGAAGCGAATCGATTTTGCGAAATTCAGGCAGGTCCTGCAGCTGATGAATGATGGGAAACACTTGAAACGCGAGGGCATCGAAGAAATTCGGGCCATCGCTGCCACCATGAACACAGGTTGTGAAAGATAAAGTCCAGCTCCTCCGGAAACGGAGTGAGAGATAACTGAGCGAAATTCCTTGTCGGGTAAGTTCCGACCTGCACGAATGGTGTAACGATCGTGCGACTGTCTTAACGAGCGACTCGGCGAACTTGTAGTACCGGTGAAGATGCCGGTTACCCGCATCTAGACGGAAAGACCCCGTGCACCTTTACTATACCTTCACTATGAACTATGGCATTTGCTGCGCAGGATAGGTGGGAGGCTTTGATTCCAGGCTCTTGGGCTTGGAGGAGCCAACGGTGAGATACCACCCTGCGAATTCTGTGGTTCTAACCTACTCCCGTTACCCGGGAGAGGGACATAGTGAGGCGGGTAGTTTGACTGGGGCGGTCGCCTCCTAAATTGTAACGGAGGCGCGCGAAGCTACACTCAGGCTGTTTGGAAATCAGCCGTCGAGTGCAAAGGCATAAGTGTGGTTGACTGCGAGTCCAACAAGACGAGCAGGTGCGAAAGCAGGCCTTAGTGATCCGGTGGTTCTGTATGGAAGGGCCATCGCTCAACGGATAAAAGGTACGCCGGGGATAACAGGCTGATCGGAGCCAAGAGTTCATATCGACGCTCCGGTTTGGCACCTCGATGTCGGCTCATCGCATCCTGGAGCTGTAGAAGGTTCCAAGGGTTAGGCTGTTCGCCTATTAAAGCGGTACGTGAGCTGGGTTCAGAACGTCGCGAGACAGTTCGGTCCCTATCTGATGTGGGCGTAGGAGATTTGCGAGGACCTGTCCTTAGTACGAGAGGACCGGGATGGACGAACCTCTTGTGTTCCAGCTGTCATGCCAATGGCACGGCTGGGTAGCGAAGTTCGGTTGTGATAAACGCTGAATGCATATAAGCGTGAAGCACTCCTCAAGATGAGATCTCCCAACCCTCAAGGGTGAAGAAGGGCACACGAAGACTACGTGTTTGATAGGCTGGATGTGAAAGTGCAGTAATGCATGAAGCTTACCAGTACTAATCGCCCGTTCGGCTTGACCATAAAATTTACTTGGCTGCACGTGTACTTTCAGCCGGCGCAGAAATTGGCGCCCCGCTGATCTTACCCCGGGCATGCTGGAGAACTAGCCAGTATGCGGAGCTCGACGGAGCTCCAGCCTTAAATTTGTGCAACTCGTTTCGAAAAACTCAATGCTATTCAATTGTGAAATCGCCCGCAGAGGGTGGAGCAGATTTGCCAAGGCGTATTTGCCACGGCAGATTTGAAAGGGCACGGCTTCAGCCGTGCCGTCACTCGGCTCCCCCTAAATTCGGGGCTTTAGCCCCGGCGATGCGGATGGTTCTTTACAAGTTTGGCGCAATAGGTCCTGCGTGGATTCACGCCTGGGACCGAGCTGCGGAGACCATCCCGCACGCGCCTGCGAAGCCGGTGATCTTACCGCAGGGGAAACACCCGTTCCCATCCCGAACACGGAAGTTAAGCCCTGCTGGGCCGATTGTACTGCACGCGAAAGTGTGTGGGAGAGTAGGTCGTCGCCGACATAAATAAAGGCTCCATGCGAATAACATGGAGCCTTTTCCTTTTGGTGCTCCGTCTTTCGACTTTATGCCATACCGGAGCGGAGTCGAAGGACCCCTAGTGACGTCGCTGTTAGGTTGAGGCGATGGAATCCGTCGGGGCGACGACCTCCACTGGTGGAACCGTTGCGGTTCTCGCGGGAGTGAGAGCGGATGAGTTCGACGGCGTTTGCGATGTGGCTAGCGAGGGAGTACCAGAAGCTTCGGCAACTGTTGAAGTCACAACTGCTTCTGGAGGCGTTGCCGGTAGGTTCAGATTAGCATCGTAGAAGTAGACCCCAGCTGCCTTTAGTACAGCGAAGTTCTGATCGGCCGCAACAAAGTCAACGGCACCGATGTCCGGCAACCATCCTTTCAAATTCGCTTCATACGCCAAGAGCCAAAATTCGTCATAAAGTTCGTCAGCCTTCATGTGACTTGCCCATAGAGTTTTGTCCAGAGCTTTTGACGTCAGATGGCGCTGTTCACAATCGAGAGCTAAAAGAGCCACCACGGGGTCATCGCAACGCGAAATCGCATCCACAGCCGCGTTATTCATTGTGAGGCCGAGGGCTAAGCAAGCGTATGCCGCGTTAGCCACCTCACTCGAATGACGAAGCGGAGCGTGGGTGACGATCAATGTATTCGCGATTTCCGCTATTTCCGGTATCAACACAGTTTGCCCTGAGTTAACCCGCAGGACAATCTGCCGTACAGCGCCAGGAAAACAGGCTGGCTCCGGCAGAGAACAAAGCATTATCAACCTTTGAAATAGCTCCCAATTCTGGGTGTGAATCTTCTCAAATTGAAGTAACGAGATCGCAAACTGCAGAACTGCGTCGCTTGGGTACTCCTTATGAAGGCCTATGGCAATATCAAAAAGGTGTACCAAATCAGCTGCTTGTTGCGTCACCGGAGAGCGGGGTTTAGCTCGCTTTAGTTTTGTCGCCCACACCGCCTCCAATGGCAGAGGAAGTTCACGAATGGAGGTCTTCCTTGGATTAAGAGCTAATTCGAAATCGGCTAAGCATGCTTCCAGTGTATTGTGGGCATGTTCCGCCTCCGCCTGACTCATGAAACTCAACTCAAAGTCGTCGATAAAACGGAACCCTTGAAGTGCGGCGATGCTAGAGCCAAGACGGGCATCACACCTGTGCATGATCATCTCTGCAATGACAAGAGATGTATCTGGCCCGATAGGTATGCCGATTGTCTGGGAATCTTGGCCGAGGCGCACTAGGGAATCTATTCGATTGCCCAGAAGGGCGGTCGAGTGATCTGCTTTTGAGGTCGATTTCGAATGCATCGCCCAAGGTATTGAGTGGGTATAGATGCTCGAATAAAAGCGACTTACATCGGCTTGAAGAACAAATCGTTTTCCTAATCTTTTCTGTTGCGCTTGCAGTGTCCTCGCACTCTGAGGAAGATGTCCGTCAATCGCACGACCCGAAGCCTTGTCTTCAGGGTGGGTGGCTGAAATAGCTGTCCCTGCTACCAAGGGTTGAATCTGCCCCCAGTTTGCAACGATTTCTTTGCTGAGTAAGAACTGGGCTACCGGATGGCAGATGCTTAACGGTCGGCGTAACAGTCCGCCCCGCGCCAACGAATAACGGCACGCTCTCGATGACCTGATTTTTGGCTGCCCAGGAATTGTCTTAGCAAAGTCCCCTGCCGGTGGGGTTGTAGTGATATATGAAGCGAAGTTTTGAGTCGTGAAAGGCGGGGGCAGCTCTTTTGGAAAATAGCCTCGGGCGAGTAAATCGAGCAAATTCGGCAAAGGAGTCACTCCTAACTGGGGTAGGCTCACGCTTCCCATTGGAATTCGGCGTGGTTTGGTCCCGGTAAGCAGGATCATTTCGCCAAACAACCATCCGGCGATGCTCGTCACGAGTAAAGCAAATGTTGAAGAATTCTGTGACGGCGCGGCTCCGCAAAAGTTGAGCAGACCGAGTGCCCCATGTCTCGCGTTTTTCGAGACATTAGCGGTTCACGCCACACTCCCCCGGGTCTCGAACACCGCGAGACCCGGAGCACCCGGCCGGTCGACGAATTACTTCGGGACACTAAAGATAGCGATCCGCTCTTTCCCGCGATTAATGGTTTCAAGCAGGGTTCCAACAAAGACCCGCTTCTTACCAGTCGTAGTCGCAAGCCGCCACCCCTTCCCCTTTGTCATCCTTTCGCCTCGCTTCGCCTTCTGTCCTTTTATCGTAATATCGCCCGCCATTGTCCCCTCCTTATCGATTCTTAGAAAGTGAGTACATTTGAATTTCCTAAACAACTCTATGGGCAGCCCGATGTTCTAGCATCAGTTCTTTACAGTCATCGCTTCCGAATCAACCGCCTTCTTCCCCGACACTCCTTCGAGCCCGGCCAATATCCCGCGATACTCATTCTTGTCGCACTGCATCGCGAGACCGCCCTTTTCGTCTCCATTTGCCCAGGTCAGCCCGACGAAATGTTTCTTCGATTTGCTCAGAGCAGTCAATGCGCCAAGTCCGAGCGTGAACACGCCAACAGCTACAGCGGTTCCAACACGGCGGTGGACATCCTGTCCATAGCTGACCTCGGTAATTGCTGACGCTGGAACGTTGGCTATCTCTTTTCCGCCTTTGACAAAGCGGACTTGCTTGCCTTCGATAAACAAATGCAAGTCCGAACCAGTCTTTACGTCGGTTAGCGAGCCACCGTCGTAGATCACCTTGTAGCCTGTTTCTGAAACGGCGACACCAACAGACAGAACAACACACAAGACAACGGCCAGAAGTCGTCTCATACTGCCTCCAAAAATGGTTTGCCTACACGGAACCTACAAAGGCGTTTTGTTGATTGAGGGTCGCGCCTGGACTGGCGAGTAAGGCTGGGAGCGAAGTCTGCTAGTCAGTCCTGATAGGTAGGAGATCGATGGCGGCTAAAACTGCAAGTCGACGAAGAGCGCAGCGAAACCGTAATTCGAAGTCTACCGACGCGATAAATATAGGAGTGTAGTGGCAAATTGTAAAGCACATTTGTGCCGAATCTATGCCCGGTGCCCCAGGTTCGCGTCCCTCCTTCGGACGCTAGGGATTTCCCTGCTAGCGCGACCAGGTCCAGGACTTGATGATCCAGGTCTTGCCGATCTTCTCCAGCGCGGCAGTGAATGTCGCGTCCGGCCCTTTCACGTCTTTACCGCCCTGGCGGTAGCTAAACCTGACCGGTACGACTACGTAGGCCCGAGTGCCATTCACCTCGGCAACCTTGGGGTCAGATGCCTTGACGATGCCATCCGTCATTCCGTTCTTTTTGGCGAAGGCAGAAAAGGCGTTGGCCCATTCGGCGCAGCTCGGCCATGCGTAAGGCGGAAACTCGTCGATGACCGGTGACTGCACTTTGCAGAGGGCGACTGCCGACTTCATGTCTCCGAGGTTGAAGCTGTCGAAGAATTTACGCACGCGGGCTGCGGCGTCGGCCTTGTCGTCCGCACCGGCCGCTGCGGCCAGCAAAAGCACCGCAACCACGGCGAGAGTGATTTTTCGCATGAGCGCTCGAATTCCTTTCTAACGAATGCGTTGATTGGTCCTGAATAGTAAGGCGCAGGCAGCATTTTTCGCAACGCTGTTTTTTGCCTGGCGCGCCGGCCGGTCGCTACCTGATTGCAAACCGTCACCACAATCCTTACTTTGACCGCCGGCTTGTGCCGTCCCCGAAGGGACTCGAACTCTGGCAGGATCGCTACCCAGCGCTTACGCGCTGGGCTAACTCCAGTTCCGCCCTTCGGGCTCCCCGATAGAATCGAGAAGCAGTTTCTGGAAGAGATCAAAGGCGTTGCCGCAAGGAAAAGATCCCGCTGTTCCTCTCCCGCGCCGCCGAACTTCCCGTTGGATGGAACCGCTACGACCCATGAATGGTGACCATAATCCAGCCCTGATTACGAAAGTACAATAGCCCGCCATTGTACTTTCGTAATCTTGACGATCTCCGTATTTCCTTTACGCTGATAAGTTGGGCTCAGTGTGCCCAATCGCCGGCGGGGTGTGCAGTGTGCGCTCCGCTTAGGGCGCCGATCTTTGAAAAGAAGCTGTCGGCTATCGGCCATCGGCCGTTAGTGACGATGGATTCGCGTTCGACGTATTTCCCGAAACGACGCCTCTGTTTGGCCTTACAGCGGCGTAAGCCCTTTGCGTACTTGAATTTGACTGTAAGTCGCTGGGGCTCAAGATTTTGCGGAGGCTCTCTAGTGTTTTCAAGATTTTACGAAGCGCCGGGGGGGAGGTGGAACGGCTGTTTGCCATGAATGAACGGTCAGGTGACAGTACTCAGGGTGCCCCGGGTCTCGCGGTTTTCGAGACTTGGGTTTTTGGTGACAAGCCCTGAATCAGGACAAGATCTCAGGCATAGTGGGACGCCGGGTCCGAGCGGTATTAAAACGGTGCTGTCGTTAGATTCTGATGCCGGAAATCCCCAGGTCTCGAACGTCGCGAGACCCGGGGCACCCGGATGAATCGGGAAGTGCGACCGAGAGTGTGTGAAATCGTTGGCAACGACCAGAACGGCGACGCCCATGGCGATCATGCCCCAGAATCGTTGCTTTGCTGAGATGGTCGTCCGCCGGAGTTGGAAACTGGATTTGTAATTTGAAATCTGCCGAGGTTCATCCTTTGTTTGTGTTTGCGCCCGCCAGCGTTTTGCACAAGGGCGCAGCAAACGCGACGGCATGATGGAGTGCATGAACGACGTATCTACATGGGAGCGAGAAAATTTTTCCTCAGTGACAATTGATCTCGCCTCGGCAACCAATGCTTCGCCGCAGCCGCATCTAACGGGACATGATGCCCACACAGCCAAAAGGATTATGCACGAGTTGCAATCGCGCCGTCGAACTGGATGCCGAAGTGTGTCCTCACTGCAACGCTCCCTTGGACACGAAGACATCGACGACGCCACTCGAACCGCGTCGCGAGACATCGGAATAGCACGCCCGAAGCCTCACTCATGTCGAATCTCCACGCCAACATTAATGAGGTAAGCAGTATGCATACGCAGAGTCAGAGCAATCATTCCGGTTCCATCTCCGAACAGGCGATACGAGAGCGCGCGTACGAGATCTATGTGCAGCGCGGATCAAAAGGCGGCCACGCGGAAGGAGATTGGCTCACCGCCGAAGCGGAATTGAAGGAGCTGAAAGCGAAAGCCGCAGCGATGCTGTCGGCTGCGGAGTCGCTGACTAAAGCAAAGTGACGCGCCGATAGAGAACTACAAGGTCCCGCGAAAGCTATTGGGATCTGTTGCCGACGTCACACATGGCCGATTGCGGCCGCTGCGGCGACTATTCACGGTTGTCGGCGTGTATCGGTTGTTTCACCGCCCGGATGTCAGCGGATGTACAAGCCTGCAGCAACGGCTTTCCTGCGACTATCGCTGGGTGTTTCTGTTGCAGCGTATTGTCGTGAGGAAGTAACCAACAGCCCGCCGGCGACTCCCAGGGTAAGTCCCAGAGCGAACCGCGCGATCATCCAATTGCCGTGCAGGCCAGCCAACTCGGTGGATGCGTCAAGAAGATTGAGAGTGGCCGTGGCAATGAGAAGCTGGACGACGATCCGCCGCGATGTCTGGCAGAGAAGTCCGATCGCCGCTCCTATATAGATTCCGAGACAACGCGCACAAACGGCGATGGGAGCGCCGAAGGCCCAGAAGGAACGCTCCGGCCGCTGGTGACAGACGAGGGAGAAGGCATGCTGTAGCGAAAAGGCGATCGCCGGATAGCCGCGTGTCAGTAGATACGGGACAGCAACAGCTGCCAACGCGAGAGCAAAAGGAACCAGCGTCCACGTGTTCCACCGCCGTGCGAGCTTGATCGCGCCGGGCATGGGAAGGAGTGCAGCTTCAGCTGCGCCGGACGACTGGCTCGATGCTCTGGGCTTTTGTCCGTTGGGAACCTCGTCGTTCGTAGATTCCTCCTTTAGCAAGCTGCAGAGTTCGGCGAACCCGAAGCAGATCCCTCGCCGGGTAAAGCCGGCTGGTGATGACAATAAGAAATCGAGTAAGGCGTGCCTGAAGGCACGCCCCTTCCAATCAATGCGGAGGTTGTTCTATCTCAGAATTCCCATCCGCTTGCCGACGCGATTCAGCGTCTCCAGCGCCTGGTCGAGTTCTTCCTGCGTGTGCGTCGCGGTCACGATGGTGCGAATGCGCGCTTTGCCTTCCGGAACAGTTGGGAAGGCGATGCCGGTTCCCATCACGCCTTCCTGGAACAACTCGCGCGAGAAGTCCATCGTCAGCTTGCCGTCGCCGATGATGATCGGCGTGATCGGCGTTTCGCTGGCCGGCGTATTCACGCCGCCGATGTTGAAGCCGAGCGCTCCCAGTTCCTGCTTCCAGTAGCGCGTATTCTTCCACAGTTGCTCCATGCGCTCGGGCTCCTGCTCGAGGACATCGAAGGCTGCTATGCAAGTCGCGGCGACTGACGGCGGATGCGAGGTAGAGAACAGGAACGGGCGTCCGCGATGATAGAGGAAGTCGATCAGATCGCGCGTGCCGCAGACGTAGCCACCAAGCGCGCCGATGGCCTTCGACAGCGTTCCGACCTGGATATCGACGCGGCCGTGCAGGCCGAAGTGGTCGATGGTGCCGCGTCCGTTGCGGCCCAGAACGCCGGAGGAATGCGCGTCGTCGACCATCATGATGGCGCCGTACTTCTCGGCCAGCGCCGTCAGTTCGGGCAGCGCGCCGATGTCGCCGTCCATGGAGAAGACGCCGTCGGTGATGACCAGTTTGTGGCCCGGCTCTTTCTTGACCGATTCCAGCTGCTCTTCGGCGTGCGCGGCATCCTTGTGGCGGAAGACTTTTATTTTCGCGCGCGACAGCCGTGCGCCGTCGATGATGCTGGCGTGGTTCAGCTCGTCGGAGATGATGAAGTCGTCTTTGCCCAGGAGCGCCGAGACTGTACCCGCATTGGCGGTGAATCCCGACTGGAAGACCACGCAGGCTTCGACATTCTTGAAGCGCGCGATCTTTTCTTCCAGCTCCATGTGGATCTTCATGGTGCCGGCTATCGTTCGTACCGCGCCTGATCCTACACCGTATTTCTTCGTAGCTTCCAGCGCGGCTTCGCGCAGCTTGGGATGCGTCGTCAGCCCAAGATAATTGTTGGACGCGAGGTTGATGACCTTCTTGCCGTCGAAGGTGCAGACGGCGGCCTGCTCGTCATCCAGCACGCGCAGCTTGAAGTAGGTGCCCTTCTGCTTGAGTTCGTTCAGTTGATCGGTGAGGAAAGAAAGCGGATCGATGCGAGTAGTGGTAGCCATGAAATCGAAGTCTCCAATGCGACCAAGTATTTTATCGCGGAGTTCAGGAGACGGAGGGAAGGTTAGCCGACGTATAGCGATCCTTCGACTCCGGCGGCGCAACCGCAGCGCCGCCTCCGCTCAGGATGACACTTCTAGCGATTACCGGTCCCGTTGGGATACACCAGGATCTTGCTGGCCTCGCCGGTCTTCAAACGCTCCATGCCCTTTGCGAAGTCTTTCATCGCAATCTTGTCGGTGATGACCGGATGCAAATCCAGTTTCCCGGCCTTTAGCAGCGCGGTCATCTGATACCAGGTCTGATACATGCGGCGTCCGTTGATGCCCTGCACGGTTGCCCCCTTGAAGATCACTTCTTCGGCGAGGTTCAGTTCGACCAGCTTCGATGGAATGCCGAGCAGCGACATGCGTCCGCCCAGACGAAGAATTTTGAACCCCAGGCGAATAGCTTCGGTGCGTCCCGCCATCTCCAGCACGACATCGACGCCCGTACCGCCGGTATTGTCCATGACGGTTTCGTAGACGTTGTCCTTGGTCGGATCGAGCACGAAGTCCGGGTTCATCTGCTTGGCGATCCTGCGGCGATGTTCGTTGACTTCGAGCGCGAAGATCTGCGTGGCTCCGCAGGCGCGCGCAACCGCGATGGAGAACAGCCCGATCGGTCCGCAGCCGGTGATGGCTACGCTCTTCGCAGCAATCTCTCCGGCAAGAACCGTGTGTACAGCGTTGCCCAGCGGGTCGAGAATGCTGGCGTACTCCTGCGGGATCGAAGAATCGAGCTTCCAGATGTTGGACTCGGGAATGACGACGTATTCAGCGAATGCGCCATTGGCATCGACGCCGATGATCTTCACATGCTGGCAAATATGCGCTTCGCCGGTGCGGCACTGCAGGCACTTGCCACAGGCCACATGCATTTCGGCGGACACGAAGTCGCCTTCCTTTACGCTGGTGACATCCTTGCCCACGGATTCGACGATGCCGCAGAACTCGTGTCCAGGAATAAGCGGGGGATGAATGCGGCGTTGCGCCCACTGGTCCCACTCGTAAATATGCAGGTCGGTACCGCAGATGGAGGCCATCTTGACCTTCACCAGGACATCGGACGGTCCGAATTGCGGTATGGGGACTTCGCGGATCTCGGTGCCCGGCGCGGGCGTGGGCTTAACAACGGCAAGCATGGTATTTGACATGGATCAGCTCTTTGTTCGCTTTCGCCCACTTCAGCCACAATTCTGGCTGAAATGGGCGCCCGGCTGAAACGGACGCACCCGGCGTCGCCCGGTGTGGACAGCAAACGGTGGGTAAACACACAAGTTTAACATGCGCTGTTGCGGTGACTGTGTCTTAGGCGAGCGCTATGACGTCGATTTCCACCAGAACATCTTTGGGCAGGCGGGCCACTTCCACCGTCGAGCGCGCCGGGGGAGCCTGCGTGAAGTAGCGGCTGTAAACCTCGTTCATGTTGGCGAAATCCGACATGCTCTTCAGGAAGACGCTGGTCTTCACCACCTGCTGCAGCGAGCTGCCGGCGGCCTTCAGAATTCCCGAGAGGTTTTGCAGGACGCGCTCGGTCTGAGCGGCAACGTCGCCATGAACCAGTTCTTGCGTTGCCGGGTCGAGAGGAATCTGCCCGGAGATGAAGACGAACCCGTTGGCTTTGATAGCCTGCGAGTAAGGGCCAATGGCCCTGGGGGCGTCATTCGTTGCGATTACTTCGCGCATAAAGTCTCCTTGCGTTATGAGTGCAACCCTCGATTGTCGCACAGGAAGAACGCAGCGGCGGTGATCTGGACCTTCTTGGCCGGTACTATGAAGCATCGATTGATGCCGGCCTAGAGGTTGACGAGTCTTTATAGACCTATCATCCCGAGCGGAGTCGAGAAATCTGGGGTTGGTCTACCGAGGAATGTTCTTCCGCGCGCGATCACCCGCAGGTCCCTCCACTCCGACTGGCAAAAGAAGCCAGCCTGCGGTCGGGATGACAATTTCTGAGATTTTTTTCGCGATTGTCGCGCCTGAACCGGTGCGCCAACCTGTCAGCCGCTCCAATGCAAAATTATTTCGCCGCGAATTTCAGTCCCAGGATCCGCATAGCCTCCACCAGCGCCCCGTCCTCCGGTGTGATGGCCTTGCTCTTCATCCGATGAATGCGGCAGGGCTCGAACAACGCCCAGTTCTCGAGATCATGTCCGTAATGGGAGCGGTAGTAGATGCCGGCCAGCCCCATGTCGTAGACGACGCGCGACACCAGTTGGGTCAGGGTGCGCGGTGACGAGCTTTGCAGGGCCGAGGCGTCGAGATCCTGAATGCCCAGACGCAGACAATCGGAAACGAGCTTGCGTCGCAAGAGAGCGATCCATTCCGTCGCATAGATGTCAGCATAGTTGCCGTCAGCCGCAGCGGTGCCGATCACGCGATTCGAACACCAGTTCAGCGGGACTTCGCCTAGCGGCAGGAAGTCGTCGTCGCCTTCGATCTCCTTCAACTCTTCCATCAACGTGAGGTCCGGACGAAAGCGCGCCAGCGTCTCTACAAAGCATGAGACCTCATGGCTCGATGCGTAGAGCACACGGTACTCGCTTTCGGGGTCGTCGAAGCGATTGCCGAAGGTGCCGTCCTTGGCACGCGACCAGTCGGGAAGCTGCCAGGCGTCGGGATAGCGCGCCACGCGATGAATTGATTGTGCGGGAGTCCTGACCTCAAGCGGCAAGATCAGCCCCCGGCGATGAAGGCGCGCGCGGCTGCCAGCACTTCCGGCGCGACCACGGCGAGGTCTCCCTCGCGCAGCAGCCGGAGAGGAACTCGATCGCCGAGCTCCGGGTTCACGCCCATTAGCCAAGCTTGGATCACCTGCGGTGAGTCGTGATCGAGCAGCGTGCGGACCACCTGGAAGGTCAGACGCAGCCGTGACTCCACGTCGCCGTAAGGCTGGGCGCCCCCGATCCAGCGATCCACGGCGCGAACATCTTTCACGCCGGCAACATAGGCGATGAGCTTGCGGCCGGTTGCGTCCGCCAGCCGCGACACCAGGTCGGCGAACTTCAGGTTGAGCGACTCCCGATGCGCCAGTAATCCGGGACGCGGAAGCGCCTTGCTGGTTGCTGCCACTACGACTCCTCGCACTGCGCGTTTACGGGGGATAGGATGCAGAAATCACCTCGCTGCGATTCAAGCAATCACAAGTAATTAACGAGCAATTACCGCGATATTTCATCTTCGCACAGTTGAGTGCGTACACGTAAGCGAAGAAAAGGCGAATACAAGTAGTAACTGGAAAGGACAGATTAACAACGGTGAACGAAAGACCCGCCTTACGCCAAAAGGATGGCGTAGGACGGGGCACCCACGGGTTAATGTCGAACAGTGGTTTTCCTACGGCCGAGTATCCGGCACGGTGATGGCACGGAACATGTACGGCAGCGCTTCGGAGACGATCATCGCCACCACGATCAGCATGCCACCGAAGGCCTGCTGGGCCGACATTGGTTCCTTCAGCCAGAAGACGCTGAGGAGCGCCGCCGTGACCGGCTCGATGCAGAAGAGCACGGCGGCCTCGGCGGGACCGAGCTGCGTCTGCGCGCGTGACTGTCCCCAGAAGGCGAAGACCGTCGACCCGACGGCGAGGTACATGATGGGAACGACCACGGTCGCCTTCGTCAACATCTGCGGTACATTCTGATAGCCGAAGGGCGCGGGCAGGAATGCAGTCACCACCACCGAAATAATTCCGGCAACCATGACCTGCGAGCTGGCCAGCAGCCACGCGTCGGTGCGGCGCGCGAACTTGCCCATCAGGATCAGGTGAATGGCGCAGAGAAACGCGCAGAGCATGGTCTCGAGGTCCCCGCGATTCCATCCCGCCCACCATCCGCCGGGCAGATGCACCAGCAGATACAGGCCGAAGGTCGCGATCACCGTTCCGATGGCCGTGGTGAGTTTAATGCCCTGCCCGACCGCCACGGCGATCAGTGGAGTGAACAAGACATAGAGGCCAGTGATAAACCCGGACTTGGCGGTCGTGGTGAAGCGCATGCCATCGGTCTGCGACCAGAAGATGACGGCGAGGATCACGCCCAGCCAGACACCGTCGAGCACACCGCGTCGCAGGATGAGAGTCCGTCTTGTGCGAAGAATAATGAAGAAGACGATGCCGGCCAGCAGAAAGCGCAGACTCATCAGCGCGCCGACGGAGATGCCTCCGTCGAGCGCAAAGCGCGTCATGGGAAAGCCGAAGCCCCAAACGACCGCAGTGGAGGCAATAAGGAAGAGGGCGGTTGCATGCGACACCGGCACGGGATGGGATTGCGGCTGGGACATGCGGACGACGATCGACCAGATACCATCCTAGCCGAGTCGGCATCCTCGAAGCCTTTCCGAGGCGGCCTATTTCGACTTGGCGTTGGAGCCGCTGTCTTTGGGCAGCTGCACGTAGACCAGGCCGAAGCGAGTGGACTTCGGCTCCGCCTTGTCGATACCGACGATCCGGTATTGGAGCGGAGTGCCGGCGCGGAGCTCGCGACCCTTCGAGCCGGAGTATCCGTTGACCTGAACGTCGCCTTTTTGTTCGTCAGCGCAGGTCAGTCCGCTGCGCGTCTTCACGACCTTGCCCACTGGCTTGCCGTCATTGCACTCCAGTACCTCGCCGTAATGCGAAAGTGGGTCCCGGTAAAACGAGAGCACCTGGTCGGGAGAATCGGTGGTCATATAGTTCGCCGCAATCAGACGGAACTGGGAGTCGCCGAAGGTGTAGCCCATATCGACGGAAACGTCGTTGTCCTTGTCTTTATCCAGCTTCGCGCCGGGATAGCCGGGAAGGCCTACATCGGCCGCCGTGGCCTTGGAATTGGCATGGAGTTCCATGCCGGAGTTCTGGGCGCACAGAGAAACGGCGCCACAGAAAAAAGCGGCAGCAAGTAAGAAAAATGTCGGAGCACCAATACGACGTGAAATGCGCAATGACATGTCGGTCCTTCCAAAGGTCTTGCGATGGGAGATACGGTTTCGCGTGGCCGCAAGTTCCATAAAAGGCATGATGTTGGAGGCGTCTGTAGCAAGGGCTCGATAAACAGCCGGATGAATGACGGATTTGCGGGTCGGATCGCGATGGCGAATGCAGGCTAGCCGAATCTAAGTGGTGTTCCACGTTTACTAAAGGGAAGTGAGTTGTCGGACATAGAGAGCCTTCGACTCCGCGCGCTGAAAAGTAGGGCACGCTGCGCTCGGCATGACACCGCGGTAACTGTAAGATGTACTACAACGTGGGACTCTTATTCTCGATCAGTTCTTTCACCCGCTCGATGAACGCCTGCAGCTTCACCGAGCCTTCCGCCTTCTCCTGGCCACGGACACGCACGTTGACCTCGCCGGCCTCCGCTTCCTTGTCGCCGACGACGACCTGGAACGGCACCTTCTGCATGGCGTGCTCGCGGATCTTGGCGTTCATCTTTTCGCTGCGCGCGTCTACATGCACGCGCACTCCGGCGGCTTTCAGTTTCTCGCCGACCTCATTGGCATACGCGTGATGCTTCTCGCCAATCGGGATGACGGCGACCTGGGTCGGCGACAGCCATACTGGGAATGCGCCCGCGTAGTGTTCGATCAGCACGCCGAAGAAGCGCTCGATCGATCCATAGAGCGCGCGGTGGACCATCAACGGCTGATGACGCTTTCCGTCTTCGCCCACGTACTCCAATCCGAAGCGCTCGGGCAGGGTGAAGTCGAACTGCACGGTCGAGAGTTGCCACAGGCGGCCGATGGCGTCCACCAGCTTGATATCGATCTTTGGTCCGTAGAACGCGGCTTCACCGGGGATGGTCTTGTACTCGATGTTGCGGCGTTTGAGCGCCTGTTCCAGCGAGCGTTGCGCCAGCTCCCACTGATCGTCGCGTCCGGCATAGGTTTTGCGATCCTTCGGATCCCAGGTCGAAAGCTCGACCTGGAATTTGTCGAAACCGAAGCTGTGCAGAGTGGCCAGCGCGAAGTCGATGCAGCCAACCACTTCGTCTTCGATCTGCTCAGGCGTGCAGAAGATGTGAGCGTCGTCCTGGGTGAAGCCACGTACACGCAGCAGGCCGTGCATCACACCCGAGCGCTCGTAGCGATAGACGGTGCCGAGCTCTCCCAGCCGCACCGGAAGATCACGATACGACTTCAAACTGTCGCGATAAATCAAAATGTGGAACGGGCAGTTCATCGGCTTCATGCGATAAACCGCGTCGTCCAGCTCCATGGGCGTAAACATGTTCTGCGCGTAATAGCCCTCGTGGCCCGAGGTCTTCCACAGATCGGTGCGGGCCACGTGCGGCGTGTAGACCAGCGAGTAGCCGCGCTTGAGGTACTCGTTGCGCATCCAGTCTTCCATCTCTTTGCGGATCAGGCCGCCCTTGGGATGCCAGAAGATCAGTCCCGGGCCGGCCAGCTCCTGGATGGAGAACAGATCGAGCTGCTTGCCCAGCACGCGATGGTCGCGTTTCTTGGCCTCTTCGAGTTTGTGCATGTACTCGTCGAGGTCCTTCTTGCTGAAGAACGAGGTGCCATAGATGCGCTGGAGCTGAGGGTTCTTCTCATCGCCCAGCCAGTACGCACCGGCGATGTTGAGCAGCTTGAACGCTTTGATGCGTCCGGTCGACGGGATATGCGGCCCCCGGCAGAAGTCGACGAACTTGCCCGTCTTATACAGCGAAATCTTTTCATCGGGCTGGGTGAACTGCTCGATGAAGTGGCACTTCATGAAGTCGCCTTCGGACTTGAAGCGCTCCAGACCTTCCTGGCGAGGCAGGAACTCGCGCGCATAGGGCAGGTCCTGCTTCACCAGTTCCTGCATCTTCTTCTCGATGGCCTCGAGGTCTTCGGGCGTGAACGGCTTCTCGCGATAGAAGTCATAGAAAAAGCCACTCTCGGTCGCCGGACCGTGGCCGAGCTTGGTCTCAGGAAAAAGTTCGAGGACCGCAGCAGCCATCAGGTGGGCCGACGAGTGGCGATAGACTTCCAGCGCCTCGGGATCACGGTCGGTGAGGATGCGCAGCTCGGCATCCTGCTCCAGCGGCCGCGCAAGATCGACCAGGCGAGCGTCATCGTTTTTGGCGGGCTGCGCTGCTGCGGCGCCCGTCATCTCCGACGGCGGATGATGACCGTTGCCGCCATTTCCGTTCGAAGCCAGCGGCCTGATCTGGGCAGCCAGCGCGGCGTCGGCCAGCCGCGGGCTGATGCTTTTGGCGATGTCGAGGGCGGTGGTTCCGCTCGGCACGTCGCGGACGCTGCCATCGGGCAATTTCACATGAATGGTTTCAGCCATAAATTCGAACCTGTTTGTATCTCGCTGAGCGGGTCTTCAGACCGTGCTCACGATAATTGGTAGAGCGGACCTTCAGGTCCGCGTTGAAAATCTCTCCCGGTTGTCATCACGAGCCGACGCAAGTCGGCGAGGGATCTGCTTTTCGACGCCAGCAGCAGAATCCTCGAGTGTATCGGAGCAAAGAAGCCAAGGGCAATGACGAGCCCGGTCGCAGCCTCGCCTGGGGCGAAGCTTACTGGGATGTTCGCTGGCGGCGGGCGCGCAGCTCCAGCACCAGCGATCCCACCAGAGCGACAGAGCCGGCGATGGCGGCCACGGGAATGGCAACGTGTCTGTAGGCATTCGACATATCGACGCTGCTACCTCGGATGAGTCCGTAAAGCACCGTACCAAGAATTCCCAGGAACAGGCCCGCTCCCATGCCTCCGGCCGCAAACAGCAATGTGCTGAACAGCACCCGCATGGCGGAAGTGAACACGATCGAAATCCGGCTACGCTGGGCGGGTACGGCGGTGCTGTACATCACCTTCTAGATTACAACAGCGGGGTCAGGGCTTGCTAACCCCGTCGCATTGCCATTGCGTTACAATCGATCTTTCATGTCCTCGACGTCTCAAGCTGTTACTCGAACTCCCGCCGAGGTGGTGCGCATGGCGCCTGTGACGCAGGCGACCAACGGCATTTGCTACTCGGTAATGGGAGAAGTCACCGCCGGCACCGCCGATCTGGAGCGCATGGTGAATGCCGTGCCCCGGACAATTGCTGCGGCGCTGAATCGCAAGGCGTATTACTTCGTCCCGCTCACGCTCAACCTGGGCGACGACACCATGATCGCCGACCGTTACGACGTGCAGCTCTCCGACAGCGCCGTCTGTCATCGCAACCAGACGCTGGGCGACTCGCAGTGTGTCTTCATCTCCACTCGGCTGATGGAAGACAACTTCGCCATCGCGTTCGAGTTCTTCATCAACATCGGCCATAACTTTGTGGACCGGGTCGGAGTTTCGCAAGAGTTCGCCAACCTCGCATGGAAGCAGGCGGAGAGCAGGGTGCGAGGCGAGACCTCGCTGGACGCACACGAGCTACGCAAGGTGGCGACCACTGATGGTCCTGAAGCCGAGAAGGCCAAGCACGAGTATCTCCTGGCCGTCTTCGCCGACTCCATCGCGGTGTACATGCTCTCGCTGTACCTCGATGTGGATTACCAGGACTTGCGCGAGCGCGACTATCCGCTGCTGGCTCCCGATGCGATGGCCGAGCGCCTGCGTAAGGTCAACGAACTGTTCCCGCCGAATCCGGGATTCGAGTTCGCCGTGTATCACCGGCGAAGGCAGTAACACCAGTTGTCTGTGGGCGGTTGTCAGCTGTCAGTACGACAATCTGCGACTTATTCGATGGTCTTGGTTTTACTGACAACTGACCACCGACAACCGAAAACTGCCTTATGATTGCTCACCTTCGCGGACGGCTCATCTCGAAGCATCCTAACCAGGCCATTGTTGAGGCCGGAGGCGTCGGCTACGACGTTGTCATTACCGTTCCGACATTTTCCGATCTGCCCGGCCTGGGCGCGGAGATCGCGCTGCATATCCACACGCATGTAAGGGAAGACGCGCTGGCCCTTTACGGGTTTCTGCGGCCGGAAGAGAAGCAGCTCTTCGAGAAGCTGATCACGGTCAGCGGCATCGGGCCGAAGCTGGCGATCACGATTCTCAGCGGCATGGCGACCGCCGACATGGTGGGAGCGATTCGCGGCAATGATTTTGCCCGTCTGACGAAAATTCCTGGCATCGGCCGCAAGACCGCCGAGCGTATGTGCGTCGAGCTGCGTGACAAGCTAGAAGGCTTCGGAGCCGCGCAAGCCGTGGTGTCGCATTCGGCAATCGAAGAAGATGTGATCTCGGCGCTGACTAACCTTGGTTATCAGCGCGCGGTGGCAGAGAAATCGGTTGAGCGCGCGGTGCAGTCGGCCGGACGCGAGAACTTCGACGCCATCTTCCGAGCCGCGCTGGGATCGTTATCGAAATAGGCGGTCGCGTCCGGGTAGAGCTGGCCTTCAGGCCAGCGTCCAAGCCCTTATCTGTGCGCCAAAGTCGGCTTCAGCCGACGACAGTCTTCCCGCTCTCCGAAATCAGAGCCTTCTTCTCCGGCTGGCAAAGGCGGCCCGCCTCCGGTTGGACTGACAATCATTAATGAAGAAAGGATTGTCAGGCGCGTAGAGGCGTTAACATACCTCGGTGCGCGAAAAGGTCCTCCTCTACATTCGCGAGCGTCGCTTGGTGTGCGCGGGCGACCGTGTGGCCGTCGCTGTCTCTGGCGGCGCCGACTCGGTAGCCCTGCTGCGGGCTTTGCTGGAGCTGCGGGCGGAGTTGGGCATCGTGCTGGCCACGACACACTTCAATCACGGCTTGCGTGGGGAGGAGTCCAACGCAGACGAGGCCTTCGTCGCGGATCTGGCAAAGCATCACAGGTTGGAGTTCTTCGCCGGACGCGGCGATGTCCGCGCGCACGCTCTTACCTCCAAGCTGGGCATCGAGGCTACCGGCCGCGAATTGCGCTATCGCTGGTTTTCGTGGCTGGCAGCAGACCAGCGACTGGACGCTATCGCCACCGCTCACACGCTGGACGATCAGGCGGAGACGGTTGTGCTGAAGTTCCTGCGCGGCGCCGGTAGCAAAGGCCTAGCGGGAATTTATCCAATTCTGGAGCTGCAACGGTCTGAGACCGATGCCGTTTTGTCGAATGATGATTCGCCTGAACGAACTGTCGATGGTGTTGTCCAGCCGACTTTCCTGTCGTCGGCTGAAGCCGACTCTGTGTCGGAAACGAATGCCCTGGACGCTGGCCTGAAGGTCCGCTCTACCCGAACACCTCCGGATTGCAACGTGATTCGACCGCTGCTGAGAGTTTCGCGCCAGGAAGTGGAAGACTACCTCACTGCGCTCGGCCAGAGCTGGCGGGAAGACGAGAGCAATCTCGACCGGCGCTTCCAGCGTAACCGGGTTCGGCACGATCTGCTGCCGCTGTTGGAGCGCGAGTTCAATCCTAACGTCCGGCGGGCGCTTAGCGATTTGGCCGAGATCGCGCGGGGCGAGGAGGAGTTCTGGCAGCAACAGACGGCGCGCGAACTGAAGGCGCGTTTTCCGGAGGGAGCGCCAGCCGAGGATTCTACGGGAGCGGCGAACGATATCGCTTCGCCCGATCAGCTCAAACTGGACAGGTTCGTCCAGCTTCCGCTGGCGCTGCAGCGTCGTCTGTTGAAGAGCTTTGCGGAGCGCCAGCTTCTGACGCTAGACTTCGAGCACGTCGAGAGGTTGCGCCGCTGCGCCCTGGGAGAGCTTTCGAAAACGGAGCTTCCTGGGGGAAGAATTGCGGTGAGGGTTGGAGGTGCGCTGTGCTTCCGCCTGCCGGCCGTGGCGCGGGAGCGACCCTCGTATCAATATGTGCTGCCGATTCCCGGCGAAGTGAGCATCCCGGAATTGAACCTGACCGTCCGGGCGGAACTGGTGCCCGCCGAGTTTGCGCAGAAGTTGATGCAGAGTGAGCTTCTCAGCCTGGATCTGGTTGGGCCGGAGTTGACGCTGCGAAACTGGCAGCCCGGCGATCGCTTTCGGCCTGCGCGCAGCGGCTCAGCCGAAAAACTGAAGCGTCTCTTCGCGGAGAAGCGCATTCCGGCCGGAGATCGCGGCGGGTGGCCCGTCGCCCTCAACGGAGCAGAGATCCTTTGGGTTCGCGGCTTTCCCGTGGCCAACGCCTTTCGATGGAGAGGGGTAGGGGCGGCCATTCGGATCGAGGCGATCTCCGGTTGACGAGAGGCAGCTACTGCGTTCATCGGGAAACTTCCCGATCTCTGGATTCGGCTCGGCGGTCGGGGCCTTGAAATCTTAATCGGTCGGACTGCGTCGGCCACAACCATGTGCGCGGCGCGAAATCAGGAGCTGCGATCTCCCCGTCATCCAGAGCTTGTCTACTAACTCATTCGTTTTACGGAATGTCGCACTTGATGCTTCCAGCATCAGGATTTTGTGGGGTTTACTCGGCAATAAATTTTCTTGTTTCAATATTTTGCGGCAGCGGAGGGCAGGATGTGACCGGAGCGTGGACCTTCCCTCACATGTCTTTTGGCGGTGACCTCTTCCATAAACGCGGATTAAGGATTCGGATGTTCCTTCGGCAGGCTCCCTAACTCGAACTGTGATCTGGCTTGATCCCGGGGGCTTGAACTCACCTCTTTGTGGCTGGCACGTCCTTAATTGTGAATCGTAGGGCATGATCGTGCCGGACCTCAGACGGCGTCGCGGCCGTTCCCGATCTGGCTAAAGCCCTTCCGCGCGGTCCCATTTTTGTACAAGTCTTTTGCGCCGTTTTGTTTAGGTGAGGGTTACAATCAGTATTGTCTCGGATTTTGGTATCCGACCGGGGCGGGGTGCATCTATATCGACAGACACGTAGACGTGTCTCCCGCTACCACAGGAGTTTTCAGTGAATTCGACGGTTAAGACAGTCGTTTTTTGGCTCGTAATCGTGCTGTCCGGCGTGCTGCTATGGCAGGTCGTCAAGGGTGCGAACTCGGGAGCAAAGGAACGCGACTTCACATTCTCAGAGTTTCTCTCTAACGTGGACCAGAACAACGTCACCGAGGTGACGATCACCGGCCAGGAAGTCCACGGCAAACTCAAGAATGACAAATCCGGCTTTCGTACCACCGTTCCGGCCAGCTATCCGGACATGATTAAGGAACTGCGCGACAAAGGCGTCAACATCAACGTAAAGGACGCGCAGGCTGGCGGTTGGCCATCGTGGCTGCTCAATCTGGCCCCCTTTATCCTGCTAGGTGCGCTCTGGTTCATCATGATCCGGCAGATGCAGACCGGCGGAAACAAGGCGCTTTCATTCGGCAAGAGTCGAGCGCGCCTGCTCTCCATGCAACAGAAGAAGGTGACGTTTAAGGACGTCGCCGGCGTGGATGAGGCCAAGGAAGAGCTGAAGGAAATTATCGAGTTCCTGCGCGAGGCGCAGAAGTTCCAGAAGCTCGGCGGACGTATTCCTAAAGGCGTCCTCCTGGTTGGACCTCCGGGAACCGGCAAAACCCTGCTGGCGCGGGCGGTGGCTGGTGAAGCCAACGTGCCGTTCTTCAGCATCTCGGGTTCCGACTTCGTGGAGATGTTCGTCGGCGTGGGCGCGAGCCGCGTCCGCGACCTCTTCGAGCAGGGCAAGAAAAATGCCCCTTGCATCATCTTCATCGACGAAATCGACGCTGTCGGCCGTCACCGCGGCGCTGGTCTGGGCGGCGGACACGACGAGCGCGAGCAGACGCTGAACCAGTTGCTAGTCGAGATGGACGGCTTCGAATCGAACGAAGGTGTGATCCTGATCGCCGCGACGAACCGTCCCGATGTGCTCGATCCGGCTTTGCTGCGGCCTGGACGCTTCGATCGCCGCGTGGTGGTTTCGCGTCCCGATGTTCGTGGCCGCGAAGAGATTTTGCGCGTTCACACCCGCAAGATTCCCATCAACGATGATGTGGATTTGGGCGTACTGGCTCGCGGCACACCGGGATTCTCCGGCGCTGACCTGGCCAACATGGTGAACGAGGCTGCTCTGGTTGCCGCGCGTCAGAACCGCAAGACGGTCTTGATGTGGGACTTCGAGCAGGCCAAGGACAAAGTCCTGATGGGCGCCGAGCGCAAGTCGATGCTGCTCTCGGATGAGGAAAAGAAGGTTACCGCGTATCACGAGGCTGGCCACGCGCTGGTCGCCGCCATGCGCGAGCACGCTGACCCACTGCACAAGGTCACGATCATCCCGCGCGGTATGGCGCTGGGCGTGACCATGCAACTGCCTATCGACGATAAGCACACGTACACACGCGACTACCTGGAGACGCGACTGGCCATCATGATGGGTGGCCGTATCGCTGAGGAGTTGTTCCTCAACACCATGACCACGGGCGCAGGCAACGACATCGAGCAGGCCTCGGACTTGGCCCGTAAGATGGTATGTGAGTTTGGTATGTCGTCGTTGGGGCCGATCACCTTCGGCAAGAAGGAAGAGCAGATCTTCCTGGGACGCGAGATCAGCCAGCATCGCGACTTTAGCGAGGAGACCGCGCAGAAGATCGACAGCGAGGTTCGCCGCTTCGTGGACGACGGCTACAACTCAGCGCGGCACATTCTCGAGACACATCGTGACGTGATGGAGAAAATCGCCATGGCGCTGCTGGAGCGCGAGGTCATTGATGGCAATGACATCAACCTGCTGATCGCAGGCAAGGAGCTTCCGGCGCGCGTCAATCCGAATGCGCCGCCGCCGGTGAAAGACGATGTGCAGCAGGTGCTGAAGCCGGCTCCGGGCCAGCCGAATGTGGCTCCGGGAGAAAGACCGGCGCAAGCGTAAAGACAGGCCGTCGGCCATCGGCTCTCGGCTAAAGCAAGTTGGGCGGCCTTCACGGCCGCCCTTACTTTTTGCAAGATCGTTATATCCGCGAATTGAAGATCCCACTCAATCGAATCATCTTGAGTGGGATTCGTTTTCGGTCGCAGCCAATAGCTCAGAGCTCACAGCTTCTTCTATTTCCTCACCATCAACGTATTCTCAATCCCTAGCGTGCAATCGGGATTGACGTTCTGGATGTAGATGTCGTTCTCGCCGTTGCGATCATCCTCAAAGGCGAAAGCCGACAGGCCTGACGACGCAATGTTCGCCGCCAGTCGGGACTTGTCCGATGGCGTCGAGGAAATGGGGAACTGCGCGCACAGCGTGTTTCCGGAGCCGTCCAGTTTGATCGCTTGAATCGTGCCTTGGCCGGTCACGCCCTGATCAAACCAGGCCGCCAGAATGCCGCTGCCGATCTGCACGTTGACCGGATTGATCTGCGCATCGTTGCCGAGCGGAACGATGGTCTTGCCGGAGTCCGTCCACTGGCGCGCGCCGGACGCATTGAATTTCTGCGCCGAGATGCCCTGCACGGCCTGCAACGAATCCTCCTCGGTCCATACCAGGAAGGTCTCCTGCGTCGACGGGTTGTAGGAGACGGTGGGAGAAACTCGCACGTCGGTACCAGTGACGCCGCCCGCGGAACCGTTATGCGGGAAAGCCTCCGTGCCATTGCTCAGAATGTGTTGCGCCCACGATTGCAGCGGGCTGTTCGTATACCACCCGAATACTGCTCCGCCGTTACCGTCGTAGGTGAAGTAAGGGAACTCGCCGAACTGAAGCGAATCGCTGTCCTCGACGTGCACGTGTGCTGACCCCCACAGCAACTGACCGCTTGAGGAAATCTTGTTGGCGTAAAGATAGTTAGGGCTGCCGAAGCCGTGATTACGAACGAACGACACGATCACGGAGCCATTGTCCGCGGCATGCAGATCGGCAAGGATGTAGTTGTAACCGGATTCCTGCAGGGTAACTCCAAAGTTGGCAGTGGACCTGCCGATCCAAGTGAACATGCCTTGGGGACTTAGCCGTTGCAGCACGACCGCGTTATTGGTCACCCAACCTACGACGATAAAGCCGTCGCTGGTCACCGTCACTCGCGGTTCATTATGCGAAGCCGAACCGTAGGTCAGCGGAATTCCCAGAGGTCCCCACAGGGGCTGGCCGGTGGGACTCATCTTGGCAACCGTAACCTGCTGGTTGTTGGGATCGCGGCGAGTATCGAGAAATGCCAGCAAAGCATTGCCATTGCCGTCGATAGCGAGTCCGTAGTCCTCAGTCGAACTGTTGGTGAGCTGCGCGACCTGCACTCCGTCGTGGGGAAACTGCTCCACCCCGTTGGCATTCAACAGCTGGTAATAGACGTCGTACCCCTGCGGTGGCGGATCGTTAGGATTATTGTTGAACCAGCTCACATACCAGCTGTTGTCGGGAAGTGGAAGCAGTTTCGGCTGCACCTGATCAGCGCCTGGAATGTTAGAAAGATCAAGATTCTGAGAGGGATCGGAGGACCACTGGGCCCAGGCACTGGTTGCCAGCGTGAGGGCCAACACCAGCAACGCACCACTGCGGATACGGTATTTCATGCACGCTCCTTAAATCTGTTTTGGGGAGTGCGGAAATTGTACGCGCAAGTGAGCGCGTGGCGCACAGAATTATCTCCGCGCCACGCGCAATCCGCGAATGTCCAATTCGTGTCCCGACAACGTCCAAGGGTTACGAAGCAAGCTGACGCGGTATGGTGATTGGCCGCTTAGGTCCGCGCTTACGGATCAACAGGACGCGAATCCGCTCCAGAAGTTCCATGGGAGCGAATTCGCCCTTCGGCAGCCAGGCATCCGCTAGATGTTCCTCGCTGCAGCAGCTGACCGAGCCGGAAAATAACAGCGCGGGGGTTTCGGGGGAAATGGCCTTGAGCTGATCGATGAGCCGAGCGCCGTTGAGCTTGGGCATCATCAGGTCCGTCAGCACCAGATCGACGCCTCCCAATTTCATAAGGTCGATGGCGCCTTCCGGATCGGAGCAAGTCAGGACACGGTAACCGCGGGTTTGGAGGAGCACTTTGCGAATGGAGAGAGAGCGTTCATCGTCGTCGACGCAGAGAATCGTACGTTTCGGTTTCATCTACCTCACACCGAGCCTTCTCTGAGTGGCTGCACAACCGCGCCCGTGCAAACCTGTTAGCCAGTCGCGTGCGGCAGTCACCAAGTGGTTGTTTGTACGCCAGAGCAGTAGCGCGTGTTCCGGATAGTACGTCCGGCGGTGGCGGCGCACAAGTACTGCGAAGATCAATTCGGAAAAATATTTTCGGATGGCAGGAAAAAATGTAACAGCACCGAAGATGGTGATCTCAGATTTTCACCCTACGCGAAAAGCCGCTTCCAGAGCGGGTTTCACGCATGCACAAGATATCCTCAGAAAAGTCACATCGTAACCTTTCCGTCAATTACGTGAACCACGTTACCGCCTACCCGAACATTTGTGACGGTCTCTTGTGATTTCGTTGCGCGAATGTAGAGAGAACTTGGACGACGCGTTTCGATACCTTGTTCAATCATGCCTTGCGCGTCGGACGCAAGCACGCCGTGCATCACCGCCCACGCCGCGCAGCAGCCGGCAGCGGACCCGGTTGCCGGATCTTCACCGTTGTAGAAGATCATGCGCGCGTGCAAGGTCGCATGGGGATCGATCGTCTCGCGGCAGACCAGGTAGAAGAATCCGGGACTGCCAATGGTGGAGAGATATGACGCCATCTGGCTCCAGCCGATGTTGAGCTTCTGCAGAGTCGACAGTGAGCGAAAGGGAACGATGGTGAACGGCATTCCAGTCGAGACGGTCTGGATGGGCATATTCTCGTCCAGGTCGGCTGCCGTAACGCCAAGCACGTTTGCTACTTCCGCGTGCAAGTGAGTGCGGCCGAATTGCGGCTCCGCCTGACGCATTTCGCCGAAGAGCAATCCATCGCGTTGCTCAAAGCGCACTGGAATTTTACCGACCTTCAGGTCAAGAACGATTTCGGCGTCACTCGAATGTTGCCGCAAATACCATGCGGTTCCAAGCGTAGGGTGACCAGCGAAGGGCAGTTCCTCGAATACGGTGAAGATGCGGACCTTGTGACCATCGTTGCGCTCGGTTTGCTCGTCACGCGGGATGATGAAGGTGGTCTCGCAGAGGTTGGTTTCGCGCGCCAGTTTCTGCATGTCGTCGTCGCTGAGGCCACGGGCGTCGGCGAAAACGGCGAGTTGGTTGCCCTCAAGCGGGCGCGAGGTGAAGACGTCGAGCTGCACAAAAGAGAATTCACGCTTGGACATGGCGAGTGGCTCCAAAACCCAAATTTAACAGGAGCGCATGACCATGCGCGAAGCGGCGGCAACTTAGGGGACGAATGGCTTAAAGAACGTCACGAGGACCTAATCGCCGCTACTGGGCGCCAATGCGGGAGTGCGGGCGGGTTTGTTGCGTGTCCTGGTGGGATTGAAGAAGTTCAGGAACAGGCAGATCACCCAATATCCTGCCGCTACCCCGAAGGCGAAAGCCGCCACGATGGTGAGCAGAAGCAAGGTGGAGAGAAAGAATGTCGTCATGATCCTTCGTTAGTCTTTCCGATGCAAACAAAGGCTCTTGCATCGAGGAACCCGGCTTTCCGGTAGAACCATGCCGCCGAGCCCATCTACTCTGATGTTGCCACTTTAACCCGCGTTGACTCCAACCGGTATTAACCACTAAGATACGTGAGTAGAAGTGCGTTTTACCTCTCCGGAACTCTCCAGAGCCGTACAGGACGAAATCGGGGCCGCGGGACACCCGGCCGCGCTCCGAATGGGCAATTGCGGGTGAGCGGGTAGTTATCGAGCCGAATGGGTATTTCCAGTATCAGTGTCCGCGGGGCACGCCAGCATAATCTGAAGAACATTCACGTCGAGATTCCTCGCAACACCTTGACCGTGATCACCGGACTTAGCGGCTCCGGTAAGTCGTCGCTCGCCTTCGACACGATTTATGCCGAGGGGCAGCGCCGCTACGTGGAGACCCTGTCGGCATACGCGCGCCAGTTCCTCGACCAGATGGAACGGCCCGATGTAGATAGTATCGACGGACTTAGCCCGTCGATCGCCATCGAGCAGAAGACGACCAGCCGGAGCCCGCGCTCAACCGTTGGCACAATCACCGAGATCTATGACTATTTGCGGCTGCTGTATTCGTCGGTAGGCGTGCCACATTGTCCCCAGTGCGGGCGCCAGATTTCGCGGCAATCGGCCGACCAGATCGTGCAGCAGGTGATGGAGTTGAAGCCCGAGGACCGGGTAATGGTGCTAGCGCCGATCGTTCGCGGCCGTAAGGGCGAGTTCAAAAAGGAGCTCGACAAGCTGGCGCAGCAAGGCTACACCCGTGCCCGCATAGACGGCCAGCTGCGCAACATCGCCGACGAAGAGATCAAGCTCGATAAACGCAAGAACCACACCATCGAACTGGTTGTCGATCGTCTGCTGGTGAAGGCGGGGATTGAGCGCCGCCTGGCCGCTTCGGTCGAGCTGGCGATGAAGATGGCCAACGGGCTGGTGCAGGTAGTCGTCGTGGGCGGAGAGGAGAGGCTGTACTCTTCGAAGTTGGCCTGTCCGGAGTGCGGTATTAACGTGCCGGTGCTGGAGCCGCGTTCGTTCTCGTTCAATAGCCTATATGGCGCGTGTCCGGAGTGTAATGGCTTAGGCAGCAAGTACGACTTCGATCCGGCGAAGGTCGTGTCCGACTGGTCGAAGCCGCTGCTGGATGGCGGCCTCGGGCCGGGATCGGCTTCGCAGAACCTGATCCGCATGCTACAGCTCGCGGCGCAGGCCTATGGGTTTGATTTGTCTGTGCCGTTCGAAAAACTGCCGCGTAAGACACAAAACCTGATCCTTTACGGGCCGGAAGCGAGCGAGAAGAAGCGCGGGTTTCTCGGCGTCTTCAATTATTTGCGGCAGGCGATGGAAGAGAGTTCGTCGGAGACCTATCGTGACTGGTTGCTCGATCACATGTCGGCTACGACTTGTCCCGCCTGTCACGGCAAGCGTTTGCGGTCGGAAAGCCTGGCGGTGAAGGTGAACGGCATGTCGATCGCCGACTTTACGGCGCTGCCGGTGTCGCGGGCGGTAGAGGCTGCCGCGAAGATCAAGATGTCGGATCGCGAAAACCGCATCGCCGGACGGATTCTGAAAGAAATTGCGGAGCGGCTGGGATTTCTGAATGCCGTCGGCCTGGGCTATATCTCGCTCAACCGGTCTGCCGTGACACTGAGCGGTGGAGAAGGTCAGCGAATTCGGCTGGCCACCCAAATCGGCTCGAAGCTGCGCGGCGTGCTGTATGTGCTCGACGAACCATCCATTGGCTTGCACCATCGCGACAACGATCGCCTGCTACAGGCACTTGAGTCACTGCGCGACCTGGGGAATACGGTGCTTGTGGTTGAGCACGACGAGGATACGATTCGACGCGCCGACTACGTCATCGATCTTGGTCCCGGCGCAGGACGTCACGGCGGTGAAGTCGTAGCTAGCGGCACACCCGACCAGATCCAGGCTGCTCCGCATTCGCTGACCGGGCAGTACATCTCCGGGCAGAAGCAGATCACGGATCGCCACGTGCGCCGTCAGCCGAACGGCAAGGCGATTACGATCCTGGGTGCGCGCGAAAACAACCTGAAGAATCTCGATGTCAACTTTCCACTGGGCGTGATGACGGTGGTCACCGGCGTATCGGGGTCAGGTAAATCGACATTGGTGAACGACATCCTGTACCGCGCGTTGGCCAACAGCCTCTATCGTTCGCGCGAAGAAGCCGGCGAGTACAAGTCAATCAACGGTACCGAATTTATCGACAAGGTGATTCGCATCGACCAGTCGCCGATCGGGCGCACACCGCGATCGAATCCGGCAACCTACACCGGTGTGTTTACGCAGATACGCGATCTCTACGCCATGCTGCCGGAGTCGCGCGAGCGCGGCTACAAAGCCGGTCGCTTCTCCTTCAATGTCGCCGGAGGTCGCTGCGAGGCCTGCCAGGGTGAAGGTCAGCGCCGCATCGAGATGAACTTTCTGCCGGATGTCTACGTACTTTGCGAGGTGTGCGGGGGCAGGCGCTACAATCACGAGACTTTGGCGGTGAAGTACAAGGGGTACTCGATTGCTGATCTGTTGGAGACGCCGGTAGCCGACGCGCTGCCGGTGCTGGAAAACATCCCGCAGATCAAGCAGAAGTTGCAGACACTGGTTGATGTGGGACTCGGATACATCCACCTCGGACAATCTGCGGTTACACTTTCGGGCGGCGAAGCGCAGCGCATCAAGCTGGCACGCGAATTGAGCAAACGGCAAACCGGCAAGACTCTGTACCTGCTGGACGAGCCTACAACCGGGTTGCATTTCGATGATGTGAGCAAGCTACTCGAGGTCCTGCATCGGCTGACTGATCTGGGGAATAGCATCATCATCATCGAACATAATCTTGACGTGATTCGTAATGCAGATTGGATCATAGACCTGGGTCCGGAAGGTGGCGAGGACGGCGGCCGCGTGGTTGCGCAAGGTACGCCGGAGCAGGTCGCCCGGGTCAAGAAGTCGTATACCGGACAAATACTAGCGAAAGTGCTTCCCAGAGCGTCCAATATGAAGACGAACGGAGAAGCCGTCTCGTCGTAGCGCGGCTTCCAAGAATATCTGATTTCAAATTTCGAAAAGCTAATACATGTCATTACCACCAGAGTCACTACCCGACCACATCGAGAGCGCGCCCGCAGCGGCACCCAGCCAGGGGGAGTTTCATCCCGCCCTGCAGCCCGTGGAATTCGAACCCGCCGCCCAAGGGTCTGGCGCTCCCGAAATACCGTCCTTCCCGGCGTGGAAGGTCCGGGATGTGGCCGCGATTATCATTTTCAGCATTGTCATCATCGTCGCTTTTACGGTCATTGCGCTGTTCGTGGCGCGGGCCTTTCCGCAGTACCGGCATGCCTCTTTCGCTGACCTGGCCTCGGATGCGAGGGTGGTTATTGGAGCGCAGGCGGCAGCCTATCCCATCATCCTGTTGTTTATCTTCCTGACGGTGCGCAGTCGGTCGCATCAGTCCTTCCGTCAGGCGATTCACTGGAATTGGCCAGGAGCGACGGCGCCCGCATTTATCGCTTCAGGCGTTATCCTGGCGCTCGTGGTGGACAGTCTGGCGCGATTTCTTCCCATTCCGAAGTCGCTGCCTATGGATTCGTATTTCCACGATGCGAGCAGCGCTTACATCATGGCTGCATTCGGGGTCACGCTGGCGCCGTTGATGGAGGAGATGTTCTTCCGCGGATTGCTTTATCCGATCCTGGACAAATATTTCGGAGTAGTGGCAGGAGTATTGCTGACAGCAGCGGCGTTCGCGGGTATTCACGGTGCGCAGCTTGGATTCGCCTGGGCGCCGGTGCTTAGCATCTTTGTCGTCGGCGTGGTCTTTACCGTGGTTCGCGTGAAGCGGGACTCTGTGGCGTCGTCATTTCTCATGCATTGCGGGTACAACCTCGCTCTGTTCAGCGCGCTGTGGATCAGCAGCGATCACTTCCGTCACTTGGAAAAGGTGACCGGCTGAAAATGGTATCGTGAAGATATGGCAGGAAGCTCACGTGAACAACTGCTGACACTGCTGGCGCAGAAGTCGTTTCGCCTTGGCCAATTCAAACTTTCCAGCGGCGGTACCAGCGACTACTACATCGATTGCCGGTTGACCACGCTCGATGCCGCGGGCAGCCTACTGACCGGGCAAACGGTCTTCCAGGAAATCGAGTATCGGGGCTGGAACGCGCAGGCGATTGGCGGCCTCACCATGGGCGCCGATCCCATTGTGGTGGCGACGTCGGTCATCAGCGCACAGCGTAACAAGCCGATTAACGGCTTCCTGGTACGCAAGGCCGAGAAGGCGCACGGGACCGGGCAGCGCATCGAAGGTTTCCGGGAAAAGCTGTCGCGAGTGGTGATCGTCGACGATGTTTGCACGACCGGCGCATCAACGATTCAGGCTATCGAAGCGGCTCGAGAGTACGGCTTCGACGTCGTCGGTGTGCTTTGCCTGGTGGAACGCGAGGAGGCGGGCGGGCGTGCCAATGTCGAGAAGGCGGCCGCTCCCGCGCCCTTCGTGACGCTCTTTACCGCAAACGATGTGCGGGCGGAGCATGTCAAGAACGGGCCGCCGCCGATGTTTGCCGTCAGCGCCAAGTGCGACTTCTGTGATCGTCCCGCGGTGACGAATGTAGTCGGGAATCGCTGCGAGGCACACCGGCCGTAGATATATCTCATGATCAAAACTCTGGAATGGACTGACGACGGTGTGTGCTTTATCGATCAGACGAAGCTACCCACCGAAGAAACTTACGTTACCTGCAAGACCTACGAAGAGGTCGCGGATGCGATCCGCACGATGATTGTTCGTGGGGCGCCCGCCATTGGCGTGGCTGCGGGAATGGGTGTGGCCATAGGCGTCCAAAAGTCCCAGGCTCGTGACCATGCCGCTCTCAAGCGGGAGTTCTCGCAGATTTGTGATGTGCTGGCCGGCACGCGTCCCACTGCGGTGAACCTGTTCTGGGCGATCCGCCGCATGCAGCAGAAGTTCGACGAAGTCTGCGACCAGCCGATCGCCACGATCAAGCAGGCTCTGGTCTCCGAAGCGCAGCGAATGCATGCCGAGGACATCGCTGCCAACGAAGCGATGGGAAAACATGGAGCGGTACTGCTGCCCTCTACTGGCGGCGTGCTTACGCATTGCAATGCCGGAGCGCTGGCGACCGCCGGCTACGGCACTGCTCTGGGCGTCATTCGCGCGGCCGTCGATTCCGGCAAGCAACTGCAGGTATTCGCGGACGAGACGCGTCCCTTCCTACAGGGTTCGCGTCTGACAGCGTGGGAGTTAATGAAGGACGGAATCCCCACCACCGTGATCTCCGACAATATGGCTGGAGCGATCATGCGACAGGGCAAAATCAATGCTGTGATTGTGGGCGCCGACCGCATTGCTGCCAACGGAGACGTCGCCAACAAGATTGGAACCTACACGGTTGCGGTGCTGGCGAAGGAACACGACATTCCATTTTACGTCGCGGCACCCTTCTCGACGGTCGATCTGGAGACGGCTGATGGCAGCCTCATTCCGATCGAGCAAAGATCCGCAGTAGAGGTAACCCATTTTTACGGCAAGCGGATTACCCCGGACGGAGTGAAGATCGAGAATCCGGCCTTCGATGTGACGCCGCACGAGTATGTGTCGGCCATCATCACCGAAAGAGGTGTGGTTCGCGCGCCCTACGGAGAATCGCTGCGCGAGTTGGCCCAGGCGCAGGCCACGATTTAGAACCGAGGCCCGCTTCTATTGCGGATTCTGATTGGCGGGATTCAGCTGTTCCTGGTACTGCTGCTGCTGTTGCTGCATCTGCTGCAGTTCCTGCATCAACTGCTCCGGAGTCTTCACGACGTTGGGGTCATTCTGCTGCGCGAAGGGCGCCGGAGGGTTCTGCTCGGTATTATTCTGCTGCTGATACATCTGACCTCCCGGGCCTCCCATAGGCCGGCGGAACCCGCCAGGGGCTACCGGCGGCTGCTCCGAGCCACTGGGATACTCTGATTCGCCGCCTGCGTCGGCAGAAACGTCATCCTGCGGTTCCTCCGAGGCCGAAGGCTGCGGAGCGTTCGCCGCTTGCGTCGTTGCTCCTCCACCTAATTTTGGAGTCAGGATTACCTTCTGTACCGCGCCCGGCTGACCGGCGACACCCAGGATCATGTAGTCAAACTTTGATCCATTCAGCAGCGTGTTCAACACGTCGCGCGGTTGTCCCGGGCCCAACTGCATGGCCACGCGATCGCTCCCTGCTCCGGGCGGAACATCCATCGTGGCACCTGTCTGGTTCTGCACGGCTCGCAGAATCGACGATAAAGTTGAATTCGGGGCATTGATGGTCAGCAGCCCATTACGATAATTGACCTGCGGCGCGGTGGGGGATTGCTGCTCCAGAGTCGGGGGAGGCGGCGGGGTTTGGGGCACTTCCGCCACGGACTCAGCCTTCTTCTTGTGGTGCGTTCGACTCGGGTGCGCTGATGTCGCCTTTGCGGGGGCCGCGGGCACCGTGGTTTTAGCGGTGTCAGGCGATTGGGCCGGGCTGGTCGCGACTCCACCCCAAGCGGGTATCGCCAGGGCTGTCGCTAACAAAACGGCGCGCGCAGATTTGGTTCCGAGGCGTACCATAATTACTTGGACGGCGATGCAACAGCTTCGTTTCGCCTGTGTTCTCTATTCTAAACCGCGATGATGTTCGCGTTACTTCATTTGCGAGATTTTCTTCGATGGCCGAGTTTTTGAGCTACGTTCAGGAGCTTGGGCAGCATCTTACGATGAAGTATGCCCAGCGCCTTAGTTCCTGTGAGTGATGCCATGATCCAAATATCGTCTAAGCCTTCGTCACCTCCGCGCCGCTTGTTTCATTCCGGATTGCTGTTGATAGCGTTGCTGGCCAGCGCCCAGATGCTCCCGGCGCAAACCTGCTCATCCGGTACCGAGTTGGATTCAGCCACGAAGACCGCCATAAACAGCGCAGCCACGCAATACCTCAATATGTCGAAAAATGGGGATGTGGCCGGACTGAAGACCAATGCCATTCCCGCCATCACTGGTGATTTCAGCACCATCGAGCAGGCGGTGGTCACGAACAAACAGTATTTCGCGCAAGGCCAGCCGACGATTACGGGCACTTACCTGCTCGACGCCTCGGAGGAGAAGGCAGCGCTGCAGCGGGCGGATTTCTATTGCGGCATCTATAACTCACCAGACCGAGTAGGCTTCTCGATACCCAACTTGCCGCCGGGCCGATACGCGGTGGTCATTCAGAAGGTCAGCGGCAAAGACCCCATCACGCTAACGCTCGTCCTCCAGAGCATGGGCGGGGCGTGGAAATTGGCGGGATATTATCCCCGCCTGGATGCCATCGGCGGGCACGATGGCGACTGGTATCTGACCAAGGCACGCGAGTTCAAGGCCAAGGGTGATGCGCACGATGCCTGGTTCTACTATCTGACGGCGTGGGACTTGACGGCTCCAGTGAACTTCATGGGTACTCCGCAGCTCGACAAGATCGCCACCGAGATGCAGAGCGCCCGCCCCAGCGATATGCCTAGCCAGAACTCTCCCCTGAGTCTCTCGGCTAATGGCAAGGTCTTCAAGGTCACCGAGCTGGTTGCGGTGCCAGTGGACAACAAGCTTGATCTCCGCATCCGCTACGAGAATGCGAATGCCAATAACTCAAATATCGCGTTCCAGGACAATATGGCGGTCATCAAGGCGGTCGTTGCCAAGTACCCCGAGCTGCGGGACGCCTTCGACTCAATCATCGCGCGCGCCGTCGACAACAGCGGACAGGAATACGGAACCCTGCTGCCCGTGAAAGAGATCAAATAAGAAGGTCTAGCCGCGACCGCTGCCGGCAGTCACAAGCCTGATCTCCGAGTGTCCCGGTTCTGATATCCTTTCGGGTTTGCCTCTCACCTCGAGGCACTTCTTTCGCGAAAGGTACGCAATTGGCTGATCCCATAATGCTGGTCCACGGCGGGGCGTGGGCCATTCCCGATGACATGCTTGGCGCTCACCAGCGCGGAGTTGAGGCTGCAGCCGGCGCAGGCTGGCAGGTGCTGCGCAAGGGCGGCAGCTCGCTGGACGCCGTCGAAGCGGCGGTCATTGCCATGGAAGAGGATGAGACCTTTGACGCCGGCCGGGGCTCCTTCCTCAATATGGACGGACGGGTGCAGCTCGACGCGCTCATCATGGACGGAGCTACGCTACGCGCCGGCGGCGTTGGTTGCGTGGAGCACATCCGCAACCCCGTGCGCGCGGCGATGAAGATTCTCACCGAGAGTCCGCATGTGTATTTCGTCGGTACCGGAGCCGAGCGCTTTGCGCAGGAGCACGGTATTGAATTGTGCTCGAACGACGACCTGATCATTGAGCGCGAAGTCGAGCGCCTGCGAGAGGCCAAGAAACAAGGCTACCTGCAGATGCCCGACGAGTTCGGGCCGACGCGCTCACATGACACCGTAGGCGCCGTGGCGCTGGATGCAGATGGGAATATCTCGGCGGCAACTTCCACAGGCGGCACGCTGAACAAAGCTCCAGGTCGTGTAGGCGACTCATCGCTGATCGGCTGCGGCTGCTATGCCGATAATCGCAGTGCCGCGGTATCAACCACCGGCTGGGGCGAACCCATGATGAAGCTGGTGCTCGCCAAGTGGACCGCCGACCGGGTAGAGAGCGGTATCGCGCCCGAGGAGGCAGCGCGACAGGCGCTCTATTATTTGAAGTCCCGGCTGAATGGCCACGGCGGCATCATCCTGCTGGACGCGCGTGGAAGGATTGGCATTGCGCACAACACGCCGCGCATGGCATGGGCGCTCTCAACCAAGCAGGGTACAAAAGCGGGTATTGAAGTTGCGAGATGACGGTGCCGGTTGGCCTTTTGCTCTTGCCGCCTGCGCGGGAATACCCGGATCCTTACAAATCTTCCTTGCCAGTTGATCGTTGATTCCGGCGTGGCGGGGAACCGCCGATACTTTGGCTAGCGCGCGGTTAACGAAGAATGCAGTGATTCCCTCCTTCACGGAGGAGTTGGCATCCCTGCCGTTCGAGGAAGTAACGGCCCGCCTTATATACAATCGTCTGTCCCTCCCGAGGTGAGCTCTCATGCGCAAGCCCAAGCCTCAATTTCCGCAAGCCGATTCCACTCGCTGCATCCACTCCGGCGAAGAGCGTCATGGACAAACCGCGCCGCTTACTACCCCTATCGAGCAGACTGCGGTCTACATCCTGCCCAACGTGGAGGCGCTGCGCCAATACGCCAAGGACAACCGCGGCAAATACCTATACACGCGCTATGGCAATCCGACGGTTGCCGCCGCCGAAGAAAAGATTGCGGCGCTTGAAGGAGCCGAAGCAGCGGTGGCAACCTCTAGTGGCATGGCCGCGGAGATGATCGCTGTCCTGGCCGCATGCCAGGCGGGCGACGAGATCGTCTCCATGCTGGACATCTACGGAGGTACCGTGAAGCTCTTCGAGCAGGTACTCCCCCGTTGTGGTATTCAGACAAAATTCATTCCTTACCATGACGTCAAAAACGCCGCGAGCTACTTCACCCCAAAGACGCGCGTGCTTTTCCTCGAGACGCCGACCAACCCCACCTTACGGTGTGTTGATCTGGAGGCGTTGTGCGCGATCGGCCGCAAACTAGGTGCCTGTGTCCTGGTCGACAATACCTTCGCCACCCCGATCCTGCAGAAGCCGCTCGAAGTCGGGGCGGACGTGGTGATTCATTCGGCTACGAAGTATCTTGGCGGTCACAGCGATTTGACCGCGGGCGTGCTGGCCGGATCGAAGAAGTGGATGGATCTTGCCCGGCAGATGATGATCCTGACCGGCGGATGTCTCGATCCCGGTTGCGCCTATCTGCTGATTCGCGGTCTTAAGACTTTGCATCTGCGAGTGAAGCGCGCCTGCCGCAACGCCGCGCTGATCGCCGATTCGCTCAAGCGCCACCCCACGGTGGCTCGCGTGTACTATCCCGGCCTGCCGGAGAATGAGGGCCATGAGGCGGCGCGCAAGCAGATGAACGATTTCGGAATGATGGTCTCGTTCGACATCAAAGGTGGAGGGCCGGCAGCGGAACGGTTTATCGACAGCCTGAAGCTGTGGTATCTGGCAGCCAGTCTGGGCGGAGTCGAGTCAACGGTGTCGTATCCCGTGCTGGCATCGCACATCGGCTTAAGCGCCAGGCAACTCAAGTTGTTGGGAGTTTGCCCGGCTACCATCCGCCTGTCGGTGGGCGTTGAAGAGTGCGAGGATCTGCTGGAGGATTTGGGGCAGGCACTGGAGCGAGCTTAACTTCGGAACGCTATGATCTGCCCTGCGCCAGAAGATGGCGTAGAACGGGGCACCCTCATGGATGGGACACCCCGATTTGATCCGGGTGTCGTTCTGAAGACAGGGCGGGCCGCCGAAGGTATCCGGAGTCGAAGAACCTCATTGGCTTGTCACATTCTCCGGAACCATTCATCCGCTTCCGCCGTATCAGCGGAGGTATCCTCAGAACTTCACCGCTCCCCACGGGTTCGAATCACGCAGGTATGAAGCTCCGCCGGACTATCCAAATCGCTCTGCTGGTGGCTTCCGCGCTCTGGATTTCACCGGCGAACGCGACAGCGGCCGATGATGCCTCTGCCCCGACCACTCTCTCCCAGGATCAGATCCGCGATCTCATTCGCCGTTCCGCGGATAACGACATCCAGAACGACAAAAAGCAGCGTGACTACACCTACGTTGAGCGGCAGGAAACGTGCAAGCTCAACGGGAAGGGCGAGGTGAAGTCCACCGAGACCGAAACTTACGACGTAATGGAGATTTATGGCGAGCAGGTGCAGAAGCTGGTCGCCAAAAACGACAAGCCACTTTCCGATAAAGACGCCAGCAAGGAAGACGAGAAGATACAGAAGATCATCGACAAGCGGAAGAGCGAGTCCGACTCCGATCGTGAGAAGCGGCTGAAGAAGGAAGAGAAAGATCGCGAGGAGGAACGCGAGTTCGTGAGCGAGGTAGCCGACGCTTACAACTTCCGCTTCGTTGGCATGGACAAGCTTGACGGCCGTGACAACTACGTCATCGACGGCGAACCTAAGCCCGGGTACAAGCCGGTTCACAAAGATGCTTCCATCCTCACGAAAACCCGCTTCCGGGTCTGGATTGACAAAGACGACGTGCAGATGAAGAAGCTGGACGTGCAGATCATCGACACATTCTCCTGGGGATTGTTTATCGCCCGGATTCACAAGGGCTCGCGCGTGAGTGTCGAGAACACGCGGGTGAACGATGAGGTCTGGCTGCAACAGCACGTGGGGCTCAAGCTCGACGCGCGGGTGGCGCTCTTGAAGGACTTCGGCATGGAGATGGACGTCAGCGATCGCGATTACAAGAAGTTCCGCACCGACACCAAGATCGTGCCAATCGCGGACGGGAAGTAAATACCCGTCTCCCGCTCGAAGCCGGAAGATTGGAAGAAAGCTGGTCCCTCGATTCCCCCCCCCGGCCGCCCGGGACAGAGCGGTACATCAGCATTAACCTGCTCATTCACCAGCAGTTACTCTGGATTCTACCTCCGTTGCGTTGCCCTGAATTTTGTCGCGTAGTAACATCGAAACCAACCGGGTGGAACGTGGGAGAAGGCTGTTTCGGAATAAGTGCAAACGATGAGACTGCTTCGCGTTATGGTTCCGGTCGCGGTGCTGCTGTTCCTGAGCTTTCTGACAGGATGTGAGACCGACGAATCGAAAAAGCCCGCTTCGCTGCCCGCACAAGCCAACGCCCCTGACATTTCGACTCCCGCCACACAAAAGGCCAATACTCCGCAGCCGCCCAAGATCCAGGAAACGCAGCAGGCTAAGCTTCAGACCGACCCGGTTAATGTACTGATTGCTCAGGCTGAAAAGCAGTACGCCGCCGGTCAGGCCAACTACCAGGCCGGGCACCTGGAAGCTGCCAAATCCGACTTCGACCAGGCCTTCAATACCTTGCTCTCCAGCAACCTGGACGTCCGCAACAATGAGCAACTGCAGCGCGAGTTCGACAAGGTAGTCGAGGCCGTCCACGAGCTGGAGATGACGGCGCTGAAGCAAGGCGACGGTTTCCAGGAGGGGCGCTCGGAACCGGCGCCAATCGACGAAGCCAACGACATCACCTTTCCGGTCGACCCTAATGTCCGCGCCAAGGCCGAAGCCGAGATCAAGACCACCAAATCCGATCTGCCGCTGGTAATGAACGACCAGGTGGCGATGTTCATCAATTACTTCTCCAGCCCCCGAGGCAAGGCCACGCTGGAGCATGCCTGGGAGCGTTCCGGCCGCTATAAGGCGATGATCGAGCAGACGCTGAAGGAGGAAGGCGTACCGCAGGATCTGATCTATCTGGCGCAGGCCGAATCCGGATTCCAGCCGCTGGCGCTCTCTCGCGCGGGCGCGCGCGGTATGTGGCAGTTCATGGCCCAGTCCGGCGAGGTCTACGGCCTGCAGCGCAACTGGTGGGTCGATGACCGGCAGGACCCGGAGAAGGCCACCCGCGCCGCCGCTCGCCACCTGAAAGACCTCTATAACCAGTTTGGCGACTGGTACCTGGCGATGGCTGCCTACAACTCTGGAGCCAGCACTGTGCAGCACGCGGTCGAGCGCACCGGCTATGCCGATTTCTGGGAGCTTTACAAACGCGGCGTGCTACCCCAAGAGACGCGGAACTACGTCCCCATCATCGTGGCCGTTACGATTATCGCCAAGAATCCCGAGCAATACGGGCTGGAGCGGGTCAGGACCGACCCTCCGCCGCAGCTCGATCACGTCACCATCGCCTATCCCGTCGATCTGCGTCTGGTCGCCGAATGCGTCGACACGTCGGTGGACTATCTGCAGGAGCTGAACCCCAGCCTGCTGCGTATGACCACCCCGAAGGATCAGACCTTTACGCTGAACCTCCCGGCAGGCTCGAAAGACAAGTACGAGACCGCCATTGCCGTGATCCCGCAGGACATGCGGACGTATTGGCGCTATCACCGCGTCGATTACGGCGACACACTGCCCGGGCTGGCCCGTAAATATCACACCTCGACCTCGTCGATCGAGGAGGCGAATAACCTCACGGACGGGGATCTGAAGGCCGGAACGAAGCTCATCATTCCGATCGCACCGGCCCGTCAGGGCACGCAGACTGCTGCTTATTCGAAACACCCAACACATTACAAGGTTCGAAAGGGCGATACCGTGGCGTCAGTGGCGGACGACTTCGAAGTTCCGGTCGAGAAGCTCCGCAAGTGGAACCACCTGCATAAAGGAGAGCTCGTTCCGGGACGAACCCTGGTCATTTACAAGCCGCTGAATCCCGATACGGCAGAATCCGCCCCCGAGGAAAGCTCACCAGAGCGGCCCACCATTGCAACCAGCAGCAGGTCACATACCACTCTCAGCCCGCAAACCGCCACATATCATAAGGTTAAGAAGGGTGAAACCCTCAGCAGCATTGCGGAATCCAACCACCTCTCGGTGGCCGAGTTGAAGCGCTACAACCCCAAGCTGGACGCCAATCTCCAGGCTGGAGACGTGCTTGTGATCCGCAAGTAATCTCCTTGCGGCACGCGTTCACCAGCATTTTGCGATTGTGCCCTTCCCTTCGCCCCAATGTTCTGTTACAACAAGCGCGTCGCGGTTTTCCGCATCGTGAGTGCGGGACCGTCATCTGTAACGCTATATTCATTCGGACGCACGTTGTGCGAACTTTGTCTTTGGTATAAAACCGTTTTGCCTTGCGAGCTGCCTCCGTGCAGTCATGCGGAGTCCGGCACCACCAGGAGGACAAGCATATGAGTTTTGATGAAACGCTCTATTGTCGTAGAGATGACGAAATGGATGACTACGGAGACGGCGCTTACGGCGAATCCCTCGACGACGAAGAATACGAAGAGGAAGAGGAAGAAGAAGAAGAACCCGAAGCTGTTTCCGTCGTTGAGGAAGAGATCGGGGAAGTAGAGCCCGACACGGAAGAATCTGAGTCCGCTCCGCCGCCCTCTGGACCGCCCAGGAAGTCTCCGCAGAAAGCAGCCAAGAAGGCGGCACCAAAGAAGGCCGCTCCGCAGAAGGCTGCGAAGAAAGCCGCACCTAAGAAGGCGGCCAAGAAAGCTCCAGCCAAGAAGAAGACAGCGAAAAAAGCTCCGGCTAAGAAAACGGCAAAGAAGGCAGCAAAGAAAGCAACAAAGAAGGCAACAAAGAAGGCTCCGGCCAAGAAGAAGGCCGTAAAGAAAGCTGCCAAGAAAGCCGGCGCGAAGAAGAAGGCTGCGAAGAAGGGCCGTCGCCGCTAATTACAAAGTCCGATCATCACGAAAGCCGCGGCCCGAACCGCGGCTTTCTTTTATCCAGATAACCTTGCCCGGCGCACGTCCGCCTGCGACACAGGTCACCGGGTCGCGAGCGCAATCGCACGTCGATACGTGATGCTTCTCGCTGCACATTTGCCGCTCTCCGTTTACCTTTGACCTGTACTCACTCATTGTCGTGCCGGTCCACGACCGCAGCGATCCTACCCCCTTTGCTGCCCGGACCGGCACGACCTTTTTCGTTACTGCATCTGCGAGGGGGTGCAGCGCAGCGTTTCGGTGGGGGTTGGGGGCGTGGGCGGGTTCTCACTGGGTGCGCTCCAATCGAAGAACTCCGTCATATCCATCTGCGCCGCATCGCGCTTGGTCAGGCTTGGCAAGCTCCAGCGCGTCTCGATGAACTTCAACATGGCCGTGTAGTCCGCCGCCGTATGCGAGACGTAGGCTTTCTTGGCAAACGGAGAGATCACGATCAGCGGAACGCGGAATCCTGTACGCGTGAAGTCGCCGGGAAAGTCCCCAGGCTGCAGATCGACGGGTTTGATGCCGTCGGGACTTACCGTACTCACCGGCGGCACATGGTCGTAAAATCCTCCCCCTTCATCCCAGGTCAGAAAGAAAACCGAATCCTTCCACGACGGACTCTGCATCAGGCCGTTAATCAGCGACGCCACATAGATTTCACCCTGCTGGATGTGCGTCGTGGGATGCTCGTCGAGTCCCGAGTTATAGCCGGCTTCGATGAATGCCACTGACGGCAAGGTGCCGTTCTTGGCGTCTTGTACAAACTGCGTTGCCGGCACAACGTTTGCCATGTGCTGTGACGCGTAGGGTTGGAAGTAGGTCAGGTAAGTATCGCCAGGATCGGTTTCGTAGATCTTCCACGAGACGCCGGCGGCATCGAGATCCTGGAAGATGATTTTCGCGGTCATGTTGCCGGTTGGCGGATAGACGTGACCCTGCGACGTCGCTGCAAACAAGTACATGCGGTTCGGCTCGGTCCGCGTGCCTACCGGAGAAAACCAGTTGTCCGATGTGGCGAACTGCGTGGCCATGAAGTAGTAGTAGGGAAGATCGTCGGATGTGTAATAGCCCATCGCGCGATAGCCGTTGGTGTCGGTGTATGGTCCGCGTCCCGCTGCATTTTCGTCCACCGCGAAGTGCCCGGCGGCATGGGCGAATCCGTCCAACCTGGGTGTGTTCGAAGTCGGATCTTCCAGGTTCCAATCAACGTGGCTCTCATTCCAGAAGGAGCTCAGATCTTCGGTGCACTCGGTCGCCAGGTGGAAGGCGTGAATCATGGTCACGCCGTCGTAGCCGATGTTCTCCGCACTAGCGGGCTCGTCGTTCACGCTCTGCGCCTGCCCTTGTGAACTGCGGTAGTCGTTCAGGTGTCCAAAGTAGTGGTCAAAGGAGCGGTTTTCCTGCAGCATCACCACCACGTGTTGCACTGACTGCAAACCGCCCGGGTCGGACCCGCCGCTACCATTTCCACCGCCTGAGTTGCTGGTCCCTCCTCCACAAGCTGCGAGCGCAAGCACCGATGCTGTGCACAGGCTGAATACACAAGTCTGTTTTCTGTTCATCGAATCTCCACTGGTTTTGAAATGCAGAGGAAGCGGCAGGCGCAACAATTAGCTGGAGTGGCGTATGCAGAATTGGATGGAGGAAGGTGAGTGGCTGTTGTCTCGGGAGAGAACAGGCAGCAGAGTAGCTGCTGCCAAACCTGCCGGTGCTCCGCCGGTCAGGATAACAATTTGTGGAGGTTACGGAGCAGCCACAGTTCGGTTCATCAGGATCAACTTTCCACCGCTGCGCGCCAGCTGATAACCGCCGCTCTGCTGGATGTACGCTGGCACCTTGCCCTCTTCCACCCACAGGAACACGCGGTGCGGCCCAGTCCATAACTTCAACAGCGTATCGTCGTCATCGAAGATCGCGGGCGCATCCGGGAACAGCGATCCGTAATACATGTCGCCTTCGGTACGCGTGTTGACCACATGAATCGGCTGCTGCACATAGAAGTTCAACGTCGACGCATCTTCGTAGGTCCCGTACGAGACCATTACGTCGCCCGGCCGGAACTCCTGTTGCACGGCATCGGCCAGCTTCTTCGACGACAGGATCGGCGAGAACCTCACCAGTCCCTGATGCACGGCGAAGAGCACAAATATCATCATCACCGTGAGCACCCAGTTGCCCGCGATCGGCAGCTCGCGCCGGCGGTACAGCAGATTCAAAATCGAGCCCACCAGCAGGGCGATACCGAACGTCGCCAGCGGAACGCGGAACAGCCCCAGCGCGCGCGGCGTGAGGTCGAAGATGTGCCCAAACGCCAGCGCGTACTCGTTAGGGTTTTTCTTCAGCAGATCTGCCAGATCGCTATCGGCAGGCGTGCTCGTGCTCTGCGCCAGCAGAAACATTGCTCCGGCGAAAACCAACACGCCAACCGCGACCAGCGCGATCGAGCCAATGCGTCCGACTCTGTGCTCCCGCGAGCCCTCGGGCGAATCCGCTTCCTGCTGCAACCAGCCGCCGATCATTAGCCCCAGTGCAGGCAACGCCGGGATGACGTAATATTCCTGCCGTGTCGACAGGCTGAAGAACAACAGCGTTACCGCCGCCCAGATGGCGAACAGCAACATGGCGCGCTGCCGCCGATTCATGGCGCCGCGAATTTCCCGCCAGCGGTGCGGCACCTTCGCCAGGGATTGCAGCAGAAACGCCGACCAGGGAAACAGCCACAGGAACATCAGGCCCCAGAACACCAGCAGCGGCACTGTGTCGTAGTCGTGCGGGATGCGTTTGCCCAGATAGCGCAGGAAGTGCTCGTTGATGAAGTAGAACCAGAAGAACCCGCGCGACTGGCCGGCCGCAGGGTTTGCGATGCCGGCGGCAATGTGCCAAGGCGCCGCGATCAGCAGCAACACCAGCGTGCTCGAGACGACGCGCATGCGACGCAGGTGTTTCACGTTGCCGGTAAGGATGAGATATAGCCCCGCAATGGCCACCGGAAAGACGATGCCGATCAATCCCTTGGTCAGCACGTTGAGCGCTGCGGCGCCGGCGAATCCCCAACACGAAAGCCGGGATGGAGGTTCTTCATCCAGTGTGCGCAGGAAAAAATCCAGACCCCAAGCCAGCCACAACGCCACCAGCATGTCCGGGATAAGAATGCGCGTGAACAGGTACGGGCCGATCGACGCGGCAAGTACGATCGCCGCCCAGAAGCCCGCGCGCTCGCCCATGGTGCGCCGCCCGAGAGTGTACGTGACTAGCAGCAGTGCCAGCAGTCCCAAGATCAGCGGCAATCGCGCCGCCCAGTCTCTTACGCCGAAGACTTTGAAGGTGGCCGCCATGCTCCAGTAAAGCAGCGGCGCTTTCTCCAGGTAGCGAATGCCGTCGATGTAAAGCGTCGTCCAGTCGTGCCGCACCACGATCTCGCGCGCGGCCTCGGCATGAACCGAGTCTGCGTCATCGAGTAGCGGCGGCGAGAACAGTCCGGGGATGTAAACGATGGCCCACAACACGACGATCCAGAGCCAGACATAAGAACGCGAGGCAGTGGATTCTTCGTAGCTGGGAGAAGCTACTCGCGGGCCAGTAGAGGAACTCATGCGAGAGCTCGATTATAAGCGAACAGGGGACGGTGCTTTGCCGTGCAATTTCCGTTGCTGCTCGGCACGACTGAAGTCGTGCCCTGACACAAATCACTGCGGGCGCAACGGGTCGCATAAATCGGATGCATTACAGACGTCGCGGTTCCTGCGGACCGGGCTCGCGCACCGGAGCGTCGGGCGCGATCACCGGCTTGTCCGGCGGCTCCTGAACCGGCGGTGGAGGATCTTCCCCCGGCGGAATGGGAATCGGCGGATCTTCATCGCTGCGCATGATTATTTGAGCGGCATCACTCTGGGCTGCAATCACGATTGTCCTTTCGTCAATGACGTAGATATTCCAGGGCGCGATATGTGCTGCTGCGAGCCGATCGTCTCGCCCCGGCCGCGCGTGCTTCCCGGCTTTCGCGGATGAATGGTCTTCGGTGCAATCTTTTCTGGAGCTGCCGGTCGTAAAACTTTTCTCGCTTGTGGAGACATTACCGCCTGGCTGGCCGGGCGAAGACTTACCGATTTGGTTTCTCTCGGCTTGCCGCGCCGTATAGCGCTGCGGCCTCGTCCCCCCACCGCCTGTTCCACCTCCTCTGCTTTCTCGCAGGGAACAATTTCGCAGAAATTACTGCGCTCGCCGTCCGCCGTCTGCTGCTGATAGAGAAGTGCCAGCTTGCTCTTGTCGAACCTGTGGAACCACTCGTCCCAGCTGATTTCGCGCGACAACGTATCGCGAGAGCCGTGAAACTCCAGACCAACGCTTGCACGCTGACCATCGCTCTTGGCAGCAAGTACGGGCTTAGCGCCGCGCTCTTCCGCCCACCGGCGGATTGCATCATGCTCGGTCGTAATCCTCGACGAAGTGTTTGCTACCATGGACTCCTCTGCTCTTTAATCCGCCAGCACTTCTTTTCGCCCGCCGCCAACAGGCCGCGGTCCCAAAGGCCGCGAACTCACATTGGCATCGCCTCCTACCGGCCCGCGCTCGGGATGCTGATTCAGGTCGCGTCCGGCCGTGCGTCCCAGAGCGGTAAGGAACGAACGTGAAACCGAAGTCTCGCTCTCCTTGCCGGTAAAGCGATGCGGATCGCGGCTGCCGGTGCCTGGCATGAACCGATTCGCCACGCCCAGTATGTCGGACACTGTGCCCGGCGCGACTCCGTGCGCCAGCGACAGCAGCTTTGCCTGGGGCGTCAGCACGATCTCCGATGTACCGCGGGCCGCAGCGTCCACAATGCGCCGGGCGGCACGATGAGCGTCCATCGAGCTGAAGGGCAAAGTAGCCCCCAGTGCAAACCAGCTGTATTCCTTGTGATGATCGCCCTTGAAAACTGCATTTGCGTGTGAGCCGGTGCGCATCAGTCCGGGAACCACCGTCGTCACCTTGATGTGGTTCTTCGCCAGTTCCGCCCGGATGCCCTCACTGAAACCCACGGCAGCGAACTTCGCGCTGCAATACGGCACCAGGTGCGGCACCGCGACCTTTCCGCCGATCGAAGCAATGTTGACGATGCGTCCGCCGGCGCGCTGCATCATCTGGGGCAGCACTGCCATGGTGCTGTAAACAGTGCCCCAGAACATCGTTCCCATCGCGTCGGCAAAATCTGCGACGGTTTGCGACTCGATGGGGCCCACGGCAATCTGCCCGGCATTGTTGACCAGCACGTCGACTCGGCCGAAGCGTTCCGTCGCCTGCCGGATCAGGTTCTCGGCCTCATACTGTTGCGCGATGTCGCAGGGCAGAGCGAGCACCTCGACGCGCATGGCCAGCAGTCGCTGCTCGGCTTCGTGCAGGATCTCCTGATCGCGGCCGCAGATCACGATCTTCGCGCCGCGCGCGGCGAACTCCTGCGCGATCGCGAATCCCAAGCCGCGCGATCCCCCGGTGATCACCGCAACCTGTCCTGCAAAGCCGGGCACTGTCCGGGTTCGCTTCCACAGCTCCCGTCCTACCATGACCGCGCCAATACCGGCAGCGGTTCCAGCGACGCCGAATCCTGCCGCTGACGCGAGTAAGGCGTGTTTCAAACGCATCGAAGCCCCCAATAATGACAAACCTGATGGCGAGTTAGAATCCGGTGCCTTCGCCGGCCTTGACCTGCCCGAAGTTGAGTACCGTAACGATGGTCACGCCGCCGGAAACATTTCCGGCCACGGCTAGTCCCAGCCACGCCAGATAACGCGGGAAGGGCACCGCGCCCGCGAACACCGCCGACATGATCTCGCCGGTGTTGGCGATGCAATGGGCGAAGTGTCCGATGCCGACGACAAACGTCAATATCCAGATGACAGCAACCTGACCGATCGTCCAGTGACTGGCCGTGACCAGCCACGCCACCAGCGCGATGATCCAGCCGCCGATTACACCGCTCCAAAAGATATGCGAGGCCGAACCCTGAGCGGCGGCTGTGCCGAGCTGCACCACGGTCTCGCGAATCGGCTGCCTCAGCGCATCGGTTCCCACCGCGAGCGCCGCGAATGCCGTTGCCCCAAGTACATTGCTGATCAGGACAACGATCCACAGGCGCGCCGTATCGCCGAAGTGGCGATGCTCGCTCAGCACCAGCGCGACGGGATAAAGCGTGTTCTCGGTAAACAGCTGCGCGCGGCCGATGATTACGGCGATGAATCCGATCGGGTAGATCATGTAGGCGATAAATTCGCGCCCGGGCACGTTACCCAATGCCACCATGGCGGCTGCCACTCCAATCCCGGTCAGGCCCATGGAGAGACCTCCGGCAAAGCCGGAGAACGCCAGCGCATTAGGAGAGCGGCGCAGTTCCTGGTGAGCACTGTCCTCGACCTTCTCGAAGATCTCGTGTGCCGTTCGCCGCAGTGTTTCAGTAGTTGCCATTCGTAATTTTTGCTCTGCGGGTTAGATGCCGAAAAACGGCTACGCGAGGGGCGAACTCTGCCGAAGGGGTTGGCGCGACCGGTCCATTCGTTACACCATGCCGGCAAATGTTAAGACAATGTTGCGGGCCGATTTCGGGCGACGTCAGAAGTCCACACCCAAGGCTCTGCGCAAAAAAATGAGCCCGACCGCAGCCGGGCCCGACCGCAAACTATCGCCGCTTACGTAGTCACCGGCGGCATGGCGGGTGGTGGCACGGGAGGTGGCGGCACGGAAGGCGTCATCGGCTGCGTCACCGGCTTTCCGCAGTAAGGGCAAACAACATAGTCGCGGTTGACGCTGCGGCCACAGTGCGGGCACATCGGAGTCACCGCGCATCCGCACTTTTGACAGAAGCGGAAATCCGTTCCCACCGCCGTACCGCAGTTGGGGCAGGGCGTCATCAGCGGCTTGCGCAGCAGGAAGTATGCGAGGAAACCAAGCGCCTTGGGGATGAAGATCACCAGCAGCGTCCACAGCAGTGAATTCATGCCGCGCCGCTTGGAGTCGGCATTCACGTAGCCGATCATCAGGATGATGACAGCCAGAAAGGCTCCGCCCAACAGGCTGATGGCGATCAGCGCCGCCCTGGGCGGCACCTCTTTCGCATCGACGTAATGCGGCACCAACACCAGCAGTCCGATTTGCAAGATCAAAAAGAATACGACGGCAAGCACTTTCGCGATGCCGGGAATAATGGCGATCTCACGTTTGAATTGAGATTGTCCGTTCATTGGTTACCTCCCTCGCGTTCCCTTGCCAGTGCGGCCATAAATTTCTCTGACACCACCGGACCAGGGAACGCCAACATCAACCCGGCGATAACAACCGCCGGCAACAACAGGAAAAACAAAATGCCAGGTCCCACGACGAGTGACGGCAAGCCGATTCTGCCGGCAACCCAGCCCCCGAACTTCCACCACAGCCACGCGGAGGTCACCGACGACAGCACGCCCAGGGTGAACGAGATTGCGATCAGCACCATGCGCGAACGCTGTTCCTGCAGATACATCGCACGGGCGCGGACTCGTTCCTGCGTCCGCGTCACCAGCGACGGAGTAGCCGTCACCGCAAACGCGCGCAGCAGCTGGCCGGTTTGATCGAAGTCCTCGGCATAGCTTGCGCACTGCGAACATTCACCCAGGTGGGCATTCAGCCAGTCGGCATCGCGCGCAGCAATGTCCTCCGTGCCCCGGCGCATGATCAACTCCAGCGCGCGTTCGTGATCTTGGTTTGTCATTGCGCGCCTCCTTTACTGGGCTGTTGTAGCAGCGGTTTCAGCGCCATCACCCCGCGGTAAATTCTCGTCTTCACGGTCGACACCGGGATGCGGATCAACTTGGCAATCTCCTCCAGCTTCATCTGCTCGTGAAAGCGCAGCACCAGGACCTCGCGAAACAGCGGCTGCACTTTGTCGAGAGCTTCGTCGAACCTCTCCTGTTGCTGATGCGCCGCGGCCTGCTCGAACGGCGACGGCTCGCTCGATGGCGGCTCAAACGGCGCGCCCTCTTCGGGGTCCTGCATTTCATCGAGGCTCGCCGGATTGCGCTTGCGCAGGTAATCGATGGCGACGTTATGGCCAATCGACATCAGCCAGGTGACAAAGCGGTTGCGGCCATCGTAAAGATGCCCCTTCTCCAGCACGCGTACCCAGACCTCCTGGAACAGGTCCTCGGCGACGGCTCGATTACCCGTGAGATGCAGCAGGTAGCGCAGCAACCGGTGCTGATATTGTTCGATCAAAGCGTCGAGCAGATCAGGATCGCGGCGCCGGAGCCCGCGTGCGATTTGGGCCTCTTCGGTCTCCATCGAAATCGTCAAACTGAAGGCGGAGGCGATCATACTAACGGGATATACGCACGAGGGCGAGAAAAAGACTCAAAGGCCGCTATTCGCCTGTCGCTGTTCGCTTTTCGCCAGACGTAAAAGGGCGCTTTCGGTTTCGTACTTCCAGCATTGTGTACGCGACACGGAGCACGGTACGGTACAATCTGCCTCCTCGGAGGTCCAATCAGATGGCGCATCCTCAAATTGCCGTGCCCGCCTTAGCAAAGCTCCGCGACAAGTTTACGGGCATAATTCTCCAGCCCGGAGAGGCCGACTACGACGCTGTCCGCGCGCTGCACAACGGACTGATCGACAAGCGCCCTGCTCTGCTTGCCCGATGCCGAAACGACTCCGACATAGCTGCCGGAATTGCATTCGCGCGTGAACACCGTCTGGAGATCGCGGTTCGTGGCGGCGGCCACAACGTCAGCGGACGGGCCAGCGTCGAAGGCGGGATGATGATCGATCTTTCGCTGATGAAGGCGATCTCGGTGAATCCCACGACTAAGCGCGTGATCGCCGAGGGCGGCGTCACCTGGGGCGAACTGAATCGCGAGACTCAGCTGCACGGGCTCGCGACCACCGGCGGGGTCATCTCCACCACGGGCATTGCCGGACTGACACTCGGAGGCGGGTACGGCTATTTAGCCGGGAAGCACGGATTGGCTGCCGATAACCTGGTTTCCGCAACCCTGGTGACCGCGACCGGCGAGATCGTTCGTGCCAGCGAGTCCGAGAACCCTGATCTCTACTGGGCGCTTCGCGGCGGCAGCGGTAACTTCGGTGCAGTCCCGTCGCTGGAGTATCGCCTGCATCCGGTCGGGCCCACGGTCATGGCAGGGGCGATCGCGTGGCCACTCTCTCAGGCTCGCCAAGTGCTGCGCTTTTACCAGGAGTTCACCAAGTCGGTTTCTGATGAACTTACGGTTCTGGCGGGCGTTGGGCATGCGCCGGATGGTTCCGGAGTGAAGCTAGCCATCATCGCGGCCGCATATTCTGGCCCAGTGGCGGATGGGGAAAAAATCCTACGCCCCATCAAGGAATTCGGGTCGCCGGTGTTCGATAACATTCAGCCGATGGGATACACCGACCTGAATGGCATATTCGACACGGCCTATCCGAAAGGCATGTTGTATTACTGGAAGTCCAGTTTCCTGAACAGCCTGAACCAGGACGTGATCGACACGATGGTAGAAACGATTGAGCGTTGTCCGTCGAAGTACAGCGGCATCACTCTGGAGCACTGGCATGGGGCGGCTGCTCGCGTGCCGCAAGATCAAACAGCTTTCGTCTATCGCCGCGAAGGCTATAACCTGCTCGTCCTTTCTCAATGGCAGGATGCCGCCACCAACGCTGAAAATATTGCGTGGGCACGAGATGCGTATGCGGCACTCAAGCCCTCCTTCGCGGAGGCGCGATACCTGAACTACATGGATCAGGACGATGCGGCCGACCTTTCGGGCCCCTTCGGCGGGAACTACGCCAGGCTGGCACAAATCAAGGCCAGATGGGATCCGGAAAACGTTTTCCATCTCAACCAGAACGTCCAGCCGGCAGGCGACTGAGTCCTTGGAATGACCAGGTTTTAGCGCGCGCTCTCTTCGTCAATCCAGTACTCGCGCCGGGAGATTAGCACCACTTGTGGGCGCCCTTTGGCCTCCACATGCAGCGCGTGCAGTCCGGGCGTAGGCGAGGTTGGACGAAAACTCGCTCCATAGTAATTGGGTACGTCGTTCGCCAACGCAATGAGACCCGCCTTCAGACTCTTGGCATCGTGGAAGTGATGGAACTCTCCTCCGGCGAGTTGCGCGATGGATTCCGCAGTATTTGTGCGCAGAGCGTTGCGTGAGGTAATAAAGGCCATGGTGGCCAATCGAATCGGTGGGGCAAGCTGGCTAATGCAGTCGAGCACCTGCTTGTTATAGTGACCGTCGTACTCGGGATCGGCACCTTCGCGACTGAAACAGCCATGCGCGGGGCCGGGCTCGTTGCTATTCAACTTCGACGCCTCGTGCGAAACTGCGGATCCTGTACTGGAAAACGCGAAGCTGTAAATCTGTGTATTCGAGTCGCTGATGAGGCGGAGAGCTTCACCGAGGCTTGTCTTACTGCCTTGGTCTATGGTTTCGCTGAGCAGCAGGATCGCGCGGCGATAGTTCGCGGGCTGTGTCCGAAGCTCTTCGACGGCCAAGGCTATTCCGTCCAGAATGGCTGCCCCTTGATCCCCTGCATCGATGTTCCCAAGCTGCCAGGAAGCACCAGATATTCTTGGCGAAAAACGCATCAGCAGGTGTGGAGTGCTGTCGAAGCCAATAAGGGCGACTCGGTGGTCTACGTTGCCGATCAGCGCGTCGAGGATCGAGTCGAGTTGGCGATAATCATCAAGATGCCGTGCTCCCGCGCCTCCGGTTTCAACCACGATGGCTAACGCCAACGGCTGCGAGTCGGTGTCCTGATCGAGCGTGAGATGTTGCGGTACGCCATTGTCAGTGAGAAGAAAATCGTTAGCTGTGAGTTGAAAGACTACGTCTCCACTTTTGGTCTTCACCAGGATGGGAACTTCAACCAAAGTTGAGCTCGCTGTGAAGGTGGGTCGAGCTTTATCGCTTTGTTGCGCGTTTCCAGCCGCGGCGAGGGAGAGCAGAACAACTAACGTACAGGCGACTCTCATAACGGAATATTCATTGTAAACGCGTCAGTGGGGAAACCAGGCAATAACGCAACGACCATTTCACTGTCGCGATCCGAAGGTCACTCCATCCCCCGCCTACGCCGGATCGTGCCACCCGCCAATATCAGCGGCCAACTCGCGCGAGTCCGGCGGACCCCACGTGCCCGGCTGGTAGAGCTCCGTCGGACAGCAATCTCCGAGGATCGGATCGACGATTGCCCATGCGGCCTCGACCGCGTCCTGCCGCACAAACAGCAGCGGATCACCCTTCATCGCGTCGGTCAGCAGGCGCTGATACGCGTCCATCTCGTCATTGCTGGTGTACTTCACCGCCGACAGCTCCACCGGCATGGGAACCATCAGTGGGCCGGGGCGCTTCACGCGTCCGCCCAGGCTGAGCTCGATATCGGGGCCCAGCCGGAAGCGAAAATAATTTCGCCCATCGCCGCCCATCTTGCTCAGCGGTGCCTTGCGCAGCTTCACGAAAACCTCGGTCGCCGTGACCGGCAGACGTTTGCCCGCTCGAATCAGAAATGGCACCCCTGCCCATCGCCATGCGTCGATTTCCAGACGCAGTGCCGCGAAGGTTTCCACGTCCGAGTGCGGAGAAACTCCGGGCTCTTCGCGATATCCCTCAAACTGTCCGCGCACAATGTTGGCCGGGCTGAGCGGCGGAATCGTACGGAAAATCTTCACCTGCTCATCGCGCACCGAGTCGACGTACATCATCGTCGGCGGCTCCATCGCCAGGAACGCGACCACCTGCAGCATGTGATTCTGGATGACGTCGCGAATCGCGCCCGCCTCTTCGTAAAACTTGCCGCGCCCTTCTACGCCGAACGATTCGGCCATGGTGATCTGCACGCTGTGGACGTAATTACGGTTCCAGATGGGCTCGAGAAAGCTGTTGGCGAAGCGGAATATCAGCAGGTTCTCCACCGCTTCTTTGCCGAGGTAGTGATCGATGCGGAAGATGTTTTCTTCAGGAAAGGCCTGATGCAGCGTGTCATTCAATTTGCGAGCGGTGACCAGATCGCGTCCAAACGGTTTTTCCAGGATCACGCGCGCATTCTTCGCGCTGCCGGATTTCTCCAGCCCTCTCACCACCACCGGAAACATGCTGGGAGGGATCGCCAGGTAATGCGTGGGTAGTTGCGAATTCGCCGCCGCCAGCTTGTCGTGCAGCGTCTGGTAGGTTTTGTCGTCTTTGTAGTCGCCGTCGACGTAATCCAGCAGCTGGCACAGCTTCTGAAAGGACTCTTCATCTACGCCGCCGCCGTGCTTGGTGATGCTGTCGTGCGCGCGTTCACGCAGCTGTTCGATGGTCCAGCCGGATTTGGCTACGCCGATGACGGGCACGTCTCAGCGTGCCCTGCCGTACCATGCTTTGCAGCGCGGGAAAAATCTTCTTGTAGGCAAGGTCGCCGGTAGCGCCGAAGAACACGAATGCGTCCGAGTGAGCTGCCATTCATTCCTCTATGTGATCAGGTTAAGAGCGGAATGTCACGAGTGTCCGATGGGCCGTGCGGCCTATCCTTGGCCGGACAGTTGGCAGACAGCCCAGGAATCTGCCGAATCAGTTTATCTGCCCGGCGGCAGGAACGGTAGTCGCGGGCGAATGAATAAGCTGTGAACGCGGCCACCAGCCCAGCCCGGGCAGCGCCTCTGAACCAGGCTTTTCTCTCCTGTACCATGGGACAGGTCACGATGAACTCTCCGGCTCCATCCAGAACTTCAGCGAGCGTGTGCTCGAATTCGATCAACTGCGCCAACTGCTGGCGGCGTACAGCTTCTTCGCCGCTAGGACGCCAGCGCATCGCGCAACTCATGCCCTCCGGCGACCGCGAGTGGATCGAGCGGCAACAGCAGCTAACAGGAGAGCTGCGCGGGTACCTGCGCTCCGGCGGCCGCTTCGACTTTCACGGCCTGCTCGACCCCACGCAGCTGATCAACAAGTCGCGCATCAGCGGCGTCGCGCTGGATGTCCTGGAGATCCGCGACCTGCTGCTGGTCGCCGACCGCGCATCAGAGTGGCGCGAGATCGCTTTGCATCCGGCAGCAAACGTTGCCGAACGCTGGCAGGCTGTGCAGGAGCTGTCAGAAAATATCGCCGACTTCTCCGCGCTGCTGCGCTATTTCGGCAACAAGATCCTCCCTGACGGCACGCTCGACGACAAAGCTTCGCCGGAGCTGTCGCGCATTCGCCGCGACATCGAGAAGCAGAAGCGCTCCATCCAGGAATCGCTGCGCGGCTATCTGCGGCGGCTCTCCGAAGGCGGCGCCGTGCAGGAAGAGCTGGTCACCATTCGCGGCGACCGCTTCGTCATCCCGGTGAAGATCGAGCAGCGCCGGCGCGTGCAGGGTGTCGCCCACGGGGCGTCGTCCAGCGGCCAGACGGTCTTCATCGAGCCGCTGGAGACCATCGAGCAAAACAACGACCTGGTGCGTCTCCTCGAAGACGAGCAGGCCGAGATTCATCGCATCCTGCTGGAGATGACCGCGCGCCTGGGCGAGCATGCCGACGCTCTGCTGGCCGCCGTGGAGACGCTGGCCGAGCTGGAGCTGCAATTTGCCAAGGCCCGCTTCGCCGAAGAGTTCGACTGCGTTGCTGTGAAGCTGCTAGCCGACGGGCCGGCTGGAACTCCAGCAGCCGGCGATGCTCTCGTCCTGCGCAATGCGCGGCATCCGCTGCTGGAACGCAATCTGAAGCCGAAGGGTATCGCCGTCGTCCCGATCACGGTTGAGCTCGACAGCCAGCATCGCCAGGTCATCATCAGCGGCCCCAACACCGGCGGCAAAACCGTTGCGCTGAAGACCATTGGGATGCTGGCGCTGATGGCGCAGGCAGGCGTGCCGGTTCCGGCCGAACGCGCCGAGCTGCCGATCTTCGACGGCGTCTTCGCCGACATCGGCGACTATCAGTCGATCGAGCAGAACCTCTCGACCTTCTCCGCGCACGTTACCAACATCGATTTCATCTCGCACCAGGCGACCCGCGCATTCGCTGGTGCTGCTCGACGAGCTGGGATCGGCCACCGATCCGGAAGAAGGCGCAGCGCTTGCTGTGTCCATCGCCGATTACTTCCGGCAGACGGCCTGCATCAGCGTGATCTCGACGCACCACACCGCGTTGAAGGTTTATGCCGCCAACACGCCGGGAGTGCTGAACGCGGCCGTGGGCTTCGACGAAAACACGCTGGCTCCCACTTATGAGCTGCGTATCGGCGTGCCAGGCGCTTCGGCCGGAATCAATATCGCGCAGAAGCTGGGCTTGAACCCCGACATTGTGGGAGCAGCGCGCAAGCGCCTGACCTCGCAGACGCAGGACGTGTCGCGCTTCCTCGACCGCTTGCATACCGAGCTGCGTCAACTCGACACCGAGCGGACGGAATTGCGAGCGCGCGAACAGGAAGTGGCGCGGCAGAAGCAGCACCTGGAGCTCGAAGGGCGCAAGGAGCAGCGCGAGAAGTTGCGTGAGTTGGAGAAGAAAGTCGACAGCCTGCTGCATGAATTTGAATATCGCGTGCGCGAGACGGTAAATGCCGTGCAGGATCGCGCGCAGGCGCAGAAGCTGTCGAAAGACGCCGAGCGCCGCATCGCCAAGATGCGCCGCGAATTCCGCGAGCAGTTCGACTCCACCGTGGTGGCGCACAGCACCGGCGCCGACAAAGGCGATCCCAACGCACAGCAGCACATCGTGAAGCAGGTGTCGGTCGGCGATACCGTACGCTTGCGCTCGCTGGGCCGCGATGGCCGCGTGCTGCGCTATTTCGACGATGACAGCTTCGAGATCGCCGTCGGTCCCATGAAAATGAAGGTCGCGCGCGACGATATCGCCAGCGTGGTGGCGCATGCCGGCGGAAATCCCGTGCAGGCCGCACGCTCGAAGGGCATCAACATTTCACTGGCCCGCGAAGACGACAGCGTGCCCACGGAGATCAATGTCATCGGTCAGACCGTCGATGAGGCGACTCAGGCGGTCGAAAAGTTCGTGGACCGCGCGTTCCTGGCTGGGGCGGTACGTCTGCGCGTGGTGCACGGCAGCGGCATGGGAATCCTGCGCAAGGCGCTGCGGCAGTTTCTGAAAACCCATCCGCACGTAGCAACCGTCACCGAACCTGCGCAAAACGAGGGCGGCGGCGGCGCGACCGTAGTCGAGCTGAGAACGTAGATCTTACGTAGTTTTTTCCCCGAAACAAAAACATTGCCGCCGATAGAGAAGCGCAGGGGCTTGTCCACGGCTTTCGTGATCCCGATGCGCGGGGTGGCAATAATCCGCTCCGGCCGAAAGCCGTCGTCGGCCAGCCACAGGTCCGACTTTTTCGACGTCAGGTCCTTGTTGTTATCGCGCTGACGCGTGATGTCCAGAGCTTCAGACATTCGGCCGGGCCCGCTGGTGATCAGTCGCAATTGCGTCGCCCGGGGCGAGTCGGGAAGATCGATCCCACGCGCGAGCGCCATGGACTCGAGGCCGAAGACCGGTTCGATGGCGCGAAAGAGTACGCCTCCGCCATGGCCCTCCTGCGTGCAGGAAACATTCAGGCAATAGTGATTGCCGTAGATGAAATAGACATACGCGCGTCCGGGAGGCCCGAAAAGCACGAAGTTGCGCGCGGTCCGCCCGGCGTAGGCATGGGCCGCCGGATCATCTTCGCCCAGATAGGCTTCCACTTCCACCACGCGTCCACCAAGCAAGGCCGCCCTTCGCGGCGGATCAAAAGCTTGCCGAGAAGCTCCCGCGCCACGGCGACGACATCGCGGTTGAAGAACTCCCGAGTGAGAGCCGGTGCCGCGCGCAGCTACGCTGACGATACAGTTACAGAGTTGCTGCACTGCGAGTTGGCAGGTGGGCGTGGCATCGGGACCTAGCTCTTCACTGCAACCATGCGCAGCCGCGTATGATCGATGACCCAGGCGCCGTTCTCAGGCAAAGTGGGACGCAGCAATTCAACCATGCCTAGCAGCGTAGGATCGAAGACCCATGCGCCGTCCTGAAATAGAGTGGGACGCGCCAATTCTTCCCAACGCCGGCTCAACTCTTCCCGCCTATCGTCAGCGACTGACGAAAGCGCAAAGCCACCGAACATCTGGATCCAGTGCCCAAATCCCGCGTCGCCGTGTTCCAGCTTGGTCGGCCGCTCGATAAGCGCGGCGAACTTGATCTCGAAGCCTGCGGATTCAAGCTGCGGCGCATACTCGCCGATCGAAGGAAAGTACCAGGGGATACGGTTCTCAGGATCGTCTACCCCCAGCGATCGCATGGCTTCGCATCCGGCCTACATAGTCTGCCGCAGGTTACGGTGTCCGCCCATCTCGAAGACGAATCGACCACCCGGCTTAAGCGCACGCGCGATTGAAGCGATGGCCGATCGTTGATCTCGAATCCAATGCAGGGCGGCATTCGACATCACGGCATCGAATTCGTTCTCGAAGGAGAGCGCCGTCGCGTCGGCTACTTCAAAGTGCAAGTGCGGGAAGTTCTCGCGGGCGGTCGCGATCATCTCCCGCGAAGAATCGATGCCCAACGTCTGCGCTCCGCCCCGCGCCACCTCCGCCGTCAATTGACCGGTGCCGCAACCAATGTCCAGAATGCGCTCGCCTGTCTTCGCTTCCAGTAATCCGAGCAAATCGCGCCCGTAATTCCACACGTAGGCATGGCTGGACTGATACAGTTCGGAATTCCATTTTGCCGGCTGAGAACTCATCGAAAGAATTGTAATGGCAGCCAGTTAGTTGTCGGTGATGCCGGCCTCTCGCGCGCGAAATTGCCAGTAGTCGCCGGCCGTCTCGCTCAGGTCGCTGGAAGCCTTCTCTCCGCGAAAGACGCGTGAGACCCCGCGCACCACCCGTCGCATCGGGAGTTCGCCGCCGTCGGTGAGGAACAGCTCCCCGACTTTGCTGGTGCGGTAGAACCAGCGCTTCAAGATCGCCAGGTGTTCCATCCACTCCAGCGCGCTGCGCAGTTTCGGTGGCTCCACTGCAGCCAGCGCCTGCGTAATGCGCGATTCCATCGACTGCGCCTTCGAGCCCACTTGCGACGCTTCCGCCTGCTTGCCAAAATCGAGCAACACCGGATCGCAGAGGCGGCCGCCGGAAAGCTTGAACAGAGTCACCGAATCGCGTTCTGCCGCAGGCTGAATCATCACGCCATTCAGTGCCTCGATGCGGCGCACAATTTCCGGCAACTGGGAAGCGACCGCCTTCACCTTCTCGAATCGTGTATGCAAAGACGCCGCGCCTTCGAAATCCAGGTTCGCCGACGCGTCGTCGCGCTGGCGCTCGATTTCACGCAGCAGTGAACGGCCGCTGCTCTCCAGGAATTCCTGAACGCGCGCGACCTCGGCCGCGTACTCCTCGTCGCTGCAGCCTTTGAAGCAGGGCGCCAGGCACATCTTCATCTCGGAATAAATGCAGCCCGGAAAGGCAGGATCGGGATTCAGATCGTCGACGCAGCGGCGCATCTTGAACAGGTCGAGCGCGTCGTTGGCAAACTTCTCAGCCGCGATACGTGTCGCGAAAGGCCCGAAATACTGCGCATCGCCCTTGAGTCCGGCGATGCGAGTCGTCACGGTCGCGCGGGGATAAGCGTTGTCGAGGATGAGCTTCATAAGCGGCGCAAAACGAAAACGCAAGCGGCTGTCGTAGGTCTTGGGAAATTCGCGGCGCAGCGTTTGATAGAGCAGGAAGCCTGCCTCGAAATCCGAGCCCGCCGGAGCCCACTCCACCAAGCGCACCCGATCGCGCAGGCTGAGCCTGCGCGTGTGTCCTTCGACCGCGCCCAGCAAGCGCTGCAGGCGGCGGCGCAGGTTCGCCGTCTTACTGACGTAAGGCTCGCTGCCCGCGTCGCCGCGAAAGACAAAGACCGCTGTGCCCGCGGGAGCTGTGGCGAACAGCTCGGCATCGTGATCGGGTGCGAATTCCAGGCGCGTCCAAGGCACGGAAAGATTCTAGTGGAAGGAGAGGGATTCGGTCCTAGCCAGCAGACGGTAGGGGTTATAGCCGGCTCGGGTTCTCTTGCGAAGACGCACCTTGAGTGAACCAGCGAAAAGACCCCAGGTCTCGAACATCGTGAGACCCGGGCACCCGGATTTCGTGGCGGGACAAACTGCCGGGTTAGTCTTTCGCTTTATTTCTCAACGAAAGCTTAGTGGGCGCGTTGATGCGCTGGAATTGCGCGCGCTTGGAGTGCTCGCGGAAATCCGGGCCTTCGAGTTCCACCTTCTTACACATCTCGTGCAGACGTGAGCGCATGCGCTCGCCGATGCGATCGCCCAGGGTCTCCCGGCGGGCGGCGCGGTCCGCGACGGAGTAGCTGCGGGGATTGTCGTCAGCCACGCGGTCTTGCTCCGGCTGGTCGGGAAAATTAGTGGTGATGATGGTCGTCTTATTCTCGTTGTAGCGGCTGTTGAGGATGTAGTTGACCGTGTCGAAGACCCACTCGGTGCTGCGCACAGCGCCCAGTTCGTCGAGCACCAGAACCTCGGCATCGAACACCGGGCGCACGATTTCCATCTCGGTGGCCTGCACCGAAGCGTTGTACGAGTTCTGAATCGACTTCAGCAACTCGCGATAATCGCAGAAGAGACAGTGAATGCCTTTCTCGCGGATCAGCGCCTTCAGAATGCCGACCGACAGATGCGTCTTGCCGACCCCGACGGTGCCGACAAAGAGCAGGCCGGTCTTCTCACTGGGATAGTTCTCGACGAAGCGCCCACCCAGCCATTTCGCGTGTCCCAGGCTCTTCTGGTCGGTGTAATTCGGATCGCATTCGTAATTGCTGAGCTCGCAATGCTGGTAGCGTACGGGGATGTGCGCGGCTTCCAGCAGGCGGTCGGCGCGGCCTTTCACGCGGCATTCGCAGCGGACGGCTTCACGCTCTTTGCCGTTGGCGACGGTTTGCCATCCAGTACCGCCGCAGACCGGACATGTCTCGGGGTTTGTGCTCACTTGATACCTGAATCTGAATCTATCGTGCAGCGCTGGCGATGTGCAACGGGGGAACGGCGCAATTCACAAAGTGAACGTTGGGAAAGTTGTGCGGTGCTGTGCAAAAGGCGACCGACATTGCGAGCAATCCGGACGCCATCGAAGGAGACTAGAGCGGTCCTTCGACTGCGCGTCCGCCCGACCAGCGGCCGGGCCGGATCAACCTTTGCGGACGCTTCGCTCAGGATGACGCCGCGGAGAGGAGGCGCAGCTTTGACATCTTAGGGCTTTCGTCAAGGCGCGATTTGCGCTTTTCATCCGGCCAGAATGTCGTATACGTAGTCGTGCGTCGACAGGGCGGCAGGTTT
>CAWACF010000008.1:0-38223 GCA_963780495.1 uncultured Acidobacteriaceae bacterium
AAGCCCCTGGGGTGATCTGCGCAGTGAGGGAAGTCACGTTGGGATGTGAGGAGTCTTCGAGAAGAGTGGTCCTTCAACTCCGGTGCGCAACAGGAGCGCACCTCCGCTCGGGCTGACACTTATCAATGGAAACGCCTCCGCTGAAAAGCGGAGGCGACAAGTTGTTTGCCAACAGCTAACGGCTAAGAGCTAATAGCTGCTAGTAAGAATACCCGTCTGGCTGCGAGACGGCGCCCACTTCAATCTTCGTGTCGACGTAGTCACGCCCGGCCGCAATCGCTTTCCGATCGAGTTCGAGCAGTTTGGGGTTTTTGACGATTTCCTCGAGTACGCTGATCGCCGATTCTGTCGGCAGGCACTCGGTCTCTTCCAGCAGGGCGCCAAGCATGACTACGTTAGCGACCTTGGCCGATCCCATCCCGTCCGCGACTTCGGAAGCAGGTACACAAATGACGCGTGCCTGTGGAGCGCTAAAGCCATCGGGGAGCTTGGTGCTGTTGTAGAGGATCAAACCCCCAGAGGCGACCGTTGCTGCGAACTTGTACAGCGAGAGCTCGTTGATCGCAACCAGTACTTCCGGCTGCGAGATCAGTGGTGTGCCGATGCGGTTATGCGATAGCGTGACGTGGCAGTGCGCGCTGCCGCTGCGCATCTCAGGTCCGTAAGACGGAAGCCAGCTGACTTCCACTGGCGCCCGCGCAGGCCCATCTCGGCGAGCAACTGCCCCATCAGCAGAACGCCCTGGCCGCCGAAGCCAGCCATTTTCACCGTTAACTCCCTCGTGTGGTGATGCCGCCTCATGGTGGGCGCTTCGGTCGTGCTCTCCTCGGCGTCGAGCGCCTGAGCAACGGTCTTTGCAGGAACGGTCGCGTCCACGGGCAACTGGGGTTTGCGATCGCGGTACACGCCGAGCGGAAACGCCTTGACCAGCGTATCGGCAACCCACTGAGACGCGCCACCACCGGATCCATCTTCATGATGGTCGGGCAGGGCGAGAGGAATTCCACCAGCGAGAAGCCGCCGCCGTCCTTTTGAATCTGAAGGGCCTTCTTCACGGCCTTCTTGGCCTTCATGATGTTCTTCATGTCGCTCAAAGCGACACGCTCGATATAGGTCGGTGTTTCCAGTGCAGCGAGGAGTTCGCACACGTGGAGCGGGAGTCCTTCATTGTGGGAGCGACGCCCCCGAGGAGAAGTTTGTGCTCTCCTGGCCGACAAGCGTGGTCGGCGCCATCTGGCCCCCGGTCATGCCGTAGACCGAGTTGTTGACGAAGAATACGAAAATATTCTCGCCGCGATTGGCGGCGTGAATGATCTCGGCGGTGCCGATGGCGGCAAGGTCGCCGTCGCCCTGGTACGCCATGACAATGGACTCCGGATTGGCGCGCTTGAGAGCAGTGGCCGCAGCAGGAGCGCGACCGTGCGCTACCTGCACGTTGCCCACGTCGAAGTAGTAGTACGCGAAAACGGAGTAGCGCACAGTTGTACTGACCAGCACAGCGCGGTCCTCTACGCCGAGTTCAGTCAGTGCTTTGGCAATCAGCTTGTGGACGACGCCATGTCCGCAGCCTGGGCAGTAATGCGTTTGCTGCTGCAACTCAGCCTTGCGCTCGTACTTGTCGTAGAACGCGGGCGACTTTTCGTGAATTACTTGATAGCCTTCCACAATTTTCTCCTGTCGGTTGATGCTCAACCGGGGTCCCCGGCAAGCGCTGATTTTGCGCTTGTCGGGGCTATTTATACGTGGGCTGCCATGCGCGCAAACACTTGCGCGGTGATCTCTTCTGCGCCGGGGACGTTGCCGCCGACGCGACCCGGGTACTCCACCGGGACCGCACCGTTCAACGCCAGCTTTACGTCTTCCACCATCATTCCTGTGCTCAATTCGACTCCCAGCACCTGGTCCACATTGTTGGCCGTCTCATTGAACTGGCGTGAGGGGAAGGGCCAGAGCGTGATCGGACGGAACAACCCGGCCTTCATGCCCTGGGCGCGCAACTGGTCGACCCGTCCGCAGTACACGCGAGACGATACCGAAGCCCACCAGCAGTATCTCGGCGTCATCGGTGAGATAGCTCTCGTAGCGGCTTTCCAACTCCTGCGCTAGCTGATATTTCGCCTCCAGCTTGCGTACGCGCCACTTCAGATCGTCGGGCTCCAGCACGATGGAGCTGATGAGATTTTTCTTCGTCTCTGCATTGCCCTGACCGCCCGATCCTTCGCGGGCGGGTCATGTCGCGCATCTTGATTCTAAAGGCTCGGTCGTCTGGCCGACATCGCCATCGGTCATGATGACCACGGGATTGCGATACCGATCGGAGGTCGAAGGCGGGCACGGTCAGGTCAGACATCTCCTGCACGGAAGCCGGAGCCAGGACGAGGTTGCGATAGCAGCCGTCGCCCCCACCTTTCACGACGCAGAAGTAGTCACTCTGCTCCGGAGCGATGTTGCCCAATCCTGGACCGCCGCGGACCACGTCGACGATTACGCCCGGCAACTCAGCGCCGGCCATATACGAGATGCCTTCCTGCATCAGGCTGAGACCGGGTCCCGACGATGCGCTCATCCACGCTGTCCCGCCGACGAAGCTCGGTAAACCATGTTGATCGCGGACACTTCGCTTTCGGCCTGCAAGAAAGTTCCACCGACCTCAGGGATCAGCAGCGCCGCATATCGGCAATCTCACTGGCCGGCGTGATGGGATATCCGTAGAAGGCTTTGCATCCGGCCAGGACCGCGCCTTTCACGATGGCGACATTACCTTTACACAGCTGGCGCATGAGCGGCCTCCTCTTTTTGCGGAACGGGGGGAGTTGTCTTTGCGACGGGCGCCAAGCGTTCGACGATGATGGCGCCGCTAGGGGCAGCAGTAGAACAGGCGACGCGGCCGGTGCAGTCTTCGCGGGTATATTTCGCGCATGCACACCGTGATGGTTTACATAAGGCGCTGATTTTCAAGAACATTCAGGAGGACGTGAGTCCACACACAAGCCGCAGACCTTGCATTCTTCGGGATCGATGATTACGTTACCGCGCGGTTGCGATGACATTTGTTACCCTCGCATTTCCACTTCGTGGACGTTGCGCTGGAACCAGCGTTGTTGCTCGCGGCTGCTCGTACGACTCGTCGCGAAACTTCGGATGAGCAATCTCGATGAGCGACTCGGCGCGTTTCCGGATAGTACGCCCGTGAAGGTACGCAATTCCGTGCTGTGACCACGTCATGCACGTCGGCCCGCCCAGTCGGAACACCGGAGCCCATGCGCCAACCGTGGCATGATGAGTAGGACCGTGCCGTTCTTGGCAGTCGAGGGCATGGCGATAATCGGCTTGCCAGTGGAGCGAGCCGCGCCACGGATGAAGTGGAGCTGCCCGCCGATCCGCTCTAAACTGCGATCCAATCGAGTTCGGCACAAACCTGGCCGGTCGGATCGACTTCGATGGCCGAGTTGACAGCCACCATGCGCTCGTTGGCGGCGATGCGGAAAGGATCGTTCGTGTAGGCCGAAGGATGGAACTCGAAGCCAGATTCTCATCGATGAAGTCGAACAACTTCCGCGTGCCTAGCACGAAGCCGAGAATGATTTTGCGCGGCTTCGGATTTTTGCGCTGGCCGTTGATGATTCCGGCTTCGATCAGGGAATTACATCTCGAAATCAGCTCGGTGTGAATGCCGAGATCCTAGCGGTCCATCAGGGCGGGGAGAATGGCATCGGGAATCGCTCCAATCCCACGCTGTAAGACTGCTCCGTCTTCAATGAGCGAGGCCACGCGAGCGCCAATCTGCTCGAAGGTCTTGTCACTCTTCTGCGCCTTCAATTCGCAGAGCGGCCGCGATAACTTTACGATCGAGTCAATCTTGCTGACGTGAATGAAGCTGTCTCCATAGGTTCGCGGCATCTGCGCGTTTACCTGGGCGACAACCTTGCGGGCGTTCTTCGCTGCCGTCAGGGTGTTTCGACGCCGACACCGAAGCTGCAATAGCCGTGCGGATCAGCAGCGAAACCTGAATGAGCGCTACGTCAATCGGCATCTCACCGCTCTCAAACGAGGCCTCGATTTCGCTGAGGAAAATGGGCATGTAGTCGGCGCGGCCGTCATTCACAGCCTCGCGCACGTTGCCGCCTACAAACAACGCGTTATGACGGAAGCTCTCCGCCATGTCGGGCGCGCAGTAGGGTGACATGCCGTGAGTGAGCAGATGGATCCGTTCGACATCTTTGACGTAGGGCGCCCGCGAGATAAGGGCTTCTCCAGCGCCTCCGGTTCGGCACAGCCGGGGTGAATGTAGACGCGCATCCCCGACTCCACGCAGTTCACAGCCTCGCGGCGGTTACCAGCTTGCTGCGATATTGATCGATCCACGACATGAACAAATGCCCTCTCCTAGGCAGGTACTGTTTGCGTTCTCACCGAATAGCCGGCCATGGCCCGCTCATGCCCCAGCGAGGCGTAGTAGATGGCGAGATGGAAGAATCTGTCCAGCATCTCCAGCAGTTCAAGCTCGCCGAAGATCTCCGCCGGACGCTCCAGCTCCGCGTGTTTCTGCAGGTACTCCCACAGGTTTTCGCGCACCGGCAAATATCCAAACCACCTGGCTGAGGGGAACTCCCTGTGTCGCGCGCTGCGCGCCAATCTCCAGGTAGCGCTGTTCGATGTCCGCTTCCGTCTTGCCCAGCGCCACTCGCCCAGATGGTGATAGACCTCATAGACCTTGTCGGTCAGTTCGCGGTCCGGCACGTTGGCGTAAGCCGAGCACTTGCTACATTGGCGGTAGCGGTTTTGCAAGCTGCGTGCCAGTCCATCGGAATGGTTTTCAATTAGCTTGACCAGGCGGTATGCCAACAACATGGCTCACCTCTTAACCTCGGCCTCAGGTTGCAAACGGCAGGGTGCAATCCAGCGGCTCCGGCCCTCACTCTCTTACACACAAGTTTCGCCTCAGGATGGGCAAAGGGGCCGTGACTGGAGTCACCTCGAAAAGTGACCTATGTCACTCCGGGAAACATCGGGCGGAAAAGGAGTTAGGCCCGGGAGAAGCCGACACATTCCAGGCGCGCAGCGACCAGCTGATCCTGGTACCTCTTGGCCGAATCTTGAGGAGCGAGAACAGATAGGTGATAAAGGATTCCATCAGGCTGGCGTCTAAATTCCCAGCTTCTTGACTTCCTCGTTGTAATACTTGCGATAGAGGATGTCCCACTCCTGCGAGCCTTCCAGAATGGTCCGTCGCTGACTTTCGATCTTCTGCCGGGCGGCAGCATCGATCTTAGCCTCTTGAGCCATCAGGAGTTCCAGTAACCGGCGGGTCTCCAGCCGGATGCTGTTGCGGTCTTCGACGAAGTCGACATTCTCGATGTCGGCCAGTGTGTCGGCCACGGCGTGCGCCAGCTTATTGATCTTCTCGCGGCTTATTCTCATAGCACCGCCTTATAAACACCCCAACAACCGCAAAAGCGGCGGTCGTCGGGGGCCCCGGCCGATCTGGAATTCCGTTCAATAAAACCAATGCAGCGCTCTGATCTCCTCATAGCACCGCCTTGTACTTCCGCACCAGTTCGTTCTTTATTTTCTTGAACATCTCCTGGTAGTTGGCGCCGCTGCGTTGCATCTCGTCGGAATAGGTGTCGAGAATGATGCGGACTTCGTCGTTGATCCGGTCTTCCAGGGTCAGCTCGTCGATCAGAGCAGCATTAACGCGCTCCGTGACCGCTGCCTTGTTGGGAGTTTCGATGAACTCCCCCTCGACCAGCTTGTTGGTGATTTCGCGGGCCAGATAGCCCACATATTCTTTAGAGAAGAGCATGCGAGTTCAAGACGACTGGGAAAACACTTTAGTCTAACACACTGCTTGGGCGCGGTTTCAGCGGCCAGAGGAGTGCCCGGGCCTCGCGATTTTGCTGCGAGCACTGTGTGTGGGCAGCGCCATCGGAGTATGATGATTTTCGCTGCGCGATTTTTCGCGCCGCCCGAGCACCTATGTCCGACGATCTCTCCACCTTAAAAGACGACATGAACGCCTTCATCCTAGGCCACGGCCTGAGCCGCTTTCAGGGCTACGTGACCGAAGAAGTGCACAGCGTCATGTGGGATCCGAAAGACAATCCCGAGAGCTGGAAGGATTTCGTCGAACTCGCCAAGAAGGCGGGCTCCCAGTTCCTCTCGATGGACGAAGAGGTGCTCCAGCGCGACGAGCTCGATTATCTTGTCCAGCGGCTGCAACACGCCAGCTTTCCCAGCGACGAAGACCTCGACGAGGCGCGTTGGCTGCGGAATTACATCGGCAAGACAGGTTTCATCCAGCTGGGCTGGCCGCACCAGGGCATCATGTTTCTCTTCGAGGCGACCACGGAGTGGTACGAGCGCTATCAGCACCTGCTCGACCTTGTAGAAGACTTCGGCAGCATGGCCATCGACGACGGCGAACAGGACGACGAGCACTAGCGTGCGCTGGCTTCTTCGTAACGCCGATCCTCAACAGGTCCAGCGTCTCGCGCTCGAGACTAATCTGCCTCTTTGGATGGCGCGGCTCCTTGCAGTTCGCGGTGTTAAGTGCGGCGAACAAGCTCATAAGTTTCTGTCACCCTCCCTGCAAGATCTTCACGACCCTTACCGCATGACCGGATTGCGCGCAGCCGTCGAACGGCTGAAGGCCGCTATCGCGCGCGGCGAGACCGTCCTCATCTACGGTGACTACGATGTCGACGGCACCACCGCGATCGTCATCCTGAAAACCGCGCTGGAGCTGTGCGGAGGGAAGGTCGACTACCACGTCCCGCACCGCATTCGCGAAGGCTACGGCATGCGCGACGAGGTGATCGAGCAGGCCGCCGATCGCGGCATCCGGCTCATCATCAGCGTCGATACCGGCATTCGCGCCTTCGCTGCCGCTGACACAGCCGCCCGGCGCGGCCTCGATCTCATCGTTACCGACCACCATCTTCCGCAGGCGGAAGGTGTGCCGAAGGCGCTGGCTGTCGTCAATCCCAACCAGCAGGGCTGCGAGTATCCCTGCAAATCGCTTTGCGGTGCGGGCGTCGCCTTCAAGATCGCGCAAGCGTTGCTGGTGGAAAGCGGCCGCGAGCGTCTGCTGCCGTCATTCCTCAAGATGGTGGCCATCGCCACCATCGCCGACGCCGTTCCCCTCGTCGACGAGAATCGCGTCTTCGCCAAGCTTGGATTGGACGGGCTGCGCAAGCCAGTGAACGCCGGCCTGAAAGCTCTGCTTGCGAATTGCCAACTCGATGGCTCGCGCCCTCTTAGCGCAGGCGACATAGCATTCCGCGTCGCCCCGCGCTTGAACGCCGCCGGACGCATGGATATTGCCGAACGCGTCATCCAGCTCTTCACCGAGAAGGATGCCGGCAAAGCCGCCGAGATGGCGATGCAGCTCAATCAGCTGAACGGCGATCGCCAGCAGGAAGAGCAGCGCATCGTCGACGAGATTCACAAGAAGATCGACTCAACGCCCGCAATGAAGGACGCCTATTGCATTGTCCTCGAAGGCGACGGATGGCATCGCGGCGTCATCGGCATCTGCGCGACGCGCGTGGTCGAGCGCTATCATCGCCCGGCGCTGATCTTTTCCTGCGAAAACGGCGAGGCGCACGGCTCAGGCCGTTCCATTCGCGCCTTTCATCTGCTGGAGGCGCTGGAGTCCTGTCCGGAGCTGTTTACGCGTTTCGGCGGCCACTCCCACGCTGTGGGATGTGCGCTTCCAGCCGAGCGCGTCCCCGAACTCCGCGCCCGCATGGATGCCTACGCCCGCGAGCGGCTCACGCCGGAAGATTTTATCCCCGAACTGGAATATGACGCCGAACTCTCGCTGGAAGAGGTCAACCACGACTTCTGGCTGGCGCTGCAAAGGCTGGAGCCATATGGCGTGGGCAATCAAACGCCAACCTTCGTCGTACGCAATGCCAAGCTGATCCAACCGGCTCGCGTGCTGAAGGAGAAGCACCTGAAGCTGCGCGCCATTCCATCTGATCCCCTCCCAAGTGACGGAAGTTTCCAGCGCGCCCACGATGTGCTGGGATGGCGCATGGCCGAACGCGCTGCCGAAAGCCCGCTGCTTGCCGGGGACGTTCTCGACCTGGCATTCACGGTTGACTACAACGAGCATCCCGAGTTCGGAGGCGTGCAGTTGAGCCTGGCGGACTTCAGGCGGGCTGTCCCGGCGACTCTGGCAAGCGCGGCTGAAGCCATCTAGGTCTCGCCAGCGCCGCATAGAAGAAAAATCCCACCCAAGACTGTGCTTGAGTGGGACGTTTTGAGTGGGACGTTGGCTGCCCGACTTACGCTGCCGTCGCGGCTTTTCCGGCTTCGACGTCGTGTTGTCCTCGTGTCGACGTCCGATGCATCTCGCGATAGTGTTTCGGCGTGACACCCGCCAGCCGCCGAAAGACGCTGGTGAAATGGCTTTGCGTTTCAAAGCCCACCTTTATCGCGATATCGGCCAAGGCGGTTCGGGATTCGCGCAGATCCTCCTGAGCGCGCTCCACCCGCTGGCGCATTACGTACTGGTGAGGAGTTATGCCGGTGCTCATCTTGAAGAGCTTGGAGAAGTAGTACTGGCTCATTCCGGCAACCTGAGCCAATTCGGTGACGCTGAGCTCCTGCCCGATGTTTTCCTGTATGTGTGAGAAGACCCGTTGCAATCGGCGCGGGGGCAATCCGCCCACCACCTCGATCGCGGCCAGCGTGGCGCTCAGGTAAGCTCGCACAATTTCCTTCATCTGCTCTTCACGCAGCAACGGTAGCGGCAGAACCAGGACGTTCATGCCTTCTTCCTTTGCACCCACATGCGCGGATTGCGCGTCAGCACAGAGCGCCGCTCGAATACCGGGCACACGGTTGGCGGCCACCGATGCACCGACAGCCCGGCTGGTGATGATAATTCCGCGCTCCGCATCATGGCGCAGCACCACCAACGCAACCTGTTCCGCATACTCGGAAGGGCTACTGTCCGCCCGGGCGGCTGCCAGATCGGCCAACTCGTGCCCGGCCGATACCAGGGATGCGGTAAGCCGTTCCCTGATTTCCTTGCCTTGCTCATCAGAAGCGATCGCGATTCGCACTTCTTTTCCTCCTATGTCGTATCCAGTGTTACCGACCCCGTTACCACCAGCTTCCGTCCGGAAAATCCAGCCGCACGCTGCCAGCTTGTCTTGATAACCTCGCGAATGCTCTATGCGAAACCGATCGCAGTAAGGCATCGAGAGATTGGTCCCGGGGTCGTTGTTAAGCCTTTTGGGTCACAGCCCGCGTACTTTCGCGGGCAGCGCATCCGCTTCAAACCAGGACTAGGAGTAAAAGAGGGGTGGAGGACGCACGAATCGCCTGCTATACAGCAGGGCCGCATCATGGCTAACGAGGGAGCTGAAGACCCTCTGCACCAGCGGCTGGCCGCGGAACAAAAGATAGTACATCCCCGCCGCCGTGAACCAGAACACGACAATCGCGGGAAGCGACGTCTTGAACGAGTTCGCTTCAAGACGTGCTTTGTGAGAATCCTGGGGGTAGATCTGGTTAAGTACGCCCTTTCCATGAAGATCGGGCCTTACTTGCAAGGCGAACGCAAAGATTACAAGGCAGACTGAGACCGCCAGGATCCGACGAAGGTATTCACGATTGGCAACAAAGCTCATGTCGGCCCAGGGTGTCGAAAATCCGTTACCGGAATCCGCCCAGTTTAAAACTTATAGTTCAGGCTGGAGAAATGGTCAAGTATCTGACAATCTTCGGCAAAACGATTCCCGTGTAAGCGTAAGGTAACAATCCTAGCCCTCTCTATTATCGCCCCAATCCGGTCGCATACGTCGCCCTGCTGCCGCCCCATGCCTCATTCCGTCTGGCGGCTCGCCCTTTTGCCATCTATATACGACGTATATTACATTGATATCTCGATTTAAACCGCATAGAACCGTAGATTACTGCCGACAATATGGTTCGATCCGCGCCGTCCGCCAAGGCTGTCGTCCTGCAGTTGTTTGGCGCAACACATAGGAGGAGTGCTTGAAATACCAGCGTCAGGCCTGGGTAACTCTCTTTCTTTGCGCAGTTCTTTCGATTTCGGGTTACGCGCAGGTCTCGGCCGGTCTCTCCGGCCGGGTCACCGACCAAACTGGCGCTGCCGTCGCAGGAGCCACCGTCACCGCGGCGAATCGCGACACCGGCTTGTCACGAGCGACGACGACCACAGCGAGCGGTAGCTACCAGTTTGTGGCGCTCCCGATCGGCCAATACGAGCTTCGTGCCAACAAGAGCGGTTTCGCTGAGGAAATCCGCAGCGGCATCGTTCTCGTAGTCGGCGAGGACGCATCTGCCAATCTGCATCTGCAGGTCGGCAAAGTCACGGAACAGGTGAAGGTCACCGACAACGTTCCCGTGGTCAATGCCAGCACCCAGGACATCTCCGGACTGGTGGGCGAGAAGGAAGTGAAGGCCCTTCCCCTCAATGGGCGCAGCTACGATCTGCTGATGACCCTCAACCCCGGCGTCGTGAACTTTACCGCTGAGAAGACCGGCGGCATCGGAGTATCGAACTCCAGCACCGGGAATAATTTCTCCGTCGCCGGCAACCGGCCGCAACAGAACTTGTTCCTGCTGAATGGTGTCGAATTCACCGGCGCCGCCGAGAACAACATGCAGCCAGGTGGAGCCAGCGGAAACCTGCTAGGGGTCGACGCCGTGCGCGAGTTCAATGTGCTGCGCGACTCTTATGGCGCCGAATATGGCATGCGTCCGGGTGCGCAGGTCACCATTGTTACCCAGTCGGGAACCAATCAACTCCACGGTTCTCTCTATGAATTCATCCGCAATAATGCGCTCGATGCCCCCAACTACTTCGACCAGGGCTCCGCTCCGCCGTTTCAGCGCAATCAGTTTGGCGCATCGCTGGGCGGCCCGATTCAAACTGACAAAACATTTTTCTTCGCTAACTATGAAGGCTTGATTCAGAACCTCCATCAAACCTCCGCTGCTTTTGTTCCCGATCTCGCCTCTCGCGCCGCCGCAGCACCCAGCGTACAGCCCCTGCTGAAGCTCTGGATAACGCCGCCAGCCAATGCCCCCGATTTCAACGGCATTGCCCAGGTGTTCAGCAGCCCGCTGCAGACGATTCGCGAGAACTTCGGCAACGCACGCGTCGACCACATCTTCTCTTCGAAAGACACTTTCTCGGCGATCTACACCATCGACGACGGCAATGACTTCACCCCGACGACCGCTAACCCCTACAGCACAGACATTCTGACCTTGCGCGAGCAGGTCGCCTCGCTGGAAGAAACCCATGTCTTCTCGCCGACATTATTGAACGTCGCGCGCTTCGGTTATTCGCGGGCCGGCTACTTCTTCACCGGCGAGCCGACACCTGGAACCCCTGCAGCCGGCGTGCCTGGATTCCTGCTGGGCGATCCGGTGGGCGCAGTCGTTGTTGGTGGCAGCGCGGCTTCGAATCCGCAGGCGCAGGTCGGCCTGGCGGGCAGTAACAACGGCAGCAATCTGACCGTCGCGCGCAACATTTACACCTACGAGGATCGTGTGAGCTGGACGCATGGCAAGCATCAGTTCAGCTTCGGCGCCTGGGTGCAGCAGTTCCAGTCGAACGAGACGCTCGCGCTCAGCCAGTATGGCCAGGCGACCTTCGCCAGCCTGCAAACGTTTTTGAAGGGAACCACTGGCTCGTTTCTGTACGATCCCGCTGCGACTGAGATGAACTGGCGCTCGTTGTTCACTGCGATTTATGCCCAGGATGTGATTCGCGTGACTCCGAATTTCACGCTTAGCGTGGGCTTCCGCGGCGAGTCCTCCACCGGATGGAACGAAGCTCACGGGCGCGCGGCCAATTACACCTTTCCGAACGGCGTGATCTCCAGCCAGCCACGGATTGCCAGTAACGCCTTCACGGCGAACAACGCCACTTTCCTGCCCGAGCCTCGCATCGGCTTTGCCTGGAGTCCGATCTCCGACAAGACCGTCGTGCGCGGCGGATTCGGAATGTACAACGAGTTGCAGGACGCGCTCGGCTATCGTATGGACCAGAACGCGCCCTTCAATCCGACGTATAGCATCGCTGCGCTGCCGGTCTCGCAGCTGCCGATCAATCCCCTCGCGCCGGTACCGGCGAAGGCGCTGCTGGTTCCCGGTGGAGTTCAGCCCAACCTGAAGATGCCCACGCTGATCTCATACTCTCTCGGCATCGAGCAGGAGATTACGCCGAACACCTCGCTGACGATTCGTTATGTGGGGTCGCACGGATATCACGAACTGATTGGCGTGGACGCGAACGAGCCCGTGCCGGTGATCTGCCCGGCGTCACCATGTCCCGCAGTTTATCCCGCCAACTTTCCGGCGCCCCTGGCAGGCACGCCGGTTCCTGCCGGCACCTATTACATTCCGATGGGAACGCCGAAGGCGAATCCCACGCTGGCGAATACCTGGACGTGGTTCTCGGTTGGCGACAGCAGCTACAACGCACTTCAGTTGGACTTCAACCATCGCTTCAGTCATGGGCTGTCTTTCCGCGCCGCTTACACTTGGTCGAAGGCGCTGGACGACGGCGACTCGCTGAACCAGACGACGCAGGGAACGCGCCTGGGCTCGTCGCGAATCCATATGACATCAAGGCGGACTGGGGATTGGCCACCTACGACGTGCGCAACCTCGCGACCATCAGCACCGTCTACGAGTTGCCGATCGGTCAAGGGAAGCAATTCGTGAATCAGTGGGACGGCTTTGCTGGCGGACTGGTGAGCGGCTGGTCGGTGAACAGTATTGTGCTGCTGCAGGGAGGCTTCCCGTTTACGCCACAGCTTAGCTACAACCCTTCGAATAACGGAGACACCCGCAATCCCGTGCGGCCATTCTTGAACCCCGACTTCACCGGAAACATCATCACCGGCAATCCGAACCAGTGGTTTAACCCTGCGGCTTTTCTTGCTCCGCCGGCAAACAGCGGTTTCTATGGGAATCTCGGCCGTAATACGCTGATCGGTCCGGGTCTGGCGACGTGGGATTTCTCCACCGTGAAAGACACTCGCATCCAGGAACGTCTGACGCTGCAGTTCCGCGCCGAAATCTTCAACCTGCTGAACCGGACGAATTTCAATACTCCGAACTTGATTGTTTTCACACCATCAGGCGTGTCGGGAACGGCAGGCGCAATCACCAGCACGTCGACGACGGCTCGTCAGGTGCAGTTCGCGCTGAAGTTGTTGTGGTGATGTGCAAGGGTCATTCCGGCTGAAATGCAGGGATCCTGAGAATCCTTGCGAAGCGCAAGGAGCTTCCGCTGCGTGCAAACCGCAGATCTGTCGACTCCGGCGCAAGGGGCGCGCCTGCGCTCGGGATTACAAGCATGGAAAGATGTTGAGAGGATAGGGGTCTTTCAACAGCGCTCAGGATGACAACTAGAAAGAATATGACGACGATGGCGAGCCCTATTGCTCCGACGCCTCAGCTGGAGCCGACACATGCTCGTGGGTGATCACCCAGCGGCCGTCCTGCTGCTCCAGCACGGCGGTCCAACGCAGCGTCAACTTTTGCGCTTCACCCTGCGGCGACGTTCCCGCCATCTCCAGCGTTCCCGCAACCCAGGTGTACGGCCCGGCCGGATGGATCTGCACGTCGTCGCTTAACGTATAGGTCACCTTGGGCGAATCTTTGAGCGAGGGAGCAACGCCGGCCTTGTATTCTTCCCAGCTGTTGTACTTCAGTGGCGCCACGTCGAAGAACAGGTGTCCGGGACCTTGCGCATAGAAGCGGCCCTGCTTCTCGATATCGGCCGATGCCCAGCCATCCCAGATGCTCTGCAGATAAGGCCGATCGACGGGCGCCGCGGTTGCGGCCTTCGCCGAAGAAGCTTTGGATGGCGCCGAGCTGCTTTGGGCGGCCGACGGCAGGGAAAGAGCCAGTAAGCAGAGGGCGATCAATGCGCGATGCATGACTTCTCCGGACAACAGTGTGGATGAGCGGATTCTCGCAGAGCCGCAGCCGCGTTTCAATGGGCGAGCGTACCACCTTCTGGTCGCCGCAAGATCCCGGCGATTTGTTACCCTGTTAGTTTCCATGAAACTACGGCTGCTTGGCCTGATGGGTAGTTCTCTGATGGTGGTTGCGCTCGGCGGGTGCGGAACTCCCGGAGCGCCGTCCCTCCCTTCGCTCAATCTGGCGCGCCCGGTGGAGGACTTAACCGCGTCGCGTCGCGGCAACAAGGTCGATCTCGACTGGACGCAACCGCGCAAGAACACCGACCGCACCAACGTTAAGCGCAATCCCACCACGCTGATCTGCCGACACGAAGGCACAAGCTTGATGGATAAATGCGAGGTCGTGGCCGAGGTCACCCCACCCACTGCCAAAGCTCCGCAGAAACAGAAGGGAGAAGGCCCGCCCGGCGACGTTCGCATTCATTATGTCGACACGCTTCCCTCGCAGCTTGGTATGAAAGACCCCGCGGGCTTCGTCACCTACGCTGTCGAAGAACTGAACAAGAACGGACGTAGCGCCGGGCTGTCGAACCAGGTTGCGATTCCGGTCGTACCGACGATCCCAGCTCCCGACAAGGTAGAGGCCGAAGTGAAAGCCGACGGCGTACACATAACCTGGTCGGCACCCGAGCCGCCCGCGCCGCCACGGGGTGTGACCTATCTTTACCGGATCATGCGCCGTCCAGTGGGCGCGCCCGCCTACATCGTGCTCGATGACGTGCAACCATCCGCGTCCGGCTCTTTCCTCGACAAGACATTCGCCTGGGAGCAGAAGTACGAATATCGAATCACCACGCTGAGCCAGGTGCGTGCTGAAGGCATGAACGGTGGAGTGGAGGGCGAGGATTCCTCGCCAGTTGAGGTATTCACCAAAGACGTTTATCCGCCCGGACAGCCGGCCGGATTGCAGGCCGTGTTCTCCAGCGTCGGCCAGAAGCCGTTTATCGATCTGACCTGGGCGCCGAACATGGAAGGCGATCTCCTCGGATACAACGTCTATCGCTGGGTCGAGGGTGGGCCGCCGGCGAAGCTCAATGTGCAACCGGTGCAAACGGCATCTTATAGGGACGAAACCATAGAGTCCGGAAAGATGTATTTTTATGCGGTAACGGCTGTGGACCAGCGCGGCAACGAGAGTCCGCGCTCGACGGCGGCGACCGAAGCCGTGCCCGCCAAGTAAGCGCGTCGCGACTTAATTTGATTGTCATCACGAGGAGGCCTTCAGGCCGACGAGGGATCTGCTTTTTTGGGCGGCGCGTGAAGGTTTGACGGAATCGCTCTTCGGGGTATATCGCTACGTAATCAGAGGATTTATCGTGCAATATTGCAGATTCTCGCAGCAGAACATCGCTCGTTATGGCCTGATCAAGGACAGACGATCACGCGCACGCTAGATCGCGCACCACGATCGTTCTCTGACTTTGATGGTGGTGAAAAAAGCAATCTTCCGCTCAGCGCAGTCCGGCTGCTGGCTCCGGTCGAGCCAACAAAGATCGTGTGCATCGGCCGCAACTACCGCGAGCACGCCAAGGAACTGAACCACCCTATTCCGACGGAGCCGCTCTTTTTCTTTAAACCGCCATCTTCGATCATTGGGCCGGACGACACGATTCACCGACCAGCCGATCTCTCCCAGCGCGTGGATTACGAAGGCGAGCTAGGCGTCGTGATCGGCAAGCGCTGCTTCCGCTTGCGCGAGGCCGACGACGTGCGGTCGTACATCCTCGGTTACACCTGCGTGAACGACGTCACCGCCCGCGATCTCCAGAACAAGGACAGCCAATGGTCACGCGCCAAAGGCTTCGACACCTTTGTCCGGTCGGACCAGTGGTCGTCGACGGTCTTGATCCCTGGAAAGGTGTGCGGGTGCAAACCCACGTCAATGGAGAACTGCGGCAGAACGGCGTCACCTCCGATTTCCTGTTCCCACTCGACTTGCTGCTACGCTACATCACTTCTGTCATGACGCTGGAGCCGGGAGACCTGATCGCCACCGGCACTCCGCAGGGCGTAAGTCCGGTGAAGGCGGGAGACGTAGTCGAGGTCACGGTGGAGGGCGTAGGTACTCTGCGCAATCCGCTGGTCGATCGCGCCTAGTCGTCCGCACCTTTGTATTGTGTCACGCAGGTTATCCGCCCGCCAGAACGAACTTTCTAATCTCGTACCAAATTTTCCTGTTCCCTTGCGACCGCTCTGCCGCTATCTTCATCTCAAGCCTACCGGTATCCCCATGAACTCGGTCAAGCTCTATCCCGTGCTCGCCTTCGGTGCAACCGCAGCCATCATCGGTTACGCCTTGCTGTCACGAAAAAACAAAGTCTCCCGAACAGTTGGAAAAGGAACGCCGCACCGATCTGACTCGAGGCGGCCGCATCCTCGACGGCAACGTGATCGACGTTCTTGAACTGGAAGACGATGAGACCGGGCAGTTGATGATCCTGCTGGTCTACAACTACGACGTCGCCGGCGTCACCTACGAGGCCTCGCAGGACGTCACCCATCTGCGGCAGTTCATCGACCTGTACTCGTGCCGGCTGGGTTTGCCGGCGTCGGTGAAATACGATCCGCACAATCCTTCAGACTCGATCGTTATCTCGGAAACCTGGTCGGGCCTGCGCAAGCCGACCATCGTTCTGCCGCAAAAACAGGTTGCGGTAAACTCCCAAACCTTAGCGTAACTTTTGCGGCCTTCTTGCGTCCTACTAGCAGACAGAGCCAGTTTGCCGAAATACTTTGTCACACTTTCGTAACACCAAAGGTCGTTCAGGCGTTGTTACAATGACTTATGCATAACCTGCCGTTGCCGCTCGCTGCATTTCTGGCGGGAATTCTCTCCTTCCTTTCGCCTTGCGTACTGCCGCTGGTGCCGGGTTATGTGTCCCTGATTTCGGGCGCCAGCGTGGAAGAGTTGCAGTCCTCCGAACGCCGCCTTTTGGGCACGGTGATGTTGCATTCCGTAACCTTTGTGCTGGGCTTTAGTGTTGTTTTTATCGCTCTGGGAGCGGTGGCCACCGGCGTCGGCCAGGTCGTCAACGAGTATCACTCCCTCCTGTCGAAAGTTGCGGGCATCATCGTGATCATTTTCGGGTTACACCTGACAGGAATCCTGAAGATCAAGGCGCTCTACGCCGATAAGCGTATGCATGACGTGAAAGGCGGCTCCAGCGCTTTCGGCTCCTTTGCCGTCGGCTTCGCTTTCGCCTTCGGTTGGACGCCTTGCATCGGTCCTATTTTGGCGACGATCCTGGTTTTGGCCAGCGCGCAAGGGACTGTAATGAAAGGAGTTGTGTTGCTTGCCGTTTACTCCATGGGCTTAGCCGTACCCTTCCTGCTCACCTCATTAGGGGTGGATCGTTTTCTAGCCTTTTACGGGCGATTTCGCAAACATTTGCACACCGTCGAGGTCCTCAGCGGTATACTTCTTATCGCCATCGGAGTGTTGATTTTTTTGAACAACCTGCGCCTGCTCTCCGGCTATCTAGGGTTCTTGAACCGGTTCGCGCTGTAAAGGTATCTTGTGAGACGAAACGCGTTGGTGTTCGTGGCTCTGACGGTGGCGATTCTCGCCATGCTGGCGAGCGGGAAGTATCTCGATCGCGCTCGGAAGCCGGTCCCCTAAGGCTGGTTGGCGATATCAAGGGTGTCGAAGCGCCAGACTTCAGTCTGTTTACCCTGGATGGACGGAAGGTTAAGCTTTCCGATTATCGCGGCAAAGCCGTCCTGCTGAATTTCTGGGCCACCTGGTGCCCTCCCTGCAAAGTTGAAATGCCCTGGTTCGTCGACCTGCAAAAACAGTACGGCAAGGACGGACTGGTCATTCTCGGAGTCGCCATGGATGACTCCGAGCCGGCCACCATCGGGAAATTCGCCCAGGAGCTCGGAGTGAATTACACGGTTCTGCTTGGCACCGACAAGGTTTCCGACGACTACGGCGACGTGCAGTATCTGCCGACCACTTTCTTCATCGGACGCAACGGCGCCATCGTCGATAAGCTGACCGGCCTGCTGGATCGCAAGGATATTGAAGACGATGTGCAAAAAGCGCTGGCGACCGACGCTGGTACGCCGTTGAGACCTCTCAGCGTGCAGCAGAACCAGGCTGAAGTCCAACACAAGCCGGTGCCCCCTGATGCTGCCGATACGAGAGTGCCTAGATGAAGCGCTTTACTCTTCTTTTTCTCTCAGCCTTCTTCCTTACAGCATTGTTGGTTGCGCAGTCGATGGATGACAAGCCCTATGTCATCATGGCTCCCGTAGGCAACGTGCAAGTACACGCCGGAGCGACAAAGGACGTCAACCTCGCCTTCCGAGTCGGCTCCGAATATCACATCAACTCGCACACCCCGAACTCCCCTCTGCTGATACCTACGGTTCTCAAGCTGGAGCCAGCCACGCCGGTAACGCTCGGAGATGTGAAGTATCCCGCCGGCCAGAACGTGAGCTTCGCTTTCTCCGGCGACGAGAAGCTGAATGTCTATAGCGGCGACTTCGCCATCGATGCTTTCGTCAAAGCGCCCGCGAACGCTCCCGCCGGCAGCTATCCGGTGAAGGGAACTCTGCGCTTCCAGGCCTGCGATCACAGCGCCTGCTATCCCCCGCGCAACATTCCGGTCGAATTCCAGGTCACCGTTGTAAAGTAGCCCTGAGCTGACGCGTCAAATCGTACTGGGTGTCTCCACTTCGTGCGCCTTTGTGTCAGGCTACGACTTTTCAGGCTGCTGAAAAACTCGATACCGACTGTTTTGAAGGGGCGCACCTTCAGGTGCGCCGAAGTAACCCTTAATTATTGTCATCACGAGGAGGCCTTCAGGCCGACGAGGGATCGCAACCATGCCAAAAGCGATGTAACGAAATCTGGGCTTTGAGTCTCTAAAGCATTCGCGGAAACTCAAGCCCATTTGTATATCCCTGCGAACTTCTCGAACCAATATGCTTATCCGTTCGATCCACCCGCCGCAGCTCCCGACGCGCTCGTGAGCGTCACCACTGGAACCACGCTGCAACTGGAGGGAAGCACGCCGGCGTTCACCTTCAGGTTCGTCGGCTGGTACGAGCAGTCGTGTTGCAGACGAATCTGCACGCTGTTGCTCACGCAGGCATCGGGAGCAATCTCGCGCGCCGCCGGGAAGCCCCAACGCACCGACCACGACTCGTGCTTCATATCGAGTGCATGTTTAGCGTCGATGCTGGCGTACTGTGCAAACACGGTGGCGTCGAAGTCCACACCCAGCGCAGCAGCCTTGCGCATCATCCAGCCCAGCGTAATGTCCGACAAGCCCGTCTCCGGATAACCGCCTCCTACGTCGCAATGCACGCCGGTGAAGTACACCTGTTCGATCGTCTGCCCCGGCGCCGCAGGGCCTGACCACAGCGTCGCAGGAAATTCGCTGCGCCGCTCGTCGATGGAAACCGCGTGGTAGGCGTTCTTCACGCTGGGATGCAACTTGGTGTCGAGAAAATTGTAGCGAAGCATGTCGATGCCCCCGAAGATTGCCGGCACGCCCAGTGAACCCACGGTGTCCCATACGCCGATCATGGTGATGGCAACATTCTCGACCGCATAGGTCTGCTTCAGGGCAGCCAGCAGCGGCTGCTTCTTCACCGGATCATGTTCGCGATAGGCTTCGAACGCCAGCGCCGTAAGATTATCGTCGGAATGCTGGGTGGGCAGGCCGCAGGCCACGATCATTCCGCCCAGGCTGCGCGCCGTGTAAGCGCCTCGGCTGAACCCGAAGAGATAGATCGAGTCGCCATGCTCGTACAAGTGCGAGAGGCGCGTGTAGCCGTCCTTAATCTTCTGATCCAGACCCTCGCCGAAGGCGCCGCCCAGAAAATGCAGCACGGGGTTGCCGTCCGCGCCCACACCATCATCGTAAATGGGACACTGCTCGGCGGTGAAGTTCATGGCCTTGAAGATTTTGTAGACATTCGTATTGGTGGCGGCGTCGTTCCAGGTTCCGTCAGAGCAGAAGATAATGCGCTTGGGCATGGTGATTCCTCCAGGGTATTGGGGCGGCAACTCCAGTTGAGAGCGGCTGAGAGCGCCTGGGAGCAGTAGGCGGAACTATAGCACGGTTTTATCGGAGGGTTCCGCCAGAAACTCGAGCACGCACTGCACAAACTCCTCGGGCTTCTCTAACTCGGGCAAATGCCCGCACTGCGGAATCACTTCCAGCTTCGAACCGGGAATGAGCCGGTGCAGATTTCGCCCGACGGATAGCGGGATCATCTCATCCTGCTCGCCCCACACGATCAACGTCGGCACGCTTAACTGGCTGATGACCTCGTCTAGACGCTCGCGACCACCCTGCTCATTGCGCAGAACGCTGTCGATGGTGTAGCCGTCGCCACGTTCGAGGTGTAGTTCATAAGCCATATCGATCAGGGCGTCGGTCGCGAGTCGTTTGTCGTGGAACACGAGCCGAAATACGTCTCGCAGATGTGCACGTGTCGAAACACGCAGATCAATCGGCAACGTGGAGAGATCGCCCCAGACCCCTGCGGCGTCCACCAGAACCAGCCTTTCGACAAGCTCCGGAAACCTTAGCGCAAAAGCCGAAGCGATCCAGCCGCCCATCGACTCGCCAAGCACTACCACACGTTCAATCTCCAAAACGCGCAGGAATTGCTCAACCACCTCGACGAATGCGGCAATCGTGTACTCGATCAGCGGCTTGTCGGATCGCCCGAAGCCCAACAGATCCATGGCGATCACGCGATGCGACCGGCTCAATGGTTCAAAGCAGAAAGCCCACTCATCCGCATCGCCGCCAATGCCGTGAATCAGCAGCAGCGGCGGCCCTGCTCCCACATCGTAGTACTTGATTGTCTGATCAAAGACCTTGGTGCTGCGTAGGTTCGGAAGAGGTGGAAAGACGAGTTGGGGAGAGCTCATGCGAATTTTGCAGTTGTCATCCCGACCGGAGGCGACGTTTTTCCCGCCGGAGCGGAGAGACCTGCGGTTCGTCGGCAAGCAGAGTTGCGTCCTCCGCAGGCCAGCCAGCCGCAGATCTCTCGGCTTCGCTCGGGATGACAATTCTGTACAGGGGCGCCGATATCCTCTACATGATCTTCTTGCCGAACGCCGACAGCGCCAGCTCAACCGCCAACTCGGCCGTCTGGTTTCGCTCGTCGAGTACCGGATTCACTTCGACCATTTCGAAGCTCAACATGCGCCCGTGGTCGGCAATGATTTCCATCGCCAAATGCGCTTCGCGATAGGTAGCGCCGCCCCACACGGCGTTCCGACACCGGGAGCGTCTTCGGGATCGATCCAGTCCAGATCCAACGAGACATGATAGCCAACCGTGCCTCGGCCCACCAGGCGTAGCGCTTCTTCCATCACCGCGCGCATGCCGCGCTCATCAATGTCCCGCATAGTGAAGACATGCACGCCGGACTTGCGAATGTTTTCGCGCTCGTGCTCGTCGACGTCACGAATGCCGAGCAGCACACAGTTGTCCGGACGCACCTTGGGAGTGAACCCGTATAGATCGGTGAGGGGCGACTTGAACAGCCCCATGATGGCGCCCAGTGGCATGCCGTGAACATTGCCGCTGGGCGAGGTTTCCGGAGTATTGATGTCGCTGTGCGCATCGATCCACAGAAGTCCGACGCGTTGATTCCTGCGGCGATAGAACTCGGCGACTCCTGACACGGTGCCGGCCGCTATGGAGTGGTCGCCACCCAACGTGAGCGGTATCTGTCCGCCTTCGAGAGTCTTGATGATTAGCTCAGCCTGTGCGCTACAGGTTTCGGTAATCTCGGTCAAATACTTTGCGTGAGGATCGCCTTCGGCCTCGGTCTCCAGCATGGCGACTGGGACGTTGCCGCCGTCCTCGACGTCGTAACCCAGCGCTTCGAGCTTGGCTTCGAGGCCGGCAACGCGCATCGCGGAAGGCCCCATGTCGACGCCGCGCCGGGACTGGCCTAGGTCGAGAGGCACGCCGATGATGCGGATGTGCTTGGTTTCAATGTTCTGCAGCGGTTTGGTGATTGGACTGGTCGCCATAAACGTTCCTGGTTCCTGATCCTACGCAAAAAAGATTTGTCATCCTGAGCGCAGCGGCCGCCGGGTTTGCGGACGCGGAGTCGAAGGCCCCCTACTCTCCTAAGCCTTTCCGACTTCCTCCCGCGCTAGCCCGAAACCTGGGCCAGAACGGGCTCGCCTGTTTTTTGTCGGGCCCGATGAGCCGTTGCTACTCGGTTACGGATACAGCCGGTACAGCATGCGCGGGAAGGGAATCGTTTCGCGCACGTGTTCCAGGCCACAGATCCACGCTACCGCGCGCTCAATGCCCATGCCAAATCCTGCGTGCGGCACCCCGCCGAACTTGCGCAGATCGAGATACCACTTGAACGCCTCTTCCGGCAGTTCGTGTTCGTGAATCCGCTTCAGCAGCAACTCGTACGACGCCATGCGCTGCGAGCCGCCGATGATCTCGCCGTAACCTTCGGGCGCCAGCACATCGACACACAGCGCGAGGTCAGGCCGCTCCGGGTCGGGCTCCATGTAGAAGGCCTTCACCGAAGCAGGATAGCGATGAATCATGACAGGACGATCAAACTGCGACGAGATGTAGGTCTCGTCCGGCGAGCCAAAGTCGCCACCGTATTCGAATTTGTTTTCGACCAGACCCTTGGCGTGGCCTTCCTGCAACATCTTCACCGCGTCGTCATAGGAAATGCGCGGGAAGGGCGTCGCGATCTTTTCCAGCTTCGAGATGTCGCGGCCAATCGTCTCCAGCTCCGGCCGCCGCTTCTCCAGGCAGCGCGTCACGATGAAGGTGATGAACTGCTCGGCCAATTCCATCAGGCCGTCCAGCTGCAGATACGCAACCTCGGGCTCGACCATCCAGAACTCGGTGAGGTGGCGGCGCGTCTTCGATTTCTCGGCGCGGAAGGTCGGGCCGAAGCTGTAGACCTTGCCCAGCGCCATGGCCGTAGCTTCGATATAAAGCTGGCCCGACTGCGTCAGGAATGCCTGCTCCTCGAAGTAGTCGACGGGGAAGAGCGTGGTGGTGCCTTCACAGGCGGCCGGCGTCAGGATCGGCGGGTCAGTCAGGGTAAAGCCGCGATCGTCGAAGAAGTCGCGCGCTGCCTTGATGATCTCGGCGCGCACCCGCAAGATCGATGCCTGGCGAGGCGAGCGCAGCCACAGGTGTCGATGCTCCATCAGGAAGTCGACACCATGCTCCTTGGGGGTGATCGGGTACGGGTCGTCCGGGTTCACCCGCTGCATGACCTGCGCGTCCGTCACGTCGAGCTCGTAGCCGCCCGGTGCACGCTGGTCGGCGCGGACTTTGCCGGTAACGATGACGCTGGATTCCTGCGTCAGGCCTTTGATGGCGTCAAACAATTCGGGCGAAACCTGCTGCTTGGCGACGACACCCTGGATGATGCCGCTGCCGTCGCGAAAAATCGGAAAAATGAGCTTGCCGCTGGCGCGCAGGTTGTACAGCCAGCCCCGGATGGTGACGGTCTGGCCCTCGTGCTGCCCGATTTCGCGAATGGTACTGATTACGGGTGCTTCGGTATCAGTTTGAGTTGAGGAATTCATGGGTCTCTGTTCCAGTATGCCTTTTGGCGGGCAAAAAGGCCATTTCACCACAGAGGCACTGAGGCGCAGAGTTCAAAAATCTACAGTTCACTTCTAACGCGGACCTAAGCACATATCATCCGGGATATTAAAGAAGCAGAAGCTTCGGATCTCTGTGACCCGGTGGTGAGATGCTCCCCTGTGTGTATCCTGTAAAACCATGCCCTCTTCCTACGACCGCATCGCCGGGCAAAGCGTGGAGCGGCTGGCGGCGCTGAGCGACGGCATCTTCGCAGTCGCGATGACGCTGCTGGTCCTGGACATCCACGCGCCGGCGGCCGAGGCGGTACACACGGAGCACGATCTTTGGCGGGTGCTGGTGACGCTGGCGCCGCGGCTGTTCGTGCTGGGGATGAGTTTCATTACCCTGGGCATCTTCTGGGTTGGCCAGCAGACGCAACTGAATCATTTGGAGCACAGCGACCGGGGCCTTTCATGGATTCATCTGGCGTTTCTGGCTGTGGTCTGCCTGGTGCCGTTTTCGACGTCGTTCCTGGCAGAGTTCATGCGCTATCGAACTGCGCTGGTGGTGTATTGGCTGAACATCTTTCTTCTGGGATCGACGCTGTATCTGAGCTGGCTATGTGCCCTGGACAAGAAGCTGGTGAAGCACGATCTTCCGGAGCAAGTGACCTCGGCCATCAAGGGGCGGATCATCGTGGCGCAGTCGCTCTATGCGTGCGGAATGCTCCTGTGCGTGTTCAGCACCTACTGGAGCATCGGTTTCATCGTGATGGTGCAGTTGTATTACGCGACCGCGCCAAGATTGCCAGGTAACAAGTGAGTTGCCGAGCCTTTCGTGAATAACGCGGGTGCCCCATCCTCCTCCGATTTTGGCGAGAGGGTGGGGCTCACGCACCGTCATCATAGCGGCAGTTATTCCGGCTTGATGCCTTCGCTCACGGCTGCCGGCGTCGGCCCCGACTTCCGCACGTCCGGCCGCGGCATGTCCGGGCGGGGATCCATTGGCCTCGGCTCTGTGCGCACCTCAGGCCGAGGTACACTCATGCCACGCTCATCGAACTTGCCGAAGATCATCTTGCCCGCCGTGGTCTGTAGCACCGAGGTCACTGAGATGTCTACGGTCTTGCCGATCATCTTGCGCGCATTGTCGACGACCACCATTGTTCCGTCGTCAAGATAGGCGACGCCCTGGTTGTATTCCTTGCCTTCCTTCAGGATGAAGACCTTCATGATCTCGCCGGGCAGCACGATCGGCTTCAGCGAGTTCGCCAGCTCGTTGATGTTCAGCACTTCGACGCCCTGCAGCTGTGCGACCTTGTTCAGGTTGAAGTCGTTGGTGACAATCTTGCCTTCGTAGACTTTCGCCAGTTCGATCAGCTTGAGGTCGACCTCGCGCACGGCAGGGAAGTCGTCCTCCACGATCTGGATCGACAGCGTCGCGATCTTCTGGATGCGCTGCAGGATGTCCAGCCCACGGCGGCCGCGATTCCGCTTCATTGAATCTGCGGAGTCGGCGACCAGCTGAAGTTCCCGCAGAACGAATTGTGGAATCACGATGATGCCATCGAGGAAGCCAGTTTCGGCGATGTCGGCGATGCGGCCGTCAATGATGACCGAGGTGTCAAGAATCTTATAGCTGCGCTTCGCCTGCTTTTCGCCGCCAAAAATGCCTCCCAGCGCCGCCAGGTTCAGCAGCTCACCCTTACCCGCGCCGACGATCAGGCCGATGTAGGCCATCAACAACATCACGAAGAGCTGCAGAAAGCTCTGCGTCGGTCCCGGCTTGATGCTGTTGTGGATGACCAGGCTGAAGAGATACGCCCCGATGATGCCGAGAATACTGCCGATGACGGCGCCGATCAGCCGCTTCAGGCTTACCTGACGCAGTCGAATTTCAAACAGCACCACGGCGGCTCCGAAGAGCACGCCGACAGCTGCGGCGGCCGTGCGGCCCAGTCCGAGCGGTTGAAGTTCATAACAAGATAGCGCAGTAACAATGACAAATAAAAACCGTATGAGAAATAGATCCACGCCACACCTCCCATGGCCAAACCTGGGGGTCTGCGGTCAGAATAATGTGCGCCGGGGGTATGAGACCAGAGAGCATGCCGGCGACTCAGTCCTGTTCCAGACACGACAAGTGGCCTGACTCGAAACCAAACAGTATGAATCTTCCGGGGAATATGAAAGAGGAGCGGTCCCCGATCCGCCAACGTTCGGCGGAAGTATCACAACGAGAACAATCGAAGTATATATCAGGAACTCGCGTACGAATGAGTTCCTGTTGGCGACTACGTGAGAATCGTCCAGCCGGGCGATGAATTCTCTCCGGAGTCAATCACAACAGATGCCGAAATCCGCGTTGGCGGCTACTTTTCTTAGGAGAATGCCGCACCTAGGCCGGAAGCCACCAGGATGAAGACCAGCCACCAGCCGAACACCACAGCCAGGCATGTCCCGCGTTTCACTTTTGTGAGGCAGGAGAACGCGATCCCTGCCAGCAGCAGCGTCCAGATGGTGAAGACATCAATGGAGGTAAAAAGACTGTAGAGAAAATGGGAGCTGGGATCGACCAGCCCGCTCAGGTTGCTGGCGATGGGATTCTGAAAGGTGAAATTGCCGGTCGCCCCCAGCAGGATAACCAAAATCGCCAGCAGCGCCTTGATGACTCCCGGCAAAGAGCTATACATGCACACCGCGATGCACTGGTTGAAGGTAAGCTCTGTGCCCAGGCCGAAGTTGAAGGTAGCCAGCAGCACCGACGCCACGATGATCAGGTAAACAATGATGATGACCGGCGAGCAATACGAGACGATGCGATTGAACTTGATGATCGTCTCCATCCGTTGAGCGCGATCCTCGGGCGATAGCTTGTCGAGCCTATCGGCCGCCTTCGGCTGCATGGCCAGCTGATTGTCCACAATTTTGGCGAAGCCGATTTTGCTGTCGGCCGCCCAGACCATCGCAATGGTCGAGATGATCAACAGCGCCACAGGCAACACCCAGTTCGAGCTGCGGCGTAGATCGGTGAAGGTCTTGGTGGGGGCAATAAAAGTATCTACGACGCGCTCGACCTCTGACAGCGGCTTGTCCGGGGCTGGAAGCGCAGGGGCAGTGCTCATCTGGACCTCCTCTGGAGCGCCCGCGATTTGGCAAGTGTTCGTACGGGGCCGCAGCCCAGCCGCCGACAGGCAGAGCATCAGCAGTCAGCCGCTCAACGCTCAACGAAGATGCGGGCGATTGTAACACCGCGCCGTGAACCAGCGGCTTGCAGCCAGAAGGTGCGCTTGCAAGGCACACAATAATTGTTTCCGCATGAAGGCATCTATGCTATTTTCCGGAGCATCGAAAACTGAGTGCGTTGGCGTACGTGCTCCAGATCGCCGGCCGCAAGCTGGTAGTTGAACCTCTCGTAGGTGAGTGATATGGCAAGTGCTCTAACCTCTTGGAAGGAGATCGCGCAACACCTCGGCAAGGGCGTTCGCACCGTCCAGCGGTGGGAGCGCGAAGGCCTTCCCGTGCGCCGCCCGAAAGACGGTCAGAAAGGCCGGGTGCTCGCATTTGCAGAAGAGATTGATGGATGGATGAGGGCTGAGTACACGCGTAACCGCGAACGAGGCCTGTCCGAGTTGGACGGGCTCCGGACAGCAGTCGATAAGCTGCTGACTGAAAACGAGTCGCTACGGCGCGATCTCAATGCGCTGATGGGAATGTCGGCCATTCCCGACGGCGCCGATCATTTCGAGGGCTCCCTGCTTGAACGGTGTTCCCGAGCCCTGGAAGAGAGTGCTCTAGCCCGCCTACGCTGTGCGGATTTGATGCGGAGCACTGCTGCGACCCGGCAAGCCTGCGCCGAGACCCTGGACGCGATCAAGAATCTGGTTGCGGTCCAGTCGATCGGCCTATCTCTGGATCAGGACGCCTAAGCCGTTGCAACATGCCGGGTTTGAGCATCTAATCGATATACGTACGAGAGCCGTCTAAACCGCTGAGACCGGCTGGCTCCTCTTGCAAAGCGAGGAGTTGGAATGGACCTAACCTCCCAATATTGCCCTGATAGAAGAAATCTGGAAGAAAGAGTATGGGTTTTAGCCAGTCGTTTGTCTTCAATGACAGGACGGTTGCTGAACCTCATCGGCCAGAACCACCAGGTCTTCCTGTCAGCCCAGGCCGACTGCGGCTCCACCCGGGACGAAATCGTCGAATTACGGCGCCGGCTTGAGATTCATCGATTCGCGCATCGCTGCTAAGTAACGCCGCACTGTACGACATTGGATTGAGATGCAAGCCAGGAAGGGCCTGATCGTGACTCTTATGACTGATCAATGGAAGGACCCGCTGCAGGACAGAGTCACGATTGCGATCGAAGCAGTCCGTACTGCCCGTCTGCAAATCGCGAGATCGCGCGCTCACAAGATCAATACTTATCTCCTGCGGATGGAACTGCGCGATAGTCGTCGCCGTTTGAGAGCTCAGATTGCGAAGGCGAAGCTGCTGGCCCTTCCTCGCGCAGCTTAATCCGCCATCGACCCTTCCGGCGCGCCCCTTATCTCATCCTCTTCCATCGCGCGCTGTACCTTGCTGTTCCTGCGCCCGTAAGTGAAGTAAATGATGAGTCCAATGATCAGCCAGACCACCAGGCGTATTTGCGTCATCGTCGACAGGCCGATGATCAACGCCCCGGAAAACAGGATCGCCAGGATCGGCACCAGCGGAACCCATGGCGTCTTGAAGGGGCGGTTCAGCCCAGGATGCGTCTTTCGCATCACCATTACCCCGGCGCTGACCAGCATGAACGCCAGCAGCGTTCCCACGCTGACCATCTCGTCCAGAATGCTGAGCGGGATCAGCATCGCCAGAACTGCGACGAACAAGCCTACTACCATCGAACTGATATACGGCGTGCGGAAGCGGGGATGAATACGGCTGGCCCACGGCCACAGCAGTCCATCGCGCGACATCGAGTAGAAGACCCGCGACTGTCCCAGCAGCATCACCAGCATCACCGTCGACAAACCGGCGAGCGTGCCGATCTCCACCAGGAATGTCGCCCAGCGCTGACCCATCACGCGAACGCCGACCACGACCGGATCGGACACGTTGAGCTGCGAGTACGGCACGATGTGCGTGAGCAGGCCGGAAACCATGATGTACAGAACCGTGCAGATAATCAGAGAGCCAAGAATGCCGAGAGGCATGTCGCGTCTGGGATTCTTTGCCTCCTGCGCCGCGGTGGAAACGGCGTCAAAGCCGATGTAGGCGAAGAAGACCACTCCCGCGCCGCGCAGCACGCCTGACCAGCCGAAGATTCCGCGCTCGCCGGAGTTCGGCGGCAGGAAGGGATGCCAGTAATTCGGCTTCCAACTGTGCTTCATCAGGAACATCGTCGCCAGGGCCACAAAGACCAGGACCACGCCCACCTTCAGGAAGACAATCGCCGATGTGAAGTTGGCCGACTCCTTGATACCCACGACAAGGATTGCCGTGATAATCAAGATCACCACAAAGCTGATGTAGTCGTAGGTGACGTGGACAGGCGTGCCGAAGAGCACGAGGTCGGAGTGCGGCATCTGCGGCAAGCCGAAGCCGAGGTCCTGCAGAAAGGCGCGCAGATTGCCGCTCCAGCCCACCGCAACCGTAGCCGCGCCAAAGGCATATTCCAGGATTAGGTCCCAGCCGATGATCCAGGCGACCAGCTCGCCCAGCGTGGCATACGAATACGTGTACGCGCTGCCCGCGATTGGAATCATCGAGGCAAACTCCGCGTAACACAACCCCGCGAAGGCGCAGGCGATGCCGGCAAGCACGAACGAGATGAGGATGGCGGGTCCGGCAAATTGCGCCGCAGCCTGCCCGGTGATGACGAAGATTCCCGCGCCGATGACAGCTCCGACGCCGAGGGTGAGCAGGTTGACCGGACCGAGAGCGCGCCGCAGGCTGTTCTCGCCTGTCTCTTCGGATTCCTTCAACAGGGTCTCGACGGACTTGGTTGCGAACAGCTTCATGCAGCATCCTGAAAATGCGGAGAGATGCAGGCGTCCCACGCGCCTGTTGGTGCTTTGGCTGCCGAACATCATAGCCGGAAATTACCCCGCACGCCCGTAGTGTTGGGACGAATCGCGGTGATACCCCGGCAGGGTGGTGAGTCTTTACCAGCCACATTTCGTCGAAATGTTGTCCTGCAATTTGGCCGTTATGCCGGATTTTCTCCAATCCTTCAGCAGGTTGCGATCAAACTTAGGCGTCCATTTGTTCCCACACCTTCACTTTCTTAACGGCCGCGACGAGAGCTCCGGGATCATGTGTGGGCATTGAGGCAAACCGGCAGAGAGCGCGACGCTCTAACGTGTATCCATCTGCGCCGGTTCTACTCTCGAAAGCGTAGCCGCGCAGAATTCTTGACGGGGGTTTCCTAGTGAAAAAGATGTTGGTAACAGCTCTGTTCGTACTGGCTACGGTCGGGTGGGCGGCGGCACAACAGTCCGGCACCATGCCCGGACAGAACGGTGGCCAGGCCACCTCTCCGAATTCGCAGATGCCCGGTGCGAGTCAACCGCAATCCTCGATGCCCGGCAGTGCTGACCAGAACACAGCGCCAGGTGGAGCGCAGGCCGGGCCGCAGGATCCCGGCGCGAACGCGCCGGTCACCCAGGGCTGCCTGGGCGGCAGCGACCCGAACTACACGATAACCGATACGGCCGGTACCACGTACAAACTGAACATTCCTCCAACCGCCAATACGTCGAAGCTGGCGCAGCACGTAGGGGAACCGGTGCAGGTTGCGGGCAATGTAAACAACGGCGGTAAGACGGGGAACTCCTCGATCGATGTTCAAGGTATCGGTAGAGGAACCAGCAAGTGTCCAGCTAGCGGCTCGAGCGGCGCCCAGTCAACGCCGAAGCAGTAGGTCGACTGACTTCTCGCAGTTGGGAAATTCCGGCACTGTCGTAGCGGACATCCGCTACGCTTGCCGGGTGTGAGTTGTGGGCCTGCCATCAGGAGCGTGAGTCGTGGCATCCTCTACTACGGCGCATGCCGCAAGCTTATAGATCAGCGAAAACTATCAGGAGTGGAACTGACCTGCGTCGGTAGTCATTGCCCTCCTGCATTAGCACAATCTTGCCCGGACGCGTAAAACTTTCCCTCCGTCACCTCCGGGCGGCATTCGCAACCTCAATGTTTTACGTTGCTTAGCTTCTGGCCACGCCATTGCTACCTACACACCTTGGGGCGATGAGTCCCTGCAAACAGTCGTGCATGGCAGGGTTGCGTGCGGGACTGCTCGCAGGCCAGACAACGAATTCGCGGAGGTACAGATTATGAAGCGAATCTTGATTTGTGGAATGTTGCTCGCACTGGCCACGAGCTTGAGCTTTGCGCAACGCAGTCGAGGAGTGGGACCGTCTACCGGAGGCATCGGTCCTGCCGTAGGCCACGTCGGTCCTGCCGTCAGAGGCCCGGATATTGGTCCCATGTCGCCGGCGAGCCCGGTGAGGCCGGATGCAGTCGGCCCTGACCGCACCGCCCCCGTCGCCGCCCCCAATCATGTCAGTACAACATCTTCGGACGCCACGGGAGTCGGACCCGACACCACCAGAAGAGTCGCCCCCGACGCCAAAGCTCCCGGGGCCAATAACGTCAAGCCAGCCAGTCCCGTCGGCGTTCCTGATCGGGCGGTAATGCCGGATGCCAATGGAATCAGCGATCACGCCCGCATCAACCCTAACCAGTAAACCGCATCTACAGAAATCGAGCGGCTTGGGGGAAAGCCGTGAGATCGCCAGGGATGAGCTGGCAGTACGCGGCTCATCCTGGCGTTAGCGCTAACCGCCCACAGTGTGGGACATCAAGAAATAGAAAAGGCGCGGCCGCCCGGCCGCGCCTTCCGCCCACAAAATATTGCAAGCCTATAAATTCTTTTCGAGTGCCTTCTCGATTACCTCGCGGGACACATAACCCACGATCTGCTCCTTCACCTGGCCGCCCTTGAAGACCAGCAGCGTCGGAATACCACGCACGCCGTAGCGCTGGGGGGTGGCAGCGTTCTTGTCCACGTCCATCTTGCCCACCTTGACGCGGCCGTTATAGCTCTGCGCCACTTCATCGACGATCGGCGCCAGCGCGCGGCACGGGCCGCACCAGGTCGCCCAGAAATCCACTATGACAGGCTGGTCTGACTGCAGCACTAGCTGATCGAAGTTCGCATCCGTTACTTCCACGATTGCATTACTTGCCATTCTTCCTCCTGCGGGAGCTCATTTCAGCCCCGCCAAAGGCTTCGGCGGGCCCATTCGTTCATCGTAACATCCCGATACCGGATTAGATGCAGAGAGATGCTGCAGGACGCAACCGGAGGGCCGTCAGCCGCAGTTGGAGAGCCCTGCGAACGCAGGCAATAGCTTTCAGGCAAGATGCGATGGCCGGCAGGAACCCCGGGTGTAGCGAAGTTCTGCCCAAAAATCGAGAGCGCTCTACGGAATCAACCGCAGAGCGCCCGGAAGGCAGCCCTCCCCCAGAACTGCCTAACTGCAGAGAAAATTGTGCCCTTATCTGCGTGATTTGTAAATACGTTCTCTGTAATTAATCGGTTAATCAATCGAAATCAGCAGGAACGGGACAACTGGAAGAAGCGCATGAAGGTTACACGCGCCGGTTCCTCCGCAATCGCGCGTCCGGTTCCCTTCGGCCGGATGACAACTTGGTTATTTCCGGTGCCACGCAGCCGACGAGGCGCCGCTGGCGGACGGGTGGCGTGGAGGGCCTTCGGCTGGCGAGCCTCCAGAGCGATCCTTCGCGGCGGCGGGACCCTGGCTCTCCGGCTCCAGCACTCCCGAAAACGTCGGTGCACGGAAGTGGGCACTCCCAGCCACCACAAGGCCTTACTGATATCAGCTTGGAGATCGACTTCATCGAACCTCGCGCCTGCCGGGCTCTTTCTTTGTGCCGATTGGCACTCGATCAATCGCGACTGTCCGGGTGACGTAAACTATTGCTCTTCGTATTACAGCAACTGCAAAAATTTGCGACTATGTTCCATTAAGCAATGGTGACCATTTTGTAATCTGAGCGCCCGGGCCGCTAACCAGTCTTTTTTCCATCGGTTACGAGACCAACCCAGAAGGAAAAAAACTGAACAAACGTTCGTCAATCTGGCTCCGGAACTGCTACACTCTTTTGCACATCATCCTGACCTCTCTACAACGCCTGTTCGTTTTCCGTTGATCGTACAGGACGGCCAGTGAAGGCAAGTGTCGTGGGGTATCTCTGCTAAGGATGTAAAGGCCAACCGTTTCACTAAACATTTTGAGGAGAAGGTAACTTAATGAAGACACGTTTTGCAGGCGTGTGCCAGGCTATGGCACTGATTCTGCTCTTGTCGGCTTTCAGCTTCGCGGCTGATCAAGCAACGCCGCGGTTCGTTGTAATTCCCCCCAAGCCTGCTGCACCGGGCACCCCGTTGTCCCCGGCCTCACTGCAGGAATGGAATGGCTCGTTCACCTATAACGGCACGCCGTACAACTATGTGATGGTCGGCCAGGATCCCAGCACCGGCCAGGCCTCCGTCATCACCACCTTTGTCATTCCCGTGAAGATCGTTCTGTCGGGCGGCCAGGTCTTTGACCCGCTCAGTGGCGGAACCGGAAGCCCGCTGGCTCGCACGCTCATCTCCCCAATCTTCGATACCAGCACCACCTACACTCAGGGTGGCGTGGATGTGGGAACGACCCAGTACGTCGATGCCTTCCAGCGTGGCAACTTCTGGAGCATCGTGCAGGGCCAGCCCAACTATCACGTCCTGTTGGGTGGACCTACCTCGTACGTGAGCGTTCTGCCTGAGCTGACGCTGAACGTGCCTTCAGGCAGCGGTCACCTCGGCAGCCCGTTCGGTCACCAGGTTGCTGAAGTCGACATCAACTATTTCGACGCTCAGATCAGCAACTACATGACGCAGCACGCCAACATTACCCCGGCGACCTTCCCGATCTTCGAGACGGCGAACACCTACCTGACCTCAGGTGGATGCTGCATCGGCGGCTATCACAGCGCTAACGGCAGCCAGTCGTACTCGCACTTCACCTACATCACCTACGCGGGCGACTTCTCGCAGGACATTTCTGCTCTGTCGCACGAAGTGAGTGAGTGGATGGATGATCCGCTGACGCCTCACCAGAACAACACGCCTTGCGGCATCCTGGAAGTCGGCGACCCGCTGGAAACCACCGCCAACTACGGCGATTATCCCTATACGCTGCACGGCTTCACGTACCACATGCAGGACGAAGTGTTCATCGGCTACTTCGGTGCGCCGCTCAGCACTTCCGTCAACAGCTGGTACAGCTTCCAGAATTACCCGTTCACCCGCATCTGCCAGAACGGCTCCTAGTTCCTCTGTTGGCCTGAACACCCGCCTCGTAAGGGGCGGGTTTCTTTTTTGGACGGACTTCACGGTGGCTGGTTATTGGCCCTTAACCATTAGTTCCCGGCCGCAAACCGTTGGACAGTGTCGCGAACCGTGAGACGGGTGTACTATGGTGCCGCTCTTGAAGCCAGCCAGGAAATTCCGGCTCATGCGACCTACGTTGCTCACGCTCTTACTTCTTGCGTCACTGCCGGTCTTTCCACAGACTGCTAATTCTTCCCAGCCCGAAGGCACCATCACCGGTACCGTGCTTGATGCGAATTTGCAACCGTTCAAAGGCGTGCAGGTGTGCACCTACATGCGAGGCGCGCCGTCAGGATCCAAAGAATCGCGCGGCGACTGCTCTGCCACAACCGATGAAGCGGGCCAATTCCACATTGATCACGTAGCGATGGGAGAGATCAGCGTCGAGGCAATCAAGCCGGAAGATGGCTATGTCGCTTTTGCCGGCACCAGCGTACGCGAAGTGGTCACCTTATCGGCGAACCAGTCCTCGGCAACCGTTGTGTTGAGGCTCGGCCCTAAAGCGGGCGTGCTCCTTCCCAGCGTGAAGGACAAATTCACAGGAAAGCCCATAGTGGATTTTGAGATACGGTGGAGGATCTTTGATTCCGACGAAATGAATGGCGACTACTCCGGCGGGCAACACATCGGCCCTGGAATGAAGAACGCCATAGTTCCCCCGGAAAAATATCTCGTCCTGACAATCTCTGCCCGCGGCTACAAGAAATGGATCTATCACGATCCGTCTGATCCCTCTACCGGCGTTCCTTCGTCTGCAGTCCGGTGAAGAGAAGGAACTGCCCGTAGAACTCGAGCCGCAAGCGCCTGCGGCCCACTAGTACTGAAAAGCTTTTCAGGCGCATTTGCTTGAGGCTTGGAAGCGGAGATCACGCGGCTCAAGCTTCGATACAGGAGTCAAGCAGATGAACCGAATCATGAAGACAACAACTGTCATTCTCGCAATGGTGATCAGCGTCGCATCGGCATTGGCTCAGAGTGCTCAGAGCACCGTTGGTGTCGAGGCTGGCGGAGGCTGAACAGTCTCAAAGACAAAGTGAAGGACCCGAAACACGTACCCGGGTGGACGCCTTTCATCGGGTGTGGATCATCGCTCTGGACAGCGACGACACCAATGTGAAGTTACTCGCTCTAGAATTGATGAAGGAACCGGTGGGAAGCGCATCGGACCACATCCGCATGCCGGCTGTGTACGCGATTGCCGAGGTCGCCAACAGCACCACCGATCTGACCGTCAAGTCCAAGGCCCTGTTGACGTTAAAGGACCCTGTGGTCGCAGGACAATTGCCCATCCGTCTGGCAGCGGTGGATGCGGTAAACAGCATGATGTGCTCTCCAGGATCGGCGTCGCTGGCATTTGACGCGCCGTGAAACTGCTCGGCGAGTCGGTGCGCAGCGGCAACAACGGAATCCGGATGCCGGCCATCAACGCGGTGGCACACATTGCCATCGCCTCGAAAGATGATCGCGCATTCAGCGCGGCGATCGACGAACTGAAAGCGCCCCTCGACTCCATGGCGATGATCGGCGGCATGGAGGTGCGGATGATGGCGGTGGTCGAAGTGGAGAGGCTTGGAATGTACGCGCCTGAAATCGCGACTAAAGCCAAAGCCATGGGAATGCTACAAGCCTGCGCCAACAATAATCTCTGGGAGCCGGAAGCTCGACGCCGCGCGGCGGATGGTGCCGCTCGGGTTCAGAACAGCATGAAAGAGATGTCGCTTCCAGATCATCAACTCCCCAAGACGCCACCCTAGAACCGCGTGACAGATTGGGCGGTAGTGCTTCCACTGGCTCGTGCCACTTCTGCGTAGGATACAGCCAGATTACGCCGGTGACGAACGGTCGGGGCTAGGGCATACTCAACAGCGCGATGCCCGGCAAACTAAAATTGGCTCTCAGGTTTTGCCTTAGCCTGATCGCCTATGCCGCGGTTTTGTTCGTTCCCGCAGGCTCTGTGAAATTCTGGCAGGCCTGGGTGTTCCTGTTCCTGCTCTTCGTTCCCGGTATCTCCTCTTTTCTTTACTTCTATAGACACGATCCCAAGTTAATCGAGCGCAGACTACAAACCAAAGAGAAGATCAGCGAACAGAAACGTCTGATGGGATTCTTAAAGCTGCTCATGCTGGTTGATTTTTTTCTCCCTGGCCTCGATTACCGCTTCGGATGGTCGCGCACCTACCTGGGCGCGGTGCCGCTGTGGCTCGCTTAGCCGTTCTCCCAAGGCATGGTCCTGGGTAGTATGCTTTTTGTGATCTGGGTCATGAAGACCAACACATTCGCGGCCAGCACCATTCAAGTCGAAACCCGCCAAACAGTGATTTCTACTGGGCCTTACTCTGTGGTTCGCCACCCCGGACGGTATTGGGGCGCCATCGTCATGTTGCTAGCCACATCGTTGGCTTTAGGTTCCCTATGTTTCGTTGCCTGTCTTTGCCTTGGTGATCCCTCTTTTCATCTTTCGTCTGCTTAACGAAGAAAAAGTTCTTCGCGGAGAACTCGTCGGCTATCCTGAATACTGCTCCCGAACCCGTTCCAGGCTCATACCATTCGTATGGTAAGCCTGCGCCCAGCAGCGAGTCCGCTTGTGATAATGCTCTTACCGACTTGGACGAGATCTTGAGGTTTGAACTTTATCCATCGCAGTCTCGAGGGAGCCTTATTCTCGCGCCGATACGTACCGGCCAGGGAGGCGCAACTGGCGATGAATTCCTCTGACCCCGTTTAGCCGGCAATATCGATCGCTATCAGTCTTACGCGTAACGTTCGTTGTTGACGTTCTCTTTGCGGCCTCGTCCCGCTTGTCGTCTCTCATGGAACTTTTGAAGCTGCGAATGCCGTCGCCCAGCCCCTTACCCAGTCCCCGGGAGCTTCTTCGGCCCGAAAATCATCAGAGCGATAAACAGAATGACCAACAGGTGCATCGGCTGAAATAGACCTTCCAACATCGCGTACTCCCTTCGAGTTCTTACCACGGTTACCGACGGCAGTAAATGCGGGAGGGACACCCTGTCCACTCCCACCAGAATGGAACTACGCTGGCACTTCACGGTGCCGTTCATGCCTTGCGGATAGAATCCGCCTGAGCAGTTGCCTCCGTGGTACACGATGTTCAGCACCTGGGCAGTGGTTCGCGAGATCGCCAGGCTGTTGGCATCGGCGTCGAAGGGATGCGCTGCCGTGGGCGGCACGTCCTGGCCGTCGACGGCCGGGCTGCTCACACCCCAGTAGACACAGGCGAAACGGAGCGCTCCCGCATGCTCGGCTTCAGTGCCAGAATGCGTGCCGCAACCTCGAGGTACGTTTTGCTGCTGATAAGGGGGAGCCGCTCCCCCGTAGGCGCTCAGCCACATCTTCAAACTGGCGGCCGAGCTTCAGGAAATCCGAGGGGTTGGCAATTCGTATCCAAGCGCATTCAGGTTGATCGCCAGCTTCTTGACAGCATTGGCTCCCAGCGCCAAGCGCAGGTATTCACGTGATCACTTCATCGGTGCGCAGGCCGCTGGCGGCAAAGGCAAACGGCGACTGCGCGATCCCGGGCACCTTCTGTCCGCCGGTGGTGGGACCGCTGGTTTCGCTTGGGTCAGAATTCCAGCTCCAACCAGCGTGGTTCCCCAGGTTGCCATCAGGTAGAACTCTGCTTCCAGGTATTCCAGGTTGAGAGCGAAGTTCAGGGCGTCGCCGTCGGTGACGGTGAGGCCGGTAGAGTGATCGAGCTCCTCGGCATGAGCGGATACGGCTTGCAATACGATCCTCCAACATCGAGGCTCCCGCCAGGCCTGCGGCAGCAAAACTGATTCCTTTGGCAAATGAGCGGCGGCTCAGCGGGGCCTCCACTAGTTTGTCGGCTCATCGATCTTACTCCATGGGTTCCCTTCCTTCGACATTCGCGGTTGCTCTTTACGGAATTGTCGGTCTTTGCCTAGGCCCGCCCAGGGTTATGGACTGCAACGTTTCACTTGCTTCAGGAGAGGACAACTAACCTTTGCTGTACGAGGGGGAACGGTAAGACCAGCTACTTGGATTGGAATGATTCAGATAAATCGAGAGCTGAAAATTTTCCTGCGCTGATATGTCAGCTACGCTGACAATCGGCTTCTAGAAACGCAGAGTCGGACAGGGAGAATGTGCCGATCAAGGCGGAGGAGCAGCTCGATCAGCCCCCAAGTGAGCGATTCACAATTGGCGAAGCTTCTGCTCTGCGAAGGAGGAAGATTAGCCCTGTACCGGGG
>CAWACF010000009.1:0-29847 GCA_963780495.1 uncultured Acidobacteriaceae bacterium
CGCCGTCCGTTTGGAACCTCCTCATCGCAGCAAGACTCAAAAAGGCCAATCGAAATCTCGATTGGCCCTTTCCATTTTCACAACTATTGCCACTTTACTGCGCTGGCGAAGCCGGGGACCACGCCTAAATCGCGAATTTGCCCGCGCCCAGCCGTCGAGAGTGTAATCCGCCGTCGGTTGCTGGGGATCAGACGCGGGCTGCAGCGGAGCCGCTGAGGATGCGTCCGTTGAGGCTCCTGAAGTCATCACGAATCTCCTGGTTGCTTTCACTTTTCAAGGCTTCTAAAGTCTTTGGGTTCGATCAAGGCGTTCTGAAGGCGCGTAGCACGGATCACGCCCGGTTCAGTCGTGGGAGCTGAAGGAGTTCGAAACAGGCCCGGATGCGTGCGGTTCAGGCCGACGGGTTGAGGTTTCCGTCTACACGAGCTATGATCGGCCCGCAATGACAGTCAGCCAGTCCGGGCACACAACGTTCTTTGAAGGCTTTCGGCCCGCAGCGATGGTGATCAGCGCGATCGGCGGTTGTCTGTTTCTCTGCGGTTTTTTCGTACAAGGAGCCAACGGTATCGGGCGGGCACTGGGACTGCTCGGGATCGCGATCGTTCTGTTCGGAATTGTTACGAACCTGCTGCTGCAAACGTCTTCAAGCGACCTCGATAGCCTGCATAAGCGCCATCTTATTACCCAAGTCGTTTTCACTTCAGCGTTGGCCGTGGCGGTTTTGGCTCTGGCGGGATATCTATACCACTACGGACATCTGCCCAGCTTTATGCCTCCGCGATATGACCAAAAGTATCACGTCAAGAGATTGACGGACGCGCGAAAGCCAGCCCTGGCCGGCATATCTTCTCCACCGGATAGCTAACCGAATACTCTTTGCTTGAGCTCGCCCTAGGGAAAAAACGGAGAGCTCATCGCCCTCCGCATTACAGAGTTCGTCGCAACTAAATGTCGTAGTACATCTGGAATTCATATGGATGCGGACGCAACCGCATAGCGTTCACTTCCTTCTCCCGCTTGTAGTCGATGTAGGTGTTGAGCATCTCTTCGGTGAAGACATCGCCCTTCAGCAGGAACTGGTAATCACGGGCCAGGCAGTCGAGCGCGCTCTCCAGCGAGCCCGGCATCGAAGGCACCTTCGCCAGTTCTTCGGGACCCAAATCGTAGATGTCCTTGTCGAGCGGCTGGCCGGGATCGATCTTGTTCTCGATGCCGTCGAGACCGGCCATCAGCATCGCCGAGAACGCCAAGTACGGATTACAGCTCGGGTCGGGGGGACGGAATTCTACCCGCTTCGCCTTCGGTGAGGCCGAGTACATAGGAATACGGCACGCCGCTGAGCGATTTCGCCGTGAGTATGCCAGATTTACCGGCGCTTCAAATCCCGGCACCAGCCGCTTGTACGAATTGGTCGTCGGCGCGATCAGCGCCGACAGCGCCGGCCCGTGCTTGATCAGTCCACCGATGTACCAAAGCGCCATCTGCGACAAGCCGGCATATCCGTCGCCGGCGAAGAGCGGTTTGCCGGCTTTCCATAGCGACTGGTGGCAGTGCATGCCGCTACCATTGTCCTGGAAGAGCGGTTTGGGCATGAACGTCACTGTTTTCCCATATTGATTGGCAACATTCTTCACCACGTACTTGTAGAGCATCATTGCGTCGGCGGATTTAATCAGCGCGTCGAATTTCAGATCGATCTCGGTCTGGCCGCCGGTGGCAACTTCGTGATGATGACACTCAACAACCAGCCCGCAGTTCTCCATCGTCAGTGCCATCTCGGTGCGCAGGTCCTGGTAGTGATCCGTCGGCGGGACCGGGAAGTAACCTTCTTTGTAGCGCGGACGATACCCAAGATTGTTCTCCAGACGGCCTGAGTTCCAACGACCCTCTTCGGCGTCGATGAAGTAAAAGCCTTCGTGCTCGTTCTGATCGAAGCGCACATTGTCGAAGATGAAGAACTCGGCTTCGGCGCCGAAGTAAGCGGTATCCGCCAAGCCGGTAGATGCCAGATACATTTCGGCCTTCTTCGCAATGTAGCGCGGGTCGCGGTCGTAGCGCTGCTTGGTGACAGGATCGATCACATCGCACACCATTACCAGCGTCGGCACCTCGGTGAACGGATCGAGCATGTAACGCGAGGCGTCCGGAATGAGTAGCATGTCGCTCTCGTGAATCGCAGCCCAGCCGCGGATGGATGAGCCGTCCATGCCAAAGCCTTCTTCGAATGACGCTTCGCTCAACTGATGGATGGGATAAGAAACGTGATGCCACAGTCCGGGAATATCGGTGAAGCGCAGGTCGAGAATCTGTACATTGTTCTCTTTCACGAACTCCAGGACTGCCTTAGGATCAGGCTTGGTGTCAGCCATGCAGAACTCTCCTTATGCTTGCGTGCCTCGCTCATGGAGGCGGGTTATCAGATCTGGTTTTGTGCGATAAAGACGCGTTGTCGCGGACTTCCGCCTTGCTGGCTGTGCGGAGTCAAAAGAGATTCCGGGGTATGAAGTCGCGACTACGACTTGCATCGAGTAGGAATTGCGCGTGGCGTTGGACGATAGTCCTGAACCCACAGATCAGGGTACGAAGCGGGAGTTAGCGAGGGAAATCCATTGTTTTTATAGCGGCGATAACATTCGTTTATGCGCGCTAACACTCTGATTCGATTCGGCAGAAACAAGTGACGACGTGCGCAACTGCATCACCTACCGTGCAAATTCACTCGGCTGTTTGGCTCGAGGGAGCTACTTCACCCGCGTCTTCTTGATCAGCTTCATCGCAACATTCGCATCCTTCACGCCCAACAATTTGAAGCGCGTTCCCCTCGCCTTGTTATAGGCGACGAAGAAATCTTCCAGTTCTTTAATCATTCTGCTGTTCAGATCCTTCGGCTCTTTGATATCGGCGTGAATGTGCGAATGGCTGGCCACAGCCAGCACCCGGTCGTTGCGAACGGTGCCGTCGTCGTCGGTCTGCTCCGCCTGGATTACGCCCACGATGCGCGACTCCACCACGCATCCCGTAAACGCGGGCTCATCCATCAACAGCAGAACATCGGTGGGATCACCATCTTCGTCCTTGGTCTGCGGAACGAAGCCGAAGTCGTAGGGAAACGTCATCCCTTCCGCGAGAACGGTGCTCAACGTATACGCTCCCAGTTTGGGATCGTAGGCGAACTTATTGCGACTGCCCTTCGGGGTTTCGATCACCACCTGCAAGGTTTTGTTTCCGGTCTTGAACGGGTTGATCTGATCGGGAGATTTCAGCTTGCTTGTTTTTGCCATTGCTTGGTTGCACCACTCCAGGGGCAACCTAAATACGATGCAGGCGCGCCACTGCATGGATGCCGGCGATTGGATACACTCGGCTTAGGTCGCCTGCGGGAGGAGCGACTGATCCGGTGGCCAATCATCTGCGCAGCGCTGCACACATGTCCGCGTTCCTGGTCGCTGCGTTTCGCGGCCTGTGGCGGCACCGCAAGCTTCCCGCCAATGCCACGCGCAAAGAGTGTGCGGAGTGGCTGCACGAAACCTGTGTTCGCGGGTTGCAGGCCATTCACGTCCAGCGGGAGGTGCACGGGACGCCGCCCACCCACGGGCTGATCGTCAGCAACCACCTCAGCTACCTGGATATTCTCTGCTACAGCGCTGCCGTGCCCTGCGTCTTCGTCTCCAAGGCGGACGTGGAGGAGTGGCCCATCTTCGGCAGGTATGCTCGCTGGTCGGGCAGCGTATTCGTTCGCCGTCATGATCGCGGCGATGCCGCCCGAGCCAACGTCAACGTGAGTGAAAGCCTCTCCGACGGGGTGCCGGTTGTACTCTTCCCAGAAGGTACCACCACCGATGGCCATCGTATCCTGCGCTTCCATTCCACCATGTTGCAGCCGGCAATCGATGTGGTGGCGCCGATCACACCTTGTGCGATTCGCTATGAATTAGAGGATGGTGATCCTCATCGCGAGGTCAGTTGGTGGGGCGATATGACGCTGCTGCCGCACTTCTGGAATCTGGCCGGCAAGAAATCCATTCGCGCCAGGATCGTATTCGGCGGTCCCCTGATTGCAACAGGCGACCGTAAACAGCTCGGCCATCTCTTGCAGGAACAGGTGGTCAGCCTTTATGACAGCGGCAGAGAGGTTGAACCCGTTGCCAGTGCAGCCGACCAATAAATCCGCGTGACGCCCCGGTAAGTGCGTTCTGCCGGCTGGGTCCTGCTTGTACGCAATCGTTATCGGGTATTCCGGCAAGGCGTAAGATCAAAATATGAGCAAAGCAGATGAGGACCCGGGCCCGCGAAAAGTTCGCTGACAACATGAGAGAAACGGCCTTTCGGCTAAAGGCGGAGGCCGTCGCTGCGAAAGCACGCAAGAAGATACCCAAAAAGAAAACGGTCGGTGCTAATTGAGCACTGACCGTTTTCATTACAGAATCTTGATCGTCGATGATCCTACATTGTGGAGTCCGGCAAACACCTGCCTGGAGCTTAAGGATACGAGGTGCTGGGAGCAGAAGACGGCTCCGACTGTCGGCTAACGCCAAATCGATCCGAAAAGGAGTTGGATTGCGAACGAGTCGACTGCGCACCGGCAGGTCCGTACGTCCGCCAGTACCGGAAAAGGCATAAGAACCGTACGTTCCATGCAAGCGTCAGGCCTTTGCGCGATCTGCCTTCTCTTCCTCTTCTTCGAAAGGCAGCGCGACATTCTCAATTTCCTGCCAATCCTGCGCCTGCAATTCGCGTGGAGTCTTCTCAAGTTGCGGCAATTCGGGCAGGGACTCGGCAGCCAAAGCGCGATCGAGTTCGGGAAACTTGCGAGCAACCGGCAACACGCGCCGCTCCATCGAGCTGATCATCTCGTTGTAGGACTGCACCGCGCCGCCAAGCCTCTTCCCTAACGACTCCAGGTGATCGGTCATCGTACACAGGCGCTCATACAGGATTTTTCCCGCTTCGCTGATGTGGCGGGCGCTTTCGGCCAGGTTCTTCTGGTTCCAGCCGTACGCGACGGCCTTCAGCAGCGCGATCAACGTCGTCGGCGAGGTGATGATCACCTTCTGACTGACGCCGTACTCGATCAGCTCCGCATCCGCATCCATCGCGGCGCGGAAGAAGACCTCGCCCGGGAGGAACATTACGACGAACTCGGGCGTGCACGGCAGATGCGACCAGTAGTTCCGGCTGGCCAGCGAATCGATGTGCTGCCGCACCTGACGAGCGTGATCCTTCATTCTCGCTGTGCGCGTGCCCTCGTCTGTCGCTTCCATCCCGGCGAGGTACGCTGAGAGCGGCACCTTCGCATCGACCACCACCTGCTTGCCTCCGGGCAAGTCGACGATCACGTCAGGCCGATAGCGGCGCTCGTCGTCGTTAAAGGAGAGCTGCTCCTTGAAGTCGCAGTGCTGCATCATGCCGGAGAGTTCGAGGACGGTGCGCAACTGCAGTTCTCCCCAGCGCCCGCGGGCCTGCGGCTCACGCAGCGCCTTGACCAGGTTGCCAGTCTCGGACTGCAACGCCTTCTGCGTTTCCAGCAGGGACTGAACCTGAGCGGTCAGAGCGCCGTAGGCGTGGCTTCGCGATTTCTCCAATTCCTGGATCTGCTGGTTCATTCCCACCAGCGATTGCGTGATCGGCTCAACCAGGTTCCGGACCGCCTGCTCCTTCTGAGCAAGCTCACCGGCGGCTTCGGTTTGCGAGGACTTGAGTACGGTCTTCGCCAGTTGAAGGAAATTGGCGTTATTGCTGTCCAGAGCGGAAGCCGCCAAAGCCTTAAAGTCGGACTTTAACTGCTCCCGCGCATCACAAAGCAGGCGCAGGTTCTCTTCAGAGTGCTTGCGTTCAGTGGCCAAGATACCGTCGAGAGCTGCACGGGCCTCCGTCAGCTGCCGGATTTCGGCTGTCTGGCGTTGAAGAGTAGCCTGCGCGGTCGCGAGTTGCTCGCCCAAAGCGCGCTTTTGCTCTGCCAGCTCAGCCGTACGTGTGCGGGAGATCAGCGTTGCAAAGGCATAGCCGATGGCTAACGTTACAACGGCGAGCAGCAAGGCGACAGGCAAAGTCATGAGTGGATCCCGGGAATGCTCCCGCCATTGTATGGCGTGATGGGGTAGAAGGAAAGGCGAAAGTACCTTTGCAGTCACGTCCTGACCGGCAACTTTCGATTGGTCAACGGCACCGGTCACGCCTCAGCCCGCCCGGATTGGCTAAACTAGTTCTTTGCACTTATTCGCTCGATAAAGAGAACGAGGGTCATCATCATGGCAAGCGGTAGTGGTAAGAGGGGTGTCATTGGCATTCTCACGGGAGGGGGCGACGTACCGGGCCTGAACCCTGCGATTCGTGCGGTCACCATCCGAGCTCTGAGGGAGGGTTACGAGGTCATCGGACTGCGGCGCGGCTGGGCCAGCTTGATCGATGTGGTCCGGGAGACTGACTACGACAACAGCGACAACTACCAGCGCCTGACGGAAGAAGGCGTTAACCGCGCCGGCCGCACCGGAGGGACTTTTCTGCATACCTCGCGCACAAACCCCAGCCGCGTGAGAAAGGACGACGTTCCCCTGCATCTACGCGAGAGCTTTCAGGCCGAACGTAACGACCTGACGGCCGAGGTGCTGAAGAACCTGGAGTGGCTGGGCATCAACTACCTGATCCCGATCGGTGGCGACGACACCCTCAGCTATGCCGTTCGCCTCTTTCAGGAGGGCGTGAAGGTCATTGCCATCCCGAAGACGATGGACAATGACGTGCCGGGTACAGACTACTGCATCGGCTTCAGCACCTGCGTGACGCGCATCATCGAGATGGCCAACCGCCTGCGCACGTCGGCGGGGTCGCATGAACGGTTACTGGTACTCGAGGTCTTTGGGCGTTATGCGGGCTTCACCGCCATGCTGCCGACGATGGCCGGCGCTGCCAATCGCTGCGTGATCCCCGAGTTCAAATTCAACATCGACCGGCTGACCGACCTGCTTATCTACGACCGTAATAAGAATCCCAGTAAGTACTCGGTCGTCCTTATTTCCGAGGGCGCGATGTTCGAAGGCGGGGAAATGATCTTCGAGCGCGAAGTGAAAGATGCCTTCGGCCACAAGAAGCTTGGGGGAATTGGCAACATCGTGTCGGAGAGGATCAAGGAACTGTCGGCCCGTTACAACTCGGGCAAACCCTTGGATGTGATGACGCAAAGCCTTGGATACCTGGTGCGCTGCGGTGATCCGGATGCGATCGATTCGATCGTGCCGATGGCCTACGGCAACCTTGCGCTCGATCTGCTGCTGACCAACGTACACGGACGGCTGGTGGTTCTGCGGAATGGCCGCTATGACAACATGCCGATAGAGGTCGTGGTGTCAACGAAGAAGGTGGTCAACGTGAGGGACCAGTACAACACGGAGCGTTTGCGTCCGCGCTATAAGAGTTTCGAGATGAAGCCATTGTTTATCATGACCAGCGATCTGGGTTAACCCACCACAAGTTTTCACCAAGGAGAGCGCGAGACACGGAGAATTTATTTCTGAGCTTCTCCGTGCCTCGGTGATGAGCTTCTGGTTGCGATCGCTTTACGCTGGTCCTTCTCCATCTCCCGCGGCAGCAGCTGCGGTTTTGGGCTGACTGTGCGCGATAATGGGAAAGTCAGCGCCTTCCAGTGACTGAGGCTCCGCCTCCGCCATTGCACCAGCGGACGTTGATTCAGCCCTGACCGCGCCCCAAACGATAAACAAGTTGGTCACCAGCACGACGGTAAAAGCCATAGCCGGCAGGAAGCTGAAGGTCTCACCGCGAACTTCGACAATGGCCAGCGCGAGAACTGCGGTAACGAGACCGCGAGGCAGCATCCAAAACAGCAACTCAGTTTGCTCGCGGGTCACATCCCGCACCACCCAGCGACTGCCCTGCATGGCGATGTAACGCGCCAGCACCAGCGCCGCCAAAATCCCGATGATTGGAATGATGTATTTACGGCTGACGAATTGCGCAACGACGCCGAGCAGGACGAAGAAGAACGATCGCACCAGGAAGCTGAACTCCGCGTGGAAAGCCATCATTCTCGCGCCTTGACGAGTCATGTGCGGAGTGCGTGGCAAGTTCGCCAACGTGACCCCGAAAATCAGGGCGGTCAGAAGTCCGCTGCCGTGGAAGTAATCGCCTAGCGCATAAACGCCAATGACAACGCCCAGATTTAGAATATTGGCATTCGGCATGCCAGCCAGCTTGGGCCAAAGCCGCGACCAGAGAGCGCCCACAATGAAACCGATCAGTAACGAGACGACGATATGGCGGGAAAAGTCGCTGGCCAAGTCTCCCATCAACGACCCTTCGCCTCCTGACTTCAGCAAGCTTCCCACCAACAGCACCGCGATCACTTCGCCCAAAGAAGACTCGATGGTTAGGGTGATCTTCACCGGGTCTGGCGTGTTGATCTGTTGCAGCGCTGGTATCACGATGGTGCCGCTGGTGCATCCGAGCGCCGCACCGAGAAGCAGGCAGTCCGCCCACTGCAGGTGCAGGAGCCATCGGCCCATCACAGCCACTAAAGCGAGGCTCAGGCCGAAGCTCAGAACGACCAGCAGCAGTCCAGCCGGAAAGTAACGCATGGCCTGGCGGAGACGAAGCTCCAGGCCGCCTTCGAAGAGGATCAGAATGAGCGCAAGTGTGCCCAAGATGCTGATCACCCCTTCAAATTGCTGCGGTTTAATCCAGTGCAGGATCGGCCCCAAGGTGATTCCGATCAGCAGCAGCACGATGATGTCGGGCACGCGCGTTATCTTGGAAAGACGATTGGCGGCCACCGCAAGAACCAGCAGCGCAGCCGGTAGGCCGAAGATGTAAGCCATGTGCATGGGAAAAGGCTCTTCGTACCGGCTTCCCTGGGCTAGAGATCCGGCTCCTGATGGAATTGTTTGTTGCTGATGATATTACGAAGTCGCCGGAAGAATGAAAAGTGTTTAGCAGAATCACGGGAAAAGCGTGCCCGTGACCTTTGACGATCGCGGGCACCCTGATAGTTTAGGCTGCTTTGGCCTCGACGTTGACGGTGCTGGCAATTTGAGTAAGCGTCTTATCTGCCTTTTCTTCCTCATCCAGCGTCTGCTGTAAAAGCCTGCCGTGCTCCTCCTGGCCGAGCAGCTTGGCGTAGTTGCGCACCGTGCCGTAACCAGCCATTTCGTAATGCTCAACGCGCTGAGCAGCGCTGATGATGCCGGCGTCAACCGTGCTGGGATCGCCGCCCGTCGAGACGATTTCGTCACCTTCCTTGATGACGCCCTTCATCCCCTTGCAGGTTTCGCCTGTGGGCTTTTCGTTCAGCGTCTGGAATATCTTTTCCAAACGTTTAATTTGGGTTTGGGTTACGTTGAGATGTTCCTGCAACGCATTCTTCAACTCGGGATTGTTAGCCGCGTCGATCAGCTTTGGCAACGCATCGGTAATCTGGTTTTCTGCGTCATAAAGATCGCGCAGTTCCTTGAGATAGAGCTGCTGCAGGTTTTCCAGCTTCATTGAAAACAGTGCCATGACACCTCCGGTTTATTTGCTTCATCATTGAGATGACGGCCGAGAGTAGGGTGTTGGAAGCAATAGCCAGGATTCGAAAGCTGCTGCTGTGGAACGCTCGACGCAGGTTGCTGCGCTAGAGGGCATTCGATCCTTGTCCTAACGAAGTCCCGTTTTTGAGAAGCCGATTTATGCGTTGCCCCGTCCAATACCGACGGAGACAATTATGCGAATTCATGACAAAGGCGACTACGCGTACGATCTCGAGCAATCCGTTGACCCGCATACTCAATTGCGAAATGGGTGGAACTTCCACATCTTCCGGCTGCGTCCGATTGAGCAGCTCATAGATAACGGCGAAGCGCAAACACGCGAGGAGGCAGAAAAGCTGGCCAGACGCGCCATTTCACGGTTGATGCAACGGGAGCGCCGAGCAGCGTAAGCGCCCGCAGAAGGATCACTTTCTTAGCAGATTGGTGAAGACCTTTTCGTACTTGTTTGCTATTGCGTCCCAGCGGTAGAGAGCGTCGGCACGCTCCTTGGCACGAACAGCTAACCGCTGGCGCGCGCCGGCGTCGTCGAGTAGCGACTGGAGCTTAGCGGTAAGCTGCGGCTCTGATTTGTCGTAGCGTACTGCTGACTCGCCGGCGGTCTCCAGGTTTTCCGGGGTGTCGAGATACAGAATTGGATTTCCGGCGGCCATTGCCTCAATCAGGGCGGGGTGAACGCCCCCGATTTCACAGGCAAAGACAAAGATACCGGCGTGCTTTTGTAGCGCCCAGTAACCGTCGCCGTAAATGGCGCCCGTAAAGCGGACACGGTCGTCACCCAGCGATTTTAAGCGCTCGATGTAGCCGGTGTCGTAAGGATTGTCGCCCACCATGACCAGTGGCCAGTCACTGCGAATGTTGCGCCAGCTGCGCAATACCAGGTCCGGATTGTTCTCCGGCTCGAGCCGGCTGACGTAGAGAACGTAGCGACCAGACTCGAGGTTAAGACCGTTCAGGTTGTAGTCGCCCCCAGGCATCTCGGAGCCGTAGCCGATGACAACGGATTCGCTCTTGTACTTCGCGAGGTAGTAATCGTGAATGGCCTTCGCGTCGGTCACGAGTTGGCTGGAGCTGAACGAAGACATCCACTCGCAGAAGTGTAGAACCTGAGCGCCTAGCCCCTTCCACTTTTCGCGTTTGCGGTCGAGACCGTCGACATTCAGTACCACGGGCTTGCCGAACAAACGCGGGATGTAGGCAAAGGGACTGTTGGCAACATTGCAAAGCAGCACGATATCGTTGTCGCTGAAGGCAACATGCACCGCGGCAAAGAATGTGCTGATCCAGGTGTCGAGATGTTTCTGGTGCAGGCTGGGAACGATTACGCGGCGGACGCGCTTGTCATACACGTCGTCGGGATTCGTAAAAGCACGGCGGCAGTAGACGGACACCTGGTGGCCCTGATCGACGAAGCGCGAGCTAATCTGCTCGGCAAAGCGTTCAAAGCCGCCATAGCGATTGGGAATGCCGCGAGTTCCAACGATGGCAATTTTCATGAGGAAGCAACTAGCAGCCAGCAGCTAGCGATCGACAATCAGCAAACCGTACTTAGCATGCGGAGGCGCCTTTTGCGCGCCGGAATCGAACGGCCTCTATCGTCGTCAAGCCGGCCATTCAGCTCCGATTGGTCACTGACTACTGGCTACAGGCAACTGTTTTCTCCGCATCGATCGCTCGCGGCTTGCTGCTGAACCACCATAACAAATCGCGGTCAGAGACGCGGCGGCGGGACTGAATGATCGCGCGTTTGCGGCGAATACTATCGCGAGCCTTCCACCAATACGTTGTTGCCGACCATAATCGGCGATCGCGAACGGCGGCGTAGCCGAAGGTCATCAGGTCACGCCACGCGACCGGAATTGCCAGCCGCCAGCACAGCCATCCGGAAGCATTCTTCCCGCGCATCAGGAAGCGGTTCTTCGCCGAGTGCCAGTTGATGATGAGCGGCAAGTCCTTTCGGCGCTCCGGCGTCACTCGTCTCACGTGCCAGGCGACAGCAGCCGGAGTGTACAGACACTTCCAACCCAGCACCTGTGCACGCCAGGCCAAGTCGCCGTCCTCGCGGAAAGCGAAGAAGTCCTCATCGAAGAACTCGCCCTCGACGGAGACATCCTCGATGAAACTTCTGCGGAAGAACGCCGCTGCGCCGCTGGCGCCGAAGACATACTGCTCGCGATCATACTGTCCCCGGTCAACCTCTTCTGCCCCGCGATCGAGGTGGCGCATGGTCGGCGTGAAATAGATGCCAGTGGAATCGATGATGTTGGTTTTGCGCGGCTCAATCTCGGCGGATGTCTGGCCCGCCAACCGCCGCTTCTGACGTTCGGAAGGCTGCCAGCGAAGCAGCTTGCCGCAAAGCGAGCCGACCTCGGGATGGCTTTCTCCTGCGGCAACCATTCGAGTAACAAAGTACGGGCTGAGCAGCACATCTGGATTCAGGCACAGAACCCACTCGCCGCGCGAGGCGCGAATCGCCTGGTTTTGCCCAGCGGCAAAGCCGATATTCTTCTCGTTGTAGAGGACACGCCAATTCCCCTCGCCCTGACGAAGAATCTCGCGCGTACCGTCCTCCGAGGCATTGTCGACAATGATCACTTCCAGATCACGGTAGTCCTGAAGATTGAGCGCGGCAAAGCACTCCTTAAGATGTTTCGCCGAATTCCAGGTGACGATTGTGACGGAGACCATGACTAGAGGTACGCTCGATTAGCGCAAGCTTCCAGTTTAGACGGTTAGTTATCAATTGGACTGGCCAGCTAGCACGATGCCGAGCCCGACTAATGAACTTCGTCCGCAGTGGAAAGCCGGTCCAGAGCGTCTTTGGCCAACTCCGTATTCGGTCCTTTAGCCGCAAGTTCAAATTCGATCCGCGCTTGGCCAGATTCTCCCAAGGCGTCCAGCGCTGAGCCGAGATAGAGTCTCACCCGTTGCTCGTCCTCCAAGCGACTTGACCGAAGGAGTCGGGAAAGAATGCTGACTGCTTCTTCGTACCGCTCAACGTGAACCAGTGCATACCCGTGTCTCTTGTCGAGTTCCTCAGCAGATTCCAAGTCTTCATTCAACAGATCACGGTAAGTTGCCGCAATGCGCTCATACAAATCGCAAGCGGTTTGCGGTTCGGAGTTCAAAGCCCGACAATTCGCTTCCGCTACTTCGATTTGTAGCATCAAGTCTCTTTCTCCTGTAGCAAACTGCTTTGCTCGTTCGACTTGTGCTAACGCTTCCGCCATCCTTCCGAGATGCGCCCAACACATTGATTGGCCGAGTGACAGAACTGCACGATCGCGGTCGGATTCACAGAGAGGTTCTAGCGAGATAAATTGTTGAAGAGCTTCACTCGCGCGGCCGGTCCTTCCCATCCGATTGGCATCCGAGAATGCGTTCCAGTCGATCGCCATTGCTCTCCGATGATGGCTGACATTTAGCGTCCACTGCTTTCACGGCAAGTCTAGCAGCTGCTAGTACGCCCCACGCCCCGACAACACAATAGGAATCGTGCGCAGGAAGATTTTCGTATCCAGCCACAACGACCAGGTGTCGATGTACTTCAGGTCGAGCTGCATCCAGCGATTGAAATCGACATGGCTGCGGCCTTCGAGCACCCAAATACACGTCAGGCCAGGACGCATGCGCAGCCTTCGGCGCTGCCAATCTTCGTACTGCTCAACTTCTTCAGGAACCGCCGGACGAGGACCGACAAACGACATTTCGCCGGAGAAGATGTTCCAGAGCTGCGGCAACTCGTCGAGGCTGAAGCGGCGCAGCCATCGGCCCACCGTCGTAATGCGAGGGTCATCGCTGATCTTGAAGACCGGGCCGTCGAGCTCGTTGAGCTGGTGCAGCTCGGCGCGCATCTGCTCGGCGTTGTTGATCATGGAACGAAATTTGTAGAGCGTGAAGCGTCGCCCGCCCAAGCCACAGCGGGTCTGCTGAAACAGCACTGGGCCCGGCGAGGTGATCTTGATCATGGCCGCGATCGCGAGCAGGAACGGCGACAGAATCACCAGAGATGCGAACGACAGCACGACGTCGAAGATGCGCTTGAAGAAGAGGCGCAGCTCGCTGTCGGGCGCGCTCGACAGACTCAGCAGTTGTACTTCGCGGAAGTTCTCCAGGTATACACGCGAATAAGCCGGTGGCAGGAACTCCAGCTGCAACCGCGTGCGAATGCCGAGGTCGGCGCAATGCTTCATCACGGGCTCCAGTCGGGCCAGTTCCTGCAAATCGACTGCAAACACGACTTCGTCGACGACGCGGGTTTGCAGTATACGACCGACTGCTTCGAGCGAAAACACATCGTAACCGCCTAGGCCGGTGGAGGGATCGGATACGGATCCGGGATCGACAAAACCCACCAGGCGTAACCCCATGCCCCGGCTCTCCTCGATCATGGTTGCCATCTCGCGGGCCCGCGGACCACACCCCACAATCAGGAGGTAGTGGTAGCGGCTGAGCCGCTCGCGCATGATGGCGACGCCCCAGTACGAGGCGGCCCGGCCCAGCAACAACAGCCCGAAATCCACTACCCCGATCAGCAAAACGTAAGTTCGACTGACGTCAGTGCGCCGCAACAGATACAGCCCGGCGTACATGAAGAGCAACACAATCGCCAGCTGACTGACGATATTGAGGACGAGCTGGATCGGGTTGGTTAGTTCGAGATCACGGTAAAAGCTGGAGAAGTAGCCCACCACCGCCCAAACCAGGAGGAATGCCACCATGAGCGGGAGGTAATGAGTAAAGGGGTAAATTTGCGGAAAGCGTTCGCTGAAAAATTGAAACTGTACCAGGTAGCTGCGCAGCACGTAGGCGATCAGGAAGGCGAGACACGTCACCCCCAGATCGTGGAGTAGAGTAATCGTGCTGAGTAGCTTGGACCGTCGATCGAACACAATTAAGACTGCCGACTAACGAAGGAGTTATGAAACAGCCAATCCAGCAGCCGTCGCAGCTGGAGACGTCAGCAAAGTGGGAGGTGGCCCTGACGTCAACGCGTACACTTCATCGTTAACTCTAGCAGGATTTCTCGCTCTATTGCCAGTAGTGTACGCTGGTTGGTAACGCTAAGCTTCGATGCCAGTACGACATCCATCTTCTTCCGCAGAGACACCGCAGCCCGCGCTTCCCTTGAAGAATGACGCAGTAAAACCTAGCCGATTAACGCAGTTCCTGGATGGGGCGATTTTCTTCTTTTTGTGCCTATTCGCCGTGCTGCTGCCTCATTCCATCAAAGGATCACAGCACTCCTGGCAAACTGCTTGCCTGTTGTGGCTGGCGACTTTGGTGGTGGCGCGTAGGCGTCCGTTTGCGCAGCCGCTCGCCGCGCCTCTGCTGGCCTACGTCATCTTCAGCGGAATGTCCAGTGCGCTGAGTCCTGACCCATATCTGAGTTGGGACCGCATGAAAATTGTGTGTCTGTTGCTGGTCGGGATCGTGGTCGGCCAAAACTTACACCGCCTCAAGCAGGTCCGCATACTGGTAGTTCTGTTTCTGCTCTCCGGTTTGGCGGCAGCTGGATTTACGGCCTGGCAGTATGCATACGGAGTGGGAGTGCGCGTCAATTATGTATCCGGCATCTCGCCTCTGTATCAGGCACACGTCTATCAGAACGACATCATCCAGCGGGTTGATGGACGTCGGGTACATACGCCACAACAATTACAGCAAGCGGTCGAACGGAGTACTCCGGGAAGCCTGCTGAGAATCGACCTGGTGCGCGGGTATCCCTTTCATCGGCGGCAAACTTACATTCGCCGGGAGCAAGTGATTCAGAGCGGGCTAGGGACGCCAGCGTTGCCGCTTAGCCTGGGACGTCCGCTGAAAGCGCAGGGCACGCTGGGGCATTACGTGGACTTCGCTGTAATGCTGATGCAGATCGCGTGCATGACATTGGCGGTGCTGGTGGGGCTGGACCAGCGTCGGAGAGGATTACGCCTTCTGCTGGCGTTGGTTTTTGTTGCCGTCACAGGTGCGGTATTCCTGACCGAGACGCGTGCGGCTTTAGGCGGGCTCGCGGTTGGCGGTTTCCTTGCTTGTGTTTTGCTTGCCGGCAAGCGAACGAGAATCTGGGCAGTCGCGGCGCTGGTTTTGTTTATGGCCGCGGCTGCACTTTGGATTTATCACTCCAGAGGATCACTGGCTTTTGGCGGCCGCGATCCCGGCACTCAGTTCCGCACGATGATGTGGGAGGACGGCTTTCGCCTGATCCGACAGCATCCGTGGTTTGGCGTCGGTATGGAGACGATCCGCAATCACTGGATGGAATGGCACATCCGGGCGTTCAGCTACTTTCACGATGAGAGCCACTTCCACAATGACATGATTCAGATTGCCGTGGAGCGTGGCCTGCCGGCACTGGCGGCCTGGCTTTGGTTCGTCATCGCTTACATGGTATTTCTGTTCCGGCTGGTGTTTCGCGCGAGAAAACAGAGCCGATTCGCAGGCGGAGTTGCCGCCGGGGTGTTGGGAAGTTTCGTCGCTCTGCAACTCACATCCATCGTGCATTACAACCTCGGGATAGAATCGGTAGCCATGACCCTGTTCTTCTACTTCGGCCTGGCGATCGCCATCGATCGAATGCTGAGGGACCCAGGGGCCATCGATGTGCCGTAGGTGCGCGGCGTGAACGCAAGTGCTTCCAGCCCTTCCACAAGTTCTATACGGGAACGCCCAAGCGGCACTCGCCGCTGGATTCCTGCGCTCCTGCTCGCGCTGTTCGTTCTGCAGTCACTTTGGTTCATCGAGACGCAATCGCTCACCTACGATGAACCAGGGCATATCATCGCCGGACTTGAAGCGTGGCAGCACGGGCGTTTCGAGATGTGGACCGACCATCCGCCGCTTGGCCGCTTCTGGCTGATGCTGCCGATTGCGCGAGCTCATGTCGAGATCACACAGCAGCCGCTGGCGCGCGGATATCGTGTGACCGCGATGCAGCCGGGGCCGGGATGGCTGGCATGGCACACACGCCCCATGAATACGCTGCTGGGTGTGGCGCTGGGACTCGCGTTATGGTTTGCTGCGCGACGGCTTTTCTCCGAGGGCGCGGCGAATGTAACGCTGGCTTTGTTTGCCTTCACACCTTCGCTGATCGCCAACTTCTCGGTGACGACGACCGATGGCGTCGGAGCGTTGTTCGTCTTTCTCACGGCGTGCCAAGTCGTATTGTGGAGGCGAAACCCTTCCCGTACACAAACCGTGCTGATGGGACTGCTTTTAGGCGGACTGCTGCTGGCCAAGCTTTACACCCCGCCGGAAATGCTGCTGGCGCTAGCACTGATGCTGGTCCTTCGGCGCGACGGTGGGTTGAATTCAGTCCGCAGCCTAAACTGGAAGCCGGCGTTGGCGGCCTTTGGCATTGCTGCGCTCACATTTTGGGCAGGATACTTATTCCACGTTTCGCACTTGACCGTCGGAAACGGTGAGGTCGTCGCATCGTTTCCTAATCGCTCAACAAAAACCTGGGCTACGAAGGCGAAGTCGCACCTCAACCTATTTATTCCTGCCGGAGAGTACGTTGAAGGGTTCCGAGAGGTAGCGCTCAGCAACCATCGCGGGCGGCCCGCCTGGTTTCTGGGCAGAATCTATCCCAGGGGCGGGCCTAAATTCTACTATCCCGTCGCCATTGCCCTTAAGTGGCCGACCGTCCTGCTTCTGTTCTTCTTCACTGCTTTGATCATTGGGCTTCGAAGGACCTGTCGCTCGCCCGGCGATCTACTGATTACATCTTTGTTCGGACTGGTTTTTCTTGCTTTTGCATTGCAGTCGAAATTTGCCATTGGTGAACGGCACATCCTGCCGCTGTATCCGTTCGTTTTGCTGATCGCCGGAGGTATCTGGGAGCACGCGCGCAAGCATCGGGCTGCCGCCGCGCTGGTCGTTCTGGCGCTCTGCTTGAATGCTGCCGACACTCTGCGGTACGCGCCGGATTACCTTTCGTACTTCAACGTCTTTGTAAAACCTGAAGACAGCTGGCGGCTGCTCACCGACAGCAACCTCGATTGGGGGCAAGGCTTATTGGCCGTGCGGCGCTACGAGGAGCAACATCCGTCTGAATCCCTCCGGCTCGCCTACTTCGGATCGGTCGATCCTAAGCTTTACGGCGTCAGAGCGACTCCCCTGGAGCCCAACTCGTTGACAGCCGGCACGGTTGCGGCCGGTGCGAGTTGCCTGTCAGGCCAAGTGCTGGATGATTCTGAGTCCTATCATTGGCTTTGGTCCTATCGGCCGCGAGAGATACTCGATCATTCCATCTGGCTTTTCGACGTGGATCGCCGCTAGTCTCTGCCCGTCAACAGATACCGAATGGTTTGCACCAGGTGCTGCGGCTCGCTGTTAATGTTCAACACAGCTTCGGCCTGCTCGGTTTTAGAGATGCTGGTGTCGTAAAGAAGCACGATACGCGGCTTGGGATGCAGTTGCCGAGCTGCGTCTTCGACTTTTATCCGGTCAGCCAGACTTAGGCCGTGGCCGATGACCACGACGTCAGCTCGAATTTGACGAACGCTAACCACGCCTTCTTCTGCCGTAGCCACCGTATGCAGCTTGCATCCGGCGTCGCGCAAGTGGGCGATGTGGAAAGCGGAAATGTCGGTTTTGTCCGCAATGTACAGAACAACCGGAGCCGACGGACCTTCCGAAGCACGAAATCGCCGCTGATTGGATTGCATACCGGCCATCACAACCTTCCCGTGAGCTATCTTTGAGCGCTGTGAATTCTGAAGAACAAACACGAGGTAAACGAGGCAGCACTCAACACCAGGCGGGAACAATGCAGAACTGATCTTGCCGGGCGCAAGACTGGCGGACCGGGTTCCAGACCGGAAAACCATTCGGTGAATTTGCAGGCAGCTACGCCGGCGAAGAATCCAATGACAATCCGCCCGAGGTAAGCGAGGGAAGAAATTAACAGGATGGCCAGTTGCCAGGCCCGAGTGATGGTCGGATCGAGATCGACCGCCGGCGAAATGCAGACGTACAGCACCGCCATCAGAAGCAACAAAGCGATAATTGCAAACAGCCAACCACGCACGGTGACATTAAAGCGGGACAATTCAGCGCCGTCAAGCGTTGCCTTGCCAATTCCCAGTGCTAGTTTGAGTCAGGTGCTTTTTCGACAAAAACCCTGCACGGTACGGCGACCTACTTTCCCGCCCCGATCGCGTTCCATTGAAATTCGATGACCTCGGGGAAATACCGGATCGCAAACTGCGCGTCGTGTCGACCAGGATAGATATGAAAGTCGTGCGGAATACCCCGCGACTTCAGAATCTGGTCTAAAAGTTCGGCCCCTTGTTCAAATCCGTAGTCGTCATTGTTTCCGACGTTGAAATAGATCTTCATGCGCTTCAAAGTGGAGGTGCTGTCGTTTCGGGCAAAGAAAAAGACGTTGTTGCGGGTGAAATATGCGCGATTGAAAGGCGATCCGAAGACATCACCCAGCAAACCTCCCGGAGATCCCGGCGCTTCAGAACTGAGGTCGCTCGGGAGGTCGGTGATCAGCGCCGGCATCTGACCGCTTACGGCGGCGAAGTTTTCGGGATACTTAAATGCCAATCGCAGCGCTCCGTAGCCTCCCATGGACACTCCGGTGATACCGCGAGTGGCACGTGTGCTGTCGGCGCGATAATTCTTCTCCATTTGCGGTACGAACTCCTTCATGAAAAAATCTTCGTAGCGAACCTTGCCGTCTTCGGAGTTGATGTAAAACGTGTGTCCCGCAGCGGGTGCGAGAACTATGAATTCGCCAATCTTGCCCTGGCTGCGTAGCTCCGAGATCAGGTCCCATCCGCCAGAATTCAGCAGCGACTGCTCGTTATCACCAAGCCCGTGCAGGTAATACAGCACCGGATAGTGGCGTGTTTTGTCCTTGTCAAAACTCGGCGGCAGGTAGGCGCAGTATCGGACCGGTCGCGCCAGAATCTGTGATTTGATCACCGAGCATTCGGCGCGCCCTTGCGCGTGGAGAACTGGGCTCAGGAGCAGCCCTAAACACAGGCTAGTAACAGCTCTGATGAGACGATTCATTCGTATTTGAGTGTCTGCACCGGATCCAGTCGTGCGGCACGGCTGGCCGGATACAAGCCCGCCAGCAAGCTAACCACGATTGAGAACGCGATCGCTGCTCCGATGAGCCAGGTTGGCAATATCCAGACCGGCTCGGCCGGCAGTTGATGGTTACGGAGATAGATGCCGGTGCCCAGGTTGATGGCTTTGCCGATCGCAAATCCTAAGCCAATTCCCAGTATTCCACCGAAGAAGCCCATCGCTCCCGCCTCGGCGAAGAACAACCGCTTGATATCGCGATCGCTTGCCCCGATGGCCTTCATCACGCCGATCTCACGCCGACGCTCCAGCACTGCCATGACAAGTGTGTTGATGATCGCCAGCGTAGCCACTGCCAGAGCCAGCGATCCGAAGATGCCGAGGAAAAGATCCAGCACGGTAAAGAAGCGGCGCAGGCTCTTGGTGGCGTCGAGAACCGAGAAGGTACGGAAGCCCATCTGCTTGATCGTATCCTGCACTTGCGAAACCTTCGCGGGATCCTTCACGCGAACCGTCAGCGTGGCATAGGTTTTGCCGTGTCCCCGGAGTGAACTGCGCATGTCGCTGAACTCGGCCATGTTCAGTTTCTCGGTAAGATCGACCGGAAGAAAAATGCGTCCGCGAGATACCGTGCGCATGCCGCCATACGGCTCTTCGTCCACGATGCCGACGACCTTCAACTGCTGCGCTTTGCGTACAACGGAAAACCCGTAATCGCTTCCTGCGTCGGCAGGAGCGTTATCACCTTGGTCGCCTCCTACTTGAGGGCGGCCGGAGTTCTCGTTATCGGCGGCAAGCGATTGGTGCTCGCCGTAGCGCAGCGTGATCTCCTGGCCAATTAATGACTTCGGGTTCTGGGGATCGAGTTCCTTGGCGAAATCGTTAAGCAGAATCACCTCTTCCGCATCGGAGCTCGAGAAGAACTTGCCTTGGAGATTATCGAATGCCTCGTTCTCGCGCGCGGACATCGGCAACCCCGTAACGAAACCGAAATGCGTCTGGCCGCCGTAGACAATCTGGCCCATCACACGGACTTCGGGCACAACTTCGGTGACGTACGGCAGGTGCGTCATTTGCTGGCGTGCGGCCTCGTCGAGCACGGGAGCCTTCTCAGGATGCTGATCTTTCTTGTCTTCGTCTCGATCGAAGCCTCGAGTGTCCTGCTTGGACATTACGAAAACGGTATCGAACATTCCCGAGCCGGCGAGTCTTCGTGTCGCCAGTTGCTGCAGCCCCACTCCCAGCGACAACATGGCGACAAGCGAAGCGACGCCGACAGAGATACCAATGGTGGTGAGCCCGTTACGGAGCTTGGATTGCCGCAGGTTGCGGACCGCCAGCTCAAACAGGTCGTAGCCCTTCATGCCAGCGTCTCCTGGGAAACCAGCTTGCCATCGCCGAGAAAGATCAGGCGTTGCGCGAAGCGCTCGGCGAGAGCACGCTCGTGCGTGACCATGATCACGGTCATGCCTAGCGATCGGCTTAGATCGCGAATAAGTTTCAGGATGTCTTCGCCGGTGCGGCTGTCGAGGTTCCCGGTCGGCTCGTCAGCCAACAACAACGACGGCCGATTCGCCAAAGCGCGCGCAATCGAGACGCGCTGCTGTTCGCCACCAGAAAGCTGGGATGGCCGATGCTCGAGCCGCTTGCCTAATCCAACGCGTTCCAGCGATTCCCTGACCCGCTGGACCCGCTCTGTGCGATCCACCTCGGCAAAGCGCATGGGGAGTTCAACATTTTCCGTGATCGTCATGTTGGGGATCAGGTGGAATGCCTGAAACACCATTCCGACATCGTTGCATCGATAACCCGCCAGCTCTTCCGATGACATTTTGGCCAGATCGCGTCCCCGAACCAGGACTGCACCTGAAGACGGCCGATCCAAACCGGCAAGCAGATTCAGCAGCGTCGATTTTCCGGAGCCGGATTGACCTAACAGCGCGACAAATTCGCCTGCAGCGATGTCGAGAGAGATGCCGTCGACGGCACGAATCAACGTGTCGCCCATCGGGTAGTAGCGGCAGACATTCTCCGTATGAACGGCCAGAGCGGTTGGTGAGGAACTCATCTCTAGTGGATTCGATGCGGGCACGAAGGGAACGGGCGCAAGGCCTCCTGTTTGAACATACGAAGCAGCGAGCAAATTAGCTCCCGAACGTGTGTTACGAATTGTAAAGGGATCGCTTCATACAGCCTATGGATGAGAACTCGCCGTGCCGGCCAGACTGCTACGACCAGAGTCCCGAGGAGTAAACGGGAGAACCTACTCACCCAGGCGGATATAATCGAGGTTTGCGTCCTACTTTTTGAATACTTAAGGAAGACACTCGTGAGCTCTCATTCGCACATGCCCGGCCAGGCAGCGCCTGCACCACAGCCGCTTCCCGGGGTTAACAACATCATAGCCGTGGGTTCCGGCAAAGGCGGCGTCGGCAAAACCACTCTCGCCGTCAATCTCGCCATTGCGCTGGCCCGCATGGGGCACAAGGTCGGCCTGATGGACGCCGACGTTTATGGCCCCAACGTTCCGCTCATGCTCGGGTCTAGCGAGGCACCAACCGTGGTCGGCGAGAACCGCATTCTGCCGCCCGAGCGTTACGGCATGAAGGTCATCTCGGTTGGCTTTCTCAGCCCGGGGGACAAGCCTCTGGTGTGGCGCGGACCAATGCTGCATTCGATCATCAAGCAGTTCCTAAGCCAGGTGGACTGGGGGCAGCTCGATTATCTGATCATTGACCTTCCACCGGGTACCGGCGATGTGGTGATCTCGCTGGTCCAGACGGTACCGGTCACTGGTGCAGTGATCGTCACCACCCCGAGCGACGTTTCACTGCAGGACGCTCGCAAAGCGATCGAGATGTTTAAGCAGGTAAAGGTCGATATTCTCGGCATTGTCGAAAACATGAGTTACTTCGTCTGCCCTCACTGCCATCACGAGATCGACATCTTCTCCAAGGGCGGCGGCCAGCGTACGGCGGCGCAATTCAGCGTGCCGTTCCTCGGTTCAATCGAGCTCGACCCCGACATCCGCAAGGGAGGCGATAGTGGCCAGCCGATTGTTCTCGAAGGCGATCAGTCGCCGCACGCTAAATCGATCTTTGCGTTTACGAACCGTGTCATCGAACGCGCGAAAGAGCTTCAGGAGTCGGCCGGCGGCAGTGTGATCGAGATTCAATAACTCCTTCAAAAATCAGCTCGGAACGCTTTTAGTAGAGTTCTGCGCTAGCGTCGCGTACAGTTGTAAACACACCGCCTGTAGAGCCGGCGAAGCCCTCGCCATGTCGCAGAGATTCTCAAGCCTCGTCTGTACCATCCTTTTTCAATGCGGGATGATGTCGTCACTTGCGCCGCGAGCCTGGTCTCAGGCGAATGCCGCTCCTCGAAGCTCGACGGCACCCGCGGCAGCCAGTCAGAATCCGCCGGAGATCACTTCCCGCGATGAGACTACTACCTTCAAGGTAAAGGTGAACCTGGTGGAGATGCGGGTCGTCGTGCGCGACGCCAAGGGTCAGCCTATTGGGAACCTGAAGCAGGAAGATTTTGAGCTGCTGGATAACGGCAAGCCGCAGACGATCACAAAGTTCAGTGAAGAAAAAACCGGGCGCGCGGCGATCCTTGCCAACGGCCCCAGCCCGCCGAATCCAACCGACAGCTCTCATCCAGCACCCTCCTCAGCGGCGGACATGCCGAACCGTTTTGTCGCATACCTGTTCGATGATGTGCACGCCAGGGACACTGACCTGGCGCAGGCTCGGAATGCCTTGAAGCCGCAGCTTGCCCAGATGTCGCCAAACGAGCGTGCTGCTATCTTCACGACATCGGGTTTGACCCAGCTTGATTTTTCAGATGACCGAATCCAACTGGCGGCGACCCTGGACCGCATCAGCCCACATCCCATCGGTCAGGCGGCGGTTACTCCTTGCCCAAACATTTCCTACTACATGGCGGACTTGATCCAGAACAAGCAGGACCAGCGCGCCATTCTGATGGCTACCCAGGATGCGTGGGATTGTGCCTTTCTCGATGATCCGAACATGTACAACCAGGCCAAGGCTCTGGCGGAAACCACGGCGCTGGAAGAGTTGGCGCGCCACGATTCACAGGTACGGATGGCTCTCTCGATCCTAAAAAATCTCATTCACAGAGCGGCAGAAATGCCAGGGGAGAGAACGATTGTCTTCGTTTCGCCCGGCTTCATCAATCCTGATGAGCTCAGATCGGAACTGGAGTCGATGGAGCGCGCGTTGCATGCCAAGGTGGTCATCAACACCTTGGATATTCGCGGGCTCTACACCGATGTACCGGACGTAAGCATAGAGCGAGTGCCATCTCCGACCATCGCCGGGGTTGTGCAGCAATACGCCATCACCGAGCACCAGCAGGACTCCGACATTCTGGCCGACTTGGCGGACGCGACGGGCGGCACATTCTTCCACAACAGTAACGACTTGCGCGAAGGTTTTCGGCGCCTGGCTTCTCCACCAGAGTATTCCTATGTGCTGGCATTTACCCCGCAGACCCTGAAGCTGGATGGGAAATTTCACAAGCTGAAAATCGTGCTGAAGGCGCCCGCGAAAGGTACAATTCAGGCGCGCAAGGGCTACTACGCTCCCCAGGGCCCGGCCGACGCGACAGAGCAGGCAAAGCAGGACATTGAAGACGCGGTCTTCTCTCGCGAAGAGGTTCGCGATATCCCCCTGGAAGTGCACACGCAGTTCTTCAAGCCGGATCAGAATGACGCCAAGCTTTCGGTCGTGGCGCGCGTCGATGTGCGGCACATTCACTTTCGCAAGGACAACGGGAGAAATAATAACGACCTGACGGTCGTATCGGCGATATTTGACAGCGACGGCAATTTCATCAGCGGAACTCAGAAGGTCCTGCAGCTGCATTTGAAGGACGAAACGCTTGAGGAGCGGCTAGGATCAGGGCTGGTTTTGAAGAGTAACTTCGACGTGAAGCCCGGAAATTACGTAGTCCGGCTGGTTGTGCGGGGAGAAGACGGACAATTGGCGGCACAGAATAGCGCGGTCGAAATACCGTAGTGAGGTTCAAGCGATGAAGGCCCATAGAGCACTGGTTGAGGCGATTCTGTTTGCGCTCTTGATAGCATCCGGAGCGGTAGCGCAGCAGTCTGAGCCGCAGAATGCCGGCAATTCGCCGCCGACCATCACGAAGGAAACCAGCCTGGTTCTGGTGGATACGGTGGTTACCGACAAGAAAGGTACATACATCAAGGACCTGAAACAGAGTGATTTTCGGGTGTGGGAGGACAATAAGGAGCAGCCGATTAAGAGTTTTTCCTTCGAAAGCGATGCCGCCACAAATGATCGCAAGCATTACATGGTCATGATGTTCGATAACTCGACGATGAATGTCAGCGATCAGGCCAAAGCGCGCGACGCCGCGTTGAAGTTTCTCGATGCGAATACTGGAGCGAACCGCTATATTGCCATCGTCGATTTCGGCGGGACTCTGCGTGTGGCACAGAACTTCACCACCAACGCCGAGCGGCTGAAGAAAGTGGTCCGCGACATAAAGTTCGCGGCTGTAACTCCTGCGCCAGACAATCCTGATGTAGAGGCGACTCCCGTCTCGGCGCCTGCGATGGGTATTCCACAGCTGGTGAATCCCGAGGCCGACTTTGGCGTCCGCACGCTGCTATTGGCATTGCGCAACCTGGCCAAGAGTGTGGCAGCTGTTCCCGGACGCAAGACCCTTGTGCTTTTCTCCGCCGGCTTCCCCATGGATCCAAGCGATCCGAACACGATGGAACGCGAGTCGGAACTCACCGCAGCCATCAACGCCTGTAACAAGGCTAATGTAGCGGTGTATCCGATCGACGTTCGCGGCCTAATCACGCCCATGGGTGCTGCACCGGCGCTTGAGATTTTCCCCGATGCTCCGGCCAAGCTGATAACCGCCACGCTCGACTTTACCGGCACTACGGATGACGTCACCGCTCCCGCTCGCTTGGTTTATGTTCAGCGTGGTGGTGGCGGAGGTGGCGGTGGACATAACGGAGGCGGAGGAGGAGGCCATACCGGCTCAACCGGAACAGGTGGAGGCAGTCGTCCGGGCACCGGCGGTGCTCGCGGCGGTGGTGGCGTCGGGACGCCAGGTATGGGCGCCAATCCGCTGCCGGTTGCGCCCTACAGTCAGTCGCGAGCACTCCTTCCCACGTTGTCCGATGTCACAAACAACCAACAGATCCTTTACGAACTGGCGGCCGGCACCGGCGGTTTCGTCATCGTGAATACCAACGATTTGCTGGGAGGCCTCCAGAGGATAGCCAACGAGCAGAACGAATATTACGTGCTGGGCTATACGCCTCCTGCGTCTGAAGAAGGTACTTGCCATGTACTGAAGGTGAAGATCGATCGCGGCGGAACGATCGTCCGGTCACGCAGCGGATATTGCAATGTGAGGTCGACGGACCTGCTCGCCGGCAAGCCGGTCGAAAAACAACTGGAGTCCTCAGCGAATGGCTCCAATGCGGGAACAGTCGTAGCTTCGATGAGGGCTCCTTACTTCTATACGGCGGCGAACACCGCTCGCGTAAATCTCGCGATTGAGATCCCGTCCAGTGCCGTTAAGTTTGAAAAACTGAAAGGCAAAGAGCACGCCGAGATCGACGTCCTCGGCATCGCGTACAAATCTGACGGCACGATCGCAGCGCGCTTCAGTGACAACGTGGAGTTCGACTTCGAAAGCAAGGATGAAGTGAAGGAGTTCTACAAGAAACCTTATCAATATCAGAATCAGTTTGAGATCGAGGCGGGACATTACGACCTGAAGGTTGCGTTCACCTCCGGCGCGGATAGCTTCGGCAGACTTCAGATGCCGCTGGTAGTGGACAGCTACAACGCCCAACAGTTCAGCATGAGTGCCGTAGCCCTGAGCAAGGAGTTGCGGCCGCTGAACCAGGAGTCGGCGAGCCTGGATGCGGCGATGCTCGAGGACCGAACTCCGTTGGTGGCACAAGGCATGGAGATTATTCCCTCCGCCGACGCCCGCTTCAAGCACAATGAATCGGCAGTATTCTATGCAGAGGTTTACGATCCTCGGCTTGCCAGCGCGGATCCGCCTAAGCTTGGCGTGCAGATGCTGGTGCTGGACGTGAAGTCGCGAGAGAAGAAGGTGCAAACAGGTGGCCCGCTTCCCGCCCCGGGTGCAGGAAGCCCGGTAGTCTCATTCGGCCTCAAACTCCCGGTGGACAAGCTGCCACCCGGATCCTATGAGCTACAGGTACGGGCAATAGATTCGACGGGCGGCGCAACTCCCGTCCGTGTTGCTGATTTTGAAGTCGAATGAACCAATCCCCGATCGCTACGAACCCAAGGCAATTTCGTCAGCCAGAAACTTTCTCGAGCTGGCCTGCTTGCGTCTCTCGGCGAGCGCACTTTGAATGAATGTCACCTCGCGGCCCAGCATCTCGGTAGCCTCGCGGCATAGATCCGGCCGGTCTCGCATCAACTGGAGAAACGGCTCGGACGGAATGTACAGCACATCAGCATCGGTGATGGCTTGTGCCGTCAGGCTATAAGGACGCCCGGTGAAGGTCGACGGCAGTCCCATCAGGGAGCCGGCGGAGAACTGCCGGTCGAGCTTGGGAAGACTCTGGACGCTCATCCGCACCTTCCCCTTCAACAGAAGAAAGACTCCGAAAGCCTGCTGATCTTCCCGGAACAGGATTTGGCCGGCACAAAAACGCTGTCGATTGCCGGGTAGTTGCAACGAACCTCTCAACTCGGGAGAAGCCTTGAGAAATGCGCATTGGGCGCCCACACTGGTCATGCCCCGTTTATGCCAGACCTCTTTGCCAATCCGCTGTGATGGCAGTCACAACCTCCTGTGAGGCGAAGTCGAATTCCTTCTAACCCGAACGCAGCAAAAGCTTGCCAGAAACTCGGGAGTTGAGCTGTCTCCACGGTCCAGCCTGCTGGAAGCAGGGCGTAGTGAAGTAGTCGTCACCAGGGTTCGATTCTGCCGCCGCTCTGCAAGGCCACGTTTATCCTGCAAGACACGGGAGGTATTCCTCAAGGTTTGCTGGCCGAGGCGGCTGCCGCAGCATCATCGTCTTTTTCGATTCGGAAGCCTTGCGGCCGGTAGTCAGCAGGGAGGAATTCCGCGGGAATCTGCGTGCGATTGCCATCGCGCAGAGCGGAGTAAATTGGCGACATGATCTCCACTCCGGCGGCATAAAAGCAGTCCTGAATATTGCCATGCAGCTCAGAGTAGGTGAAGACCATCAGTTTGGGCTCGTTGGTGTAGGCATTGATCTCGTACTGCACGTACGAGTCCTGTAGCGCGTTCTGCAGGACGAAAGGTGCGGGCTCCTCGAGGATATGTCTCGTCTTCAGCGCCGCCTGGATGAGCAGGTTGTGAATCTGCCGCCAGGGCGCTTCATAGCCAATGGTCACCGAGGTATGGAGGATCAGACCGCTGGTGCGCCCCAGCATGCTGTAGTTGGTGACGAACGCGCTCAGCACCACGGAATTCGGCACCATGATCTCCTCGTTTCGGATGGTCACGAGGTGCGTCGCCAGCATTGTCATCGCTTTGATCTCGCCTGTGTTCTCGCCAATCTTGACCCAGTCGCCTACCCGAAATCCGCGCGCATAGACGATGATCACGCCGGCGATGGCATTGGCGACGGCCGAAGTGGATCCCAACGAAAACAGCACACCAATAAAAAGACCGACGCCCTTGAATGCAGGAGAGCCCGACCCGGGTACGTACGGGTAAATCATCACCGCCGTAAAGGCGATGAGCAGAAAGCGCACAATCTTGTGCGTGGGCTGCACCCATTCGGGATAAAAACCGGGAACTCGGATATTGCCGAGTTCCACCTCGCGGGCCAGCATCTTGACGAACCTCATGACGTACACCATCGCCGCCACAATCACGAGGATGTAGAAGAGGTTCGGCAAATAACCCACGAACGCCTTGATAACGAACATCACGGGCGTAGTGATGTAGTCGAGCAGACGCCTGCCGTGTTCGCGTGTCCATGGGAAGTAGTTAAACTCCGTGCCCAGGAATATCCAGGTCGCGACAATTAGAAGGGCTAGGCGCAGTCCTCGGATGAGCACACCCACCAGGGCAGCGATGCGATGACCCTCCAGTAGTTTTGTCTGCTGGATCTTGATTCCTTCAAAGCGCGCCGCGGCAGGTTGCAGGATGGCCAGCAGCTTGCGGAAGCCGACGACGATCACCCACAAAAGTCCCAGATAGATGAGCAGTGTGATGAGAGCTTTAACCCCGGCCCAGATCAGAAACTTCTTACCGTGCTGTTCGCGAGCCGCGCGGATGCCTTCACGAATCCGTTTAACGTAATAATTCGCTAGGACCGAACGGGATACTTGCAGGTGATGTGCATCGCTATCGGTGATAACGAGCAAAACGTTGTCACGAAGTTCGATCGATGTACCGAAGGGAGAGTCGACTACCTTGATTTCATCGAGATCAATCGTGGGGTCGTTTACCAGTGACTGCAAACGATCCGCAATGGCCTGCGCTCGCTTTTGTGCGGAGAAGCTGCCGACACTTTCGAAAATCCGTAGGATTTCACGGCCATCCACATCCACCGGATATCCCTGAGTTGCCTGGCTGGATTCGGGCGATGCAGCCTGAGCTGCAAGGCGAGCTGTGGCAAGAATGCAGGAAGTACAGATCACGACCGTCAGAACTAACGAGTTCAAAGATCGTGCGCTCCAGCGGATCATTTGCCCCTCCGCAACCCGTTCGACTCCCGTCGCGCTCTGCGGCCTATGTTAGGCCATGGTCAGGCTGGACTCAAGAAGCTGTCGCGAGCTCCTCAGCCACACCGGCGGCCACACTCATGAGGCTTTCGCTAAAGTTTATTCTTGGAACAACGTCTTGCGCCGCCACTCACTCTTATTTCTTATGCTTCAATTTTTGTGTGACTACTGCGGAAACGTGAAGGCACCAGACGAGACCTGGATTAATGGCATTGCGGCGGAGAATGTAGGAACGCAAGCAGCCCGTCGGGAAGCGGTGGTTGATCCGAAGTGGCGCCGCGAACGTGCCATATTCTGCCATTTGCCGTTCACTTCTGTTCCGTTGGAATGCAAGGACAACTATCTGGCCGAACTCTTCCAGTAAGCCGGCATCCCTGCTGCAGGTTGTGGGAGAGCGTGGAAACCGAACTGGCCAGCCGGAGAAGTGTCATCCATGCTTAAGAAGAAGCCGGTGGCGGCAAAGATGCCAGGCGAAAACCAGTCCAGAGAAGAGGCTCACCCTT
>CAWACF010000010.1:0-28298 GCA_963780495.1 uncultured Acidobacteriaceae bacterium
CAGGCTGAGCAGCCGGAGGCGCATACGACGGAGCTGCCGGCGCAGCGGAAGCTGCGGCTCCATGGCGCGAGATGAACGACTCGATGTCCTCCTTGGTAATGCGGCCACCAAGACCGGTGCCCTGCACCTTGGTCAGATCGACGTTGTTCTCTTTCGCGATCCGACGAACCAGCGGGCTGGAGCGGACACGATCCTGCTCACCGCCCTCCTCGAACTCCTGCACCTTGCCCTGCTGCTGCCGTTGCAAGCCTTCCTTCTCATCGGTCGATAAATCGGCTGGGATGTTCTGGGCAGTCTTTGGAGCTTCAGCTTTCGCCGGCGGAGCCGCTTCAGCCTGCTTGGAACCGGCGCCGTCACCTGCGGCCGCGGGTTTCTGCGCGGCAGGAGCCGGGGCGCTTGCTGCCGCGCCTTCCTCGGCGATCGTTCCGACGACCGTATTCACCTGCACGGTCGCTCCGGCCTGGACTTTGATGTCCTGCAGGGTACCGCTGGCGGGCGCAGGAATTTCCGCATCAACCTTGTCGGTCGAAATCTCGAAAAGTGGCTCGTCGCGCTGCACTTTTTCGCCTGGCTGCTTCAGCCACTTGGTAATCGTTCCTTCAAAAATTGACTCCCCCATCTGGGGCATGATGACATCTGTCGGCATAGTTTCCTTCCGCGGGATTTCTAACTGAGACTGAGCGCTGCAATAAACTCTTAATTATATCGCGGCAAAATGCCGCCACGTGCCTGCACCCGGCGCGATCATCACTCGAAGGCGATCACCTCCCACCGCGCGGCGCTTTCAGCCGCCCTTTTCCGGCTCGGCAACGCGGCCGCTCTTCGATACCAGGTTTGTTCGACTTGTTTACAAAGCCGAGATTCATCGCGCTGCTTCCGCTCAATCTTGAAGCAGCTGGTGCAGCACGACGCCAACTATCCATCTGATGAACAAGATCGCTGAAACGATCCACCTGTCGAGGCGCAGCGCGCTCACGGCGAAACGGTATCCATGGAACGGCATCTCCGCTGGCAACAGTTGTTGCTTGAAAACTGCACAGGAAATCTGAACGTTGAGCCCCACCTTCCTGTATCTTAGTACCTGCTGGCAGTCACCGATGTCGGACCCCATCCAGACGTTATGTATAACGATATTTGCCCTCGCCGGCGCGCTTATGTTCTACGCGCTGTTCGGCTATCCCCTGCTGCTTGACTGGTTGGCAAGACGATCGGAAAATCCGGTTCACAAAGATGACAAGTTGCGTAGTGTCTCCTTCGTCATCGCGGTGTACAACGGCGAGAAATTTCTCGAGCGCAAGCTTAGAACGATCTTCGCGCAGAATTATCCGCGCGAGCTGATGGAAATCCTCGTCATCTCCGATGGATCAACTGATCGTACCGACGAGATCGCTCGCAGCTTCGCAACCGAAGGAGTGAAATTCTTACGTGTTCTTCGAGGTGGTAAGGCCGCGGCCCTCAACGCGGGTGTGCCCCTGGTTTCCGGCGAGATCCTGGTGCTGAACGATGTGCGGCAGACCCTCGATCCCAACTGCCTGCGCAATGTCATCGCCTGCTTCGGCGATGCAAAAGTCGGAGCCGTCAGTCCGGAGACAATCATCGTGCAGGGCGAGACCCACGAAGAAACCACGACAAGTCTCTACTGGCGGTACGAGTCATGGATCCGGCAAAGATTGACCCGAGTCGACTCAACCTTCGGCTACAGCGGGGCATTCGCGGCGATTCGCCGCTCGCTCTGGACCCCGCTTCCGCCCGGCACGCTGCTCGACGACGTCTATGAACCGCTGGTCGCCTTCTTCAAGGGTTACCGCATCCTCATGGAGCCTACTGCCACAATGTATGACTTCCCTACTGTGCTCCATTCGGAGTTCCGGCGGAAGGTGCGGTTGCAGGCGGGACTTTACCAGATGCTGAAGATTATGCCCGAGCTGCTGAGCTCGCGGAATCGCATGCGGCTGCACTTTATATCTGCGAAGTATGGGCGCATCGTTATTCCGTATTGCATGATAGCGATTGCCCTGACCACTTTCGGGTTGCCGCCATATTGGCGGGCAGCCGCTGCGCTCGGCCAAATACTTTTTTACGGGTTGGCGCTTCTTGATACCGCAGTGCCGGACGGCGCCGCGCTCAAACAACTAACCTCGCCGATTCGGACGTTCGTCGTACTCATGGCAGCCTCGCTGGCTGCCGTTAGAGTGTTCTTCGTACAGCCTACCAGCTTGTGGAAAGAGGCTTCCTACCGCCCCTCCATTGCCGAAGCTCCGGCCAATGGCCCCAAGCTGCCCACGGGCAGCAACGTCTAGCGACGGGCTGCCGCACGGCTCGTCTTTCGTGAGCTTCCCTTCTCCTCTTTATCGCCTCCGATGCGCTCAGCTAGCAACTGCTTGGCCTTCTGAAGCTCCGTCTTTCGCGTCGCGCTCAAATTGTGGCCGGCTCGGTTGATATAGAACGTGAGCATGCGCATCCCTGAACTTGGACCCTTGGGCGAGACCTTCTTCGAGGCCAGCGTGCGGGCAATCACGGCCGCTCTCTTGGTAAACAGGCCTTCCGGAGGGTGTGTTGAATTTGTGGTGACTGAGGCGGACCATTTTCGCCGGCTTGCGCGTTTTTTCTCTTGGACAGGCATGTAAACCTCGGCTCCCCTTTCGTGAGATGAGGCGTGGGCCGGATGAGATTGCACCAGGCTTGCGTTCGCTTACTTCTGCCAGCGATCCACCAGCTCCCACCAGAGCAGCTTCTCCCACTCTGTCAGATAGGTCTTCGCCCACTCCCGGTTCTTCCACCAGGGTAGCCCGAACAGGAATTCAGCCCGGGCCGCCGCCGCCGTCCACTTATACTGCGGCAACTCCCTGCGAAAGATCGAGAGCGCTCGCCGCGTATGGTAGTCGTCCGTGGCAATTACGACGGATTGTGGCGGCGGTTTCATGGTCTGCAGGCAGGCATTGACCTGTTGCGCCTCAATCTTTGTCGAGTCACCGACGATCGGACAGACGGACACCTGCGCCGCATTCGTTCCTGCTGTGTGAGCGACATACTCCTTGGCGAGGTCCACAAAAGAATGTCCGTAAGTAATGCCGGTAGTCGCGTCCACGAACATGTGGCGCGCATATCCCGCGCGCAACAGTTCCATGCCCCGCCAGTATCGCTGATCGGCGGAATCGCCACCCAGGACCACAATGGCGTCAGACTTTTCTGGATTGTTGATGATCAGGAATTTGCCGGGCTGCAGAAAGATAAACGTGCACATCGCCAGCGCGGCAACCACCAGGATTACAAGAATTTTCATGACTGAGCGGATGGATTACCGAGACATCATAAACGTCCGCGCAGGTAAATGCAGTGTTCCATTACTGACGCGGCGGCAACGGTTGCGGATAAGCGACGACTACTACGGTTCCATCGGCCTCGCGCTCCAGGACGGGAGCGTACAGCCCGATGAGTTGGCGCCTCCACCAGGCGCCCGTAGCACGCTTCTCTGCCAGGGCGGTGAACCAGTACTGCCAAACAACGGCCCTTACCTGTTTTGGCGGAGATTGCGGAAACGGATTTCCCGCGAATAGCGCCAGAACGTCCGGAGCATTCGCCAGTAGACGCTCTTCCGTGCTGGGCACGATGATGTTTTCGCGCCATGTTCCGAGCGAGGCGAACCACAGGTTCCAGTCAAAACGCGGCTGGTACGGCGCATAGATGCGTGGCCTCGTATAAATATCCTGCGGCTTGTAGAGGAAGGGATAGGTCTTCCAATGCTCACCGTCGCTCGAGCCCTGGAACTCGATCTCATAGCGGCCGCGGGTCATGACCGCGAACAACCCATATCGGTTGGCGATGCGGAACGGCTCCAGCGCGGCAACCGGCGAGGCCGGCAAAGACAGGTGACGAAAGAATAGCCAGGCCATCTGCACCGTAGTCGAATAGAAAATCCAAAGCAGGATAACGCTGGTGAGCGCCAGCTTGAGCGCTCTCACAGGATGCGCGCGGATTCGTCCAGCACCTGGATTATCGGGCGATTGACTTTGTTCAACTTCATCGCGTAGAGGATCGGGTGTCAAGTATCCCGACATGGGCGCCTTGGCGGAAAGCTTTTTCCAACGCAGTGCGAGACTCACGAAGAACCGATCGTCGAGCAGCAGGAATCCCAGCACCAGCACGAGGTAGTTCAGGAAGGTGTAGTTCGCGGTCAGAATGACAGGGATCTGCCACGCGGTAACGATGAAGAAGCAGGCGATCCGACAGCGCCGCGGCAGAAACAACATGAATACCAGACCGAGTTCGAGCACCAGCGTAGCGCCTGTGGCGAAGGCGTGAAACCAGTGCGGCAGATGCTGCACATACCAGCCGATCCAGGTGGGTAACGGGCCGTTCTGGTAATACTCGTCCATGGCGGTAAAGTGCCGCCATTCGGGATCTCCGCTCGCCAGCTTCACCACGCCGGATTCGAAGTAGATGCGGAACCACTCCCACTGCAGGAGAAACAGGCTGGCGCGCGAAGGCGGGCTGCTTTGTCCCAGCCCCGGCCAAAATCCCGCCGGTGCGAAGAAGAGCGACAGAAATCCCGCTTCCAGCAGCATGCCGTCGGATTGGTAGCCGGAAAAGTCCTGTGCCGCTGCCACGAACGACAGGAAGCACACAAAGCAGATCAGCAGGCTTGCTCTCGGCCATACATTGCACACGATGAGCAAAGACGCAATCATCCCCGCCCAGCAGATTGCTGTCAGCATATCGTTGCTGCTGGAAAACCATAGCAGCGTCGGAGCAAACCAAAATCGCGACTGGGCAATCTGGTGAGCGACGGCCTCCAGATATTCTCGGGCAGGAAGAATTCCGTCGGGGCCGATCAGTCCACGAATTTGGAACGCCAAGGCAAAGAAAGCGGAGAAGTAAATGAGGCCAAGACAGCGCAAAAAAATCCAGCGAGGGATAAGCCGGTCAGACAGGCCGTACTCTGAATCGAACCACCGGCGCACGACGGAAGCGGGTGTCCAATTCATTGCGGCATTATAACGTTGCGGGCCAGTGCATTAGGGAGCAGCAAAATAGCACCTTTTCGCAACGGGATATGACCAAGATGTCATGACTGGGATAGGGCCCCTTCATGTGTTCTCGTTAAACTGACAACATTGACTCGAGTCTTTAGACAACAGACCCCAGTGGAAGATACCAACCGAATTACTCCGCGCATCGCGGCTGTCGCCAGCGCATTCCCCCGTCATTACTACAGTCAGCAAGAGATTGCGTCTGCTCTAAAACGTCATTGGTCCGAGCGGTTGCAAAATGCAAAAGCGCTCGATCGTCTACTTACGCGCGTCGGCGTGGATGGCAGATATTTGGCCCTGCCGATCGACGCTTATGACGATCTGACAACGTGGGGCAAATCCAACAACGCGTGGATCGAGGCCGCCGAAGATCTGGCCGAGCAATCGATTTGTCGCGCTCTGGCACGCGCGGGATTATCAGAGCGTGACCTGGACGCGATTTTCTTCGTATCGGTCACCGGTGTAGCCAGCCCATCGATCGATGCTCGTCTGATGAATCGCATGAATCTGCGTACCGATATCAAGCGCATTCCGATTTTCGGTTTGGGATGTGTCGCAGGGGCCGCCGGAATCGCTCGCGCCACCGACTACGTGCGTGCCTATCCCAACCATGTGGCCGTGCTGGTCTCCGTTGAGTTGTGCTCCCTCACTTGGCAGCGCAGCGACCTCACGGTGCCCAACCTCATTTCGTCAGGGCTCTTCGGCGACGGCTCGGCAGCGGTGATCGTGTCCGGAAGCGAGCGCCCCACCCAGGGGCCACAGGTGCTGGCCGGCCTCTCGTCCTTCTATCGTGGGACCGAGGAAGTCATGGGCTGGGACATCTCGGAACAGGGCTTCAAGATCGTGCTTTCTCCCGAGGTTCCGCAGATGATCCGCAGGCATCTGGCTCACGATGTCGATGCATTCCTCGCTGATTACGGCCTCAACCGCGACGACATCTCCACCTGGATCATGCACACGGGCGGGCCCAAGGTGTTGGAAGCGACGCAGGAATCGCTCGCTCTTCCGTCCGGCGCGTTAGACGTCTCCTGGGAGACATTGCGTCGCGTCGGCAACCTCTCGTCCGCCTCGGTGCTGTTGGTGCTTGAGGAGTTCATCAACCGGCGGCGTCCTGCTCCGGGCAGCTACAGCATCCTGGCAGCCATGGGTCCGGGATTCTGCGCCGAGCTCGTGCTCCTGCGCTGGTAGCAGTCATGCCTAAGGTGCCGGAACAGGCAGAGGTTTTCGTGGCGGGCGGCGGTCCGGCGGGGCTCGCAGCCGCGATAGCCGCTCGCCAGGCAGGCTTTGACGTCACACTCGCCGACCACGCTCATGCTCCGATCGATAAGGCTTGTGGCGAAGGCATCATGCCAGACGGACTGGCTGCTTTACGCGAGCTGGGAATTGTTATCGGCACGGGAGTGACTTCGTCCTTCCGCGGCATCCGCTTTCTGGACGACAGCCATCACGTGGAGGCTGAGTTCTCCCACGGCGTGGGATATGGCATCCGGCGCACCACACTGCACCAGAGGATGGCCGATCGCGCGCAGCAACTGGGCGTGAGACTGCTGTGGAATACACGAATCACCGGCTTGTCCGAGTATGCCGTCGACCTCGGCGGCGAACAATTGCCTTATCGCTGGCTGATTTGCGCTGACGGTCAGAATTCTCGGCTGCGGCGTCTTGCCGGGTTAGACCATTGCCACTCCCGCAGCAGGCGTTACGGGTTTCGCAGGCACTACAAAATCCCGCGCTGGACCGACCGCGTCGAGGTGCATTGGAGCGATTGCGGTCAAATGTACGTTACTCCGGTTGCGAACGATGACATATGCATCGCCTTCATCACGCGGCGTACTCGTCTGCGTTTTGACGAGGCCCTCCCCGCCTTCCCCGCTCTGACAGGCCGCCTTCGGGGCGTCATTCCTGAGCGGGATTATCTCGGGTCGCTGACTACCACTCGAAAGTTTGCAGCCGTTCAATCGAAGAACGTCGCGCTGGTCGGCGAGGCTTCGGGCTCCATTGATGCCGTTACCGGAGAAGGGCTGTCGATGGCGTTTCGGCAGGCTCACGCGTTGGCTCAAGCCATGCAGTCCGGTGACCTCAAGGGCTACGAAGCAGCGCACCGTGCCATCGCGCGGGTACCGCGACTCATGTCATCGTTAATGCTTATGATGGACCGACATCCTGTTTTGCGACGGCGGGTATTGCGCGCTCTGTCGAACGATCCCGATTGCTTCTCGCAGATGCTCGCGGTTCACACCGGCTCCGCAGCGCTGAGCGAGTTCGACATGCGACTGGGCTTCAAGTTGGGATGGCATCTTCTGGCTGTCTGACATCTCAAAACCATGTACCCGAATCCCTATAGACCGAGAATGGAGACCAGGGTTGAACGGTAAAGATTCGAAATTCACCACGCGACCCGGCATGGCTGGATCGCTTCTCGCATTCGTTATTTTCTGCTTGACGCTCAGCGCGGCCGCCGAACAGGTACAGGTCACCCTCGATCCTTCCCAAACCAAAATCGAATGGACCCTTGGGGACGTTCTCCACACCGTTCACGGCACGTTCAAGCTCAAGAGCGGGCAGATCTCATTCGATTCGGTGTCCGGCAATGCCAGCGGTGAGCTGGTTGTGGATGCCACCAGCGGCGACAGCGGTAATCACAGCCGTGACAGCAAAATGAATAAAGACGTGCTCGAAAGCAAACGTTACCCCGAGATCACCTTCCTGGCAAAAAAAGTGTCAGGCCAATGGAGCGATCACGGCAATACCACGCTTCAAGTGCAGGGGGTGTTTCACATTCACGGCTCGGACCACGACCTTACGCTGTCGATTCCAGTGCAGGCCAATGGCAACGCGGTGAATGCGACAACGAACTTCACCGTTCCCTACCAGGCTTGGGGGATGAAGAATCCCAGCACTCTGTTTCTGCGAGTGGATGACAAGGTGCAAATCAATATCGCCACGGCTGGAAAGGTGGCGGTCACAGGCACTGCGCGGGGAAGCCACTGATTGCGTTATTGAATGCGCGCGAGTTCCGTCACGTAAAGCTGATTATTCGGAAACTCCTTGGCTAGTCCGGCCAGTAACACGCGGGCGGTGTGAGGGTCTTTGTCGCGCAATGCGGCCACGGCCAGGAGCAGCCGAGCAAACGGCGCAAGGTAGTGACCTTTATCGGCAGTGAGGCGAAGCCTCTGTATGCCGGCCTCCTTGTCGGTTTGAGCACCGGACATTCGCAGGAGCCAACGCACTGGCGCAGAATTCACGCCCAGCAGATAGTTCTCGACACCCACCGCCAAGTAGGCGTCATAACAGTTTGGATCGATCGTCAGCAGCTTTTCCGCCAGGATCCGGCCACTCTTCATGTAAGCAAGGCTGGCGAGATCGCGTTTTTCGATCAAAGCGGTGTAATCGGCGCGCAGGCCGTCTGCGAGCACTTGCGCGAATAGAGCATTCGCGTCATTCGGATTACGTCCCAGGATATTGGTCGCTGCCGCGTCGCTCTTTGCCAACTCGTTCTCAAACTCTGCTTTTACCGCCGGGTCCGGGGAGGACTTGACGCGATGTTCAAACCTGTTGTCATCCGTGAACAAATCTGTCTCAAGAATATGGAGGCGGTTGAACTCAGAAAAAAGGAATGCAGCGGCATTCGAGGCATATCCCATGGGATCGTCGGGCTGCGCCTGCTGATATTCGCGGAATGTTTGGTGTGCAGCGATGAAATTCAGGTCGTACATCTGCTGGTAGCCACGTTCCAGCACCGGCGAATACAGCATCACCGAGGAAGGCGACGCATAACTGATCGCGCCCAGCGCGACAATTGCGGCCGCCAGCAAACCGATTCCCCGTATCCGTTGGTTAACTCTCACCCTTCACACCTTCTTGCTAAGCACTTCCGCAAGAGGAATACGCAGGACGATCATTGCTCCCCCGCCGCTGCGCTCCCGTACTTCCGCCTCCCCGCCGTGGGCCTGGATCGCAGCCCCCACAAACGCCAGCCCTAATCCATGACCCGTCGAGTGCTCGCCTTTTACGAACCGCTCAAAAGCTCGCTTCCGTAACTCCTCTGGAAAGCCGGGGCCGTTATCGGCAACCGTCAATTCTGCCTCACCGTCTATTGGATGCACGGAGATCATGATCCTGCACCCCTGCGGCAAATGAGTTATCTCATTATCCAGCAGGTTGGCGATCGTTCGGTGTAAAAGTCCCGTGTCGGCTTCCACCATTGCCGGCTTCAAATCTGTCACAACTTCGTGACAATGTTCGGCAATGGCTGGCTGGTAAAGATCGACCAACCGGCTTACCATGTCCGATAAGTCGATGGGTTCTTTACGCAACTGTAGAGCGCCGGCATCGGCCTCCGCCACGTCCAGGGTTGTATTCAGAAGCTGCGACAGCCGATCCAGCCCCTCGATCGCTTCGGCCACACGCTCCGCCCACTGGCCCTGGGTTCCAGTCGACAATGCCACTTCCAAGCTGCCGCGGATGGAGGTGACAGGGCTCTTCAGATCGTGCGCCACGGAATCGGTAAGCACGCGCATCTGGTGCACCGACGCCTGTATCCGATCGAGCATACGGTTGAAGGTTCGCGACAGCCGCGTGATCTCGTCAGGATACTGCCCTTCCGGCAAGCGGCTGCTCAAATCGTCGCTGCCCATGCGCGCCACAGTATCGCTGATGCGGTCAACCCGCGCCAAAGTTCGAAACGCCGCCACCCAGGTAAAGAGAAAGCCCAGCGCGACCGTGATCGCCCACGCCAGCAGGCAACGCTCAGTTAAGCGATCGAGCATGTGGGCACCGCTCAGGTCGGCGAATCCGAGATAGAGGCCGCTGTCATCGCCGCGACTCTTGTACACCACCCGAAACGTCTTCTCCCAGCCAGGCACCTGGACATTACCCGGCACTCCGGGCACCAGTTCAGCGTGCTCGATCGAGTTTATGAAGTTTTCCTTCGGGCTGGGACCCACCCAGATCGGCTCTTGCCCCGGTTGGGTTTGCAGGAAGAAAACCGACGTTTCGTGCCGCCCATTGGAATCGTCCGCGTCCGGCACCTCTCGCGAAGCGAGCTCAGCCACCTCACCCACCAGGCGGTCATATAAGGCGTCACGCGGAGTGTTGGCGGAGACATCGGCCAGTGTTTCGGCTTCGCCACTCAGCCAGGCATCGCTGCGCTGCTTGATGTCGCGCGCGATCAACAGGTACATAATCGCGAACGCCACCGCGCTGCCCAGGGCGAACGCGGCCGTCGGCCAGATGGCGATTCGCCACGCTGCCGACATGCCATGCGATTTAGGTTTCTTTGAGAACATAGCCCACGCCACGAATGGTATGGATGAGGGGCCGCTTGTCTTCGCTGTCTACTTTATTACGCAAACGGTAGATCTGCACATCCACAACATTCGTGGCGGGATCGATTCGCATGCGCCAAACGCGGTCCAGGATCATGGTCCGCGTAACCACCCGCCCGGCATTGCGAACTAAATATTCCAGGAGCGAGAATTCCTGAGTGGTGAGTTGCAGCAAGTCGGAGCCTCTACGCGCTTCGCGTCGAACCAGGTCGAGCTCGAGATCGGCAACGCGCAGGCGCACCGCTTCCGGCTGCCCCGGCGCGCTGCGCCGCATGAGATTCCGCACTCGGGCTAGAAGTTCAGCCAAGGCGAACGGCTTTGTGAGGTAATCGTCGCCTCCCTGCTCCAGCCCGCGGACTCGCTCATCGACCGAGCGACGAGCTGAGAGGATCAATACCGGTGCGGTATGGCCCTGAGCGCGACAGCGGCTTATCAGATCCAGGCCATCCATATCGGGCAGCCCCAGATCGATAATGAAACCGTCGTAAATTTCCTCGCCTGCCAGAGCGAGCGCCGATTTCGCGTCTTGGGCGATATCCACCTGATAGCCCGCTTCACTCAGGCCACGCTGGAGAAAGTCCCGTATTGCGGAGTCGTCCTCAACTACCAGAAGTCGCACTGTTTCCTCGTGCAACAGATTCGGCGGCAAAGAAGAGTACCGCTCAGTTCGTTTTTCGCCGTATGTCAAATATCCATCGTGCGGCGCCCAAGTGCAAGGGCGTCCGTCCAGAAAGCGGTTGATTCGTGAAGGTCGGCGACCACTCGCCCCACCGCCGCTACGAACTCCTTCACTTGTGCTTCATTGGTAACTAATGGAGGAGCTGACTTGAGCACCATGAAGTTGTTGCCACAAACTTGGGTAAGAATCTTTTCGCGCCGGAACAAACGCATGACCAGCATCTGTCCGAACATGCCCGGATGGATGGCGCGGAACGTCTCGTACGAAAGGCGCAACGTCAGGCGCGAGGGTGGTTGGAACTCTATTCCCGACAGCAGTCCGAGGCCTGGAGCGTCCTTAAACATCTCATAACTCGCCAGCGTCTCTCGCAGTCTGCTTCGCAAGAGTTCGCCAAGATACTCGGCGCGTTCGCCCAGCCGCTCGTCTTCCAGTACATCGAGCGTCGCCAGTCCTGCGCGCATCGCGAGTCCGTTCTCGCTGAAAGTCGAAGTATGAACGATGGCTCGCTTTAACGAGCTATACACGGCCTCGTTGACCTCGTCCGTCATCAGGACGGCGGCTACCGGAATCAGTCCTCCGCTAAGCGCCTTGGCCAGAATCACCATGTCTGGCTGAACGCCATAATGTTGCGCCGCCAGGAACTTGCCGGTTCGATACATTCCCGTCTGCACTTCGTCCATCACCAGCAATGTCCGATAGCGCTTGCAGAGCGCCTGGACCTGCTGCAGGTAGTCAGACGAGGGCAGCTTAATTCCGCCTTCGGACTGGATAGGCTCAAGGAAGAAGGCCGCATATTTCTTCGTCTGCAGCTTCTTCTCCGCTGCAGCCAGATCGTTGAACGGAATCGCCTCCGTGTGCGGAAGCAGCGGGCCGAATCCGGCACGCCAGAACGAATTGTCCATCAGCGATAATGCGCCGCAGGTGAGGCCGTGAAATGCTCCTTCGGCGTACAGTAGCGCATCTCGGCCGGTCGTTGCGCGGGCAAACTTAATTGCCGATTCCACGCCCTCGCTGCCTGAGCTGGCAAAGAACACCTTCTTTAGCTTTCCGCCGGCCAAGGTGCAGAGGCGTTCGGCGAGCTCGCCAGCCAGCTCCGGCACGTGGCTCTGCAACATCGCTGGACCACGCCGATCCAGTTCATCTTTCAGAGCTTCAATGATTCGAGGATGATTGTGACCTGTGTTGTGAACGCAGTAACCGGAGAGAAAATCCAGGTAACGATCGCCATTTTCCGCGAACAGCTCAACACCCGAACAATGCTCATAGCGCACGTTCATCCCGAGCAGGTCCAGAAGTCGCACCCACTGCGGATTTACGTGTTCGGCATAAGGCGAACGGGTCGAAACGGCCCCAGATGGCAAAACTTTATCTCACCTCACGAGCTAGACGAATTGTAGGCTGCCGAAGTTGAACCGCCTTGGCAGACAAATGACATTCTGTTCATAAACTACTGCTGCGTTGAGTCGTCGTCCTCGTCGTAGTGGATGCCGGTGACCGGAACGGCCCCGATGTCCGGGAACCCGTCCTGCGGAGATCCCGCATGTTTGTAGATAAAGTTCCTCGGCGCGTAGCCAGCGAAAACGTAGCGCATGGCGTTGCTCACGGTGGCCCAACCGATTGGCATGATTTGGTTACCATCCCAGTCGAAGCCGTTAATTTGAACCATCGCCCGTCCGATCAGTTGTGTCGCGGTAATGAAGTCGAAGGTGTCGCCTGAAGCCATGCCGGGGATGCTCGAGGCCAGCGTCAATGTGGTCGGGCTCACCGAGGTGACCGCAGACCAACCACGAACGTTCTGGCCCGATCCTGAGAACACGCGCACTACGTCAGTCGTGGTAATGCCGTGCCCGGTAAAGTTGCAAGCCGAGCAGACCAACGTTGTACCCCCGGTTCCTGACGTCGCCTGCAGCACGCTGCTGCCGGCCATCACACTTCCGTAGGTAGGACACGTGATCGGTATGCCGCTGTTGGTCCGATACCAGGTACACAGTGTCCTTGTCGAGTCGACAAAGAGCGGGTTGGCGTGGATGTCGTGTGACCCATTATTGCTGTCGCCGTAGACCCAGCCGGGATGATTCCAATAGCTGGTGAAAATTGTTAACCCGTCCAGACCGGCGCGCATTCCGGCAATCCCGGGGCTGTTGAGCACCAGGTGTGTGGAGTCGGTCACGCTGGCAACCGTCGCGACTTTCTGTGAAGTAATATCCTCGAAAAAGTCTCCGGGCATGACTCCTGCCGCCCCCGCCTGCGTGAAGTTACAGGTGGCGCAGCCGATGTGGGTCTGGTCGATAACCGTGGAGATCAATTGGTTGCCCTGGTTCCCGACGATGGCTGCTGGAAGATTCACATAGCTAACGGGAACGCCAAGAGTCAGATTCGGAAGCAGTGCAGGCACGGGAGGCTGTGGTTCAGCGCCGGGATCGCCGCTGCCCGGCATCTGATAGAAGCCGTTATAGTCGAGCGAGAAATTCGTCTGACGAAGAAACACCGAGGCCGCGTGGACTCCATCGTCGCCCCGGATGCCCTGTCCGTTGACGTCGGCGGGCTTGACGATCAAGTTATCCCGAAATACCGGGTGGATTCCGTCGTAACAGCCCGATTCGCAGTAAGTCTCGCCGAAATTGTTGTAATTTGTATTCTCAAGTAACGTGGCGACTTCGGTGGTGCTGTTGCTGATCGTCGACATCGTGCCGCACGAGTTGAGCCCGATGCTGTTCTTCATAGTGTAGGTGCCCCAGTCCTGAATCATGTCGCCGGTATCGGAGTTGAAGAAACCGTCTCCGTCACACAGGTACCGCTGATACAGATTGCTGGTGCCGCCGGTTGCGGCGGTTGCAGTGACAATCTCGTGCTGGTTCGGAACCCGGTTGAGGCAGAATCCGTCCTGATACACCAGGCCCGAGTTGTAGCGAAATACGTAGCAGCTCGATGCCGAGCCGCCAGTATCGATGATGACCGCAGAGCTGCGGAAAATCTGCGACAGCGCATTTGTGGTTAGCTGCTCCAAGGCCACGTTGTAGCCGACAAATCCGTTGATGTCGCCAGGATCACCGCCAAGAAAACTCGCGCCCGTCTTCAACCCTGGCAGCGAGATATTGGCCGTATACTCTACCGGCGAAACGTGACTGGCAGCGGTGACGTTCTGTACCGAACGAGTACCACCAGTTTGGACAGCAGTGCCGTAGAACTCGAAGACCGTATTGTTAATGGCATCAACCGGATTGGTGAAGCTCACGTTCTTGACAACGAAGTTGCAATCACCGCACGCGCCGATCGTCAGTCGCACGTTGCCGTTCTGATTGAACAACCCATTCTGGATGCTGGCTGAAACCACACTGAAACTGTTAAAGGCCAGGGTATTGGCGCTGCCGAATCCCGAAATCGTGAAGTAGTTCAGGTTCAACGAGGTATAGGTGCCGGCGCTCTCAGGTGTGAACGTGCATGCTGCGCCTCCATGCAATGCGGTATTGCACGACAGGACCGCAAAATGGTTGTGGCCCAGATTTCCGCCCATGCCTGTCATGTTCAGCACAGGAGTGCCCGACCCCGGAGTGGTAAATGCAATTTGGCAGGTTGCGCCGCTGCCCGGAGCGATCGTCAGCGTCCCCGCTCCTGAAGTCGCATTGGCACCGATATTGATTGTTCCCGCGTGCTGCACGTCGAGCTCACCGCTGTGCGTCAGTGTTGCTCCTGGGGCGATCGTCAAAGCCCCACCGGACGAAACCGTGCCGTCGACAGTACAACTCCCAGCCATGGCAAGGCCGGCGGCGCAACTGGTCGAGCAGGTCACGGTCGTCCCACCGGAGATCGTCCACGTATCACCGGAGTGAGGGAATCCATGGCCGCCCCACGTGGCAGCGTTGTTAAAGTCACCGCTCTGGGTCGATGTATAAGAGGTCGCGAATAGCGAATGAGTGCAGAGTAAGATCAGGCCCAACAGCACAACTTTCATGATTCACTCCATCACAGATAGCCCGTATGACAAGGTGCGAAAACTCGAGCAAAGTGGCGTCCCGGGTAGAGCTGGCCTTCAGGACGGCGTCAAGGCCGTTTTGTCCCCGACGAGCCCCCCGCCGGCGCCTCACCTGAAACGCCAAAAGCTGGACATGGTTCGGTTTGCAACGGCTGGAACCTGGCGCGCTTACGGCAAATCGGGAGTGTAGCATCCACTCGTTTCGTGGCTCAACGAAAACTACCGTCTCAGAAAAGTATCGCCTCTGCGACGCTTGCGTTATAACAAAGTGACAACAACTTTTCGATATTTCCTCGTTTGACTTACTACTCAGTCCCTGCGTAACGTTCTTCTTTGCTGACGTTGTACCTGTTCTTGCCCTGGAGACACGATGAAGTGCCGCTTGCGAAAGCTTTCTGTACTGCTCCTGCTGACGATTCCGTTGCCGCTGGCAGCGCAGGATCTGGCTTCTTATGAAAAGCGTGTTTCGGTCAAAACCCTGCCCAACGGCCTCACCGTCGTCGTGTGGCAGCGTCCCGAAGCTCCGGTGTTCTCGTTCTTTACAATGGTCGACGCCGGATCGGCGCAGGATCCTAAGAATGAAACTGGCCTTGCTCACATGATGGAGCACATGGCCTTCAAAGGCACGCCGGACATTGGGACCACCGATTACCCGGCCGAAAAGGTCGCCTTGCAGAAGGTCGAGGCCGCTTACGCCGCCTACGAAACCGAGCGCACCAAGCGCGTCGGGCAGGATCCGCAAAAGCTGGCGCAGCTGAAGCAGGCCTGGGAAGACGCACGCAAAGCCGCGGACCAGTATGTCATCAAGAATGAGTTTGGAAAGATCATCGAGAGCCACGGCGGCGTGGGCGTCAACGCTTTCACCAACTACGACGAGACCGCTTACATGTACTCCTTGCCCGCGAACCAAATCCAGCTCTGGGCGGCGCTGGAGTCGGACCGCATGGCCCATCCAGTTATGCGGGAGTTCTACAAAGAACGCAGCGTGGTGATGGAAGAGCGCCGTATGCGCACCGACAGCCAGCCCACGGGAAGACTGGTGGAGCAGTTCCTGGGGACGGCGTTCATGGCCAATCCTTACCATCGCCCAACCATCGGCTATCAATCCGATCTTGATTCCTTCTCGGCCACTGATGCCGCTGAGTTCTTCCGCCACTATTACGTTCCCAGCAATATGGTGATTGCTCTGGTCGGCGACCTAGACCCAAGCAAGGTCTTTCCCATCATCGAAGAGTACTTCGGCCATTTGCCGACCCAACCCAAGCCGCTCGAACCTTACACGGTTGAGCCGCCACAGAATTCGGTACGGCAGGTGACTTTGCAAGATCCTTCCCAACCGTTTTATCTCGAGGGCTATCACCGGCCAAGTTATCTCGCGCCTGATGACGTCGTTTACGATGCGATCTCCGATATTCTGTCGAACGGGCGTACGTCGCGACTCTACCGCTCGCTGGTGCGCGACAAACAAATCTCGGCTTTTGCCGCCGGCTTCAGTGGTTTCCCTGGCAGCAAGTACTCTCACTTGTTCGCCTTCTACGCCATTCCCACTCCCGGTCATACCACGGCCGAATTGCAGCAGGCTTTTCACGAGCAGATCGAGAAGCTTAAGACCCAGGACGTGACCGACGACGAACTGCAAATGTTCAAGACTCGCACCAAAGCCGATCTCATTCGCGGCCTCGCTAGCAATGAAGGCCTGGCGCAACAGCTCGCGTATTACCAGACTCGTTATGGCGATTGGCGCGAACTCTTCCGATATCTTGATCGCGTCGACAAGGTGACCAAGGCGGACATCCGTCGCGTCGCCAACGAAGCCTTCAAGGATGAGAACCGCACTGTGGGAATCATCGAAACCGAAAGCGCGTCCTCTCACCCCGCCCCGCCCGCAGCCGCCGGGAAAGGAGCGGAACAGCAATGAAGACCATCGCGAACGTATCTCGATATATCAACAAAGGTTTGATCCTGAGGGGAGCGGGCGCGTCAGCGACCGCGGACTCGAAGGACCGCTATACCCTGAACTCGGCCCCTACCCGGGTAATCGTCTTCGTCGCGGTAACCCTGCTCGCTGCACTCTGGCTCACCGGCATAGCTTCGGCCCAGCAGCCCGTCCCCTGGAACAAGGTGACGGCGCCCCCTTTGCCGGCATTCACGCCTCCTGAGCCGACACGTATTCAGCTCGCGAACGGTATGGTGATCTTCCTTCAGCCTGATCACGAACTGCCGTTGATCAGCGCGACGGCTCGCATTCGCGGTGGATCGGTCTACGAGCCGGCGAACAAGACTGGGCTCACCGACCTCTACGGCGACGTTTGGCGAACTGGCGGAACGAAGAGCAAGACCGGCGACCAGATGGACGACTTCCTCGAAGCGCGCGCGGCGAAGATCGAGACCGACAACCAGTCCGACTCGACCACCATCTCGCTCAACTGCCTGAAAGGCGACTTCGATGCCGTGTTCGAGATGTACCTTGATCTGCTGCACAATCCCGAGTTCCGCGCGGACAAGCTGGAACTCTCGAAACGGCAGATGTACACCTCGATTTCCCGCCGCAATGACAATGTCGAATCCATCGTGGGACGCGAGAGCCGCATCATTGCCTACGGCAAGGACAACCCCTACGCGCGCGTTCCGGAATACACTACTGTCGCGGCTGTCACGCGCCAGGACCTCATCAACTGGCATCAGCAGTATGTTCATCCCAACAACATAATCGTCGGCATCACCGGCGACTTCGATCCCAGGGCGATGGAAGCCAAGCTACGCCACGCCTTTGAATCATGGTCGAAAGGTCCCCAGGCGAAGCGGCCGGATATCAAGTTCAGTGAGCCGAAGCCTGGCTTGTACTCCGTCGACAAGTCGGATGTGAACCAAACGACGATCAGCATGCTCGATCTCGGCATCGAGCGCAGCAATCCGGATTACTTCGCGGTCACGGTGATGAACGAGATATTCGGCGGCGGATTTTCCTCGCGTCTCTTCAATGATCTGCGTACTGCGAAAGGCCTCGCGTATTCCGTCGGCGGCGGAGTCGGTTACGGATGGGATCGTCCGGGATTGACCAACATCGAGATGCAGACGAAAAGTGCAAGTACTGTCGAAGGCATCGAGGGAATAAACGGCGAGATCGACGATCTGCTGAAAACTCCGCCGACCGACGAAGAGTTGAAGCGCGCCAAAGACAATATCCTGAACTCTTTTATCTTCGAATTCGACACGCCGGAAAAAGTGCTGCGCGAGAAAATGGCATACGAGTTCTACCACTACCCGCTGGATTTTCTTGAGCGGTATCGCACCGAGGTAGAGAAGGTGACGGCCGTCGACGTCGCGCGCGTCGCACGCGAGTACATCCACAAGAACCAAATGGCGATACTGGTCGTGGGCAATGAGTCCGAGTACGGCAAGCCTCTGAGCTCGCTCGGGCCGGTACAAAAGATCGATATCGCGATTCCGCCGCCACCGGCAAGCTTAATGGGAGGCCAAGGACCCGGAACTGCAGAGTGACGCTGATCTGCTTCGGCATCAATTGCAGATGGCGTACACTGCTGTGGGCGAAGGAGAACCGGATAATGCGATGCTGGAACAAAGTCCTGCCGTTGGCATCCCTGAGTTTATTGCTGCTAGCCACGGGATGCACAAAGAAAGTCGATATAGCGGGCACTTGGGCGGGCAATATAGATGGCGTCAATGGCCAGAGGCACGGAACATCCGACATCGAGGCCGTTCTGGAGGATTCTCGCCACGGTCCTGATGGCACAGTGAAGTGGCATAACTCAACCGGCCCATGGGGGCTGATCGAGGGAGAAACCTTGGAAGTACGGTCCGGCAAGATTTCCGGCAACCAGGTTTCATTCATGGCCGAACAGAATTTACCGGGCGGAACCGTAAGCGCCAACTTCAAAGGCACTGTCGAAGGAAACACGCTAAAGGGAACGGTGGATGTCAATATCGGCTCGGTGATGGGTGGAGATACGTATCTGGGCAACTTCGAACTGACGAAAAAATAGTTCGCGCCTTTCTCCGCCGCCCGTAAACTGCAGGAAGCAGCTTCATCGAGAGTCTGCAGCAACGCTCCCAGATTCCATGATGTCTATGTCATCCGCCTCTCAGCGCTTCCCTGCCGGTCAAAACCTGCTCATCGACGCCGATGACACCCTGTGGGAAAACAACATCTACTTCGAGCGCGCCATCGCCAACTTCATCTCCTTCCTCAACCATCATGAGTACACGCCTGACCAGGTTCGCGAGGTGCTTTACGAAGTAGAGCGCGAGAGCATCCGCCAGCATGGCTACGGCATGACGAGCTTCGCGGTTTCGCTGGTCGCTTGCTTCGAGCAATTGTCGGTCGAACCGCTCACGCCCGCTCTGCACGACACGATTCGCGGCTTCGCTTTCGCCATTGCCGAGCACCCGATGGAGATCCTGCCCGAAGTGCCGGAAACGCTCTCCGATCTCGCCCAGCGTCACCGACTCTTCTGCGTAACCAAGGGCAACATCCTGGAGCAGACCGGCAAGTTCGAGCGCTCGGGACTGAAGCAGCACTTCACCGCGATCGAAGTCGTTGCCGAAAAGAACGCTCCAACCTACCAATCCGTGGTCGAAAAATATGCGCTCATCCGCGACCGGACGTGGATGATCGGAAACAGTCCCAGCTCGGACATTAATCCGGCGCTCGAAGCCGGCTTACACGCGGTCTTCGTCCCCCACAACAACACGTGGATGCTGGAGCGCGGCGAGGTGCGGCCCGAAATCGGGAATGGACGGGTGTTTCAGGTCTCAAGCTTTGGGCAGCTGCGCGATTTGTTTTAGTCCGAGGCGCCTTCGATCCCACATTGTAGGTTATCGACAGATCCCCAATTTTCTTTTGCACGCCCCCGAGCGCAAATCCGCCGGAATGCCTGCCAATTTCGTCGCCATTATGGGAGCCTGGGCAGCCCAGCTTGTTCGACCAGCTGACGGAAGGCGGGGTCACCGTGTAGGAACAGGAACGGTTCATGCACGCGCATCGTCAGAAAAGCCACTTCGTGTCGATGGAACGAGGTCTCCAGGTAGTGCAAAGACTCTTTGCCGTCCTTTAGTCGAGCGTACGCTTCGGCCACGGCAAAGGCCGAGGCATTTCCCTCGTCGAAGTGTGTCTTCTGCACGCGAAGAATGCTCTCTAACATTCCCTGCTCTCCCCCTGAACGGTAACCCTCTTTCGCCTCCTGGACCAGCGTTGCCTCGCCTGCGTCGTGGGACAATGCGGCCGCCTTCGCCGCTTCTTCCAGATATTTGGGGGCGTCATTTTCATCCAGGTAAATGGCGGACAAATATTGGTGGGTTGAGAAAAATGCCGGCTGGGACACGGCTATCTGCTTCAGCAAAGAAATAGCCTGGTCTGTATCGCCTTTGTGATAAAGAATCAAACCTTTGTCGGCCAGTACCGGAGTCGAGGCGGGATCCAGTTGCTGGGCCAGTTCGATCTGCTGCAGTGCCTCCTGGGAGCGCCCCAGGATCATCAGAAATGTCGCATACCAGTGGTGCGCCGTAACGTAACCGGGATCCAGTTGAATGGCACGTCGAAATTCGCGTTCGGCTCCGGCTGCGTCCCAGTTCCAATAGAACGTTACCAGGGCTAGGGCATTGTGTGCTTCGGCCGAAGAGTCATCGAGTTCAACCGCTTTTCGGGCGGCGGCCAAAGCCCGGGGAAACGCCTCTTCCGAAGGCATGGCAGCGAACTCACGCAGCAAACTGTAGCAGTTTGCCAATCCCACATAGGCCTTGGCGTAGGTTGGATCGCGATCGATCGCCTGGCTGAAATAGCCGACAGCCTTATTGAGGTCGGCAGGAGTGCGCTTGTCCCAATAGTATTGGCCAGTCAGATAGAGCTCGCGCGCCTGCGGGTCGATGGTCGCTTTCTGAGCGGACTTGGTGGCACTCATGGCGCTGCTGTGGTCCGCGGCCATGGTTTCTCCGCGCATTAAGGAGTGTCGGCCCCGATAGGCGATGAGCAAGGCAACGCCAACAATCGCCGACACAACCACTGCAATGTAAATCCATTGTCTTCCTGGACGTGCGGGGGAGACCGCAGTCTCCTCCATCGAGGCTTCCGCCTGCTGCCCAAGCCCCCGTTCCCGAAGCGGCTTCAGGTTCGACTCGGGGCAGTTCATCCAGCGCGACAGTTCGTCGGTAAAAGCAAATACCCGCGCGCCGGTGTTCTCCGGCATGCGATGTACCGGAAGACCCTTCTCTTTTTCCCAACGTTTGACCGTGCGTTCGTCTCGCCCGAAGAAAGAGGCGATCTCTTTCCACGAGTCGAGCCTGCGAGCCTGGAGTGGCCCCTCGCGAATGACACGCATGGTCACGCTTTGCCCACTATGTCTCTTGCTTGGAACGCGAAGATGGGCCAAGTATAGGGCACAAATGCCAGGCTCTCGTAATCATTTTTCTAGCCCGGCGGGCAGTTGCTGCCGCCCGGGCAATGCCTTTAGCGCGTCACCAATCAGGTAGAGCCTTGGCTTCGAAGGTGACGCCGCGATGGCACGCGAGTGCCGCCTTGACGAAGCTCAGGCGTTATCCAAAGTGTCAGAGACCCCTCTGGCCGACTTAGCCTCCGGTAATCCCTCTTGTGCCGAGTCCGCCAAGCTAGACGTCACAAAAGAATCGACGATAGGACAGAGGCCAGGTGATACGTGCGGCCGAGTTGTCGGCAGTCGGAAAAACGGAGCACGACTCCCGGAATTGAGTCATATGTCACCTGTTGTCCCGCTATGCCACTTGTCTTTGCTTAACGAAACAGCGGAGTATAGGCGACCTCATCGGCCTTTATTGAATTCAGCTCCAGCTGCCGGACGAAGTTTGTAACAGGTAGACACAATCGCACCCGGAAGCGAAGGCTGGAGGCCGACTACGGTTTCACCTGTGTCTCCCGGAGAAACTCATGAAGATTCGATTCAGCTACGTCGCACTCGCCTGGCTCTGTTCCGTCCTTCCTGTGGCTGCGCAAACTGCTGCCGGCAAGCCGGCGACAACCGCAGTGCAAGTACCCCGGCTGGTGCGGTTTACCGGCACGTTAAGCGAGCCAGCTTCCAGCACCACAGTCGGTAACGCAGAGACCACCGATGCGCGAGGGGTTGGGAGCAGCGCGACTACCCGGCCGGCCACCAGCGTGGTCGGACTAACCTTCGCGCTCTACAGCGAGGAGACCGGCGGTGCGCCTCTGTGGCTGGAAACGCAAAATATCCAGGTCGATCAAGCCGGCCATTACACGGTTTTGCTCGGTCTGACCAAAGCTGAAGGTCTACCCATCGACTTGTTTACGTCTGGCCAGGCGCAGTGGTTGGGGGTGCAGGCCGCCGGAGAGGCAGAACAGCCGCGCATCATGCTGTTGAGTGTTCCGTATGCACTGAAGGCTGCCGATGCCGAGACCTTTGGCGGCCGGCCTCCTTCCGCGTATGTTGTCGCACCTCAATCCGACACCAGCAGCAACAGCGGTGGGCCTAATGCCGGGCAGTCCTCCAGCGGCGCTAGCGGCCATCCCTTGATCATCACCGGCAGCGGGACGCCCAGTTTTCTCCCTCTTTGGACGAGCGCATCGGCTCTGGGAACTTCGAGCCTATATCAATCGTCCAACGGGTGGCTTACCTGGGGTGACCAGACAGCGATCGCACCGCTCGCCATTGTCTCCAGTGCGCGGGGTGCTATTTACGCGCACGGTATTACGGGCAACACATTCCCGATTATCGAGGCAGACGAACTGGACCCCTCATCCACGAGCCCCGTAGTCCAGGCGATTTCCAATAGCACCAGCACCGGCATGGCGGTCTATGGCAACGCGCAGAGTTCGTCGGGAAACACAGTGGGCGTGGAGGGCCTAAACGCCAGTTCGACAGGAGCTGGTGTGGTCGGAAAATCAACCGCGACGACCGGCATGGCTTACGGAGTCGCTGGCAGCGTCGCCAGCACTACAGGCATTGGTGTCGCGGGAATCAGCAACGCTACGACCGGTGGCAACAGCGGAGTTTTGGGACAGAATTCGAGCCCGAGCGGTACTGCGGTTCAGGGCAACAACCTGGGAACAACGGGCAACAGCCTCGCCGTTGCCGGCGTGACGTCCAGCCCCGCAGGTATCGGCATCTTCGGCGTCGGGGTAGCAGAAAGCAATGAAGGAGCAACCGTCAGCCTTCGTCCCATAGGAGTTTGGGGGGATACCGACCAAAGTTCCGGTATTGGCGTGCTGGCGAGCGCCGACTTTGGCATTGCCTTCGCCGGTTACAACAATGCCGAAAACATCTCGACCGCCAAATTTCAGAATGACGAAACAACCGACGCGACCGGCAATATTCTGGCGACACACGGCAGCCATTTTGGCGGTATCTGCGTGATGGATGTCGGCGGCAACCTGGCCTGCAACGGCAGCAAGTCCGCGGTGGTTCCCGTTGACGGCGGCTCACGCCAGGTTGCGCTTTACGCTGTCGAGGCTCCGGAAAACTGGTTTGAAGATATCGGCTCCGGTCAGCTCAACAACGGCGCTGCGGTCGTGCAGGTGGAATCCGTATTCGCACAGACGGTGAATACCGGCGCGGAGTACCACGTCTTCCTGACGCCCAAGGGCGATTGCAAGGGACTGTACGTCAGCAATGAATCCGCCGACAGCTTCGAAGTGCACGAACTGGGCGGAGGAAGAGCCACGATCGCATTCGACTATCGCATTGTCGCCCGGCGCAAAGGCTACGAGACGATTCGACTCGCCGATAAGACAAGGCAATTTGCCAATGTAGTCAACGAACCCACGCCAAGGGAAGGCGCAACGCAACCCAAGCTTTTGAAGCCACTCGCAGTGGCGACGACAGCAAGATAGCGAGAATCGCAGTTGCTGTTGGAGCGATCAATGAGAATGCAGCCCACTCGATTCGTTTTATGTTTTCTATTTGGCCTCGCCCTGCAAGTAGCTGCGGTATCGCAGACGGTGATCACCACCGTGAACACCGGTGTTACTCCGGTGACTGCGGCGGTTAACATCGCCAGCAATCGCATTTACACGGCCAACTACGGCGACAACACTGTGACCGTCATCGATGGCGCTACCAATCTGACAACGACCGTTGCCGCCGGTCAGTCTCCATACGATGCCCGGGCAAATCCGTTCACCAACAAGATTTACGTTTCCAACTATTGCGGCAATGATCCGACTTGCCAAAGCGCTGGGACCGTCACAGTCATCGATGGTGCTACAAATAACACCGCGACGGTCGCCGTCGGAACTGCGCCCTATCAGGCCGCCATCAATACGACCACCAATAAGATCTATGTCGCCAACAGCGGAGGCAACACGGTCACGATTATCGATGGCGCAACCAACAGCACCAGCAGTGTCACGGTAGGAAACGGTCCGTCTGGGCTGGCCGTCAACTTGGCCACCAACAAGATTTATGTGCCAAATTTTGTTGACGGCACCGTGACGGTTATCGACGGCACTACGCTGGCAACTACGCTGGTACAAGCGGGAGGCTATCCCAGCGAAGTTGCGGTCAACTCCATCACCAATCAGATCTACGTCGCCAACCTGACTAGCAACTCCGTGACCGTGATCGACGGAACCTCCAACGCCACCAGCACCGTTAATGTGGGTCTAAATCCGGCATGGATTGCGGTGAATCAGGTCACCAACCAGATTTACACTGCCAACAGCGGCAGCAACACCGTAACCGTAATTGACGGCGCCACGTTGAATACCACCACCGTTACCGTCGGCAACGCTCCGTATCAACTGACGGTTGATCCGGTCACCAACAAGATCTATGTCGCCAACTACGCCGACAATACGATGACCATGATTGATGGCGCGACGAACCATACGACGACGATTGCCATCGGCAATACTCCGGGCGCCATCCAGGGCAACGTGGTAACGAATAAGTTCTACGCCATGAACTACGGGGACAACACCGCGTCGGTAATTGCCGGCGCGAATGCGGCGCCGTTGCAGTTCGTCTCGGTTACCCCCTGTCGGGTGGTGGACACGCGCAATCCAACCGGCCAGTTTGGCGGACCACCGCTTCAGGGACACGCCACACGAAACTTCGCCATCCCCCAGGGAAGCTGCAACATTCCTCCAACCGCTGCGGCGTATTCGCTGAACGTGACGCTGGTACCGATAAACCACGGACCGGTGGGTTATTTGAGCATATGGCCCACCGGCGAAGACCAGCCATTGGTCTCAACCATGAACTCACCGGACGCACGCAACAAGGCCAACGCGGCGATTGTTCCGGCCGGATATCAGGGCGCAGTGAGCCTCTTCGTTACCAACACGACCAACGCCATTCTGGATATCGACGGCTACTTTGTGGCTCCGTCAGGGCAGACACTGCAATTCTTTCCACTTACGCCCTGCCGCGTTCTGGACACTCGTGCTGCGAACGGACCGTTAGGCGGTCCATATCTCAATGGTGGCCAGGAACGTGATTTCCCGGTGCTGTCGAGCAATTGTCAGATTCCGAGCAGTGCCCAGGCGTACTCCATGAATTTTACGGTCGCGCCCGTCGGCGGGCCGTTGGGCTATTTGACCGTGTGGCCAACCGGTGAGCCGCAGCCCGTGGTATCCACGCTGAATAATCCCACTGCCACCACCGTAGCCAATGCTGCTCTTGTTCCATCAGGCAATGGCGGACAGGTTTCCGTCTATGCCAGCCAGAGCACGCAGCTGATCGCAGACATTGACGGATACTTCGCTCCGGCCGCGCAAGGTGGGCTATCGCTGTATCCTGCCGCGCCCTGCCGCGTCCTCGATACCCGCTCAGGCAATGGGCCATTCATGGGAGAGCTCACCGTCAACGTCGCAGCCAGTGTATGTTCGCCGCCCAGCGCAGCGCAGGCCTACGTCCTCAATGCGACGGTCGTGCCCTCGGGGCGTTTGGGCTATCTGACTCTGTGGCCCGACGGAGAGGGTCAGCCGGTGGTCTCTACCTTGAACGCACCCGATGGAGTGATCACTTCGAATATGGCGATCGTTCCTACGAGCAACGGAAAGATCGACGCGTATGCTTCCGGTTTGACCCAGCTCATCCTGGATATCTCCAGCTACTTCGCGCCGTAGCGCCGAACGCTGAGCGCTACGTGCTTAGCACCAGAACCTTGTGCTCGGGACAGCGCGCCTGCGCCAGATCGATGAGTTGATCGATCAGGGGCGGTCCGTACTTCGCGTAGAAGTACAGACCGGCGATCTCTCGCTCCTGAAGTGTTTTGTGCGGGTAAAGCGAGTTCTCGATCTGGGCTGCGTGCCGGATTAGGATTTCCGTCCGGCGCAACTCGGCCTTGGCGGCGCGCTTCTGTAACCGGCTTACCTGATACTGCATTTTGCTGCTGGCGAGACCGGCTGCTTCCACCAGAGTAGGATCCAGTTTCTGCAGCGCTTCCGTGACCCGGCGCATTGCTTCCTGAACCGCGCTTCGCGCCGCGTCAAAATTGTGGTTCAGCTCAGGCGGAAGCGAGTGGGCGGCCAGGCAGTCGCGCAGTTCGTATTCACCGTGGAAGAGTTCCGGCAGTTGAACCTGATATTTGTTCAGCAGCTTCTCGATGCGAGGTTCGATGAGGCTTGCGCTGAGGCGCGAAACGACTGGCGTAATGCGTCCTAGCAGCTTTTCGTAAACCACTCCGACCTGCGCGAAATATGCGATCTCCGCCGGTCCTCCAATGTAGGCCAGTGTCGGCAGCCAATAGTCCTGCAAAACAGGACGCAGAAGTACATTGGCGTTGAAGTACTCCGGAGAACTTTCTACCCGGTGCAGAAGCTGGTCAGCCGACAAGTTCTCCTTGCCGACCTTAAAACCGCCGTTGCCCCGATGAACCGGAACACGAACTCCATCAACAAGCGCGAACAGCGGCGTCGACTCCGCCGTAACCTTTACCTGCTCGTGATACTTCCCCGCCTGCAACTCACGATTCCGGGCGAGCAGCGCATCATCAAGTTCGCCGGCACGCCGGATCGCATTTACAAAGAGTGGTGCTGCGATGCGGTGCAGATCCGCATCTGCGGGGTCCAGCAGGATCAGGCCGTGCTCACCAAAGATGCGAACGTAGGCCTTCGCGTACGCATTCGAGAAGGTCTCTCCTTCGATGTAGCTCTCGCGCAGATAACCGGCTGCCAGCGAATCTCCCAGCAACTCTGCTGCCTGACGAACCAAATCGTTCGTTCCCTCAGCAAACTGAATATTGGCGACCGGCGCGCCTTCGACGCCCCGTGTAGGCGCCTTAAAAGCCGCCAGTTCGAAATCCTGGGTCAGTAGTAACGCCTGGTTGACCTCTTTCAAATCGTGATCTTCTGTCGCCATCCAGAAGACCGGTACGCATTGCACTCCGAGTGCTTCAACTTGTTTCGCCAGCGCCAACACCGACGCGGCCTTCAACAACGAAAGCAGCGGTCCCCCGAACAATCCAACCTGCTGACCTGTGACCACGGCGAACGCACCTTTGCGCAGCCGCCGGATGTTTCGAAGCGTAGCCTCGGATGCTCCCCACGCGCGGTTCTGCCGCTCTAGCGCTTCAGCTACCTTCGCATCGTGAATTGAGTCGCGTTTTACCGACTTCGCGAAGGCGGCAATGTGGGCGGCGTCCGGCTGCGTGGGATAGAACTTACGGATTTCGGGAGAGTAAGAAAGATAATCGCGGAAGAGTCTGGTGGTGTGCGGAATGCTATTGAAAGAAATACAGTCGGGGATCACGAGGCCGTCCCCCGACAACCATAGCGGCCACAGTCGGCTTGGATAGCGCAGTTCAGCGTTTCGCTCATGGGCATCAAACCTATTAAGACTAACAGGCAAGCAAAAGGTTTGGATGTTCGCGTCCAGTTCCGGATGCAGGAATGACCTACCAGAGTCGGGAATCCGACATTTCACATCTAATCGGCAGCGGTTGACTTCCCTGCCCTGACTGGTAGAGTTGAGTTGACCGCAATTCACTACGGGGGCGTCACGGCTTCGACGGAAGTGATTGCAGTAAAGAGGCATACCGGAGTGCATGCATCCGTAATCGTGTGCAAAAACAACAATTGCCAACCAAAACCTGGCATACGCAGCTTAATTAATTAAGTTGCCGTCCTCCTCGGCTTTGCTCATGGGCTGAGAAAGGGCGTCGCACAGTGAGCTGGCCACGCGCTCTCCACCTGTGAGCGCGCGGTGAGATCATCAGGTTGGCTGGCTGCGTTTCTTGTCCGCTCTGAGCGCGGCCGGCGAGAGTGCCGTCTAACACCGGCGCATGAACGTGACTAAGTATGTAGGCTCTTTGCTAGCAGCATTTTCGGACGCGGGTTCAAC
>CAWACF010000011.1:0-65262 GCA_963780495.1 uncultured Acidobacteriaceae bacterium
GGTAGGCACGAGGAGACTCGAACTCCTGACCTCTACCGTGTCAAGGTAGCGCTCTAACCAACTGAGCTACGCGCCTACGAAGTTGTTGTCCTATTGTAATGAGCATCGCGGGCTGCGGCAAGTTTGGTGCGCCCCTGCGTTTATCGTGAGGAAGAGCTTTACCTACTGGCGGCGAGCTTTGCTACTTTGAGTTGCCGTTGCCAGCTGCCACGTCGTGCACGGAAGCCGTCGTCTCCTGCCTCAGCTTCGGAGCCTTCACCGGCGCCTCGCACGCGGCCGGAGGATTGATCATCTGTTTTACGAAGGTGTGATAGGGCACTGTGCCGGACTGGAGGGTTGACCAGTACGACTTTCTGGAGATCAGCGGTTTGTGCTGGGTAATGATCTGGTTGTCGAGAATCTTCACCCCACATTCGAGATTGTTCTTCGGCTGCAAAATTGACTTTGAGGGATCGTCCACCGACAACTCGCGATCATGCGCCCAATCGAAATTACAGTTGTATCGCTGCGCATCTTCGTACGTCAGCTGCAACAGCCCTTCGCTGCGCACAGCCTTATGGGTGACATGATCGACAACCGCGACCTCCGGCTCCGTGTGGCGCACGCGTGAGGTGGGGTTCAGCCCCGCTTCCGTTCCGGCAAGCGCCTGGAAGAAGTAGGCCCAGAAGACGCGCTTGTCGGTGTCGGTCATGCTGTAGAAGCGTGGGCAAAACTTGCGAACATCATGCGGAACGCGTGAGGAGAGCATCTCGGGCGGGACAGATTGCTCCACAATCTTATCCCACGCGGGATCCCAGGTCTTGCCGCCCAGTTCAGCCTTCTTCGCATCAATAGGCGTGGACGGTGCGGGTTTTGTTGTTTGGGCGGATTGTTGTGCGACAAAAAGCAGGCACATCCCCGCTGCGGTTAAAAGACAATTTCGCATATTCTAAACTGCTCACAAGTTGGACGCACGGCGTTGGCCCAGGCGTTGCCTGCCGGTCAGCTGTTCGCGAATACCGGGAAAGTGGCTGCCTCCACTACACTGATTGGAAATGTCCAACCAATCGAGTCATCTGCGCGTGGTGCTGGTGGAAACGAGTAATCCGCTGAACATCGGCGCGGCCGCCCGAGCCATGAGCAACTTTGGATTTCTTCAACTCCGCGTGGTGAATCCATATGAGGTTGCATTTCGCGAAGCCCGTTCGGCCGCGGGAGGAGCACCCGTTCTTCAGAACGCCGAGGAATATATGACCTTGGCTGAAGCCGTCGCGGACTGCACTCTCGTGGTCGGGACCACCGCTGTGGGTCATAGAGAACTGCAACATCCATTACGTCGTTTGGAGTACGGTGCGCGAGCGATCCGGAAAGAACTTACTACCGGACGAGTCGGGTTGCTATTCGGTACGGAGAAGACGGGCCTCTCGAATGATGACCTCAGTCACTGTCACTGGCTGATGCAGATACCGACTCGCGAGCAACACATCTCGATGAACCTAGGACAGGCGGTTGCGGTGTGTCTATATGAATTGGTGCGCGATCCGAAGAAAGCAGTTCCGGCAAAGAAGGCGCACGAAGGCAGGCGAGCGAACGCCGGCGAGGAGGAACGGATCTCCAGCGTGCTGCTTGAGGCATTGCATGCGAGCGGATACGTGAATCCCATTTCCGTCGCGTCGACCGAAGAGCGCGTAAGGCGTATGGTGAGGCGGCTGAACCTGTCGTCCGACGACGCCGAGCTCTGGATTGGAATGTATCGGCAGATTTTGTGGAAGGTGAGGCGGGGACAGAAAGAAACAGAGAAGTGAATCCAGAACGTTGGACGAAATGCAGGGAGCTTTGAAAGCGGATTCCTCGTTGGCCCTGAAGGCCTACTCGTAATGACAAACATCGGATGAGTTAGCGGCGCGTCCGAAAGTGCGCGTCTTCTATATCTTTACGCCACGCGAGCCCATCACGGAATCGTTTCGCTGCTACTAAGAAAAGGGCCATCTCGCGATGGCCCTTTCTTTTGATTAGCGTTTGTTTATCCAACCGGAACGGTTTGCAGTACCTGCTCCCGGACTTCCGCGTCCTGCTTGGCCTCGGCGCGTGAACTTGGGAGCGCGATGCTGAGCAACTCGTCGATGGTCTTCACGTAGTGAAGATTTAGTCCCTGCCGCTGCTCCGGCGTCAGGTCTTCCTCGACGTTCTGCTGGTTCTCCGCCGGCAGAATGATGTCGGTCACGCCGGCGCGCTTGGCCGCCAGCGCCTTCTCTTTGATACCGCCGATGGGAAGGACATTCCCGCTCAGCGTGATCTCGCCGGTCATGGCCGTTAGCGGGCGCACTGGCTTATCGGTGAGCAGCGACACCAGGGTGGTCACCATGGTCACGCCCGCCGAAGGCCCATCCTTGGGAATCGCTCCTGCTGGAACGTGAATGTGGATGTCGTGATCGGCGAAGAATCCCTCGTCTATCCCGAGCTCCTTGGCATGCGAGCGAACCCAGCTGTACGCAGCCTGTATGGATTCCTGCATCACCTGGCCAAGCTGGCCGGTGATGGTCGGCGGCCCGCCTTTGCCCTTCATCTTGGTCGCTTCGACAAAGAGCACGTCACCGCCAGTCGGCGTCCAGGCCAAGCCCACGGCAACGCCCGCGCGCTTCGTGCGTTCGGCAATTTCGCCTTCGGTGCGGATCTTCATGCCACCCAGCATGTCCGGATGCTGCACCAACTCCGGCGTGACTACCAGCTTGTCGGTCTTCCCTTCCGCGATGCGACGTGCCTGCTTGCGGCAGATGGTTCCGATCGTCCGTTCGAGATTACGCACACCGGCTTCGCGCGTGTAATGGCGAACGATGAAACGTATCGTCTCCTCCGGAAACTCGATCTGCTCCGCGGTGACACCATTCTCCTCAATCTGACGCGGTATCAGATATTGGAACGCGATGTGAACCTTCTCTTCCTCGGTGTAGCCTTGCAGCTCGATGATCTCCATGCGATCGCGCAACGGCTCCGCGATGGGATCGAGCATGTTCGCCGTGGTGATGAACAGCACCTTGGACAGATCGAACGGCACATCGAGGTAGTTGTCGCGGAAGCTGAAATTCTGCTCCGGATCAAGCGCCTCGAGCAGCGCCGAACCTGGATCGCCGCGGAAGTCGCGGCCGACCTTGTCGATTTCGTCGAGCATGAAGACCGGATCGTTGGTCTCCGCGCGGCGGATGCCCTGCATGATCTGGCCAGGCAACGCTCCGATGTATGTCCGGCGATGCCCGCGAATCTCAGCCTCATCGTGAACGCCACCCAGCGAGAGGCGCACGAACTTGCGTCCGAGGGCGCGGGCGATCGACTTGCCGAGCGAGGTCTTGCCGACTCCCGGAGGTCCGACGAAGCAAAGAATTGGGCCTTTCATTCCGGGCTTCAGCCGACGCACGGACAGGTAGTCAAGGATGCGATTCTTGACCTTCTCCAGATCGTAGTGATCGGTGTCGAGAATTTCCTTGGCCTTCGGGATGTCGATATCGACGCCCGACGACTTCTGCCAGGGCAGAACCGCCAGCCACTCGATGTAGTTGCGCGTCAGGCCATAGTCGGCAGCCATAGGCGACATACGCGCAAGGCGGCCTAGCTCCTTCAACGCTTCCTTCTTCACATCGTCCGGCATGCCTGCGGATTCGATCTTCTGACGCAGATCTTCGGTGTCGCGCGTGGTTTCGTCCTGCTCACCCAGCTCCTTCTGGATGGCCTTCATCTGCTCGCGCAGGTAATACTCGCGCTGGGTTTGCTGTACGCGATCTTGCACTTCGCTCTGAATCTTGTTGCGCAGTTGCTGGACTTCCAACTCCTTCGCCAGGTGCTGGTTGATCTTCTCCAGGCGAACCTGCACATCGGGTGTCTCCAGCACGTCCTGTTTATCGCGCGTCGAGAGCGACGGCAGCGAGGAGGCGATGAAATCAACCATCCGGCCGGCGTCATCGATGTTGCCAGCGACCGTAGAAAGTTCGTCCGACAATGTCGGAGAACCGGCAACGATTTGCTGGAACAGCGTCAGCACATTGCGCTGCAGAGCTTCAATCTCGGAGTTCTTGGCAACCGGAACTTCAGGGATCGATTCGACTGTCGCGCGCATGAACGGCGTCAGTTGCGTGTATTCGGTCACCTTCACGCGTTCCAGGCCTTCGGCAAAGACGAACAGGCTCTGGTTCGGCATGCGAACGACTTTGTGAACCACGGCGAGGCTGCCGACGGCGAACAGGTCCGTCTGCTGCGGCGCGTCCACGCGAGCTTCACGCTGTGCGACAACGACAATGGTCTTGTCATCGCCAAGTGAGTTGATCAACTGCACCGAGCTTTCGCGTCCAACTGTCAGCGGCAATACCGCGTGCGGAAACAGCACAGTATCCCTCACTGGCAACACCGGCAAGGTTCGCGCGCCTTCCGAATCGTCACGAAGTTCTGGATCGGGGCTTTGTAAATCTTTATTTTCGTTAGGCATATGAGTCCTTGAGTGAATGATACTCAACCTTTAGATGCGGACCTATTCTAAAGGATGCAGACCCTGCACGGCCACGAAATGAGAGACCGCTGACTGCAATTTGACGGCCCGAACTGCTCGCATGGTAAGCTCCGGATCCATCTGCTCGTCCTATCGGCACCCGACGTGTTGTACTGCAGCCAGCCGTTAAATCTTAAGCGCGGCTTGCCGGGAGCAACGGATTCTACTGAACACCTCTTCCTTCTACAACGCATTTAGCCTCTCGGCTACGCCTTATTCTGCCGATAACTACTAAAGTGTCATTGAGTCGGCAACGGGTTGAGCTAACATTGTTCACGACACTTAAATGGTGACCTGATAAGCCCAACAAGGCCATTCCGTAATCGAAGTCTGTTGTGTGGAGCGCTGCTTGGGGTCGTCGGCATGCATGCGGCTGCTCTTTTTTTCTTTCCGGGAAGAGCCGTCTTATCAAACGGTTGTACTGCTGCCGCTGCCTTTGTGGCGGGACTGTGTTGTGTTTGGAGAAGTACTCAACTCAGACAACGTGAGAGGCCTGCGTGGCTCTGGATCGCGATCGGCTTCTTCATCTGGGCGATGGCCCAGGCAGTCTTCACCTGGCTGTCAGGCAACAACTGGAATCTCCAGCCGGTGGCAGATATTTCCGATCTATTGTTCTTCGAGGCGGAAATTCCGTTTCTGCTGGCAATCTCCAATACCTACGACGCTGAATCCCGGCGCGGCGCACTTTACGTAAACCTGTTCCAGGCCGCCGTAGCGACGGTGCTCACCTACATCCGCATCTTCCGGATGACGCCTTCTGACTCTGCGGTCGCGCTTTACGAAATCTACTGGGCAGAGTGTCTGCTCCTGGCAGCCGCCGCCAGCGTTCGCCTGCTGACCTGGTCGACCCAGGAAGAGCGCCAACGCAATCGTCTACTCTGCGCCGCACTCTGGATGTATCTGCCCATCGAGATACTGCTCGACTATCCCAACTCGGCCTGGCAGCCTCCGCATGGTTCACTCCTCGCAATGGTGTCAAGGCTGCCTAAAGGAGGCTGGTTCGAACTGCTGTGGAGTGTGCCGTTCGTGTTCATGGGATTGCAGGCTTTGCGCGCTCCGGTTCACCAAGCGGTGAGCGCACGACGCAATCTGGACAACAAGGCAGGCCTGTTGCTGCGCAGCCTTTTCCCCATGGTCATCACCTGCGCGCTGTTCGCGCTGGCGGTATCGGTGGCGCGCGAACACTTTTATATCGGCGTAGGCACAATTCTGCTGCTATTAATTGTCCAAGGCTTCCATTCCGGCGTAATCCAGGTGAGTTATCTATTGGGTCAGTCAAGACTTCTTAACAAGGAAAAGGAGCTCAAGGCCGCCAACCTCGAGCTCGAACGGCAGTCGATGCTCGATCCGCTTACAAGCATTCCGAATCGCCGCTATTTTTCTGACGCCTTCGAAGCGGAGTGGAAGCGAGCCCTGCGCAAGAACGAACCGATCGCTGTCCTGATGCTCGATCTCGACTTCTTCAAGGGCATTAATGATGCACACGGCCACCTATACGGCGATGATTGCCTTGTGCAGATTGCAAAAATGCTCGGAAGAGAACTGCACCGCGGCGTTGATGTTGTGGCTCGCTATGGCGGCGAGGAGTTTATCGTTCTCTTACCGGACACGGATCTGGAGGGCGCCGGAACGGTTGCCGCCGCAATGCAGAGCGCAATAGCCGGACTCGGCATCGTCAACAAAGTATCGCCTTTTGACCAGCAGCAGACCGTCAGCATTGGCATCGCCGCCATGTTCCCTTCCACTCAGATCTCGCGCGGAGAACTGATCGCTCACGCCGACCGCGCTCTCTATCGGGCCAAACGCGAAGGTCGCAATCGGATCTGCTGGCACGAAGAGTCAGTAGTCCGTGAAGCTCCCGAAAGCACCGCTGGCGAAGTGCTCTAGCGAGTCAGCGCCACGGCAACTCCGCCTTAACCCAACTTGCCGGGAACCCCAAAGCTTCCCTTCGGCCCTCATTCCTCATCGAATGCAGTATGATCCGCAAACTATCTTCCGGAGAATACCGCCTCTACTCACGCAAGAAAAATCCGAAAACCGGCAAGCGCAGGAATCTCGGAACGTTCCCGACGCGCGAGAAAGCGGAAGCTCACGAGCGCGCTGTGCAGTACTTCAAGCGTCATTGAGCTGCAGGCTTGGTCCACTGATCGACCCAGTCGTTTACGGTCTGATACCAGAGTCGGCCGTTCTGCGGCTTCAGCACCCAGTGACCCTCGTCCGGGAAGTACAGCATCTTCGAAGGAACCTTCAGCCGCTGCAGCGTCGTGAACAGCTGGAAGCCTTCCGAGACGTCGAGCCGGTAATCAAGCTGCCCGTGAACAACTAACAGCGGAGTCTTGAAGTTGGCGGCGAACATCTCCGGCGACCACTTGTCATAGAGCGCGCGATTCGTCCACGGCGTGCCTTTGAATTCCCACTCGTTGAACCATAGCTCTTCCGTCGTCCCGTACGCCGAGATGGTGTTGAACATGCCATCGTGCGAGACCAGGCACTTGAAGCGCGTGGTGTGGCCTTCAATCCAGTTGATGGCGTATCCACCGTAACTGGCGCCCAGCGCGCATTCGCGGTCCTTGTCGATGAACGGGTAATGCTGCTCGGCGTAGTCGAGCCCGAGCATCAGGTCCTGGTAGGGCGGCCCGCCCCAATTGCCGTTGATGGCGTCGATGAACTTCTGGCCGTAACCAGTCGAGCCGTGGAAGTTCACCATCACGACGACGTAACCATTTGCGGCGAAGAGCTCGGGATTCCAGCGATACGACCAATCGTCGCCCCATGCTCCTTCGGGTCCGCCGTGGATCAGGTACTTCACCGGATATTTCTTGCTGGGATCGAAGTTCGGCGGTTTGACGATGAAGCCTTGAACCTTGTCCTTCAGCGAGCCGTTGAACCAGTAGGACTCGAGACCCTGCATCTGTATCTGCGAGAGGATCGGATCGTTGAGCTTGGTGAGCGGCTGAGTCTTCGTCAGCATGCAATCCGGAACCGTGTAGGGCTGACTTGTGCCCTTTCCTTTGACCTCGACTTCACATCTTGTGTACTGGAGTGGCGCGCTGTAGATCTCATTTGGCGCGGATATCGACATACGATCGAAAACGAGAGTCTTTCCGTCGGACGTCGGAGTCGGAGAGTCGTTGAATCCCGCAACCAGTTGCATCGGCCAAGGATTTTGTGCGCTCACATCGACCTTGTAGATCGGCGCTTCGCCCTCGTTCTCGGCCGTAAAGTAAATCGTCTTAGAGTCCGGCGACCAAGCCATGGAATCAACCCAGCGGTCGAAGTTCGGCGCGACATCAGTAATCTTTCCCGTCGCGCGCTCATACAGCATCAGGCGGAAGCGATCGCTCTCATATCCGCCGCGCAGCTGCGAGCGATACGCGATGTATTTACCGTCAGGCGAATACAGCGGCGTCGAGTCGCTTCCAGGATTCGTGGTGATCTTCTTCGGCGATCCGCCGGCAACTGGCACGATAAAGATGTCGCTGTTCGTGCTTGTCGCCTGCACTTCGTCGATGTTGCTGGTGTAGGCGATCTCTTTGCCATCGGGCGAGAACGAGTACTGATCCTGACCTCCGAGCGAGAAGGGCGGAACATCGTGCGCTCCAGGCGTCAGATCGCGCGCAACCCCTCCCTCAGCCGACACCAGAAACAGGTGGCTGTACTTGCCGTCGAAGTAGCTGGTCCAGTGACGAAACATCAGCTGGGTGAAGATTTTGGCCTTCACCTTCGACTTAGCCTTCTCCTCGTCTTTCGCCTTGTTGCAGGCGTCATCGTTGCAATCGGGCCAGACCGACGAGACAAACAGAATGCTCTTTCCATCGGGCGACCACATCGAGCCGGAAGCTTCGGTCGAGATGCTCGTCACTTTCTTCGCGTCGCCAGTCAGCGCTCCGCTTCCAGTGTCGAAGTCCTGCACGTAGATCTGCGAGCCGCCATCTTTCGCCGACTCGAACAGCACCCGCTTGCCGTCAGGCGAGAAGCGAATGCGATCTTCGCCCGAGCCGCTTTCCGGCGTCAGCCGCTTGGCATCGCCGCTCGTGATGGGCACGATCCACAAATGCGGCGTCTTCGTGTTTGCCTCCAGGTTGACATCGACAGCGCTGAACGCGACCCATTTGCCATCGGGCGAGACGCTAGGCTCGCCGATGCGCTTGAGCTGCATCATGTCTTCGAAGGTGAAAGGACGCTTGACTTGTGTGAATCCGGCCAGCGAACAGCAGATCAGGAACAGGACAAGACGACGTAGCATGAAACCTCCGCAGGGACGACGAGATCGTGACCGTATACCGGCGACGATCCGGACACCTACAAAAACCTCATAGTGTAACAGCCAGATCAACCGGAAGCTTTCGACACAATACCGAGTGTCGGGTGTCAGTGCCGGGTGCCCCGCCTATTCGCGATTTCCGAATGAGTGGGTCACGAAAACCCGTGACTCCCCTCAGGCTTGTCGAAGCAGTTCGGTTCGGTATTTCGGAGCCAGCGCTGCGGCCTTCGCCCGGAAGGCTGCTTCCTCTGCCTCATCCAGCTTCGGTGGAGGCGTGGTGCGCGTCGCCACCGGAACGCCCAACTCCAGGAAGAACTCTTCCTGCCCGGCAGGAGAGCAAATGCAGAGCATTCGCACGGGCTGCGACGATGAGTTGTGAAACTGATGCGGTGCGTTGGCGGGGATATGGATAGTCTCCCCAGCTCGCACAACGTGCTTCACGCCTCGAAATGTCGCCTCAAGTTCGCCCTCAACGATAGTGAATGTCTCCTCGAAGTCGTGGCGATGAGGCGGCGGTCCTCCGCCTGGAGGCACGTGCATATCGACCACGCAAAAGCGGCCCGCCGTGTCCTTGCCGGCCAGGAGAATGGTGTAGGTATCTCCGACCACGCCGATGTGAGGTTTGCTCTCTACGTCGGCGGAAACCAGTTCGCGGCTTAGGTCGTCAGGTGGTAGTGCTGACCCGCTCTGTTCTCGTGGTGCCGATTTGCCGGACATTGCTGCTCCTTAATCTGTGCTTTGGGTTGATCGTGCTCTTGTCTCTCTTTCTCTCCGAAGATAACGGAATTGCCGAGATTTTTCGCCAGCGCTGACCCACAGCCCTACGCATGCGGCAAGAGGGAGGGGGTGAGTGCGCGGTCGACAGATATCGGCCGCGGCCGGCTGCTGAAGGCGACTCGAATAAGGCACACAAGGCGTTTCGGCACGGATGAATTCCTGCTCTGAAACAAACTTAATTCGATCGTCAGTCCGTGGCCGCAACCACTGCAGGCTGTGGTGCAGGTTCTTGCCGTCGGGCGAATTTGATGGCCGACGACATCTCCTGCGAGGGCTTCTCGATGAATTGGTACATGATCCAGGCGGCCCACACGCACGCTGCAAGGCCGATCGCGTCCAACAGGCCGAGGAACCAACTGGAGTATGGAATCCAGTGCGACATCATGCCGATGAGGCTGACGCCGATGGGAAGGTGAATGAGGTACAGAGAATAACTGACATCACCCAATCGATCCATTCGCTGGCTGTGGAAAGTGGAGAAGGCGATCAGCATACCGGTTGGAACGCCGACCAGGGGCGCGAGATAACCCGTGTTCCTCGCCATCGCCATTACCATCACGGCGACGAAGCCGAACATCTCGTACTTGCCGATGATCTCCGCACGATATTGAAAGACGAAGACGCCGATCAGGAAGATCGGCAGATAGTAAAAGACCAGCCGATCGTGCGGAATAGCCCAGTAGGAGAGTACCATCGCAGTCGGCGTCAGGAAGCGTGCCCAGCGATTGCGGCTGGCCAGTAGTGGCATGACGAGTCCCACAAGGAGGTACCACTGGAATTCGATGGCCAGCGTCCAGTAGACCACGTTTACCCACTTCACCTTGAAGATGTCGTTTAGGTATGTGAAGTGCAGCAGGAGATCGCGCCCGGTCACCGTCATGTGCGGAATCTTGAAGAGCGGCACGATGATGAAATTGGTCGCCAGAATACTGATGGCGATCGACGCCAGATACGGAGGATAGAGCCGAATATTGCGCTTCAGCAGAAAGCGCGGATAGTCGCGGAAACCGTAGCGCGTGCGGTACAGGCTCCAGGGAATGACGAATCCGGAGATGACAAAGAAGATGTCGACACCGAGGTAGCCATACTTGCCCGAGAGGCCGAGCCACTTTCCCTGCCCGGCGACAAAGTGTCCCCAGGCTACAGCCAGAGCGGCAAAGGCACGGAGGGCATTGATGACGCTAATGCGCTGCTTGGGATCGGGTGTCGGCACGTAAAAACCATGTTAAACGGCAGGCGCGGTGTTCCGTCAAACCAATAGCGCAGCCTGGAGCCACGAATGGATAAGAAGTGGTACAACACCGGCAATGACTCGCCAGGGCTCGGAGCGGCGTTCCCCTCCGGTTGCCGGCATCGAATACAATGACTGCACAGGTGATGCCATGAAGTTTCGCGGGCTCGTTCCCTCTACTCCCGTCATTCTCACCGTTCTTGCGTTATGCCTGACCGCCCCGGCTGTGGCCGATGACCGTGGCGAAGGGCCGCTTGATCCGTCGCAGCCGACCGGCATAACGGTCGACCAGATCATCCAGAAGTTTGCCGCGAAGGAAAAGCAGTTCAAAACCGCCCGCGAGCAATATACGTATACGCAGGACGTCAAAGTCCAGACGCTGGATGGCGATACTGTCGACGGTGAATACCACCAGGTTAGCGACATTCTGTTCGACAATGCCGGCCACCGTATCGAGGAAGTGACGTTCGCGCCGCAGTCCAGCCTGGAGAGGGTCACCATGACCCAGTCTGACTACGATGACATTCGCCACCGTTTGCCCTTCGTCCTCACCAGCGACGATATCGGCAAGTACCAGGTGCTGTATGTCGGCAAGCAAAAAGAGGATGAGCTCGGTACCTACGTTTTCGATATCGCTCCAAAGGTGATGGAGAAGGGCGAACGATATTTTCAGGGCCGCATCTGGGTGGATGACCACGACTACCAGATCGTAAAGACCTATGGCGAAACCGTGCCCCAGGTGCACAACCCTAAACACCCGGAGAAGGAAAACCTGTCCCCCAAGTACACGACTTGGCGGCAGCAGGTCGACAACGTCTATTGGTTCCCGGTTTACACGTACGCCGAGGACACGCTGCACTTCGCCAGTGGCGACGTGAAGATGCGCTACATCGTGAAGTACAAGAATTACAAGCGATACGGCGCGAAGTCCAAGATCACTTACGAAGGTCAGGAGTTATCGAAGGGCGACGAGCAGCAACAGGGCCCGCCGCCGAGTTCGGGGACAACAACAACCCCGCCGAAGCAGTAGAGAGTTGTATGCAGAGCGGCCAGTCGAGCAACTGCTCCTGTTCTCACGCGACCCTGGCCGCCGACCTTTCCGCTGCCTGCTGAATGAAGCGCTTCATTACGTTGGCCCACATAACCTTCTTGCGCTCCGCGCTCTCTTTGATCAGGCGACCCTGCGCGAACATCTGCAGCAGGATTTTCATTTTGAGCGTGTCCAGCAGCGCCTCTTCCTGTGTGCTAATACCGTACGCTTCGACAAATGCATCCTGAACGCGAGAAGTGATGTCGCGATTGCAGAAAGGGTACTTCTCCAACACTTCAACCGCGGCGAGAAACATCGCCGCATCATGCAGCGAGGTCCCTTGCTGGTTGAGGTTGGCGAACTCGCAGAACCCAACTCCCTGCTCCGCGACCAGCACGTTTAACGGTATGAAATCGTGCAGCAGAGCCGATGAGCGTAGCGGCTTCTTGTACCGGCTCAGCACGCTCATGGCGTTCGCAAGAATGGCGTCGGTTGAGTCAGCCGAAAGTCCATCCTTGCGCGCTTTGGCGCACAGCTTCTCGAACTCCGACATCACGGCTTCTGCGTCGATCGCGACAGGCATCCCCGCAGTTGCTTTGTGGAACTGTTGAAGCCATTCGCCGGCCTGTCGGGCAGCGCTCTCAAGCGAATGGTGGTTGCCGTTGTCGGGCAGCAGCGCCGCCTTCATGATGATGCTTTGCAGCGGCAGGCCATTGACCTTGGTGCTGACCACCGCCCCCATCTCGGCAAAATCACCGATTAGGCGGGGCATGCCATTAAGATTCCGCTTCTCCGAGGTTTGATGGGCGAAGTGGAGATTCTCCGCCTCCTTGCCTGCTAGCTCCTGGGGGCCCTTGGCCCCGCTCTTTCCGCGATACAACTTCGCATTCACGCGCTCGCTGGCGTCAATGAAGTCGACGACGATTTCGTAGGTATAGTGATCCGGTTTCGGCGTGTGTCCGACTACGCGAACCGCCTTCACTTCCGAATGCTGCGGGAAATATTTGGAGCCGGAACTCCGCAAATCATCAACAATGTGATCCAGCGTGTTATCTGCCATTCAGTCTCCAAATTCCCAGGGCGTCAATTAGTGCCGAGAATATAACCATCAAGAAGTGAGATGCAGATAGACGACCAGCTACATGGAAATGCATTTAAAGTTCCATCGCGGTAAAGGGATGGGACATGTAAGTTGTTGATGTCTAGCAAACAAGCGAGAGCGACGAATTTTGTTAAAGAATTGCGATGGGCACCGGAATACCCATCTTTGGCACCAAGAGTAGGTATTGGTTACGTAGCCGATGCGTATGGTTGAGAGTCGTGTCGCTCTACTGTGGGCTAATAGAAAAGATATTTCTGCCACTTCGCGTCGGAACGACCCATCATGCGCATAATGTGACGACTGGTGTGCAGGTTGAACGCACGTGGCTCGCGCATCAATCGCATGTGGGTTTCATGTGGCAGCAGGTTTCCCTTCTTGCGATTGCAGGTGTGGCAGCACGCAACCAGATTCTCCCAGGTCGAAGCTCCGCCGCGAGAGCGCGGGATCACATGGTCCAGCGTCAACTCTCCGGCGGCCAGTACTTTGCCACAGTACTGGCAGGTATTGCGATCGCGCAGCAGGATGTTCTTGCGCGATAGCGCGCGGGTCTGGTGCGGAATGCGGCGGTACTCGAGCAGGCGGATCACCGAGGGCACGCGCATGTTCACACGCGCGGCGTGCAGAATGTGCCCGTTCTGCTCTTCCATCATGGCCACGCCCTTCAAGACCAGGATGATGGCGCGGCGAGCAGCGCAGACGTTGATCGGCTCGTACGAGGCGTTCAGCACCAACACGGGGGCATGCATTGCCGCCCACTGCGGACCTTCCGGATCGGTTGCGATCCGGGCATGGTGCATACAGCCGGCAAGGGACTTTCCGTATCGGGACGCTGCGCTTTGGACCGAACTCGACATAGCCCTTATACCGAGGCGCCGACCTCGACCGCCTCGACTTCCTCCTGTTGACTGCCATCGGCAGGCTCCCGCCAATCGGCGCCTTGAAAGGCACGCGCCACGGTAGCCGCCCAAACTCGCTCTGCACCGGCGCTCTTCAACACCCGAGCACACTCGGACAATGTGGTACCGGTGGTCATCACGTCATCGATCAAAACCACGGCGCGGCCCTTGACCCGCTGCCGGTCGATCACGCGAAAAGCGTCGCGCATATTTTCGATGCGCTCGTCGCGGCTGAGCCCCACCTGCGAGATCGTCTCGCGATGGCGGACCAGCAACGAAGATGAAACTTCGAACCTTTCTGTCGATAGCTTCGCCGCAGCTCGCGCGATCAACTCGGCCTGATTGAAGCCGCGCGTCCGTCGCCTGCTTTTGTGCAACGGGACCGGGACGAGCAGCGGGCGCGTGTTATTGGATGCAGGCAGCAGTTCGGAAATCGTCTGCGCCAGCATTTCTCCGAGCGGGCCGGCAACGGGAGTTACGTTCTCGTACTTCAGGAGGTGGATCAGCCCGCGCAGTGGCCCCTTGTATTCGCCGAACGGGAGCGCACGATCGAAAGCCGGTTCGTCGTCGCGGCAGTGGACGCATCGGCCATCGCCCATCAGCAATTGGGCGCTCGCCAGACGATCACCGCACAGGATGCACTGCGGAGCGCGCACCGGATGAATCTGGGCGAGGCATTCTTCGCAAACAGGAATGCGCGAGATGTTGATTAACGGAGTACCGCAAAGACGGCAATCGGAGGGGAAGAGTATGGAAAAAGTACTTCGCAGGAAAGTTTCGAGGGCCGCAAGAACCACTGCACGTTGTGGGGCGCGCGGTTCTCGTCGTTTTCGCTTTAGCGTCTCACGACTGCTGAAGACGACCTCCAACCGTCCTATAGGGCGCTTTCATTGCGCAGATACAGGACCCTGTCGCCAGTGCGGAGGAGCCGAAGTCCCGGCCCAAAGCACCGCGACAGGCCTAGTATATGTGCTCCGCAATCCGGGCGCAATGCTGGTTCAGGTTCCGCCCGAAAGGATTCACCGTAGTTTTATCGAGGCAGCGTTATTCACCCGTCAGTCGTTTGTACTGCGCGGCCGTCAATGGAACCACCGACAGTCTTCCCTGCCGCACCAGCGGGGAATCGGCAAACAGGGACAGAGCCTTGATCTCCGCTAGCGTCAGAGGTTTTTCGATCCCCTTACCGGCCTTGATCTTCACCTGCGGAGTCTTCGGATCAGCAATTTCGACGGACACCACGGTTGCGGTTCCCACCGCGCTCTTTTCGTCGCCGGTGTGATAAATCACCAGGCGATCGCCGGGTTTCATCTCGCGCAGATGTTTGACCGCCGTAGGATTGGTGACGCCATCCCAGATGGTCTGCTTCTCCTTAACCAGATCGGCAAACGAATATACAGTAGGCTCGGTCTTCAGTAAGTAGTCCACGGATGTCGATCTCCTTCCGAGATTGAATATTGTACCGGCTGGTCCAGCCATGTGCTGCACTTGTGTACGATAGCTCTGGCGTGCTAACTTGCGCCGTCGCTATAATTTGTGCGCAGCCCGAGGTTTGCCCTTAACATGAGCACCACCACAACCACAGCTTCCCCCAAAAAATTCCGCTCTTACGTTCCCGATAACACGACCATGCCCGAGTTCACAGTCCGGGCCGTGCTGCTCGGTCTGGTGCTCACTGTCGTCCTCGGCGCCGCGAACGCTTACCTCGGCCTGCGCGCCGGCATGACCATCGCTGCCACCTATCCGGCGGCGGTTATAGGCATGGCCGTGCTGCGGCTGATGAAGGGCTCGATCCTCGAAGAGAACATCGCCCGAACCGTGGGTTCCATCGGTGAGTCGGTAGCAGCAGGCGCGATCTTCACGATTCCGGCATTCGTGATCTCCGGCGCATGGCCGGTCTTTGATTTTGAACATGCGTACTGGAAGTCGTCGATCCTGATGCTGCTCGGCGGCGGCCTCGGCATTCTTTTCGTCACCCTGTTGCGCCGCGTGATGGTGGAAGACCCCGAACTTCCCTTCCCCGAGTCGGTCGCGGCTTCGCAAATTCACATTGCCGGACAACAGGGCAGTCGCGCCGCCAAGATTCTCTTCGGCAACATGGGCTTCGGAGGACTGGTTTACCTGTTGGGGCAGTTCAGCCTGTTCAGCGCGAGCCGTGACTTCATCGTGAACGTCGGCAATCTCGGCACCAGCTTCGTGCGCATGGGACGCAGCGCAACAGCACCCAAGCTGCCTGCCGGCGCTGTGACTACAGTTTCGGCGCCTGCGATCAGTCCTGCATACCTCGGCGTCGGCTACATCATCGGACCGCGCCTGGCTTCGCTGAATTTCGCCGGTGGCGTGATCGCCTGGGGCTTGCTGGTTCCGCTCATACTCTTTCTCGGCGGACCGACACTGGTAGCGCAGTTCGCGCCGGCTGGCACGACGATTCCTGATACAGGGTTCTGGGCCGGAGAAGCCGGAGCCGTGTGGAGCTTTATCGTGCGGCCCATTGCCGTGGGAGGCATGCTGGTCGGCGCCTGTTACACGCTCTTCCGCATGCGTAAGAGCCTGGGCATCGGCATGGCGCGCGCGGTTTCGGATTTGAAGAAGTCAGCCGCCGCGCACGCTGGCACCGCCCGCACCGAACGGGACCTGAATGCCAAGTTTGTTTTCACGGGCCTGGGCATCGTTTTGATCGCGATGATCTTTCTGTATAAGAGCTACGCGGGCTCCTGGGGGCCTGGAATTGTGGCGGCGATTGTGATGCTGATCGTCGGCTTCTTCTTCGCCGCAGTCTCCGGCAACCTGGTCGGCATGATCGGCTCGTCGAACAATCCCATCTCCGGACTGACGCTGGCCGCACTGGTGATCGCCGCAATCCTGATGGTGCTGATGGGCGTCTCGGGCATGCACGGCGTGGCTGCGGTGCTGGGAGTCGCGGCCGTGGTTTGCATCTCCTCCGCGGTGGCGGGCGAGATGCTGCAGGACTTGAAGGTTGGACACATCCTGGGCGGCACGCCGGCCAAGATGCAGATTGGCGACTTTATGGGCGTGACCGTTGCGAGCTTCGCGCTGCTGCCAGTGTTGTTGCTGCTGAATCAAGCCAACATTAATAGCGGCGGAATCGGCTTCGGGGATCGCCAGCTTCCTGCGCCGCAGGCCGGCCTGATGGCCATGCTCTCGCGCGGTATCGTCGGGGGCGAGATGGCTTGGCCGCTCATCGTGGTCGGCATCCTGATGGGAATTGCCCTGATCATGGTCGAGGTCAAGAGCCCGATGCTCTTCGCCGTCGGCATGTATCTACCGCTGGAAACGACATTCGCTATCTTCATCGGCGGCATGATTCGCTGGGCGACCGACAAGATGCGCGACAGCAAGAACTTCAACGAAGCACAGAAGGCTCGCGTGGAAAATGCGGGTGTGCTGACGGCCTCAGGATTTATCGCGGGCGAGGCGTTGATGGGGATTGTCATCGCCATCTTCAAGTACAAGCAATGGCCGTTGCCGGTGATTTTCGAGCATCCAAATGTGATTTCCGGATTCATCGTGCTGGTGATCCTGGCTGTCGTGATGATTCGCGTGCCGCTGGCCAATGCCGGAAGTCCGGATGAGCCGGCTCCGCCGACCGCCATTATGTAGATGATTGATCGCCTCGTGTGACTGTGCCCTGTTCACGCCTTGATGTTGGGCGGGAATAGGGCATTGCTCTCTGGCGTTGTGCGCTGCAGATCTTGCTCCGAGAACAAACTCCCGCTGGCATAGAATAGTGCGAGATGCACATCGGTCGCTCTGGTCCATTTACCGCACTCCTTCTTCCTATATTCCTCCTCGCAGCCTGCGCTCATAAACCTGCGGACAAACGTTACCCGCTCGATGGCCGAGTCGTCGCCGTCGATCCCGTACAGCATCAACTGACCATTGCTCACCACGATGTTCCCGGCTTGATGAAAGGCATGACGATGCCCTTCCTCGTCGGGAGTAATGACGCTTGGGTTTTCCATGCCATTGCGCCGGGCGACCAGGTTCGCGCCACGCTGGTCATCGGCGATCATGCCGAGTTGCAGGACATCACCTTTACCAAGGTCAGTGACAATGCGGTTGATGGCACCACGCAACTACATCTTCCCGAGCCGGGGCAGCAGGTTCCGGACTTCACGCTGGTGAATCAGGACGACGCGAAAATCCATCTCGACCAGTTCCGCGGAAAGCCGCTGCTGCTGACGTTCATCTACACGCATTGCCCTTTTCCCGACTATTGCCTCCGCATGAGCAATAATTTCGGCAAGGTTCTGGAGCAACTGCAGCAGAATCTGAAAGCCTTCGGCCAGGCGCAACTGCTCAGCATCAGCATAGATCCGCATAATGACACGCCCGATGTACTGCGTGCATACGGCGAGCGGTATGTTGGCCGGCTCGATCCGAAGTTCCAGCATTGGCAGTTCGCCTCGGGCACGCCCGAGCAGGTGCGGAAGGCTGCCGACTTTTTCGGCTTGTCCTATAACAGCAAAGACGGCCAGATTGTGCATGGACTACAGACGGTGCTGATCGGCCCGGATGGAAAAGTGGTCAGGGTATACTCTGGAAACGATTGGAAGCCGGAGGAAGTTGCGGCAGATATGGCCGCCGCAGTCGCCGGATAGTAATTACTAACGCGATCTTATTCGTGAGTACGAGGAGCTTTCATGCCGCCAACCAGTCCTGTCAGCGCGTTGAATGAACTGATCAGAGGTATTCCCATCGCGATTCTCACTACGGTCCGTCCAGACTCATCGCTACATAGCTGCCCCATGGCAGCACAGCCAGTCGAGGACTCCGGTGCGTTCTGGTTTCTCTCCTCCAGCAACACCGAAAAAGTCGAAGCCGTCAGGACCATACAGCGAGTCAATCTCGCTTTCACGGATCATGTCGGGAACCGATACATATCCGTGAGCGGCTTTTGCGAACTGGTCCGCAATGGCGGCAAGGCAAAGCAATTGTGGAAGCCGGAGTACAAGGCGTGGTTGTCCGGCGGACTGGATGATCCTGATCTCATTCTGCTGAAGATCGTGGTACATGAAGCGGAGTACTGGGACTCCTCGCAAGGCCGTATGCTGAAGCTGAACGGATTTCCCTACGAGTTGCAGTAAGAATTACGACCGGTGGCTGCAAAATCTCCACCTCCGGCCGAATTGAGGAGAAAGCAGATCAACCTTCGCCTGGCAGGTACTACTTTGCCGAGGTGTGCATTTATTTTTGGAAAGGCGCGGCTAACCTCGTTCACCTCCCGGCCGGGCGATCAAAGCAAGGACGTCCCGCTCGCTCCCATCGAGAAAAATGTGGCCAAACCGTCATCGAGTCTGTAATAGTTGTAGGCCCCCGAAAGTAAGAGCTGCTGAGCCACAATGAAATCCATTGGGCACGCTGGGGATTTCGCATTTCGCGTTGAATCGGAGAGTTGCCATGAGCAAGAATCACACCCCTATCAATAGAATGCCCTCAAAATCACTGAGTTTCATTACCCTCTGCAGCCTGGTGCTGCTCGCCGGACTATCTGACGCCGCTTTTGCGCAGATGGGCGGAGCAGGATCGAACCCCGAATTGCAGCAGAAGCTGATGGCCCTGAAGCAGTCGGCTGCCGAAAACAAGCAGAGACTGCACCACTACCAGTGGGTAGAGACCCAGCAGATCACGCTGAAGGGCGAACAGAAGCCGCAGCGCGTTTTCCAGTGCTCCTACGGACCCAACGGCCAAGTACAGAAGGTTCCGATGGGCGAGCAGCAGCAACAGCCCGAGAAAAAAGGAATTCGCGGGCGCATCGTCGAGAAGAAGACCGACGAGATGAAGGATTACATGCAGCAGGTGCAGAGCCTGCTCTCGATGTACGTCCCGCCAAACCCACAGCTGATCCAGCAGACGATGGTTCACCACGACGTCTCCATCGACAAGACCATGGGATCGAATCTGACTCAGCTGGTTTTCAAGAACTATGCCAAGCCGGGAGACCAGATGACCATCGGCTTCGACACCGCTGCGAAAAAGATTGCCACCATCAACGTCAACACCTATATGGATAATCCTCAGGACGCGGTGACGCTGGCGGTCCAGATGGCGAGCCTCCCCGACGGGACGAATTATGCGCAGCAGACCGTGCTGAACGCAACCGCCAAGCAAATTCAGGTGACCACCACAAACTCGAATTACGCGAAGATCCAGTAGGCTAGCCAGACGCTTTGTATTAGGGCGCGGGTTTCTGACGAGCCCAATAACGAGAATCAACTGTGGGCTTTAGCTTCTGCGCGATGTTGGCAGAGGGTGAAGCCCATTTGCTTTGGACGACCGCGCTGTGTGACGGCACGCGCTGGGTGGGCGGGATGGGGTAGAGCACCTCTTCAGGCGTGCATTCAATAACCTTGTCGGACTGCGCAGCCGGCCTCAGTCGGCGGAACAGACATTCGGCCCGGCTAAAGCTGTACGCGAAGGGCGGGATCGGCAGCACCGTGCTTGCAGCCGCACTATTAAGGCAGGATGACGGCCGCTCCATCGATGGCGTCCTGCTTCACCGCCAGCAAAGCTTCGTTCGCTTGATCCAGCGAAAACGACGTCACCTTCGGCTGAAGGTTGATCTCGGCTGCGATCTTCAGGAAGTCGCGAGCGTCGGCTCGCGTCATGTTGGTCACACTGCGTATCTGCCGCTCTCCCCATAGCAGAGTGTCGTAATCGAATTGAGGCATGCGATCCAAATGGATCGCGTTGATCGAAACGACACCGCCTTTTCGCAAACTCGATAGCGCGGCGATAACCACATCGCCGCTGGGCGCAAAGGTGACAGCGCGATCGAGTTCAACAGGGGGCCTATCGGCTTCGGCTCCCACCCACTTGGCTCCTAGCGACTCGGCCAGCTTGCGATGAGACTCACCTCGCGTGGAGACATACACATCACACTTCCAGGCATGCAAAACCTCAATTGCAAGATGAGCAGAGGCTCCAAACCCGAACAAGCCGACGCGCTCGCCCTGCTGAACACCGGCGACGCGCAACGCGCGAAACCCGATAATACCCGCGCACAGCAGCGGCGCCGCGTGCAGGTCGTCGAGCTCTGGAGGCAGCGGGAATACAAAGTCGGCGCGGGCAACGGCGTACTGCGCATAACCTCCGCGAACCGTGTAGCCGGTGAAGGTCGGCTGGTCGCACAGGTTTTCCATCTGGTGGCTGCAATACCAACATGTCCCATCGGTTCCGCCGATCCAGGACACGCCAACCCTGCTTCCGACTGAAAGCTCAGCGGTAGCGCCGTCGACGACTTCGCCTACAATCTGGTGACCCGGAATGACGTCTTGCAGTTTCGGCGCAAGTTCGCCCTCCACGATATGCAGATCGGTGCGGCAGACGCCGCAGGCGCGGACCTTCAGCAACACGTGGCCAGATTCGATCTGAGGCTTCGGTACGTCTTGAATGTGGAGAGGTCGTTGCGCGATGGGAGCGGGGCTGATGAGAACCGCGGCTTTCATGTCTCTACACCTGATATTTCGATTCTATCGCCCGGGCCGGCAAGAGTTACAACACGCACGAATGGGAGAATGGCCTTTCAGTTATCGACCCGGTGAAGAAAGAGCAGCAGCTTCACTCCCGTGAGATTGGCGCGGAGCACCGGTTCAGTGAAGCTGGTCCTGCGCCTGTACCAGGTGTCCACTTCGATCTTCGGCGTGATTCGCGAGATTGCACCGAACTGATACGCATATTGCGACCACTCCCCAAAGCTGCAGTTATAAAAGACCTCTGCCTGTGCATACGGCGTGATCGCGAATTTGCCTATCGGAATGCTACGCAGCAACGACAGCCGATTCCGGTAATTCCAGTTGAAGCGAGTCGCAAGTCCTTGAAGATCGACCCGATTGCGATCGCCAACCTGGAAGCCCCAGGGCAACGGAAAACGAGGGGTTAATTCCAGAACGCCGTTCTTTGCGCTCGTTTCGCGCTTGTACAGGTTCCTAGCATAGCGGTAACCGATTCGAAATGTCAGATATTTACTGCGCTCCGGATTACTGGTCTTGAGGTGAGTCAGGAAATTCAACAGCGCGATATCGAGGTTAGGTCCGAGAACGAATTCCGGATGAGTACCATCCGCGCCGGGCGTACCGGCAGCCAGAAACATGAAGCCCACGGAAGGCGTGATTCCGACAAACGTATCGACTTGCGGCCAAAAGATCGTAGGTGTTTCCGGCGGCGCGAGCGTGCCGATCGACGGAGCCTGTGCGCCCGCTGTTAGTGCAGTAACGACCATCCAGATAATAAGCCCCGTTCGCAGACATCGGCTGATTTGTCGGTCGCGCAACTCGGCCTCGCACCTTGATGATCTACCCCACGATGTAGGAGCGCGGCTCATTATGCCATCCAGGCCGCAAGTTCGAAAAACAAAATATGCGCACTTGTTATCCTGTGTGGAAAACCGCGCCACCAATTTATCCTTGCATTGCTCGATGACATCCAAACAGGTGAAATAATCCTATTGTCACAGCGAAACCGATGGACCTGACCCAAACCAAGTCTGAAACGCGGTCGACCGGCGAACCGTCCGAACTTGCTGAGTTGCTCATCCTGCAAGATGTCACGAAAACTTATGTCACGGACGGCCAGCCTGTACACGCGTTGAACGGCGTATCGCTCAAGGTCAAGCGGGGCGACTTTATGGCGCTGGTGGGTCGCAGCGGCTGCGGCAAGTCGACCCTATTGAACCTCGGTGGGGCGATGGACTTCCCTACCACCGGCCGAGTTCTGCTGGATGGGGTCGCAACGTCGGAGCTGAACGAGAATGGCCTGACCCACCTGCGTCGCGAAAAAGTCGGCTTCATCTTTCAATCGTTTCAGTTGCTGAATACCTTAACCGTGTTGGAGAACGTGGAACTGCCCCTGCTGCTGGCGGGCGGTTCCAATACAAGCGCAAGGGCTCTTGAGAAGTTGGAACTTGTGGAGTTGAGAGATCTCAGCTCCCGCATGCCGCACCAGCTCTCCGGTGGACAGATGCAGCGTGTGGCTATTGCTCGTGCAATAGTTCACGATCCGAAGCTACTGCTGGCCGACGAGCCCACCGGCAATCTGGATACGCAAACCGGCAACTTGATCCTGGATCTTCTGCGCCGCATCGCCGATGCGCACAAGACTGCAATTCTAATGGCGACCCACAGCCTGGAAGCCGCCGACATTGCTGACGCGGTGGTGAAGCTGCGCGATGGGAAGATCGAAGAGGTAATCGCGCGATGACTTCGCGTCTGCGCGTCTTCTATCGGCTAATCGTGCGCCCTCTGCACCGCGAGCCGACGCGCACGTTGCTGACGGTCCTCGCCGTCGCCCTGGGCGTCGCCGTGGTGCTCGCGATCGAACTGGCGGGCGATGCCTCCGCCGGATCGTTTCGCTCGTCGATCGAGACTCTGACCGGCAGCTCCAACCTAGAAGTAACTGCCATCGGCGGAGTGCCCGACGCCGTGGTCGGCACGCTAGCTACCCTGCCCTATCCGATCAAAGTTCAGCCCCGCATCGACGATTTCGCGACCGTTCACTCCACGGGACAAACGATTCCCCTGATCGGCCTTGACCTTGTCGCCGATCATCCTGAAGGGTTCACTGCCTCCGAGGACAGTGGCTCGAAACCTGCGGACCTCGCGCAAACGTTGAACGGAAACAACGTGTGGGTCAGCTCAGACTTGGGAACGAGGGCCGGTGACACACTGGAACTCCAGATCAACGATGAGATTCAGCCTTACGCGGTGCGCGGCGTTCTGAAAGATTCGGGCAACGGCGGCGGTATCGTATTAATGGACATCGCGATTGCCGAGCGCGCTTTACACCGCGACGGCCGCGTCGATCGCGTCTTGTTAACTGTCCCATCAGCACCGTCGCTCGAGCAATGGGAGCAGCGCATACGCGATGTGCTTCCTGCCGGGGTAGCACTGCGGCGGCAAGGCAGCCAGACCGACGAAAATCGCAAGATGCTCAGCGCCTTCCGCTGGAACCTTCGCATTCTGAGCTACGTCGCGCTGGTCGTCGGAGCGTTTCTCATCTTCAACACCATCTCTGTCTCGGTCGTGCGGCGCCGGCCGGAGATTGGTATTGTTCGCGCTCTAGGAGCCAGCCGATCGTCGGTGCTCATGGCCTTCCTGGGCGAAGCGGCTTGCTTCGGTGTGGTAGGCGGTATCGTTGGTATCGTGCTGGGCAGGTTGATGGCTATCGGTGCGGTCCGGCTGCTCGCGACCACGGTCGATAATCTGTACGTCAGCAGCACGCCCGCCCCCATCGAACTCACGCCCGGCATCGTGCTCCTGGGTTTGGCCGTGGGAATCGGCGTGTCGCTGGCGTCGGCGGCTTCGCCTGCCCGCGAAGCATCGCTGGTATCGCCGGTTGAGGCGATGGCTCGCGGTGAACGCGAATATGCTGCGCGCGTCCACAAGATTCGTGATCTCTGGATCGCATTGCTATTGGCACTGGCGGGCGTTGCGGCCTCATTCGCTCCGGCAATCGCGGGCAAGCCATTCTTTGGCTATGCTGCGGCCCTTCTTTTCATCGCCGCGTCGGCGTTCGCAATCCCCGCGCTGGTCAGCGGCCTGACTGCTGTCTCCTCCGGTATGCTGCGCCGCATTGGAGGCGTCGAAGCAATGCTCGCGTCGCGAAGCCTGGCAGCTTCTCTGCGCCGAACCTCCGTTTTAGTTGGCGCGCTCTCGACCGCGATTGCGATGACTACGTCAGTCGGCATCATGGTCGGCAGCTTCCGCCAGACCGTCCAGGTCTGGATGAATAATCAGCTCAAGGCCGATCTGTTCCTGCAGCCAGCGACAAATCCGTCGGCCGATCGCCATCCGACCGTTGAAGCTGCGCTTTCCGACAAGATCGCTTCCCTGCACGGTGTGGCTGGTGTCGACCGCTTCCGCGGTTACGAGATCAGCTATCGAGGACTGCCCGCTCTGCTTGGCTCAGCCGATACAGTCGGCGATCACGACTTGGGCAAGGTCGAATTTTTCTCCGGACGCTCGACGGCGGCCGTGAACGCCGAGTTGCGTAGCGGCGACAACGCGCTGATCAGCGAGCCATTTGCCAACAAGCATCATCTGCGCGCGGGAGATAGCATCATCCTCCCGCTGGGCTCGGCCCAGGTTCGATTCCGCGTCATCGACGTTTTCTACGACTATGGCAGCGAGAAGGGCTTTATTGTGATCGACCGTTCGAGGGCATTGCGGTATCTGCCTGATCGCAATTCGTCGAACCTGGCGATTTACGCCTCTCCCGGCATGAATGTCGACGACCTCCGAGCGGAGGTCGAGCGAGTCGTCGCCGGCCATAACCTCGTGATCTTCACTAACCGCAGTCTTCGCCAGCAGGCGATCCAGATCTTCGACCGCACTTTCGCCATCACCTACGCGCTGGAGGTGGTTGCCGTCATCGTCGCGGTCATTGGAATTGCGGGCGCGATGCTGGCGCTGGTAATCGATCGCCGACGCGAACTCGGGTTGCTGCGCTTCCTTGGTGCGGCACTATCACAGATACGCAAACTGATTCTGGTGGAAGCAGGTCTGATCGGCTTGCTAGCCAACGTCGCCGGACTCGTCCTCGGCGTGGTGCTCTCGCTGCTGCTCATCTTCGTCATCAACAAGCAGTCCTTCGGCTGGACCATCCGCTTTCATTGGCCGATTGCGATACTGATCGGCGCGTTAAGCCTGGTGTACGTCGCAACAGTGCTCGCCGGCTTCTATCCTGCGCGCGTCGCGACCTCATTGAATCCGATCGAGGTGGTGCATGAGGAGTAAAGCTCTGTCGCTGCTGCTCCTAATCGCCGTGCTACCCGCCGCAGCGCAGTATCAGCAAGCCTTGCCAGGATATCGCTACGAATTTCCGCGCGACCACTTTGATCATCCCGGCTACCGAACCGAATGGTGGTACTACACCGGGAACCTGAAAGCCGCCGACGGACACCGCTTCGGCTTTGAGTTGACCTTCTTCCGGCAAGGCGTGAACCGCGCAGGTCAGAAAACCGGCGATTGGGACCTGCGCGACCTTTATCTAGCGCACCTGGCGCTGAGCGATCTGGACAGCAGCCACTTCTATCACAATGAGCGGCTGAATCGCGCCGGACCAGGCTTGGCAGGCGCCAGCCTGCAATTGCAGCGTGTGTGGAACGGCAACTGGCAAGTGCAATGGACAAACGGCCAGCAATATCTGCGGGCGATCACCAGCGACTTCGACCTTAGACTCATCATGAATTCTCGCAAGCCGCCGGTCATTCACGGCAAAGACGGCATCAGCCAGAAAGGAGCGGGCGCGGGCAATGCTTCGCATTACATTTCTTTTACGCGCCTGCTGACCAGCGGGACGATCGAGCTGAATGGCAAGTCTTACTCAGTGGAAGGCATGTCATGGATGGACCACGAGTTCTTTAGCAGCGGACTCGACAAAGAAGAGGTCGGCTGGGACTGGCTGAGCCTGCAATTGGCCGACAACACCGAACTGATGCTCTATCGCCTGCGACATAAGGACGGCAGCGTCGATGCGTTTTCATCAGGGACCTACGTCGATGCGAGTGGCAAGACGACATATCTCAGCTTGCGTGACTTCTCCATGACGCCAACGGATGAGAACTACACCAGTCCCATCACGAAGGCCGTCTATCCGATTGCGTGGAAGGTGGCCATACCGTCGCTCGGCTTGGAGCTACAAGTTAAGACGCCGCTCGCATCCCAGGAATTGGCGAGCAGCAGCAGCGCCGGACTGTCGTATTGGGAAGGTGCGATCGACATCACTGGAACACATAGTGGTACGGCAATAACGGGATTTGGCTATCTGGAGATGACGGGCTACGCCAAGCCAATGACGCTGGAAGCTAAATAAATCGGTACGCTTGAAGTAATCCCGCCCGTCCTGTAAGGCGCCCGGGCCGGTGATCAATCATGAGAAGCCTGCTGGCAAAAACCCTCGTTAGCCTCATCGTTCTTACGATTGCCATGGGGTTGCTGTTGTTCGTCTGCGCCGGCACGATCGGTTACTGGCAGGCTTGGGTGTACCTTGCGATTTACCTTGTAATATCCCTACTGATCTCGATCTACCTCCTTCGCAACGATCCTGCCTTACTGGAGCGGCGTATGAAGGGAGGGCCTACGGCTGAAAAGCGGACGACGCAGAAGATCGCCATGGTGTTCGCCTCCTTGGGCTTCGTCAGCCTTCTTGTTATATCGGCGCTGAACTACCGCTTCTCAGGACTGTCGGTTCCTCTCATCGTAGAACTTCTGGGCGACGGGTTGGTTGTGGTGGGCTTGTATCTCGTTTTCCTCGTGCTCCGCGAAAACACATTCGCTTCGGCAACCATAGGAGTTGCTGAAAACCAGAAGGTCATTTCAACCGGGCCGTATGCGCTGGTGCGCCACCCCATGTATGCGAGTGCGATGTTATACGTGATCGGAATGCCGCTGGCGCTAGGCTCGTACTGGGGTCTGCTTGGCGCAGCCCTGTTGGCTTTTGCGATTATCTGGCGACTACTTGACGAAGAGAAATTCTTGACGCAGAGCCTGGCCGGCTACAAAGAGTACCAGGAAAAGGTGCGATATCGCCTGCTGCCGGGTGTCTGGTAGTGCGAAATCTGGGACAATGGTTCCATGATTCTCCGAGCACTTCGAGCTCTCGTTTTCTGCGCAGTCTCCTTTCCCATTATCTGCAGTGCAGCTGATAGGTCCCCTGATCTCACGCAAACCCTCGATCAGGTCTCTACCGCTTACGCCAAGCTGGAGCCGCAATCCATTCGTCCCGCCGAGGGCTTTATCAAGTATGACTACCTAATTCCTGCGGGCTACTACAAGCAGATGTGGGACTGGGACGGCTTCTTCATCGGCTCGCACTTGGCGCAACAGGGCAAGCCACAGTACTTGAAATATTGGGTGCTGGACTTTGCCGGTGCCATTGATAAAGACGGATACGTCGCCGGCTGCATCACGACCAAAGGCCCGCGTCCGCTGATGGGCCGCTTCGCCATGAAGCCGTTTCTGGCGCAGGGCGCCGTGATTGCCTCGGAGGATATGGGCGACTACACCTGGGTGAAGCCCATTTGGGAGAACATGCGGAAGGTCATCGTTTATCGCGAGCAGACGCAGTTCGATCCCAAGTACGGCCTGTTCTTCTGGGAAAATGCGATCTCCTCCGGCGCCGACAACAATGTCGCGCTGACCAACGATCCCAAAGACAAGAGCGCGATTCTCGCCACCGATATCAGCACATTCCAGTATCGCGAATACAAAGCCATGGCGCAGTTGGCGGACAAGCTAGGCTATGCGGATCAAGCCACCGAATACCGCAGGAAAGCTGCTGAGTTGAAAGCTGCGATGCTGAAGGACATGTGGTTCGCCGATGAGGCGATGTTCTACAACATCCGGCGCGACACGGGCAAGCCGGTGAAGCGCATCAGCTACTCAAATTTTGTTCCACTGATCGACGACATTCTTCCGGAGAAAGATGCGAAGGCGATGATCACGCGATACATGTTGAACAAGGATGTCATGCTCGCGCCTTATGGTATTCGCAGCCTGTCGAAGCAGGACCCGGACTATAACAACGCAGCGATCATCGTTCCCTACTCCAACTGGCAGGGGCCGATCTGGATCAATGCAAACTATATGAACTACATCGCTCTGAAGCGGTACGGCTTCGACAAAGAAGCGGCGGAGCTGTCGGGGATTTTGGGGAAGATGGTGGTGGCCGACATCCAGAAGTGGGGCTCGATGCACGAGGATTACGATGCCGAAACCGGAGCAGGCCTGGCACCCACGCCCGAGCAGTCGGAGAACCATGTTTTTTCCGGCTTTGTCGGCTGGAATCTGCTGGCACAGGACATGCTGCAGTGCGAGGTCAAGGCGCAGTGCGGATTTCTGAAGATGTATGGTACGAAGTAATTAGCGCACGGCAACATCCTCATGAACCGGATGAGACCAAACCGCTCTGCGCCTAGCCCGATTGGGCCTAACTGAAAGACTACTGGGTAGGCCACTAGATCATTTCGCCACGGCAGTTCCGCTCGAAACCCGACATGGCTCGATGTAGCGTGGGTAGGCTAGCTGAAGTCCTTTTGTCGTGGTCGTGATTTTCAAGCGAGCTAATTTTGGCGACGCAGATTGCAGCTGCAACTCAAGCCAGTATGGATTTTGCACTTGCGCCTTAATGGCATTCAGCGCCGTCTGTATCGCTGTTGTGTCTTTAAACCATGGAGACCCCGGCTGTGCCTGAATTGAACTGCCTCCGGTCATTCTGGCGAGATCGGGCAAACTAAGCTCACCCTGTCTTTCCGCGTCCGTCTTCCTCAAGTGTTCGACGAGAAATACGAAAACACGGATGCCGGACTTTATCAGTTCGTCTTGCACCGTCTTTTTGCTGACATCACCGGAATCGTCCCCTCCATCCGAAACAATGAAGATGGCGTCGCCCGGCTGCAGGGGGGTAAGCAGCGGGATCGTTTTTGCGATCGCGCTGTACAAGGCTGTGCGTCCGCGAGGTCGAGTATCCTTCAGCGCAAGGACTCGTTGTCCGATTGCGTTCCGCTCCTCAAATTCAGAGAAATGCGCTTCATCGGTGAACGTTCCGAAGGCCACGCGAGAGTCTTCGGGAACAGCCTCGAAGGCGAAGCCGGACAGGAACAAAGCTGGTCCGCTCTCCGAGCCATTTTCCTCTGCCATGCTGCCGCTCATATCTACGAGCAAAACAATTCGGGGTGCCAGATTGTCTTGGTGAAGTGAAACGACAGTTACGGCCTGGCCTTCGACTCTGACGCTAATGTCCTTGGCTTGGAGTTTGCCGGCGGACTGATTTCCCAAGACCGCCAAAGGAATCGTTGGCTGCAGACAGGCTTCTGAGGAGTGCGCTACCGAAAAGTGGCGCGCAATCAGAATCGGCACGAGCAGCACCAGTCGTCTGGCGGGTCGAAGTCTTACACTCATAGTGATGGCGCTTGGCAATCGCGGCACAGAACTCAATTCTCTCGCTTACTACGGCGTTCCGTAGACCTTCTTGTAGACTTCGGCGTTGCGCATGATGGCCTGCACGTACTCGCGGGTTTCGGTGAACGGAATCGACTCTACGAACTCTTCTACGTCGCGGTAATTCCCTGAGGCTCGCCAATCTTCAACTCGGTCCGCGCCGGCGTTATAGGCGGCCAGCGCATATTCAACCTGGCCGCCGAAGTGGTCGACCATGCTGCGGAAATAACGCGTTCCCAGTTCGATGTTGGTCGCCGGATCCAGCAGCGAGTCGGTGTTGTAGTGCGTCAGCCCTTCCTTCTTTGCCTCGCCCTTGCCGGTCCGCGGCAACAGCTGCATTAGGCCATAAGCATTCGCGTGCGAGATAGCACTGGGATTGAACTCCGATTCCTGGCGAATCAAGGACGCGACGAGATACGGATCGAGCCCATTCGCCTCGGAGTAGCTGCGCAGAGCGTCCCAGTACGGGCGTGGGAATAGTCCTTGCCAATATGGTGACGGCAGCTCATCAACATCCATCGCAAAGTAGCCGCTAATGGCGCGCTTCAGCGCTTGCAGCGCGCGGAAGTACTCCCCGCCGCTGGTATAAATCTTGGCGATCTCCAGCATCTCCCAGCTCGGTCCACTGGAACTACCGGCCTGTAACTCGTGTACTGCCAGGTCGGTCATGCCGGCATTCTCCAGCAGCTTGGCGCGGTTGTAGTGGAGATCATCTTCCGGCGGAACAGTGATCTGCGACACCGGATCGAGTGCCGCCATCGACGAAACATGCTGCAGGCAGGCGACGGTGACCGCCGGAGCAGCCGGCAAAGTTGTCATGCGTCTGCGCGCCAACACCGCGTAGTAGTAATTGCGATAGCGCGACGAAAGTTTCTGGTAGTAAGCGCGCGCCACCCCGTAATCGCGGTCGTCTTCAGCCATGCGGCCGCGCCAGTACATAGCATTGGGGACTTCGTTGGTTCCGGGATAAAACTCGACCTGCTCTTCGAAATACTTCTTCGCCTCGTCGCGGCGGTTCTGTCGATAGGTCAACCAGGCGCACTTCCAGTGCGCATACGCGGCCTTGTTGCCCTCGGGAAAGCGTTCGTGAATCTCGCGATAGTAATCGAGGGCCTTGTCGTAGTCCTTGCGCAGCAGATACATATTGCCGGCGCTCATGAGGGCAGCTTCCAGCCACGGTGACTTCGGCGTGCTCGAGCGCATATGCTCGAGGATGTTCGTCAGCGAACCATCGTCATTTGCGTTGCGTGCAATCTCCGCCTGCTGGTACCACTTCTCAGCGCTGGCTTCGCTGCCGTCGTCGGGAATACGATCCAAGACTTCTTTCGCCTTGCGTGTGTTTCCATCCTTCATGTAGGAATTGGCGAGATCGATCAATCCGTCTGATTGCTTGCCCGGCGGCGAAAGATCCACAACATACTGGTATTCGTCAGCAGCGGCCCCCCAACGCCGCGCCTTGTATAGAGCATCGGCTCGCTTCAGGTGCTGAGCGTAGGTGACGGGCGGCAGCGATTCTTCCTGTGGAATTTTCCTTAAGTCGGCGTACGACGCGTCGGCGAGATAGCTTGTGGCGTACTCATAGTAGATACGCTGCAGGATCTCCGCACCGGTCTTGGCCTGGCCGTTCTGCACATAGGCTTTGCCAAGGTAGTATTCAGTCTCAGCATTAGCCGGAGCGCGGTGCGCTTCCAGAAGGCGGATGGCTTCGGTCGGCTGGTTGAGAGCTATCAATGCTTTCGCATTGGCGATTATTGCTTCGTGATCGTAGAGCGAATCGGGGAAACGCGTGCCGAAGTCACGCAGATACGCCAGCGACTCCTCAGGATCATTGCTTAGCACATACGAGTTGCCGATGAAGAATGCGACGTAATCCTTGAGTTCACCAATTTGCGGCTGCGCCTTCTGCAGCGCGGTTATGGCTGCCGGATACTGCGCGTCGAGATAATGCGCATACCCGATTGCGAACCACGCCAGGGCGCCAGCCTCGGTTCCGGCGTGGGAGTGAGCGTAGTTCTCCACACCGGCGTACGCGGCCGGCGTGCGGAATTCGACAAGTTGCCGGGCCATCGGCCGCAGATCATTCGAAGCGACAAACGTCTGCTTCATGCGATGGGCGCGGGCTACAGTTACTTTCTTACGCGAATGGTGCGCAGACGATTTCTTGCTGGCAGTCTTGTGAGCACCGGTTGAAGAAGACGAAGATTTCTTCTTGTGCGTGGTGCCGCTGTCCTGCGCGACAAAGCCGCTACTGGTAAAGACCAGCAGGCCAAGCACAAAGGCGACGAGAAGGCGAATACGGGAACTCACTTTATGCAGTTTAGCGCGATTGGAAGCGTTCGACGCAGAGACGAATTACGATTCGCTCACCCAAGTTGACACAATCGGTTCCCGACTGAGAGATCCGAGGCGGCACTCGCGTCCGTATCCTGATTGTGCGCTCACCAGACCCATGCCGCGAGCAGGAAGCTGTGCCCGACACAAAAATGTGCGACGGTTTTACCAATTCCCCTTTCCATGGGTACAATGGGAAATCCGGGTTTTTCCGTTTTGAGCCGAAAATCCTGAATCTGCAAAGATATGGGAACCATCCAACCAAAAGTAGCAGAACCAGTTGGCGATGAATTAACCCTGGTTCATGCGGCAAAGGCCGGCGACATCAGCGCCTTCGAGGAGCTGGTTCGGCGGTACGACCGCAATGTGTTCCGGATTGCGCAGCACATCACGCAGAACCGCGAAGACGCGGAAGATGTGGTGCAGGACGCGTTCCTGAAGGCCTATCAGAATCTGGCCAACTTTCAGGAGCAGTCGAAGTTTTATACTTGGCTTGTCCGGATTGCGGTGAACGAGGCGCTGATGCGCCTGCGCCGCCGTCGCCCGGAACGAATGGTTTCGCTCGACGAGGACATCAAGACGGAAGAGGACTCCATGCCGCGGGAAGTCGCGGATTGGGCTCCAAATCCGGAGCAGCTTTATACGCAGGGCGAATTGAAGGAAATTCTGGGCAAGACCATACAGGGGTTGCCGCCGAGTTTCCGCACGGTGTTTGTCTTGCGGGATGTTGAAGGGCTCTCGACCGAAGAAACAGCCGACGCCCTGGACTTAAGCATTCCGGCAGTGAAGTCCCGATTGCTTCGTGCCCGGCTGCAATTGCGAGAGCGCTTGAATAAGTACTTCAAAAATCGTACTGGTGGAGATGGCAAACAGTGACCTGCTCTGATTTTCTGAAAGAGCTCACCGATTACCTGGACGACTCGATGGACGCCCAGACAAGGGCGGAATTGGAAGACCACCTCCAGTGGTGCCACAATTGCTACGTCGTTTGCAACACGACGAAGATGACCATCGAGATTTATCGTGACTCCCACCTTTACGAACTGCCGGACGATCTCCGTACCCGTCTTCGCTCGGCGATTATGACCAAGTGCGAATGCCACAAGGATAGTCCCAATGGCGTGGCAGAAAAGTCTGCGGTCACCCCAGCCGATTCAGCTGACACCAAGTGAACTAAGACTTCCCGTTACTCTCGTTTTCTTTGCCTCGGCACCGGCTTCTCTGCCCATGTGATCTCCGTGGTGTAAGCCTTAAATAATTCACCTTAGACGAGAAACCAGTCACCCCTCCAATCTCGTCTAACCATTACAAGCTAGTATTCCTCGAGGCACGTCCGGGCGGAGACACCAACATGACGAAGCTTCTTTACCTCGCAGCCATGGCTCTTCTGGGGTTGGGATTGACGATGGCGCAGAGCACTTCCCCAGCTTCGGATTCCAGCAATTCCAGCAAACAGGCGCAGACCCAAAGCAGCACGGACAGCGGCGCCGCATCGAGCAATGCCAGTCACTCTGACCACAACTCGACATCGCCCAGTAAACGGCGCTCGCAACAGTCGGTTCCCGACACCACAGTTCAAGATCAGCAGAACAGCACGACCTCGACCACTGGCGCGTCCGGACAGGACAGTAAGGGGCCTTCGACTTCCACCATGGGGACAACCGGTAGCACGCCGGAGAGGGAAAACAGCCCAGCGGATACGCCGCAGACGGGCTCCTCGACCGATCAGCAACCCAACTCTTCCAGCAGCCCCGGCACTCCACCACCGCACCTGGTAATGAACGGAACTCCTGGCGCGCGTGCCGTGATGACCCATACGCCGGATCCGGGGACGTGTATGAACCCTGCGTCGATCCAAAATGGACAGGATGCAACCGCCTCGCAACGCCCCGCTCCGAACTGCGATTAGCAGTTCCCCGGTGTACGTTTTGCAAACGGGCCTAGTCCGTGTCCATATCCTACTTTAGTGCTTAGTTCTAAAGAACTAAAGAGCGGTCAGCGCTGCTCGATTTGTGCCATCAGCTCTTGACTAACCCCTTCTTTGCGATTTATCGTCACTGAAATTTATCAGCCTGCCGGACGTGGGTCGTGGCAGGAAAAATCAAATCGCGGCTTGATCGGCCCATTCTTCATTCGGGCCTAATTCACCTCAGGCAATCTGCCAACCGGAGGAACACGTGAGAAAGCCGTTCATCCTTCTCGTCGCTTGCATGGTATCCATGCTCGCTTTCGGTCAGAATGACACGCAAGTCCAACCTGCGAATCGCATCAGCAGCGGCGAGCCGCCCATGCTTGGAATTCAGTGGGCGAAGGGTACACCGCAGGAGATCATGCAACACCAACCGCCAATGGCACGCCGCAGCCCTGACATGACCTACCATGGCGGCGTGATCATGCCGACCGCGAACGTCACCGCGATTTTTTGGGGAACCAGCTGGGCAAACTACAGCGGGGACAAGATCAGCGGCATGGATAGCTGGTATCAGGGTTTCGGCAACTCGAACTACTCAAAGACCAGCGATGAATATACCGGCTCCAATGGTCAGGTTGGACCAACGCTCAGTTATTCCGGACATTATGTTGACACGACTGCGTCCGCGGGCGGCAGTAACCCGAGCACCATCCTTGCTGAAGTTTGCAAGATGATCACTAATCCGGATCCTTCGGGCAACGGATACTATCCGGTCTACGTCGATAAGACTCGGGGCAGCGCAGGCTACTGTGCCTGGCACAGCGAAGGCACTTGCGGCGGCCATCGCGTTCAGTTCGCCTTCTTCTTCAAGTTGGACGGCGACGCCGGCTGCGATCCGCAGGATGGATCCGGTTTGCACTCACAAGGATTGGCAGCGATCGCGAACGTCAGCGGACACGAACTGTCTGAAGCGCGTACCGATCCCAGCAGCCCGGGTGCGTGGTATGACTCCAGCGGTCAGGAAAATGGCGATAAGTGTGCTTGGACCTTCAATGTTCCTCTGGTGACCTTTTCCAATGGTACGCAGTGGAAGATCCAAGGCGAGTGGTCCAATGCCGCGTACAACAACGGTACGGGCTATCCCAACCTCAGTGGACAGAGGGGCTGCCTCGACGGCCACTGAGATCCCAGCAGGTTGTTTTCTCCAGGCCTCCATGTGGAGGCCTGATTTTTTTTGCGCCACCAATGGGCCGCGCTTTTGCCGAAACGTGAGTTGTCAATTCGTTTCAGTTTTATATAATTTGCGACCGGAATTTGAAATCTTCTGTGGAGGCTTCAATGAGGAGACTACTGTGGGCCTGTATGCTGGGGACACTCTTGCTGCCAGTGCTGGCGACTGCGCAGAGTCCCTTTGACGGCACTTGGAAAGTCGACATGAACAAAGTTGATTTTCCGAAGAAGCCCGACGTCTACCTGTTACAGAACGGAATGTACGAATGCAAGACGTGCGTGCCGCCCGTTAGCGTCAAAGCCGACGGAGAAGACCAAAAGGTCACGGGACACCCGTACTACGACTCCGTAGCGATCAAGGTGATCAACGATCACGAGATTGAGGAGACCGACAAGAAAGACGGCAAGGTCGTTGCGACTTCCAAAACAACGGTTTCTCCGGACGGCAAGACGGCAACGTTTGAGTTTACGGACAGCAGCAATACCAATGCTGCACCTGTCACCGGCAAAGGCGAGGCCACACGGGTGGCCAAGGGACCCGCCGGCTCCAACGCGATCTCCGGGTCGTGGCGTACGACCAAGATGGAGGATCTCTCGGATAACGCGATCACTTGGAACTACAAAGTTGATGGCGACACGTTGACCATGACTTCCCCAACCGGCCAGTCCTACACGGCGAAGATGGATGGCAGCGAGGCCCCCATGAAGGGTGACCCCGGCGTGACTACGGTTTCGGTGAAGATGGTAGGCAAGGATACCCTGGAGGAAACGGATAAGCGCGATGGCAAAGTGATTAGCGTCGCCAAGTCGACTGTCAGCTCCGATGGAAAAACAATGAAGATTGATAGCGACGACAAACTGCACGGAACTACCATGAAGTTCGAGGCAATGAAGCAGTAGCCATCAGAACACAACCTGCCAACGAGAAGAGCGGCTCGTAGCCGCTCTTTTCTCTGGCGGCAGCTACTGCTCGGCAATCAGGTATTGTTCGATCTTCCTGTCCGGCATCTGGTAGATGATGATCACTAGATTCTTCTTGGGGTATTTCACCTCATAGATCCGGGCCGTCATTCCGCCTCGCAGCGAGGTTCGTGAACTGGTAAAAGCTTCCGGCGATCCCAGTGGACCAAGACTCTCGGCATAGTCCTTCAGCGCCTGATCGGTGAAGTAGGCGTTGCAGTTGTCGGTGAAGAGCGAGCGGTCGATCTTCCCTTGCTGCAGGCCGTCGTAAACCTTGCGCATCAGCGCATCGGCTTGCGGATCCTGCGGAGTAGCAGCCTTCAACAGCAGTGTGGAAATCTGTTTGCCAATGCCGCCTGCGGCTTCGGAGGCGTCCTGATTTGTCAGCACCACCACGGCAATCTTGTCATCGGGCAGAACAATATTCTCGGCCACGAAGCCTGAGACCTCGCCACCATGCTCCAGGACGCGATGGCCACTGTTGTCCGTCACAAAGACGCCCAACCCATAGCGCGTTCCCACGCCATCCTTTCGAACAATCTCGGTCTCCATGTCGCGATACGAGGCCGGACTCAATACGGTCTGGTCCATGATCGAGATGTCCCACTTGGCAAGGTCTTCCGGCGTCATGGCCAGCTCACCCGCAGCGAACATCCAGCCGTGACCCTCTTTCGGCGCAGGATGCAGCGGCCCCAACGCGTAACGGAAGTAGCCGCTTGGATCGCTTGGCGGCAGCCGGTTGGCGTCTGTATTGGTCACTGACTTCATCTGCAGCGGAGTGAACACTCTCTCCGTGAGCAACTGCATCAGCGTCATGCCTGAGACCTTCTCGACGATCGCTCCAGCGATAACGTAATTGGTGTTGCTGTACTGCCATTTGGTCCCGGGCTGGAAGTCCAGCGGCTTGCGCGCCCACATGTCCATGATCTGCCCGGCCGTAATCGGCTTCAGCATCAGCGGCGGAACATAATCCTGCGGCCAGAAATCCTGATATCCCGAGGTGTGCGACAACAACTCACGTATGGTGACTTTGTCGCCTTCGGTGAGCCCGGGAATGTATTTCGACACCGTATCGTCGAGTGACAGCTTTCCCTGCTGCGCGAGGATCAGCACCGCAGCCGCGGTGAACTGCTTGCTAATGGAGCCGATGCTGTAGCGCATCACAGGTGTGGCGGCCATTTGCGGATCGAGACGGGCTGAGCCATACGCCTGCACGTAAGCGATCTTGCCATCCTGCACCACGGCTACGGAGGCAGAAGGCACGCCCGTCGTCTTCAGTACCTGCTGTGCAATGTCGTCAACGCCCTTTCGCAACTCGGGCGACAAGGTTGACTGCGTCTGCGCGAGTGCCGGAGCAACGGTCAGGAAAACTGCAACGCAGATGATCAGGGATTTACGAGCCAAGGAATCGACTGTGCGCATGAATAGCCTCGGAAAGAAATAGGGGAACGAACTACAGTAGCGCAACCGCCAGGCAGGAACAACTCGGGGCGGCTCAGGCGTGCTTCTGTTTTGCTTGTTGTCCGACCGCCGTAGCCGATGCCGTCGTGCCGGCGTTCTGGTTCACCTCTTGCGGGCCGGGCGGTGGCTCAGTCGCCGACGGTTTAGCCTCGGCAGCTCCCTCGGTTTTCTCGGAGCTTGGGAAGACGTAGCCGTCCAGGAGGCGGTGGTGCATGCTGTACAGAGCAAGCTCCAGACGGTCAGCGACGTTGAGCTTGTCATAGATCTTGCGCAGATAGTTCTTCACTACCTGCTCCGTCGTCTTCACCTCGCGGGCGATGTCTTTGTTCTTCATGCCCTGGGTGACGCCGCTGATGATCATCATTTCTTTTTCGCTGAGCCGTAGTTGGCGTTGCGGCGCGGTACCCTGCAATGCCTGGGTGCGATAAGCCTCGATCACCCAGTTGACGCCCTGCTTATCGAGCCAAGTCTCGCCGGCAGCAACTTTCCTGACGCAGCGCACCAGCAGCTCGGGCGACACCGCCCGCGCCAGGATGCCGCGCACGCCGCGGCGAAGATAGTCGACGGTTTCCTGTTCGCCGGCGCGTTGCGTGACCATGATCAACTTCGCTCCGGGGACAGCTCGTCGCCCTACTTCACTGATAGCGTCGGCGGGGTTGGGCGAGAGTCCGGCCTCAAAGAGAATGACGTCGGAGGGCGTGCTCGCTACCGCGTTAAGCGTCTGCGCCAAGGTCTCCGTCTGAGCGACGACCTCCAAATCCTCCTGCAAGGCAAAGATCTTGCTCATCCCAACTCGGAAGATGGCCTCCGAATCGGCCAGGATGATACGGATCGTCTGTGGACTGGACTGCGTCTCTCCGTTGCCAGACGAGGGGACGACAGCGGATGCTGCCTTACTGCGGCCAGCAGATCGGGCCGCCCATTTCGGACCGTTAAACCCTCTTGAAGTGGTATTCATCAATCACCACCGCGACACTTTGTCCCGGATCTTCCTCAGAGCAACGCACAACCCGCCCGGCACACAACACTTCAACCGGCTGGGTAGTGCCCAACATGTCGATCGGCATTTCGATGGCAAATTCGACTGGCGAACCTACCTCGATCTTCGCGTCAATGTGGAAGGAAATCCCCCCGGCCGAGATATCTGTGGTTGTAGCGCGATATTCCCCAGCAGGAGTCTTCAACGTAACCTGGAGATGCAGTGGGAACCGAATCGAATTGCGAAAATCGAACTGGTGGCCAGCAGACATGATCGTGTACCCCACACGATACTGCAGAGGCATCCTACTCAGGATGTTACTAAAGTACCATCAAATCCCTGTTACCGACTAATCTTTTCGAGTAGTTGCTTCATTTTTGTTACGAAATGGCACAAAAGTACCGCCAGCAGCGATTACTGCCGCTTGAAGTGGCTTCATTTTGACGGTTTATCCTCAGAACTTGGTTGTTTCCGTGAAGTTGAAGTTCCGAATTTTCATGGCCGGGACCACCATGTCCATGGACTCCTCTCCCGAGGATCGCACTGGTTCACTCATCGACTCCACGTTTTGCAGCATATGTATGAGGCTCTCGTTGAAGCGGAAGTTCCGCACCCCTCCCCGGACCTTGCCGCCCACGACCAGGAACGTTCCGTCACGGGTCATGCCGGTGAGAATCTTTTCGTAGGGGTCCACTTCGCGGATGTACCACAAGCGAGTTACCAGAATTCCTCGTTCCGTTCCGGCGATCATCTCCTCAACCGTGTTGCGCTTCGCTAAAGCCGGAACCTCGAACACGATATTCAGCGGCGCTTCGCCGATTTCATTCGGCAGCGCGAAGCCGTGCCCTGTGGGAGTAACAATGCCGACGTTACCAGCAAGCTCCGACCGCGACACGCGCGCAGCCGTGGAACGGGCGAAAGTCACGCGCTGCACCACGCCTTTGTCGATTAACTTAAGCCGATGCCGCTTCATCCCTTCGCCGTCGAAGGTCTGTCCGGTTTGCAGCGGATGGTAAACGTCGTCCCAAACGGTGATATTCTCGCCGAACAACTGCCTCCCAATGCGCTCGTTCAGGAACGAGCGCTGCTCAAGCAGCGCTGAGCCTCCGAAATCCCAGAACATGAATCCCACGGCATCGAGCACGGCAGCGGGCTCAAGGATAACGGTGTACTTGCCCGGCGGCACGTCGGCAGGATTGCGCGACGCAATGGCTTTCTGGGCGGCGATTTCCGCCAGCTCCGCGGGATCAAGCAGCGCGGCATCGGGCGAGTTGGCCTTCTGCCAGCCGGAGGAGGTGTCGCCGATCATCGTGATCGACACCTCGGCCAGAGTCTGTTCGTGCCAGTCCGCGACGCCGCGCGAGTTGAAGATGCCTTCTGCGCCCTCGGCCGTGGAATAAATGCCGGCGGCCGTGAGCGCATGCTTCTTGGCGATATTCACCATCTGCGCCACGGCGCGAGCGCGATCGCCCGCAGTGAGTCGGGCTGTGCTGTCGAAGAACCGGCGGACTGCACTGGCTCCGGCATGCCTGGCGTTCTGCTGAACCTCTTCCGTCGAGGGCATCAGCAACAGGTCGGGATCGTCCTGCTGCACCCGCGCCAGCGCTTCGGCGGATTGGACCACGCGACGCAGACTATCGTCATCATGCTTGTTGGTGGTAACGCGCGCCGTCCGGCCAGCAAAGGAGACCCGAATGGAGATGTGGTTCTCCTCTTCAGCTACGTTCTGATGAATCGTATTGTTGGCAAAGCGAGTGAGCGCACTCTGCCCGCTGGAGATGAGCAACTCGATCTCATCGGCGCTCGTGAGCTTGCGTAGCTTGTCGAAAATGGAAGCGGCTTGGTCGCGAGTTAGCATGTTGTCAAGTGGCGACTAGCGGCTAGCGAATGGCTACTAGTGAGCAAAGTTGGTAAGACTCCTGATGACTGAAATCTTAATGATTGGCTAGCGGTTAATCGCTGTTTGCTAGTCGCTTCCTTTGTACGCCGTACCCACACTGACATCCCTGAACCTCGCCGGCGCTGCGCCATGGCCAGTGCCCATCACCTGTTGCGGCTGCCCTTTGCCGCAGTTGGGCGTGCCCCACAGCGTCCACTCGTCGCGCGAGCAGATGGCATCCATCGAATTCCAGAACTCCGTGGTGATGCCGGAGTACGAAGGATTCTTCAGCATTCGTCCACGCTTGCCGCCGACGATCTCCCAGCCAATCTCGCAGCCGAACTGGAAGTTGTAACGCTTATCGTCGATCGACCAGGAGCGGTTCGTCTCCATGTAGACGCCGCGTTCGGTTGAAGCGATCAACTGCTCCAGCGTAAGCGGCGTCGGATTGGGCAGGATGCTGACATTCGTCATGCGCACGATTGGCAAGCGGTTCCAGCCCTCCGCTCGCAGACAGCCGCCGCTGCGCGATGCCCCGATGGCTTCGGCCGTGTCGCGCGAGGTCAGATATCCGGTGAAAAGTCCGTTGGTGATAATGGGCGTACATTGCGCGGCCACGCCTTCGTCGTCGTAGGCGAACGTGCCCAGCCCGGCTCCGTGCGCCTCAGTCGCGTCGGCAACTACGTTTACGATGTCGCTGCCATATTTCAGCTTGCCCAGCTTGTCGAGCGTAAGAAACGACGTGCCTGCAAAGTTCGCTTCCATGCCCAGTACTCGGTCGAGCTCGATGGGATGGCCGATCGACTCGTGAATCTGCAGACCAAGCTGCGAAGAATCAAGCACGACATCATAAGAGCCTTCGGGACATTGATCCGCGGAGTGCAAAGCGACAGCCTGTTCCGCGATCTCCGGCGCGTGCTTCAGCAGCTCCAGCTCTTCAATGAGCTCGTAGCCTTTGTTCTGGAACTGTCCGCCGAAGGAGTTTGGATACGAGCGCTTCTGAATTTCCGTACCCTGAAAGACGTGCGCCGCGTAGCCGGCACCGGAGCTGACGACGGTCTGATGAATCTCTGCGCCTTCGCTGGAGTAGAACCACTGCTCGTAGCGGCGAAAGTTCATGTTCGTCTCCGCCAGAGTCACGCCGCTGGTTTTGCGGAGCTCTTCGTCGATGGCAAACAAGAGCTCGAGATTCTTTTCGATGGAGATGGCGAAAGGATCGATGCGACAGGGCGATGCCCAATCGGCTATGGCAGCCGGCTCGGGCACCAGCTGCAGTTCCTGCGACTTCACTGTGGCGGACGCCTTGGCGATTTCGACGGCTCGCGCTGCACAACGCTGCACGCTCTCGCGCGACAGATCGTCAGAAGCAGAGAATCCAAAGGCGCCATCGGCGATCACGCGAATGCCGATGCCGAGCGACTCGGCGTCGGAAGCGCTGCCGATCTTGCCGTTCTTAGTCGCCAGCGACCGATTGCGCTCGTCGACAATCCGCGCCTCGGCCAGCGACGCTCCGCGAAGCTTCGCCGTCTCCAACGCCCAAGCAGCGATTTCTTTCATCGAGTTCCCCGAGCTAAAGATGATACGTGTTCTTGGAGATGCACGCACTCGCACTCCGCTCCAGAATTGTCATCCCGACCGGAGGAGGGCCGACTTTGCCCCCCGGAGTGGAGGGACCTGCGGTTCGTCGCGCACGCAGGATCATTCCACCGCAGGCTAACAGGGAATCCCTCAGCTTCGCTCGGGATGACAATTCCTAAACAGAGAGTCGTATATTCTTTTAAACACCTTAACCCTGCTGCATACTTCCTCCAACGCCTGCTATGCGCGCCACCATCAAAACCGTGATCCTGAAAGACGGCATGCCCAGCGTCGAGCAGGCTCGTGCCCGCCTGGCCACTGAGATTCACGCAGCCCAGCAGGCCGGACTCAAGGTGTTAAAGCTCGTGCACGGCTATGGTTCAACCGGCGTCGGTGGCGACCTGCGCTTCGCCCTGCAAGCGACTTTGCGGCAGATGGCAGCCAAGAAGGAGATTCGCGACTGTATCTACGGCGAGAACTGGCGCAAGAGTGACGAGCGCACATGGGCAGTGCTGAAGCATATGCCGGAACTGAAGAGCGACAGCGATCTGGGGCGCGGGAACAAGGGCGTGACCGTAGTGCTGCTTTAGCCTGTAGCTATAATCCTGAATTGCACTGTCTTTCCTGCGCCCTGCCATGGATGTTGCCATCCCGAACTTAGCCGCGAACCAGAACGCTGGTACGCCCGCGCGTGTGGCCATCGCTGCCTGCATGCTGGCGGGGATGTGTACCTTCCTGAACGTCTACGACACGCAGCCGCTACTTCCCTACCTGCAGAGGCTTTATCACACGTCGGAGATCGCGGTCAGCTTCACTGTCAGCGCCACGATCCTTGCCGTTGCGCTCACTGCACCGTTCATCGGCCTGCTCGCCGAATCGATTGGCCGCAAGAAAGTCATCGTCCCATCGCTGTATGCGTTGACGGTGCCCACGCTGCTAGCGGCGACCTCGCAGAACCTGCACCAGCTCATCTTCTGGCGATTTATGCAGGGCATCTTCGTTCCCGGTGTAATTGTGGTCATGATGGCCTACATCGGTGAGGAGTTTGCAGGCCCTTATGTCGGCCGCGCCATGGCTTCCTACATTACCGGAACGGTTCTTGGCGGATTCGGTGGACGTTTCATCTCAGGAATGGTGGCGCATCATCTGGATTGGCGTGATGCGTTCGTTGTCATCGGCCTGGTGAACCTGGTGGGCGCGATCATGGTGCAGCGCTGGCTTCCGGTGGCGAAAAACTTCGTCCGCGCCGAAGCGGTGCGTCACTCCATCACTCACGCCAAGGATCATCTGTGGAACCCGCGACTGCTGGCGGTCTTCGGCATGGGCTTTGCGGCACTGTTCTGCCTGGTCGGGACATTTACCTATGCAAACTTCTACCTGGCCGCTCCGCCGTACCACCTGAATTCCGCACAATTGGGAAGCATCTTCTTCGTCTATCTGTTCGGGCTGATCGTCACGCCCCTTTCGGGACGCTGCCTCGACCACTACGGCATTCGCGTGACCTCGGCAATCGGTTTTGGATTTGCCGCGGTTGGACTTCTACTGACGCTGATACCTTCGTTGCCGGTGATCATCGTTGGGTTAGCGCTGGCGTCGTCGGGCGTGTTCATCTATCAGGCCGTCGGGACAGTGCAGACGGGAGTAGTCGCGGGCAAGGCGCGATCGTCGGCTGCGGGGCTGTACGTCACGTTCTATTACATCGGCGGAAGTTTAGGCGCGACCATCACCGGATGGACGTGGGTGGCCGGCGGCTGGCCTCCGTGCGTGTTCCTGATGGTGGGGATTGCGGGGATGGCGGTGGTAATGGCGTTCGCGAGCAGTGGAAAAACGGGGGTCGGCTTTGGTCCGTAAGCTCTGAGCGAAATCTCTTCGAGACTCCAATTCACAATCGGCGTCGTCCTGAGCGGAGTGAGGACGCGAAGTGTCCGCACGAAGTCGAAGGACCGCTACAGGCGCATCATTCTCTCCGCTCCGTCAAGCGAAAGATTGTCGCGTCTATAGGGGTCCTTCGACTCCGGCGCAAAAAGCGCGCCTGCGCTCAGGATGACACCCTTGCAACAGACGGCCGGACGCTGGCCTGAAGGCCAGCTCTACCGTCTTTCCGTGACTAGTCGCACCCGTGGCGACGGCAGATGATAAAAAGGGCGGCATAGCTGCCGCCCTGGTTTCGGGGGCTAAAGCCCCGGAAATTATTGGTTGGTTTTCGGCACGGCTAAAGCCGTGCCCTTTCAACCCTGCATCTGACTGTCAACCGACCACTTTAACTGACAACTGACCACCGGCAACTGACAACTGCTTTACGTTCCTTCGCTCCAGCTGGCCAGGTACTCTTCCTGCTCCGGAGTCAGGCGGTCGATCTTGATGCCCATCGATTCCAGCTTCAGCTTGGCGACGCGCTTGTCGAGCTCTTCCGGAACCACGTAGACCTTCTTCTCCATCGACTTGTGGTTCTTCACCAGATACTCAACCGAGAGCGCCTGGTCGGCGAAGCTCATATCCATCACCGACGCCGGATGACCCTCCGCCGAAGCCAGGTTGATGAGGCGGCCTTCGCCCAGCAGGTTGATCTTGCGGCCGTCCTTCATCGAGTACTCCTCGACGAAGTTGCGGGTGGTACGCTTCGACGACGACATCTTCTCCAGCGCGGGGATGTCGATCTCTACGTTGAAGTGGCCGGAGTTGGAAACGATGGCTCCGTCCTTCATCGCCTCGAAATGTTCCTTGCGCAGCACGCTCTTGTTACCGGTAACGGTGCAGAAAACGTCGCCGATCTTGGCGGCTTCTTCCATGCTCATCACGCGGAAACCGTCCATCACCGCTTCGATCGCCTTCGTTGGATCGATTTCGGTGACGATGACCTCGGCGCCGAGGCCGCGAGCGCGGCTGGCCAATCCACGGCCGCACCATCCGTAGCCGGCGACGACGAACTTCGAACCCGCAAGCAGGAAGTTGGTGGCGCGCACGATGCCGTCGATGGTGGACTGTCCGGTGCCGTAGCGGTTGTCGAACAGGTGCTTGGTGTCGGCATCGTTCACCGCGATGATGGGATAGCGCAGCACGCCCTGCTTCGCCATGGCCCGCAGGCGAATGATGCCCGTCGTGGTCTCTTCCGTGCCGGCGATGACGCCTTCCAGCGCGTCGGTGCGCTTGGTCAGCGCGATGGTGACCAGGTCAGCGCCATCATCCATCGTGATGTGCGGCTTGTGGTCGAGCGCCGACATGATGTGCGAGTAGTAGGTGTCGTTGTCCTCGCCCTTGATGGCGAAAACCGGGATGCCGTAATCCTTCACCAGGCAAGCGGCGACGTCGTCCTGCGTGGACAGCGGATTGGAGGCGCAGAGCACAACATCGGCGCCGCCATCGCGCAGGGTGATGGCCAGGTTGGCGGTTTCGGCCGTGACGTGAAGGCAAGCCGAAATACGCATGCCCTTCAGCGGCTGGCTCTTAAGGAAGTCCTTGCGGATGATCTGCAGGACCTTCATCGACTGGTTGGCCCAGTCAATGCGCTTCTTACCGAGATCGGCAAGGGCAAGGTTGGCGATATCGCCGGCGACGCGTGTGGTTGTGGTCGACATAATCTCCTAGGTAGAGCGGGCCTTCAGGCCCGCGTCAAGTAGTCAATTTTCCAAAGTCGCGGGCTTCAGCCCGCAGCGTGTGATACGACACACCGTGTGTATCGCCGGCTGAAGCCGGCTTTTGATCCTGACTGCAACGGTGAGTCGGACCCGAAGGCCCGCTCTACTGATTTACTTCGCTGCTTTCGCCGTCTTCTGCCCTGCTCCCGCCAAGCCCGCCTGCTCACGCAGAGCCGCAGCCTTGTCGGTGGCTTCCCAGGTAAAGTCGGCGTCGTTGCGTCCGAAATGACCGTAAGCAGCCGTCTTGCGATAGATGGGACGACGCAGATTCAGCGACTCCATGATGCCCTTCGGGGTCAGCTTGAAGGTCGCGCGAACCAGCTCGGCAATCTTCGTTTCATCGATCTGCGCCGTACCGAAGGTATCGATCAAAACGCTGACCGGCTCGGCTACGCCGATGGCATAAGCCAGCTGCACTTCGCAGCGCTCCGCCAGTCCGGCAGCTACGATGTTCTTGGCGATGTAGCGCGCCATGTAGCAGGCCGAGCGATCGACCTTTGTCGGGTCCTTGCCGCTGAAAGCGCCGCCGCCGTGACGTCCCATGCCGCCATAGGTGTCGACGATGATCTTGCGGCCGGTCAGGCCGGTGTCACCCATCGGTCCGCCAATGACAAAGCGTCCGGTCGGATTGATGTGGTACTTGGTGTCTTCGTCCAGCATCTCGGCCGGCAGCGCGGCCTGGATCACGTGCTTCAGAATGTCGGCGCGCAGGTCCTCGGTCGAAACCGTTTCGGAGTGCTGGCTGGAGATCACCACTGCGTCGATGCGGACTGGCTTGTGGTTCTCGTCGTATTCCACGGTGACTTGGGATTTGCCGTCGGGCCGGAGGTAAGGAAGGGTGCCGTTCTTGCGGACTTTGGTGAGCTGCTCGCAAAGCTTGTGCGCCAGGAAAATGGGAGTCGGCATCAGGTTTTCATTTTCGTTGGTCGCATAACCGAACATCATGCCCTGGTCGCCGGCGCCACCGGTGTCGACGCCCATGGCGATATCTCCGGACTGCTTGTTGATGCTGGAGATCACAGCGCAGGTATTGGAGTCGAAACCGTAGAGAGCGTTGTCATAACCGATGGAGGCGATGACACCGCGCACCAGCGTCTGGAAATCAACGTAAGCTTTGGTGGTGATTTCACCGGCGATGACCACCAGACCGGTCGCCGTCAGGGTCTCGCAGGCTACGCGGCTGTAGGGATCTTCTTTCAGACAGGCATCGAGAATTGCGTCGGAAATCTGGTCGGCGATTTTATCAGGATGACCTTCTGTTACCGATTCAGAGGTAAACAGATAGCGATGATTGGACAATGTCGAACTCCTTATTGTGGTCCGCAGCTCGGGGTGACACAGAGCAAGTCAGCTGGACACAGTGGTACTGCGGTCAGTTGAGGCCTATCTACTGAGGATAGCGAGCAACTGGGAATCTCCCAATATTTTACGGCCAAAAGGGGTATTTCAGCCAGTTAAAGGCGCGAAATAGCCATTGAATCTGTTGCCCAAGAAGGACCTCCGACAGGCCCTTTCAGTCGTGCGAAACCGATCGTGGCAACTGGCTGGTGACCTTCCCATTTTCATCAAGAAACTGCAGCACTGGATTTCCGTCGGGCCGCACGCGGATCACGAGGCGATCGCGCCCTTGCTCATCTTTGAAGCGGAGCGCTACAGACTTATCGTCAGCGCGCCCGAGCAGGATGCGCGTCTCTGCGTGAGAAGTCGTTCCACGGAACTGCTTCCATGCGGCTTGCTGCTGGTCCTCGGGCAGCTTCGCTATCCGGGTGGCCGCTTCGAGGTCTTGCGCGATCGGATGGTCGGGCTCGTCGATCATGCGCAGTTCGGACGTGCGCAGCCCGTTCTCTTGCTCCGCGTCGATGCTGAAGACCTGGTCCTGCTCGTATTGATCGAAGCTGAGATGACCGTAGCTGTTAACTTTTCCCTGCTTGTCCTTGCTGCCGCCGAAGATCAGGCCACCGTTTTCCGTACCTTCATCGTTGAAAAACAGCATGCCTGCCGTTGAGCGGTCGGGGTGTGGCGTTTCCTTACCTTTGATGATGATGCCTGGGAACTCCGCCTTGTTTGAGACCACCATACGGAGTGTGCCATCTGGTTCAACGACGTTGATGCGATGGACTGTAATTTCGTCGAAGGCCTGCTTCTGCCGGGACTCGGCAAAGCCGGCGAGCACGATGACGGCAAGGGCTGCAGTGAGCACGCCAGAATATATGGCGAGGAAGCGCGGGTGAGTGAAGAACTTGGTCATGGGGAAATGCTAACGCACAGCATGGATTGTCATCCCGAGGAGGCCTTCACTCCGACGAGGGATCTTCTTTCCACCACCGGCGAACAGCAGATCCCTCCTGCCAAAACAGGGCGCTCATGATGACCAATTTATCGGAGTTGCGGCGGCAACGCCGAACGGCACGCGCTGAGCGAATCGTTACGTCAACGCTGCCGGTACTGGCTGACAGCGGCTACTTCAACGCCGAATGGATCGCGATCAGCTGATCGAGAACTGCGGGAAGCTGCTTCAGATCCAGCGCATTAGCGCCGTCGGACTTGGCTTGCGCGGGATTGTCGTGAACCTCCATGAACACGCCATCAACTCCAGCCGCGACGGCCGCGCGAGAAAGCAGCGGAATGAACTCAGGCTGACCACCGCTTACGACTGCACCATCGCCAGCATTCGCCGATGGCAGTTGCACCGAATGCGTCGCATCGAACACCACCGGCGCAAACTTACGCATGATAGCCAGCGAGCGCATATCAACGACGAGATTGTTGTAGCCGAACGATGCTCCGCGCTCGGTCAGGAAGATGCGCTCTCCACCGGCCTCGTGGACTTTCTCCACCGCGTGACGCATGTCCCACGGCGAGACGAACTGGCCCTTCTTTACATTCACGACGTGGCCACTCTTCCCTGCGGCGATCAACAGGTCGGTCTGCCGGCAGAGGAACGCGGGGATCTGAATCACGTCGACAGCCTCAGCAACTCGTGGCACGTCCACAGCTTCGTGTACGTCGGTCAGCACCGGAACCCTGACGACGTCGCGCACCTTCTTCAATATCCGCAAACCCTCATCCAGCCCGGGTCCGCGGAAGCTGCGAATTGAGGTGCGATTGGCCTTGTCGTAGGAAGCCTTGAAGATGTATGGCAGCTTCTTCTCGCGCGCGATGGCGGAGATTGCTTCGGCCATCTTGAGCGCGTGCTGCTCGCTCTCGATGACACACGGACCGGCGATGAGGAAGAGTTCGCCTCCGCCGATGGTCACATCGCCGAGCTGGAAGGAATGCGGCACGAGCTAGTGCTTCACCTTCTCGGGCCGGTGAAACATCTCGACGTCCACTTCGTGCCGGACCTGCTGCCGTTTCAGTTTGTTCTCGTACGAGGCCTTCACGAAAGCCGCGAAGAGCGGATGCGGCTCGAGTGGCTTTGACTTGAATTCGGGATGGAACTGACAGCCCAGGAAGAATGGATGATCGGGAATCTCTACGATCTCCACATAAGTTCCGTCCGGCGTGGCGCCGCTGATTCGCAGTCCGGCTGCGGTAAGAGGGCCTTCGTACTCCCGATTGAACTCGTAACGATGGCGATGGCGCTCGCTGATCTCGCTCTGCCCGTAGGTCGCCCGCGCCAGCGTGTCGGGCTCCAGTTTGCAAGTCCAAGCACCCAGACGCATCGTGCCGCCGAGTTCTTCCACCCCGCGCAACTCGCGCAGCTTATAGATTACCCGGTGCGGCGTTGCGGGATCGAACTCACTGGAGTTCGCCTGCTCCAGGCCGCATACATTGCGCGCGAACTCGATGCAGGCGGTCTGCATGCCGAGACAGATTCCGAAGTACGGCACCTTGTTCTCGCGCGCATATTGAATGCCCTTGAGCATGCCTTCGATGCCGCGTTTGCCGAAGCCGCCGGGAACCAGAATGCCGTCGACGTGTTCCAGTTGCGCCTGCACGGTCTGGTCTTTCTGCTCCAGGCCTTCGGCCTCAATCCAGTTCACTGACAGCTTCAGGTTGTGAGCGAGTGCACCGTGCACCAGAGCCTCTTTCAGCGACTTGTAGGAATCTTCATACTCCACGTACTTGCCGACGATTCCGATCGTGACCTCATCCTTCGGGTTGTAGACGCGATGGACGATATCTTCCCAGCGGCTGAGGTCCGGCTCCTTGGTCTCAATGTGGAGATACTTCAGCGCCAGCTTGTCGACCTGTTCGTGCGCGAAGACTAGTGGCACCTCGTAAATCGAAGCCACATCTTTCGCGGTGATTACGGCTTCATTCTCAACGTTGCAGAACAGCGCGATCTTTCCCTTGATGTCCTTGGAGAGGAAACGGTCCGTGCGGCATAACAGGATGTCGGGCTGAATTCCGATGCTGAGCAGTTCCTTCACGGAGTGCTGTGTCGGCTTCGTTTTCAATTCGCCGGCGGCGGCGATGTACGGCACCAGCGTGACGTGTACGAACAACGTGTTCTCGCGGCCGAGTTCCTGGCGCATCTGGCGGATGGCTTCGATGAAGGGCAAGGACTCGATGTCGCCGACCGTGCCGCCGATCTCGACGATGACCAGATCAACATCGCCGGACACCTTCTTCATCGCGCTTTTGATCTCGTTAGTGACGTGCGGGATGACCTGCACGGTCTTGCCGAGATAGTCGCCGCGGCGTTCTTTGGCGATGATGGTTTCGTAGATGCGCCCGGTAGTCCAATTATTTTCGCGCGAGAGCTTGCTGTGGGTGAAGCGCTCGTAGTGACCGAGATCGAGATCGGTCTCGGCGCCGTCGTCGGTGACGAAGACCTCGCCGTGCTGGAACGGCGACATGGTGCCGGGATCGACGTTCAGATAGGGATCGAACTTCTGCAAAGTGACTTTTAACCCGCGACTTTCCATCAAACAGCCGATGGATGCAGCCGCCAAGCCTTTGCCGAGCGAAGACACGACACCACCAGTCACAAAGATGTACTTTGCCGACATCGATTCCTCTGTTGTTGGGATTTGTGTCGCCGGGAACGCTCCGAAAGTCCCCAGGTTTTTAGGGGAGCCCTGTACGCCAGCGTTTCGGCGCAATCAGGGTGGAGCGAGTATGCGTGCACGACCAATTATGACTGGAAACGCTCCCTGGAGCAAGATGGTCTTTGCTACAGGGAGCGTCTTTCACTGCGGGGAAGGACTTACGTTCCGGGCGACCGGCTTAGTTCCAGAACTTTTTGCCAAGCATTGCCAGCACACCGGAGCCTAGCAGCAGGAATGTTCCGGGCTCGGGCGTGGTCTGGTTGGCCTGGGCGCCCTGCTGGGTCGGGTCCGCACCGATATACATGAACTCCTGCATGCTGTTGGGATCGGGATCGCGCTGGTCTACGGGGGTGAGGATGTAGACCTTGTTGAAGTCTACTCCCGGAAATCCTATTTGCTTCTCCGCCGCGGCGAGATTGAGCCATGTCCCTGCGTCGCCAAACAGTGGAGCGTTGGGATCGAAGATATGCCACACGGCATAGGTCATCGATTTCCATTCACTACTCTGCTGGGTTAGTGTCTGCAACAGGATCCAGCCGGCCTCATCATACAGTCCGAGGGCGTAGTTCGAGGCTGGCCCCGGTATATTGTTGAATCGGGTAAGGGGGATGATTCCGCTGCCCAGATTCGTAGTGTTCGCATCCCAAATATCTCCGGGCTGACCGCCGTGCACATAGTCGTCGCACATCACGGCATAAATCAGGCTGCTAGGACCGTCAACTGGCTGGATATAGTACGGATAACCATTCGTCCAGTTGCCGCCGCTCCACGCCAGAAACTCCCACTGGGACTGCCCGAACGCTCCAACGGTCCCGCATAAGAACAAGGCCAATACCAACAACACCCTACGCATATCCCCTCCCCAAAAGGTCACCGGTTAACAACACACAGGAACAACACCCGTACTTCTATCCGGAACCACAATTGCGGCAAAACGTACAAGGGCCGAATAAGCTTCGGTCCGCCGCAACGGAGAGACTTCTGTTTTCCAACGGTCGCAACTGAAAGGCGCAGATACAGAAATTCTGGGCCGGGCTTGCTCCGCGTGGCGCGACAGAGTTCCCCTGGAAATTCCCACCATAATGCCGGTAACCCTACCAACCGACTCCGCCAGTTGGTGTGGTTACCCATTACCCTCGCCGTTTGCGCTGAATGCAAACGCCGTAACCACAGTACCTCGACCGAATCTCACCCGAAACGGCCTTCGGAAGCAAGCTACTCATCCTTCTGCGGTTGAAGGTTATAGGCCGTCAACAGCCGACAGGCAGAGTACAACCTCCAGTCTCCACATTGCAATCTGAATTCCGCAAAATTGCCTTTAAATGCGTTAGTTGAGATTTTCAACATGCAAGGAATTGCACATTGTAGATGAACATTTCCCTACGAACTGGTTACCGACGGAACGATCAGTAACTACACGCCTCCAATTCTCGACTGTAGCCCACCTCTTAGTAGCATGTTAGTGGCATTAACTGGGATCTTACTTCGTCCCCTCAAGAAATCCGCCCAGGTACCGATGGTTGCAGTAAGGCCGGCTTTCTTCGCAGAGCGTTAGCCTTGTTGATGATGGAAGCTTTGCAGCCGCCCGAACGCGCGCTTCCTATGACGGCACAGGCGCACAACGTCCCGCTGAGTACGTTCTGCAAGCTTGCACTGCTGCTGACCTGCCTGGCGTCGAGTTATTACTTCGCCTTTGTGATTGCGCCTTCCGCCCTCGCTGCCGGAGCACCCACGGTTCGGCTGGGACTTTATCCTGAGTGGATTGGCTGCCGCGAAATACTTCTGGCCCGGCAAAGTCCCTACCGACCGGAGCTGACTCATACAATTCAGATGGCAGTCTATGGAAGTCAAGCCGCTTCGAAGCAAGTCAACGAGCAACGCTTTGCTTATCCTGCCTACTTCGTCGTCCTGTTTCTTCCGCTCGCGCTGCTGTCCTTTCCGTTGGCACACTCGGTGGCTCTGCTCGGGGCCATCACGCTGACGATTCTTTCTCTGCGGCTGTGGGCTCTGCAGTCGAATCTGTCTAATGCTGCATCAGCAATCGCGCTACTGAGCACGTTCTCGGCTTACCCCGTCATTCTGGGCTTGCAGCTATGCCAGCCAACGCTGCTGGTTGCCGGACTGCTGGCGATCGTTGTCTACTGGGCGCGCTCGGGTCGCCTCGTGTGGGCCGGGATCTTGGCCGGGCTCTGCACGGCAAAGCCGCACGTAGCGATCGGTGTCCTGCTGCCGCTTTCGATTTGGGCGTTGGCGAAGTCGCGCGATAGAAGGCGGTTCTTGATCGCATTCGGGTGTTCAATCGCGGCGCTGGTAGCAGGCTCCGAAGCGCTTCTGCCCGGCTGGATCGGTCCCTGGCTGGCGACGGTCCGCGCCTACTCGCACTATGCCGGAAGCAAGCCCTTGCTGCTGGATCTCCTACACGGACATCTCGTGGTGCCCGCGATAACGCTGCTGCTCTGCGCAGTGATCGTGGTCAGTTACCGGTGGCGTGAATCCGATTTCCTGTTTGCGATGAGCTTCTCGATCGCCGTATTTCAACTGTTGTTCCCATTTCTGATCTATAACGAAATCATCCTTTTGCCCGCCACTCTGTGGCTGCTGAAGAGTGCTCCGCGGATCAACGCCGCTGGCCAGTTCCATACATTGTTGTCTTGCAGCGCGTGGATTGTTTTGGCGGCAGGATTCGCGGCCAGCATTGGGCTAAGCGCCAGCGAGATCGTGTTTCGCTGCTCGGATCTCAAGCTGTGGGAACTGCCTTTGATAGCGGCGTGGGTCTATCCCTGGTCAATGTTTGTTTCCTTGGGCGCATGGGCCGTTTCGCAATACTCGTACGCAGGCAATTGATCGTGGGCGTGGTTGCAGGGTAAGGCCGGACGGCGCTTCTTGTGTTCCACAGGATAGCGCCGCCGTTGGAACTGGATTGTTCGAGGTATCACGTGAACGAATTTATTTATGCGTGTCTTTTACGTCGCGCGACCATGACTGCCAGTAGCACGACCGCCAGCGTTGCAGCGACGACCCGAATCACGGTAATTGTGTCCATTGCCTTCCTCCCTCTCAGCTAGTACTCAAATTCGACTACTTGAAGATGCCTTGCAGGTTCTTCGATATCAGAATGACCGCCGGCCCCAGCATCACGATGAAAATGCTGGGAAAGATGAACAGCACCAGGGGGAAAATCAGCTTGACCGTAGTCTTCGCGGCCAACTCTTCCGCTTGCTGGCGGCGCTTCTGCCGTACTCCATCGGCAAAAACCCGTAGCGCTCGAACCAGCGGCGTACCGAAACGATCGGTCTGCGCCAGCATGTGGACGAAACTCTTGACCGTGTCGAGTTCGGTGCGCTCCGCCATGCTTTGCCAGGCATCGATGCGCGGCTTGCCGGCACGCTGCTCGAAGTTGATGTGGTTGAACTCTTGCGAAATCTCGGGCTGGCTCAAGGCAAGTTCCTGCCCCGCGCGCAGCAGCGCCTGATCGATGCCCAGGCCCGCGTCCACGCAGACAACCATCAGATCCAGCGCATCGGGCAGGCCGAGACGTATATGCTCGCGCCGCACTCGCGCACGGTGTTGCACCCAGGCATCCGGAGCCAGATAGGCGGCTCCCATCAATGCGATGATCCAGAACACCGTGTTCTGCGGCATGAAGGTACCGGCAACCACCGCCAGCACCGGAGCAATCAGGCGAATCGCAAAGTAGGTGTCCACTGCCGCTGAATCCCTCAGTCCGGCAGATAGAAGTTTCTGGCGCAACTTCTCATCCTGTGCGAATCCCAGGCGTGTGCGCACGAGGTGCACCGTAAGCAGGAGAATTCGGCTGAAGGGATTGCCCGCCACCACCGGCTTTTCTTCCTGCATCCGCAGGGGCGGCTTGGTGACCTGGAGCAGACGCTTGGCACGCTCGGAGGAACGCACCGCCAAAAACACCGGCACCGCCGCCAGGGCGCAGAACACCGTTGCCATCACGCTGACCATCAGCACTGGACTCGCGCCGTTCATACTTTCACGTCCACGATCTTGCGGATCGCCAGTCCTCCCACCACCATCAGGATCAGTCCGGTGTAGATCAGCTTCCGCCCGGTCGGATCCTCGATCAGCACACGGGTGTAACCGCGGTTCGCCATGCCGAGCAAGAAGAACATGGCGATGGGCAGGATCGTCAGAATCCATCCCGTGAGCCGGCCCTGGGCGGTGTAGATCCGGATTTCGCCCTGAATGCGCAGGCGCTCGCGGATCACCGCCGCGGTGCGGTCGAGCACCTCGACCAGATTTCCGCCGGTCTCGCGCTGCAACAACATAGCGGTCACGACGAAGCCGAGCTCCGGCATGGGCATCCTGCGAGCGAGTTGTACCAGGGCATCGCGGGCCGGCAATCCGAAGTTCTGCTGGCGATAGACCTCGCGAAACTCCGTGCGTACCGGCTCGGGACATTCTTCCCCGACGATCTCGATCGCTGCCGCCAGAGAATGTCCGGCCCGCAGCGCCCGGCTCATCAGGTCGATGGCTTCGGGAAGATGGCGATTGAACTCACGCAACCGGCGTTGCTTGCGGAAACGCAGGACCAGCAGCGGTGAAACAGCCAATACGACTGCGGGCAAGAGCGCCAGAGTCGCACCCGGCAGTGCGTAACATCCGATCGCGTAACCTACCAGGGCGAGCGAGGCGGCCATGCACAACACCTTGCCGACGCTCCAGGTGCTCTCGGACTGCTCAATCAGCAACTGCAGGCGATGTGCGTAGTCGCAATGCTGCAAGAAACTGTCCAGCCAGTCGATCCGGCTGAGACGGGTGAGTTTGACCAGTTGCGGGCCTTCCTCGCTCGCGATCGAGCTCCCCTCGTACGGCCCATGCAGCTTCGCGATGCGCTGTTCGATGGCACGCTCAACAGTAGTCGGACGAGTCAGCAGAACGATGATGGCGAAGGTCATCAGCGCGACTGCGGCGAAGATAAAACCGGCGAGAAACATGGCGCCCCGCTAGATTTCCTCGGAGAAGCTCAGCAGACTCGGATCGAACGTGATGCCCGCCGACTGCAGCTTCTCGCCAAACTTCGGCACAATACCCGTGGCGTAGAAGCGGCCCAGCACTTTTCCGTTCGGACCCAGCCCGCGCTTCTCAAAGCGAAAGATGTCCTGCATGCTGATGACCTGATCGCTGGTGCCGGTGATCTCCGAGATGTGGGTTACCCGCCGGGAGCCGTCGCTCATGCGCGACACCTGCACGATCACCTGGATGGCCGAAGCGATCTGCTGCCGCAGCGCCATCTCCGGCAGATGCAGGTTGGCCATCAGCGACATGGTCTCAATGCGCGAGATCGCGTCGCGCGGGCTGTTGGCGTGTACCGTGGTGATCGAACCGTCATGGCCGGTGTTCATCGCCTGCAGCATGTCGAGCGCTTCCTCGCCACGCACCTCGCCGACGATGATGCGGTCGGGCCGCATGCGCAGGGCGTTGATCAGCAGCTCGCGCTGGCGCACTCCGCCTTTGCCCTCAACGTTGGGAGGACGGCATTCCAGGCGCACGACATGCTCCTGCTTGAGCCGCAGCTCGGCCGAGTCTTCGATCGTCACAATGCGCTCCCGCGGCGAGATAAAACCGGAGAGCACGTTCAGCAGCGTGGTTTTACCGGCGCCCGTTCCTCCGGAGACCACGATGTTCAGCCGCGCTTTCACCGCTTTCTGCAACACCTCCATCATGGTCGGCGTCAGCTCGCGATAGTTCAGCAGGTCTTCGGCGGTCAACGGATCGGAGCCAAAGCGGCGAACCGAGAGAATCGGGCCATCGATGGCCAGCGGAGGGATGATGGCGTTCACGCGCGAGCCATCGGCCAGGCGCGCATCGACCATGGGCGACGATTCATCCACGCGGCGGCCGACCTTCGAGACGATTTTCTCGATGATGTGCATCAGGTGGTGATTGTCTTTGAAAACGACATCCGTCTTTTCCAGCAGTCCGCCGCGCTCCACATAGACCGCGTTCGCCGTATTCACCAGGATGTCGGTGACGGTTGCATCCTGCAGCAGCGGCTCCAGCGGACCCAAGCCGAAGACCTCGTCCATCACTTCATTGGCCAGTCGCGTACGCTCCGATGCACTCAAGGGCACACCACAATCGGCCACCAGCTGCAGGATCAGATTCAGCAGCTGTTGGCGGCCGCGCGTGTCCTGCAGGTACAGCAGCTTCTCCAGGTCGGCTTTGTCGATCAGCTGACGATGGACCGCCGACTTGACCTCCTGCGCCCGTGACGGCAACAACCCGGGGACTCGTCCGTTCTCGAATGACAGATGACTGTCGGGAAATGCGAGCGCAGCTTCAGCCATGGATCCTCCTTAACGCGGTAGTGCTCGACCAGTCACAATCAATTCCAAAAGGCAAACCTTCGCCTCGGTTCGGGTATCTCCTGCTCCGCACCCGGCACCAGCGTGGCCGCCCACTTCTTCATCTGGTTGGTGAATTCGGACTTGCGATCGGGAAGCACCGGGCTCCCGGTGTTCATTGCCCGAATCAAGTCTGAAGATGCGTTGGGAATGGTGATGGAAATCGGTTGCTGGATAGCCTTCTCGATCTGCTGCAACCCGAGTGCTCCGTCCGACGAATATCGATTGATCACCACTTTGATTTTTTCCGGAAGCATGTTGCTCTGCAGAAAACCGTCAATGCAGCGCGAGAGGTCGCGGAGAGCAGGCACATCCGGAGTGGCAATCAGGTACAACTCGTCGCAACAGGCGAGGGTGGCCAGACTAAGGTTGTGTACGCCGTGCGGACAATCAATCACCACGAATTCATAATTCTGGCCCAGGAAGCGAATGGCGCGTTGTATATCCTCGAGTGAAACGTTGGCGGCATCGTCAAAGCAGTCCGGGGACGGCAGAATGTCCAGGCAGCTCGAATGATGAATGACGAAGCCCTGCAGCAGACTCTCGTCCAGCCGCCCAATGTTCCGCACCAGCTCGTAGAAATGGTAGTTGGGCTCTTCGGCGCCAAGATAGAGCGAGACGTGACCCAGACGGCGGTGCTCGTCGAGCAAAAGAGTTCTCTTATCGTATTGCCGCGCCAGGAAGCATCCCAGATGAACGGCTAACGTTGTCGCGCCTGCTCCTCCGCGCGCGCCCAGCATCGCCACGATGCGGCCCGAGGGCTTGGCGACAATGGTCTTGCGGGCGTTGAGTCGCAGGCGCAAGCGCCCTACCGCATCGCCGAACTGATCGACGGTTACGGGAAGAGTGAGATATTCGCTGCAACCGGCGCGCATGGCTTCAAGAATGAGGCCGCCGTCGGCATTGCTGGAAACGGCGACCAGGCTGCAATGACCGTGCGTAGCCTGCTGGATCGCATGGCAGGCCGCAATCGCGGCAGCGCGGTCGCGGTCAAAACCGATGATCCATACCGGGACCTCGGCCCGCTGCAGGCTCTGCAAGACCAGAGGATCGCTCTCGTAGCCTGAATAATTGTCCAGACCTCCGGCGAAAAGGCCTTTGCCGCCCACCACGGCCTGCCGGACCGCGTCCACGGTGTTGCCATCGACGCACAACGTAGCGGCACAGACTCCGGCAGCACTCGGCAATTCACCGACGTTCAGGTTGTGCTCTCGAATTTGCGATGACGCAGCCACAGTCGGCTCCTCAGTTCTTAGGAAGATTGCGGTCAAACGTCTGCTGCTGAAGAAATGGCACCGCCATCGCCGGCACTGTCGCCGGCGGCGCAGCCCCTTCGTTCAATGGCTCAATAATTTTCGGGGTAACGATGACGACCAGTTCCATGGTGGAGCGGTTCAGGTTCTTCGAACGAAACAGCTGCCCCAGAATTGGGATGTCGGCGATACCGGGCATCTTGCTGAGATTGTCCGTGGTGCGGTTGTCAAGGATGCCCGAGATGCCGAAGCTCTGGCCATCCTTCAGCTCGACTTCTGTTTCGGCTTTTCGCGTCGACAGGGCCGGCAGCACATATCCTGCGATGACGACCTGATTGGTGTAGTCGAGCGCGCTCACCTCCGGCGCCACCCGCAGCCGAATCGTTCCATCTGAGTTGACGTAGGGCGTGAACTCCAGCTTCACCCCGTAGGGCTGAAACTGCACCGTGACGGTCGGCACGGTACCGGCTCCGCCCGGCTGCACGATCGGGTACGGAAACTGTCCGCCCGCCAGGAAGCGCGCGGTGCGGCCATGAATCGTGGTGAGGTTGGGCTCGGCCAGGATCTGCAGGATGCCCTTGGTTTGCAGATCGCGAATCGTGGTACCCAGGCCGTGGTCGAAATTAAAGTAGAAGAGATTCAGGAAGTCGCTGATGACCGCAGTGTTACTTCCACTCTGCGACTGGTATGAGGGCGGGCTGAACTGCCCGGTCGTCGCCGCTCCGCTGTTCTTGCCCAGGCTGAAAAAGTTGATGCCAAATTCGGTCAGCTTGGAGCGATCGATCTCGGCAATCCGCACTTGCAGCTGCACCTGCGGTAGATGGTGAGGATCGACCACCAGCGAATTCACCACATCCTTGGAGTAAATCGCCGCCAGCCTGGCCGCCTCGTCCGAGGCGGCATCACTATCCACCACGCCGGTGAGATGAATGCGGGCTTGCTGCGCCGCCACCTCGACGCGATCGCCTGGGAGCGCCTGGGCCAGCGACTCCCGCAGTCCGGCCACATCCACATCAGCCAGCACCGTGTAGAGCGTTGGCGTGCCGCTCGTGTTCCACAACACCAGACTGCTGGTGCCCGCCAGCTTCGCCGTAATCACAACTTCGTACGGGCTGGCAGTCATTGCATCCACCACCGTGGGATTGCTGACGTAGACCCGCCGCAGTTTTTCGGCTGAATCCAGAAAGAACGAACGGCCAACAATCAGGTGCAATGTCAAAGGGCTCGGAGCAGAAGACACTTGTTCCCCAGAAGCTGGAGCATTGCCAGCCGCCTCTGACTTGAGAGCCAGCGGCGCCACATGTTGCTGGGACGATGAGGGCGCCGCTGTTTCTGCCATACCGGATACCGGACCGGCCTGCGCTGCCGAGGTTGCGGCTGGCGCTGCCGTGGTACCCGATCCCATGGGGGAGCTGGCTGTTGACCAAGTACTCGCCGAGCTCTGGGCTCGCATCTCGGGCGGCACCAGAATCAGCACAGTCGCAAACAAAATCGCTCTTCGCCGCGCAGGGGAGGTCATCGTTTACTCGAAGCTCTTGGTCGACCGCTTGTCGCCCAGGATGGTTTCGACCACGTCCGCCTGTTTCATCGGCAGATAACGGCGTGGCGTTACTGCCGCCGGAACGACCAAGGGGCGCGTCCCCGCCAGTTGCGCGATCTGCACCGGCATGGCTTCGACCCGGGTGTGATCGGCGCCATTGCGCAACACAAATTGAATGCTCCCCTGGCTCGACGCCAGCACCAGCTTCTGCGAATCCTCCGGCGTGAGCAGCAGAGTCACTACGCTCACCGCGTCGGGCTTGCCCTGCGGATCGGGTTGGAGCTTCTGGCCTACGGTCAACACCTCGACGTCCTGCAAGACGATCTGCGTTGCCGGTGTAGGCAGGCCGTCGGAGCGGAAGGTGACCAGCACATCCACATGCGAGCCGGGGAATAAGAATCCGGCGACGCCGACAATCTCATCCGACTTCACCGAGGTCGCGCGCATGCCCTCCGGAATTTTGGTGGTGATCCCAATGCCCGAACCGGGTGCCGCGAGGTAGTCTTCCAAGATCGGCTGCGACGCGGCCACCGGATAAATGACCGCCCGCCCGGCCAGATCCGCGATCCTGGTGAACGGCTTTGACAACGTGATGGATGCCGGCCAGTCCACCAGCACCAGCTCTTCCGCCTTGAGGACGTCACCCGCCTGCAGCGCTCGCGCTGCGGCGACATAGCGCTGGGTATTCGGATGGGCTGCGACGTGATTAGAAATTTTTCGGCTTACAACATAGGTGACTGCGCCCGATAGAAGCAGTGCCAGCAGTAGCGCGATCAGCAAGCGACGGGAATTCATCTTGTCATCTCAAATCCCATTGCGTTGAATCCAACCAGACACCGCTCAGCGTGGCCGGAACCAGTTGTACGGCGCAACCACTTCCGGCGCTGAGTCTGGTCGCCTGTCTTGATCGGCAGCTGGCCGATCCGGCTGCTCCATGCCAGCAGACCGCGGATGAATATGCGGCAGCAGTCGTTCGCGGCTAAGCGACCGAGCTGCCCAGCTTGCTTCCTACCGCGCTGAAGGCGTTGCTGATGTTGTTGGCCAAAGTGCTCATCGCGGCCACGGCCGCCAAAGCGATGATTGCAGCCACCAGGGCATACTCGATCAGATCCTGACCGGATTCGTCCCGCAGCAGATTGCGAAGTATTCGTAGGCTCATCGGTATCCTTCCTCCCTGCAAGCTGAGGGTCAGAGATCGTCTGCCCGCCAGCTTGACGTACCTACTCAGTTCTCTCGTTTACATCTATCGGCGGGACGAGCCGGGACATGAGGGTTTGCATCCTTGCAGGCCTGATTGGGTACCCGGGATTCAAAGTGGGAGCACGAGCCGGCGCCAGCACCGCCGCGCACGGCCGGAATACACTGGCGGCAAGATGCGCTCGTAACAACTTCACAGGGACCTGTGACTCGCCTCACGGCGCAGAAAGCTGCCGTCGCCTACCCTGAAAGTGGCTTTATACGCTCGCGCAAGCGCGGGCTTTCATGGAGGTTGTATGTTTCAAAGGAAGACGATCGCCATCATCATCGGAGCAATGTTGTTACTTGCCTGCACCGCAGCGATGGCGAACACGAATGCGATGGGGATTGCTGAAAAGCAGACCATCGAGTTCACAGCGCCCACCCTGGTAGGCGGAACGCTTCTGCCGGCCGGCGAGTACAACGTCACGCACCAGATGAACGGCCAGACCCATGTCATGATCTTCAAGCAGACCCATGGGAAAGCGGAAGCCAAGACCAACTGCAACCTGGTTCCCCTGAAGGCAAAGGCGGAGCATACGGCACAGCGCTTTACGGTCAACGCCAGTAACGATCACATCCTGCAGGAGATCACCTTTGCAGGCGACAAGGCCACACACGTTCTGGCGCAGTAGCTTTTCATCAGTGAAGTAGAGGCGGCTTGTGAAGCCGCCTCTTTCTTACTTGGATTGATCTGTGCCCGCCAACTCGCGGACAAGCGCGTCGAACTCTTCATCCGTAATCAGGCGTCCGTTGGCAATGGCTGCCCGCTTCACCGCTTGCAGCACCGTGGCGCGCTGCGACTCCGGCACATCCATTCCCAACTCTTTCGCCTTCAGACGAATGCTGTCCAGCCCGCTCTTCTTGCCCAGAACGATGCCTCGGGTGGCTCCAACCAGGTCGCAGGAGTAGGGCTCAATCGCCTCCGGCATGTGGAACTGGCTGGCAACCGCGCCGCTCTCGCGCAGGAAAAGGTTGTCGCCGATCAGCGGTTTCCAGGCTTCCAATTCGTACTTCCCCGCTCGCCGCACGAACTCCGATACCTCGCGAATGCGCTCCAGCTTCATCTCCACCGGCATATCGTAAAGACACTGCAGCGCGAGCGCGACTTCGGCGATGTCGGCATTGCCCGCGCGTTCCCCCATGCCGTTGACCGTGCCCTGAACCCAGGTTGCGCCCCCGCGTACCGCCGCAATCGCGATGGCCGTTGCCAAGCCAAAGTCGTTGTGACCGTGCCAGTGGATGGGAATCTCGTCGCCAAGGCGACCTCTTGTCCAACTCACCAGAAACTCGGCAGCCTCGGGAGTGCACACGCCGATCGTGTCCACCAGCACGACTTCCTTTGCACCGGCGGTGACAGCCTCTGCATAAATTTTCATCAGGAAGTTGAGGTCGGCCCGTGTGCCATCGACACCGAAAAACGCAACGCGAATTCCGTTCTGGCTCGCGTAGCCTATAGCGTCGCAGGCACGCCGTATGGCTTCGTCGCGGTCGATCCCATACGCCTTCAGCTTGATATCGCTTGTCGGAATCTCAATCACCGCAGCCTGCAAGCCGAGGCGGACCAACTCCTCGACATCGCCGCGAGTGGCGCGCGCGAAACCCCAAACCTCGGAGTGTTTAAGGCCTGCCTTCAGGATCAGAGAAATGGCTTCACCATCCTCGGGGGAGACCTTGGGAAATCCCGCTTCGATGCGTCCGACGCCAAGCTCGTCCAGCTTTTTCGCAATCTCCAGCTTCTGCTGCGGGCTGAAAATAACGCCGACCGTCTGCTCGCCGTCGCGCAACGTTGTGTCGTAGAAGCGAATCGTGCGGGAGTGGTCGAAGTTAGGTCGCACGTCCGGGCGCGAGTTCAACTCGCTCGTCCAAACTTTGCCGGCCAGCTCGCTTCTCATCGCGCCACCTCTTCCGATCGAGCCCCAGCGGGCGCCTCTTCGCCGTAGGCTTCTTTCCACGAGATGACGGGATTGCGCAGAATACCGATCTCCTCGATCTCACACTCCATCACGTCGCCCGGCTTCAGGAACCACGCTTTAGGATCGGCGCTGAAGGCAGCTACGCCAGAGACGGTACCGGTCGAAACCACATCACCTGCGCTGTATCCCATGGCGGAGTAATGCGAGAGGATCTCGGGAATGGTGACTGACATCTTGCTGCTGTGCGAGCGCTGGCGCGATTCACCGTTCACTCGCAACTCCATCGCGAGGTTGTGCGGGTCTTTGATCTCGTCGGCCGTGACAATGTGCGGGCCGAGCGGACAGAACGAATCGATGCCTTTGCAGAAGCTGAAGACGCCCGACTTCATCTCGTTGCGCTGAATGTCGCGAGCGGTGATGTCGTTGAAGATGACAAACCCGCCCACGTAGTCGTTGGCGGCGGCGGCGGTGAAGTGCTTCCCCGCTTTCTTCAGCACGATGGCAAGCTCCAACTCGTAGTCGAGCTCCTGCGTCAGGTGCGGCGGAAAGATCACGGGCTCATCCGGGCCGATGATGGCATCCACGTTCTGGAAGAACATGATCCAGGGCAGCACCGGATGCGAGAAGCCGGCTTTTTCGGCTTCGTGATGATGCTCGCGGAAGTTGCCGGCGGTGTGAAAGAACTTCTTGGGAATGATTGGCGCCTTCAGTCGAACTTCATCGCGCCGATAAAAAATCGGCTCGCCATCCGCACCTGTTCGCGGTTGCTGCGACTCGACAAACTTCAACGCAGCACGCGCGACATCCAGGCTGCGATCACCCCCGTCAAACAGCGCACGCATGTCAGCAGCCAGCAATGAATCCGCCGCGGCCTTGCTCGCCGATTCTCGCCGATGCAGTGCATGAGCGGCATTTAACTCGGCGATCCGGCCATCGTTGGCAAGCGCGCCGATATGCGGACGCGCAGAGTGATCCAAAAAAGTAACAAGTCTCATAGGAGTACAAAGGATGCTGGAGACGACGCTAACCCCGCGCTGTCGAGTTTATTGAGGCCGCGTCAGTTTCGCAAACGCACGCACTACTGCGGCGAGGAAGATGGCATGGGCGTGGGCTGACCGAAGCCGCCGTTATTCTGTTGTCCGAAGTTGTTGTTCTGCTGACCGAAGCCACTATTGTTCTGCTGGCCGAAGGGGCTCTGATTCTGTTGCTGACCGTTCATCTGGCTGGCCGGTGTGCCGATGTTCTGGCTGCCGCCTACGGTAGTCGGCTGATAAGGTCCCTGCAACAGAACGTTGGTCTGGTCCATCATGGGGTTGTAGATGAACTGCCATTCGTTGTAAGTCTTCTTCTTGTTGTAGATCCGGATCGTAGGATCCTTGCTCAGGCTGGCCACACCAACAATTGCACCACCACCGAAGCTCTGCCCGTTGCCGCTGGAGTTGGATCCGAAGGTCGTTCCGCCCGGTTGATTGTTGGTGCCGCCCGGCTGGTTCGATCCTGTCGACTGACTGCTACTGCTCGAACTGAATCCCTGGTCGCTGCCTGTGCTGCTTCCGGCGAAAGTGCCACCGGGAGTGCTTTCACCGTTGCCCCCATTATCGGAGTTCGAGGGAAATCCGCCGGTGATCGTCCCCGGCTGTTGCGATTGCTGCTGAGACGGTTGCGGCTGCTGTTGCGACGGGAACGCCCCGCCTTGCCCGAATCCCGTTGGTGAAGACGAATTGGAGAACGCAGACCCCGGACTTGTGGCATTGCCGCCACCCAATGTACCCATGGCTGCGGCAGGTGTTCCCGGTGCAGCGGCATTCAACAGGGTTGCGATGTCGCCGTAGTTCAGCAGCTTCCATTTGCCATCTTTGGTGAGCGGATCCTTGTAGCGCTGGCGAAGATACTTGACCTGTCCCTTGTCGAGATCGTCCAGGCTGGCGGGATAGCGGCCGTTCTTCTTGTAGAAGGCCTTGATGGCACGCGCGTACTGCGTGCCTCGATGGATCATCTCCTCTTCGCGGTCGCGCTTCATCTGCTGCACGACGCGCGGAGCCGCAGCGGTGGCAGCAATGATCATCACCGCCATGACCAGCATGATCGCCAGCAACATGTAGCCGCCATCGCGGCGCAAGCGAGCGGCTGAGGGCTTCACCGTGCTGGTTCGTGGCTGGTTCGTGAATTCCATACTGTCTTGGATTCCGGGTGTCCCTGCCTTGTCGCCTTTTTG
>CAWACF010000012.1:0-968636 GCA_963780495.1 uncultured Acidobacteriaceae bacterium
GCTGCTATCACCAGCAGAGCAGGCTGAGCGTCGAGAATATTCTCCAGCGTACTAGGCTTTGCCCGGACAAAGAGCTGCCACGCCCTGAGGCGTCTCAGTAGGAACGGCGCTGGCGAAGGCAGAATCAAGCAGCAGCAAGACTTCGGTATGCGATGACAATTGCGGCATCAGCTTATGCACGCGCTCGCGTGCCGACTGGCTGAAGAAAACGGTCGCCAGCCTCAGGCCGCTGCGAATCGCCTCTTCTACCAGGTGCATGCCCTCGATCGCCACTTCGCCGTTCGCGTTGGGCGCGGCTTCGGCGAAGGCGCGACGCAACTCTTTGACGCGGGCGTTCTGACGGCTGTCTACGTGCCGCAGCCGAGTGCCGAAATCGGAAAGATCATCAGCCATGATCGGGAAGAAACCGCGTCTATCCTACACTGCGGCGCACAACTTCACGGCGCGGAACCATGCCAACGTGATAATCTGCTGAGTTGCCGTCCCGCGGAGCAGTAAGTGGTTTGTGCTCCGCAAACCCTCGCGTTAAGAAGAGGCACGGTTGCGTCCCGAAATAGTAAAAATGAATAGTCAGGCGCCGGAGGCCTCGCTGGTCACCTACGCAGCTGAGAAGATCCGCGCCGGCGAAGTGCTCGGCGTGCCGACAGACACGTTTTATGGCCTTGCCGTCGATCCCTTTAACCTCCATGCCGTTGACCGGGTGTATGAGATCAAAACCCGCTCGCGGCACAAGCCATTATCGCTGCTGATCGAATCCGTCGACCAGGCGGCCGACCTGGCTTGGCCCGTCCCGGAGATTTTCTATCTGCTGGCGCGCCGGTTTTGGCCGGGACCGCTGACAATTATCGTCAAAGCCGATCCCAAGTTGCCCCTAAAGGTAACTGCCAATACCGGTAACGTAGCCTTGCGCGTGCCGTCTGCAGAGATTCCGCTCGCCATTATCCGCTCGGCTGGGTTGCCGATAACGGCGACCTCAGCCAATCTCCACGGCGAAGTCGAGTGTAGTACGGCGATGCAGGTGCGGGACCAGTTGGGTGACTGCCTCTCGATTATCGTAGACGGCGGGCAGGTTCCGGGCGTGATGCCTTCGACCATTGTCGACCTGACGGGGGACGGCAGTTGGCGGCTGCTGCGCCAGGGCGCGATTCCCGAGGAACAGATCGTCGAGCTCCTGGGCCGGGAGTAGATCGCCACGGCAGCGCGAAGATCCAAATTTCACCCTATGCGCTGGATTCCGGCACTCGCTGCCGTCCTGGCGATGGGGTTTCTGTTTGCTATCAGCACGAAAATCATGCGCGAGGCTGGGGTTGATGAGGAACATTCGGCCGACGCGATCGTCGTCTTCGGCGCAGCGGAGTACGTGGGTCATCCCTCGCCTGTGTTCCGCGCGCGCCTCGACCACGCTTACGTGCTCTTCAAACGGGACCTGGCGCCGGTGATCATTACTACTGGCGGAGCGGGCAACGATCTTCGCTTCAGCGAGGGCCAGGTCGGACGGGACTATCTCGAGTCCCGCGGCATTCCGGACGCCGATCTCATTGCCGAAACCCAAGGCGGCGACACCGATGAGTCAACCCAACGCGTCGCCGTCATCATGCGCGCTAACGATATGCAGACTTGTCTTCTGGTGAGCGATGCCTACCACATGTTTCGAGCCAAGCAGATGATGGAGGCACAGGGGATCAAGGTGTATCTCTCGCCGCGCCCGGGCTCGATTCCCAAGACGACCGTCGGACGATTCCTGGCCGCCTTGCGCGAGAGCTTCAGCTATGTGCTTTATAAGGCGCATGTGCGGTAACGCGACTTTCGCTTTTCGCTCTTAGCCTTTTCGCAAGAGTTGCTGTGTCCACTCCCCTTTCAGCGACCACAAAGAGTTGGGGCAGATGATGAGTTCGGTGAACGGTTTTGGTATCAGGCGAAGACTGAAAAGCGAACAGCGGCTTCACCCCGCCAGCGCCAACACTCTCGCAGGACCGCCCGATCCTTTTTCCAGCTTGATCGGCGCGACGACAACTGTCGCTCCAGCGGCGGGCACCTGGGCGAGATTGGCTACGTTCTCCAAGTGGTAGATACCTAGTTGCGATGTAAACAAGTGGACGGGATAGGTCGTCGTTGCACCGATATCAACGCTCATGGTGTCGATGCCGAGGCCGACAACCTCGCGCGACTCCACCAGGAACTTAGCAGCGTCGAGCGAAAATCCCGGGTAGTGCGTGAGACCGTCGCTCTGCTGATTGCGAAAGTCCTCGTGCCGATCCCAGCGCCCATCCCATCCGGTATAAGCCATCACTACTGAACCTGGGCGGACCGGCCCGTGCGCCTCTTCCCAGGTGTTGATGTCCTCGACGCTCACTTCATAGTCCGGATCCCCAACCACTTTGCTGCATACGTCGAGGACCACAAGAGGTCGCACCAGACGGTCGGCCGGAATCTGGTCCACGGTCCACGCGCCAGCAGCGAAGTGCGCGGGGGCATCGAGATGCGTGCCGTAATGCTCCTGGGTGGAGAAGATTCGAGAGTAATACCCGTCACGTTCTATGTTGCCTAGCTCCTTCGCGTGGAAGGGCGATTCCGCTGTTCCTTCCCAATTTGGCGAGCGATCGTTGAGAGGGTGCGTCAGATCAATGACGGAGCGGAACACGAACGGATTGGACATAACGTTCCTTTTGCGAATGGTGTTACGAAACCCGCGTTGACGATTCAGCGAGCTTAACTGCCGACTCGCTGCATGATCAGCGCTACGATCATCCCTACGTCCGCGGCGAACACGGTGCTGATGAAGTTGACCCCGTCATTCCCGAGTCTGCCTGCATTTTCCCAGGTCGCCCCGATGATGCTATCGAGGAACATGCCGCCGATGGCGGCGAAGGTGATGACCGGCGTCCAGTGCCAGTCCACAAAACCGACCACAGCACTGATCCAGGCCACGATGCATGCGGCGACACATCCGCTGATGGTGCCTTCGATACTGACGGCGCCATTGGTACCAATCGGAACATCGCGGAAGTCGGTGATCATGTAGGCATTGCGGGCCGTCGCCTGTCCTAATTCGCTGGAAACGGTATCGGCCGCCGCCTCTGCCAAAGCGGCAACGGCAGCTACGAAGAGTAGATCGGCAAGCGTCGGAAACCAGATCACGGGCAGCGCACAGAGGGTGGCTGCCGCCAGGTTAGCCAGTACTTGCGAAGCCTTTCGACCCTTCTTGTGCTCGGCAATCCCCAGCCGTTGCTTGCGCTTGTACCCCCAGGCGGTAGAGATCACGGTCAGGGCGAACAGTGTCATCAGAGGTATGAACCCTGAAAAGCCTCCGGCCAGCATGAGAATGAAAGCGACCAGTACCCCTGCTATGGCCCCGGCGTCTGTAACAGAACCCATAGCTCGGGCCAGAATTGCGAAGCCGACCGCCACAACGCCAGCCGGCAAAGCCCTCGCATGTATAGGATTCATCACGCCTGACCCAGTATCGCATCCTCCGCAGGTTACGGTCACGATGCCAACCGGTGGTCGCCGGATACGGCAAAAGTTGGACTAGAATGCATCCCACAAGTGAAGTGCGACTTGCCTTAGGTTTGCAGGTCTTTGAAGAATAAGGCTTGACGAACGTCAGCGAAGCGCCGGATCATATCCTGCCCAGTTTTCCACAGGGCACAAACCTAATTTTGCGCTTCTGACGCGCGGACCGAGCCGGGGCGCTCTCCGCAAAGGATGAAAATATGGCATCTTCCGTGTGGTCTGGATATTTAACCTTTGGCCTGATCTCAATGCCGGTTCGACTATTCTCAGGCGCGCGCGGGAATCACATCTCCTTTCACATGCTGCACCGCGATGACAACACCCGCATCAAGCAGCAGCTTTGGTGCCCGCACGATGAGCGCGTCGTCGAGCGGAATGAAATCGTGAAGGGCTACGAGTACCGCAAGGGCGAGTACGTCATCATTGAGCCCGAAGAGATCAAGAAGATCGAGCCGAAAACTGCCAAAGCGATGGAGATCCTGGAATTCGTCAAGGCCGACGACGTAGATCCCATCTACTTCGAGTCATCGTACTTCCTGGTTCCGGAAGATCCCGGCAAGCGGCCTTACGCGCTATTGACCAAGGCACTGGAAGAAACCAAATACGTCGCCATCGCCAAGCTCACCATGCACAACCGCGAGTACACGGTGTTTCTGCGGCCGTACAAGGGCGGCATGATGCTGCATACCATGTACTACAAGGAAGAGGTGCGTGATCTGGAAAACTTTGGCGCTCCGGATGTCGAACTGAAGGATGCCGAGGTCAAAGTGGCCCATCAGCTTATCGAGGCGCTGGCCGGCGACTTCGAGCCGGAAAAGTACCACGACACTTTCGAGGAAAACGTCAAGAAGCTCATAAAGGCACGTCTGGAGGGCGAAGAGGTGACGCCGGTCGAGAAGCCGAAGAAGATGGCTCCCGTGGTCGACCTGATGGCGGCGCTCAAGGAAAGCCTGGCGCAGCTGCCCAAGAAACCACCGCAACGCGTGGAGGACGCTCAGCGTGCGTCTGAAGTGAAGACTGTAGCGAAGGGCAAGAAGAGTTCCCGCCGCAAACCAGCCGCATAAAACTAAGGGCGGCGCCAAGCCGCCCTTGCTTCTCCGCCTAGTAATAGTGCGAAGCTGCAGCTAGCAAACGCTCCCCTGCCAGCCGACCGTGGGATCGTCTTCTCCCCAGGCTTTTGCGCGTTCCAGCGTTGGAAACAACCACGATGTCGTCGGCCTTCTTGGCCGGTCCAGCACTTGCACTTATTGTTTCTTCTTCTTGCTGATTAGCATTCACGTGCCATGACTCGAGCTCCAATGCTTACTAAGGGAGTGACGCTACCATCGAAGGGTGATGGCGGATGATCAACATCATGTTCATCTAGAACAGGCTGAAGTACACTTCCGTTGCTCGATTTCATTGAGGGCGGGTCCGCACGTAATTAAGCATATGAACCCTGGGCACGTGCTTCGTCGCACCATTTGTGTGCTACGTAGTTGTATGCTAGAAAGTGCTATACGATCGACTTAAAAACAGGCGCCCTGGCGGACTATGAAATCATCAAAGCGAACCGTCATCCGCGTTTCTGTACTCGAAAGTGATCCTGTCCGTTTTCTCGGACTGCGAACTATCTTCGCATCGCAAAACGATATTCAAATTCATACGGGTACCGTATCCAGCGTCGTAGCTGGACCAGAGAACGAACTTGTCTTGATGACCGCTAATCGGGGTGCCGCATTTTACGCCGGCATGTCTGCCCTGAAGGCGGTTCGCCCGGAAATCTGCATCATCGTCACCGGGCCGGGCAATCGCGACGAAGATATTCTGCGGGCCGTCACAGCCGGCGCGAAAGGTTATGTTTGCGAGGAAGCTCCGGCCGACGAGTTTAAGAAGGCCATCCGCGAAGTCCATGCCGGTTCCTTGTGGATACCGCGACGGGTGCTGGCTCGCTTCATTGAACGGGCGACAATGTCGGCCCGCAGAGTCGAACCGCGCAGCGAAGCCAAGATCAGCGATCGTGAGCGCGAAGTTCTGCGACTGCTGGTCTCCGGCTGCTCCAATCGGGAGATCGCGCATGAACTCGGAATTATTGAACGAACCGTGAAGGCCCACGTCGCCCAACTGCTACGCAAAGTCGGTGTCACCAACCGAATCGCCTTATCGGTTCATGCTGTGACTCACTCACTCCTCTCCTCGCAACAATAACGTCGATTACTCTTACATATTGCAAGTGTCACCGATGATATCCCCGCCGCGCCGCCACATCGCCCAGCGCGTACATAGCGGCCGGAATTTGGTTACCATCAACGCGGGCCCTATTACGAAAGTACAATAGCCAGGACATGTACTTTCGTAATCTTGCGCGAATTACTTGTGCATACCATACTGCATTCACCTACCACAGAACCTGGGAGACAGGGCAGGAAGAGGTTACGAGGGTCTCCTCTTTCTGCCCTCTTGTTCGTGGTGACGAGCGAGGTCCTGGCCGTGGCTGGTTACTTGCGAGCTCCTTTCCGGGTGTACGGGTCACTAAAGAGTAACCAGCCAATCGCTTTCTTAACGCTCCCTCCCCGATAAAACACTCTAAGATGAATTTGGCTGGCGAAGGCCGGCGCGCGCCACGTCTTTTCACTTGGAGTCGTGCCATGAAGAAAATCCTTACTGTTTCGGCGATGTTGTTGTCGCTCGCTTCCGGCGTTTTCGCATCAGAGCGGCGGGACGCCGATCTGGACCGCGTTCAGACCGCCGGCACCGTCCTCAGCCAGATCATGTCAGCCCCAGACCACGCTATTCCCGATAGCATTATGTCCGGCGCGAAGTGTATCGCGGTCATTCCCTCGTCGTTGAAGGCGAGCTTTGTCTTCGGTGCGAACTATGGCAAAGGCGTAGCGACGTGTCGCACAGAGAAGGGATGGAGCGCCCCTGCCTTCTTCAAGCTGACGGGCGGCAGTTTCGGTTTTCAGGCTGGTGGTCAGGCATCGGATCTCGTGCTCATAATCCGTACCGATGACGGGATGCAGCACCTGTTGACCAGCAAGTTCAAGTTGGGTGCGGACGCCTCTGCCGCAGCCGGGCCTGTTGGCCGTGACGCACAGGCCATGACCGATCTGACCCTCCGCGCCCAAGTGCTTACCTACTCGCGTTCGCGCGGCCTGTTCCTTGGCGTCTCGCTCAGCGGCGGAGTGATCAAGCAGGATGATGCCGATACGCAGGCCTTTTACGGCAAAGACTGGACTTATTACTCGGTGCTGAACGGTGAGGTGCCGGCCCCGAAGGATGCTCAGCCTTTCCTGCATACCGTCGAGAAGTATGCCCCAACACCAAGACCGGCAACGACTCCAACTGCGGCTTCTATACCAACTCCTGCTGCTCCATTGACCGCGTCGAACTCCGCGGTGCCGGTTGCTGCTTCGACTGCCCCAGCAGATTCTGCCGGTGAACCGGCTCCCGCAGCTCCGGCCAGCGAGACCACTCCGGCCGCAGCGCCAACACCGACCGCAACTCCTGCCGCGACTCCCGCGACCTCGGTGCCTTCTTCAACGGGGGCGGGCGGCAATCGGTAAATCTGACACTTCGCGTTTGAGAAAGCGGCGGCTTCGGCTGCCGCTTTTTCTTGTACGCGAGCACATTCTCGATCATCTCAGGGTCGGGGGAGGAGCTAAAGCCTTGTGCTGCTCCTCACGCTGAATCTGCCGACGCAAATCGCGGATCAGAATCGTCCACATCTGCGAGTTCGTGCGCAGGAGGATCTGCAGATTTTGGTCGTGCAGAAACTCAATCTCGCTACTCATATTCATGTTCAGACTTTCCATTTTGTTGAGATCGTCCCGCATTTGCGCCAGGCCATCATTCGATTGAGTTGATGGTTGCTGAATTGCATTTTGTGGGGAGGATGGCGCTGCGGGTTCCGCAGTCCCGCTATTGGTCGAACGCTGCGCGAGCAACAGTACGCCAAAGAAGACCACAAACAATATCCGCCGAATTGAAATTACAACTGGCATCACAGGCTCCTGCCTTTCGCAAAGTTGGACATGTTTCGTCCACACGAAGATTCAGTATGATCAAGAACACACCTTTTTAGGGAGACAAACATTGGACCGTACGACGCTGGGCGATTTTGAGCTGACAATTCTCTCCGATGGCAATTACTACCTGGACGGCGGCGCCATGTTCGGCGTGGTGCCGAAAGTTTTGTGGGAGAAGCGCATCGCCTCCGACGATCACAACAATATTCCGATGGGCCTGAATTCCCTGCTGATCCGAACTGGCCGGCACAATGTTCTGGTTGAGACCGGGATCGGCAACAAGCTCAGCGAGAAGAGCCAATCCATTTATCGCAATCAAGCGATGCTGATGAAAAGCTTCGAGGCCGCCAGCGTCTCACCGGACGAAATCGATGTCGTCATCAACACCCACCTGCATTTCGACCATTGCGGCTGGAACACCTATTACAAGGACGGCAAACCTGTTGCAACATTTCCTCGCGCCACCTATTACGCGCAGGAAGGCGAGGTAGAACACGCTCACGAGCAGCACGAACGCGACCGCGTCAGCTACATGACGGACAACTACGATCCGCTAATCAAGAGCGGGCAGATGAAATTGCTGAAAGGCGATGCCGAGGTGGTGCCCGGTGTCTCGGTGAAGGTTTATCCCGGACACACGCGCGATCTGCAGGCGGTCATCGTCCGCAGCGGCGATCAGGTCGCCGCTTATCCCAGCGACTTGCTGTCGGACGCCAAGCATCTGGATCCGACTTGGGTGCTGGGCTATGACCTATATCCGCTGGAGAGCATCAACAACAAACATCGCTTTTATGATGTTGCCATCCCTGAGCAGTGGCTCGTGGTCTTCACCCATGATCATGAGTTGCCCTGGGCGTATATCGGCATAGGAGAAAAGGGGAGGCCGATCGCACGCGCTATCCGTCAAAAGTAGCAGCGAACCACTGCTCTTAGGGGCTATTTACCGACCATCCTCTCTCTCCTACAATGTAGGACAGTTCCAGATGAACTTGCAGGGAGAGCGAAGCCGATGAGCAAGAAGAGCAAGAAAGACAAGAAAAAGAACAAGAAGGAAGAACAACGTACATCGTTAACTGCGTCCGAGAAGAGTGGCGTCAAACTTGATCTTCGCTCGGTAGAACTTCCTGCCCGGCCAAAGGCAATGAAACCAGCCGACATTCGCGCCGTCCGCGAAAGCCTGAACGCCAGCCAGAGCCTTTTCGCCCGGCTGCTGAACGTGAGCTCCAATGCCGTCGAAAGCTGGGAACAAGGCATCCGTGAGCCACGGCAGGCGACTCTGAAACTTCTGCACATCGCGCGCAGAAATCCTGACGTTCTGCTGAGCTGAAACTCACGGACGATCGCCATCTCTTCGCCTGGAAATCCGGATGGAGCGAGGTCGGTGTCACACACTCATTCGCCGGGCGTCGTGCCTTGGCGAATCGCCGCATGACTGCTCTGGGCCACTACAGAATCCGCCGCGACCGGATAGCCTCCGGGTGATGCTGCAGATGGTGCGTCATTTCACCTCTGCTAGGGGACTAAGACACAATCCGGCCGGTTGTCCGTGAGTTGTTCACGCGATGGCACAGAGGCTACACGAACCAGCAACGCATTTTAAAACAATCACTTATCCGCCTCTCTTCCGCTGAGCGGGCAGGCCCTGCGGTTCGGTAACCGTCTTGCACTTGCCGTATGTCATGGGTCGGAGGCAGTTGTGACTAAGGTCGTACGGTTTTTTCTGGGCACTGCTTTACTTGCCTGGGCCAGTGTATCTTTCGCCGGGATCCATCCTGTACCTCTCGATAAGAACACCGACTCGGCCAAATGCGCTGAGTGCCACGAAGACAAGGCAAAAGGCAAGTTCGTCCATTCCGCCATTGCAATGGGCTGCACCAGTTGCCACGAGGTTCGCGTCAACAAAGACGTGACCCGCATTAAGCTGATCACGGCGACTCCGCAGTCACTCTGTATCACCTGCCATTCCGACAAAGATTTCGCCGGGATCAAAGGCAAGGTTCATCCTCCGGCAATGCGTGACTGCGTCAAGTGCCATGATCCTCATGAGTCGGACAACAAGTATCAGCTATTGAAACCGACCTCTGGCGACAAGACCCAGAATCTGTGCCTCACTTGTCACAACCAGGGAGTAAATGTTCCGGAGAAAGGCAGCCGCCACGCTGCACTCGACATGGGTTGCGAGACCTGCCACGTAACGCACAAGACCGGCGAGCGCGGCAAGGAAGAGTTCGATTATCACCTGACAAAGTCTTCTCCTGCGCTGTGCCTCGACTGCCATGACGCCAAGGACGAAGCCCTGATCAAAGCCCATCAAGGCCAGCCATTCGCAACCGCCAATTGCGTGCAGTGCCATAACCCGCATCAATCCGCTCAGCCGCATCTGATGCAGACATTCACGCACGCGCCGTTCGCGATGGGCGCTTGCGACAGCTGCCATCAGCCCGCTAAAGATGGCAAGGTTGTGCTTACCCAATCAGACACGAAAGCCGTTTGCGTTACCTGCCACGCCGAACAAGCCGAGAAGATCGACAAGGCGAAGGTGCCGCATCCGGGAGCTCAGGGCGAATGCATCGCCTGCCACAATCCGCATGCGGGCAAGACGCCGGGCTTCATTCAGCCTGACCCAGTCCGCGCCTGTCTGGCGTGTCACAGCGACCAGGAGGAGCAGTTCAAGAAGGCTCATCTGCATCAACCCGCATTTGGCCAGGGTTGCGCGACGTGCCATACGCCCCACGGCGGCGACAACGACCACTTGCTGCGCGCTAAAGGCAATGCGTTGTGTCTCGAGTGTCATGGCCCGGACTCCGAGCCACAAAAGCTCGAGTCCGAACACATGGTGACCATCTTTAACGGCTCGGTGAAGCTGCCAGACGACTATTTTGTGAAGAACAAGGTCGCCATTCTGCCGCTGAAATATGGACGCGGCCACCCGGTAATGGGCCATCCCGTCAGCGATGTGATGGACCCGACTAACACCAGTAAGGTTTATCAGCAGATCAGCTGCCTGACCTGCCACCAACCACATTCGTCGGCGCAGCCCGACCTCTTGGTGAAGGATCAGGCCAACAATATGGCATTTTGCTCTACCTGCCACAAAGATCTGACACAGCGGTAATGGAGCAGGAGGTTTTGATCAATGTTTGAGCCAAGGAATAAAGTCGCCCAGCTTGGGCCGGCGCTGACCGCCATCATTCTGCTGTTCGTGTTCATGCTGACCGTGCCGTTCCCCGCGTACGCCGGCAAGAAAAAGAAGACAGACAGCTCCGCTGCGAAGGCGCCGCCGGTCATCGATTACTCGAACATTGTGTGGCCGAACCCTCCGGCCATTGCGCGCATTCGCTACCTGGCGTTCTACGCGGCACAACCGCTCAAAGACGTTGACGCACCAAAGACTAAGAAAGAGGGATGGATGGACCGGCTAGCCGGCACAGTCCCCGAGCAGGACAACACCAAGGTCTTATTTCAGCTGGGTCAGCCGTATGGCATCGCAACGGATTCCAAGGGTGATGTCTACGTTGCCGACAGCAGAGTAGGCGCGATTTTCATATTCAACACAGAGACCCGCGATGTGAAACTGATTAAGAATAAAGTCGACGCCCACTTTGACCGCATCATCGGTCTGGCGATGGACGATGACGATCGCCTTTTTGTCTCCGACCCGGGGTTGCACCACGTCCTTGTCTTTAACAAAGACCACAAGGCAACAGATGTGATCACGGACGGCATGGTGGAGCCCGGCGGACTGGCAATTGACACCCAGAATCGCCTGCTCTATGTCTCAGATGTGAAGCAGGACATCGTGCTTGTCTATGACGCCGACACGTTCAAACTGCTTCGCCACATCGGAACCCCGGGCAAAGATCATGCGTTGACTGATCCTGGCAACTTCGCCAAGCCTACCGGTCTGGCTGTCGACAAAGAAGGGAACTTATATGTTGCCGACACCATGAACGACCGCATCGAAGTCTTCGATGCCGATGGCATGTTCATCCGCACCTGGGGCAAGAACGGCGATGGGCCTGGCTACTTTGCCAGGCCGAAGGGAGTAGCCGTCGATAACGACGGGCATGTATGGGTAGCCGATGGTATGCAAGACCGGGTACAGGTCTTCACCAACGAAGGCCAACTGTGCATCGCCATGGGGGGCCATGGCCTTTTGCCGGGGCAGTACCAGGGACTGGTCAACATTCACATCGACAATCGCCGTAACCGGGTTTACACCTCGGAGATCTATCCCGGCCGTGTCCAGGAGTTCCGCTATGTCACGGATGCAGAATTCGATCAACTGACCAAGGAGCGGCAGACACAGCGAGCCGGCACGGCACACGTGACAGCCGATTCTGCACCTCAAACCGCCGCAAAGGCACCGGAGCCGGCAGCCGTACCGCCAGGCAAATAATCAGTGTTGCATTTCGCTACAACGAGAGAGGCTCGGCCTCTCTCGAATTGTTTTGCTTCGAGGCAGTTACGAAATTACCCACTACCCACCCAGCTGCGGAATTTGAACATGTCGCGCTGTCGAATTGGCTCTTTTCACCCATTGTGACGGCAGTCACTCGCCCATCAGCCGCTATTCCCATAAATGCAAAGATCTGTAAATAGAGCGGTTAGCCCGCAGCGCGGAGCGACTTTATCCACGCCCGATTTGGCCTGCTACTTGCGTTTATCAATGCCGAGAGGCGGTGGTAAGCAAAGCTGTATGTTTGCCGTCGGGGCCTAAGCCTCTGGGAGTCAACAGCAAAAATGAAGTGTTGCAACACACCTCTGGAGGTCTCATTCTAATGAAGAAAGCACTTGTAATCTCTCTGTTCATCCTGGCCGTATGCGGCCTGATGACGGCGCAGAACTGGACATCCCCTACGGACGTCCTGGGTGCGCACCAAAACCAAGGCCGCGGTTGCGCGGGCTGCCATGCTCCGCACAGCGGCTCCTTCGGCTCCGGTCACGGCGGCGTTGCCGATTCCGGCAGCTATGCTTTGTGGGGCCAGGACGCCAGCCCGCTCTACGGCAAAACGATCGCGTTTGGCGACAACGGCCAATACGTCGAAGTCCTGCCTAACGGTATCGCGTCTGGTTCACAGGAAGTCGGCGGCATCCTGCTCTGCCTGAGCTGCCACGACGGTCAGGTCACTCAGTCCAACATGATGCAGAACTGGTCCTATGAACAGCAGCTCGGCCTTCTGACCAACACCACCTATGGCAGCCAGAAGATCCCGACCCTGCTCGGTAACGACGGTACCGTAGCCGGCAACTACACCAACGACCATCCGGTAGGCCAGAACGCTACCATCCGGGCCGGCAACGGCCTTGTTTGGGCGAACAGTACGTTCACAGTAACGCCTGGCACGCCCTATGCCCAGTTTGTCGCCAACTACGGCTGGCCGGCACTGGCGCCTGGCAAATATTCGAACCCATACGGCGTCAACGGCGCAGGCCAGGCCTATGTGCTCTGCACCACCTGCCACAACCAGCACGTTATGACGGTCTACGCCTCCTCGACGAAGAGCCCGATCGCCGGCAACACCGCTGGTTTCTATGCAACCTACTTCTTCATCAACGGTCCGTACAACCCGAACGTGCAAGGAAAGTTAGGCTTGCTGCAAGCCGCTTCTACGACTCAGTTCTGCCGTCAGTGCCACTTTGGCGAGGCGAACGAAGCCAACAACACCAACAACGTAACCACGGTCTTCCAGTAAAGACCAGTTGCAGACCGGGGGAAAGGGAACCCTTTCCCCCTTTTTTGTGGACCTAAGCTGAGAGGAACCATGAAGTACCACTTCTTAACCGCACTCTTAATCGGCGGCATGATGGCGCAAGCGGTAGCGCAGGTAGCCTCACACGCACCAACCACGGCCGCAACGAGTCCGGCTGTGCAAAGCACGAGCCTGCAGCCTACGGGAAAACCGGTGGCCAAGGTGAACGGCACGGTTCTCACCGACAAAGACCTGCTACGTGAGATGTACGCCATCTTTCCCTATGCGAAGCAGCACAACGGCTTTCCCAAGGCGCAAGAGGCCGGTATCCGCCAGGGCGCGCTGGAGATGATCATCTTCGAAGAGATGGTTTATCAGGAAGCGCAGCGCCGCAAGATGACTATCCCCGCCGCCAAAATCAATCAGGCCGAAACCGCATTCCGCCAACAATTCCAGAGTCCGGACCAATTCCAACAATTCATGCAAATGGAGATGCACGGCTCGCGTCAGCAGCTACGCGCACAGATCGAGCGCTCCATGCTGATCGATCAGCTACTCAAGCAGGAAGTGGACAATAAATCCGCGGTCACGCCCGCTCAGGTCCGCGCCTATTACGACAAAAACGGCGCTCGCTTCCAGATGCCTGAGTCTTACAGTTTCCAGAGCATCTCGGTGATACCGCCGCTTAAGCCAACTGCCGCCCAAGCTGCCGAGGCCAAAAAGAAAGCCACTGATGAGTTAGCCCAGGCGCAGGCCACGAAGACCACTCAGGAATTTGGTCTGTTGGCAGAGAAGATTTCTGAAGACGACTACCGCGTCAACATGGGCGATCACAAGGTCGTTCCCGCGGACAAGCTGCCTCCACAGATCATCGCAGCCTTCAAGACCATGAAGCCAGGCCAGGTGAGCGGACTGATCCAGATCGAAACTGCCTACACCATCGTTCGACTGAACGCCCATACGCTGGCGCATAAGCAGAGTTTTGAAGAGGTCAAGGGCGAGCTCCGCGTTGAATTACAGAAGGAAAGATACGAGCAATTGAGGGTGAGCCTGGCCAAAGAACTGCGTGCTAAATCGAAGATTGAAGTTAGTTAGGTATCGGGATGGTCTGGGCGGGCGATGCTCAACTCATATTTCTCGTTCCCCTAAATATTTACCGGAAGAGAACTACCAGCGACTCGGGAGGGCGCACTTACGGGTGCGCTCTTTATTTTTGCCGACACCATTGCGCGTCTCAGGCGTTGTTATTGCGGTTTTCAGCACGTCCTTTTGAGTGATATGCCCCAAAGCCATTCCGGAGCGCAGAAGAGGAATCGGAAAGAGCTGCTAACTAACTGAAACTGCCACAGTTGCCTCTGGCAATGTTCCTCCGGGTTTGGTCAACGGCGTGCCATATACACACATAGATGGTCCGTGATTGATCTAGCCCGGAAAGGGCATGGCGCCGTGAAGAAGTTGGGACGACAAATCGGTTGGGTAGCGCTCCTGATGCTGGCTCCGCTCCTCTCCGCCCAGGTGCAACTCGGTGAGAACACGCACATGAACGCCGGTGGACTATTTACCGTCGGTTATGCAGGCGATTACGGAAATCAAACGCTATCCAGTCATGGACTCGATTTCGGCGCCAGCGGCGCCCTGAATGGCTACTACTACAACCCGAACTTCTTAAACTTCAACATCACACCGTACTACAATCAATCCAAGGCGGACTCAGACTACCAGTCTCTGACTGACGCTAGCGGCGTTGCGGCGTCAGCCAACTTTTTCACCGGCAGTCACTTTCCCGGTTCAGCGTCCTACCACTACGATTACAACAGCACGGGAACATTCGGCTTGGCCGGTACACCTAACTTTACGACACAGGGTAACGGACAGGGATTCAGCGTCAACTGGAGTGCGCTGTTTCCTGGATGGCCGACCCTGTCGGTAGGATTTCAGCGCGGCAGCGGAAGCGGCACATTGTACGGTACCGACCAGGAGTCCTCCAACAGTCTGGATCTGCTGAATGTCCGCTCCTCGTACAAATGGGATGGATTTCTACTGAACGCGTACTATGACCACACCAAGGTACAGTCGCTGTTCCCTGACTTCTTGTCCGGAAGCGTCAGCGACAATCTCACCTACAGCAAGGGACAGGATATCGGGATCTCGACCTCACGCAACGTGCCGCTCTGGGACGGAACGATGTTCGCCACTTATACGCATTCGGATTATTCAACCAATTTTGCGGCCGGAACTACAGATAACACCAACAGCAGCTACAACGCGGATACTGAAAACGCGGGGATCAGCTTTCATCCGGAGCCGCGGCTATCGTTGTATGGGAATGAGTCATATACGAACAACCTCTCTGGATATTTCATCCAAGGACTGGCCAACAATAACAACGGATCGATACCCCTTCCAGTCGTTAACCTTGGAACAAACTCTTACTCAATGACGGTAAATGGTGGCGTCGGATACCAGCTCTCAAATAACATTTCCAGCAATGCCCAAATAAGCTACTACAACCAGTATTACTATGGAATCAGCTATACCGGAACATTCGTCAGCGGCATGTTGACCTACGGCAGAAAACTGTTTGATATGTTCACTTTTTCTGCCGGTATCGTGGATGGTTACAGCGGAGCGGGATATAACAACATTGGTTTCGTAGGGACGGTCAACTATTTTCATCGCTTTGGGTTGTGGGAGACATCCGGAGCTCTTAGCTATGCTCAGAATGTGCAGTCGGTATTGATTACTGACACAACTTCTTATTATTACTATAACGCTAATCTTCACCGGCGGTTTACTCCGCGGATACAGTGGACACTGGCTTTCAACGGGAATCACAGCGGCTTATCCAGCGATAAGAATGCGACGAACAGTAGCAACGGGTTTTCTACCAGTGTGACCTACCGTTCGTTCGCGGCGACGGCAAATTACCTGAGCGGTACCGGCAATTCCATTCTAACCCCGGGGGGGATTTCTCCATTGCCGCCTACCCCCGGCGAGGATCTCGCGAACATCATCAACTACAACGCCAAGAGTTACGGCGGGGGGCTATCATGGAGCCCGGTGCGGCGCCTGGTCCTCACCGGAACTTACAGCCGCTCTTACAGCAACACTCTCAGCAACGGAATTTATTCGAACAACAACACTGACATCTTCTACACTCAGTTGCAGTATCGTTTGCGCCGAATCAGCCTGCTGGCGGGAGCGACCCGTTTTACGCAGGGCATCAGTGCCACGGGAATTGCGCCCGGCACTGTCACGTCATATTACGGCGGAATCTCGCGATGGTTCGATTTCTTTTAACCCGGGTACGCCAGACAATCCGAAAAGCTGCGGCCTGTGTCGCTATGGCGGCATTGCTGCTCGCTCCGGCATGGGCGGGCAAGCATTCGAAAGACTCCCTGCAGGTGTCCGGACCAGTCCTGCTGCTGGAGGGAGGTCGCAAACTCACCTGGGAGCGCAGCTTCAGCCTGGAGCGCGAAGTCAAACCCAAGCGAACCTTCTGGACCAAGCTGGTCGACTTTGCTATCGGCGAGCCCGACTTCCGCTACATGGTGAATCCTTATAGCGTCACTACCGATTCGCGTGGACGGATCATTGTGACCGATCCGGGCGCCAACGGCGTCCACATCTTTGACTTCGTCCAGCAGAAATATAAGTTTCTGACACGCCGCGAAAAAGATAAAGACTTCACCATGACTCCGCAGTGTGTCGCCGTGGATGCGCAGGACAATATCTATGTTACCGATTCCGAGGCCGGTAAGGTCTTCGTTTGGGATGCCAATGGCAAGTACAAGCGTGCGATTGGCAGCCTGAAGGGCGGAGAGGGATATTTCAAACGGCCCACTGGGATCGCCGTTGATTCCGCGGCACAGCGTATCTATATCACTGACACTCTGCGCAACAAGATTTTTGTTACCGATATGCAGGGCAGCGTTCTGCAGAGTATCGGGAAAACTGGTACCGGAGACGGCGAATTCAACTATCCGACGGAGCTGCGTCTGCACGGCGACGAGTTGGCCGTTGTGGACGCCATGAACTTCCGTGTTCAGGTACTGGACCGCTCGGGAACCTTCCGCTACTCCATTGGAAAGCTTGGTGACGGTTCCGGCTGGATGTTCCGGCCAAAGGGCATCAGCTTCGATTCCGAAGGGCACCTCTACGTGGTGGATGGAGCGTGGAGCACGGTGCAGGTTTTCAATCGCGAGGGACAATTGTTGTACTACTTCGGGCAAAAAGGTGCGGGTCCGGGCGAGTTCCAGTTGCCTACGGGACTGCAGATTGATAGCAGCGACCACGTCTACGTTGTCGATTCCTATAACCGTCGGGTGCAGGTTTATCGCTATCAGGGATTGGCCAAGCAGGCCGAGGAGAAGAAGCCGTGAAGTTTCTCCTGGGTATAACAAGTGCGGTCCTGCTGCTTGCTGCGGGCGCGGCTTTCTCTCAGCAGCAGTACACGGGGGACGTCCTGGGAATGCACAATCTAACGGTGGGCAGTGGGTCTTCTATCTACCTTCCGTCGGGCAACGCTTCCTGTACATTCTGCCACGCACCCCATAGCGGACTGGGTGGCGTAACCCCATTGTGGGCACAAACCCTCTCGCAGGCCACCTATTCCCCTTATAACAGCACTACCTATCACGAAACGGGCAACACCAAACCGCCGCTCGGTGTAACCAGTAGTCTTTGCCTCAGCTGTCACGACGGTACAGTGGCTGTGGGACAGTCGTCGCCATACGGCAAGATTCAGATGACAGGTAATTTCGCCCAGGGAGACTCCTTCGGAACTGATCTAACCAGTTCACACCCATTCAGCCTGGTCCTGCCAATGAAAGACGCTCCCGACTTAGTTGCTTCATTAGTTTCACAAGGCAGGACAGCGGATCCACTTCAGAAGATAAAGCTGATCAACGGCAACATCGAATGCACCAGTTGCCATAGCCCGCACGTACAAGCCACCGATCAGATAGCACAGAGTTTCCTGGTTCGCGATAGTTCAAGCGGGCAAATGTGCCTTGCCTGCCATGATCCAAACCGTGTAATTCAAGGTCAGACAAACTTGCTGGCAGGATGGGACAGCAGCATTCACAAAACAGCCACCAACGGTGTGGCGGCTGAAGCACACGTGGGATCCTACTCAACGGTGGCGCAGAACGCCTGTACGTCATGCCACATGGACCATAATGCTAACGGACCAGCGCGTTTGTTACGGCCGGCTACTCCTGCTGCTCCTGGAACTGACTTGTCGACGCAAGACTGCATGACGTGCCATAACGGTGGAACCTATCTGTCTCCGCCAGCACCCAACATTATGGCGGAACTCTCCAAGACGGCACACCCGTTGCCATCGGGGAACAACGCGCACGATGAAGCTGAGCCCGGAGTGCTTTCGAACAACCGGCACGCAACTTGCGTCGATTGTCATAGTCCCCATGCTTCAGCTCAGGTGGTTACCTTTGGCCAGCCACCGACGATTCGTCCGTCACAGGCGGGGGTAGAAGGTATAAGCGCTCTTGATGGAATTACTCCTGTCATTCCAGCCGTCAATCAGTATGAAAGTTGTTTGCGGTGCCATGGCACAGGCCCCGGTAAGCAGCGTCTCATTATCTATGGCTACGCTCCCATGCGGGAGGTTGCGAATCCTGACTTTCTGAATGTGATCCCGGAGTTCAGCGCAACCGCAACCTCCAGCCATCCGGTATTCCACGACCGCAGCAGTCCTCTGCCGCAACCGAGCTTGCTGAACAACATGCTCACGTTAAGTGGGCAGGCCTCCGGGCGGACGACGAGTCCACGCATCTTCTGCAGTGATTGCCACAACAGTGACGACAATCGTGAATTTGGAGGTACCGGTCCGAACGGGCCACATGGATCGCGTTATTCGCATATCCTCGAACGTAACTACCAGTTCAGCCAGGCTGCTACCCCTGGTGGTCTGGTGACAAATACTTTCCCAAATCCTGACCTGGGGGTGAATGGGCCCTACGCTCTCTGCGGGAAGTGTCATGATTTGAGTAATGTCCTAGCCAATGCGAGCTGGAACCAGCACAGTTCACACGTCGGTCAGCAAGGATTCAGTTGTTCTGTTTGTCACACGGCCCACGGGATGGGAGCGAGTTCAGCCTATGTAAGTGGCGAGCGACTAGTAAATTTCGATGTGAATGTAGTCGGTCCAAACAATGGTTCTCCGATTTCCTATAGCCGCGCCACGAATACCTGCGTTCTGACCTGCCATCAGGTAGCGCATAATCCGGACGGATCGATTACCAACTCCATGATGGGCAGCCCTCGAGGCGCCAAAAGGAAGTAACACGTGCGACGGCAGCTTACAGGCGCCGGGATGCTTCAGGTCGCGGCGCTGACTGCTATCCTCTCCGCCGGCGGTATCCGTGAAGCACTGCGCCAGACATGCCTGACGAGCATCACAAACGGCGACTTCTGGTGGCATCTGCGCGTTGGTTTAGGAATGCTGCAGGCATATGCAGTTCCGCACACCGGACTGTACTCCCAGGCGTCCGCGCTGCCCTGGATGGCAACCTCGTGGTTGTATGACCTCGCGATTGCCATCGGTTACCGCGTGATGGGACTTCGAATCGTGCTCCCGATTGCAGTCTTGTTCAAGTTTGGGCTGGCACTGCTGGTCTTTTCGCTGGCAGGCGGCCTTCGAGGTCGAGTCTGGGGCGCCGCGATCCTATCGGCCATTGCGCAATATATTCTTGGCAGTCTGCAGCCTCTATCACTCTATTGCTCGATCCTCGCCTTGTGTATCGAGTTAACTCTTCTTATGCGGTGCCGGAGATCCGGGATTGTCAAGCCTTTGTACTGGCTTCCCTTCTTGTTCCTCGTGTGGGCAAACCTGGATGTGCACTTTGTCTATGGGATAGCTACGTTGTTGCTGTTTGCAGCGACTTGCATCATTGAGGCTCGACGGGACCACGACGGCACCACGTGGCTGGGGCAAGTAACGACTGCGCCACTCAACCAGATCGCAGTGATCACCGGCGCTTCGTTCGCCGCTACGGTAATAACACCTTACGGTTGGAACCCTTATGCAGTCTTCTTCTCGCAAGCGACTAGTGCCGCGAACAGTTACTTTCCCGACTATCAGTCTCTCCGTTTTCGCACGCCTCAGGATTACGTGTTATTACTGCTCGTCATGGCAGCGTTCCTCGCGTTAGGCATACGACGCTCGCGCGACCCTTTTCAGATTGGCTTACTAGTTTTCGTGACGGCGTTGAGCTTCCGCTCGCAAGAGGACATTTGGTTGGCAGCCCTCGCCGCAGTGGCGGTAGTGTCGAACGCGTTCCCGGAGAGCAGCTCCTCCCCGGTCCAAGCCTCCGTCGAGCGGTGCGCAATGGCGGGGGCTGCAGGACTCATTGTGCTGCTCTTTGTGACGATCCGCTACGGCCCCTCAAGTGACGCGGCAGTACTGGCAAGGATGAGCGAAGGATTTCCTGTGGCGGCGGCGGACTACATTCGCCAACAGCAACTTCCACAGCCCCTCTTCAACTCCTATCAATGGGGAGGGTTTCTCACCTGGTATCTGCCGGAGTATCCGGTGGCGGTCGACGGGCGTTCTGACCTCTACGGAGCGGACTTTAACATTCAGTACGCGAAGATGATGAATGCAGAGGTCCATTACTCAGCCTTCATGCCCTTCAATCAGGCCCGCACAATCCTGCTGCAGAAGGATTCCCTGATGGGTAAGGCCCTTCCCAGCGTTCAGGGATTCACGGTCGCCTATGTTGACGATGTCGCGGTGGTACTCTTGCGAAAAGAGGGGCAGCCATGAGCACTGTTGACACAGTTGCACTTGAGCAACAGGGCGCTCCTCGACCAGTCTGGGAGAAGATCGGCAACTTTGTTGTTCTGCTGGCCTATTCTGGCATTGTATTGTTTACGCTTCGTTACCACGAAAAGTGGGCGGATGAAGCCCAAGCGTGGCTATTGGCGCGCGATCTAGACCTTAAGACGCTTTGGTTCCACGAGTTACGATATGAGGGCTCTCCTGGACTCTGGCACACGATCCTGTGGGTGGCGCAGCATGTCTTCCACGCACGTTATGACGCGATCGGCTATATCGGGGCGGCATTTGCAATAGCGGGGGCAGCAGTGATTCTGTTTGCCACTCCCTTTCCAATTCCAATTCGCTGGCTGATGGCATCTAGTTTTTTCTGCCTCTATCAGTATGCTGTCATAGCTCGTTCCTATGTATTGTTTGGTTTGTTTTGCTTTGCCGCTGCGCGCCAATACCGCAGTTTGGAGCGTCCCCTAGCATTTGCAATGTCCCTTATGCCTCTTGCGCTTCTGACAGCACATGGCAGCCTGCTTGCCTTCAGTCTTGGACTGCTTTATGCCGTGCGCTTTGTTCGAACATGGCACGACCATACCCAAGGCACACGGCGGCAGTTTTATTTTGCCTTCGCAGCAATATTGCTTCTATATATCTTCCTCTTTCTAATCCTGCTGCCACCGCACGATGTAGAGGCCACGCATAGTCAAATCAAGCTCACGGCCGCAGTTATTGCGCACAGAACGAATCGAGCGGTAGCGGGAGCTCTGGTTGATAACGCCTGGCTCTCGTGGCTCGTTCTCGCCATTCTTGTGGGGTGGTGCTCTTTACGCAAGGCCTTGGCTTCCTTTATTCTTCCTGTCTCCCTCATGATTGCCCTTTATGTGTATGCAGATGGGTGGGAGCATCAGTTGGGCACCGTATTTCTGGCAATGATGGCCGGCCTCGCGATTGCCTGGCCCGATAGCGCAGACCTCTCTCGCATGGCTTCGCCAATGCGTGCCACCTACAGGCTTATGGTCGGTACTTTGGCCATGACCCTCTGCTATCAAGTTTATCTATCGTTTTATTCTATTCGCAGAGATGTGCGCCTGCCCTACAGCGGCGCTGCCGATGCCGCGAGCTTCTTGAAGCCCTTGGTAGCGAATGGCAAGGTAATCGACGGATATCAATATGGAATGGTTGCCGTGAATGCCTATTTCGATCACAATATATTTGACAATCTTTCCCGAGCTTACTATCACCACTCTGTAACCGAATTCAATCCAATGGAAGTTTCCACAGATGCGATGACGGGTCATGCGGATTATATTGTTTTAACTTGGTGGTCGCAATTTGATCAAGCGACATTTGACGAAGGGCTAGAGAGACCTATGGAGAGCTGGGGGTATACCCTTGCGCACGCTTCTGACGGGTATTTGCTGACCAAGACCGGTTATTCCAATCGTCAGATCTACCTCATCTTTCGCCGTATCCATCCTAGCGACGAGCAAATACCACAGCCAACTGGTCCTGATAGATCAACCGGAAGCGTGAATCCGCGGTAAGGACCTTCGCCAGCGGGAGGTCCGCGCTCAGCAGAACCACTCTTGCCTCATTCAAGTAAGGGTCAGCTGTATACCCGGCTTCGGCACTTTGCGAAGCGTAGAAGAGCTCATCGAGTTGGTCGCCGTAAAGATCATTACGCCCATCGATGGCAACAGGATAATCGGGCATATACCACATCAGGAAACCACCCCAGCCCAGGTTGTTGTACAAGGGTCCGGGCTGCGGATTGCGGCGCAGAAAGTTGACTGCGTTAACCGGGTAGGCGGAGCTGATCGCCCGGTCGAGGTCACGCGAGGTGAAATCGGTGCCCGGCGATACTAGAACAAGCAGAACTGCGACGACAACGGCAATGCCAAGATTCTCCATCCAATTCTCGCCAGGTTCAGGTTGTTCCTGTGCGGAAGGAAAGTCCGCCAGGCAGGCGGCTGCGGGAATGGCGATGAACCAGGCGTCTCGCATGGTGCGGTATGCGACGACGCTGCAGATGGTCAGCATCGACAGTTTGAAGAGGTCGATCTTCTTCCTCCAGCCAACCGCGAAGAAGCCGAAAGCAGTCAAGAGAAGCTGAACGTAGTGGCTGGATCCTCGAAAGCTGAGCGGCTGCAGCTCGATGATGACCCTGTAGGAGAACTTCGCCTTGGAGTAGTCATAGACGGCAACATAAGGATGATAGAAGTTCGGTCCTACCAGCGTTGCCAGAACACATGCCGCGAATACAGCAATGAGGGGAGCGGCCGGAAGCTCGGATGGTTGGACAAAGCCGAGAGCGAAGCCTACAGAGCTTGCCAACTTCTGAGCTACGGTTGTCGTGACGAGCAGTCCAACCAGAAACAAACCGTAGATAAACTGAATGTGAAGATTTGCCCACACAAAGAAGATCAGGGGCAACCAGTTAAGCCCCTCGATCCGTCCGGTGCGATTGGCCTCCAACAGCAGTTCCAGAGTTATGCAGAACAAGACAATGGAGAAGAAGACAGGACGCGGCATTCCATTGAATACGAAGGCCCAGGACGTCAAGGCAGCAAGAACTAAGGCAACCCAGAACTGGCCGGACAGCCGACGCAGCATCCAGTACAGAGCGTAGGCGACGGCGATGGTTAATAAAGTTCCGTAGAGACCGATGCCGAGCAGCCCAAGCCATTTATAAGCAGCGGACATCAGCACTTCATAGCCCCAGCTGTAAGCGACCCAGGGACGGGTGGCCGCCGTCCGCGACAGAATACCCGTGTGCGGCACGGCCATGTGCGCGATGATCCAGTCGCCAACCTTAAGGTGCCACCAGATGTCGTTGTCGATAACGCAGAGCTTGGTATAAAAGGCGAAGCCGCCGATGAAGGTTAAAAATCCGGCAAGGGCCGCCCATTGTAGCGGCCGGAATCGAAGAAGAGTGCGCAACTCCCGCGCAGTACTCACGGTCGACCACTCCTGAGTCGATCGACGTACGAGTTGAAAGCGTTACAGTACGATAGCGTTGCGAGATTGGACATCATTCATAACTGCGCCAGCGAAGCTTCCTGTTGTTTCACGATCGGTACCAGCTGCTCGCTGGCAAGCCGATCGTCGCCCGCGCTGCCTGCCTCATGGTATTCCGCGTCCTGGTTCACCGCCCAGACGTCATAGTCGCAGCGACCTGCAAGGATATTCCTCGCCGCCAGGAGAGCCGTCATCATCGCATGATCCTGGTTGTTGTACTTGTGCATGCCATTTCGGCCGACCAAGTGGAGATTGATGCAATTCTCGTCGAGCGCCTGCCGTATAGTGGCGACGTGCGTCTGATACTCATCGTCGTACACAGGATAGGCTTTTCGCTGGCGGATTACGCAGCCATCGACAACGTCTTCTGCGGAGGCCAACCCGATCTGTGCAATCTCCTTTTTTGCCAGCGCGAGTAGTTCCTCTTCGCTGGAATTCCAGAGACCGTCGCCTTCGAAGCAAAAATACTCCAGGCCATAGCAACAGAAACTGTCGTCGGGCACCATCTCTGGCGACCACGATTTATAGTTTTGGACTCTTCCGACCTTTACGGATGAGTCGTGAATGTAAATCCAATTGTCCGTGAACCGATCTTTGTCCCTCACGATGAGTCCGATGGTCAGGAAGTCGCGATAACGCAGTGACTGTGCTGCCTTCAGCGCGGCTATCGGAAGCTCGGGCCTAACTTGCGCCACCAGCTCGCGTATTGGCATTGAGGAGACCAGATGTTCCGCTTCGTAGAATTCGATTTCTCCGGCGCCGTTGCGAACCTGCACGGTCCAGTGATGGGTCGAGCGACTGAACGAACATCCGATCACGCGGCGGCCGAGAAGGACTTCTCCGCCTAGCCCGCTTATCTTCTCCGCACAGCGCTCCCACATCATGCCCGGACCCTGGCGGGGATAGCGAAAAGTGTCGATCAAAGTCTTGACGACATTCTTGCGATTCTTCGATTTTCGTTGCGGGAACAAAGCGTGCTTGATTGCGGAGCCGAGCGACAATCCCTTAATGCGTTGTGCAGCCCAATCGGCAGAGATTTCGCGACAGCTCATTCCCCAAACCTTCTCCGTATATGTCTTGAAGAAGATCCGGAAAAGTCGCCCGCCAAACTGATTAATTACCCAGTCTTCGAAAGTCTTGGGGTTCGGAGTAGGACGAAGCTTCGCTTTGGCGAAGGACGCCATGCAACACACGGACTCGAAGATTCCCAGCTTCGATAGTGCTTCAAATGCTTTCAGAGGATAGCTGTAAAACTGGCCACGGTAGAATATCCGCGAAGAGCGCGGCCGCTCCAGCATCAGGTCGCCAGCAATTTCAGTCCAGAGATCTTCAATCTCTCGCGACTTGGAGAAGAAGCGATGTCCTCCGATGTCGAAGTGAAAGCCCTTGTAGTTGACAGTACGGGAGATGCCGCCGACGTACTCGGGGTCAGCCTCGAGCACGACCACAGGCTGCTTTTGCTTCGACAACTCGTAGGCTGCCGTCAGACCGGCCGGCCCGGCGCCGATGATGATGGACTTGTAGAGCTTTCTTTCCATGACGAACCTGCTTTTGGGGGAGATCTGGTTAAGCGCCGATGCGCTTAAAGCTTTGGATCGCGGCAGACCGCGATATTGCGCAGCCTTCTTGCTCTCACCTCTAACATTGATCAAGGCATCTGCCGTTCCATATTCTCCACTGTGCAAACGATTGAATATGCAGGGCAAGCGGCGCATGACCAAACTCGCCGCCGTTGGGCAGGCGTTAAAAGACGCGCAGGCTGGGGCGAAAAACGCGCTTACCGGAGGTCATGGCAAGGACTCGCCGATCGTGGGTTGGCTAAGTAGCTGCTGCTAAGGCCTTTAGAGATCCTGCAACATAGGCAGTGTTTGGCAATGCCCATGCTCCTGTATTCCTGAGCGTCTGCGCGCCGCTGGGGTGACCACCAAAAAGAACGGTGCTAGTCAGCTTGAGCCATAAGTCCTTACAGGAGTGCTAAACAATGGAAGAGGGACTCAACCAACCCGAAAAATCACGGGCGCTCTGGAAACCCATGCAGGCGTATGTGCTGGCGGCCGTCTGCCTCATCGTCGGTCTACCGGTCGGCTATCTTCTGCGCGGATCGTCGCCGGGGATCGCGTCAGTCGCCACCGATGCCGCCATGCCGCAAAGCCCATCCGCTCCAGCAAGCATGGGCGATGCCGCCCCAGCCGGGTCGAGCGGAATGCCTCACGGAGTGCCCACCATGGAAGACATGAAACACATGGCCGACAAGAAGGCAGAGCCTCTGCTCGCGAAGCTTAAGACAGATCCGAACGATGCGACGCTTTTAAATCAGGTCGGCATTGTGTATCGCAGTGCACATCAATTCAAGGAAGCGCAGACTTACTTTGAGCAATCATTGCAGGCCGATCCAAAGAATGCGGACGTTCGTGCCGACATGGCCGCTTGTATGTATTACCAGGGAGACGTAGATGGCGCCCTAGCTCAACTGGAGAAGGCGCTTACCTACAATCCAAAACATCCGGGCGCTCTGATGAACATCGGGCTGATCCGCTGGCAATCAAAGCATGATGTACCTGGCGCCGTCGCCTCCTGGCAGAAGTTGCTTAAGCTGAATCCTGATTTCCCACAGAAGGCTCAAGTTCAACAGATGATTGCTGACGCGCAGGGTCCGGTTTTGAAGGAGAAGAAGGCCGCGTTGGACCCTAGGCCAACATGGTCGACGACGCAACCCCTCTCCCAACAGGTAGTTCATCACAGTGGAGGCTAGCAGCACGGCGAAGAACCGGTGGCTCCAGGTGCAGTACAGGACTTAGCTGCCGCCTAAGGGCGCCGTCTGGCGTACGGCGACGGGGCGAATCTTCCCGAAGACTACGAGTTCAGCAGAGAACACCAGAACATAGAGAATAGACTGGGGCAACGAAACTCACCCATAAGGCTCCCCCCAAAGCCGGCGCGTCGGCTCTGGCCACCGCGTTGAAGTGCCGGATCGTTAATGTTTGTGCAATCCTCCCTCCGTTGCCGGCCAACGCCGCCGCCGAGCCGACCGCCCAGCGATCAGTCATATACAGGGCGTTATTCTACCGAGTCGCATGAAACAGCGACTAACGGTTTAGCGAGGTTGCGCGGTTTCATCACCTGCATGCGTGCTATGACTCACTCTCACCCTGGTTATTCAAATTGGGAGCGCCAGCTAAGCATCTAATAGTCAATCGTTTACGGGTGCTTATGCGTATGGTTTGCGAGTTGCACTTGTCACTTGCTCAGGGAAGGAGCACGCACATATGGCGTTCAGCCTTTCGTCCATTCCTAAACGAATTCATAAAGCGCTTGGCAATTTACGCACAGGAATTGTTCTGCTTATCCTAGTGGTGGTCGCCTCAGCATTAGGGACGCTCGTTCTGCAGCGACCTGTGACCGAGCCGGAGAAACTTGCCAAAGCTTACTCACCAGAGACCCTGCGTTGGCTTGATCGGTTGACGCTCACTGACGTGTTTCACGCATGGTGGTTCCTGGCTCTGATGGGCCTCGTCAGTTTGAGCATCGTAGTAATCTCGGTCGATCGCTTCCCCAACGCATGGCGGTTTTATGCGCGGCCTTACCTCAAAACGGATTCACACTTTCGCGCGGCACTCCCCACGAAAATCGAGCTGCCGATCAGCAACACCGAAGATGGTTTGAATGCAGTAGAGCGCGCGCTCAAGAAATCAGGGTGGCCGGTCGAACGCATCGCAAACCGCAACGAACCCTCCTTATATTCCGAACGTCATCGCTTCTCCGTGATGGCGGTGTACATCGTGCATGCCAGCCTGCTGTTGATCTTCGCTGGCGGAATCATCGATGGAGTCTTTGGCTACCGCGGGTACATGGAGCTACAAAAAGGACAGACGAGCAACGCGATCGAGCTTCGCACCGGTGGGATAAAACAGATTCCCTTCTCCGTGAAATGTAATGGAGCGGGACAGGAGAACTATGCGGATGGCTCTCCGAAGCGCTGGTGGTCGAACTTGGCGGTTGTGCAGGACGGACATGAGATCGAAGCCAAACAGATCGTGGTCAACGACCCCCTGGTGTATAACGGCCTGCGCTTCTACCAAGCCAGCTTCGGGGGCACCGGCAAGCTAAACGGGTTAAGGGTCGCCGTAACTCCGGACACCACGGGGTTATCGACGACGGCAAATCTCGCGGAAATCGCGGCGAGCTCCAGTCGGGACTTCACCCTCTCGCTGAATGAGCCCGTGCAACTGGATTCCAACACAACAGTAACTCTTGCCGAATACATTCCGGACTTCTTCGTTCGCGACAATCAGGTCTTCAAGCGCTCGGATGATCCGGTAAATCCTGCGTTTCGTCTGCAAGTCAAGACTGCTTCAGCGAAGGACCCATCCACGCTGTGGATCTTCCCTGCCTATAACAGCGCTTCGCAAGGAGCCACCGCGAAGTACAAGTTCGATTTTCGCGATGTGGATATGGGCTACTACACAGGGCTGGAGGTCTCGCACGAACCTGGACAGTGGCTGGTTTGGGGCGGCGTCCTGCTAATGGGGTTTGGACTCTTCGTCGCGTTTTACCTGGTGCACATGCGAGTGTGGATCGCCGCAGTGACTAATGCGCAGGGAAACCTGGTTCTGTGGATCGGTGGACAAGCCAACAAGAATCGCGATCGGTTCGAAGAGAAGTTTTATGACTTAGTTGGCAACATTCGGACTGAGCTGGAAGGCGCCAACGTTATTCCACGATTCGCGAAGAAAGAAAAACCTGAGCTCACTCTGACTGGAGTGAAGTAAGAACTTGGGCGATGCGGCGCATGCGGCGCTGCTTACGGAGGAGAGAAATGGCAACCCGGGCACGAGTCGTACGAATGGAGCAGCCCGCCACGACGGGTGGCAACGCGCTGCTCATTCTTGTGGGACTCTCAGTGGTGTTTCTGCTGATCGTAGCTTTGCTGGGCGCAGCCAAGGCCGGCGGCAGCCTGTTCAGCGAAAGCAATCTTTTATATGTCGCGCTAATCTTCTACGCAGGCGCCGGGGCTTTGTATATGGGCTTTGGTGTCACCGGAACGGCGCGTTACGTGACCTTCGCTTCCGCCTCGACCGCGATCGGTCTGGCAGCTAATACGCTAGCGGTTGCCCATCGTTGGTATCTGTCGGGACGCCCGCCCTTCGCCAGCATCTATGAGATGCTGCTAAGTTTCGTGTGGACGGTCGCCCTGCTAACGTTGGTCGCCGAGAAAAAGTTCGGGGTGCGAATCATTGGTAGCATCACGATGCCGCTGGCTGTGGTCTGCGTCATTCTGATGCAACTGCTGCCCTCGGAAGTTCGGCCGTTGGTTCCCGCATTGCAATCCACGTGGCTGCATGTTCACGTCACCCTCGCCATGTTGGCCTATGCAACTTGTGCGGTGAGCTTCGCGCTGGCGATGATGTTCCTGATCCAGGATGATTTTCGCAATGAAAGCTTTCTCGCCTGGACCAGCGCCATGGTGAGCGCGATCTATATGGCGATTGTCGCCACGAGATTTGACCATGGTGGTCTTTCGGTCACGGGTTGGGATGCCAGCACCAAGTCCGACATGTTCCTCGGCAGGGGCATGCGCCTATTTGTTACGGTTCCCGACCTTGGGTGGCTATTCTTGATTGCCGCTGTCGGCGCCGTCACTCCGCTCTTACTCTATTTCATCGCCCGTTGGAAAAAGGATGCCTTCTTCCTTAGCATCGCGAATCGCGCGATCTTCATAAGCATCCTCTTGCAATTCGTCGTCCTGGCGGCGTTCGCTGTACGCGTTCGCAACGCCAGTTACCCGTCACCCGACCAGGATGGACTCTTCCCGACCAGCCTGGCCGCCAGCCCCTTCCTACTGGGAGGGATGGTGACGGGTATTTTCGCCTCCCTGCTGTACTTGATGTTGCTTTGGAGGCGGAAAGAGTTGGAAGGGCTGTTGCCGTCGGAGGAAACCCTTGATCGCATCACCTACAAGACAATTTGCATCGCGTTCCCGCTGCTGACCTTCATGATTGCCACAGGCGCATACTGGGCGAACCGGACGTGGGGTTCGTACTGGAGCTGGGATCCGAAGGAGACTTGGGCAGCTATCACGTGGCTGGTTTATGCGGGCTACTTACATATGCGGATCACACGCGGTTGGCGCGGACGCAGGGCCGCGTACTTCGCCATCCTTGGATTTGGCGTGGTGATCTTCACCTTCCTCGGCGTCACGTATCTGCTTCCCGGCTTACACGCGTACGCATGAGGGACCAGGGCCGAGATGCCGCGGATCTGAGGACAAGAAGGCCCCAAAGAATCAGCTTCGTTTCGCTCGGCCCTGGACAAAGAATGACAACAGAAAAGTTGGATTGATGAGTGCTTCGGCGACAATTCGAATACCTGATGGCGAACCCTTCAGCGATCTGGCGACGGCAGCTCCAGAAGCAGCGCCCGTCGCGCGCAGGCGCCACATCAATTGGGCGCTCAAGGCAATGCTGCCCATCGCGGCGGTGCTGCTCAATGGTCTCCTACTTTTCATTTTGGTTTCCCTGTCGCTCGCCGCCGGCGAGCGGCATATCGTTATCACCGTCGCGACCGCCGGAGCAGTTGTCATCTGCGCGGCCGTAATCGTGGTCTTTGCCGTTTCAGTGCGCCGTCCAATGGTCGAATTACAAGACAAGATCGCGCGTGTCAGCCTGGGTGATCTTGAGGCTTCCGTGAGTTTCGCCGATCGCAACGACGAAATCGGTGACCTTGGGCGCGATTTCAACGAGATGGTTTCGCTGCTAAAGGCCAACCGGGAAGAGATTCACCACTTACACCAGACGCAGATGTCACGTGCCGAGCACTTCGCCACCTTGGGCGAATTGGCCACTGGCTTAGCGCACGAGATTCGCAATCCTCTGGCCGGAATCGCCGGCGTAATCGAAATCGTGGGTCGCGATCTTCCCGCCGATAGCCCGGCTCGATCGGTAATCAAGGACGCCAAAGAAGAAGCGATGCAGATCAATCGCATTCTGACCGAACTTCTGGAAACGGCACGTCCAAAGCCGCCACAATTTCAAGTGAAGGATATAGCTGGTACGGCGGAGCACGCGGTAATGTTCGCGCGCCAGCAGGCCATTACCAAGCGGATCATGATCGAGTTGAACAACGATGAGCAAATCCCGCCTGTCGACCACGATCCGAATCAGATAAACCAGGTTCTCCTCAATCTGCTGCTCAATGCGATACAGGCAATGGGGAAACCGGGCGCGATTCATGTTTCTCTGCGGCGGGATCACGATAGCGCGCTGATCACGGTTGCGGACGAGGGCAAAGGAATCTTGCCCGAGAATTTGGACAATATCTTTCGACCATTCTTCACAACAAAGGGCCACGGAACGGGCCTGGGTCTGTCGCTGGCAAGGCGCATTGTAGAGGCCCACGGCGGCACAATCCGAGTGCGCAGTGAAGTCGGTAAAGGCACGCAATTTGAAGTACGTCTGCCGATCGCGCGTGGGGAAGGCAGACAAGCGTAGCCGCCGACAATCAAATCAGCACAGCGCGCTTCCTCGCGCGACTGCCTTCTTTCTTTGTAAGACTCTGACGTTTCGCCGCTCTTGGCGTTTCTTCAACGCCTCCGCTCCATAGATACATTGCAGCATACGCCCGCCATGGACGCCATATTTCGGCGCGCGCTTCGAGTTGCCGCGCGTCCGTCAGTTGCAGTGCGCGCACGAGGGCAATATCGCCGGCGGGAAAAGCATCGGGTTCGCCAAGAGCTCTCATCGCAATATATTGCGCCGTCCAGGCGCCGATTCCCGGGATCTCGCGCAAATTCACTAGAAAATCCTGGTTGTCCACTACTCCTCCGAAACAGATTTTCTTATCAGACACCGCGCGGGCCAGTGCTTGGACAGTAGCCGCGCGGGCTTTCGTCAGGCCAGCACGTGTAAGGTCGCCATCGGCGAGAATGTCTGGTGTGGGGAACAGATGGGTTAGGCCCACCTCCGTAGGGTAGGGACGCCCGAACAGCTTTACGATCCTGCCCGTTAAAGTCGTCGCACCTCGTACCGTGATCTGCTGGCCGACAACCGCTCTGGTTGCAAGTTCGAATCCGTCCCACGAGCCCGGCACGCGCAAGCCCGGAGCTGCCTCGATGTATTTCGACAGCGCTGGATCGCTCCGCAGCGTTTGTGCTATGTCCAGCCAGTCAGCATTAAGATCGAACATAGCGCGTATCCGTTCGACGATCACGAAGAGCCAACGGGGATCGGCAAACTCAATGCGAGTGATCAGCGAATTACGGTCTGTATTGGGAGATATCTCAAAGTACCCGCAGGTCCCATTGAGCGCGATGGATCGGCGATAGCTTTCTTGCTCTACGATCTCCACGCCCGGCGTTGCCCTTGCGGCCAGAAACGCCAGCATTCCCTTCCAGTGATAGGGTGGCCGAAACCGTAGGTGAAACAGATATTGGTTTGTTTCCTGCACCGCCGCCTGATGGGCAGTTCGGCGGATTTGCGTGGGAGTACGCTGGTAGGTCGCCTGTATCGCCGCATTGAAGCGGCGCACGCACCCGAAGCCAGAAGCCAGGGCAATCTGGCTCATTGGCAGCATCGTCTCGTCAATGAGCTTCTTGGCGAAGTGAAGCCGCCTGGTCTGCGCGACTGCGCTCGGCGTTGCACCGAGATGCCGTAGAAATAGCCGGCGCAGATGTCGCGAACCAATGCCGAGACGTTCTGCCAGCGTTTCAACTCCACCATCCACTAAGCCATCCTCATCGATAAGACGCAAAGCGCGAGCTACCGTATTAGGAGTGCCGAGCCACGCGGGCGTCCCCGGCGAGCACTCCGGGCGGCAGCGCAGGCAAGGACGGAAGCCCGCTTCGGCAGCCGCGGCGGCGCTCGGAAAATAACGAACATTGCTTTCCTTTGCGGTGCGGGCTGGGCAGATGGGCCGGCAGTACACTCCGCTGGTACGTACGCCGATGAAGAACTTTCCATCGAAGCGTGCGTCCCGCGACAGCCTTGCCCGGGAACAAACTCGCCAATTCAACGTCATGTTGAAGCGATCATAACGGAAAGGAACGTCGCAGATAGACGTTTTCGGACCTCTCTCTAACAGACGAGATTTATTACGGCAGTTCACACGAGCAAAACCATCCCGGCGGAAAAAAGCAGGTCCGAAAATGTCGATATCGCACGGAAGAGACGTCCGTGATCGTCCAATGCAGCGCCACATTTCGAACTATGGTGATCGGAAGCGGTGACCGCGTATCCCAACTCTTCCTGCTGCATTGGACCGGCGAGTCGACCAGTGCCAAACGAGTTTCGGGCATCAACCGAATCCATGTACGAACGACATGAAGGAGACAATTATGAGGTTTAGGAGTTTCTGCCACGCGATTACGATCATCTTGTTCACCGCGGTTGCGATCCCGATCGCACTGCTTGCGGAGTCGCAGAACGATCACCCGGGACAAACCCAGTACTACGTCGTCAGCCTCGGCGCGCCGCTCGGAGGGTCATCGAGCGGTACGGCTGCCATAAACGATCTCGGCTGGATTGCGGGTTCGTCGTTTCTCACTGGAGATGTGGATGAACACGCTGTGCTCTGGATCTTCGGATATCCTCTGGATCTGAATACGCTTGGAGGTCCGAACAGCGCTGTCCTGTGGCCGGGACTAAACGACTTTGGCCAGACGGTGGGAATCTCCGACACAGCGGAGATGGACCCTTATGGTGAACCGTGGAGTTGCGGAAACTTTCTTCCCGCTTCGCATCTCGGTCACACATGCATCGGATTTTTGTGGCAGGACGGACATATGTCGCGGCTGCCGACACTTGGTGGCAACAATGGTTTCGCCACAGGTATCAATAATCATGGTCAAGCCGTAGGGTGGGCGGAGAACACGGTTCACGATCCAACGTGCAATGCTCAGCTTCCACAAGTCTTGCAATTTGAAGCCGTGATCTGGGGACCGAGAAGGGGCCAGATACAGCAATTGCCGCCATACTCCGGCGATCCCGACGGAGCAGCGACAGACATCAATGATCGCGGCCAAGTTGTGGGCATATCCGGTATCTGTCAAAACGCGGTGGGTGCCTTGAGCGCGAAGCACGCCTTACTGTGGCAGAATGGACAACCGATCAGCCTCGGGAATCTGGGTGGGGTGGCGTGGAACACTCCAATGGCGCTAAACAATCAGGGTCAAATCGTAGGGTTTTCGGACTTGACCGGCGACGACAACGGGAATAATCCCAACTTCCACGCATTCTCATGGACAAGCCCGGGCCCTATGCAGGACTTGGGAACGCTCTCCGGCGACGCCATCAGCGAGGCGTTAGGGATTAACGAAGATGGCCGAATCGTGGGCGTATCGTACGCTGCTGGATTCACGAATCCCCGGGCATTTGTCTACCAGGGCGGCAAAATGACGGATCTTAATAACCTGGTTCAGAATTCGCCGCTTTACCTGCAAGTCGCACAAGAGATCAACGACTCCGGCGTGATCGTCGGAGTAGGCTGTGTGCCGGGCGACTGCTCGTCCACCAGTCCGAGCATCGCATTTGTCGCTATCCCCTCAGTTCGGGGACGCTATATTGCCGCGCACTCTGAGTCCAGCGCGAATCCTCAACCTTTAATTTCGCAACCAGCCTCGAAGCAACTCTTGCAGCATCTTGGTATCGCGGGTGTTGCAGCCAGCGGTGGAGCTTCGAGATAAGGTTTACTCCGCGCGACAAACAGAGGGCAAGCAACGGCTTGCCCTCCTCGTGTTTACAGATTCCAGGCAAATCTCACGCATTCCCTGGCAGCTGCATGTTCATTCTGCTCTGTCTCGATTAGCCGGAGATTTGATTGACATAACCAATCACATCCTGCTCCGGAACGGCTGGAACGTCATAGTTGGTACCGCTGGCATTGGCTGATCGTTGGTGGCCTGGGTATTGCGATCGGCACATAGATCGGTAGGGTCGCAGGATCAGCAAACAAAGTTGCGCGGCATATACCGCCTGTTCATCGTTGCTGATCTTCGCTGTATGCGTAGAGGCATGGCTTGGACTGAAGGCGGAACGGCAAGCCCGGAGGCGTTTAGTACTCAGCTTTCGACTGCGAGGGGTGAAGCCAACGCAGCCTGAACGAAGCTGTTCAGCGACCACCTTTCTTCACAGCCACCTCAGGATGGGCCGCGGTGGCCTGCGACGTCGGCTCACCTCGTCCCGGCTCCTGCCCTGGATAGTCGTAAACGCCGCGGCCGGACTTGCGACCCAGGCGCCCGGCTTTGACGTACTGTACCAGCAGCGGAGCGGGACGAAACTTCTCGCCTAGGCTCTTGTGCAGATACTCAAGAATGTGCAGGCGCGTGTCCAGCCCAACGAGATCGATCATCTCGAACGGCCCCATCGGATGATTCAGGCCCAATTTCAGTGCTTTATCAATGTCCCGAGCCGACGCCACCCCCTCCTGCAACATGTAGAACGCCTCGTTGCCAATCATGGCGTTGATGCGACTGGTGATGAATCCGGGCGCCTCCTTGATGACAACGACTTCCTTGCCCATGCGTTTGCCGACATCGACGGCAGCGGCAAGCGTCTCCTCATCGGTCTCCAAGGCGCGCACAATTTCAAGCAGTTTCATCTTGTGTACGGGATTGAAGAAGTGCATGCCCACGCATTTGGGAGCTCGATACGTGACCGAAGCAACCTCGGTCACGCTAAGCGATGAAGTATTGGAGGCCAGGATTGTTGTCGGGCGGCAGACTTTGTCGAGCAGAGTAAAGATCTCGATCTTCGACTCCATCTCTTCGGGCACCGCCTCAATGACAAGATCGGCTTCGCGGGCGGCTTGCTCGACCGAAGATGCGTACTCGAGTCGCTCAAAAGCCCCGTCAGCATCATTCTTCGTGACTTTGCCGAGTTCCACCGCTTTGTCGAGGTTTGCGCGAATCTCCGTTTCCGCCTTGCGAAGCGTGGCCGGCAAGATGTCTTCAAGGATGGTGCGATAGCCGCCCAATGCGGCGGCATGCGCGATACCCCGGCCCATGATTCCGGCGCCGATTACGGCTATAGTGCGGACCTCGGCCACTGGACTACGCCCCCTTTTCCAACTGCTCGATAACTCCGATGAAATTCGGATCGGACTTGCGCATATACTCGGCGAGACGATGTTTCTCGTCCGGAGTGATCAAATAAAGGCTGGCATTGATGCGACGGAGTGTCGCAGCGATATCATCAACGTAATTCATCATACGGATCAGTTCACCGGTTGCGGCCATTAGGAGTCCTTTCTTACTGCGAATCAAAGGCGATGCTCGCCGTGTTTGGGACACGCGATAGGAAGATCGGACGAGCGCTTGCCAATCTCCTATTTTCTCCGCCGCCTCGAATTAAGTAAAGGAGGCCCAAAAAGCTGCGCCGGCCGTCTGGTTGGGAGCCGCTGGCGAGGCGGAATTCCTAAACAGCGCAGCGGCCGGGTCCTGCATCTAACTCAAGCGCGTACTCGCCAACATCAGTCTCAGAAAACCATGCAATCAACTTCGAACATGTGGAGTGGGGAATCGGCTGACCTGTCCGCCTGTCTCGATCGCATTTCTGCGGAAAGACACCGAGCCATACCTCTTTCGACATATCGAGTGCAGTTAAATAACCGCTTCCACTTCGAAGATGCCCGCAAGCTCGTTCCATATCTTTCCCAACTTGGCGTCACTCATCTGTATTCGTCTCCTATCCTGATGGCCCGCAAAGGCAGCCAGCATGGATACGACATTATCGACCACAGCAAACTGAATCCTGAAATCGGCACGGAAGCCGACTTCCGGCAACTCGTGGCAGAGCTGAAACGCCACGGCATGGGGTTGCTGCTCGACATCGTTCCTAATCATATGGGCGTCGGCAATGGGAATAATCCGTGGTGGCAGGACGTCTTGCAGAACGGACGCACGTCAGTCTTTGCGGACTTTTTCGATATCGACTGGGAGCCGCTCAAGCCTGAGCTGCGAAACAAAGTTCTGCTACCGATCCTGGGACAGCCCTATGGGGACGATCTTGAGAATGGAAATATCAAGCTGGCATTTGAGAACGGCACGTTTCACGTTAGATATTTCGACAAAGTTCTTCCCGTCGATCCCCAAACCATCCCGTTGATTCTGGCTCCTTCGTTGGAGAACCGAACCGCTGACCAACAAGCAGATGCTGCAATTGCAGAATTGAACTCTCTAAGGGATTTGCTGGCACGGCTGCCGGCAAATAACTCCGAGGCGCCCGAGGACGTACGCCGGCGGCAGGACGATATACCAAAGCTGCTGGAGCAGCTACGATGCCTCGCGTCCGGGTCGTCGGAAGTGCGCAATTACCTCCACGAGCGGGTCGAGGTGCTGAACGGAGTTTCTGGCGATAGCCGTAGTTTTGACGCACTGCATGCGTTGCTCGAGAACCAAGCATACAGGCTCGCGTTTTGGAGGGTTTCGGGCGAAGAGATCAATTACAGGCGATTTTTCGATATCAATGACCTGGTCGGGTTGCGAATGGAAAACCCGCGAGTCTTCGCTGAAACTCACCAACTCATTCGTAACTTTATCGCTGACGACCTCATCTCCGGATTGCGGCTCGACCATCCTGACGGACTGCTCAATCCCTCTGAATACATAATGCGTCTGCAACGGCTCAGCGCAGCCAGTAAATGTGTGGGCGAGGAGCCAATTCCCCCGCTTGCAGCAGACGGCATTGAACTGAGTATTCATAGCGTTTTTTCTCAACAGACCCAGGCCAAACAACCCGCTCCGCTGTATTTGCTGGTCGAGAAGATTCTGGAAGCCGGCGAGCGCCTGCCTGAGAACTGGCCGGTCGACGGGTCTGTTGGCTACGACTTCACTGAGGCTGTTAATAACCTGTTCATCGACCGTCGCAATGAGCGCGTTTTCACGAAATTGTACGAGCGTCTCACGGGCAATAATTCAAACGCTGAACGGCTGATTTACGAGAGCAAGAGACTCGTTATGCGGCGCGCACTCGCCAGTGAAGTGAATGTACTAGCCCACAGGTTGAACGAAATCTCGAACCAGGACAGGCATGCTCGCGACTTCACGTTGGCGGTCTTGCGAGAGGTGATTCGAGAAACCATCGCCTGCTTTCCGGTTTACAGGACGTATATCGATGAGCGGGCTCATGTCAGCGACAGCGACCGCATGTACATTCAGCAGGCCATCGATTGCGCAAAGCGGCAAAACAGCTCCTTTCTGGCTCCGGCAGTGTTCGACTTTCTCGAGAAAATTCTACTCCTTGAAGGGCACAATGGGGATGACAGTATCCGCGGTTACCGCCGCAAGCTCTATTTCACTCTGAAGTTTCAGCAGCTCACTGGCCCGGTGATGGCCAAAGGACTAGAGGACACGGCTTGTTACGTCTACGCGCGCTTCATCTCGGCCAATGAGGTGGGTGGATCAGCTGCTGATTTCGGTATCACCGTGTCCGACTTCCACCACCGCAACGAGGATCGTGCCGCGAACTGGCCGCACTCCATGCTGAGCACGTCCACCCACGATACGAAGCGGAGCGAAGATGTGCGCGCCCGCCTCGACGTCATCTCCGAGATACCAAGAGTGTGGGCGGCACAAGTGATGAAGTGGCGTCGCATCAACCGCAGCCGCAAGCAAAAGCTGGCTGACAATCGCGTGGTGCCCGACAATAACGAGGAATATCTGCTATATCAGACTCTGGTAGGCGCGTGGCCGTTGTCTATATCGAATGAAGAACATCACCAGCAATTTGTAGGTCGCATTAAGCAGTACATGGAAAAGGCTGTCCACGAGGCAAAAGTCAATGTTAGTTGGCTTAATCCTAATCCGGAATATATCGAGGGGATGAATTTGTTTCTGGATGGGATTCTGTCGCCGACCTGGCGCGGCAGAACAAACCTTTTCTGGGATTCTATCGAGAAGTTCATTCAGCCAGTCGCGTACTTCGGACTTCTGAATTCGCTCGCTCAGACAATTCTGAAACTAAGTGCTCCGGGAGTGCCAGACGTATACCAAGGTCAGGAGATGTGGGACTTTAGCCTTGTCGATCCTGATAATCGGCGGCCCGTCGATTTCGAAGCGAGGGAGCGCTCGCTCGCTCAAATGACCGCAGCTATCAGAGGGGCGGGGCTCTCGGACCTGTGCCAGAATCTGCTTCAACATTGTCGTGACGGCCGTATCAAGTTGTGGGTAACAGCGCGCACCTTAAACTTCCGGCGCAGTTATAAGGAACTGTTCCAGAGCGGCGGCTATAAAGCTCTACACGTGACACGAGGACGAGAAGAACATGTAGTCGCCTTCGCCCGAAGTCTAAGGGAGCAGGCTGCGATTACAGTTGTCCCGCGATTCACGTACACGCTGATGAAGGGTAAAGAGGATCCGCCGCTTGGGTTGGTTTGGGGAGATTCGGAACTGGTGTTGCCGCCCGAGTTTACCGGCAGACGTATCTACAACATCTTCACGGGTGAAAGCTACGACGTCGGGCAGTCAATTTTATGCCGCGAAATCTTCGCCAGATTTCCCGTTGCTCTCTTCGGATTGAGCTGAAGGCTGCTTTACGCAAACATCACGATCGGTGATCTCGACGAGTTGGGCCAATTTCGCCGCAAGCGAGGGGGTGAGCGCGTCGGCCCCCAGCCGCCAGGTCCAGCTACCCACGGTTTCGCTCGGGATGTTCATACGAGCGCTGCTGCCGAGTCCGAGGACATCCTGCACAGGAACAATCGCCAGATTTGCAACGGAGGTGAGCGCAGCGCGAATAAACGCCCAATGAACACCATCTTCCTCGATCCCCAGATAAGAAGATGCAAGCGCCCTTTCTTCCTCCGTGGCAGAGGTGTTCCACCACCCGACAACGGTATCGTTGTCATGCGTGCCGGTGTACACAACGCAATCGGACTCATACTTGTGCGGCAGGTAAATGTGCGCGCCTTTGTTACCGAATCCAAATTGCAGAATCTTCATGCCCGGAATGTCCAAAGCCTTGCGCAAATCATGGACGGCGCGCGTGATGTAGCCCAGGTCTTCGGCGATAAACGGCAGCTTACCTAGGCCAGTCCTCAGCGCCTCGAAGAGGCTCGCCTTGGGGCCCTGCACCCAATGTCCATGAACGGCCGTAGGCTCATCGGCCGGAATTTCCCAGTAAGCTTCAAAGCCGCGGAAATGATCGATGCGAACGATATCGCAGGTCTCAATAGCCCACCGCATGCGCCCAATCCACCAATCGTAGCCACGAGCTCGCAGAGCATCCCAGTCATACAGTGGATTTCCCCACCGTTGGCCCGTCTCGCTAAAAGCATCAGGGGGAACGCCAGCCACGACTTCCGGCGAGAGATCTTCTTTCAGCCGGAACAGTTCCGGGTAGGTCCAGACATCCGCGCTGTCGTAGCTTACAAAAATCGAGACGTCGCCAATGATGCGAATACCGCGTTCGGAGCAATACGAACGTAGAGCATCCCATTGCTCGAAGAACGCGAATTGCAGGAAGCGCTGCCCATCCAACTGCTTCTTCAATTCCGACCGTAACTGCTCAATGGTGTCGGGGTCACGCCGTGCGATCTTCTCCGGCCAGGTGTTCCACGCCCGCTCTGCGAAGCGCTCACGTAAAACGCTGAACAAAACGTAATCTTCCAACCACCACTCGTTCTCGCGGCAGAAGTCGCTGTAGCTCTTGCGCGAGTCTCCGCTTGCCGTTGTTAAGAAATTGGCGGCGGCTTCGTGGAGCAGCGGAAGCTTTTGTTCGCGTACGCTCTCAAAATCAACCGGTGATTCGCCGTCCGGAATGGCGCCCACGCGCGCGGTGTCGATCAGTCCCCGCTCTGCCAGTCGCTCCAGACTGATCATCAGGACATTTCCGGCGAAGGCCGAGGTGCAGGAATACGGGGAATTTCCGCAGCCTACGGGTTGCAGGGGCAGTATTTGCCACAATGTCTGCTTCGCGGCAGCAAGCCAATCAATGAAGGCGTACGCCGCCGGCCCCAAATCGCCAATGCCTCCACGTGAAGGCAGGCTGGTGGGATGCAGCAGAATACCGGAAGAACGTTCGGAAATCATAGATACGGTGTGCAGACCTGGAACTCAAGCGGCTGGGAGCGGAGCCGGAAAAAAGATGGCCAGCAAGCTCACCTGCTGGCCGAAGGTTGTGTCAGCAATTCACTGCTAGGATCCCTCAGAAAGCGTGGCCAGGCGATCCATTTCCTTTTTGTTGATTTTGATCTTGCCTTCCTTCTCCAGCGAGTTGCGAAGGTTGTCTACGTAAACCTGTTCGTATTCCTGCCGCTTCTGCTCGAGGAGGGCTTCCTTCGACTTGTCCCAGTCCTGTTTCATCTGTTCGGGCGTGGGCTGCTGGACGTCGACAACTTTCATCACGATACCGTTGGCCCCTCCTTGAACAGGACCGCTAATGTCGCCGGGCTTCATCCCAAAGACGACACCGGCATTCCCGCTCATGGCGCCTATGTCCGGCACTTGTGAATTCTTGTCGACAAGATCGCTGGTCTTAACGGTCGCGCCCACTTCCTTGGCCGCCTTGGCCAAGTCGTGCTCAGAGTGAGCTCGGTCGGAAAGTTCCTGCGTCTTCTGGGCGAGCATCGCCTGAGCGCGCTGGTCCTTGAACTGTTCCGCGACCTTCGCCTTAATCTGGTCGAAAGTAGGAGTTTGAGGCGGCTGAATCGCGGTCACCTGATACACCGCGTAGCCTTCGGGGGTTGAAGCTGTGGCAGGAGGAGCGGCCTTCTGTGCTCCAAAGAGCGCCGTCATGAAGTCCGGAGCACTGCCGAGCCCTGGCAACTGATCCGTCTGCGCAACCAAACCTGTGGAGGTCACGCTCAGGTTCTTGTCCTTGGCTGCCTTGTCGAGGCCTTCCGTGCGAGCCAGCGTTTGAATTGTGCTCGCAACGCTCTGCGCCTGGGCAGCGGCTTTCTGCTGCTTCAGAACGGGCTCGATCTCAGCTTTGACCTCATCGAGTGGCTTCAATCGCGCCTGCTGCTTCGCCTCTACATGAATGATGTGAAAGCCGTAGCTGGTACGGATGATCCCAGTCGTTTGGCCCACAGGAGTATTAAATGCTGCCTGTTCAAACTCCGGAACGGTGCGCCCGCGCGTGAGCGGGGGTAGCAGACCGCCATCCTTCGCGCTTCCTGAATCGTCCGAATACTTCTTGGCGAGATCAGCAAAATTCCCACCGTTCTTCAACTGGTTCTGGACATCTTCGGCTTTAGCGCGAGCTGCGTCGACCGCCTTCTGATCGACTTTACCGTTGGCATCAGCCGCGGGTGTCTTAATCAAAATGTGTCGAACCGTCACCGTTTCCGGTATGCGATAGTCATCCTGATGCTGGTTGTAGTACTTCTGCAATTCGTCCGGGGTGATCGAAATACTGTCCGCAAGCTGCCGCGTGTCGATCAGGATGTACTTCGCCTCGATCTTCTCAGGAATCGAGTTTACATACTGCTGCTTGTTCTGGTCGTAGAAAGCCTTAAGCTCAGCGTCGGTCGGATTGATCTGCTTTTTGATGTCGTCAAGCGTCAGGACAGCGTAGTCAAATTTAACCTTCGTATCCTGAGTTTTGAGCTCCGAAGTGATTTCCTTGTCGCTGACGGTGATGGCACCGCCGATGGCCGCGAGCAGCTTTTCCTGAGCAATGCTGGCTTTTACTTCCTGCTCGAATTCTTGCACTCCAAGATTGAACTGGCTCTGAATGAACTGTTCATAGGCCTGCTCGCCAATAAAATTTCCGCTGGGGAAAAGCAGTTGCCCGAACTGCCCCTGATGTAAATAATCCCGGAGCTCGTCATCGGTGACGGACAAGCCCATGCGGTCAGCCTCGTAAACAATGGCCTTGCTGGTGATCATACTTTGCGCGGCCTGTTGCATCAGATAAGGCATGAGGGTTGGCGGGACATTGCCTTGAAAGCGTTGCTTTCCGATGAGGCGCGCCTGTTGCGCCACCTGTGGGACGCTGATCTCCTGATCGCCAACTTTGGCCAGTACGCCCTGCGTGGTCAGACCACCGCCAAGGTAGTCGCCGAACAGGCCGCCGGGAACGAGGGTGATGACCATCATCACGCAGATGACAACCAGAATGCCGCCCAGAATGATCTTCTTTAATGGGCCGGGCTTTTGGAGAAATCGAATCATGCTTTGGGAACTCCAGGAGTTGTGCGCTGAATCACTGATTATAAACCAGCCGCGATGGTCCGCGGGGATGGCGGCAAGCGCGGCCGAGCTGAAAATCACGGAACTGCCCGACCGCGCCGCGGCGCCGCTCAGCTCACAAAAATCCCCACACAACCGTCCCGGCTCACAGGACCCTAATACTATGTGTTGTAATAGGAAGGACTAGTATGCAGAAATCGTCGCCATCAATGCGTCGGCGCATGATCGCTTCCAAGCGCCGGATTCGAGAGTTGAAGATGATCGCCACGGGATTGGCGTCCACCGACCATCCCATTCTGGCGCACATCATACCTATCCGTCGCTGCAATCTCTCCTGCGAATACTGCAACGAATACGACGACTTCTCCAAGCCGGTTCCGCTTGAAACCATGAAGGGCCGCATCGATCAACTGGCGCGGCTGAAGACGGCCGCAGTAACCCTCAGCGGGGGCGAACCGCTGCTCCATCCCGATCTCGACGACATCATTGCCCACATGCGGACGTACCCGATTATCTCGGGCATGATCACCAACGGATATCTGCTCACCGCGGATCGCATCAAGCGTTTGAATCGCGCCGGACTCGATCACTTGCAGATCAGCATCGACAACGTCATGCCGGATGAGGTCTCCAAGAAATCGCTGAAGGTGCTCGACAAGAAGCTTCAACTACTGGCGGAGCACGCTGAGTTTCACGTCAACATCAATTCTGTAGTTGGCGGGGGAATTCACAATCCACAGGATGCTCTGGTAGTCGGACGCCGCGCCGTGCAGCTTGGCTTCACGTCGACCATCGGCATTATCCACGACGGCGACGGACAGCTCCGGCCGCTTGGCCCAGCCGAACGTGAAGTGTTTCTCGAGATGAAGGGCATGACGAAACGGCATTATTCCCGCTTTAACTGGTTCCAAAATAATATCGCCGAAGGCAAGCCGAACGACTGGCGCTGTCGTGCCGGGGCTCGCTACCTCTATATCTGCGAAGACGGCTTGGTGCATTACTGTTCGCAGCAGCGTGGCCACCCGGGCATACCGCTGGAAAAATATTCGGTAGCCGACATCAAGCGGGAGTTTCTTACGGAGAAAGGCTGCGCACCAAACTGTACGGTTTCCTGCGTGCACCAGGTGTCGTATATGGATCATTGGCGAGCACCGCAAACGATTCGCGATCCGCAGACGCCTGTTGGCGCAGGCCAGTTGGTTCAAATCGAGTAGGGATATCCGAGCGTTCTGTGGAAGGCCGCCAGTGCTGCGATACTCGATCTATTTTCAACCAGCAGAAGACGCATTAATGCAATCAGCGAGTCTTTGTTATAATCAGCTTGCCCTTCTGTAGCGTTTCCTCAAAACCGGGCGCGTAGCTCAATTGGCAGAGCAACTGACTCTTAATCAGTAGGTTGAAGGTTCGATTCCTTCCGCGCTCACCATCTTAACCCCTTGTTTTGTCGGCTGTTCTGCCATGACAACCCCCTAATCGCACCCTGAATCGCTTGGATTTACCGGCGTTTCCCAGTTTGATTTTTCTGCCTCCAATTTAATCCGGCTGGAGATTGCCGATGTCTGGTTACTTTCGTAACTTGACAGTGAAAACGTTGTGCCTTAAGGAGGTAAGGCACGGCCTTCTGGCCGAAGGGGGCAGTATGCAACAAGGACTTGCGGGAATTCTTCCTCTTGTGGTCGCGCTACTAATGGGCATAGTTGGCGGCGCCGTTTTGGTGAATATGCTGCTCGGCGCCCGGGTTCGCGCTCTGATAACAGACACCCACAGCAACAGCGGGATGGAGACCATCGGGCTCAATAAATTGGTGCCGCCAGAGTCGCATGGAGCTCTGCCCGATCAAGAGCAGATCAAAGAACTGCAAACCAAGCTGGCCGACACAGAAGCTCAAGTCAAGAGCACCGAGGAGCGGTGCACACAGCTTGAAGAAAAGTGTGCCCTACTCGAGGACAAGGCGGCTCAGGCCGAAGAGAAGTGCACCAAACTTCAGGAAACAGCTGGCCAGTCCGAAGATCCGTCTACCAAGATTTCTTCTTTGCAGGATGAGGTTTCGGCTCTACAAACCCGCTTGCAAGAGGAAGGGACACGTGCGTCGACGCTGTCGGAGCAGGCTGCGCGGGTATCGGACCTTGAGCAGAAGGAGAAAGACCGTTCCGCTGAGATCGAGAATTTGAAGAACGAGATCTCGAGATTCGAACAGAGGCAGAAGGAGGATTCCAGCGAGATCGCACGTCTGAAGCAGGAAGTTTCGGAGTTCGAGCACACGCACAAGGAAGACTCCGGCGAGATCGATCGTTTGAAACAAGAGCTCTCGGGCTTCCGTGAAAAATGGGAAGCGTCCGTAGGTCATATTGAAGAGCAGCAGAAGGCCATCGACCGCATAGAAGCGGAGAAGGCGGAATGGTTTAGCAAACGTGACCAGTTGCTTCAGGAACATGAAGGGTTGAGGGCAAACCTGACCGACCTTAACGGGTTGCTTGACGCAGAGCATGAACAGACCGCTGAAAAGCTCGTACTGCTGGAAAAAGCCAAGGAGCAGCTCTCCATCACCTTCAAGTGTCTGGCCAGCGAGATGGTGAAGGAACAAGCCGTCGGACAAAGTTAATTCACACGTAACGTTAAGCGGCGGGAGTTACGGCCAAATGTCGCATGCTGCTGCAGCATTCATTCGGCGATCGGCACGTTTCGGAAGGTGAACTCCAGACCGTGAGGATTGTTGACGTCGACATAGACAGTCAAGGTGCGAGCGTCTCGGTCCTTGTCTGGAACCTTCACGGTATATTTGGCACGCGAACCTGCCGCAATGCTCAGACTGCGTCCAGTGGAGAAATTGAACTGACCGCTGCTATTCAGGTTAAAGCTATTGCCCTTCCCATCTACGACGTCGACCCCACCTAGTGTGATATGCGAGGACTCGTTACTGAGATTTGTAACGTAGCCTTGGCATTCAATACTCTCCGAATTTGAGCGACGGCAAGACTCCATATTAAGGAGAATCTGGTGCTGCGCCCCTTCGATGGGCTGGACGCCGGCGGCTGAGATTGCTGAGGAGCTCGCCCCCTTGGGCTGCCCCGAAGCTTCTGTGTTACCGGCGCCGGACATCTGATTATCGGAACCCGGGCCTGCTGACTTGGCCGCTGCGTGAGCGACCGCGTCGCTCGACTTGCTGCCGGATCCTCGACTGAAATAATAAGTGCTCGCGAAGATCGCACCCAGAAGGACGATGACGCCAGCCGCAATCCAGGCCGCCACCGGCCTTTTGGTTGAAGCGACGGCTCCAAAACTGGGCAGCAAATCTTCTGTCGAATTATCCGCAGGTACGCTGTCCTCTTGCTCGCTGCCTGGCTGCTCACCCGTTTGAGTACTAGTCGATGGATGAGCAGGGACAGTCCACATCTTCACAGTCGAACTGGCATGCAACTCGCCGGCGACCCCGTTTCCATTGCTCCGCTCAACAACCTTGTCGAGAACGTGGGTGGGGGCTGCAACTGCAGCCGAGGGAACGTCCGTTTTTAAGAACCTCGAACGGTTGGACGAGGACGCGTCTTCGGCAATTTGGTAATCCAAAGATGAGGCGGGTTTGTCTATCGGAATCGCAGGCTCCGATTGAGGTCTCGCGTTTCGAGATGTCGCTTCGGAGGCGCCGGCAGTCAGCGTCGGATTTCGAGGCTGCTGAGTACGCCCGCCGACTGGTGTTGCAGAAGATTGTGCCCCGGCTTCGTGCTCTCGTTGTCCGGGAACCCAGTAACTTTCTTCCATCTCGCCTGCGAAGCATTCGAGAGCTGGGAAATCTCTGCGCAGATCGGCGAAAACCGGGGCATCGTTCTCTTCGCGCAGGTTGCATGCCCAGTGCACCCACTCACCGGCAGGGGGGCCTGGCAATTCCTTTTCCTGTTCGTAAAGCGTACCGGCGATCCGCAGTTCCCTCACGGCTTGCAGACGCAGACTATTCAATGCGGCAACGCGGCTTTCGAAGCGATGCTTGATACTTCCCGCATCCAACTCGCCTGCTAGCTCAAAGAGCTTTCTGCGCCGTTCTTCGTCGCGCTTTGCTTGCGCATCCCACTCCAGATGTTGAATCAGGACTTCCAGGGAACGCCGGTCGCTCCAATCGGCGTCCGGATTCTCCGCGAGGATCATGTTACGCAGCACAGCCGCACTCTGGTTGGCTTCGTCGAGAGCCTGCCAAAGTTGGTCGTCGGTTAGGTCCAAACCTCCTCGGAGGCAGGCCACCTGGTATTCGAGGTTCTGAACGCTGTCGTCGAGCTTCGCCAAGGCAGAGCGAAAGGGAGAACCCATACAAGCTCCACTCAAAATCATGGATTGGCCAGAGTTGCGCTTGGTCTGACTGTTATGTAATTGTGCCTCCCTTCACGTTGAGAAACAAGGGATCACATTGTTTTTCTGGCATAAACACCACAGCCAACCGGCTTAGTTGATTTCAAGGGACGGCCGTTCAAGGTGCCTTTACTTGGTTCAAAGCGAGGTTCAATTCGAGAACATTGACCCGGGGCTCTCCCAAGAATCCCAACTGGCGTCCTGTGGTGTGGGCCGCAACCAACCGCTGCAGTTCAGCTTCGGTCATGCCGCGAGCTCGTGCTACGCGCGGCACCTGGAAGGTCGCCGCCGCTATGGAGATGTCCGGGTCCAGTCCTGAAGCCGAGGTTGTAACCAGATCGACCGGTACCGGCTCGGCGGGATTCTCCGCCTGAAGAGTAGTCGCATCTTGCCGGACTCGGTTGATCAAGATCTTGTTAGTAGGTCCCAGGTTTGTGCCCCCGGAGTTTGCCGCGTCATATCCAGCGCCCGCTGCCGAGGGTCGAGAATGGAAGTACTCCGGACCGGTGAACGGCTGTCCGATAATGCGCGACCCGATGACGACGCCATTGCGCGAGATAAGCTGGCCGTTGGCCTTGTCGTGGAACATTGCCTGCGCCAGACCGGTAACTATCAGGGGGTAGATAATTCCTAACAATACCGTGGTAACTAGCGTCATCAAGATCGCGATTTTTAGGTTCTGCTTCATATTCGTTCCTGTTGATAATCTCTGGCTGCGCTCCCTAGGCCAAGCCAACTCTGGTGATCAGCACGTCAATCAGTTTGATACCGATGAAAGGCACGACGATCCCTCCGACGCCATAGATCCAGAGGTTCCGCCGGAGCAGTGCGGCCGCGCCCAGGGCGCGATATTTCACGCCTCGCAGGGCCAGCGGAATCAGCGCAATGATGATCACGGCATTAAAGATAACCGCCGACAGAATCGCCGACTGCGGAGTTCGCAAATGCATGATGTTCAGTGCGTTCAGCACGGGAAATGTTCCGGCAAACATTGCCGGGATGATGGCGAAGTACTTCGCCACATCGTTAGCGATTGAAAAGGTCGTCAGCGAACCGCGGGTCATCAGCAACTGCTTGCCGATGGCGACCACTTCGATCAGCTTGGTCGGATTGGAATCCAAGTCGACCATATTGCCAGCTTCTTTCGCGGCTTGCGTGCCAGTATTCATGGCCACGCCCACGTCGGCCTGGGCCAGCGCCGGAGCATCGTTGGTACCGTCGCCGGTCATCGCCACCAGCTTACCCTGTGCCTGCTCGCGGCGAATCAAGTCCATCTTGTCCTTTGGAGTCGCCTCTGCCAGGAAGTCGTCGACACCGGCTTCACGCGCGATAGCGGCAGCCGTCAGCGGATTGTCGCCGGTGATCATCACGGTCTTGATGCCGATGGCGCGCAGTTGATCGAAGCGATCACGCATACCACCCTTGACGATGTCCTTCAGGTGAATCACGCCCAACGCCCGATGCTGCTCGGCCACTACCAGAGGCGTGCCGCCGGAGCGCGCAATCGTTTCCACTGCCGATTGCACCTCGGGAGGTATGCTGACGCCGTTGGCGGCCAGGTACCGCGTGATGGCATCGACCGCGCCCTTGCGGATCTGGTTACCGTTCATGTTCACGCCCGACATGCGTGTCTGCGCCGTGAATGGCACGAACTCCATTTCGTGCGAGCTCAGTTCTCTGCCGCGCAGGCCATAGCGTTCTTTGGCGAGCACGACAATCGACCGACCCTCGGGCGTCTCATCGGCCAGCGAGGAAAGCTGGGCTGCGTCCGCCATCTCACGTTCGCTCACGCCGGGCGCAGGAATGAACTCCGACGCCTGCCGATTGCCCAGCGTGATGGTGCCTGTCTTATCGAGCAGCAGCGTGTCCACATCGCCCGCGGCTTCCACCGCGCGTCCCGACATCGCCAGCACATTATGCTGAATCAGGCGATCCATGCCGGCGATGCCAATGGCCGATAGCAGCCCGCCGATCGTGGTCGGGATCAGACACACCAGCAGCGAAACCAGCACAAACACCGTCTGAGGCGACCCGGAATAAATTGCGAACGGCTGCAACGTCACCACTGCCAGCAAAAAGATGATGGTCAGGCCCGCGAGCAAAATGTTCAGCGCGATCTCGTTCGGGGTCTTCTGCCGTTCGGCGCCTTCCACCAGCGCGATCATGCGGTCCAAGAAGGTTTCGCCAGGATTCGACGTCACCTTCACACGAATCTGATCTGACAGCACACGCGTTCCACCGGTCACCGCCGAACGGTCGCCGCCGGCCTCGCGAATCACAGGAGCCGATTCGCCCGTGATCGCCGATTCGTCCACCGAAGCAACGCCTTCGATGATCTCCCCGTCAGACGGAACGAACTCGCCTGCGGAGACAACCACGATGTCGCCCGAGCGCAGGTTGGAACTCGGGATCCGCTCGATCTCGCCGTCGTCGTGTTCAAGATTGGCCACAGTCTCAGAGCGAGCCTTGCGCAACGTGTCGGCTTGCGCCTTGCCACGGCCCTCAGCCATGGCTTCCGCAAAGTTGGCGAACAGCACGGTGAACCACAGCCACAGTGTGATCTGCAGGTTGAACCAGAACGCTTCGCCGCCGCGGACCAGCAACACCGTTGTGATCACGCTGCCGATCTCGACGACGAACATGACAGGATTTCCGGCCATGTGCCGTGGATGAAGTTTGACGAACGCATCCAGGATGGCGCGCCTGACGATGCCCCACTCCCAGATGGCTTTCTGCTTCGATCTGCGCGGGGACGATCCCATGTCCGTCCTATTGGAGTCAGTTGTAAGTCCAGCTTCCAAAGTGCTTGCCATTGCCAAATCCTTTAGAACGTCTTGCCGGCCGCCATCAGCAGGTGCTCAAGAATGGGTCCAAGGCTGAGCGCGGGGAAAAATGTCAGCGCGCCGACGATGACGATCACGCCGATCAGCAGCGCGCTGAACAGCGGCGTCGTCACCGGGAATGTGCCCAGTGACGGTGGAACATATTTCTTCTGTGCCAGACTGCCGGCAATCGCCAGCATCGGAATGATCATGAAGAAGCGGCCGACCAGCATGTCGAAGCCGATGCTGTTGTCGTACCAAGGCGTATTGACGGTCAGACCGCCAAACGCAGAACCATTGTTGCCCGCGCCCGAAACGAAGGCATACAGCATCTGCGTGAATCCATGTGGACCCGGATTGCTGATGCTCGAGGTGCCAAAGCCGTGCACCGATGAAATTCCGGTCAGCATCAGGATGATCAGCGGAAACACCAGTGCGACCAGCATCGCCATCTTTACGTCGTAGGCTTCGATCTTCTTGCCTAGATACTCCGGCGTTCGACCGACCATCAGGCCGGCAATGAACACCGCCAGCACGACGTAGATCAGGATGCCGTACATGCCTGCGCCCACACCACCGAAGATGACTTCGCTAAGCATGATGTTGACCAGCGGCACCATGCCACCTAACGGCGTGAATGAGTCGTGCCAGCTATTGATGGCGCCGCAACTGGCGTCGGTGGTCACCGTTGCAAACAGCGCCGAGTTGGCGATGCCGAAGCGGACTTCTTTGCCTTCCATGTTGCCGCCTGACTGCATCGCCGTCGCCTGCTGGTCGACGCCATGCAGCAGCGGATTACCACGTGCCTCGGCCCAGTACGCCACCGTCACGCCGGCCAGGAACATCACAGCCATCGCCCCCCAAACAGCCCAGCCGTGCGCCTGCGACTGGGTCATCCGTCCCAGAGTGTAGGTCAGGCCCGCCGATATGGCGAAAATCGAGAACAACTCAATCAGGTTCGACAGCGGAGTGGGATTTTCGAAGGGATGTGAGCTGTTGGCGTTGAAGAAGCCGCCGCCGTTCGTGCCCCACTCCTTGATAATCTCCTGCGACGCCACTGGGCCCTGCGCAACGCTCTGCGTGCTCACTGTGTCCATCACCGGCTTGCCGCTCGCGTCGATTGCGGGCTTGCCGTCAGCGTTCACATGCTGCACCTGCTGCGATTCAACCAGCTTCACCGTGTCATAGGGCTTCAGGTTCTGCACCACACCCTGCGACACCAGCAACATGGCGCCCACGATCGAAAACGGCAGCAGCACCCACAGGCAGGATCGCACCATGTCGACCCAGAAGTTGCCGATGGTCGGCATCTGGCGCCGCGCGATGCCGCGAATAAACGCAACCGCCAGCGCGATGCCGGTCGCCGCTGAAATGAAGTTGTGATAGGCAAGCCCGGCCATCTGGGTGAAGTAGCTCATCGTGGTCTCACCCGAGTAGGCCTGCCAGTTGGTGTTCGTGGTGAACGAAGCCGCGGTGTTCCACGCCAGATGCTCGGGCATCACACCCGCGAACTTCTGCGGATTGAACGGCAGATGTAGCTGAATACGCTGGATGAGATACAGCAACAACATCGATGCTACGCTGAACAGCAGCATCGATACGGCGTACTCCGTCCAGCGCATCTCGTGGTTCTCGTCCACCCCGCTCAGGCGATAGATCAGCCGCTCCACCGGTCGAAGCACGGGATCGAGGAACGTCTTCTCGCGGCTGAACACCCGCGTCAAAAAGACTCCCATAGGCTTTGTAACCGCGAGGATCAGCAACAGGAAAAATGCTATTTGCAGCCAACCATTGGCAGTCATGTCAGAACTTCTCCGGCCGTAGCAGCGCGTAGAAGAGGTACAGCATGGTCACTGCGCAGATGACCAGCATGATGATCGATTCCGTGTGCATAAGTACCCTCACTTAACCCGGTCGCAGAAGTACACGTACCCCAGCGACAGTGCGAAGAAGGCGATGGTGATTACGACATACAAGGCGTCTTGCATTACTTACTCCCGTCTCGCTACCACGGCCCCTGTTTGCGGCCGAACCACCAGATCAGGCCTAGCGTGGCCGTATTCTGGTCAGTGTTGTACACACCCTGATTGCCGGTGAGAAACAGCGGACGATTCGACATGTCGCGGCGATACTCCCAGCGCATGTCGAAGCCGTTCGCTAGTTGGAAGTCGTAGGTCGCCGTGACTTGCTTCAGCGCCTCGATGTAAGTGGTGATCCCGGTGAACAGTCCGCCGTTATCATTGAGATATTCCGTCCGCGCCGCCAGATAAGTCCGCGGTGTAAGTTGGTACTTGGCGTAGGCGGCCCCGCCCCAGACATCTGACGGTGGTGTCGGCACACCTGGCATGCCGAGTCTCTGGATGACGTAGTCACCCTCCAGCGTGAAGCCCAGCTTCGGCGTGGCCTGCCAGGTCACGTAGCTGTCGAAGATATTGATCTTGCCGTTGGGTGCAGGACTGATCTGCTCGAAGCACAACCCCGGCTGCACTGGCACCGGTCCGCAGCTCGCCGCAGAAAAAGCGTTTGGATGTTCCTGCCCAAGATAGTAGTTGATGGTCCAGCTGACATTCTTTTTTGGTGAGACCACCAGGCCGAACAACTCATCTTTGAAGCCGTTGGTCGGCTCGGTCTGGTTGGTTCCATTCACCAGCCAGTAGTTCAATGCCAGCTTCTTGTTGACCGTGTAGGAGACACGTGCGCCCATGTGATAGAACGGCAGATAATTGAACCAGTACGAACGGCTGTAGTTAATTTGATACTGCGTGTAGTTTCCTTCCACCCCCAGCGAACTGGCCCACTTACCGAAATCGACGTCGAGTCCGCTCCCCAAAGGCACAACATAGGTTCCATAAGCCTGGAAGATATTGCGATAGATATCCGGACGCGGCTCGTTCAGCGGATTGCCCTGTAGCGTCGCCGTGGCCTGCCCGAACTGCAGATCCAGCCGGGCGCCGTATCGCCTTCCGGCAGTAACGTCCGGCGCGCGCTCCACGATCAGGTCAGCCTGATTCAGGCTGAAGGCGTTACTGCTTACGTCATACGCGCGTAGCAGGTTCACCCTGCCCACTGGATCATTGAAGTTGTACTCATAGTATCCGTCGACCATGGCGTTAATCGTCGTCCCTTTCAGGTAATCGAGGACTGTACGGTCCGCCGTGGTCAACGTCACGGGCGCGGTTGCAGGACTGGAAGCCTGCAGATCGGCGGTAGTGTGATCCGGTGGATCAGCAATCGCCAGAGCCGATTTCGCCGTCATCACTGCCCGCATTTCGTTCACCTGCTGCTTCAACTCCTCAACTTCGGACTCCAGCTGTTCAACGTGTTGCTGGAGACTCTGGCTCCTCTCAGGCTGTGATCCCGAGGGTCCGGACTCGGCGTCCACCGTTTTCTGTTGCGCAGTAGCGGGTACTAGCCACGCCACCATCAACAACAGCAGTACCAAAACCACGGCTCTTCTCTCACAGTACGTCGTCGCCGCTGTCATCTGAATCACCTCGCCGCCAAACTAGCCCCGAGCACTTGATTCAGATGTGGTTACACCCTTGAACCTGTGCACTGGTATTCGGACAGCAGCCATTACCTCCGGTCAGTTCCAGCGATCAGAACATGACCAGGATTGCCCCAGTCATACGGTTTTCACTTTTGACTAGATCGGGGGTGAAGCCCGGTACGACGGATCCAGGAGCACCCGTGTTCCCACCCGCTGGCGTAATTCCACCAGACCCCGAGAAGTACGGAACATTAGCGGCACGGTGGTTGTACTCCATGCGGAAGGTGATGTATTGGCTCGGCATGTAGTCCGCGGTGGCAGATACATCCCAGGCTTTGAAGGGATCGCCAGGATTCTCGGTGAAATATGGTGTACCGGAAACCGCCGTAGCTCCGTTGATCGGCGGCAGGAGCACCAGATAACGGCCGGGGTTATTAATCTGTCCACCACCGAGGGTCAACGCATACAGGTCCTTATGGAACCACATACGGTTGTAAAGCATGTATCCGAGGAAGCTCTGCTTCGGACCCTTCGCCGAATCACCTGCGCAACTGACACCGCCTCCGTGTTCGCAACCCATATCGCCAGTCAGCGAAAACGCAGCCATATCCATCAAGCGCGAAGGATTGTGGTAATACTTCACCTGAATACTGTCATCGGTGTGATAGCGGACGCGTCCGGGAACACCCAGGGCATCTTCGCCCAGGGCGTATTGATTGCCGACAAACGAAAACCAGCCATTCGGACGCCAGAGGATCTGGCCGCCAACACCGGGACGATGGTTGAATCGTCCATACGATTGCCAGCCATTGATCAGCCAAGGTTCGATCTTTAGGTGTTCACTGGTATAAATCTGGACGCGCATGCCATTGAAGAACCATGGCGTGTTCGACGACACGTAAGAAGGCTGATAGGCCCAGTTGTCGAAATTGTAGTAACTGAAGAGGCCGATGTAGGACATGAAGATTCCGGCCTGGATGTTGATCCCGTCCAACGCATTGATGTGGTATCCGGCGTAGGCCTCGGAGATGTAGCGATAGGCGTCGTTCAGCTGCCACTGCCCGCGTGCCGGACTGGCATCGTTACGCGGCGTGGTGGTGGAATACATGCCGAACTGCGTCATTAGCCTGGCCTGGACATTATCCCAATGAAAATCGCCGCCCACTCCGAGTTGAGTGACCTGGAACTCATTGGCCCGGAAGATCTCGCTTGATCCGCCGATTGTGTCGTCGGAGGGATGATTGAAGTCGTACGTGTAGTCGACGTCCGCCCGAATTTCCGGCGTGAAGAATGCATTCTGGAAAGGGATGTCTTTCACACGACTGTTGCCGTTCAGCCAGCTGAAATCAGCGAAGGAGAAGGGCTCCGGCTTTTCCGGTTTCTTCTGTTGCGCCAGAGAGTTCTCCGGTGACACGGCGGTCGCCGAATCGGATCCGGATGACTGCTCATTGAGTAAATGCGTGGGCTGTGAAGGTGGAACCCCATCCGCCGACGGTTGAGGCTGGCGCGCCTGGAGCTGCTGCTCCAGTTGGTCGATGCGCTTCTGCATCGCTTCCAACTGTTTCGCTACCGCCGGCGGGATGGAGGTATCGGAGGTTGCCGACTGTTCAGGCTCCGGCGAGCCCTGTGACTGTGCGGACGCCACCAGTGGTGCCAAGACCATAACAACCAGAATCATTGCTGCGATACGGCCGTGCATGGCTAGGAACTCGGCCATCTGGTGTTCCAGATGAATAAGAAAACGCCGGCCCGCTACCGAGTCAATCGGCTGTGGCTCAACTTTTCGGATTACCGTAGGCTGCACTCTACGGAGCCGCTTGACGGCACGAAGCGGCCGCGAGCATCCCACCAGAAAAACCAGAAAGAAAACTAAACTCAGCGCGCTGACGATCAGGAAAAAAGTTGTCATAAATCCCACTCTTTGTGTTGAGACACTCGTGTACGGACACCTCTGACGGCAATTTCTATTGAACGAAAACCTACATAAAGTCGGGGTGAGGGGTACGTAAAGAATTCCTAAATCACTGGTCGCACTTTTCAATCCGGGAATGTGGGAACGAAGGCGTAAGAGCAGGAAGAGCAGTTAGTCCACGAGGAGAGCGTGAGAACGTTTAGTCGCCCGGCTCAAAGCGATATCCGACCCAGCGGTCAGTGAGCAAGTGCTTAGGATCGGCGGGATTCTTCTCTATCTTTTTGCGTAACTGCCCGATGAACACGCGAAGGTACTCGGGCTGGTCGGTGCTCAGATCCCCCCAAATGGCCGCCAAAAGCGTTCGGTGAGTTATGACGCGATGAGGATGTTCCGCCAGATATGTCAGGAGATCGAACTCCTTCGGCGTGAGCTTTACTTCCGCATCCCGTACCTTGACCTGCCGGCTGGCGAGGTCGATCTGAAAGTCGCCAAGTTTGAGAAATTCCCGCGACTCGCTCTTCGGCGACCGGCGAAGAGCTGCCCGCACCCGGGCTTGTAGTTCGCCCATGCTGAAGGGCTTGGTAACGTAGTCATCCGCGCCGGCATCGAGTGCCTCAACCTTGCTACGTTCCTGCCCGCGCACCGAGAGCACAATGATTGGAACCTGTGACATGGCTCGAACTCGTTTACACAATTGCACCCCGTCCATATTAGCCATCATCAGGTCCGTGATGATCAGATTTGGCACCCAATCCTTCATAATCTCGAGCGCCATCTCTCCGTCGTTAGCGACACGGATTTCGTAGCCTTTGGCTACAAGGGTTGTACGCAACACGCGCGTGATCTGTGGTTCGTCGTCCACCACGAGAATGTGCGGGTGTTCCACTAGCGCACCTCTTGGGTGACGATGTGCACGTCCACTGGAGGAGCGTCGCGAAGGAAACGCTGAATGGCCGTGAGGTAGAGATACTTCTTCCATCCGCTCTGGGCCGAGCGCCCGAAGATGACTTGTGTAATTCGTTTTTCGCGCACGACTTTCGCCACTTCCTCGGCGACGCTCTTCCCTTTCATACGCACGACAATTCCACCGAGATTCTCCGCAAAACGCACATTCTCGGCCAAGGTCCGTTGATTCTGGGGGGGGCCGTCCTGCCCTGTATCAATGTATACGACATACAGTTCTCCCTTGATAGCATGCGCCATGCGAGAGGCCCGGGCGATCAGATACTGTGCCGCCGGATTCGAACTAATACAAACGGCAATTCGCTCGCGGACATCCGGGGTTGATTCCGACTGCTCTTTAGCAAGGTGGGCATCCAGGCTGCGATCTACCACCTGGGTCACCTGGCGCAACGCAAGTTCCCGAAGCGCAATCAGATTGCCGGCTTTGAAGAAGTGGGCCAGAGATCGTTCTGCACGCTCGATCGGATAAATATCCCCGCGACTCATTCGCTTTTGTAACGCCTGTGGGGTGACATCGGCCAACACGATTTCGTCCACCCGCTGCATCAACCAGTCGGGAACGGTCTCTCGCACCTGCACTCCGCTGATCTGCGCTACAGAGGGCCCAAGACTCTCGATGTGCTGGACGTTCATCGTCGACAGAACATCGATATTGGCGGCCAGCAGATCAATTACATCTTCGTAGCGCTTTCGATGGAGGCTACCTTCGATATTAGTATGTGCAAGTTCGTCGACCAGCACCACCTGAGGACGGCGGCGCAGGATCGACTCCAAGTCCATTTCCTGGAATTCAGTGCCCTTGTATTCAATAGTCCTGCGCGGAACGGTTTCGATCTTCTCGGCAAGCTGGACGACTGCTTTTCGACCGTGGGTCTCGATCACGCCAATAACGACATCCTCGCCTCGGCTAATCCGCCGAACGGCTTCACTTAGCATGGCATAAGTTTTACCGACCCCCGGAGCGTAGCCGAGGAAGAGCTTAAAAACTCCCTGGGTCTTGGCGGGAGCGACTTCTTCGAGCCAGTCGTCCGGAGTCTTTGCCATATCAGCGTCATTGTATGCAGTTGGAGATAAGTTTGCCGTAAAGAGTACAATGCCGACCGGGATGAGTGTAAGAACGGAGACTGTTCGCCTAATAGCCGTTGCCGTGGCGCTTGCGGCGGTAACAGTTATCTATCGCAGGTTGTTCTCGGTGAATCCGACAACCGTGGCCCTGACTTTCCTTGTCCTGGTCCTCTTCACGTCGGCCTGGAGTTTTCGTATTGGCTTGATTACGGCATTTGCTGCCACGGCCCTCTTCAATTTTTTCTTTTTGCCCCCCGTGGGGACTTTCACAATTGCCGATCCTCAAAACTGGGTAGCTCTGCTTTCCTTTCTCATCACTGCGGTGGTGGCCAGCAATTTGGCGGAACGAGCACGCCGCCAGACTGAACTCGCGCGAGAGCATCGGTTGGAGGTTGAGAGACTCTACGCTTTGAGTCAACAGCTTCTGACTTCCGACAACACGGCTCACCTTTTTAATCGACTGCCCAACCAGTTAACACAGACTTTTGGCGCACAGGGAGCCGCTCTCGTGGTCAGCGGACGTGACACCATTTACCGATCCGATCCGGATCTGAACTTCGACGCCGAATTACTTCTGCGTGCCAATGCGCGCGGCGAGATCAGCGAGACAGAAACGGTATCGTATGTGCCACTTCGTATTGGAGTCAGGCCAGCTGGGGCGTTAGCTCTTGTGGGCCAGAAGCTCTCCCGTGAAACCTTGGAAGCAATTGGAAGCCTGATCGGTATCGCCGCCGAACGCACCCGCGCACTCGAGGAATTAGGAGACACACGAGCGGCTCAGGAAAGCGAAAAGCTGCGATCCGCTCTGCTGGATTCCGTTACGCACGAGTTTCGAACCCCTTTGACCAGTATCAAAGCCAGCGTCACAGCTCTTCAGGAGGAAAACGCACTGGATGCAGCTCAGCAGCGCGATCTGCTGTCGGTAATAAACGAGGAAACTGACCGGCTGAATCGTTTGGTGGGCGAAGCCGCTGAAATGGCTCAACTTGATGCCCATATGGTTCAACTGCAAAGAACTCTTCACCATCCAAAAGACGTGGTTGAGGCAGCCGTGGAGAATGCCCGCACAATGCTGGCAAACCACGAAACAGAACTCGACATCTCAGCCGATCTGCCTGATGTTTCCTTCGATTTCGAACGCATTTGCGAGGTCATCACGCATTTACTCGAAAATGCTGCGAAGTACTCCCCGAACGGCAGCGACATTAGAGTGTCTGTTGAACACATAGACGAGGAAATCATCATCAACGTTGCTGACCACGGCACCGGGATCGACAGCATGGAACAAACTCTCATCTTCGACAAGTTCTATCGCGGCCGCGAACACCGACTTATGGTCCATGGAACCGGAATGGGGTTAGCGATTTCGAAGGTCATTGTGGAGGCGCATGGTGGGACGCTATCGGTCGTCAGTCAACCCGGGTCGGGTTCGGTCTTTTCTATCCACTTGCCGCTGAACTCGCAATCTCAGTGAGCTCAAATCCTAGTGCTTTTACTGCGGAAGAGAGAGCTCTTCTGGTGGCAAGCTTATTAAGAAGGGCATCGCCAGTGTTGAGGACAGCACCTAGTGAAAATCGTGCGAGCGTACGTCGGCGTCCGTAATGTCGACGGTTTCGGCGGCGTACGCATCACGCATTGGCATGACCCGCTCCACCCGCACTGAGATCACACCTTCCTGGCTTTGCAATTCACCTTCTAGGAGCAAGAATTTTTCTGCCAGAATTAGAAGCCGGTTCTGTTCCAGCACCCCCGGCGAAATGATGGCATTGCTGATTCCGGTTTCATCCTCCAAGCTCAGGAACACAAAGCCCTTCGCAGTTCCGGGTCTCTGACGCGCTATGACGCAGCCTGCTGTGCGGACATAACGACCATGGGGAACCTGTGCCAGATCTTGCGCGGATAATACATGGGCACGCCGCAGATCTGTTCTGCGATAAGACATTGGGTGTGGGCCAACGGTGAGTCCGGTACCATGAAAATCGGCAACCAGGCGTTCCTCCGGCGTCATCTGCGACAGCGGCGACCTCTCATCGCTTTCCGGAATACCGTCCAGTAAAGGACCGGCGAACCGTGCCGCTCGTTCCACCTGCCACAATGCGTCACGTCGATGCAGACGTTGTTTTCTTGCAGGCTTATCGATTCCCTGCAGCTGCGTTAATGGATCCTGCATGCTATTGCAGCCGATTGAATTCAGTGCACCAATCGAAGACAATAACACGAGTTCGTTGCGGCGCAGTTCCGGGACGCGATGCGTTAAATCAGCAATGGAATTGAATGGACGCTCACTACGTGCTCGTAAAATAGCTTGGACCGTATCTTCGCGGAGCCCTTTTGCATATCGAAAGCCCGTGCGCACGGCTAATCGTGCAGTATCTGACTTTGTAGTAGGTTCATCAGTTTCAAGGGTACACAACCAGTCAGAGGAGGTAATGTCGATTGGCTTAATCCGCAAGCCGTGTCGCTGAGCATCTTTAACGATAGTTGAAGGATGATAGAACCCCATTGGCTGATTGTTCAGAAGCGCGGCCGTAAATGCGGCGAGATAATGACATTTCAGATAAGCACTGGCATAAGCTATCAACGCAAAGCTGGCTGCATGTGACTCTGGAAATCCATAAAGCGCGAAGGAAGTGATAGAAAGAATAATCTGCTCCTGAGCTTCCGGAGAGATGCCGTTGCACTGCATGCCTTCGCGCAGCTTGACTTCGATATCGCGCATTCGTTTTTCGCTGCGCTTAAACCCAAAAGCGCGACGCAGTTCTTCCGCTTCTCCGCCGCTGAATCCGGCGGTGATCATGGCCATACGCAGCAGTTGCTCCTGAAAAAGCGGTACGCCCAGGGTGCGTTCCAATACCGGCTCAAGCGAAGGATGAGGGTAGGCAATTGCCTGTCTGCCCTGACGGCGCATCAAGTACGGATTCACCATTTGTCCCACGATAGGTCCCGGACGGATGATCGCGACCTGTACCACAATGTCATAGAAGTGCGTAGGATGCAGCCGCGGCAGGCAAGACATCTGAGCCCGGCTCTCGATCTGAAACATGCCGACGGTGTCGGCCTTTTGCAACGTGCTGTAAACTGTGGGATCGTCGGCAGGCAGCTTCGCCAAATCAACCTCTTCCTTGTAGTGATCGCGGATGAGGGTGATGGAATCTTCCAGCACCGCCATCATGCCTAACCCCAACAAATCGACTTTAACGATGCCCATGTCGGCACAATCTTCCTTGTCCCATTGCACAACAACACGGTTCGGCATGGTGGCCGGTTCCAGTGGCACAATCGAATCCAGTTGGCCCTGGCAAATGACCATGCCGCCGGAGTGCTGTCCCAAGTGCCGCGGCAGGTCTTGCACCGCCAGGCAAAGTTCAAAGAACTTGCGAATGCGCGGATGACGGAGATCGAATCCAGCATCACGGAATTGCCGTTCGAGCGTATCCCCAGGATCCTTGTACTCCCATGAACTCACCAGGCTGGCAAGACGATCCAGCGTTTCGCCGTCGAAACTGAGGGCTTTACCGACCTCATGTGCTGCCGAGCGCCCACGATAGGTAATGACGTTGGCGGTCATGGCCGCGCCTAATTTCCCATATCGCCGATAGACATACTGAATAGCGCGTTCCCGCTGATCGCCACTGGGAAGGTCGAGGTCGATATCGGGCCATTCCCCACGCTCTTCGGAGAGAAAGCGTTCAAACAGCAACCCCATACCAACTGGATCAACCGCCGTGATGCCAAGCGAATAGCAGACGGCACTATTTGCTGCCGACCCCCTACCCTGCACCAATATTCCGTTATTACGACAATGGCGCACGATATCCCAGACAATAAGGAAGTATCCCGCTAACTTGAGACGCTCGATCAGCACGAGTTCACGCTCAATCTGCCGTTGAGCCCGTTGCCACAATTCACCTTGGCCGGGACGCAGATAGCGGTCGCGGGCGCCTTCCATGGTCAGAGCGCGCAGGAAGGTGTCCATACTTTCTCCTGCATCCACCGGATAGCGTGGGAATTCATACCCCAGATCATTTAGCGTGAATGCAAGCCGGGAGGACAGCTCCACAGTATTGGCTATGGCTTCGGGCAGATCGGCAAACAATTGCAACATCTCCCGAGGAGTTTTGATATAACGCTCACTGTTACGAGCCAGTAAACGTCCAGCCATGTCCAATGTTCGGTGATTTCGAATGCAGGTAAAGACATCTAAAATCTGCCGCTCCTCAGGCTTGGCATACTGTGCCCCCTGGGTCGCTAATAACTGTAGGCCGAGTCGACGCGCAAGCTCGATCGCTGCCTGATTGCGGGCTTCCTGCGTGCGGTTGTAGTGCCGCTGTAGCTCGACATAGACATTTTCGTGACCGAATATCGAGATGAGATGTTCAAGAAGTTTATAGCCAGCCTCGCTTCCTCCCTGGTTAAGAGCCTGCGCTAATGGACCCTCCTCCCCGCCCGTAAGACATACCAGCCCGACGGCATATTCGGCCAGATCAGCGACGGAGGCGACCGATTGACTATTCAGGAGCCCATTTTCACCATGTTCGGAATCACTCCTGGTATGTAGTACATGCTTAGGATATTTGGGGGCTCGGAGCTTTGTCCGGGTTATTAGACGACACAGATTTTGATAGCCATTGCGAGAAACACAGAGGAGAGGAAGTCGAGAAATCATCGAATCGCGTTGATCTTCGTTGCATAGCAGTGAAGATATTTCTGCTCCAATATGCGCTTTCACTTTTACCTTCTGCGCTGCCAGGTGAAAGCGAGCCGCGCCATAAACTCCATCTCGATCAAGCAGGGCCATTGCCGGCATCTGGTACTGGGCGCAGGTTTCTGCCAATTCCTCTGGAGCGGAAGCGCCTTCAAGAAAGCTGAAAGCAGAGCAGGCATGAAGCTCGATATACATGGTGAAGGTCAGTCGTAACTGGCATCCGCAAACCAATGCCCAGTCGCCAAATCGTGATAAATGCGATACAGCGCTACCTCACTCGCTTCCCCGTTAGTGGCGCTTGTACCTGGGCTGAGAAGTGCAATGTCCCATTCCTCCCGGTCCCACGGACCAGCTTGCACCACGTTCGAATCGTTTGGCTTTGCATTTTCTGTCCACCAATTACCAGACGAACGCCATGGCCCGGCCGACCACAAAACTTTCCCCTGGGGCTTACTACTTTGTTTCGCTTCTGCCGATAAACTGAGGGGGCGACCATCTTCCAAATGAACCTGGAGCCGGCATGGAGGCCGAATCATCCTCATGGCCAGAGCTGGAAGGTTAGCCCCTTCCGACATTGTCGGACTACTTTTTTGCGGAGCTGCCACAACAAATCGATCCAGTCGAAAACCCTCTGGTCCATGACTGTCCAGCAATCGAGCAATACCGGCTCGGTGTTCTCCTATAACGGCCTTGATTCGCCCCAATGTGATTTCCAATTTCTCGGCTTCTGGAGTGATTGGCAGAAAAAGCCCCCGCTGCGCGGAACGTGGTGGAGCCGGCTCAGCCGTGACCCAAATTTTGCTTACCGGAGCACCCGGAGGATTCGCCGCCAAATCCAATTGCAGCAATTTAAGGAAGACCTTCGCATCCCGCATAGAAACAGGCAATCGCAAGTGACGTTCAAACATTCCGGATAGTGCCACATTGTGGCAGTCCAGGGAGGTCCCTATCCCCGCCAGTTCCCCTATGGTTGTGGTCTCCTCATCCGCGACACGTCGCTCCAATTGCAAACGTAAACGCAGCTCTTGAACCGCAAGGGCCCTGGTTTCAAGCCGGACACATAATTGATCGAGAAGCCGATTCAAAATAAATGACAATGACTCAATGGTTTCGATCGCACACTCCAATTCCATCGCTTCTTCAAATTGCTGCGACGGCTCACATAAAGCCAGCGCGCGCATCCCCTCTCCAAGCGCAAGACGCCGCAACTTCACACCAGCGTCCCCCAGACGCGACGCCAATGCATGTTCCGGCAACGTCCCCAACGTGCGAAGATCCCTCACCCCCCACTGTTCCAGCGTATCCAGCATTTGCTCGCGCAATTTTTCACGTTCGCGGGCACGAGATCTTTCGTTGAGCTCATGAGAAGAGATCGCGAAAGCATCCAGCAATATCTGCACGGGTAAAACCCCCAGGCGTTGCGACTCTTTTCCGGGGGGAATGATCGTAATGCCATTGAACCCTCGAGCCGCGTGCATTGCCGCATCCGGATTAGCGGCGATCGCGATGTTTGCTTCCATGTCGACTGCGGTAATGCGCTCGGCTAAATCGCTGCCCATTTTTCGCACTGTGCCATGCAGGCGCTCCAATCCCGAAAGATCGAGCACCAGGGTGTCAACGGCCGTGTCCTCCACGCGCGGACTAAAAGCATGGGCAACATCCAGCAAAGCTAGGCGCGCCGTGCCCTCCTGCACGGGCGAACGTTGCCGTAATGTAGCCAAGGTTGAATGGTGTGGTGGCGGACCATTGAAGTGACGCTTGCGATTCGTAGTTGTGATGGGCTGAACGCTCTCCGCAAAAACCGCGGCCTGCAGTTTGGTCATGCCTAGTTCCATGCCAATTGAGCGCGCTTTTTCATTAACGGCAACAACACGAGCCAATGGAGGTTTGCCTTCGAGCACAGCAACTGCCTGTTCGCGCAGCAACGGTTCAGCGCGAACGATTGCTTCCACTGGAAAATCGGGAACATAAATGCAGGCAAACATAGTGACTCGGCGATGTAATCTGTTGAGCAACGGATGGCGTTTACAGTGCGGCCCGCAATTCAAACTGTGCGTCGACCGAACGCGGCGGTTTATGCTGTCGCCACGATCGCAACACTTCGGCACGTAATCGCACCCCTTGGAGTACGTCTGCATGCCCTACAATGTTGTTCTCAGGAATGCATGGCCGTTGGGTTTCGACGTTGCTTTTATTCTTGACAGTTTCTGAAAACTGCATCCGCAATAGCTTGGAGGAGCCTGCGGCCTGTGCATTTTCTGTTCCGACAACTTGGGACGAGTGCTTAGGCGATGCGTAGATCGAAACCGTTTGCAGTCGTAATACCAGGGATGCGCAGGTTTTCGCACAAGGCTCCTGCTCGACCAGCAATAGCACAGTCGCGGTAGGCTCCACAATGCGCCGAAAGCGAAACCACGAAGTAAGTGGAATGCGACGCAGGCTTTCTGCTGGAATATCGCCCAAGTCGATCGCAACCATGCCGAAACCGCCTCCCTGCAACAGCAGATCGGTCACCTTCAAGACTTGCTCCAATGCATGACTGAAAGCAAAACTGACCCTTGCCGCTTGACCGGGTTTTTTAAGGATGGGTAACGCCGTTCGCTTAAAGGCAGTCCTCTGTTCGCAGCAACGCACCCACAAAAGCCGATTCAGATCAATACCCGCCGCCACGGCTGAAGCAGGATCAAAGCTGTCGCTTGCGTCCACCAACGCACACACCTCTTCTCGTTGTGTAGCCTCGGCCAGCGCCGCGAGCATGATACCCGTACGTCCGGAAGATGCCAGTCCAGAGATTTCGCTCAGTGCCCCTCGTGGTAGCCCTCCGGTAAGAACGTCTAGCGTTGGAACACCGGTCGAAATGGTACGAGGGGCTGGGCGTTCTTGCAGCAATAGCGTGGAGGCAAAGCATTGGCCGAGCGTGGATTCGATTTTGGCTCGTAGGATCGCCGGTGAACTTGTAGCCAAAACAGTGTTCGTGACAGGAATAACAGCAACGGACGACATAAAGAACCTCAGGACGGGCGTACACACAAGACAGGAGTGTTTCGCTTTTTGTTCGCCTTGATGAGATTCTGCTACGCGGAACCCAGGTTGTCAATCCCCCCTCAAAAAAGAGCTCCGCTTTATGCCTCATTTGATTGCTATGCCCTTGCGTCATGACGGGTGTGTTTTTGATTTGAGAAGTTGAGTCGCACAAGCCGGCTTCTTTTGAGAGGAACGGCATCGCCGTTTAGCCATCGGAAATCAGAACGCGCCTTTTTATTTATTGGACGCTCTCAATCGATTTCAAAAACCACACCCGTCTCACTTTCCTTTGCTTTGCACCCACTGATCAATGCTGACGATTTGTTATAATGCAAAGGTCTTCTCGAAATGGCGCTATCGTCTAGGGGTTAGGACGGAAGATTCTCAATCTTCAAACCCGGGTTCGATTCCCGGTAGCGCTACCAACTAACATCCGCTACAATGCGCTAAATCACGGGCTTTGTTTCTGCTCAATTAATTCTAGAAAAAAAATCTCAGGGAGAGTTGCTGCACTCTCGGCGTACTCAGTGTGGCTCCGTACACGCCGAATGAACCGCTAGTTGTCAGGTTTTGCAGTGAGTTCAGCGGATTCACATCGAAACGCACCGAATTCGTAAGGTTGTACACATCCCAAGCGAATTGCATTCCGGTGCGCTCGCCCAACTTCCACTCTTTCGACAGCCGGGCATCGATTCCAAAGTAACCATCGCCTCGGAAGTTGTTGCGCTGGCCGGCTTCGCCCGGGTAGGGATTTTGCAGGCTGGCGAGCGCCAGCGCAGGATTGGCGGAGACTTCGGGTGCTCCGGTGGAGCTGATGTATGTGCCCGTCGTGATTGAGCCGGTCTGGATCATGTTGCTCTTCTCCAGCCAATTCGTCGACCAACCGGCCCCGCTGATCACACTGAATGGAAGCCCGCTGGTCCAGCGTCCCAAGCCCGAGAGCTGCCATCCTCCGATAAAACTGTTCAGCCGCTGACCTGATTGACTACCGATCAGCTTGCCCTGTCCAAACGGAAGTTGGGCAATCCAGCTGCCGGTAACCAGGTGACGGACGTCGAAGGCCGACGGAGCGTAACTGAGCTGGGGATTCCAGGCGTTCAGGATGGCGCTGAAGCTGCTACCCACCGTGCTTCCCGTGCTAGAGGAATAAACGGTACGTTCGGCATCGGAGCCCATGTCCATTGACTTCGCGTAGGTGTAGCTCGCTTCCATTTGGAAGCCATGACTCATGGCGTGACGCAGCACCAGCTGTCCACCGTTGTAGTTCCCTTCGCCAACAGAGGCCCAGCTATACATGCTCGCAAACTGAGTCGGCCAGTATCGCCCGGTCTTCCCTCCGCAACCCGGGTAGCAAAGAATGTCCAGCGCATAAAGCGCTCCGGTCTCATTGCCCAGGTTGTAGCGCCAGATGGTGTTGTAAATGTTCTGGGTAGCCGACACGCCGCCGCTGGCAGCATCGGGAAACATGTCCTCGAAGTAGGGAATGCTGGGGATCGCGGTTGCCCCCGAATACCCATACTTCGAGAGTTGAGCAGCGGCGGAGAAATAATCTTGCCCGGACTTGGGATCGACGAGATCAAGCGGCTGCGCCAGATCGACCTGAACCAGTGAGTGACGGCTGAACCTACCGAGGTAGGCGGCCTCCAGCACGAAACCCGATGGAAGCTGCCGCTGCCAGGAGACGTTCACAACGTGCGCGTAGGGTGTCTTCATCTCGCTGTCGATGCCATGCGTGATGGCGAAACCCGTGGTCAGTGGATTGGTCGGCGACAATGCCGGATAGCCGACCTGTTGCGCGGGCGTTCCTGTCAGGTTAGGGATATCGTGTACTCCGGTGAAGCGCGGCGAAGTATCCGGCGTCAGTACGTTGGTTGGGTTCGTAATGCTATCGGAGAGTCCGTAGGATCCATACTCGTCGAACAGATTAACGATGCTTTCGCCGAAGTGGTCATAGTAGATCCCATAGCCTGCACGCAAGACGCTGTCACCACCACTGCCGAGCAGGTTTCGCCAGAAGCCATGTCCCACATTGGGGGAGTAAGCAAAGGAAACGTGGGGCGCAAGATTGTTCTTCTGCATCGGCCAGTAAGGTTGCAGGCCGCGAGCCTGGCCGGAAGGAGCAAAGGAGATGTAGGGCTGCACGCTGTTGCCCAGCGCGGCCTCAGCCCCGCGGTTTTGAAACCACTGATAAAGATCGGTCGTCGGCGCTACCTGCTGTCCGTTTACTTCGTACGGAGTTTGCAGTAGTACGTGCCGGAGGCCGAAGTTCACAGTCAGATTGGAAGTCAGGCGCCAGGAGTCCTGCACGTAGTATTCGAACTCATTGTTCTTAAAGTCGCGGTTTAAGAATGCTCCAGTCGGAAGTAGCGTCCCGGTTTTACCGTTCGCCGAAACCTGATAGTTCGATTGCGTGGTCACATAGTCGAGCAGACCTGCCAGATTCGTCATCGAGTAATTGTAGGAGCTGGCAAAGTTGCTATCGACAGATGGAAATCCGAAAACAGTGGGGTCAAAGCTTTGGCCCGTTCCCACAATCCCCGCATTGACCAGAGCATAGGAGTTGGTGACGGCTGAATCGTAGGATAATGCGTTACTGGATCGCTGGTTGTGGATCAAGCGATAATTGCCGCCGAACGTCAGCGTGTGCCGGGAGTGCGTCCAGGTGAGATCGTTAGTCACATTCTGCACCGGCAAGTCGACAATTGTGCTGCGAGTTTCGGCCTCAAGGCTACTGAGGCCGTAGAAGTCGGCGTAGGCTCCCTGCCCGATCCCCCACGTCGCATACCCTTGCCGCAAATAGCTGTAGTGCAGGCTGTTCACCAGGTTCGACGACAGAGTCGAGGTCAGCCCAATCGCCAGGCCTTTGCTGTTGTCACGATTTGTGGAACTGGCCGGCTGCCCGGGAAACTGTGGAACGCCGAGCGATTGGTCGCTTTGTAGATTGCCTCGAAGGAACAGCCAGTTCCTGTCGGAGAGCTTGTAGTCAAGCTTAGCAATGTAGGTGTTCAACGATGCCGGAGCCGGAGCCGACCAGGTATAGGACGCGGTGTTCAATCCGTCTCCCGCGGAATACCCATTGGGCAGCGGATATTTGTTGAACAAGTTGATCGCGTAAGGATCGCCGCCCGGTCCCCACGGGCAGCTGCCGCTCGCTGTGCAGTTCGGGTCCATCGAGGCAATCTGAGCCGGAGTTAAGCTCACCAGTTGCGTCGAGCCGTTTTCGGAATGCGGATACCGTATCTCTCCCGCGCGTAATGTTGCGGTCGGCACGATCATCGTCATCTGCTGATTTTCATTAATCTTCTCGCCTTCGTAGGTAGTAAAGAAGAAAAGCTTCGATTTCTTGATCGGGCCGCCGATGGAACCGCCGTAAGCGTTACGGCCTAGAGCGCCGGGAACATTCGGCTGGCCTGCGGCAAGTTCTGCCTGCTTGTTGAACCAATCGTTCGCCGGCGGGATCAAATCGCGAGTTCGTCCATAAAGGCTGCCGTGAAGCTCGTTGGTCCCACTCTTGGTCAGGATGTTAATTTGCGCACCGGAGGAACGGCCCGTATCCGCGTTAAAGCCGGCGGTGCTGACGCGAAACTCCTGGACAGAATCCAGCGTGGAGCGCAACACGCCGGTGAACGCGTAGCCGCGGACCTGATCGTTGTTGTCCACGCCGTCCAGCGTGGAATTGTTCTGGTCCGAACGTGCGCCCGCAGTGCTGCCGCTCCGGCTATCGTGGCTTTGGTCATTGTGCAGTCCGAGATACAGCACGCCCGGCTGCAGGCTTAGAAGATCGGGAATGTCGCCTTCCACGGGAAGCGTCTGAATCGCGATGCTGTCCAAGGCGTTTCCCATGGTCGCATCGGTGGAGTTGAGAGCAGGCTCCTGAGCAAAAACGCTCACGCTGCTGGAATCAGCTTTGGGACGCAGCGAGAAGTTGAGCGTCGCCGGCTGATCGATCATCAGATCGATGGCCTTAGTCTCCGCGGAAAAGCCTGCGGCGTGGACCGAAACAGTGTAGGAGCCCGGTGGCAGTTGAACGAATTGGAAGTTGCCAATCGCATCAACGGTGCGGGTTTGGGTGAAGCCGTTTTGAGTATTGGTGAGATTGACCTGCGCGCCGCGAATGACTGCCGCCGACGCATCGAAGATTGTTCCGCGCAAGGAAGTATTTGCATTCTGCGCAGTGGCGAACGCCGCAAACATCAGCGCGACGGCCGTCAGTGTAACGCTCGCGGTATGGAATAGCCGCCTGCTCACGACTCGCCCCTACAACCGCTGCACCACTTCGGCGGGGCCAGTCGAAGTGCAGTAGTGAGTGAAGAAAGACTGGTCCACCGAGAACGCTCTTTCCAGCACCTCTGCCTGCAAAACATCGGTCACGGCACCGGCGACCCAGGATGGCTCTGGGGTCAGAAGAATGGCGGAAGAGAAATTTTCGGCGACCAGGTTCAGGTCGTGGACCGCAGCGATGATAGTGATGCCCTGCCGGTTGAGTTGGCGCAACAGAGCAATCAGCTCGATTTGCCGGCCGATATCCAAGTGCTGGGTGGGCTCGTCCAGCAGCATCACCGTAGCGTTTTGGGCCAGACCGATGGCGATCTTCACCCGCTGACGTTCTCCCCCAGATAACTCGGAGTAAACGCGATTGCGCAAGTCGCTTATATCGACGGCTTCCATCGCGCTCTCCACGGCGTCCCGATCGGCAGGCGTGCCGGCGCCGAACAATGGGATGTAAGGAATGCGTCCTTGGCCCACGATCTCGTGCACACGGAAGTGGAAGGGGATATCCAGCTGCTGTGGCACCAGCGCTATGGAACGCGGCAACTCGCGCCGGGGCCACTGCGGAAGAGCCTTACCTTGCAGGAGAATCTCGCCGCTTGTCGGCTGCAACAGACGACAGGCGATTTGCAACATGGTGGTCTTGCCTATGCCGTTCGGGCCCAGCAGAGCAACCATGTCTTGCTTATCGATACTGAACGACAGGTTGTTGAGTAAGAGCTTCGAGCCGCGAGAGAAGAACACATTCCGGAATTCGAGAATAGGAGACGTCATGGAACAGGCTCCCTAGATCGACGATTCAACAGATAAAGAAAGGCCGGCCCGCCCAAGGCAGCCGTGAATACACCTACCGGAATTTCCGTAGGCGCGAAGACGGTGCGTGCGAAGGTATCAGACAGAACCAGGAAGATGGCGCCGCCCAGCGCTGCGGCGGGCAACAGCCGGACGTGATTGGGCCCAATGAGAATCCGCAGGAAGTGCGGCACGAGAAGACCGACAAATCCGATCAGCCCACCCAATGACACAGCCGCTGCGGTCAATAGCGATCCGATAATCACGGCGGCTACTCTCACCCGTGCAACGTTAACGCCTAGCTGCGTGGCGTATTCCTCGCCTAGCGCAAGAGTGTTCAACCGGCCGGCTACCGGCAAGCCCAGCACAATGCCTATCGCCACCACCGGCGCAAGCAGTCCAAGCTGGGTCCATGTCGGCGTTGCCAGCTGCCCGTGAAGCCACGCGGCGAGAACTCGCAATCCGGAATTCGACGCTTCTTCGTGTAATTCAAAGACGACGGTCGCGGCGTTCAGCATCGTCCCAATGGCGAAGCCGGCAAGCAGCAATGTTTCCATGGCGAACTGTCCGCTGGCGCGGGCGAGATACCACACCAGGACCATGGTCAAGATGGAACCGCAGAAGGCCAGGACTGCCGTCGCGCCGAAGCCAGCGAAGGACAGAGTCGGGATCAGGAAGATGCCAATCGCGCCTCCTAGGGCTGCACCCCCGGACGTGCCCAGTACGAAGGGATCGGCTAGCGGGTTGCGAAACAATCCCTGAAACAACACGCCTGTGACCGCCAGGGCTGCACCAACCAGCGTTGCCGCGAAGACGCGAGGCAGTCGCAGACCAAAAATGATGGCGTTGGCTTCTCCTGGGCTGAAGGGATGCCGGAACGCTTGCAGCAGATCGCGCAGTGACAGACGGACGGGTCCGAACGATATCGCCACGAGCATCGTCAGCAACAATGCGACGAACAAAAGCAGATTGAATGAGCGCGCTCCTGCGGCGCTGAGAAGTTTGCTGGAGGCCGGCTCGGCAGAAGATCCGGCGATTTCCAAATCGGGCTGGGTATGCGGCTGAGCCGCGGCCTGCGACTTACAAATCGCGGCCCGCCTACTGCTCTCTCGCCGATCTGTCTGCAAAGTTTTCAACTTGTATGACCCAAAGCAATCGCAGGCCGAAGCGAGGTCTGCTGCCGGAGAATACCCGGACCGTTCGCTGGAGCGAATGTCCAACGTTCGGCCCGACGCCATACCTCCCAACATGAGCCATACGTCAAGGCCTGGCGATCTAGGGATCCGCATCGCGAGGACGCGATACCTTCCAGGAAGGTCCTGATGACTCCGGCATGTGTGACGACCACGGCGCAGCCGTTGAGCGAGTCATCGGCGATTGCATCCATTGCGCGCTCGATACGACGCCCAAATGCCTCGAATGACTCCCCGCCCGGAGCGGCCAGCCACGGATAAGTCTCGAGCCACCTCTTGGCATAAGCGGGATCCCGCATTTCGATCTCATCCCAATCCATGCCCTCCCATTCGCCGAAGGCAAGTTCCCTCAGATCGCACCGTCGTCGGACAATCAAATTGCGTGTGGCGGCAATCGACTCTGCCGTCTCGCGAGCCCGCACAAGATCACTACAGAACACGAATTCAAACGATTCTGCTGAGAGTCGTCGATTGATTACGTCCAGTTCCGCGCGACCTTGAACACTGAGCGGGGGATCGGAATGCCCGCAGAATTTACCGGCCATCGAGGTGTGGGCATGACGCACCAGCAAAAGCCTGCTCAGGGCAGAAGCATTGCTAAAGTTGAGAGTCATGCCCACACCCCGCACATGTACACCGCGATCTCGGCTAACTGATTGGTCGCTCCGAAGCAGTCTCCGGTCACTCCGCCGATCTGCGAGCGGAAGTACAAACCGCTGAGCAGCGTGACTGCGCTCACGGCTGCGACGGCAACCACCGCATGTGTCCGAAGGACGGCTCCGGCAATCGCGAAGGCGAAGATCGATCCGATCACAGCGGAGGACAGGGGAATGTTGTGCGCTAGTTTTGCGCCCAGTCCGTCCTGACGAGCTGGATTCATGAATGCGCCTAGGGGCAACGTGCTCCAGCGGCACAGGACCTGGGCCGCAATCATGTACAGAGGGAAACGTGCCGCCGGCATCACCGAAAGCAGTTCCCAACGCGCCAGCAGCGACAGACAAAGGGCAACGGTGCCGAAGCTGCCGATACGGCTGTCGTGCATGATATGCAGCATCTTGTCGGAGGTCCATCCGCCGCCGAGAGCATCCGCCGCGTCTGCCAATCCGTCTTCGTGGAAGCCACCGGTGATCACGACAAGATAAGTGAGTACGACAATTGCGGTGATTGCAGGTGGCAAATGTGGCCGCAACACCAGCTGAATTCCGATGGCTCCCAGAGCTACGAGGCATCCCACCAGGGGATAGAACTTCGCGCCACCCAGCACCATGTCCGGCTCGAAGCGGAAGGCGGGCACAGGTATTCGCGTCATGAACTGCACTGCCGCCGCGAACTGTCGTAACGTCCTCACCCTTTACTCGCCTCGCTCACTCCGGCGGACTGGAAGGTTGCCATCTCGTTGTAGATCCGCACTGCCGCCTCGATGAGGGGGAACGTCAGAACCGCGCCGGTTCCCTCTCCAAGCCGCATGTCCAGTTGCAACACCGGCTTCACTCTCATACTCTCCAGCAGCACACGGTGGCCAGGCTCCTGCGAGAGATGGCCGGCTATGATGCCGGGGCGAGCGTTTGGCGCGATCGCACAAGCCACAGCGGCGCCGGCGGTACAGATGAAGCCGTCAATTACTGCCGGGATCCGATGAGCTGCCGCGCCCAGAACAGCGCCGGTGATCGCCGCGATTTCCAAACCGCCGACGCAGCGCAGAATCTCCAGCGGCGCAGGCTTTGTCGAGCAGTAGTCGCCGAAGTGCAAGCACAGAGCTTTCTCAATCACGGCCGCTTTGTGCTCACGACGCTGCTGCTCGATGCCGGTGCCCAGCCCGGTCAACTCCAAGACCGGGTCTCCGGTCAGCGCGGCTGTAATCGCTGTTGCTGAACTGGTGTTTCCGATACCCATCTCGCCCACCGCAATCAACGTCCTGCCTTGCGCGCTTGCTTCCTCCGCTAACTGCACGCCTACTCGTATCGCGGCATTCAGTTCTTCAGGTGTCATCGCGGCTTCGCGGGCGAAATTACGCGTTCCCCGCCGCACCTTTCGCTGTAACAACGGAGATGCAGGGTCAAATTCGGCATCGACTCCCACATCGACTACCACAACGTCAGAGCCTGTCTGGCGGGCGAGAACATTGATCGCCGCTCCGCCGCGCAGGAAGTTCTTAACCATCTGCGGCGTCACCTCGCGCGGATAGGCGCTCACTCCCTCGTCCGTAATGCCGTGATCGCCGGCAAAGACATACACCGCTTTCCCGGAAATACGTGGCACCGCCTCCTCACGCCAGGCGACATACTGAGCCGCAACGGTCTCCAGTTGGCCCAAACTGCCCAGTGGCTTGGTCAGCGAATCAAGACGCTCGCGCGCTCTGCCCAGATAGGCATCGTCTACATTGCGAATGGTGGCGATCGTTTGCAGTAGGTCCGCGTCGAGTTGGACCGGTGTGATTAATTCAGCTTCCACGATTCACCTCCGAAGGTAATTTTGATACCCGCCCTTACGGTGAGCGGCAGCGCCGGATAGCCGTAGACCTCTTGGTAGCTCTGGTTCAAAAGGTTCTGCGCTGAGCTGTAAACGTTGAAGTGCTTAGCCATCTGGTAGCTAACGTAAATGTCGACCTTCTCATAGGCTGAATCGAGGTTGCGGTTGGGCAGGAGCAACGTGTTACCGAAGTTGGTGTCGACCAGGAACGTGCTATCGTCGCGCCGCGATACAAACGTACCCATCGCCGAGACCAGCCAGCGGCCCCGATTCCAATCGACACCGGCGAACCCGGTATTGGGAGCGATGCGAAAGGGACGTGCGCCGACCAGTGGCGAGTACGCACCGATGGGAATGGCCGGAAATAGTGGATTGATTGCCGGCTGCAGCGCGCTGCTGGAGAATGACTGCTGTACTACAGCGTCGGTATATGTCCAGCCGGCGCGCACCATCACCCGGCGGTTCACCTGATACTGCAGCCCGACCTCGACGCCTTGCGCCCGATAGTTCAGGGTATTGACTGCCGCACCGAAGATGCCCTGGGCTTCCGCAACCGCCTCGGGAACCCCAAGGTCAACCAGGTACTGTGAGCTGACAAACTCGGCCTGATTGGTGAATTCGTTGTGGAAGTAAATTGTTGAGAGGCGCGCCTTGCCTCCGAACAGTTGCTGTTGCACTCCGCCGTCGTACGTGCGCGACTGCTCCGCGAGAAATGGTCGAATGTGATATTGGGCGATCAGTTCCGGACCGTTAGGAACAATCGTGGTATCGCTTAGCAGGTGATAGAGAGAGTTGTTTTCGTAGTAGATGCTGGGCTCTTTAATGCCCTTGGCAAAATTGAAGGTCAGCCGCGTGCCGCTGAAAATGCGGCTGCTGCCAGGCCGCGCCAGGTAGTAGGTCAACGACGCTCGCGGCGTTGTAGCAACCCCAAAGACTGCATTGTCCTCGACGCCAGCACCGAGCGTGTAGAATAGCCGATCCCAAAAGCCGCCCTGCGCCTCCATCATGTAGCTGAAGTTGTTGCGGCTTGTTGCTTCCATGAGGGTGAACGGGTTGTAGGTGAAACCGCGCTCGTTGGCGTAGCGAAAGCCGAACAATGCCGTGAACTTCTTGCTTACCCGATAATCCGTCTGCGCATAAGCGAAATCCTCGTTGGTGAAATACGACGATTGCTGCGGATATTCGCCCGCATACTGGTAGATCGCCTGACCCGGCTGCGACAACAAGGGCTCCGCCTGCGCTATCGCCGCTGGCGTGATGATGTAGCCGTTGGCGCCACGCTGTGTAACGGGAGCCCCTAAATAGTAAGACGGATAACCCAAGCCATAAGGATCGTAAGGAATACCGGTCGGCGACCAATCGTTGTATTGCTGCCGAAGACGAAGACCGCCGTAGCGCACCAGGGTGTGCCAGCGATCGCTGAAAGCCCGGTTCTCCAGCGTCAAGCCGAACGCCGTGTCGCCCTCATCGGTCGCCGCATCGTCAGGTATCCCATAAGCAGCGACTGCATTCGACGAGTTGAAGCCAGCTACCATGCGTCGCACCGTCGCCCGCAGCACCGTATTCGGATTGAGCTGGTATCCGAAGCTGCCGAGGTAAACGTCGCGGTGATACTGGCTATCCGGAACACTATTTTGGGTTCCGTAGCCCGAGTAGCCTGTGAAGTAATCGAATCGGTCCAAGTAGCCGCCAACACTACCGTTCTGGTGATAGGTGCCGAATGTGCCGCCATCAGCGGCGTAGCTGAAGAGGGGCAACGGCGTATCCCCTCGCTGCGTGGTAATGCTGACGACGCTGGCAAGGGCATCGGAGCCATACAACGCGCTGTTCGGGCCTCTCTGAAACTCCACACGATCGAAGCCGTCGGCCTGCAAATACGACATGTCGACCCCGCCGCCAATGTCGTTGATGGGGATACCGTCCAGCAAAACCTTATTCGCATCACCGGGACCGCCGCGTACATAAAACCCCGAAGTCGCGCCCATTTGTCCGCTTTGAACCACCTGTCCCCCGACCTCATCCCGCAAGGACTGCTGAAGATTGATCCGGGTGCTCAGTTGGGACGAATCAATGACGCTGACGGAAGTACCCATTTGCGCTTCCGGCGTTGCGATGCCTGTGGCCGTGACCACAATGTTCTCCGAGACTGGCGACGGGGAAAGCGTGAGGCTCAGATCCACGCCGTGTTCCGGTTGGGCAAAAATTTCCGGACTCGTCGAAGCTGCGAAGGTGTTGGCTGCGGCTTTAACCGAGTACCGTCCGGCGTTTGAGATCTTGAACTGAAAACGCCCGGTGGCGTCACTGATGGTGGTTGCGACCTGTTGCCCGCTCCTGAGAAGAACTACAGTCGCTCCGGGTATCACCGCGCCTAAAGAATCGCTGACTGTACCTGAGATGGCGGGTTCATCGGAAAAGGCTGGGACAGCCATCAGAACGATTAACCCAACAAGAGTGATGACTAGAAGATGTCGCACAGCTCCCCCTCGGAAGTGTTTGCATGTCTCACAGGACCGGTCTCCTGACTTAGGACCTGACTGTCACCTTCCCGCTGGGCGCAGTGGTATTCGACAGTCGATGTTGTCCTTAACAGTTGCGGGGCAGTGGCGGATTTTCACCGCGCTTCCCGTACATCCTGTGATCGTTTATTTGTTTACCAGTGCACTCTCAGCGAGACTGCACGGAGCTTATTGCTTCAACAAGACCTTACTGCAGCGCGTCACGAGCTACGGGGCCCGGCGCGCCGCACGCTTCTACCGGAACTTTCTGCGCCGAGTGCTTAATCATCAGCGGACATCCTGCGACCATCAGAACAACTTCGTCCGCAACCGCCGCGACACGTTGATTCATCGCCCCCAGGATGTCGCGATACAAGCGGGCCATCTCATTCTGCGGAACTATGCCGCCACCCACTTCGTTGGAAACGAGGATGACCTTTGCCCGCACCTGGCGCAGCGCATCCACCAGGCGATCGGCGTGACTCAAAACGCGCTGGTTGTCCTGGCACTCGTGTTCCATCAGGTTTGAAGCCCAGAGAGTGAGGCAGTCGACCAGAATCGTGTCGAACTTTCCGTCGCAGTTCAGGATCGCATCCGCTACCGCCGTTGGAGTTTCTACCGTCACCCAGTGCGGCGGCCGGTCAGCGCGGTGGCGAACAATTCGGCGCGTCATTTCCTCATCGCGGCCTTCCGCGGTCGCAATGAACGCAACTTGCTTGCCGCACGAAGCCAGTTGCTGGGCATACCGACTCTTCCCGCTGCGAACGCCGCCTAATATCAGGACGACCCCTCGTTTTGACTCTTGAGCAGACATACTTGTTCCGCGCACAAGTCGCGTATCAGACGGGAACGCTCGTGCCGCCGTTCTTTCTAAATCGCCCGAGCGAACGGGCCATCAAGACACCGACTGGCCTTCCCATCGAGGCCATCTCGGCTATAAGGTAAGCGTCCGGCGGGACTCCTGACTTGCGCTTCACCGGTTCTGACCGCCTTCCCAGAGCGTTCGCTCCAGTGGCCTACGGGTCAGACCTCCGCGCTTACAGTTGCGGGACAGTGGCGGATTTTCACCGCGCTTCCCAACTGCCGGACAATTCGCTTATCGTTCCAGTTTCAGCTGCAGGTATCGCTCCGTTGCACGCCAAGTTCCGGCTGCAGGGACCGAATACCAGAAGGGCGATGAGCAGAGATAGCCGGGTACACAGGTTTAAGACAGCTTCTCGAGCGCATCGCGCTACTCGAATGAAGTCTAATCCCCGTATTTCACGCTGCGCCATAGTTCCTATCACTCCAGAAAGTGATCGCCATCACATAAGGAACACAACCAGACGATTGACTCTCGAATGCGTTTCGAGCGCCCGGCAATCCTGTATCCAGGGATGTGAGGAGAGTGCTATGAGAGGAGCCTGAATGAGATGAGGTAAGAGCAGACACCAACTTGCGGAGGTGAGGCGTGAAGTTTAGAACCTCCGCAGGCTTTTCAAACAGACCAGGCACAAGTCGAATGGGAGCGCTACATCCAGGGTGGAGTAATCCCCAAAAAGCGCAGCTTGGATTCAAGCTCCGTTCGCTCAAAATTGCGAGTAGCCTTGCCACTCTTATCGAAAGCCAACAATCCCGCAGACTCAGCAATCGTTTTCGCGCGATCGGGCGAATTCGCAACCAGTGCGCCGAGTATCTCTGCCTCGGTGGCTGATAACAGAAGCGCGTTTCGACGGTAGTCGAGAAACGCCTCCCATGCCAACGGTACCCATCTTGCGACAATCTCCTGGCCAATCAGCTTTGCATACGATCGAATCTCCTCTTGAGCATGGTCGTTCATCCGCACATGCAAGAAGTGCAGTAGATTGTGCAGATCAATCTTCCAATATGCCTCGGTATACGTTGAGAGTGGAAGATCCTTTCTGGCCTGTTCTTTCGTGACCCCGGCTGCAATCCGTTGCTCGTATACTTCTCGCGATTTGTTTTGAAGCTGCGATTCACTTGCAGTAAGCATTTGCCCCACTTCCAGAGGGAGAAAAGCTCCGGCGCTCTGCTTTGACGATTGCACGCGCCACTCGCCTTCGGCTGTGGTTTGAGCGGAATTCGCGATCGACTCTCCGGTCGAATATTCATTCACGTTAGCCGTTCGATGCCGAATCCATTGCCTCCAGACATCCATTGGCGTCCTTACGTGAAGTTTGATCTCGCACATCTCAAATGGAGTAGTGTGCAGATGGCGCATCAGGTTCCGAATAACAGCGCGGTCTTCGCCTGTCTTCTTCGAGCCCGTCCCGTGCGAGACCTTGGCAGCTTGCACGATGGATGAATCATCTCCCATGTAATCGATAACGCGCACGAATCCGTCGTCGAGTACAGGCAATTGCGTGCCAAGGATTTCCTCTAGCGCGGACACCGTACACCGGTTTAACCGTTTAAGCGCGTCAGACTTTGCAGGATTCGATTGCTTCTGACTTGCATCTTTCATCGCAGCCCCTTTTTTCCAGTTCGAACAGTACGTTCGGTCTTTTTCCTACCTAGTAGTTTTCCCAGGAGACAGCTAGAAGCGCCGCACGTATATTAATCGTCACTGATAAATACAACAGACTGTTCGGAAAATCGCCAGTGGATCTGTCGGTTCCCGCTCGCTCCAGTTCCTTTTGGACCGGGTCTGCTTTCCCAAAATCGGTCATCAGCCCCCACAGGCAGACAAGAACGCGAAGAGTGGAGCCGTTGAACCGAGACCTCTTAAAAGCGTCTCTCTCGCGGCGAATGCTCCGCGCGAGACAGTCCAAAGCGAATCGGGAACGAGGGTAAGGCGTCCCTCCCGGAAAGGTTTTCAGGTGTTATGGCTGCGTAGGATCGGACTAGCGCTTCTAACGGCAATCGCCTTTGGGCTCACCGTGTGGGCAGCGGCTGCCATTTATTTTGATTCGCCATTGGGGGCGCTGAAAACCACTGGTGCTGTGGTGTATCTCGTTGCGGTGCTCGCCGCAATGGTATGCCTTCGCCGCCATGGTTTTGGAGTTTTGATCGCGTTCGCCGGATTTGCTTTCGTTGCTTTCTGGTGGTTCTCTTTGAAACCATCAAACCACCGCGATTGGCAACCCGACAATGCGCAGACCGCCTATGCCGATGTCAATGGCGACCAGGTCACGATTCATAACTTTCGCAACTGCGACTACCGAACCGAGAAGGATTACACCTGCAATTGGGAAACGCGTTCCTACGACCTGGCAAACTTGCGTGAGGCCGACATTTTTATTACGTGGTGGGGCTCTCCTTGGATCGCCCATCCGATCGTCAGCTTCGATTTCGGCGATCAAGGGCATGTCGCCATGTCCATCGAGACTCGCGATGAGGTTGGGCAGGATTATTCCGCCATTCGCGGCTTCTTCCGCCAGTATGCGCTCACCTACATCGCCAGCGACGAGCGGGACGTCATTCGTTTAAGAACGAATTATCGCAAGGATGAAGAGGTCTATCTGTTCCGCACCACGGTCCCTCCGGCGCTCGCGCGGAAGATATTTCTGGATTACCTGCAGCGGGCCAACGAGTTACATGCGCAACCCGAGTGGTACAACGCAATCACTAATAACTGCACCACGAATATCGCGGTCTCTGCTGCCGAGGCCCAGGATATACACACTCGTCTCGACTGGCGCATTCTGCTCAACGGCAAGATGGACGAGATGATGTACGAGCATCACACTTTGGTCACCGGTGGACTGCCACTTTCCGCGCTTCGGGAGCAGGCGCACATCAATCCGGCAGCGAAGGCCGCCGGTGATAGTCCTGACTTTTCTCAGCTTATCCGCGACGGCCGCGTAGGCTTCACCGCGAAATCAGCGGCGGTTGGCAATTCGAACAAGTAAGAAAAAATTGGCCTGAACTCGACCGTGCCCTGATCTCATCCGCTAGCTCGGCCTGCTGTTGTGGGAACCAACTCTCGGCACATTCTATGCGGCCGCAGCAGAAGACAGCGGGAGCCAAATCTGAAAACAGGTCTGTCCCGGCTTCGACTCGACTTGAATGCTGCCCTGATGCTTCTTCACAATGCGCTGCACCGTGTCCAGCCCCAGACCCGTGCCTTCGCCGACCTTCTTGGTGGTGAAAAACGGTTCAAAGATACGGGGCCGTATTTCCTCAGGAATCCCAGGGCCATCGTCGACAATTTCCACGACGACAAAATCCCCTTCGCTGAAGGTTCGCAATCGCAGCTTGCCTTTTCCCTTCATCGCGTCGATGGCGTTGTCGATAATGTTCGTCCAAACCTGGTTCAAATCGCTGCCAAACGAGTTGACCAGCAGCGGCACAGCGCCATAATCGCGCTCTACCGTGACGCCGTGCTTCAACTTGTAATTCAGAATCGTCAGCGTGTTCTCGAGGCTCTTGACCACATCAACATTCTGAACCGGGGCCTGATCCATGAAGGTGTATTCCTTGATGGCGCGCACCAGGTCAGAAATTCGCGCGGTGCTGTTCTCGATCTGATCGAGAAGAGACCATACTTCAAGCGAGGCTGCGATCCGCACCAAGGCAGCTCGCGCCGTTTCACCTTCCATCGTCGCAAACAATTGCTCCAGCGTCTGCGGATCCACATTGCGTCGCGCCAGATCCGCTGCCAGTTGCCACAGATCGGTGCTTCCGTGATTTCGCAGCACAGTATCGATCTCTTCTTCCAGGTTGCTTAGCGCCAGGCCACCCAGCGGCGGCTTGCCGCTCTGCTGCATCAGAAATGCTTCCAGCTTTTCGATCTCCGCCTTTTGCGACTGAGACGGCTCCCGCGCACCAAGTTGGTGGCTGGACTCCTTTATCCGTTTCAAGGTATCGCGCAACTGACTGGTGGCGCGCCGCGCAGCCGATGCGGGATTATTCAGTTCGTGGGCCAAGCCTGCCGATAATTTTCCCAGCGACGCCAGCCTCTCCTGCTGCTGCTCGATTCGTGTCGATTCGCGAATACGGTCCGACATCAGGCCGACTAATCGACCCGCTAATTCAGGCATCTGCTGTACGAGTTCTGGAAACTGATCCGCCGGAAAACGAAGTGCCCGGCTTTCTACAGCCGCGCGTCCGGTGAACGTGAACGTCTTCATTCGCGAGAAAGGCAGACGGCCGCCCACATCTCCGGGCTCGAAGGTGAAGACGACGTTCTGGCCGCCGAGATTGCCGCGCACATGGAGTTGTCCCTCGAGGAGAACGAACATTGCGTCTGCCGGTGCGCCCTCCTGGATGTAGATATCTCCCGGCTTAACCACAATTTCCTGCGAGTGGGCCAGGAACCATTCGATCTGGTCGTCGGGTAGATCGGCGAACGCCGGGACCCGGAGCAATTCTTCTTTGGTTGCCATTTATACCTTGCGCAGATATTGATGAATAAACTGAACTGCGACAGAACCTTCGCCTACTCCAGAAGCCACTCGCTTTACCGAGCCATGACGGACATCACCGACCGCGAAGATTCCAGGCACGCTGCTCTCCAGCAGAAACGGATCTCGTTCCAGCGTCCAGCCCTTCGGAGGCTTGCCATCGTTCATCACATCCGGACCGGTGAGTATGAAGCCCCGGTCATCGCGTTCCACCACGCCAGCCAGCCACTCCGTGCGTGGCAAAGCTCCGATGAAGATGAACATCGCACTTGCGGGAACACGTTCCAGCTTGTTCGTGTCCGAACAGAGCACCGAAATCTCCTCGAGATGGTTGTCGCCGTGCACTTCCACCACACTGGCGTGTCCCCACAATTGAATGTTCGGGGTCTGTTCGATCTGATCGATCAGATATTGCGACATTGTGCTGGCAAGAGACTCGCCACGGATCAGCATTACAACCTTGTCAGCGTAGCGGGAGAAATTCATCGCTGCCTGTCCGGCAGAATTGGCTCCGCCCACCACGTAGACGATCTCGCCCTTAGTGGCCAGCGCTTCCGTCGCTCCGCCGCCATAGTAAATGCCCGCACCTTGCAAACGATCCACTCCGGTAGCCTCGAGCCGACGCCACTGCACGCCTGTGGCAACCATTAACGCGTGACAGGAGATCTCATTTCCGTCAGCGAGCTTCACGATCCGATACGGTCCCTCGGTACGAACACCCACCGCCTCTTGCGACAGAATCTCCACGCCGAAACGCTGCGCCTGAACTACAGCGCGGCGCGCCAGATCGCCGCCGCTCAATCCGCTCGGAAACCCGAGATAGTTTTCGATGCGAGAACTCATTCCGGCCTGGCCTCCCGGGGCTTCACGTTCAACGATGACCGTGTGCAGCCCTTCGGATGCGCCGTAGACGGCAGCCGCTAATCCTGCGGGACCGCCGCCGAGAATCGCTAAGTCATAGAAACTGGTTTGCGCGCGCGTGCGCATCCCAACCTTCTCGGCAACGTCCGCCGGAACGCCATCCAGCAGCTTGGTACCATCGGGAAAAAGCACTACCGGCAAACTTCCCGCCTCTTCTCCCAATGCCTCCAACAGTTGCTTCGTCTCTTGATCATTGGCTGCGATTTCCACGTCGATCCACTGATACGGTACGTGATTGCGCGCCAGAAAATCGCGCATCTGATACGACTTGGGGGACCATCGCGTTCCCAGCACCCGAATGCCTTGAAATGCGGGATGGTAGGACGCCCTCCAATCGTCGAGAAGGTCGTCTAATTGCGGGTAAAGCCGCTCGGCTGGTGGGTCCCACGGCTTTAAAAAGAAGTAGTGAACACTGGCCTCGTTGATCGCGCTGATGGCGGCGTTCGTGTCCGCGTACGCCGTAAGCAAAGCCCGCTTCGCCTCGGGGAAAATTCGCATCGCCTCCTGCAGAAACTCCACGCCGTCCATCCGGGGCATGCGCTGGTCAGCAAGCAGCAGCGCTACGCTATCATTACGGATTTTTAATTGCTTAAGAATTTCGAGGGCGCTCTTGGGCTCCTCGCTTCCCATCACCCGATACTCAGCGCCATATTTTGCTCGCAAGTCGCGCTCGATTGCATGTAGTACATCAGCGTCGTCATCCACACTCAGCAAAATCGGTTTCGGCACAATCACCTTATTGGGGGCACCTGTGGCGTCCCGTAGCCCCTACCTACCAGATTAACGAACATCTGCCTCAGATCCATAATTTCACCTCGTTGTGTTGGCAGGAAGTGGCGGCAGGCAGCGCTGCACGCCTTCGCATCCGAGCGCGTGGTCGCACCTCCTTAACGCACGCGAACATTCGTTGGGAGATGAGACGGTTCAACTAAGCCCATCGTTTCCTCAACGCGCCGACTTGAAGAACCCCGAGTTTTCGGGTAAAACGTCGAGGACAGCTTTTCAAGCCTCCCAACCGTTCCACCCCGCGCCGAGGTCAAATGAGCACCACGGAAATAATCCGCGTTGAGCGCCTCGTACCAGACTCTGAAGCGTTATTGGGATTCTCCATTGAACTACCTGCCGGTGATACCGCCAAAGAAGCTTATTCTTTCGAGTTTGCAGGATGGATTTTGGGAGCCCGATCGCCTGCGGTCCAAATAGAGTTAATCGCCAACGATGGTCCGGTCCGTCGAATTTCGATAGCTTATCCCCGCCCGGATGTTGATCGCGCTTACCCGAATGCCCCGCAGAACTCGAAGGTCGGATTCTGGGCTCCTGTCAGCGTTATCGGACTGACGCCCGAATTCGAATTACTGATTCAAGTGCGTCTTGACAATAACGATCGCGTGGCCATCGGCCGCATACACGGGCGGCATAAAGCCGTCCCTTCACGGTTCGAGCCCACGATTCAACCGTTGCTAGTGAATAGTCTGGCGCGGACCGGAACTACCTGGATGATGCGTCTGCTGTCGGAACACCCTTCCATTGCGGCGCTTCGGATTTATCCTTATGAGGTCCGGCCCGGAAGATACTGGATGCAACTTCTTGGTGCCATGGCAGAACCCGCTTACCAGGCACAATCCTTGAGCAAACTGGGTAACTTTGACAACGAATATTGGGAGTCACAGGATCCTTTTCAACGCGGCTCACTGGCACAAAATTCAGCGCTACAGCAATGGTTCAATTCGCAGTTTGTGGAGCAGACGGCCATTCTGTGTCAGCGTAGCATCGAGGACTGCTATCGAGAAATTGCCAATGCCCAGGATCAGAAGACTCCTCGATACTTCGCAGAAAAACATATACCGGATGAGGTACCTGGCATAGTCTGGGAACTCTATCCAAATACTCGCGAAATCATTGTCGTCCGAGACTTTCGTGACATGCTCTGCTCGATAAGAGCCTTCAATGCCAAACGCGGGTCCATCGGGTTTAACCGCGATCAGGTCGATAGTGAAGAGCAATACATCTACCGATTAGGGCGAGAGGTGGAGCAACTGCTTAGCAGTTGGAAAAACCGAAGGGACCGGATCTGTCTTGTGCGCTATGAAGATCTTATCTCCAAGCCCAATGAGATTTTGCAAGGGGTGTTGACCTACCTGGGAATCGAAGCGGGTCCATCGATGGTGGAAGGAATCCTCCGAAGAGCTCTTGTCGATACATCCGAGATGGTGGGTCACCGGACCTCAGGAAGCGCGGAAAGATCGATTGCACGGTGGCATAGCGATCTCGACGAGGATTCGAAGCTATTGTGTGGAAAGGTATTCGGCGAGGCTTTGAATGAATTCGGCTATGCTGTCAAACAAAGTATGGCGGCACGTTAAGAGTATTCCTGCCCGCAGCTACTACGTTAAACTGTTCCCAATAGCACCCGCGAAGTTTTTCGAAATACGTCTGCGATTGAATGACGCAGGAGCATCCGGTCAACACTAGCCTTGGAAACGCTTCCCGCCAATGACTACACGAGCTTCCATGATTACCGCGAAAGCGCGCCAGTTGTTTCCGACGCGTGGGCGGCTTGTACACAGTTCGTGATGGCCGGGCTGGTAATATCTTGCATTCTTCCTTCGACCATACATGAGTAAGGTTTCCGCCTCTCAATCTGCGCCCAGTCGTCGAGTATCTGGTTCTCTACCGCGGCATCGGCATCGGAGATAGGCGGAACGTCCCAAGTTGGTCGTACGCCCCAGCCGTCCCCGTTATTCATCCAAACGGATGCGACATTGGTCGGCGCAATCCTTGAAAAACTCCACGTAATCCCTGGCAAACCTTCTGGAAATTGTGTGAATACGACACAAGCCAGTGAGATGTGGTCTTTGTGGACGCCTGGAAAGCGAATCGGTCCGTCCGCAAGGTGAAGCTTTTGTCGACCAGCCCTGTCCTTGACGATCTGTGCCAGCACTTTCGCCTGTTGGATCGCAAGCTTGTGATCGTTTAGCACGTCCCAATCCAGAGACTGATCCAGTCGGGAATGGGCTGACGCCAACGACATTATTAATACAACCCCGAGAATAGCGGTAACAGCAACCCTGCGTTGGCGACTACCGTCCAGCGCTCGGGCCACAACCATTTGCAAGACGGCGGCGGTCTGCAGTGCCAGCGGGAGTAGGGAAAAGAAGTAGTACCGGTCCGTGACGAACAGATTCGAATATGTGTCCCGATACCGCCCCATACCGATCAACAAGGTTAAGAGGCAATCCCCAATCCATAGCGATACCAGCAGTGTCCGCATCGGTTTTGCGACCCAGCGTAAGCTGACGAGCAAGAGCACCCATCCCAACAATGAGGCTGTCAGGTCAGTTCGCAAGCCGAGTTCACCTGTGGGAAGCCACGCCAGCAGGAAGCGGCCGGGAATAGTAAGAATCAGAAACAGACCATTACAAAGGCCTTTCGAGCTGAAATGGAAGGCATGGTTGACTCCATTCCATATCACGCTCTTCCCTGCCAAGCCCTGCCGCATCATTAGCCAGCGAGTAGCGGCAAGGATCGATCCGATTAATAACAAGCTCACGGCAATTGCCATATTGCGCCGGCGCGCCGGGATGGATTCAGGCCTAGCCAGGTACAGGTAAGCGGGGATGGACAACGCCACCAGCACGATCGGTCCCATTGCCATAGCAGCAACGACTACCAAGGCAAGCGCGATAGCTATCGACCATCTTTTTCGCGCGAACCCACTTACGAGGATGGCCATCGCAAAAATGAATACAGTTCCGGCAATGGAGAACTGATTCGCCTCCCAAACAACTGATCCCGCAAAGCCGCCGGCGGTAGCGTAAATAGTCCCCGCCAGAAAAGCTCCCAATCGCGACCGGGTAACAGAAAAGAACATCCACGCACAGCCGACTGCGCCGGCCACATAAGTCACAAACAACATCGTTTGCAAAGCCCAGGCATCAAGGCCGCTGATCCGCGTCGCCAGCAAGAAATAGAGGCGCAGGAGGGGAACGATGTGCTCATTATGGTTAAGAAAAAACCAGGTAGAGAACGATACCTGACCGGAGCGCAGAGCCGCTACTGCATGCAGGTGGTCCAGATCGTCGAAGGCGTAGGGAAGCGCAAACGTTCGCGAGAAGACCGCCGCGGAACACGCAGTCAGCCAAAGAATCAAGAAGACCAGGTCAAGTCCTCTACTGGCTGTCGCGGTTTTACCTCCTTTGGATTCGGGCGCAGACGAGAGCGGGTACCCGCTGTGATTATTGGTTAGATTAGACATGAGGATATTCCTCTATCCTGCTTACTCTCGACTGCAACACATCGTGCCAGCGGGTTTTCGACTTTTTGCGGCGAGCCATCAGGAATCCGAAGACTACGCTATTATCACTTGCGGCGCGATCAGCTCGCGAGCATGGATCTCATTCACTTGATTTCTTATGGCGACGCCGGTCCAAACTCTGCCTTCAGAAAGGAGAAACCGAGAACGCGTGGATCGTTCTGGGGATCGCCCCCTACCTTTAAGGGATCATCTACCTGAATGACCAGCTGGTTTTCACCGGACAGGAAGTCACTTCGCTCAGCAACAAATTCGGTACTGTCATGACCTGCGACAATCAATCCCAGCACATGACCATTCAGCAGGATGCGAACTGGCCTCCCTGGATTCGCCTTACCAACAATGGTCACTCGCACTCGGGAGGTGTTGCTGAAGTCAGGTGCTACATAGAAGTAGACTCTAGCAAATCCTGTGGCCCACACTGGTCCTTCCGTCCCCAGAGACTCATTGAATCCTTTGTTGAGGCTGGAAAGGTCATCGGGACGAATGGTGAAAGGAAGTTTGAACCATGGATAGGGATTCAAGCGCAACTCGGCGCGATAATCCCTGGTCAGCACTCGGCAGGGCCGCTCACAAGGGCTAGGTGCGCTCGTAAAAACGATATTAGTGAGTCCCGCGAACTGCCGGCAGACGTTGTCCCTCCCGAAGTAGAAGCCCCACAGATCATCGACGCAAAACTGGCGGTGATTATGCTTCAGCCAGCTCGCTACACCGGCAATGGGACCCGAGTATGGAGGATCAAACGTAAAATGGATGACATGACCATCATCCGGCGGCATAGCGGCAATGAGCTGATTGGTCTCCGCGTCTCCCCAGACGGAATTGGCAAAGCTTTTCTTGGCGCCGAACATGGACAACGGTAAAAGGACGCAAAGCGTTACAGCTATGGCCGGACGGACTGTCAGGCGCAGTCCATCCAGAATCAGCGTTGCCAGCAGCAGCAGGATCAGCAGTTGTACACAGAAAAAAAAGTACCCGTTGAAATTCCACAGTGGCCCAGCCATCTTCAGAGTCCAGTAGTAGAAGAGCCCCGAAATCAGCACAACCTCGAATGCCGCATACTTGACGAATCGAGAAATCCTCCGCCCAGTCGTCAAATAGATGCCTACAACAAGCGCCATCATCAAGAACCCCACACACCAATACGCGACCACATAAAGCTTGGAAGCACCCGCTAACATGATGTGAGCTGATGGGGACTCGAGAACAACCTGGGTGTCCGGGACAAAAGCGAGGAAACTATATTCGTATTTAAACGACTGCATGAAGCTGTGCTGGAACCCGGGATGGATTGCGGAATGTCGCAAGATGGCTCGAATGTTGTTGTCCGGATGTAGAGCCACATCCAGCAGAATAGGAAAAGCAAACAGCACTACCAGCACGATGCTTAATACAAAGGGCTTCCGATTCCGCCGCAAGAACTCCCGCCAGCCAACAGATCTGCCCTCGCTCCACAGTAACGTGCCCAAGGCGGCGACCGAGAGCGTTCCGACGAATAACGGCTGCGCGACATGCCCATGAATCAACATCAGACCACTAAGAACGAGCCAAGGGATATGCGATGACCTGCCCACTGCGACAGACGCGCAAACCGTGACAAAGAACAGAAAACAAAACAACAGCACGTGCGGCATCCAAATGGAAAATATAGCGGAGCCGGGAATCGTGCGGTTAACGACATAGATAAAAAGAAGAGAGAGAGCCAACGCAGCCGGCGGAAACAACCGGGAGTGGCAGTGCGCAGCGATGACTCCGATCGCACCGAATAAGAATGCCGTATTCAGTACAACCATGCTGAGAATATGGGCATTCATCTCCGAGGGGACCAGGTGCAGCCAGTCGTACAGCAACTTCTCACCCAGAGCGAAGATATAAAAAAAAGCCGGTCCCGGATGATGGAAACCCCAGCGTGAATAATTGCCCAGTAGTTCCCTAAAATGTTTTGCCCGTTCCACTTGGAGTGCATTTGCCGCAAAGTCCAAGTACTCGACAATAGGTACTCGGAAGAGATCGCGGCTAAGAATCAGAAGAACCGCAAGGAAGGCAACGGCAGAGATTACAACCGCGAGCGCAGATGAAGGGAAATCCTCAAGGGTTGTATTTTTGCGAATTACCACCGACCGACCTTTCGCCGATCAACATCAACACCATATAGCCCGGCTTAACGAAAGAGAATATCTAGCGCACGTTGAGTTGAGTTTGCGAGCACATCTTTAGACATGCCTCCTCCAACCCTTAGGCTAACAGAGCTCATCGGTCCACTGGGCTACCGCGGGAATCGCTCCCTCTATCAAACCCAGCTCTTCAAGCCTGCTCCGAACAGATTGCGCGATCGTCTTGGGATGAAGGAGTTGTCGAACCTTTGCCCGCGCCTTCAGTCCGACCCGCACCGCCGCTTCGCGCTGCCTCTCTACTGTACGCATCGCCTCCACCGCGTAATCCAAGTCGGGATCGGCCCAGTGGAACCCGGCTTTGTAGGGACCGCATGTCCGCTCGATGGCAATCAACTTGTATGGAACCAAGAAGCTATCTTCATCGGACATAAAGTCAAGGTTGCCGGAATACCCGGTTGCGATCACCGGCTTTCCGCATAGCATAGCCTCTGCAAGGGTGAGGCCGAATCCCTCTGAGCGATGAAGTGAAATATAGCAATCAGCGGCACTCATCAACTCATGCTTATCTTCTCTGGTTAGGTTACAGTCCAGCACGCGAATATTTGAGCCGGCACATGCCCTTTGCACCATGGACAATCCTTCGCTGTGAGCGGCTCCATGAACCGATTTGATTAGCAACTGTACACCTTGCCTGCTACCGAATGCCATTTTATAAGCCTGGATAAGACCTAAAGGATTCTTTCTATCCAAGTAGCTGTCAAAGTCGAACAAAAACAGAAACACAAACACATTCGGATCGAGACCGAATTTACTCCGGTCTGCAACCGCTTCGTGAAGAAAGCTTGTATCCATCGAGTGCGGTACAACCATCACCGGTACAGGAGATTGAGCGGCCACGGCCTCTCTTGTAAAGCTGCTGGGAGTCCATACTTCATCGACATAGCCAAATGACGGCGCCCACTCCTCGGGAAACTCCGGCACTTCCCAGGCCCAGTATCCAATGTTGAAGTGGCCCAGCATATACTGGCGATGCTTGGGCACGTACGTCGGAAATTCGTCAGCATTGATCGTCAGCAGGTTCGTTAGGAATGGGTTGGTGCTTGTCAGATTGTCAGGCAAGCTTTCGAGATTATGCGACCTCGGATCCACGACATTGTTGACGAGGCAAGGAATACCGGCCGCTTGAACGATTCGCAAGTTACTCCTCGCGCCTTCGCCCACACCGGTCTCCGCTTGAAAATGCCCGATTAGATTGATTCCACTAAGCAACTTAGTCGGGTTGGTATGATCATACTTCTCAATCGCCGAGGTCGGACCGTCCCCGCCCAACCAGCAGAACGGGTCCCCCAGGTGCACTACATTCGTTCCCAGGCTCCAATAGTATCGTCGTTGCGCCGCAGTAATCTTGACGCCATTCCTAAAGAAATCGTTACCATATGTCCAGTGTTTCGAGTCGTCCCACCCGTGCTCGAGAAGCAGGTTGCCATATCGAAGATACAGTTGGCAAAGCTCGCCAATGTCGGTCATCCCAAAACGATTCTGGTGCTTTGATACAATCCATGGCCTACCGGCATCAAAGCCGCTAAAGTGCATGAAGCGCAGAAGTTCTCCACCATTGACCGTGATGTCTTCTGAAATCGACACGGAGCGCTCATATAAATTCCAGTACGCAACGTTGTAGCCTGGCTCGCGAAGTATGTGGACTCCCTCAAATAAACTCGGAGCCAGATCCATCCAACGTTGATCGACGAATAAGTTCTGCTCGATGGCAACCATACAATGGTGATACAACTTATCCGACCACCAGCGGAGCAGCCGGTTCGATTCCACACCATTGCGTAATCCCAGAAAACCTAAGTTGTGAACACCTGACTTCAGGATATCGTGCTCAGTAGGTCTGAGCCCATCATTCGGGATGGGCGACAGCAAGTGGGGAGTCAGAAGAATATTGGCCTCATCCAGGTACTTACAAAGTGGATCTAATGAATTAAGAATGAGGATATCCGGATCGAGATACAACAATTTCTCTATGCCGTAATGTCTAAACAAGTGATCCAGTAGGTAGGGTTTCACCGCCGTACTGGCTTCTAGAACCGTATACTTGAACAGAAAGCCGGCGAGATTGGGTATTTCCAGCTCAGACGTAAGTATGGAATAGAAAGGTTGACTTTCCGGAGAAACAAATCCAAACGGTGAATCGAGAAACAGGACAAATATCGGGGAATCTGGATGAAACTTAGACCACGACTCAGCCAATACCCGCGCCATGGGCAGGTAGTTCTTGGCGATAATCGTACACGCCGCAAATTCCGTTCTGGAATGCTTCGATGCTCGGATCACACTCTAGCCTTGGATGGTCAACTCCGCCAGCCCACAGCCGCATAGACGGGGCTAACTGTCAAACCATTGCTGACTTCGGGCAGCACAGTTGTACCTCGCTCTGAACTACTAATGGCGTTTTCTGCTGACACAACCGGCGTTAAGCTCTCCTCGACTGAAGCAAGAACGGTTATCTTGACATCCCGAAAGCAGTTGCTCTCAAGTGCAGACTTCATAACCTCGGGAGGAATCGCCAGCAGATGAGTCGGATCCAGGTGAGAAATTATGCCGTATCCCCGGCCCGAGTCCGGGTTGGTGGTCTCTATCACCAACACTCCGCCCGGCTTTATTTTCTGTGAGCAAAGAGCAATCAGCTCCATTTGGGCGTGGGCGGGTAAGAATTCAATAACACGGCCTGCAAATGCTCCGCCCAAGGATCGATCGGGGAGCTGCCGAAGGTGTTCGAGAAGATTTTCCTTAATAACTCTAAGTGACTTGCGCCGGCCTGCTTCAACGGCCGTCCTATCAGAGTCAACACCATAGGAAGCGATACCGTTCTCTTTTAAAAGAACGAGAAAGTCTCCTCTTCCACAACCAATATCTAAAACCTGCGAGGTCCCACGAAAGAAGGCGACGTAAGGAATGAGCCGCTCTTGAGTCGCGAGCTCGTTCGCCCGCAGCAATTCCTGTAAGTATCCGGCCTGCAACTTCAATATTTCATCGTATAGCCGTGATATCTCGTCGTTCAGGGATGATATTTTATTGTCCAGCTTCGATGTTTTGTTGTCCAGCCTCGATGTTTCATTGGCCAGTCGAGATATGCCTCCGCCCAGTCGCGGCATTTCCGTGATCACCTGTCGAAGTGACCGGTCGAGAGAATTGATGTCACTCCCATGGTCTTCAAGAGCCTTGGTTACCTGGGAATGGAAGTTCTGCAGCGAACGTGTGTACCAGGTCAGGGATCGTTGTAGTGTCTTCTTGGCGGCTTGAGCCAAATAGTTCAGAGGTCCCGAATTTCGCGGGTTGAGTTGGCCGACAGCTTCCTTGGTCTCCCTCAGTTGAGGGGAGAGCGTCGTAATGGTTGGGGACTCGACTTCACGAAGCTGTTCCTCTGATTCATGATCCTCTTCTAAGTCACAGACCTCTTCCTCTGACTGTTCCATGGCATTCGCTTCATAGCTTGTGTTCTGCAGACGAGCTACATGGGTTTGAAGCTTCGACAGCGTCTCCTGCTCGTGCTGAGGTCCTTCAGGACCGCGCGGGGAGGAAATTTGGAACCGGTCTCTCTGGCTTTGTAGAGTTATAAATTCCGAGGAAGACATGAAGACTTCCACTATATCGGACCGCTTCGCCCCGTTAGCCAATACGCCCGCCCAGTGTTTTACCTCAGCGATATCGGGCGAACGCTGTAAGAGGTTGTGGTACAGATTGGCCACAAACTGCTCGTCTGCTGTATTGATTCCTTTAGCCATCTGAGGAGGTCTCGTCACATCTATGTGCCGGGGAGATTACGTCTTCCCATCCGCCTATATCAATTTTAGCGAGCCTGCCCAACGCTCCGCGATATCGATATTCTTTTCATGTTGGGATCGGGGCTCTAACGTTGCTTTCGAGGCTCCGATCTGGCGATCGCCAGTAACTTCCGGATAGGCTCGGTCATTTTCCAAGAGAGGGACTGCTGCATCGCCATTCGAATGGCCCGTTCGGAGAGAAGTTTGTCTTCCGCCGCGCGCAAACGTTGCTGCGTTGACGTCTCTTCCGCGACTACCTGGCTTAGCTGAGCGGCAATCCTATCGCATTCGAGTCGTGCCGCCGTGGCCTCCTTTTTACTCTGTTGGGCCACTGTTTGTTCAGCCTTGATCAATTCCTCCACGATCTGCGGAGCTGGGCTGCGCGCGGGACTTACCCTCAGCGTAATGCTCAGCTGCAGAGGCGCACGCAGGTCCGGCGGCATGGTCAGCAGCAATTGAGGATCATCACCAACGCTAACCAGCAAGAGCGCATCCCCTGTAGGAAGTAATGCAGAAGTACCGGACGCAGCCACACTATCCGTGTTTGAGGAAGCGCCCGCTCTCCACAGTACGCTTCCAGACGAGCGTGAGGATATCTCTATCTCACCTACCTCTACCAGGCTCGGCGCATGTCCCGGATCAATCCTCAGCGGTCCCTGCTCGAGATGCTCCGGCAATTCAAATGTTAGAGTGTTCCAAGTCCCGCTCTTACCCTTCTTGAGAAGGCTGGTATCTTCGGAGTAGCCTGTTGCGCCGAAGGGGAACACCTGGACATAAACTTCGTCTGACTCCGGCACAGCCGCTGCTTGGCTGGTTACATCAGGAGAGGCACCGAGCAGGTGCTCAAGGTGGGACGCATAAATAACGTACCGGCGGCGAACTTCTTCCTGCACAGACGTGGAGCGACTGAAAAGACAGTCCAGCAGCGGTGAGCTACTCGTTCCGCCGGGTTTTTGGACTACTCCCAACCCCCAGCTATGGTGGAACTCAAAGGCATTTGGAAATTCCGCCTTGATCTCATCCCACAAACGCCAGACGCCGAAGTCTTCATGCTTCGGGCAAATGTCGTGCAGTAAGATCATTCCTCCCGGCTTTACCTTGGGCAGCCACGTACGAAAATCGTGGCTTGCTGCTTCATAGGTATGAAGTCCGTCTATGTGCAAAAGTCCAATCGAAGCGTCGCCAAACTGCGTAACAGCATCATCGAAGCTGGATCGCAATAAATACGAAAACTGGCTGTAGTACCGCTCGTTATATTGCCTTACGTCCTCAAAAACCTCTTCTCCATAATGCCCGGCATGCTCGTCCCCCAGCCAGTGATCTACCGCGTGGCACAAAGAACTCAAGCCGTTCTCTTCCACAACCTGGCAGAAAGTGAAGTAAGCCTCTCCCCAGTGTGTGCCCAGTTCGACGATCAACTCAGGCTGAGTGGCAGCGATGAGGTCGCTTGCAAATGCCAGGTGGCCCGACCAACTGCCGATGTTTCTGGGCTTATAGCGTCGCGGTATGAACCTGGGCAACGGCAATCCAAGAGTACCAATGCCTGCGTTCGCATCTCGCAGCTCCAGAATGGTCGATTCTCCGCTGTCGGAAGGCATAGTTGCACCACCGCATTATTAATTCGCGGCTTTGCTGATCGTAACCAAGGACTCGTGTCAGGCGCAAGCCAACGAACGGGTTGGCGCCTGATCATTCACCTAACTCGCCTCTGACACACGCCTTCACGAGTATGGAGGGGGTTTCGCGGTCGGGGGTGGCCTTACCGTCGTTTGCTTTCGACAGTCGGCCGGGCAAATGCTTATGCCGCTTTCTTTCTCGCCGCCCACCTTGCCTTCATCATTGCGGACAGCTTCCTTCTCGCGGCAGGACTCATTGGTGTGCGTTTCGAAGCCGTCTTCTTCGCAGAGGTGTTCGCAGCGGCAGTCTTGCCCTTTTGCTTCGCCCACCGTGCCCGCTGTGCGGCCGAGATTTTTGCCCGAGCGGCAGCACTCAGGGTCCGAGGTCCGCGTCGACCTGCCTGCGCGGATTGGATTCCCTTCGGTGGACGACCCCGACGGGGCGCGGTTTGACTGAGTCGCTCCAGTGCCGAAATGGCCTGATCGATGCGTGCGAGTTCCTGTTTCAGCTGTACGACTATGCTTGCTGCGTCCATTGTTGTCCTTACGGTTAGTGTCGAATTTGTTGAGTAGTTTAACAGGAATGCAGCCACCTGCGCTGCCACGGAGGTGAGCCGAATCGACTGGGAATTCAGGGTTATGTATCAGGCTGCTCAACCGGTGATCAATTGGAACAGAGCCGTAGCATTGTGAATGATTTCCTCCGCTGCCCGGATCCGCAACGCCGTCGCTCATCGCGGGCGAACAGGGCGTAAGTTGATGGTGCTGAGGTAGCGATGAACGGGAAAGCAGTGTTGCTGTCATTTCTTAAACTGCAGTGCCATGAGTTCTTCCGGAACAGTATTCGAAATCACATAACTCAAGGACAGGCGAGCGAAGGGGCAGTGGTGAACTTTGATACCAGCGAACCTTTCGTCAGGTAGCCTTGCGTAAAGTACATGCCAAAGTACCCATTGCCTTCCTGCGGCTCCCCTGGACAACCCGGCAAGCACCCTCCGGACGGGCATACATCGCCAAACTCGAAGAGGAACGGCGCCAGCGGTCCGCTGACTTGGTTTTGACAGGCCGCATTAACCACTTGAGTGATATACGTCTGCTCATTCGGAACCTGCTGCTGAGCGTAGACGCTCGGGCAGCCGGTGTTGTAGCCCGTCTCGCCCAGGAAGACGTTCGCCGGCCCGCAGGCGTTCTGGTCGGTGGTGAAAACACTCTGTACTTGCGTCCAGCAGGTTTGCGCCGGGCTAGTGCCTGTCGGCCACACGGGCGGCGAGCTGGCCACGCCACCGGAGGTACCGACGGAACAGTAGACGTGGTCGGCGATGTAGTCGACACCGGCAGGAGGAGCACTGGCGGTGCAGAACGTCGACGCTTGGCCTTCAATCAAAGAAACGATGACCTTTATGCTGTTGAACCCGGCGGCGTTGAGAGCGGTACGAAGGTTCTGAGCGGCCGTGCTGATCGTCGCGGCCGACTGCTGCCCCAAAAGCTCGTTGCCGACCTGAATGCCAACCACCGTCCCGTCCTGAAGGAATTCTCCTGCACTGGAATTGAGTGCGGCGACGTAGGTGGGGGTCGGATTCGTGGGAGTGGATTCACAGAACGTTGCCGGCGCCCATGGGCTCACGTTCCCGCACGCTCCGTTGAAAAGCGCGGTCGCATACTTGCTGCCGCAGTACGGGAACGGCTGGCCACCATAGGTACAGTTCGTGGACGTGCTCGACTGGGCCAATCCGCTGACGCTGTCGTTAAACAGGCCGAGGACGACCTTGATCCCAGAGCTTTGGGCCGCCTTCAGAATGTAGTAATTCGGCTGATAAATCGTGATGGTGCTGACCTTGAGCGAGCTGATCGTCGCCAAATCAGCGTTGTAGCAAGCCTGGCAGTTTGCAGCGCAGGAGGACAGCACATTCGGCGTACACGTGTTGAAAGAAAGCTGGGGATTGCACGCGGCGGGTGTGGCCGTACTCCAGTTATCATCGCTGCAACGGCCCTCCGGCGCATAATCGATGTTGATCCCGCCCAGGGCGGGCGCGGGGGTGCCCAGCGTCGGAGGAGAGCCCGATCCGGAGCTCCCCGAACCGTTTCCGCAGCCTGTGGAACCAAGCAAGGCCACGAGGATAAATAGAGACACGACCTTCGCCATCGGCACGGCTATGGATCTGCGAGCATCGCTTTGGTCTCGGATGACAAGCTTGTACATGCCAAAGGCTCTCTTGTCAACAAATCCGAGTCTGACCGGCAGTTGTCTTAGAAAAGACCGCACCATCACGGGATTAAGCCGGCGTGGGCCTCCATAGTTCCGCTCCGTCGCTACTCTGGCAGTGCAACGCTTAAGAACATTGTCCGGAGATGACCGTAGCGGTTTTGGAGACCGCGATAGCGCAGCATCTACCGTCCCGGGGTTAACGGCTCGGATGGTGAACAATAGAGAATTGGTGGCGGCGGTAGGACTCGAACCTACGACCTACGGATTATGAGACCGTCGCTCTAACCACCTGAGCTACACCGCCAAACGGTCAGAAGCGGCTTGCACGCCGCTGTACAGGAAGATACAAATGGTCGATCAAAAGGCGGGAAATAGCCCCCTCAATCAATCGAAAGGCCGGACGTGACCGCGTCCAGCCCAACTTCGATTCTAGAGTTGGCCCTGCGGACTGTCAAACCAGCGTTCCCCATCCAATCACGCCTAAGTTCCCGTCAAGCCCGGGCTTTATCTCCAAGATATTCGATGACGGTCTCCGATTTAGACTTAGCGAGGCTGCACGGCTTGTATTTGCCTTGCTAAATCTTCCAATCCGTCAAAGGCCACTGGGCTCGGAATCTGAATGCGGTTGTCGACAGTGATGATCCGGCCTTTTCGTACTGCCTCCAGCGAATTCCATCCCGGCTGCTGCTGCATTGCGTTGAGTGTTACCGGTCCGCCCTGGATCAGCACAATGTAATCCGGCCTGCGTGGCAAGACCGCTTCCAGGTTCATCTGCAACCAATCTTGGGCAACGTCTTGCGTTACCGACTGCGCCCCTGCAGCGCTTATCATCTCAGTCATGAAAGCGCTTCGTCCCGCGGTGATCAGCGGCTCAATTGCGACCACCACAAGCACCTTCGGCCTGGTCTTCCCCGCCGATTGCTGCGCAATCCGATGTTCGCGGGAGCGCAACTGCGCGATCAGAGCCGAGGCCTGCCGATCGTATCCCAAAATACGCCCCACGCTTGCAATGTTGCGATAGATATCCGACACGTTCGTCGTGTTGAACAGAAATACCGGCAGCCCCAAGTGCTGTAGACCGGCAATCGTGTCAGCGCCGTTGAAGGCCGGGAGCGCCAGGACAATATCGGGATGCAAGGCGAAGATCTTTTCCAGTGACGGGTTGACAATGGCTCCGACGCTGGGCTTCTCAGCAGCGGCTTCGCGAGGATAGTCCGTATAGTCGGTAATGCCAACCAACTCGTTCCGTGCACCCAACGCATAGACAATATCGGTCAGACTGGGCGAGAGCGACACGACGCGATGCACATGGTCGGGCACAGCCACGGAGCGTCCGGTATCGTCGATTTCCCGGTGGGCGGCCCAGGAGGAAGCACTCAACAGTAATAGGAGTGCAAGGCACCAGCAGGACTTGTCTCGCCTGATGAGTGCAGAACTTGCGGACCCGGCATCGCTAAACCTGGGGCTTATGGTCTGCATTTTTGTCGGGTTCCGCGGCATTCATCGACTCTTTGAAACTGCGAATACCTTCGCCAAGGCCTTTCCCGAGCTCGGGCAGCTTCTTTGGACCGAATACCAACAGCGCGATGAAGAGAATGACCAGCAGGTGCGCGGGTTGAAACAGGTTGTCGAACACAGCGACCTCCTGAAACAAACTTTAGTCAGCGAGATTCCGCCGCGCCACAATGCCCATCACCACCGGACGTGATCACAATCACATCGACGCGGACCGCATCGCCGGCGGAAGCCCCACCGAGACCCGTGATTCATAGGTTCTCGCGTGGCTAAACGTGGATCTCGTATAGACCTAACGCCACCAGAACGAGTCCGGAGATTATGCCTGAGACACTTCCGAACCAGCGCTTCCCAAGTTGATAGCCGGTTGCCAGCCCGGCTGACAGAGTAAGCACGCTGAACACCATCACAGCGAGTGTGGTGAGAGGAAGATTCATCCTCAGCATTCCTGCGGCTACTCCGTTTACCACGTTGTTCAAACTCAAGGCGATCGCCAGCGTCCAGCTTTCTTTCAGCTCGATGCGACGGGAAAAATCAGCGTCAGCGCCTGCCGGATTCTTCAGCACCAGCATGAGCTTGCGAAGAGGCCCGATGCGATCACACTGCTCGGAATTTCCAGCCACGATCCCGCTGTTCCTGTCCAGCATGGTGGCCCGAATGGATTGAACCATCACCCAACCGCCGACGGCCACGATCAGGGCGCCGCCCGCAGCGCTGGCCAGCCGGGGATCCATGAAGCTGGCGACGATTTGGCCCAGCCACATGGAGGCGAGGGTGCAGGCTCCGGTAACGACAGCTATAAGGAGATTGGACGAAACAGGCACGTTAATACGGCCGAGACCGTACGCAATGCCTACAGCAACGTTGTCCCCATTGCTGGAGATCGCCAGGAAGAGGATGGGGAATAATTCGAACTTCGTCATGCGAAATCCATCCAGGGAACCGATCGCCCGTTTGCGAGGTCGAGCCACGGCTGGTTTCGCCGACAAACCCATCCGCTGATTGAGCCAGAGGCAGGCGCGAAACATCCTTTGGCATTCGCCCGCGACCTGCCTTACGGCATTCGTGTAGCAGATGTCAGATAATTCGGAACGACTCGACCAGCGTGCAACGGCGCTGCCGGGTGAATGTCCGCGCCGAAGTAAGGCCTTCGCCAGTTGGACCCGCAATCGTGAACGAGGTATGGCCTTCTCCGCCCAATCCGATGCCGGCGAAGGAGGGCCCGTTCTTAATGAAAATTGTCGTTTGCACTGCCCGCGCGAACGCAGTCATATGGTCGATGTGCGTGGAGTGCATGATAGCGGTGTGGCTATTGCCCTGCTCCACTTTTACGCTGAACTCGATGCCCTCGTTGACATCCTTGACCCGCACGATGGGCAGCACCGGCATCATCTGCTCCAGCCACACCAGGGGATGGTCTTTCTCCGCCTCGAAGATGGCCAGCCGGCAATCGTCCGCCACTTCGACACCGATGTCGCGCAAAATCACCTGCACGTTCTTGCCGATATACGCGCCGTTAATCTTCCGCTCGGGCGTCACGACCAGCTTGGTGACCTTCGTAACTTCCTCGGGACTGAGCAGGTAGACCCGGCCTGTCTCCTGCATGAACTTGATCAAGGTGCCGGCCACTTCGTCGACAACGACCACTTCTTTCTCGCAGGTGCAGAAGATTCCGTTGTTGATGCTGGCGCCGCTGACAATGCACTGCGCGGCCTTGCGAAGGCATGCTGTCTCGTCGACCAGGGCCGGCGGATTACCTGCTCCCGCGCCAATCGCTTTCTTGCCGGAGCGCAGCACGATGTTCACAATCGGCCGGCCGCCGGTGGCCACCAGCATGTTGATCTTCGGATGCTCGATGACTTCTTTAGCCGTCTCCAGTGTTGGATTCGCCACCGACGAAACCAGGCCCACTGGGCCACCCGCATCGACAATCGCCTGATGAATAATCTGCACCATCGTCGTGCTGGTGCGCCGGGCGCTGGGATGCGCATTGAAGATCACCGCGTTCCCTGCCGAAATCATGCCGATACTATTGTTGATGACCGTACCCGTAGGATTGGTGATCGGGGTTAACGCCCCGATTATGCCGACTGGCGCGTACTCCAGCAACATCAGTCCATGATCGCCGCTGCGGGCCCGGGGTTCGATGTCTTCCACTCCCGGAGTCTTGGTGGCGCACAGGATGTTCTCGCGCACCTTGTCTTCGTACCGCCCCAGCTTCGTCTCTTCCACGGCCATCGCCGAAAGCTCTTCGTTGCGGTTCAGCACGCTGTTCCTGATCGAAGCGATGATGTCCTTGCGCCGCTCCAGTGACATCGCAATCAGCTTCTTCTGCGCCGCCACGCCCGCTTCAACGGCTTCATTCACCGTCGGATAAAGACCGTTCTCGCCTGCTGTCTGCGAGTCTCCGGCGGTGGTCAGTTCTTCTAAAACTTTTTGAATTAGGCCGGCAATGACTTCCGGGCTGGTCTGCATCGCAATCTCCTCCATCGTTATCAACTCTTACATCAATCCCACGCCTTGAAAGGGACCGCCTTCAGGCGGTCCGAAAGCCAGATACATTTGGGCGGCTTTAGCCGCTGAGGGGCGGCGGCACTACCTTAATCAGAGCCTCCCTAACCTGACGACAATGCGTCTTTGACACCTCGCCGTTGTTACCAAACGACCTCACGCCAAAGCCAGCAGCACACCTCCGGCGAGCGCAGCTATCGCGCTTTCGGGAATCTGGGGAGTCAGCCCGCCAAACGCCCTCAGCAACTTGTCTCTCACCGCCGGCATAACTCTAGGGAGGCCGTTACCGTTCACATGCGGCAGCAGCGGCTTAATTTCCTTCGCCCAGCACTCGATGTGCTGAAGCATCTGCACCGCGGGCTGAGCCACCAGCATGTCCTGCTCGACCGTGCCTCCACTGACTCCGATCGCCGCGACCACATTCCCGTGCACGCACAGCGGATAACCACCGCCGAAGAGCACGATCTTCCCTCGGTGCGTGTGCTGAATCCCGTAGAGCGCCGCTCCCGGCTGAGCCAATTCGCCGACTTCATGTGTCGGCATCCGTAACACCGCTGCCGTGAATGCTTTGGACATCGCGAGTTCGGTGCTCACCGGCAACGCGCCGTCCATCCGCTTGAACAGCTGTAATCCGCCCTCGCCATCGACGATCGCAATCGCCATCGGCACTTCGATCTTTGCCGCCTCGGCTTCAGCAATGCCCGTCAGGATTTCCGATATTACGTAAGGCAATCTCATAGCTAGGCCTCATCTCGATGCTGAACTGAGGACCTCCTGTACCGCATCGTCCACTACGGCCATGACTTCCATCGACCAACCCAGCACGAAGAGCAAGTCGGAGAGGCGGTTGAAGTACACCAGGATCTCGTCATAACCGCCCACTTCGCGGTTGACGACAACGATCTGACGTTCGGCGCGCCGACAGATCGTGCGGGCAAGATGAAGAGCGGCGCTGTCGGCGGTTCGGCCGGGGATGATGAACCTCTTTGGCAGAGCGTAGCGCGAGGTGAAACTGTCGACGCAGGCTTCCAGACGTTCCGTGTCGCTTTGCTCGATGTGCCTTGGCAGGCGCGCCCGCACATTTGAATTCGAGGCGAGTTCGGCGCAAGCCGCCGAAATGTCTCGCTGAATCTCAATCAGTATCGGGCCTAGTTCCTCGTTCCTGGTGAGAGCACGAGCCATGCCTAACTGCGCTTGCAACTCGTCCAATGCGCCATACGCCTGCAGCCGAAGATCGTCTTTGGCGACCTTCTCGCCACTGAACAAGCTGGTGAGACCCAAGTCGCCCTTCCGCGTATAGATTTTCGAACCCATGATTCCAACCTCAGGCCCACTGCTTGCTTAACTTGCTGTTCGGAATGTCGATTTCGTCGATGATGCCGACAATGGTCGCGTCCACCGGTGCCGATTCATTGTCGACTGCCTTGCGTGCAGCACTGCCGCATACGATCAGTACCTGTTCTCCTATTCCGGCACCCACCGCATCAACCGCCACAAACAGTGCGCCTGCCGGCTCCATCGTGCTGGGCTCAAGAGGCTGCACCACCTGGATTTTGCCTCCAATCAACCGGTCATGCTTCCGGGTTGCAACCACCGTTCCTACAACTTTTCCGATCACCATACTGACCCTTCTTTCTGCAAAACTTCAGCGAACGCCGGCCGGTACCAGGTTGACTCCGTGCTTGAATGCCAACTCACGCGCTAACGGAGTAACCACCGCTGGCGAGCTGATTCGCAATTGCGTTCCGGAGTGGTGAGCCTGCAGCACATCGGCTGCGGTCACGATGCTCCTTCCCGGGTTGGAAGCCGCTGGCCGACGACTCCCGTTACCATGGCTGCCGATCACCGGCATTCCGCCTTGATGCTCCACCAGCGACATCAAGACATTCGAAAGATCCCCAACGTCGGTGACGCGGCATCCGTACCCGCTGACGATCCGGAGACGTTCTTCAATCGCGGCGGCCATGACCGGACCGCATCTGTCGAAGTGTGGAATCTCCCGCCCTTTATCGCCGGGATCGACACCGTTCCGGGCCAAAAGCACCGGCTTGCCCGCGAACAGCGCGTGCAGGATGATGTTGCTCGCGAAATTGTCAGCCAGCAGCAGCGCCAGCTTGGACAACGTATTCAGACTCAACATTGGGACAACGACCGCACACGACTCTTTCAGGGTATGAAGCCACTTCGGCTCTTCCATGTGAGTGACATGCGGGAAGCCTTCGAGTTGATCCCGCAAAAACCTCGCGTACAGCACCTCCGCTCCACGCGAAAAGACCAACTGCACGCGGTAACCGTTCATGACCAGTGTGCGGACTTGGTCGATGGCCTCGTTGTAGCCGATCGTCGCCCCCGTAAACACGACGATGACCGAACCACGGTCGCCGGCCGCTCCGATGTGCGGCAACAATCGCTTCAGTACTTCCACCACGACTTGTTGAATCCGCTCTTCGCTCATAAAACCCCGGTCTGCATTGCTGTGCACCTAAGCTGTCTCCGCGCATGCCAAAGCAATTCCCAAGGGCGTAACCAGCAGCGGATTTGAGGGCCTGACCACTGGAATACCCGTTTCCTGCTCCATCACTGCTTCAATTCCCGGGAAGCAGCTGGTGCCGCCGACCAGGTAGATCGTTTCAACCGTGTACCCCTGCAGGTGTTCTTTCACAATGCTGGCCATCTTCTGGAATACCGGCGTGACCAGGGGCAGAATCTCCCGCTGCCGCGACGGATCAGTCTTGATCTTCTCCGCCTCCAGCACATCCACTTTGTAGTGGCCTGCCAATACAAGATCGACGTGCGTGCCTCCGGTAGCTTCATCGGCGGTATAGATTGGTTCGCCGTCGCGAATCACCGATATCCCAGTTGTGCCGCCGCCGATATCCACAACCGCGCCATCGGTAATACGCAATACTTTGGCTGCCGCACTCGGTTCGTCGATCAGACCTGTCACTTCCAGATCAGCCGCATACAGCACATTCCCCACCGCTTGAGCATTTCTGCCCACCGTGCCCGGCGGATAAGCTCCGGCTGCCTTCTTGATGGGAAACCCGGCGGCGCGCAGTTTATGCACCTGTTCGCGTAGCAGTCGGATTGCTCCCATGTAGTCGAGTACTAGGCCGTCCCGTATGCTGGACTCGCTGCGCGTCAAGGCTCCGGCAAGCGGCACGCCCATGGCGTCCACAACGGCGGTCACGATGTAGGCCGTACCCAGATCTACGCCGGCGTACAGTGCGCCATTCGAAGGCCTGCGCCCGGTTAGGGACAGGGAACCCTCAAATGCCGTCAACAAATCGTTCGCCATGGGATCGATGTTCAATTCATCCTCTCCTGTGTATTCACTGGAGGACTCTATTTACTTTTCCGAGAGCCGGCTGCGCACAGCAACCGGAGGATTTCGCTGCGATAGCAACTTACCCTGCATTCGACCCGGAGCCTTCCCGACCGTGAATGCTCAGAATCGCTGACTCGGCAGCCTTGGCAGCGCGCGCCACATCCGACTCTTTGCCGCCGAGATACAGCCGCCCAACCGCCCCGAACATCCTGCAATCGACGAGAGTGATGTTCGCGCTCTTCTCGGCTTCATTCGCCGCCAGAATGATATAGCCCGCAGGTACCACTTCCAGGATGTACAGGTCCTGTCCGGCAATCAGCACCGACGCGGAGCGCGACACGTTCACAATCTGAGTGTGATAGTCATTCACTTTGTGAATGATCTGAGAGCTCAGCACCTTCGGCTTCAGCCGATCTTCAATCGTGGCTCCCAACACCTTCAGCGAGGCGCTGCCAGAATATTGCACGTCCGCCTGCGCCTTGGAGTGGAATTCCAGCACGCCAAAGTGCCGCTCGACCACCATCAACCCGGGACGCACATCGGCCGCCTTCATTGCGGCGTCCGCAACCTGGTTGATGAGCACGCCAGGGGCGATCTCGATCAGCATCGAGGCCATGCCGACTACCGGCAGATAGCCCCGCATGTTGGTCCCCAGAAATGCAGCAAACTGTGGCTGCAACCGGTCCAGATAGACGTAAGAACGTAGTTCAACCGTGGGGCGGGGTTTGGGAACCTCGATCGTCGGCTTGACTTGCGGTTGTTCAAGAACTGGCATGGTCGACTCCTTTTAATTTCACTGGCTCGCGCATCAGGCCGCGCTGCCTGAGTTCACATCAAGCTTTACGTTTGCTTCTCGGCTTACGAACTTTTTCCTTTTTGTGCGGCGACGAAAGCCGGGCCGCAACTACAACTTCTCCGTCCGCGTCTTCTTCAACCGGAGGGTGGCCGTTGCCACCTGCGTGGCCGCTCGCGGTTTCGGCTTCTACCTGTTCTTGGCGAAATTGTTCTTCAGCGACCGGAAGTTCGAAGCTCTCGCTGACGCTCGGTTCCGGGTGCGGCAGCGGCGCTTCGGACATTACGCAGCTTTTACAGGTCGCTGCAACGTGGGCTTCGACTACCGGCGATTCTGCGATCGCGAGCTCAACTTCAGCCGTCTTCAGCTTCGGCTGCTCTGGTGCCGCCGGTTCCATTCTTGGAGAAGCCACCAGCTTTTCTACCGGCTTCGCGCCGTTGGCGATGACATGCAGTTGCCGGTCAGGCCGGGCAATCACGTGAACGGACACGACGGTGCCAACGCGCTTCGCCGCTGCAGCGCCGGCGGTCGCGGCTGCCCGTACGGCGGCCACATCGCCAAGAAAGACGACGGTGATCAATCCGGCGCGCGCCCGCTCATAGCCGCGAAAGGTAACGTTCGCCGCCTTCGACCCGGCATCGGCAGCTTCGACAGCGGCTACCAATCCCAAGGTTTCAATCAATCCCAGACTCTCTCTTTCCATGACGTCCCTCATGCCTTTGCCATTTCCGCCAGAATCCGCTGCACAATCTGCTCAACATCGTCGTCGGAAACGTTGACCGGCTCACTTCTGCCGTGGCGGCTGGCAGGCAGGTTTACCGGTTCATCGGTCAGAACCAGGGGCTCGCTCTTAACCAGTCGCGCGGCATTGATCCCTAACCTTCGTAGCTCGGCAGAACCAACCTCGCGCAGATTGAGCACAAAGAGCGGTTGATCGGCCGGCAGGTCGCGATGATGCAGCACTACCGTGCCCTTCGCCCCGTCGACGCCGATGCCGACGTTCAGTGGCGACATGTGAGCCGCTTCCTTGGCTACGCCTACGGCTTCTCCGGAGGGACACTCTTCAACTTCAAACGGAATTCCCTCTTCTTCCATGCCCCAGTAAACCGGCTGCAGATCGACAGTTCCGCCGCGCACAGTCAGCACGCTCACGGCCGGCCGGCGGGTTTCGGACATGGGAGCGTAATCGGGCATCTATCTGGTCCCCTTATGCTCATTCGCATGAGCCAGCACCAAGCCAGTAGCCACGGCGTTGCGCGGTCCTTCCGTTCCCCGCACGTTCGCCCTGCCCGTCACCACTCCGTATTCGAAGAGCGCGTCCGAAATCATCTTCGGGATCTCGAAATCCATGCCCGAACCGCCCACCATAACCACGAAGTGGATCAGTCGGATATTTCCCGCAGGCGCAACCCGCTCCAATGCCCGCAACGCGTTTCGCACGAAAACTTTTTTCTTGGCCTGCTGCCGCACCGCGACAATCTGTGCCAGCAGGTGCTTGGTCTCGAGCGGCACCGGACCGTTGTCGCGGAGAACTACGACGCGACCGAATAACTTGGGATCAAGCGGCTTGTCGAAGAACTGGACGGAGCCGTCTTCATGCCGCATGTGGAAGAGCGTCTCGACCTTCGCCAGCGGATACTTCTTGATTTCCTCGGCCAGCTCGAAGTCGTTCAGACCTAGCTCGGTATCGATGAGCAGCGTGACCATGTCTCCGGCACCGGCCAGGTGGACGCTACGAATCTCTCCAGCGTCGTTGATGATCGACGCGTCGGTCGAACCACCACCCAGGTCGAGCGTGGCCAGCGGCGGCTTGGTGCCCGGCGTGGTCAGCGCTCCGCGAATCGCCATCTCCGCCTCAACTCCGCCGACCAGAGTCGGAACTCCGATCTCATCCTGAAGTTTTCGCGCCAGGCGCTGCATGGGAAGCTTGTGGGTGTGCACCATGGCGGCAAGTCCAACGGCATTACCCATTGCGAACTCACCCGCCAGAGCCCCCAGCACCTGCTGCGGCTTGAAGGTATCCACCGCGATGATGTCCTGCACCTGGATCGCGCTGACCGGCTGGTCCGTCAGATCCGCCATCACCTTGCGTACCTGCTCGAACATTCCCCCAACGTTGGTTCCGGCTTCGGCGCGAATCTCTTCCAGCGGGCAGATCGTCGCCAGCTTCGCCATGATGGCGTCGGCGCCTTCTTCGACTGGAACTTCTGCCATCTGTTTATGACCGATGAGTGTGATCTTGCCTGCAGGAATGCGCCGCTCCTCGATGTCACCCTTCGGAGTCTTGATGACCACAGCGCTCCGTGTCCCCATCAGTGCCCGTGCGATGGGCACGATCTGTTTCGTATCTTCCGAATCGAGATGGAACAGGGTTGCAATATCGTAGGGATTACACAACTTCTCGACCGTCCGCCCGGGGCGCGCGACCTCAACCGCAGCCGGCATTCCCAGCGGCACACGGTCGATGTACTTGACTTCATCGACAATCGGAATCGGCTGTTGCAGCCGGTTATTGATCAGGACGCCATCGTCCTTCTGTACGATCGCTCCCGCGACGGTCAGACCACGCGCGCTCGCCGCGTTGATCCGCTCTGCCGCATCCTTAAATTCGACCTGCCCAGGAACGACGACGATGTAGGGCTGATGATTGCCGCTTGCCCCCAATTCACTGAGGGCGATCGTCCGCCCCTGTCCCAGGCCTGTCCCTCCGGGCGTGGAGGGGTTATGGCCGATCATGGCTGACTCGGTAATCACCGTTTCGGTGATCGTCTCCATAGCGATATCGCCAATGACGGGCGTTGCCTCGTTCAGCAGCACCGCGTCCAGTTGATCCCGCCGCAGCCCTGTGGGTTTCAAAGCAAGATCAAGGGCCTCAATAATGCCCATGGCATTCCGTAGAGTGCCCTTGATCCCGACGGTTCTCACCATGGCACTGGACAGAAACCGGGGGTTGCCCTTACCGTCGATTTCCGCCAATGCCACTTCAGTCGTGTTATTACCAACATCAACGCCAGCTATATAGGCCATATCGGGCAACTCAAAGTTACTTCTTGATGCGATTGCGTTTTTCGTAGACCTGAACGGCTTCGCGAACGAACGCCGCACAGATCTTCGCCTGGTACTTGTTCTCCAGTTCCGAGGCAATGTCCAGGAGTTCCTGCTTGGTAGAGCGATACGGCCGCAGACAGTTGTAGATTTCCAACACGCGAGCGTCGGGAATCCGCGTCATCTCGGCCGCGCGGCGAAGATTCTTTGCCAGATGCGGGCGGCCCGCACTTTCGCAAATCTGCGCCTGATACTCCAGGGTTTCGGGGCGAATCCGAACGTCGTCGAAGGTCAGCTTGCCGGAAGCCGCTTTTTCAAGCGTGATTTCGTCAATGCTGAGTCCGGTCGCTGAGCGCACCAGATCCGGTCTCTTCTGGCCCAGCGGATAGTCCTTCTTCGCGTCGAGCTTGCCCGTTGCGGGTTTGGTTGGGATGGTCGCCGTGCCATTCGTTTCGGCGAGTGATTCCATCGCCTTGCGGACGGCTTCAGCAATCATTTCCGGAGAAATGCTGATTTCGGTTGTTGCCATGAGTATGTCTCCTCGACCGACCTAACGCTGCAGGGCAAGTTCCATGCATGGCATGTCGGGCTTTACGTATTGCGTCTCTTTGTTGTGGAGCAAGGCAGCCAAACCCTGATACTTCGGGCGTGCCATCGGGTCATTGCGCACCGGCACCGGTGTCGGACGCTCTCCCTTGGCATACTTGGCGGCGTTGCGCCCGATGGCGCGAAACGTCTCCCGCTCCACCAGTGGTGATTGCGGAAAGAGTTCGAGGTTCTGCAGCGGAGCCAGGTCCTTCTGATGAATGACCGAGGTGCCACGGCAGATGATTCCGATACCCACGCCGGAGCCGCTCAGCTTCGCGGCTTCGTGACCGATGAATCCCACGTCCGCGGTCTTGTTGACCTTCACCAGACGCGCCTTGAGTCCTTCTTCTTCGATTCCCGCCATGACTTCCTTCAACACTTCGTTGTGCGGGATGTTAATGATGGTCTTAGTCATCGCCTTGCCGAAAGCCGGCGGCAATCCTATAACCACCTCGTTGCGATCCGTTCCAGGCTTGGCCGTCCCCAGTTCTTTGAACGAGAGCGGCGGAACCTGTTCTTCCTGGCGAACGGTGGTTTTTCCGTTCGGCTGCATCTGGTGCAGAACTTCCAGGATCACCTGTTTCACCATTGCTTCCGAGATATTCATTTTGAAAGCCTCCCGATCTAAATGTCCGCAGGACTGATTGCCTGGGGAATGTTCTTCAACAGTTCCCAGCGCTCGCCTTCGAGACGGTATCCAGTGCCCGGTCCCTCGTAGTCGTTGGCATCGTTGACGGCGCTCTTCACATTGAAGTTGCTGTCAAACAACGCTGACGTGTGCAGGTAGTCGCCACTGACTTTGCCTTTCAGCATCATCAGAACCGACTCGGCGACATCGTTGAAGCCGTGTTTCGCCAAAGCCTTCACCACGTCGAGACCTGTGGTTCCACGCTTCATCATGTCCTCGATGGCGCGCAGATCCTCAGGAACGTTGCGGGTGCCGATGTCCTTGGTGCCATGCGCGTAGGTAACGTCTTCCACCTCTTTGTCAGTAATGGGAGGAAGTCCGATCTCTTCGAACACGGCTTGTAAGGCGCGAGCGGCCTTGTTGCGAACAGCGATCACGTCGGCTTCGGTCACCGGGTTCAAACCGCCATCCACCTGCAGGTCACGCTGCAACACCAGGTAGTCGTCGTAGTCATCGACATCATGCGTCGATCCGGCGAACATGTTGTCGTAGTTGGGCTCGGCAGCGTAGCCGGAGAAGATGTAATCGGTTCCCGGCAGGAACTGCATGAGCATGCGGGCGGTATTGCGCTCGATGGAGTGGGTGAACGTCTGGTCGTTGCCCGACGCCACTTCCATATCCATCAGAACCGTGCCCACGTTCTCGGCCAGAACGGTGCGGATGCCCGAAGGCACAGAACCCGGCACACCGATGCAGCTGATGGAGCCGTTCTGCAATCCCTGAACACCGGCGCCCTTGGTCACCATGATGCAGCGGATTTCGAGATACAGCATGGACTTACCTTCGGCATAGCCCATCTGCACCTCAGATCCGGTGCCCGAGGTGAAGCGCATCTTGAGGCCGCGCGACGCATAGGCAGAAGCCAGGAATGACTTCGACCAGGGTGTATCATCGCCGTCCACGAACACCTGCTCGGTGCCGTACACGGAGACGGTCTCGGCATAGTGCGTGAGGCCGCGCATACCCATGATGAGTTCTGCTGCTTCTTCCACCGCGCACTGCGACAGAATGCCGGGCCGGCCCGTCTGTCCGCCCACTAACAGTGAGAGGGCATTCATGGGAGCATAAGCCGCGACACCCACGGTGGTTTCGATTTCGCTGAAGCCGCGCAGACCGGCCTCGGCAGCATCCGCCGCCAGAAGAGGCGCCGAATCCTTGAGGTTGGTTACGTGGGCCTGGTTGGCAGGAGTGCGGCGCGCCCGCAGCTTCTGCATGGCCATCATGAGCTCGACTACGTTCAGCCGCTTCAGGACGTCCACGATCTTGGCCGGCGTCATGCCAACCGAGAGGTGAACGATCTTGGTGCGGGGAACGTTGATGTCGACCAGCCAGCGAGCGAACTCAACCGAATCGATGGCCATGGCTTCTTCGGCCACGGTCTTGTCGATGCAGTGGTCAGCGATGAAGGTATCGATCATGTCGAAATCTTCACGGCGCTTGCCATCGAGTTCCACTACGCAGTTGTTCTGGATTTTGATACTGGGTTTTGGGTCGTTGGGGCTGTCCATGGCGACCAGGCCCACTTCAACCCACTCTTTGATGAATCCGTCTTTGTTGACCGGACGCTCAGCGAGTACTTCGAAGCGTTTTTGTCTTTTTGCCATTGACCTGCTCCCTTAAATGTATGGATTGCCAGTAGCAGACTTCGGCGGCTGTCCCCAGGCGCCCAGCAGCTTGTTGCCGACTTCGCGGCCGGCGATGACGGCCTGGCGAACTGCGCCAGAGTCGCCCGTGACCCAGATAAATACTTCGTTGGTCAGGCTGGTGCCCTTCTTCGGAGAAGCGAAGCCCAGTACTTCGACATCCGCAGCTTTGACCGCGGTATCGATCATCAGCATGCCGATGACGGCCGGAGCACCCAGGATGAGGCCGAAGGCACGGCCTTCGGGAGCGCCCAAGGCATACTTCAAAACCTTGCTGGCGCGGGCGGTGTATTGGTTCTCGGTGTAGCCCTGATCATTCGCATAGACGTCGCCGAAGTATTTCGGCAGGGTCTCGAGAGTGACCTCGACGGCACGGCGGGCGTCAGAGACGTCCTCGGCGCCGAACACGATCAGGTTTCCATGGCCGGCTCCGCCCTTGGTGTCGCGGGGCATTTCGACCAGGATGATTTCCGTGTTGGTGGCCTTGATCGCTTCATCAGCGGCCATCAGGTGCGGACCCGCTCCGGTACGGCCGCCGATAACGCCGATCGACCGGTACTTGGGATCGAATCCAATGAGCTTGTGAATCATCGGGTCCAGGTTGGCAATGACGATACCTTGGGTATCGCCCATGCCGGCGCCGACGAATTCGGTGAGTTGAACCAGTTCCGCGGGTATGCCGGTGAGATGGGCAGGAGTCTGCACCTCCGGCTCAGCAACGGCGGTGTTGCCGTTGCCGTTACCCACGCGCTTCATAACCTCGTGCATAACTTTTGTGATCAGTTCTTCTTCCATCGGTCAATTCCTCCAGGTCGGTGTCCGACGCAGGTGATCCGAAACGGATCTTTATGTGTTCTGCAATGCGGGTTCCAGGACGTTCGTGAAGCCCTGAGGCAGGACTCTCTCGACGTCTGTGTGCGGCCGCGGGATCACGTGGACGGAGACCACTTCTCCCACTTTCGAAGCTGCAGCTGCGCCTGCGTCGGTCGCTGCTTTGACCGCGCCAACATCGCCGCGGACCATAGCGGTTACCAGACCGGCACCGATTTTGACCTGACCAATCAGCGTCACATTGGCGGCTTTTACCATGGCATCAGCCGCTTCAATGCTGGCGATCAGGCCCCGAGTTTCAATCATTCCCAACGCCTCTTTCGTCATCGAAAGTCTCCTATTCAATTTGTGGATATGCGGAAGTGGGGAGGATGTCGCGCGCTCTGGCTTGTGCAGTTGCACTTTGGCCATCCAGAACAGACGGCAGCCGTCCTCGATATACGAGGTAGCTAGGTAGGGCAGTGCAGAAGACCGTTTCTCTGGTTTTCTCGCTCTGCTGAACTGTCCGGGCTCAAATCATTTCAAGGAGGTCGTAACAGCAGAAGGCTGAGGTGCCTAAAACGGTCTTGACCACCGTACAAACGGAACTACAACCACTAGTGAAGTTATTTGTCGCGTTGGCACTATGTCTGTGAGGGGCATCACGTTGAGATGGTTAATCGCCGTTAAGATCTGCGCAATACGGCCCTTGAATTGCTTTCGAAGCACACGCTCGCGTGAGAGCAATCACTGACGAGCCTATCTTCCGAGCGTACATTCTGGTGGGATTTTCTGGCAGCAGCCGGAGCCGTGGAGGAACCAAGCAATGAACGATTTTGAATACGTCAATCCTGTGAAGATTCTCTTTGGAAAAGGCAAGATCGCCAAAATTAAAGACGAGGTGCCCGCCGGAGCTCGCGTACTCCTCACCTACGGCGGAGGCAGCATCAAGAAAAATGGCGTCTACGAGCAAGTCATCAACAATCTGCCCGGCCGCACCGTCTTCGAGTTTGGCGGAATCGAAGCAAACCCAACCTACGAAACCTTGATGAAAGCCGCCGAGATCGTACGGCGCGAGAAAATTGATTTCCTGCTGGCGGTCGGCGGCGGCTCGGTTCTGGACGGAACCAAGTTCATCGCAGCCGCCGCAAGGTACGAGGGCGGCGACCCGTGGGAAATTTTCACGCAGCAAAAGCCAGTGCAGGCCCTCGTGCCCTTCGGGACAGTATTGACATTGCCGGCGACGGGCTCTGAGATGAACCCGGTTGCAGTCATCTCCCGCGTATCCACCAGGGAGAAGCTACCCAGCCCGATCGGATATGCGAAGTTCTCCGTCATCGATCCCGAAACCACATATTCCTTGCCGCCGCGGCAGGTCAGCAACGGTATCGTCGACGCGTTTGCTCATGTGCTGGAACAATACCTGACCTATCCGGTCAACGCTCCGCTGCAGGACCGCATTGCGGAGTCGATTCTGCAGACTCTGGTGGAGGTTGCTCCCGCATGTCTGGAAGATCCGCCGAACTACGAGGCGCGCGCAAGCCTCTGCTGGTGCGCGACGCTGGCATTGAACGGCCTCATCGCCCAGGGCGTACCGCAGGATTGGTCTACTCACATGATCGGTCACGAGATGACCGCACTAAGCGGGCTGGACCACGGTCAGACGCTCGCCATCGCTTACCCCGGCACACTCGCTGCCTGCCGCAAGAACAAGCATGCCAAGCTGCTGCAATACGGCGCGCGCATCTGGAACATTCGGGAAGGCAGCGAAGAGCAGCGGATCGACAAAGCCATCGATGCGACGCGTTCCTTCTTCGAGGGCGCGGGCGTGAAGTCGCATCTCAAGGATTACGACCTTAAGCCCGAGATCGCTCACACCATCGCAAAACGTCTCGACGATCGCGGCTGGAACCATCTGGGCGAGCGTCAGGACATCGGCCCGGAGAAGGTCGAAGAGATCCTCTCCTACAGTTATTAAGCCTCGCTTGATAATGCTGTCGATCGCAAAGGCCTTCGGCCACGAAGGCCTTTCTCGCCTGTGCAACAATCGGTATTGAATCGAAAGGTGCTCCGGCCATTTCCTGTCGTATCGACTGCAGCCGCTCGTTGACCAGGTCCGTAACTTCGCCGTAATGAGGGTGTGCGACACTTGAAGATTCGACCACGCATCGCCTGCTCCAGCCAAATGGCCGACTAACCATGCGCTTCTGGATAAGAACCGCCAGCTCGATTCTCTTACTGATCATGCTGGCCTTGGCGGCACATGCTCAGGACACTCCGCCCGTGGAGCAACCGCAGCCTGCGGCTCCTGACGCCGAGACGCCGGACACATTCTTCCAGCATTCGCAGACGGCGAAGTGGTGGATCTCCGGCCAGGCTAACTTTATCTTTCAGGCGAACGGCAGCTTTTACGCACAGTACAGCGGTCACAACAGCTTCAAGAACGTTCCGGAGAACGCTCTGTCACGAGTTCTTACCCTTTTCACCGCCTACGAGTTCACCCCGCAGTCCCAGATCTACCTCGATGTGGAAGAGACCGGGGGCAGTGGGTTAAGCTCCGCGCTCGGCTTGGCCGGATTCGTCAATCTCGATGTCGTCCGCAATCCCAGCATCGGACAGCAACCGTATATCGCACGCCTGTTCTTCCAGCAGATCATTCCATTAACCGATCAGAAGATGGAATCAGACCGTACGGCGTTGTCGATGCCCACAGAGGTTCCGGTCAAACGTCTCGATCTTCGGTTCGGAAAGTTTTCTCTCGCCGACTTTTTCGACAACAACATCGGCGGAACGGACAGTCACTATCAATTTCTGAACTGGGTGATCGACAACAACGGCGCTTACGACTACGCGGCCGACACGCGCGGCTACACCGTAGGAGCCATGATCGAATTGGAAGAGCGGAACTGGGCGCTACGTTTCGCCGAGACGCTGATGCCCAAAGTCGCCAATGGCCCGAACCTCGACGCGGATGTGGCACGCGCCCGCTCCGAGAATGTTGAACTGGAGCTGCGACCGCAGCTTCTCAAGGGCAAAGACACGACCATCCGTCTGCTGAATTACGTGAACCACGCTGACATGGGCAGCTATGAGCAAGCGGTCCGCCTTTATCTCGACGGCGTCACCGCCACTCCCGATGTAACCGCCACCCGGGTGCAAGGAACCGTGAAGTACGGCTTCGGCGCAAACTTCGAGCAGGAGTTATGGAAAGACTCCTACGCTTTCGGACGCTGGGGTTGGAACGAAGGTAAACACGAATCGTTCTGCTACACCGAAGACAATGAAGGATACGAGCTGGGCATCTACTCACGCGGCACCAATTGGCATCGCAGCTTAGACCGCGCCGGCGCGACGTTCGTATCCAGCGGCCTTTCGAAGGCCCACCAGGCTTATCTCGCCTACGGCGGTCTGGGATTTCTTCTGGGCGACGGAGCGCTGAATTACGGCCGAGAGAATATCGAGGAAGTGTTCTACACCGCGCATGTCTGGCGCGGGCTCTTTCTGGCAGGCGATGTTCAGCACATCAATAATCCCGGCATGAACCGCGCTCGCGGACCGTTCACCGTGCCCGGGATTCGTCTGCACCTGGAGTTCTGATTGCCGTCACCCACCCCCGACACATCCAGTGTTGACGGTCGCGAATAGCTCTTAAGAACTCTGAATTCATTTCAGCACCAGTCGGAGCGCCGAAGCTCCGCCCCAGAAAGCCAAAGCATTTTAGCTGATAGAATGAGAAGGCAATGATCCTACCGTTCGTTCGCGAATTCTTCGCGGACGTAGACAATGTACCTGCTTTTACACGTGCTGTGACCCAGGTCAAAGCCGGCGCGGGGCGGATACGTGTCTCTGGACTGACTCCCACCGGCAAGGCCCTCTTCTATACCCTGCTTCATCGTGCGATTTCCCGGCCTTTAGTGGTCGTGGTCAGCGATAACCGGGCGGTCGACGAGTTGTTGCCGGTCATTCGCTCGCTGGCCGAACTGACGGGCAGTGTTTCGCCGGACAACATCGTCGGACTTCCGGCTTACGACGTACTCCCATTTGAAAACCTGTCGCCGCATCCTGAGATTCAGGAGGCTCGCGCCACGGCCCTGTGGAAGATCGCGACCGGCTCGGCCGACATCATCGTTACGCCTCTGGCCGCCAGCGCGATGCGCCTGCGTACTGCCGGCTTTTACGCAGATCTGGCCAAAGTAGTCCGGCGCGGCGAGATGATGGACGCTGAACGGCTGATTGAGCACCTCCGCATCGTCGGCTATAACCAGGTGGATGTGGTCGACATGCCCGGCGACTTCGCGCATCGCGGCGGGCTGCTGGATGTTTACCCGCCGGAACAGGAGCGTCCGGTCCGCGTCGAGTTCTTTGGCGACGAGATCGAATCGATTCGCAAGTTTGATCCCGAAACCCAGCGTTCGGCGGCGGTGACGGATGAAGTCGTTCTGTTGCCGCTGACCGAAACCCCAGTGGAAGAAGAAACTTTGGCGGCGATCAATGCGCGTCTCAGCGGCGAGCGCCTGGCCGGCAGTGAAGAGGTGATCGAGCACGCCGTGCGCGCAGCCGGAGTCACCGTCTTTCCGGGATGGGAGCTGTATGCACCCGCTGCAGGAGCGACAGAGACGTTTTTCGATCTTGTGCCAAACGCAACCGTCATTCTCGACGAACCTGACTTACTGAAGGAGACTCATGACAGTTGGTGGGCGAAGATCACCGGCGTTCATGAGCGTAGCCTCGTCGGCAATCTTGTGCGCCCGGAAGATCTCTACCTAACACCGGAGCAGTGGCAGCAGCACCTCGACGAGGTCGGCACGGTTGCGGTCGAGCAGTTGGGAATCGAAGGTGACGATGGAGGCGAGCACCTCACGCTGCAGACGCAGCCCACCACGCGCTTCCATGGTTCCGTCGCTGCCATGACCGAGGAGGTCGAGCGCTTGACCCGCGAAGGCAAGCGCGTGATGTTTGCTGTCTCCAGCACCGGCGAAGTCGAGCGCCTGGCCGACGTCTTCAACGAGTACAACCTGTCCTTCCGCATAGGCAGCCGCACTCCCAAGCCCGGTAACGAAGTATTCGTGGACGAGTCCACTTACTTCGCCGAGGAGATGACGGCCACCACCATCGTCAAAGCTTATGTTCCCGAAGGTTTCGCCCTGCCCGAAGCCAACCTGGTTTTGTTTGGCGCCCGCGATCTCTTCGACGAAGCCGAGGTCTCGCTCGGCCGTCCGCAAAAGCAGAAGTCCAAGGTCTCAGCGTTTCTTTCGGACTTCCGCGATCTGGCCGTCGGCGATTACGTCGTCCACGTCGAACACGGTATCGGCCAGTATCAGGGCCTGAAAGAAATTCCGCAGGAAGATGGCGGCACTGCCGAGTTCATGATCCTCGAATATGCCGAGGGTGCGCGTCTCTATGTGCCGCTCACGCGTCTCGACCTGGTGCAGAAGTATCGCTCCTCCGAAGGCGTGAAGCCGGTGCTGAATCGGCTGGGCACGCAGCAGTGGCAGAAGACCAAGGCCCGCGTGAAGAAGGCCATGAAGGACATGGCCGACGAGTTGCTGAAACTTTACGCCACGCGCCGCGCCGCCCAGGGACATGCCTTCGCCGCCGACAGCGAATGGCAGCGGGAGTTCGAGGACAGCTTCGAGTTCAACGAAACCGAAGACCAGATGAACGCGATCGTCGACGTGAAGCATGACATGGAAGCTCCGACGCCGATGGATCGCCTGCTCTGCGGTGATGTCGGCTACGGCAAGACGGAAGTCGCTATGCGCGCGGCCTTCAAGGCGGTGAGCGACAATCGCCAGGTCGTGGTGCTCGCGCCGACCACCGTGCTCGCCTTCCAGCACTACAACACCTTCAAGCAACGCTTCGCCGCCTTTCCGTTGAAGATCGATATGCTCAGCCGCTTCCGCACCTCGAAGCAGCAGAAGGAGACCATCGAGAAGATCGCCGCCGGCCAGGTTGACATCGTGATCGGCACACATCGCCTGCTCTCGAAGGATGTGAAGTTCAGCGACCTGGGCCTGGTCATCGTCGACGAAGAACAGCGCTTCGGCGTTCGCCACAAAGAACGGCTGAAGCAGCTGCGCAAAGAGGTCGACGTCCTCACCATGTCGGCAACGCCGATCCCTCGCACCCTGCACATGTCGCTTCTCGGGCTGCGCGACATGAGCGTGATCGAGACGCCGCCGAAGGATCGCATGGCCATCCAGACCGTGGTAGCGGCATGGGATGAAAAACTGCTGCGCTCGTCGATCGAGAAAGAACTGGAGCGCGGCGGCCAGGTGTACTTCGTGCACAACCGCGTCGACAGCATCTTCGACATCGCGGAGAAGATTCGCGAGATGGTGCCGAAAGCGCGCATCCTGATCGGCCACGGCCAGATGCCGGAAGCGGAACTGGAACGCGTCATGCTCGCCTTCATGCGGCATGAAGCTGACATCCTGCTGGCCACCACGATCATCGAAAATGGTTTGGACATTCCCCTCTGCAATACCATCATCATCAACCGCGCCGACCGGCATGGCTTGTCCGAGCTTTACCAGTTGCGCGGACGGGTGGGACGCTCCGATCGGCGCGCCTACGCGTACCTGCTGATTCCTCCCGATCGCGAATTGAGCGAGTTGGCGCGCAGGCGTTTGGCAGCGCTGAAAGAGTTCAGCGATCTGGGCGCCGGCTTCAAGATTGCCGCGCTCGATCTGGAGTTGCGTGGCGCAGGAAACTTGCTGGGTGGCGAGCAGAGCGGCCACATCGAGGCGGTCGGCTTCGAGCTTTACACCACGATGCTGGAGCGCACCGTCCGCGAACTGAAGGGTGAGATCGAAGAAGAAGTTCCTGAAACGCAGTTGAATCTCGGTCTGAACATTCGCATTCCGTCCGACTACATCCAGGAAGAGAACCAGCGCCTGCGCATGTACAAGCGCGTAGCGGGCGTTGAATCCGAATCCGCGCTGGCCGATGTTGCCGGAGAGTTGGGCGATCGTTACGGCACACCGCCGGCGGCAGTTCGTAACTTGCTGGAGTACGCTGCTCTTCGTCTGCTGTCGCAGCGGATCGGCGTAGCGCAGATCGAACGGCGGCGTGAGGCCGTCAGCATCCGCTTCACGGAAAAAGCTACGGTCGATCCCGAGCGCCTGGCGAAGTTTGTGGCGGCGGAAGCGGGAGCCCAATTCACGCCGGCGGGGGTGTTGAAGTTCAGTCTGAAAGAGAAGCAGCCGGAGCAAGTGCTGACCAAGTTGAAGTCTTTGCTGGAGCAGTTAGCCAGCGAGCAGCATGTTGTGGCTTGAGATCGCTGGGGAATTAGACTTTACAGGGTTTGAAAGATCGGGTGCCCTGAAGACTCGAGTAAAACGGGCTTGGGTGGAGCTGGCTCGGGTATAGCTGGCTCGGGTAGAGCCGCCTCGGGTAGAGCTGGCCTTCAGGCCAGCGTCTGAGGCCTTTATTCTGGCTCGGAGTCGGCTTCAGCCGACGGCACCTGAGACGCGGAATAGTTTTTAGAACTGTTCGGCCGCTGACGGCAATACGCCCCGACTTGATCAAGAGCTCTAATAACGTCCGATTCCTATTTCTCACGAGGCAATCATGACAAGGAAACAGGTTCGTAAGGCGGTCTTCCCCGCCGCTGGGCTGGGCACTCGCTTTCTGCCCGCCACCAAAGCACTTCCCAAAGAGATGATGCCGCTGGTGGACAGGCCCGTCATTCAATATGGCGTGGAAGAAGCTGTCGCATCCGGCTGCCAGGACATCATCATCGTCACCGGCCGCGGCAAGGCCGCCATGGAAGACCACTTCGACATCAGCTACGAGTTGGAGAAGACGCTGGCGGAGCGCGGCAAGAAAGAAGCCTTGGCGCTGGTGCAGCCCATCTCCCGGCTGGCGCACATTTCGTATACGCGCCAGAAAGAAGCCAAGGGGCTCGGCCACGCCGTGCTGATGGCGCGCGAACTGGTGGGCGATGAACCCTTCGCGGTAATCCTTCCCGATGACGTGATCGACGCCGATCCTCCCTGCCTGAAGCAAATGATCGAGGTCTACAACGAGACCGGATGCTCGGTCATCGCCACGCAGGTGGTCGAGGGCAAAGCGATCTCGTCGTATGGTGTGCTCGATGTGAAGCCGGTTCCCGGCAAGTGGGAGGGACGGCTCTTCGAAGTACACAACATGGTGGAGAAGCCCAAGCTCGAAGACGCGCCGTCGAAGCTCGCCATCATCGGCCGCTACATTCTCACTCCAGCCGTCTTCGATTGCATTGCCACAACCAAGCCGGGCGCGCTCGGCGAATTGCAGCTGACCGATGGCATCAAGCAGCTTTTGAAGAAGGAGAAAGTTTACGGCTTCGTCTTCGAGGGCACGCGGCATGACACCGGCGACAAGATGGGCTTCCTGAAAGCCAACGTGGAATTCGCCCTCAAGCGCAAGGACATCGGGGGCGAGTTCCGGGAGTATCTGAAGACGCTGAAGCTCTGATGGGGCGTCAGGCAACAGAGGGACGGGAACCTGGGGGCACCAGCCCGTTCTCGGCCGATCGCCCTAAGTTGTTGTCCCGAAACGGGAAAGTACGTTTATCTGCCTTTACAGCCCTTGGAAGTAGGCCAGGCTGGCCAGAGTACCTCCCGCCCTCTCCGCGTCGCTCAGACGAGCTCTAATGAGCCGGAATTGGCATCCTAGGCGCCGACTGTATGCCACAATCGTACAGTCGTGTTCGGAACACTTTTATTCCAGATTGGGAATCAGACGTAAGTAGCTGAATCGATTGAACTGGGCACACCTAATACAAAATTGTCATCACGACCAGTGCTTCAGCGCGAGGAGGGATCTGTTGTCCGTGACCGGAAGCAGATCCCTCGCTGCGCCTGTGATGACAATTTCTCGATTACCACGCTCGTTGATCGGCTAGAGGAACCGCAGCAGGCTCGATAAGAGAGCCATGTTCTAACTCTTCTGGCTCTCCTTCAGCTTCTTCGACTTGGCTTCGACGCCCTTGGCAAGCTTCTCCTTGTGTGCGTCAAGTTTCTTGCCGACCTCGGCGTCATACAAGCCGATCATCTGCGCCGCGAGAATTCCGGCATTGGTCGCGCCCGGCTTGCCGATGGCGACAGTCGCCACCGGAATGCCGGCAGGCATCTGCACCATGGCCAGCAGCGAATCCAGGCCTAGCAGCGCGGTTGATGGAATCGGGACGGCGATCACCGGCAACGTCGTCTCCGCTGCGATGACGCCGGCAAGATGCGCCGCGCCACCGGCACCGGCAATCACGACCTTCACCCCGCGAGTTTTCAGCGCGCGAGAGTATTCGCTGGTGCGCGCCGGCGAACGGTGCGCCGAGGTGATGTCGATTTCGTAAGGAATACCAAACTCAGCCAGCGCTTTCGCGGCCTCATTCATGATGTCGAGGTCGGAGTCGCTGCCCATGACGATGGAGACAAGAGGAGTGTTGTTCATAGATATTTTTTCCTAATTCCAGAATTGTTCGATGCAGGACTGGTTCGTATCAGGGGCCCGACTTATAAGCCGAGCCGATCGTGCTTTTACCGATGACTTGTCATCCCGAGCCGAGCGGCACAGCCGCGCAGTCGAGGGATCTGCGGTTCGTTGCGCCGCGAAGTCCCCTTCCACCGCAGGCCAACCGCAGATCCCTCGACTGCGTTTGTCGGCTGCGCCTCCTCACTCCGCTCGGGATGACAATTTCGTGGGGAAGGGGCGTTGTGCCCCACTACTTCCCTTCCCGTAAATGCCGCAGCCCACGAGCGGCAATGTCCTTGCGGTAGTGCATGCCGTCGAAGCGGATCTTCATCACGGCGTCGTAGGCGCGCTCGACTGCATCCGGCAGATCGCTGCCGCGCGCGGTCACGCCCAGCACGCGTCCCCCGCTGGTGTAGTAAGTATTGTCGCGGCGATTCGTGCCCGCATGAAACACCTTCACTCCATAAATACGCTCGGCTTCGTCGATACCGAAGATGGGCTTGCCCGCCTCGAACGCTCCCGGGTATCCGCCCGACGCCATCACCACGCAGACTGCCGGATCGGCCGACCAGCGGAAGTCGCCCGCGCTCACCCGGCCGGCGATCGATGACTCCATGGCCTCCAGCAAATCACTCTCCATGCGCATCATGATCGGCTGTGTCTCGGGATCGCCGAAGCGGCAGTTGAACTCCAGCACCATCGGACCCTTTGCGGTCATCATGATGCCGCAATAGAGAATGCCCTTGTATTCGGCGCCCTCAGCGCGCATGCCGGCAATCACCGGCTGCGCAATGTGCGTGATCAGCCAGTCGCTCATCTGCTGATCGACCATCTGGCCGGTCGAGTACGCGCCCATGCCGCCCGTGTTGGGCCCGCGATCGCCGTCCGCCACCCGCTTATGGTCTTGCGTCGCCACCAACGGCACCACGCGCTCGCCGTCGCTCATTACCAGGAACGATAGTTCCTCGCCCTCCAGGCACTCCTCGAAGACCAAGCGCGAACCGGCCTCGCCAACCATCTTTCCGGCGAGCATTTCTTCCGCCGTGCGCTGCGCTTCTTCCTTCGACTGCGCGATGACCACTCCCTTGCCGGCCGCCAGCCCATCGGCCTTGACCACCAGCGGCACATGGAAAAGTTTCAGGGCCTCAGCGATTCCCTCTTTGCTGGTGACGACAGAATATTTCGCCGTCGGAATGCGGTGGCGCTGCATGAACTCCTTGGCGAAACTCTTACTCGATTCCAGTTGCGCGGCCATGCGCGTGGGACCGAACACCGGCCATCCGCGCTTCTGAAATTCATCGACCACGCCCAACGTGAGCGGCAACTCCGGACCAACCACGGTCAAGTCGGGACTGAGACGGCTGGCAAGTTGTACCAGCGAGTCGATGCTCTTCACGTCGGCCGCGACACACTCCGCATCGGAGGCGATTCCGCCATTGCCGGGCGCACAATACAGCTTCTTGATGCGCGATGACTGGCGCAGCTTCCAGACAATCGCGTGTTCGCGGCCACCGCTGCCGAGGACGAGTACTTTCATAAGGACACAGCTTGGTTTGCAGGTAAAAGGCGAAAGAAAAGAGTAGGGGCGCAACGGCTCGCATGTCAAACTGCTGGCTCCAATTGCAAGTCCCTCAAACATTCAAACTTAGACCGGACCTAACTTGGAATTGTCATCCCGAGCGTAGTCGAGGGATCTGCGGTTCGCCCCCGGCGGAAGGGAGTAGCGGTGGGCGACGAACCGCAGGTCCCTCCACTCCGGCGGGCAAAAGCGGCCCGCCTGCGGTCGGGATGACAACAATTTAAGAGTGCGCTCGGAATGACAACTCCAAATGGGACCATTGCAATCCTTCCTTAGCCGTAGTTAACTATCACTGTTAAATCCATGATTACCGTCTCCAAAGAGGACTACCTCAAAGCCATTCTCGAGGCTGAATGTGAGGGCGAGCAGGTTATCGCCGCGCGCCTGGCGCAGTGGCTTTCTGTCTCCGCCCCTGCTGTCACCATGGCGCTGCGGCGATTGAAACGCGACCGTCTGGTTTCTGTCCGGCAGGACGGCCGCATACAACTGACGGCCTCGGGACGCAAGATCGCGCGGCAGCTCGTCACCCGCCACCATCTGATCGAACGCATGCTGCACGAGGTCTTCGGCATGACCTGGTACAAGGTGCACGACGAAGCTGAGCGGCTGGAACATGCCGTCTCCGGTGATTTCGAAAGCCTGCTCGTGAAGAAGCTTGGCCGCGGCGGCGCTTGTCCCCACGGCAACGCGGCCATTCCGGAACAGCCCAGGTCCAAGCGCAAACGCGGTTTACTTCCCTTGGCAGAAACTCTTCCCGGCGGCCGCTACGCTGTGCGCAGCATCTACGAACGGGATCGCAAACTGCTGGAGTTCCTGGAGCACAAAGGCATTCGGCCCGGGGCGGGATTGAAGGTGAACACCCGCAATTATGACGGTACACTTTCGCTGGCCATCAATGGCAAAGCCATTGAACTGGGCGGCCCGGCGGCAGAAAAGATCTGGGTTTCCAAGTCCTCGTAAGCTCCTCCCGTTAACCCGAGTTACATGGTTAACCTCAGTTAATTTGCTGTGATACACTCCAATTAATGCAACGGCAGGAGGAGTCGCTCTCATCCTAAGCCTCGTGGCAGAAATTCCACCCATTCGCATGGACGAGTCGACGCTGCATCGGGACAACCCGCAGCTGCAACCGGGGCCGCTCACGGCCGAAGTTGACCGCGCCCACGTTTCTCTCGAAGGGCTGCATAGTACGGTTTCGGTGCCCGATCAGGGCGCCGGATTCTGGGAGCAGTGGCGAGCCTTCGTCGGTCCCGCAATCCTGGTGAGTGTCGGCTACATGGACCCCGGCAACTGGGGCACCGATCTGCAGGCCGGAGCGCAATACAAGTACGGACTGCTCTGGGTCGTCGGTCTGGCCAGCCTGATGGCCATCTTCATGCAAGTCATCTCGGCGCGGCTCGGGGTCGTCACCGGCAAAGACCTGGCCCAATGCTGTCGCGACTGGTATCCGCGCTGGACTCGCTGGCCCAACTGGCTGATGAGCGAGGTGGCGATCGGCGCCTGCGATCTGGCGGAGGTGCTGGGGAGCGCGGTCGCGCTCAATCTGCTGTTCCACATTCCGCTGCTGTGGGCGGTGATTATCACCGGCCTCGACGTGTTGCTGCTACTGGCCCTGCAAAGCCGCGGCATGCGCACCATCGAAGCCGTGGTGGTGATTCTGGTTGCGACCATCTCGATCTGCTACTTCATTGAACTGTTCGTCTTACCACAGACCAAGCCGAGTTTCTTCGAGATGGGCCGAGCGCTGATCTCGCCGCATTTCCGGCAAGCCGGGATGCTATATGTGGCCGTTGGCATCATCGGAGCGACAGTGATGCCGCACAATCTGTACTTGCATTCCGCCCTGGTACAGAGCCGCAAACTGCAGAAAGATTCCGAATCGATGCGGCGCGCCATCACCTTCAACACGATCGACTCAACGGTGGCACTCACCATCGCGTTCTTCGTGAATGCGGCCATCCTGGTGCTCGCATCCCTCGTCTTCTTCGGCAAGGAAAGCGTTACGGTTCTGGGCGGAAAGGTCGTCCACTTCAACGCAGACAGTGACTGGATTCGCGTCGCCTATCTGACCCTTGCGCCCTTGCTGGGAACAGCGGCTGCCAGTACGCTATTCGCTGTCGCGCTGCTGGCCAGCGGCCAGAGCAGCACCATCACCGGCACACTCGCCGGACAGGTGGTGATGGAAGGCTTCATGCACTGGCGGATCAAGCCCTGGGTTCGCCGGCTGATTACAAGAACGTTGGCGATCCTCCCGGCAGTGTTTATCATCGGCCTGCGGGGAGATAGCAGTGTCACTGACCTGCTGACCCTGAGTCAGGTGGTCTTGGCGTTGCAGTTACCCTTTGCCATGTTTCCCTTGCTGCAGTTCACCAGTTCGCGTCAGCGGATGGGAGGATGGAAGAACGGATGGTTTCTGCTTATCGCCGGCTGGACCAGCGCAGTTCTGATTACCGCCATGGACATCTATAGTCTGCCCGATTCTCTGAAAGCGGCATGGCAGGTTATTGTCGGCGGGTGAATTCCAACGATAGGGCGATCCCCATGTACGAAACCATTCTCGTCACGCTCGACGGCACGCCGACGGATCGAGCCATCATCGGGCACGTGAAGGAACTGGCGAAACTTGCCGGCAGTCGCCTGGTGCTGCTGCACGTGGCCGATGGCTGGGCAGCCCGGACCTACGGGCGCGACGCCATCAGCCGCGAGATCACGGAAGACACCGCTTATCTGGAGACAGTTCGTACCGAGTTCCAATCCATCGGCATTCCCGCCGAATCCGAGCTCGCCTACGGCGATCCGGCACGCGAGATCATCAAGTGGGTGCAACAGAAAGGTTGCGACCTGATCGCCATGAGCACCCACGGCCACCGCTTCCTTGCCGACATCTTCCTGGGCACCACAGCATCGCAGGTTCAGCACAACGTGAGTGTGCCCGTGCTGCTGCTGCGCGCAAAATAAAAATGGCGGCAAACTTCTGGGTCCGACTCTCGACGCTTCTCCTGTTGACTGGCGTGGCCGCGTTTGCCCAGCAAACGCCGCAAGCAAAAGCTGTCGATCCGGTTCCCAAAGCCAAGCCGGCAAGGCCGACGGTGGCTACGCCCGCGGCAATCACACCGGTGGGCTACCTCCAGTTTGAATCAGGCGTCCTTACCGGCTGGCACTCGCCAGGAGTGGTTTCGCAGACTAGTTTCAACGAGGTCATCAAGTATTCGATATCGTCGCGAATCGAGCTGCTGGCCGTTTCAGAGCCTTATGCGCATTCGCACGCTGAAGGGCAGCCGACCAACGCGTCGGGCGATGTAGACCTGGGCATCCAGGGAGTGCTTCATCAAGGCGAAGGCGCCAACCCGACCGTGGCGCTGGGGTACTCGGGCCGCGTCTACGCCGGAGCCAGCCCCGACCTGGACATTGGAAGCTTCCTGAACTCCGTGCTGGTCATGGCCAGTGCCAAAGTGAAGGGGTTTCACTACGATGCCAACTTTATTGCGGATGAGTCGGTGGACAACAGCGTGCGAAGAGCGCAGTTCGGCCAAGCCATCTCGATTTCACACCCGCTGGGGCAGAAGTTCGGGCTTACCGGCGAGATCTGGCACTTTACCCAGCCATTCCTTAATGGAAACGCTGTCGGAAATCTATGGGCCGTCAACTACAACGCCAGGAAGAACGTAGTACTCGATTGCGGTTTCGATCACGGCTTGACCAGCACCTCTACCCAATGGGAGGTATTCGCTGGCTTCACCTATCTGCTGCCTCACAAGCTTCCATTACATTGGTAGCCTGCGGCGGTTCAAGCCGGCACCAGAGCGCAGGCGGCGGAAGAACCAGGTCACGCCAAAGAGATGGCGACGTGTTGCGCGGCAAAGTCGGCTTTCAGCTGTCTTTGCGGTAGAGCAGATCGCGAATGGCTTTCCTGCGTTCCGCGTCGGCTTCCGATTGCATACGGCGCTCGTCCGCGTCCAGGATGCGGCCAGGGGACGACTGCCCTTCCTCCTCGCTGCAACTGGGACAGTGAATGGCAAGACCTGGCTTACCCGGTTTCAGCTCAAACTCCTCTCCACAAATCGCGCACACTTTGATGGGAAACGCCATGATAGCTCCCTGATAAGGAACGGGGGAACGAACCTGAAGTTGCGTCTCACCCGGCAACAATTGGATGGCGCAGCCAGCCGGGGGATTCTTGCTCTCCAAAGACGACGTCAGTCGAGTTGCTGCCAACGTAGGTGGAAAATCCCCAGGTCTCGAATGTCGCGAGACCCGAGGCACGCGTTTACAGAGTACTTTCCTACTTCAGCTTGATGCTGTTCAGCATGTTGTAATACGCCGGCTGAAATTGCTGGAACTGCGACAGCGGCGCCACGAAGACGAAGTACAGCATCGAACCATCGCCCCTCGGAACCGTTACCAGCCAGTCGCGTTCTTTCTGCGGCTGACCTTTTGCGTCAGGAAACGGCGACGTCGACTCCATCATGATCGAGCGTCCCTCCGAGCCGGCGACGTCGATGGTCTGAGCATTGCCCGTCGTGTGCAGATCGCCGCCATCCTTCACCAGCGCCTGCACAAGCTCATTGGTCAGCTGATCGAAGTCTTCCCCAGCCTGCGGCCGCACTCCATTCAGCAGCACACCGTAGCCGATAGAGTTGCCGCTTACCCCGGCCTGCGGCGCGATGCGCACATCCGCTCCGCGCTGCGAGGGCGCTACAAGCTGCCAGTTGTCGGGATAGGCAATCTTCAACGGTCCAAGGTCGGTCGTCACCAGCCTCGAGCTGGGCAGGACATCCTGCGGCGACACCGGACCTGCCGGCGCGCTCGACGAACTCTGCGCTGAGGCGGGCGCACTCACAGCTACTCCGGCCGGCGCCTGGAAAACAGCTCCATTCTGCTTGTTCAAGCTCGCCCATTGGCCGCTCTTGGCGCCCGAAGAGATCTGCTGCGCGGTATAAACCTGCAAGGTCTGCGCCTGCTTCTTGGCGGCGTCAAAGGCCGCGCTGGCGGTGATGTAATGTTTCGGCGGCCAATTGGCGATCTCCTGCTGGATGGCCTGCTCACGATTGCCGGGGTTGGGGTGATCGCTGAGAAACTGCGGGCCCTCGCCGCCCTGCGTCGCCAGCTTCTGGAAGAAGTCAGCCAGCGCCTGGGGATTGTACCCGGCCTTGTACATGATGATGGCGCCCACGGCATCGGCCTGCGCTTCATCGCCGCGCGAATACTTCAGGATCACACCCTGCGCTCCGAACTGGATTCCGGCCTGCGCCAACTGACCGAGCATGCTGCCGCCGGTAACGGCGCCCAGTATCGCACCGGCGATGCCCGCAATGGCCGCGGTGGTCTGCGTCTTGCCGGCCTGCTTGGCTGAGTGCTGCATGTAGACGTGCGCCATCTCGTGAGACATCACGCCGGCCAGCTCGGCCTCACTCGAAGCCGCCGTGATGGTCCCGACGTTCACGAACATCGGGCCACCAGGCAGGGCGAAAGCGTTGATCTCCTTCTGCGGGATGACGTGAAACTCGAACGGCCACGAGTATTGCGCCGGGATGGTCGCAGCCAGCTTCTGGCCGAGCTTGCGGATGTACTGCGTTTCCGGACTGTTGTCCGGGAGCACGGGCATTTGCTGATAGACCTGCGCCGCCGCCTGGAAGCCCAGCTGGATCTGCTGCTGCCGGCTCATCGGAGCTTTGCCGGGATCGGGCAGCTCGGGTCCTGCCGTGACGGCGAAGCCTTGACTCAGAAAAAAAGTCCAGGCCATTACGACGGAAATGCATTTCATTCTTGCAGAGGTCTTGATCATGACGTTCGTCCCGGGAAGATCGAAATCCTGTACTTACGCTAACGTACCTTGATGCAGAAATGAAGTCGGCGGGCGGATGCCGGAGCGTCAATTTCCTGATGAGCAAGGGGGGCGATTGGGACCTTGTTCTTGCCTGCCCGTCACTTCTGCAGGTGACTGCGGTCACTGCTCCTTTGGCCATGCTGCGCGAAGGTCATAAAGGAGAGGTCAATGCTCCTCTCAAAACCTCTGACCCGCCGACCGGACCCACGCCGCACTCGTTGCAGCGTCACGCGCTTTCATGTCTTTTGCCGGAATGCGAGCTGCGCCTTCGGATCGGTGGTGTTTCTTAGCGTAACTTGCGCGGCCGTTGACTCAAGCCCCCGTCTCAGTAATGGCGGCCAATGGGGCGGATTCGCCTTGGGTTTCATCCTGGCCATCGTAATCGCAATCTTTTCGCGTACCCGCGTAAAAGCGGCCGAGGCCGAATTGATTCGCCTGCGGGAGCTGGCCGACCATCGCGAATACGAGCGCAACGTGGCGCAGCAAGAGCTGGTCAAGCGCCTGGAAGAAGAGCGCGAGCTGGCGAAAGAGAAGATGCAGTTCGAGTCGCAGTTGTCCGAGTATGAAAAGTTCGCCTCGCTGGCCCAGCTCGCATTAGGCGCGGCACACGAGATCAATAACCCCTTGCTCGGCATTCTTTCGCATCTGGAGCTGGAGCGCCGCGAGGCCGATCGCGAACGCCGCGAAGAGGTCGACCAGTGTATCGAGGGTGCTAAGCGCATATCGCTGGCGGTGCGCGGTCTGCTGGACTACGCGCGGCCCGGCCCGTTGACGCTCAGCAAGGTTAGTCTGCGACGGCTGGCCGATGAGACCTTGAACTTCGTCGGGCATCAGCCGATGTTCCGCCAGATCGAGCTGCAAAACTGTATTCCTCCCGACCTGCCCGCCATTACTGCGGATTCCAATCAGCTGTCGCAGATCCTGATGAACCTGCTGCTGAATGCGGCACAGGCGACCGCGCCCGGAGGCCGCATCACCATCCTGGCCGACAAGGTGAAGTTTGCTGAGTTCATCGAGCTGCGCGTGCGTGATACCGGCGCCGGGATTCCGGCCGACATCCTGCCGCACGTCTTCGAACCCTTCTTCACCACCAAGCGCGGACGCGGTACGGGGCTTGGACTAAGCATCACTCAGACCTATGTGCGCAGCCACGGGGGCGAGATCCAGGTGGAGAGCATTCCCGGCTACGGCACCACGGTGCGCGTCACGTTGCCGATCCGGCAGGCGGGCAAGCTGGTGCAGCACACCGAGGAGGTGATCGCCTAGTCATGCCGCACTCCATCCTCATTGTCGATGACGAGGCCTTGACGCTGCGGACCATTGGCCGCGCGCTGGAGGCCGAAGGCTACGACGTGCTCTCGGCCAGCAACGGAGAAGAGGCGCTCGAGATCGTTGCCGAAGACAAGCCCGACCTGGCGCTGCTGGACGTGGTGCTGCCGGGCATCAACGGCATCGAGGTTCTACGGCGAGCGAAGAAAACCTCGCCGGCAATGATCGTGGTAATGATGAGCGCCTACCACCTGGTCGACCGTGCCGTGGAAGCGATGAAGCTGGGCGCGTATGACTTCCTCATCAAGCCGTTTCACATCGCCGACATGGTGAACACCATTCAGCGCGCCACCGAGATGCTGGCGCTGCGAGTGCGCGTGCGCGACACGGTGGAACATGCCAAAGGCCGCTACGATTTCGGGCGGGTGGTCACGGAAAGCCCCGTGATGCGCGAGGTGCTGGAAATGGCCCGTCGCGCTTCGGAGAGCGATCACACCACCATCCTCATTCAGGGCGAGAGCGGCACGGGTAAAGAAGTCCTGGCGAAGGCGATCCACTATAACAGCTCGCGCGCGCAGGCGCCGCTGATCAGTCTGAACTGCGCCGCCCTGCCCGACACCTTATTGGAGAGCGAACTCTTCGGCTTCGAGCCCGGCGCCTTCACGGATGCGCGCCGCCGCAAAGAAGGCCTGATCGAAAAAGCCTCGGGCGGAACGCTCTTCCTCGACGAGATCGGCAACACCTCGGCGAGTCTGCAAGCTAAATTGCTGCGCGTCTTGGAGGAGGGCATCTTCAATCGACTGGGCGGCACCAAGCCGATCCAGGTCGATGTGCGCATCGTTGCCGCGACAAATAAAATTCTGAAGGAAGCGGTTGTTAACGGCGAGTTCCGCGAGGACCTGTACTACCGGCTCAACGTGGTGCCGCTGTTCATCCCGCCGCTGCGCGAGCGCCGCGAAGACATTCTGCCGCTGGCTCTCGACATCATGCAGTTCTTCAACAAGGAGTTGAAGAAGAGCTTCGTCGGCTATACGCCTGCCGCTGCGGAACTGTTGAAGAAATATCCTTGGCCCGGCAACATTCGCGAGCTGCGCAATGTGATCGAGCGGACCATGATTCTCTCCAGCGAAGACGAGATCGACGAAGATGCGTTGCCGGAGGAGGTTCGCGACTACCACGACGAGCCGGACATCATCGACGAAAAGCTTTCGCAATACGATGTCTCGCCGACCGGCGATCAGTTCGTCAGCCTGAAAGAGTTGGAAGACCGCTACATCCGCGACGTGCTGAACGCGATGGGACAGAATAAAACTCACGCCGCACGCATCCTCGGCATCCACCCTACGTCGCTGATGCGGCGGCTGAAGAAGAATCACGAGCTAGTGTGAAACGCCTCTAAGGCCACTTCTGGGCACCGTGCAGAATACGAACGATGTGGATAACGTCGCCGGAAATTCTGTAAACCACAATATAGGGCAGTGGCGAAAGCACGAGATCGCGTGTTCCCGTTTTCCTGCCTAGACGGCCGCGGTGAGGAAAGCCCAACAGTGCTGAGGGGGAGTTATAGATCTGGCGAATCAAATCCGCCGCACGCTCCGGCGCGTGTTCGAATAAATAGTCAGCAATACGTTCGAGGTCTCTGGCTGCTTCTTCTGTCCAGCGAAGCTCCATTTTAGGAGGGTGAGTGCTTTTTGGCGATCAGCTTTTCGAGACGTTCGCCTACATCCTCGTGAGTTAGGAACTCACCGCGATCGATCTGCTCCAGGCCCTTCTCTACTTCGCGGATGAACCATTCGTCGTAGTCGACGAAATGCTCTATAGCCTCTTGCGCCAGCGCCTGGGCGTTACGCCCCTGCTCGGCGGCTAGACGCGCGAGTTTGGCTTCCACGTCAGGGGTAAGGTGAACTTCCATAATGGTTTCAGGTTAGGGATTGCCGTCGGTTCTGTCAATGAGCCGGCGAGGCCGACAGGGTTCTAAGGCGGCGTTTAATCTCCAGGAAAGTTGATGCCAACACAATATTGCTGCGCAGCGGGAAGATGGCGTCCGTCTTGTCGAACGAGGCAAGGTGCGACACGAGTCTATCGGGCAACGATCGGCAGCGTTTAACAAAGTAATGTTCGTTTCCAGCGTGCTCTGGCATCGATCCCGCGTGTACTTCGACACCGCCATCCGTGACTTTCTCCTTCAAATGCGTCAAAGCGTTCCTCCGGGCCTGAAGGCGCCTCACGTCCTGGTATAGCTCGCAGTCCTTCGGGAGGTTGTAGCCCGGAATCACGAAAGACGGCACTACCGACCATTTCTCGAGGAACGTGGCCCGTTCCAAAACTACAAATAGGTCCGGGCTTGTCTTCAGAATAAGGTAGAGATTTGCAATCGCCTCAACGCAGGCCGCAGCCATGAGCAATGTAGTGGCTCGCTTTTGCTCCAGAGTGTAATGAAGAACCGTAAGCTCCGGCGTGGCTGTGTCTTCCCGTCAGCTCCACACGTTCCGTCAGCTCCACACGTTCATGCGCCCACTCGTACTCTGCCACCGCGTCGTAGAGCCCCATCAATAGGTAAGCCTGATACCCCGACCATTCTTTAAGTTCAGTAACCCTCATTTTGACATTCGAGCACGTGGCCCACGATATGGGCTAGTGTAAGCGTGTATTATTTCGGCCTCCGCCGTCCATTCCGCACTACTGCAAACTGCTAAGACAACACTGCAAAACGCAGTAGTTGAGCTTCCTCAATTAGAACTGCTTCGCTATCTCCTTTAAAACCACAGCCTCTTTCGGGAAGGGCTTGTGCCCTCCACGTGCACTACCAACCGTGGAGCGTGACGCCACTTCATCCACTCCGTGCAAGGAGGCCCTGTATGTCGATCCTATTCGTCCTGCTGACATTCTTACTGATTCTTACCGTTATGTACTTCCGCCGCCCTGAAGAAGGCGTGAACACGTTGCAAGTCGCTCCCGGCAAAAAGATCAATGCGCCTGCGCCCTTCATGATCAAGCAGGGCGGATTCGAAATTCCGCAGGGCTTTTGCTTCCACCCCGGACACACCTGGGTGGTCGATGAAGGCCGGCAGAATGCACGCGTCGGCATCGATGCCTTTGCCGGAAATCTCTTCGGCAAGATCGACTCCATCGAAGTCGCCGACCTCAATCGCTGGGTACGTCAAGGTCAGCCGCTGTGCACCATTACCCGTGAAGGCCGCACCATCCAGATGCTTTCGCCGGTGGAAGGCGTGCTGGTGTCGGTGAATCACGAAGTGCTGAAGAATCCCAATCTCATCATCGACGACCCGTACAAGAACGGATGGCTATGCGTTGTCAAAGCGCCGGAGATGGCCACCAACGTCAAGAACCTTCTGCAAGGCACGGTGGTTTTGCCGTGGCTGCAGAACAGCCTCACCCGCATCGGAGCCATGGTCCAGCAGCTCACGCCCGCGCTGGCACAGGATGGCGGCCTACCCGTTAAAGGCCTGCTCTTCCTGGTAGACAACAGCACGCAGCATGAGCTGGTGCACGAGTTCTTCCTGGCCTAGAGAAAGGAGAAACCTAAGGAGGAAGCCATGGCAAAGGAAAAAGCACTTCTCATCGACATCAAGCGCTGCATCGGATGCTTGAGCTGCGAGACCGCCTGCAAGCAGCTCCACGGATTCAGCACCGACCCCGAACCGGTCCTCTCGGACACCGCCTTCACCGTAGTCGAGGCGCGCAGCGACAAGTTTGTCCGCAAGCTGTGCATGCACTGCGACGATCCGGCATGCGCTTCGGCCTGCCCGGTAGGTGCGATCGGTAAGACCGCGCTCGGGCCGGTGGTCTACAACGCCGACAAGTGCATCGGTTGCCGCTACTGCATGCTGGCCTGTCCTTACCAGGTGCCGAAGTATCAGTGGACCAAGCTGGCTCCGTTTGTGAAGAAGTGCGACATGTGCGTCGATCGTGTGAAAGCCGGCAAGCCGACGGCGTGTGCGGAAGCCTGCCCGGTACAGGCAACAGTGTTCGGCGATCGCGACGACCTGATCAACGAAGCCTGGAGCCGCATTCGCAGCGATTCGTCCTACGTGCCGCACATCTGGGGCGTGGAAGAACTCGGCGGCGGCAGCGTGCTGTTCGTCTCCGACGTGCCTTTCGAGAAGCTGGGATTCAAGCCGGCGCCGAGCGGCAATCAGCCGATGCCGACACTGACGGCGAGCGCGCTGGGTGACTCGCCCAAGGTGGTGATCATGGGCGGCACGATTCTTTCGGCCTTGTACTGGGTAACGCAGCGTCGCCGTGAAGTAGCGCTGGCCGAAGCCGAAGAGCAAGCGACGATCAACAAGATCAAAGGGGAAAGGAGCTAGCCATGATTGCGCGAATGAAAGAACAGATCACATTGTGGCGCGTCATTGTAGCCATCATATTTGTCACCGGAATGTATGCGACCTACCTCCGGTTCTTCGAAGGCTTCCGCGCCAGCACCAACTTGAGCGATCAGATGCCCTGGGGCCTGTGGGTTGGTCTGGGCACGCTCTGCGGTGTCGGCTTGTCGGCAGCAGGCTTCGGTATCAGCGCCGCGGTCGAGTTGCTGGGCATGGAACGCTATCGGCCGATCCTGCGCTCGGCGATTCTCATCTCCTTCCTCGGCTATTTGACGGTATGCGCCGGCTACCTTTACGAGATCGGTCTGCCCTGGCGCTTCTGGCATCCCATCGTGATGTGGAATCACCGCTCGGTGCTGTTCGACGTGTGCATCTGCATCATGACCTACACCACGGTGCTGACCTTCGAGTTCGCGCCGGCGCTCATCGAGAAGTTGCCGTGGAAGCCCGTGCGCGAAACCTTGATGCGCTACCATCACAAGATCCTGATCGGGGTTGTGCTGGCGGGCGTGCTGCTCTCCTCCATGCACCAGTCCTACCTGGGCGGGCTGTTCCTGATCGCCCGCGGCAAGATCCATCCCCTGTGGTACTCGCCTTACATGCACGCGATGTTCTACCTCTCGGCGATACCTGCCGGACTGGCGCTAACCGTCATGGCAATCTACCTCTGCATGCGTTCGCTGAATGTGCGCATTGACTTCAGCATCCTCAGCGACTGCGGCCGCATGATCCAGATGCTGCTGATCGTCTACGCCTTCTTCAAGTTCCTGGACCTCATCTCCAACCAAGCGCTCGGCTATGCCTTCCAGCGCACCACCGAGGCCGGCTACTTCTGGCTGGAGGTGGTGCTCTTCCTCGCCATCCCCATCACGCTGCTGAGCTTTGAGAACGTGCGCAATAATCCCATGCGACTGTACTGGGCTTGCGCCATCACGGTTGCAGGATTCATGGTCGACCGCCTCAACGTGTCGATCAACTCACTGCAGACCGCGATGGGGACGCACTACGTTCCCAAGTGGAGCGAGCTGGCGTCGAGCGTGCTGGTCATCGCAGCTGGTGTGATGGCGTTCCGCTACGCAGTCATCTACCTGGACATCTTGCCGAAAGCACCGGAGAAGCCGGCGTACCGGTGGATGTCCAACGCAGGGCTGCCGGCGCAAGCCTGAGATCGAAGTTTGATCCGGGCCATCGGGGGACCTCGCTAATCAAGTGGGGTCCCTTGGAGTTTGATCATGGCGGCCACAGAGACGCAAAGCGACGCGAGAAGATCGCAGGGCGGAAATGGAAACGTCCCGCGTTCGATGCTGGCTTTCGAGGAAACCGCAGCCCTGCTCGATCTCGAGCCCTGGATTGTGCAGCGTCTCCGTCATCCGGTCAACGAGACTACGGCTTACCTGGAAGTGATGCGCGATTCCGGCGACGCCGCTTGTGTTCCCTTGTTCGCTGTTCGTCATAGCGAGAGGTCGGGTTGTGCTGCCGGAAGCCTTTCACTGGCTTCCGGGCTGCAGCAGCGCGACTGCCGGGCCCGGGGAATGGAGAGGACCTGGCAGTCGGCGCTGTTGGGACTGCCGTTCGGCGGCGCGTCGTACGGACTGGTTTGCGATCCGGCGGAGTGGAGCGAGAGAGAAATGATCGCGATCATCCCGGCGCTCGCTCGGCAGTTGGATCAACGCACCGGCGGCTCGGTGTTGTTTCCCGGGCACGGCTGCTGCCGCGAATTCCTGGGGCGGCTCACCGCTCAGTTGCGCAGCACCATCGAGGTGCAAATCACAGGCAAGCCGGATTGCATGGGCGGACTCGATCACGATGTGTTCGCCGCCGAAGGTATCGCGGCCCTGGTTTCAGCCGCTCTTCGCCATGCCGGACGCGCCGCAATCGGCGCCAAGGTTGCGATTCAGGGGTTCGGCGCGCTGGGACGGGCCGTGAGCCAACGCCTCGCCAGCGAAGGCATGATAGTGATTGCACTCAGCGATACCTCGGGCGGGATCTATCGTGCCGATGGACTGATCCTGCACGACGTAGCCAAAGGTTTAGCGCAGGAACCGCTGCTGTTCGCATACAAGGAGGCCGAACATATCAACCGCGCTGAAATCATGGATGTCGAAGCGGAGGTGCTGCTGCTCACTTCGGGTGCGAACGTACTCAATGAAAGTAATTGCCGGAATGCAGCCGCCCGGATAATTGTGGAAGCGGACTTCAATGCAATCAGCGAGGGTTGTAGAAATATTTTACCGGGAAAGAAAACTGTCACGCCGTGGTTTCTCTCCACCTGCGGCACACTGCTGGGGTCATACTTTGAGGTACATGGAAGTCAGATTCTTCACACCCGGGAAGAGTTGCTCACGCGGTGCTATGGCACTGTAGGACAAGCGAGTGCCCGGGTCCTGCGCGCGGGCGATGAGAATGACTGTTCCGGTGAGCAGGCCGCTTATCGCACGGCTATTGAAGCGGCAGCCAGTTATCTACGTGCTTGCGGATTGGAATAATAACCACCTGGTAATAGCGCAATCATCTCGTTTTTTTCACAACAATCTCATCCCGTGCATGGCTTTCCTGTCGCCGGTAAAACTTTCCGGACAACCAAACCTGCACCCGTCCTAACCTGCTGATTCTGAGGCGCAAGGATTTGGCACTGCTGTTGCACCTACCCATGCGTCTGCTGCGCATACAGCAACAGACATGGACAGTCTCGAATTCGCGACAGAGGCTCACGATGACAACAGCGATCAATCCGGGAGTGTACATGCAACCACGCCGCAAGGAGATCCTCTGTTTGTGCTACGACAGCAATATGCTTCGGGTGCGAAGAATGTTGCTCGAGCACTTCGGGTACGTCGTCTTTGCCACCACCTCGCTGGAGGATGCGAGGAATATGGTGTCAGACCGCTGCCCTGACATGTTGTTGATGGATAACAATGATTCCGGTATCGACTTTGAACGATTGGCGAAGCAAGTCAAAGGCTCTTGTCCCGACCTGATCACCGTGATGTTGTCGCCCTACTATTACTCCGGCAACAGTGACGCGATCGACCGTGTGGTGTCGAAGGACGACGGGCCCGACGCTTTGCTTTCGCAACTGGAAGAGCTGCTGGGCGACGAAGAAGAAGAAGGCGAGGGCAAAATTAGCAAGCGCACCAGCCGGCCGTTTTAATCCGAGAATCGGGAAAATCGCACTCAATCCATAGCGTTTGAAGACATAACTGTGGCAGGAGCGGGCGGCCGGCGAGCCGCCCGTTTGTTTGGATCGCACCGTACGATAGTCATTGATCCCCGGCAGAACGCCTCACATGCGTCTCCGCGAAGATCTCGACCACTGACCCTCGCTTTCCCGAAGCGGAGAGCCGATTCCGGAACAATTCCCATCCCGACAGACAACGGGCATCCTTTCAGTTCGCCTTTTTATTCGCATGACACTGACGGCTGCAGACTTAGCGTTGGCTCATACGCCGCCAGGAAATGGCGCAGTTCGTGCATTGCTAAGGACGCTGCAAAATTCTGACGAGGCGAACATGTCAACTTCCGCAAATGTGCAGACGGCAAACTCTCCCGTGATCCTGCTGGTCGAAGATGAGTCCATCGTGCGTGAAATTACCGGCGAAGTGTTGGCGCATGCCGGCTACCAGGTGCTCGAATCCGGGAATGCGAAGGAAGCTCTACAGATTGCCAGCAACCACCGGGGAAAGATCGACGTGCTGCTGACCGACATCGTCATGCCGGAGATGAACGGCGCGGACCTGGCTCACCGCATGCTGGACCGTCAGCCTGACCTCATCACGATTTTCATGTCGGGATATGCGGAACAGGACCTCTTCAGAAAAACGAAGTTGACAACGGCCATTCACATACAAAAACCGTTTACCGTGGATGCCCTGCTCTCGCGCGTCTCGGAAGCGCTTAGCGCGGGACTGGACCAGCAATCGAAGCTGCCTGATGCATCCGCTTGAGGAGTGAAGCAATCCGGGGCAATCGGTCAGGGCCCCATCGCAGGGTCGATAGCAGCAACGGCCGACGGCGGCGGCACAGAGGGGCCTGAGGAAGGTCCGGCGCGAAGAATGACGACATCGACACGACGATTGAGCTGCCGCCCTTTCACGCTCCCATTCGAAGAGACTGGATGAAACTCGGCATAGCCCGCGGCTGACAGCCGGTCTGCGGTGATGTCGTACTGCTCTATCAGAGCCTTCACCAGACCGGTGGCACGCGCGGTCGACAGCTCCCAGTTGGAAGCGAACTGCGCGGTGTGAATCGGTACGTTGTCGGTGTGGCCCTCGATCCTGACGAAGCAAGCATGCTCGCGCAAAATCAGGGCCACGCGACTGAATGCATTCTCCGCTCCCGGCTTGATGCTGGCCGAGCCGCTGTCGAAGAACCCCATCTCGCGCAGGCTGACGACCAGGCCGTCGGCGTCCATGTGCAAGGCCACGTCGTTCTGCTTGATCTCGGGAGCCAGCGCGCGCTCCAGTTCGCTGCGAATGGCGTTGAGCTCCTGCTGCCGCGCCATCTCTTGCGTCGAGGTCGATGCCGCCGGTTGTGGACGCAGGGATTCGGCCGAAATTGGAACCGCAGTGGAGGCTGCTCTTGAGCCTCCGTTCTGAAAAACGCCGAGCTGCTGGAAAGCTGACTGGATCGCGCCTGACAGTCGTACGGCCTTCTGCTTGTCCACCTGCGCGGTAGCGTAGAGCACCACGAAGAACGCGAACAGCAGAGTGACGAAGTCGGCATACGAAACCAGCCAGCGATCGTGGCTGATGGAAGGTCCGCGCCGGCGGTCCTTCATCGCCAGGCCCTCGTCGCAGGTTTGATCTGCTTGGGAGCGTCGCGCAGGAAGCCCACCAGCTTGGTCTCCAGCATGCGCGGATTCATGCCTTCCAGGATCGAGATGACTCCCTCGAGCGTCATCTCGCGGACAATCTGCTCTTCGCGAATCCGCCAGCGCAATTTCCCGGCGCTGGGCAGGAAGAAGAGGTTGGCCGAGCCGACACCGTAAACGGTGGCCACAAAGGCGACGGCGATTCCCTTTCCAACCTCGTTGATGTTATCGAGGTGCTGCATGACCTGAATGAGGCCGAGCACCGCCCCGATGATGCCGATGGTCGGCGCGAATCCCCCGGCCGACTCGAATACCTTGGGAATGTTGTCCTCATATTCGCCCTGGTTGTCGATCTCCATTTGCATCATCTTGCGCAATTCCTGCGGCTCGGTGCCGTCCACGGCCAGCATCAGCGACTTCTTCATGAAAGCGTCTTCCAGCTGCGGGAGGTCGGCGTCGAGCGAGACCATACCGTTGCGGCGAGCCTTGTCGGCAAACGCAATGAGTTGATGCACGATCTGCTGCGGCTCCCGCTTGTGCTCGAAGAACACCTGCACCAGCCTAAGGAAGGCTGCGCCCACGACAGACAGCGGATATTGCAGCAACACCGCTCCCAAAGTTCCGCCGAAGACAATGATGGCGGCGGTGGGCTGCAGCACTTGCGACAACTTCCCGCCCTCGAGCAGCAGCCCGGCTACGATGCCGCCGACGCCGACCAGTATCCCGATGAAGCTGCTTTTATCCACGCGCTGGCCCTTGCGGACAAACGGCAAGCCCCGCATCGTCCGCCGCCGTCGAGGGGGAATTCGTTCCCGAGCTGGCGATCAAGAGCGAGCGCCGGAAGTCACGCACCCGTTCGATGACCTGTTCAGTGGTCTCGCGTACGACCAGCTTTTCGCCATTCAGCAGCGTGATGACGGTGTCGGGCGCTTCCTCGACATATTTGATGAGGTCGGAGTTGACCGCCAGGCGCGTGTTGTTCAAGCGGGTGAGCTGAATCATGCAGACTCCTCCGCCGGGGGTGTGAATCAGAGAGCACATCGGCAAAAGTTGCCGAATGCTTCAGAGCGGGTGGTCATTCGCTTGCACGTCTTTATCAGGTGATCTCCGGTATCGCTCATGATGAAAATTTTCCAAGAATCCACTCGCCGGGTGGCGAGCTGAAGAAAGGAGCCAGAGATTCGCCTGGCATTAAAGCCGAATTCTGCGAGAGCCGATGGAGTGGGTGACATGCAAAAGGTTCCGCCGGTCAGAAAAAGCCCCGGCAGCGCATCTGCGGGAACGAACTCGAGTCGAACTCGGGCAAGGTGGAACTGAGAGAGGAGCTATTCCATGGCAATCAGCATTCTGAACAACATTCCATCCCTTGCCGCGCAGAATCAGCTGTCGATCACTCAGGCGAACCTCCAGAAGACACTGGAGCAGCTGGCCTCCGGCTCACGCATCAACTCCGGCGCTGACGATGCCGCCGGCCTGGCCATCGCAGACGGATTGCAAGCCAACGTCACCGCTCTCACCCAGTCCGCCATGAACGCAAATGAAGGTGTAGGCAAATTGCAGGTTGCCGACGGCGCTCTGTCGCAGGTCACCACCCTGCTGAATCGCGCCGTCACCCTGGCGACGGAATCGGCGAACGGCACGGTCAACGACGGCTCGCAGCGCGAGGCGCTGGACTCGGAATTCCAGTCGATCAAGGCGGAGATCGACCGCATCGGCACCAATACCACCTATAACGGCGCAGCCATTTTCCAGGGCGGAACCACGAACAACAACCAGCTTACCACCGCGGTTACCACTCCCGCCGGAACCGCTACCACCATCAGCGGCGATCTTTCTGTGAAGTATTGGGACACTACCCTGGCGACGCCCGCCTACACCACGGCGACATTTACCGGCGACGCTACCGTCGGCGATCTGATCAACGACGTCAACAGCTCAGGCAAAGGCCTGATCGCCACCCTGGATAACACCGGCAACCTGGTCATCACCGACACCCAGAATCGCGGCAGCGCTAATCCGCTGGCAAGCGCCGGCGCCACCAACACCCTTAAGATCGGGACCGACGCTGCTGCGGAGACCCTTACCAACACGACCAACTCCAGCACCATGGATGTCTATCTGAGCGATTCCACGACTGCGGGCAGCAGCACCATCGGAGTCACTCTGGGCACCTTTGACAGCGGCAACATGAACGGCATCAGCATTTCCAATGACAATTTGCAGACCGCGGCCACTTCGCAGGCGGCTTTGAGCGATATCAACAACGCGATTGCGCAAGTCGCTGCGCTGCGCGGCTCCATCGGCGCAGGCACCAACCGGCTGCAGGCTGCAAGCAACGTTATGGCCAACCAGACGCAGAACCTGGCTTCCGCCCAGGACGGCATTCAGTCCGCCAACATCACGCAGACGGTGGCCAACCTGACCAAGTACCAGATCCTGAGCCAGACCGGCATCTCGGCCCTGGCCCAGGCGAACCAGATGCAGCAGAGCGTACTGAAGCTGCTCCAGTAGGTAGGCTGGCCCGCCGTCAGAGGTGAGCGGTGGGCCCAGGTTGCACGGGGGAGAAGGTGGGACTTGCGGGTCCCCCTTCTCTCCTCGCGGTGCTGCATCGTGACTGTTTTAACTCGCGGGTAACGGAGGGATAGAAAATCATGAGCTCCTTCAGTACCGGCCTCTACGGCAGCACCATCAGCAGTATCGTCAGCAACGTGAATGACGCCTTCAGCGGCAAGACCTCCGGTATCGATGTCAGCAGCGTGGTCAGCGAGTTGATGCAGGTCGAGCGCCAGCCTGAAGTGCAGTTGCAAAACCAGCAGACCACCATCAACTCGCAGGTCAGTGCGCTCACCAGCATCAGCACCCAGCTCACGGCGCTGTATAACAGCGTGAACAGTCTGAAGGACTTCGACGGGGCCTTCAGCCAGAACACGACGGGATCCAGCGATTCGGCCATTGTCTCGGCGACGGCCGACAGCACAGCCTCAGCCGGCACCCACTCCATTACCGTCAGCAAGCTGGCGACCACCTCCAGCAGCTATTCCGGATACATCTCTTCCGGAACGTCGCTTGGTGGCACACAGATCGTCGTCAACTACGGCAGCGATCCCGCTAATCCGGTGAAGACCGACACCATCAACATTCCGAGCGGGGATACGACGTTGCAGCAGGCGGCGAGCTACATCAACGGCGAGTCGTATGGTGTAACTGCCAACGTGATGACGGACTCGCAGGGTTCACGACTGGTTTTGGTCAGCAATACCTCGGGCGCCAACGGCAATCTGAATGTCAGCAGCCCGGCCGCCAGTTTCACCACCTCGGCCGGCGTCGACGCGCAACTCACCGTCGACGGCGTACCTGTAGACAGCAGCACCAACACGGTGACCGGCGCCATCCCCGGCGTAACCCTCAGCCTGGGCGCAGCCGATGCGAACACGTCTGTGCTGGTCAGCGTGCAGCCGGATACGACTGCCGCATCGCAAGCCATCCAGAACTTCGTTGACGCTTACAACGCGGTAATTGGCTCGATCAACCAGCAGTACACACTCGACTCCAGCGGCAGCGAAGGCGTACTGGCGGGCGACAGTATGTTGCGCTCGCTGCAGGGCAGCCTGCTCAGCATGGTATCGGGTTCGACCAGCGGCTCCAGTCAGTATGTCAATCTGCAATCGCTCGGCGTCGAGATGCAAAACAACGGCACGCTGCAGATCAACAGCGCCAACCTCAGCCAGGCGCTCAGCAGCAACTACGACGCTGTGCAGAGTTTCTTCCAGTCCACCTCGGGCTGGGGACAGGCGGCCGGCACGCAGATGCTGCAGCTGACGGACCCGACCCTGGGACCCGTTTCCGCCGACATCAACGGACTGAAGCAGACGAACCAGGGCCTGACCGACCAGATCAACGACTTTGAGCTGCGCATGTCGACCGTGCAGGACCAATTGACCACGCAGTATTCCAACCTGGATGCGTTGCTGCAACAGTACCCGATGCAGCTGCAGCAAGTCGCAGCCCAGCTGGGCAGCCTGCCCAGCGCCAGTTCCAGTTCCAGCAGCAGCTAGAGAGGCCAATGAAGACCACAGCAGATGTCCGGCGGAGATACCAGGAAAGCGCGGTTCGAGGCGCTGCTCCCCTTGAGTTGGTGATCCTTCTTTACGACTCGGCCATCGAAGACATGCGCCGGGCCTTGGCGGCGATGCAGGACAGCGAGATCGAGACTCGCTCGGCGCAGATCGGTCACGCTCTGCTTGTTCTGCAGCAACTGCAAGGCACTCTTGATTTTGAACGTGGAGGCGACGCCGCGCGTCAGTTCGAGCAATTCTACAATCTGGTGCGGGCGAAGCTGCTGGAGGCGCAGATTCGCGGCTCCGGAGAATTGATGCGTCAGCAGATTCGCTGTATGTCCGAGGTGCGCGACAGCTGGGCGCAGGCCAAGGCCATGCTTCAACCGGTGATCGACGCGCCCGCAGCACCCTCCGAACCCCTGGAAGGAGGCCCGACAGCCGAATGGAACGCCTAGAAGAAATTTCCGGCCTCGGCCTTCTCCACGATTCCAATGAACGCCTCCGCAATTTCTTCGCGCGCTTTGGCGGCTTGCCGGTGGAAGGCAAGGAAGAGGAACTCAAGGCGATGCTCCAGATCGAGCGCATCCTGCGCTCGGTCGGCGCATTGCTTGAGAGCGGCATTCAGGCTGCGAAGAACAGCGAGCTCCACCGCGAGCTCGCAGAGTATCGCGAGAACCTGCTGCGCTTGCGGGAGGAGTTGCGAAGAATGGAAGGCTCCGCGACCGCCACTCGCAGCCGGCTGTTCACCCGCGAACAGCATTTGCAGGCCACGCGTGCCTGGTGCGCTACGGCCCGCTCTACTCGTTAGGGTCGAGCTGCGTAAATCCGCGGACCGAACGCTAAATTTGCTGTGCGACACTCATGGCACGCCTAGCATTGTCACCTTTTGTAAACACAACCCCTTCGTCCGTTCTTTGACGGAATTTGTCCGCAGGCGGACAGCGCGTTTCGTCGATGGACGCTCCGTCCTGCAGATGCGAAGCCGGGTTCCGCGAAAGCTCCTCATTCATAATCAGTTGCGAACCGCCGACTATGGCCGTCAACGTGTACTAGTTACGTTGGACCCGGAGCCCTGCGGTTCACCACAAAGTTTCTAACTGTCCGGTGGCTCTCACGTCTTAGGTATGGAGGAGCAGTATGGAGCGCAGATACCTGGTTGCGGCCTTGGCGATCATTGCGACCTTCGCGGTGTTCTCCCGCGGCTTCCACGCATTGCAGGGGATGTCGGTCGACCGCACAGAAAATCACAGAACCATGGCGGCGGCCCGGTGCTGGGCCAGCTCCGCGGCGCACACGGTGGCGAGGGTGCGCAGCCACTTTCAACACGGCTACCCGCCCGAGCAGGCCCAGCTCGTGGCCGAGATGAATATGCCGGGCATGGAGTCCACGATCGCGGAGCAGATGGCGAGGCAGGATACCGCCATGGCCCGATGCGCGCGCGAGCATGCGCTGCACGAAGCGGAGCGGGCCCGTCGAGAAGCCATGCGGATCGAAAGAGATTCCATGCGCGCCTACGCACATGCGACTCCGGACCCAGCTACGTTCGCCATCAGCATCCCTGCCGATCTCGACCAGCGGATTCAGGCGCAGGTTGCCGCAAGCCAAGTGAAGTTGCAGATCGCGCAGGAGAGGATCGAAAGTATGGAGTCGGCGATGCCTGCCCTTCCTACGATCGATGTTGATACTCAGATCGCCACACCCGTGCTGCCCAATGCGAAGTGCAAGGTGAAGATATCGAAGCAGGCAATGCGGGATGCAATGCGCGGTTACCAATACCAATACGGCTTTACGTCCAGGTAAGAACCCCTCAACGTGGACGTAAGGAAACGGTACGGCGGCAAGGGCTGTACCGTTTTTTTAGTGGCGCGAAATTCTGGGTGCCCATGTCTCGCGGTTTTCGAGACGTGGGGGGTTTGACACCGAGCGCTAGTATATTTGTTTACAAACTGTTTCATTCCCGATCCACAAAAAACCCCATGTCTTCACTTCTCGATACGTGGGGTTTGGCGGCAGCCCCGAGTGAATTCCTTTACAAACTGTTTCATCGCGAGCTGCGAAAAAAACCCATGTTTCGAAAATCGCGAGACATGGGGAACCCGTCAATCCAGTGTCCTTCATCGTGAAGTTTAGATCGCCCTGGCCAGCCGTTTGCGCCGCTCCTGCCATTCTTCGCTGGCGAAGATCTTGGGGCCGACCTCGATGAGGCGGGGCAGCATCTGAAACACCGAGACCGGTGTCCAGCGCATACCCTGGCGGGTTCGGTATCCGCGGCGGTTGAGCTCGTCGGCGATCGCGGAGTACGGACCGTCCTGGACAGTGAGCTCCATCATCAGCTTCAGGACTTCCTGCTCCGATGGGTTCTCTTCCAGATGCTGTGCGTCTGGTGCGATCTGGAGACCAAAAGGGACTTCTTCCGCGCGCTGCGAGGCGTCATCCTTCCGATCGCGTTCCCACTCGACCGCGACCAGTCTCCAGCCCTGCTCAACGTGCCGGGCGATATCGTCCGGTCCGAAGGATGCGGGCACTTCCTGGCGAATGCGTTCCGTTGCCATCCTGTCACCCCCTCGTGGCGCCCCTGAAAAGGCCCACATTTTAAGTACCGCTTGCCATCCAGCGCTGAAGCGCTGGGACCAGGCTCTTCCGTCGCGCGTTCTGAGACTGGATCTCCGTGCCGCGCACAACAGCAGCCACGCCATGGCCCCTGACGCAGCGCGGCTCAGCAGGGCCGTGAGGCTGCCTTACTGCTCGCGCAGCGTCCGCATCGGATCCAGCCGGGCCGCGCGATAGGCCGGTGCGCTGCTGGCGATGAGCGACACCAGCATCAAAACCGCACTCACCGCGATAAACGTTAGCGGGTCGAGCGGCTTCACCCCGTAGAGCATCTCCGACAGGAAGCGTGTCAGCGCGACTGCGGCGACAATCCCGATGCCCAATCCGATTGCGGCCAGCATCAATCCTCGGCGCAGAATCAACCTAATAACACTCTCCCGCTGCGCGCCCAACGCGAGCCGCAAGCCGATTTCCAGTGTGCGTTGCGCCACCATGTAGGCCAGAACCGCATACAGTCCGACAGCCGCAAGCAGCAATGCGGTCACAGCGAAGAACGTGATCAGCACGGTCTGGAAGCGCGGTTGAGCGGCCGACAACGAGATGTAATCGTCAACCGTGTTGATCCGGTAGAGCGGAACATTGCTGTCCATTTGCGCCAGTACCGCGCGCAGCGGTCCCAGCATGCTGCTCGGATTGCCGGATGTGCGAATCACGATAGCCGGCGAAAGAATAATGGCCTGCGGCAGCGGCAGATAGAATTGCGCCGGTTTTTCGGAGGTGAGCCCCTTCCGTTTTACGCTGCCAACCACCCCAATAATCTCGCGCTGCGGACTGTCGGTGATACCGTCGCCCAGCCCTGGGGTAATGTGCTTGCCGATTGGATTTTCGCCCGGAAAATATTTGTTCGCGAAAGCCTGGTCGATAATCACGACTGCCGGAGCCTTCGAGTTGTCCGTGGGAAGAAAGTCGCGCCCCGCGATGATAGGGATACGCATGGTGCGGAAGAATCCCGGGGTCACAATCGTGGTCGGCTCGGCCGGTTCGTCGCCCTTGGCCACCGGATGGCCTTCCACAGTGAATCCAACACCGATGTTGTGCTGTGAAAGCGGTATGGGAAAGCCCGACGATACGGATTCGACGCCCGGCAGCACGGCCAGACGAGAAAGGAGGTCTTCCTGGAATTGCACCTTCTTCAGCGAAGGATACTGATTGTCGGGCAAGTCGATGCTGGCGGTCAGCACATTATGCGGATCGAATCCCGGATCGACATCCAGCACCCGAATGAAGCTTTGGATCAGTAATCCCGCGCCGATCAGCAATACCATTCCGATCGCGGTTTCCGCCACCACCAGCGCGTTGTGCAGGCTATGCTGCCCGCGACCGGTGGTCATGGTGCGCGTGCCGTCGCGCAGCGCCAGCGCCGGATCGAGCCGCGACATGCGCCACGCGGGGAGTACTCCAAAAAGTACTCCGGTCACAATCGAAACCAGTGCGGCAAAAATCAGCACCCGGCCATCGATTGTCACCTGATTGAGGCGTGGCAAATCCTGCGGCACGAAACGCAGAATCGTCTTCAGGAATAAGTCGGAGAGGGCGACGCCGAGCGCGCCACCGCACACCGAAAGAACCACGGACTCCACCAGCACCTGGCGAATGATCTCGAAACGCGTGGCGCCCATGGCAGCGCGGACGGCCATCTCGGAGCGCCGGCGGGAGGCGCGCGTCAGCATCAGCCCGGCTACATTGGTGCAGGCGATCAGCAGCAGGAACACCACCGCCGCGAACAGCACACGCAGCGCCGAGCTGGTATCGCCTACCAGGTTCTCCAGTTCGGGTACGACGAGGGCGCTGGTAAGCCTCTTGTCGGTTTCGGGATACTGTGCGGAAAGATTCTGGGCGATCAGGCCGAGATCGGCCGTGGCCTGCGCAACCGTAGCGCCTGGCTTAAGGCGGCCGACCGCTCTCACCATCATGGCGCCGCGCTGCGAGGTAAGGGGCTCCTTGGGATCGTTGTTGTCGTCGGCCAGCGAGGTCCAAAAAGCGGTTGCCGGATTGGTCAGGGGAAACATGAATCCCGTTGGCATCACCCCGACCACGGCGTAGCTGTTGCCGTCGAGCGTGATGTTGCGGCCGACGATGCCTCGGTCGGCGCCAAACGTCGATTGCCACAGCTCGTGGCTTAGGACAACAACGCGCGTTCCTTTTTTCTCGTCATCGGCCACGAAGCCGCGGCCCAGCATCGGGCTTACGCCCAGCACGCGGAAGAAGTCCGCAGACACTGTCTCCGACTCCAATTCCTGTGGCGTGCCGCTTCCGGTGAGTGTGTGACTGTCACGACGGTAGGAGGCGATATTGTCAAACGAATGCTGACGGCTGCGCCAATCGAAGAAATCGGGATAGCTCAGGCTCGTGGGAACTCCGGGCTTCACCGTTGAAGTGTCGAGCGGAGTGATCATCATGAGCCGGTCGGGATCGGCAAACGGCAGTGGCCGCAGGAGCACGCTGTTGATCAGGCTGAACATCGCCGTGGTCGCCCCAATACCGAGGGCCAGGGTGAGAATCGTCGTCACGGCAAAGCCCGGACTCTTGCGCAGCTGGCGGATGGCGAAGCGAAGGTCTTGCAGCAGGTTATGCATCCCACATTCTCCGGAGGACACCTCGAAGGCTAAGCAGATACACGTCCGGGGCCAATCGGGTACGAAGACAAAGGTCGGTAAACAGGAGAGATATAGCCCGAAAAGAACCGGGAAGGCAGCAAGTGCCGTCCAGATTCGCGGTTTGTTGTCCACAACCGGACAAGGTAATCCGGGTGCCCCAGGTCTCGCTTTTTCCAGACCTGCGGTTTTTGCGCTGCTCTGTTAAAGCTCTCCCTAGGGACGTACCTGACTCGTGGAGTCGTTCGCCGACAAGTTCCCAGTAACCCTGCCCATCACTGTTTCCGACAGCCCACAAGGTACACTGATTTTTCATCACCGTACCGAGGAGGCCTCACAATGCCGGAAGGAGCCGGAGGCGCCAACATCGAGGTGGCCCATCACCTCACTGAACACAAAGAGCACACGCAATCGTTCGCGCACGAAATGCTGGAGATCGTGGAAGCCATCGTGCTGGCCCTGGTTGCCATAACCACCGCATGGAGCGGTTACCAGGCGGCGCTTTGGACCGGACATCAGGCCGAGTTGTACGGCAATTCCACCAGGCTGCGTGTGCAAGCCGAGGGAGTAGCGACCACCGCCAACCAGGAGCGCTTGTACAATGCCTCGACCGTGGTTGAGTGGCTGAAGGCGGAAGAGGCTGGGAACAAGAAGCTCGCCGATCTCTTCGAGCGCCGCTTCTTGCCTGAGTTTCGCCCAGCATTTGACGCCTGGAAGAAAACCGATCCGCTCAACAATCCCAACGCTCCCCCAGGTCCGCAGTCCATGGCGGAGTATCACAGTTCCACAACGGAAAAGGCTGCCAAGCTAAATGAAGAGGCTACCGCAACCTTCGAGCGGGGCAACCAGGCGCGCGAGCGCTCCGACGATTACGTGCGGGTCACGGTGATGCTGGCCACCGTGCTGCTCCTTACGGCAGTCAGCCAGCGCTTCAAAACCCACGCGGTGCGGGTTGGAATGGCAGGAGTTGCCGCCCTGCTGCTATGCATTCCGCTGTACCGATTGCTTACGCTGCCGCGAGCTTAGACCCCAGGAGATGCTTGGAGGGTAACCGGCAAATAAGCAGATTGGTCGCTTTTCCGTCTGTTGTCTAGTCCGAGACCTCTTGCGCTCGATCCGTGGCAGTCAGTGCTCATCAAACCCGACGAGCACCGGCTCGGACTGCAATTGGATTCCGAACTTTTTCAGCACGCGGACCTGGATCTCGTCTTTCAGCGCGAGGATCTCGGCCGCGGTTGCGCCGCCGCGATTCACGATGGCGAGCGCGTGTTTATGCGATACTCCGGCGCGGCCTTTGGCGTAGCCCCTCGCGAAGCCGGCGTGCTCTACCAGCCATGCTGCGGGAATCTTTCGGGATCCGTCGGCTGCGGCGTAGCTGGGCAGAGCTAATCCTTCCGATGCGAGTCGGGCCGCTAACTCCTCAAAGACCGCCTGCGGTACCACCGGATTCTTGAAGAACGATCCCGCGCTGCGCGCGTCCTCTTCACCGGGAACGATCAACATCGCCTTGCGATGTCGAATTTCGCGCACGGCATCGCGCACTTCCTGTAGCGTCGGCTCGCTTTGCCGGCTCGAGAAATGCTTCACTAGATCGGCGTAACGGATACTCGGCTTCCCGCTCTGTCGCAGGGCAAACGCAACTTGGAGAATGATGTAACCTCCGCGCTGTGTGGTGTTGAAGACGCTGGTGCGATAAGCGAAGCCGCAGTCGGGGTTCGAGAGCGTGACGATTTCCAGCGACGCCAGATCGAGGGCGCGAACTTCCGTGATCGTCTCGGAAACATCCTGACCGTAGGCGCCGACGTTCTGCACGGGCGTGCCACCAACGCTGCCGGGAATTCCGCTGAGGCATTCCAGCCCAGCACAATTCGCCTCCACAGTCTGCGCAACGAACGCATCCCAATCGCAGCCCGCACCGGCGATGAAAATCATGTCGCCATAAGGCGGAGTAAAGTGCGACACCCCCGCAACGCCGATCTTCAGCACCAGCCCGGCGAAGCCCGCGTCGGCGACAACCAGGTTGCTGCCACCGCCGAGTACGAAGAGCGGCAGCCTCCGCGCGCGCGCGAACTTGACGGCCTCGATGACCTCTGCTTCCGTCGTCGCTTCGGCAAAGTAGCGCGCCGGCCCACCCACGCCCAGCGTGGTAAGGGGAGCCAGAGAGACGTTTTCGCGGATCAGCATGAGATGAGGACACTATAAATGCAGGAAGAAGTGATGGTGGTTATTCCAGGCGCCCAGGTCTCGAAAAGCGCGAGACCCGGGGGCCCGGATTCCTTGCCTCAACACCTGTGACGAAAATCACAAACTCTCGGGCCGTGCGCCCGCTATTCTGAATTCCGCTTATCCGCCAGAGATCGCCCGCCTCAGGCGCTTCGCCAACGCAATCAACAGACCCCGGTTTCTTGACTTGCACTCTTGGCGAACTTGATAATGGAATGTTTGCTCATACGCTCACAGCCCAACATGCGCGTTAGCGGCGCAAATTGGGAGTTCCAGCGTCATAAGGAGTTGGCTTCGTGGCTTCTTCAGCCAGTTCTATTGAACCTAGTGCCGGCCGAGTCAAGAAAGGAGTAGCTCCCCTGCGTGCAGGCGAAGGCTACTCTTTTGTTTTGCGCCGGCTGCACTCGCTTTCCGGCATTATCCCCATCGGCGCATTCCTCATCGAGCATTTCATCTCCAATGCGGAAGCGACTAAGAGCCCGCAGGCCTACAACGACCAGGTCAAGTTCCTCACGGGGCTGCCGTTCGTTCACTGGATGGAGTGGCTCTTCATCTTCCTGCCGCTGCTCTATCACGCGCTGTACGGCATTTATATCTGGTACAAGGGCGACTCCAACGTCGGCGAATATCCCTGGAGCGGCAACTGGCTCTATACGTCGCAGCGCTGGACCGGCATCATCGCCTTCATCTATATCGCGTATCACCTGTACACCATGCGCTTCACCGGCGTGTACCTGATGGAGAACCCCAACGCCGGCTTCTGGAAGGTACAGCAGGAGTTCATGAATCCGTGGGCGGTGGCTGCGTACGTAATCGGCATTGTCGCGGCGTCGTGGCACTTCTCCTACGGACTCTGGCTGTTCGCAGCCAAGTGGGGCTTCACTGTCGGCGACAAAGCGCGCCGCAAGTTCGGCGTAGTGTGCGCAGGATTAGCTGTGATTCTGGTCGCAATCGGAATCTTCACCATTCGCGGATTCCTGAACACGCCTCCGGTGCCACCGCCGGCGCAAATGGAATCACCCTACGAGTCGTCACAAATGCGTTAGTTCGGGCGGCTTCGGCCGCCGTAATTTTTTAGCAGCAAGATTGTCTTTCTTATGGCTCATCCTAAGATCATCGTTGTAGGTGGCGGACTGGCGGGCTTGTCGGCCACCATCAAAATCGCCGAGATGGGAGGTCACGTCGACCTCTTCTCTATCGTCCCGGTCAAGCGGTCTCATTCGGTGTGCGCGCAGGGTGGTATCAACGCTGCCAAGAACCTGAAGGGTGAAGGCGACACCCCCTGGCTGCACTTCGACGACACCATTTATGGCGGCGACTTCCTCGCCAACCAGCCGCCGGTGAAGGCCATGTGCGATCAGGCGCCGGGCATCATCGACCTGCTCGACCGCATGGGCGTTCCCTTTAACCGCACGCCCGAAGGACTGCTTGACTTCCGCCGCTTCGGTGGAACGCTGTTCAACCGCACGGCATTTGCCGGCGCGACGACCGGCCAGCAGCTTCTGTACGCGCTCGACGAGCAAGTGCGCCGCTACGAGGCGGAAGGCAAAGTCACCAAGTACGAAGCGTGGGAGTTTCTCTCCGCGGTCATCGACGACGCGCGCGTCTGCCACGGCATCTGCGCTCTGGATTTGCGCAGCATGCAGGTACACACCTTCCCGGCCGAAGCGGTCATCATGGCGACCGGCGGCATCGGAGCGATCTTCGGCAAGTCGACGAACTCGGTGGTCTGCACCGGATCCGCCCAGTCGGCGCTCTATCAGCAGGGCGCGTTCTACGCTAACGGAGAGTTCATCCAGGTACATCCCACGTCGATTCCAGGCGAAGATAAGCTGCGCCTGATGTCGGAATCGGCCCGCGGTGAAGGCGGTCGCGTGTGGGTTCCCAAGCAGCCCGGTGACAAGCGCGACGTCAAGAGCATTCCCGAAAGCGATCGCTGGTATTTCCTGGAAGAGTGGTATCCCAAGTACGGCAACCTGGTTCCGCGCGACGTAGCGACACGCGCCATTCACAAGGTCGTCTATGAGCACCACCTGGGCATCGACGGCCAGCCGATGGTCTATCTCGACCTGACGCACATCGATCGCAAGATTCTCGATCGCAAGCTGGAAGGCATTCTCGAGATCTACGAGAAGTTTGTGGGCGACGATCCGCGCGATGTGCCGATGAAGATATTCCCGGGCATGCATTACACCATGGGCGGCCTGTGGGTGGACTTCGAGCAGCGCACCAACATCCAAGGTCTGTACGCCGCCGGCGAATGCGACTACTCGATCCATGGCGCCAACCGCCTGGGCGCGAACTCGCTGATGTCGTGCATCTACGGCGGATTCGTTGCCGGGCCGAACGCGGTGAAGTATGCGCACAACGTCATCAAGACCGGAAAACACGCGGCCGGCCATGTGTACGACTCGGAACGCAAGCGGCAGGAAGAGATTAATCACCGCCTGATGAACAACGATGGCACGGAAAATCCGTTCCTGCTGTGGCGCGAACTCGGCGAGACGATGACTAAGAACGTTACCGTCATTCGCTATAACAAGAACATCCGCGAGACCGACGAGAAGCTGGTTGAGTTGCTGGAGCGCTATCGCCACGTCAACCTGAGCGACAAGTCGATGTGGGCGAATACGTCGTTCGTCTTTGCCCGCCAGCTGTACAACATGCTGCAACTGGCGCGCGTGATCGCCCAGGGCGCGGGCATGCGTGACGAATCGCGCGGTGCGCACTACAAGCCGGACTTCCCCGAGCGCGACGATGCGAATTGGTTGAAGACGACGAAAGCGTATTTCGCCGCCGATGCCGACGAGCCGCGCTTTGAGTTCGAGCCTGTGGACACTTCGCTGATCAAGCCGCGACCGAGAAGGTACGACGCGGCAACGTAGAAGGCGCTGTCGGTTGTCAGTTGCCGGGTAAGGACGGCTATGGGCTGTCAGCCGTGAGCTAAAGCAGGAACTTGGTCTCGCGAGGCGAGACGGAAGAGCTTAGCCCAGCGCTTCAGTGCTGTGGGTGAGCGTGGGAAAAGGGACTCGAGTCCCGTAGGGACGGCAGTAATTTATTGGTATAGAGGTGCTTCGACTCCGCATTCGCAAAAAGCGCGAATGCTGCGCTCAGGATGACACATTTATATATTTTGCATTTGCTACGAGCTAAAGGCTAAGAGCCCCGCGAAGAGAAAGCGGCGAACAGCGAAAAGCGATAAACATGGCGAACTCGAAAACTGTAATCATAAAAATCAAACGGCAAGACACACCTGAGTCCAAGCCGTACTGGGAAGAATTCGAACTGCAGCATCGTCCCGGAATGAACGTCACTTCGGCGCTGATGGACATCGCCGCCGCGCCCGTCACCAAGTCGGGCAAGGCGACGACGCCCGTGACGTACGACTCCAACTGCCTGGAAGAAGTTTGTGGCTCGTGCGCCATGCTGATCAACGGCAAGGCACGCATGGCCTGCTCGGCGCTCATCGACCAACTGGAGAAGCCGGTCGTGCTGGAGCCGTTCTCCAAGTTTCCGGTAGTGCGCGACCTCGCGGTCGATCGCAGCGTGCTCTTTGAGAACCTGAAGAAGGTGAAGGCCTGGGTACCGGTGGACGGATCGTACGATCTCGGCTCCGGCCCGCGCCAGTCCGCGCAGATGCAGGAAGAAGCCTATCCGCTGTCGCGCTGCATTTCCTGCTGCTGCTGCATGGAAGCGTGTCCGCAATTCAACGACAAGACGGGATTCGTCGGCGCGGCGACGATCTCGCAGGTGCGGTTGTTCAACACCCATCCGACGGGCCAGGCGCTGAAGGTCGATCGCCTGCACGCCCTGATGGGCGATGGCGGCATCCAGGAATGCGGCTACGCGCAGAATTGCGTGGAGGTCTGCCCCAAAGACATCCCGCTCACCAAGTCCATCGCCGACGTCGGCGGCCAGGTGATGTGGCAGGCCGTGAAGGATCTGTTCCGGACGTAAGCGGTCGTCGGCCATTGGCTAAGCAAAATTGGTGAAAGCCCGGATTCGCGTCCGGGCTTTTTGTTTGGCCTCAAACCGATCGGCTCGCCGCGCCGCGGCTCGTGGGCGTTTTGGGTGCGGACGCACGGGGGCTTCAACGGCACAGCTGCCGCTTCGCGGCTTGATGCGTCGAAGTTGCAGGGCCCGTCATTTCAATACAGGAGGTTCATTGACACAAAATCCTGTGCGCATCGTCACCGCGAGAGTCGGAACTCGGGATTTACGGTGGTTGTGCGGCACGCCAAAAGCTGCGGAGCAGCGACTGTGATCCTGAAGCCGGGGGCGCAAGCCCCCAGGTCGTCATCCATTTCGATCGGAGCCGCGTAGCGGCGACGCCCATGGCGAATACATACGATATCAATCTCGTTCATTGCGTTTTCGGAACCAAGGGACGCCTTCCGCTCATCCGCGAACCCGAACGCGCATGGGAGCTTCTCCGCGCGGTGGCGCGCAATGCACAAATCGAGATTCTTGCCGTCGGCGGTACGAACAACCACGTCCATCTGCTCCTGAAATTATCCAAGACACGCACGCTCTCCGATGTCATGCGCGAGTTGAAGTCGGTGTCGTCGCTGCGAATTCGCAAGAGCGTCCCGGCTTTCGCATGGCAGGACGGCTACGGTGCGATCAGTGTCAGCCCATCCGCGATTCATGCCGTGACGCAATACATCGGCCATCAGGAAGAGCATCATCGTCGTAAAAGCTTTGATGAGGAATACGTGGAGATCCTCGATCGCGCCGGCGTTCGTTACGATCCGCAATACGTGTTGGATTAACTCGCCGCTCCGCGGCTCGGGTCGTCTTTGACCCCACCGTACCGGGGCTTACGCCCCGGCCTCCAACGGCATAGTCGCCGCTGCGCGGCTTGATCGGGACAGACTCGAGCTGCGGAGCAGCGACTTTCGACGTTGAAGCCGGGGGCGCAAGCCCCCGGCTCTCGGCCAGATTGAGAATTGGAGCCGCGTAGCGGCGACACTCGTCAGGAACTTCGCTTTGGCATTTCATTTACAATTCCGACGCGGCGAAATCTTTCGCCCGGAGCGTCACTCGATTGATGCGAACCTGGTCTTGGCTGCTCGGCTGTGCGCTTCTGTCCTCGGCATTGTCCATCGCTCAAACCAGCGCGCCGCCGCCAGGACAGTCGGCCTCGAAAACCGGGTCCTCCGAAGCCCAGACGGCAGCTTCTCACGCGAAGAAGCCGCAACTAACTCCCGCGCAGGCTCGCGCCGTCCACAATTCGGCCATCATCATCGACACGCATGCCGACACCCCGGGCCGCTTCGTTGATGAGAACTTCGATCTCGCGCAGGACGCCGGCACCGGCTACCTTGACTTCAGCAAGATCAAGGCCGGCAACCTGGGCGCGGAGTTCTTCTCCATCTGGGTTGAGCCCGGCGCGAACAAGGGTCACGAAGCCAAGCGCGCGCTCGACATGATCGATTCGGTGTATGAGCAGGCGCGCCGCCATCCCGACAAGATGATGATGGCCTTCAGCACCCAGGACATCCTCACCGCGCATCGCGAGCATAAGTTCGCAGCGTTGCTGGGCGTTGAAGGCGGGCACGCCATCGAGGGCGACATCCGCATTCTGCGCGACTATTACCGGCTGGGCGTGCGATACATGACGCTCACCTGGTCGAACACTAACGATATTGGCGACTCCAGCGGGGATATGACCGACCCGAAGATTAAGCACCACGACGGGCTTACGCCTTTTGGCCGCGAGGTTGTGACCGAGATGAATCGCATGGGCATGATGGTGGACATCTCGCACGTGGCCGATTCAACCTTTTACCAGGCGCTGGAACTGAGCCGCGCGCCCGTGATCGCGTCGCACTCATCGTCGCGGGCACTGACCAGCGCTCCTCGGAACATGACCGACGACATGCTGCGCGCGCTGGCGAAGAAAAATGGTGTCGCGCAGGTGAACTACTACTGTGCGTTTATTTCGCAGAAGTATTTCGACACCGCGCACAAGCTGGCGGCCGAAAAAGATCCCGACTACATGACCGTGCAACAGTTATTCATAAAGCCGCAGACGCCGGAGGTGCAGCAGCAGCTCGCCGCTGCGAAGGCCCGGCTCGCTCCGAAGTTGCCGCGCCCGCCGCTCAGCGACTTGATCGACCACATCGATCACATGGTGCAGGTCGCTGGGGTCGACCATGTGGGACTTGGCTCTGATTTCGACGGCATCGACTGTTCGCCCCAAGGTTTGGATTCCGCCGCCGATCTGCCCAGGATCAGCGAAGCCCTGGCCGAGCGCGGCTACAGCGCCGCAGATCTTGATAAGATTCTTGGCGGTAATTTACTGCGGGTTTTCGGCGATGTAGAGAAAGTGTCGAAGCAGATGCAGAAAAACAGTGAATAGGGGTTAGTGGACAGAGGTTAGTACAGAAAGAGGCGTCACCCTGAGCGGACGAACGCAGTCGAGGGACCCTATCGTCACCTACATTGTGTTGGAGGTAGCGGTCCTTCGACTCCGGCGCAAAAAGCGCGCCGGCGCTCAGGATGACACCTTGTTATTTGTTAGCTCCTATCCCCTGGCCCCTAATCCCTATCCCCTGCCCTTTGGAGGAATTATGAATAAGCTACTCATCACCATTCTTTGCCTCGCCAGCTTTGTGGCGGCGCAGACCAGCGCCAGCACCACATCGCAACAGCACTCCAACACCGAGAAGACATCCCAAAACGCCAACCAAACCACGGCTGACATCGAGACCACGCTCGGAACCATTCACTGCGTTCTCTTTCCCGACAAGGCCCCGGTCTCGGTCTCAAACTTTATCGGTCTCGCCACGGGCACCAAGGCCTGGAAGAATCCTAAGACCGGCCAGATGGAAAAAGGTGTGCCGCTCTACAACGGAACCATATTCCATCGCGTGATCCCCGACTTCATGATTCAGGGCGGCGATCCTGAAGGCACCGGGGGCGGCGATCCCGGCTTCCAGATCAAGGACGAGACCACACCCGATCTGAAGTTCGATCAGCCCGGACGCCTCGCCTATGCCAATGCCGGCCCGAATACCAACGGCTCGCAGTTCTTCATCACCGAAGCTCCGTATCCTTCGCTGAACGGCCACTACAGCATCTTCGGCCAGTGCCAGGACCTTGACCTGGTGAAGAAGATCGCGCGACTGCCGCGCAACGGCAACGATCGTCCCGATAATCCTCCGAAGATCATCAAGATCAAGATTACCGAACCGAAGGGCGCGGCTCCGGCTGCGCACAAGAGTGCCAGCGGCAGCGCTGCGCCCAAAAAGCAACCATAGCGGAATCCTCCTTGCGAAGTTACTTAAGGGGGGCCCGGGCCTCGCGGGTTTCGAGACCTGGGGGTTTGAGGCGTATGTGCCCCGCTTCGAACATCGCAAGGTCTTTCGGCAGGCCCAGGGCAGACCTTCACGTCTCGCGATACGCGAGACGTGGGGCACCCGAGTTACAAAAGTAGCCTCCGCAATCGATCCAGCCATTGACGCTTTGTCTACTCCAGCTTTCCGCCCCACATTTTCATCTTCCTGCAACCTAAGTCAGGCATACTCAAAATAACCACGCTCCCGAGAAACAATTTGAGACGTCCTAACGTACACAAAGAGTAGAGAACGTCCCGGGGTATGACTATGTTGACCGTAAATGTTCAGAGTGCTCCGCCAACCGTCACACTCCTGTGTCAGGGCCGAATCGTGCTGGGCGTGGAAGCCGAAACTTTACGTTGCATCGCGACGTCGCGACCGGAGTGCCACGTAGTGATCGATTTGCGCGATGTACACGGAATGGATGCATCGGGACTGGGACTGCTGGTGGAGTTGTATTGCCGCGCGAGGCAGAAGTCCGGCTTGCTGAGCATTGCCAATCCTTCAGCGTGGGTGCGCCGCCTGATGGCGATGACGAATCTGGAGTCGGTGCTGGAGTTCCAAGGCCTGGAAGAGGAAGACTTCGATCCGTGTGAGCGGCGAGCTATGACCGCCTAGGAGCGTGCCTTTGCCGGAAGCCAGGCCGTTAACCGATAAGCGGGCGTTCACCAGGGATTTCGTGTTTGCCGGCGATGCCGCTGCCATCGCCGATAATCGCGACGCCATCCTGCGGTTTCTTGGCGATCACGGCTTAAGCGAAGAAGAGGAACTCGATGTGCTGGTTGCCGTGCAGGAAGGCCTGGCCAATGCTGTCTTCCACGGATGTGGCGACAATCGCTCCAAGAAGATCGAGTGCACGGCAGAAGTCGATCCCTGCGAGATCAACATCGTCATTCGCGATCCCGGTCCCGGCTTCAACGCCTCCGTCGGCGACTCCGCCGAAGACGGCACGAATCTTACGCAGCACGGCCGCGGCATCCTGCTCATGCGCAGCTTAATGGACGAGATCAGCTATCGCGAGGGAGGCTCGGAACTCCACCTGAAGAAGCTGCGCTCGAAGACTGCCGGCTAATCTTTACGCCGCAGCAGGATCACGCATTCCTTGCGATAGAAGCCAGCCTTCCAAGACACGGCAGTCTGCCAGTCAAGCTGCATCGCCGCCCGCGAGTACTCGGCGATTTCGTGTATGTCTTCGTCGATCCAGGCGTGATAGTGAATGCTGTAGTCGGCGTCCAGCAGTTGCTGTAACTGCGCGTCGAACTGCGGCGTGCCGGGCGCACAGCCGACGACCTTCTCAGTCCATTCGGCAAAATGCGCGCGCTTGTCGAAGGTTTCCGCGTGTTTCTGTTCTTCGATCAGATGCTGTAGCGGGGTGCGCTCGCGTTTGTGGTCGAAGGTATAGCGCTTGTCGGGAATCTTCAGCAGCAGTACGCCCCCGCGCCGCAGCACGCTGTGCCAGTGTCGGAGCGCATCGAGCGGTAAGGGAAGATGTTCCAGGACATGACTGGCGATGACGAAGTCCAGAGTGCCGGGCGCGAAGGGAAGATGGGTGGCGTCGGCAACTACGTCGGGCGCGACAATCGGCTTGCTAAGCTCAGAGTAATGGGCCTGCAGATCGGCGTCGGAGATTCGGTCGACGTAATAGACCCGCGCGTGGGATGGGACGGGAAATTTGCGCCAGAGCGCGCCGATCTCGATACCACGCCCCCGGAGATGCCGCGCCAGCAGCTTGTTCTCCAGCCAACGCAGTGGCGCTCCCTTGCCCATGCAGAAAACTATACAGAGTGCGATGATTGCAGCGCAGGGTAGGGGTCCTTCGGCTCCGCCGCGCCAAAGCCAGGCGCTCCTGCGCTCAGGATGACACTAAGGGAAATCATTTCAGTTTGCTCTCGCCCAGCTCGCGGGCGACGCTGTCGAGAACGCCGTTGATGAACTGCACCGACTCGGGCGTGGAGTAGCGGCGGGCTATCTCCAGCGATTCATTGATGACGACGGGACGCGGCGTCTGGGGGAAGCCCAGAAACTCGGCCACCCCGGCGCGCAACAGGTTGCGATCGACGGCGGCCATGCGGTCCATGCGCCAGTGCTCGGCATTGCGTTCGATGAGCTGATCGATCTCGTCGCGGCGCTCGCAGGCAACACGAAACAGATCGTCTGAGAAGCCGCGAACCTTTTCGTCGAGATCCTTGCGTTCGCTCCAGAAGGTGTGGCGAACCTGGTCCAGATCCTGCTTGCCCATGTCCAGTTGAAACAGCATCTGCAAGGTGAGTTCGCGCGACTTGCGACGCGTGCCGGTCTTGCTCATCGTTGACCGTCCGTCGTGGTGGCGATCGTTTTCGGCTTGTCATCCTCAGTGGAGGCGACTGTCGATGCCGCTTTTGTATGGCGGTCGTCCCGAGCAGAGGCGGCCACACCTCCCGAATTGTCATCCCGAGCCGAAGCCACGCCTCCCGAATTGTCATCCCGAGCGGAAAGGGTCACACCCCCCGAATTGTCATCCCGAGCGGAGCGCAGCGGAGTCGAGGGATCTGCGGTTCCTCCGCCATGGTTTGCATCCTTCGCTGGCGAGGAACCCGGGTGGCCCGTTTTAGCCGTCTTTTGGCCGGGGCGGGAACGTTTTTTCGGCATACTTTGGCGCAGCGACGCCATTTCCACCGCCGCCAGCCCGGCTTCGAATCCCTTGTTCCCTGCCTTCAGACCGGCGCGATCGATCGCCTGCTCCAGCGTGTCGCAGGTGAGAACTCCGAAGGCATGCGGCACTCCGGTCTCCTGCGCTGACTGTCCGACACCCCGCGTGACTTCGTTGGCGATGACCTCGTAGTGCAGCGTGCCTCCGCGCAGGAGGCAGCCAATGCAGACGATGGCGTTGAACTTTCCGCTTTCGGCGAGCTGGCGCGCGGCGGAAGGAATTTCAAACGCTCCGGGAACGCGAACGACGGTCATGTCGTCTGATGTTGCGCCGCACTGGCGCAGCGCCTGTAGTGCTCCGTCGAGCAATCGCTCGGTGATAAACGAATTGAAGCGGCTGACCACCAGAGCGAAGCGCTTGCCGCGCGCGTCGAGCGCACCTTCCATGCCGCGGGTCTCGCCGGGTTTCTTCGCGTAAGTCAGGAAAGCGATTCGCAAACCGCCGGCTTGCACGGCAAACATGCGCGCGCCGTAAGGCGTGTCGTGAATCTCGTGATGAATAGTAACTGCGGGTGTCCCATCCTGCCCCGCTGATTTTGCAGTGAGGGCGGGCAACAACTTCTTGACGATTTCGTATGCCCCATCCGCGTCCGCGACTTCCACGGTCGCATCGACAGGTGGGGCTTCGGGCGCGGCGATGAATTCCACTCCGCCGCTGGGCGCCAGCATTTCGATGCCATGGCTGCCGTGCTCGTGCCACTCGTTGCCGGGCGCAAAGCCAAGCGCGCGGAACAACTCCAGCGCGGGCTGCAAGTCCTCTAGCGACTTGCCGATCACCCGGGGAAAGACGATCGATCGAATCATGTACTTATTGTACGAGAAGCACTGCACTTGGCACTGAAAGCCCGCCCTGCGGGCGATTGAAATCCAGCCTCCCGATTCTGTGCGGCGATTTTGACGTCATGAAGACAATCACAACTGCGGGCCTCGCCGACGTTCCATGCGCATCGCCTTATATCGTGTCAGTAAGAAGTACTAAGGCAAATTGCTCATGCGAGAAGAAGTCTCGGAATTCCACCGCTTAAGACGTTGATTGCAGGCGCACAGTTTCCGAGCTCCTGATGTTTGCGGCCAGACTCAGGAACTTCGTAATAGTTTCCGAACTAGGTTGTATCCCCAATTGAGACAGAGTAGATGAGTCCGTAGAGTGCCATCTCAAGGGCGGAAGAGCGTTGCGGTCTCGCCCCAATACATTTTAAGGAGCAGATATTGCGGAACTCCATCCTAATTCTCGCCGGCACATTATTCGTTTCTACCCTCGCGTTCGCCGCCAATCAGCAGGTGAATGATATTCAGAACATGTCCGGGTGGGCCAGCTGCGACACTTGCGCAGGTCCGGGGGGCCACGGTCATCCCGTCCAGCATTGGATGCACCAGCACGAATCGAATCCGTCGATGGACGGAAAGACCGCGGAGTTTTTCCTCGGCAAGACCACGGACGGCAATTACAACTACTCGAACGTTCTGTTCTACAAGAGCGTGACTCCGAATAACGGTGCCAAGAACTTCAAACTGGACTTCTACGTTTACGTCCACGACCCCACAATCATTCAGGGGTTAGAAATGGACATCTTCTACACCAGCGGAGGCAAGAAGAATTTCTTTCTGACCGAGTGCGATGGCCGCGGCAACTACCGCAACACCTGGCAGGTCTCCGACGCCGTGCACGATCGGTGGCAGCACACCGGACTGCCCTGCGTTCTCCACGCATATTCCTGGAATCACGTGGTGCTGCAGTTCCAGCGCAACAGCGATGGATCGACGAAATTCGTCTCCGTCTCAATGAACGGTGACCAGCACTACGTAAATCGCACCTACGCCGCCAAGAACGTATCGGGTTCGCAGATGAACGCCGCCATCCAGCTCGACGGCGACGAACACCAGGACCCGATCCACGTCTGGGCCGACAAGATGACGATAACCTCGTGGTAGTCGTCTGCAATCCATAAGACAGGGTGCCCCACTCATTCGCGGCGTTCGAATGAGTGGGCCTTATTTCTTGCGACGTGGGATCGGATGCTCGTGGTCAAGATCGAAGAACTTGCGCGGCGGATGATCGGAGCGCCCGGTTACAACGGCGTCGGCGCCTATCGCCATGTGCTGTGATTGTTTGGCCTGGGGAAGTGGGTTCGACGTGGCAAAGATTGCTTCGTTGAAGACACTGCCCGAGTTCGCCTGCGCGACCGCGAAAACGCCGTACGCCTGAGCATTGGAATACGCGGTTGCCATGTAGTCGCCCACCATCACGCCCGACGACGTGTTCGGTAGCCAGCCCAACTGCATCGGCCCGGCAAGCGTGGTGGGAGCGCTCCAGGTGTTGCCGCCGTCGGAAGAGGACACGGCACCGACTTCAAGCTGGCAGCTGGCCACTGTACACGACGTCTGCGGATAGAAGTTGTACGTCAGCGCCAGATGTGCTGAGCCGCCGCTGGTCGCAGCATCAACGGCCAGCGCGGGAATGAAGTGATCAACCGTGCTGGTGAGCGCGTCGATGGGAATGCCGGCGGGCGCCGTCCAGTTGCTGCCGTCCGACGAGGTGCTCATCACGATGTCGTTCGACACACAATTTGCGCGGAATCGGCAATCCTGCCATACGACGTACACGCGTCCGGAGGCGTCGACTGCAGCCGAGGGCAGCGACGACGTGCGCAGATTCCCCGCGACGATGTGGTCGGTGATAGTCGAGATCATCACCGTGCTGCTCCAAGTCGCGCCGCCGTCGCTCGAGGTGAAGGCCAGCATCTGTGTGCCATCGGCATTCTCGATAGGCACGATCACCACGCCATCAGCGCCAATCACGGGCTGGCCTCCCAGGCCGGTTGCGAGGTCAGCTGTGTTGACCGCCGCGCTCCACGTCTGACCACCATCGGCGGACGTGCTCATCCAGATCAGGCCGTTTGCGGGCTGGCTCGGATCGTCCCACTCGACATAGCAATGGCCGTAGAACTGGCTGGCCGAATTGTTGTCGCAGGTGATCCACTGCTTGTCGGCGTCGGGCGTGGCACTGACGCTGATCGGATTCCTCCAGGTGCGCGCGTCGGCGGAGCGGCTGACCACGACGATGTCGGTACCGGTGGCAATGGCCAGCGAAGCGATGATCCAGACGCCGTGCGACTGATCGAACGCCACCGTGGGATCGCTGGCTGCGTTGTATCGACCGCCGCCTTGGAATTTGGTAAGCGCGGGAAGCAGGCCGCTCGTCCAACTCATGCCGCCGTTGGTGGAGGCAGCGAAGCCGATGTCAGACGAGCCGCCTCCATAAATCCGGCCGACCTGGAAGGCGGTGACCAGTGTCGATCCGAAACTGGCCATGCCGGGTTCGACTTCGGTGGCGTGCTGGCTCTGAGGATTGGTGAAGGTGTCGGAGCTAAGCCGGGTGATTCCCGCTGGCGGTGGTGGCGGAGTTGGCGGCGACGGCGGCTGGGACGGCGCAGAACTTCCCCCGCAGCTGAGCGACGACAGGAGCAGGCCTGCCGATAACGCCGAGAGCCCCGCCATCCAAACTCGCTTCATGCGAGCCACCCCAAGTCGAGACTAGCTGGAGAGACGCGTAGCGGAAGAGATAGTGAGCGGAAATTAATGAGCACTCCGCACTCAGCCGTCAGCACTCAGTCCAAATGCCATAAGCCAGGCCGACAACGAAAGTCGCGTTGCGCGTTGCACACGGCGGTCGTCTTTCTCATTCAGTTGTCATCCTGAGCCCTGCAGCGCCCGATTTCGGCGTTGCGGGTCGAAGGATCCGGGGTTCGTGACCTTGCAAAGAACCTTGCGCTGCACACAAACCGCAGATCCCTCGACTTCGCTCGGGATGACAAGAGCGAAGTAGTTGACTCGCTTGGCACGTGTAAACTCGTGCCCTGATACAAAGCCCGCTGCCGTGTTTCCAACTGCTGGCAACTGGCTTACTTCCCCTTAAACTCCGCCGGGCGCTTCTCCAAAAACGCCTTCGTGCCTTCGTTTTTGTCTTCGGTCGCACAGCAGACGCCGAAGAGCGTGGCTTCGAGGAAGAGCCCGTCAGCCAGCGTCATATCGAGGCCGTGGTTGACGGCTTCCATACAGTACTGAATGGCCAGCGGAGCGTTGGCGATGATCTTCGCCGCGATGGCTTCGGCGCGCGGGATCAACTCAGCCGCCGCGACCACTTCATTCACCAACCCGATGCGATGCGCCTCCTGCGCCGAAATCATCTCGCCCGTCAGCACCAGTTGCATGGCGATGCCTTTGCCGACCAGCCGCGACAAGCGCTGCGTCCCGCCGTAGCCGGGAATGAGTCCCAGCTTGACCTCGGGCTGACCGAGCTTGGCATTCTCGCTGGCCAGGCGCATGGTGCAGGCCATGGCGATCTCGCAGCCGCCGCCGAGGGCGAAGCCGTTGATGCAGGCAATGACCGGCTTGCCCAGGTTTTCGATGGCATCGATGATCGCCTGTCCCTGGTGCGTGTAAGCCTTGGCCGAGACGGGCGTGTGCGCCGACAGCTCACCGATATCAGCGCCGGCGACGAAGGCCTTCTCGCCCGCGCCGGTGAGGATGACGACGCGAACGTCGGCGTCCTCTTTCGCGGCGGCGAAGGCCTGCTTGATCTCCTGCATGGTCGCCATGTTCAGGGCGTTGAGGACCTTGGGACGGTCGATGGTGATGTAGGCGATGTGGTTCTTTGTTTCGGATTTAATGTTCTGGAATGTCATGGTCTCTCTCCTCGCCTACACGAACTGTCCCGGAACCGGTTTCGCCGGGTCCGAATAGTCGTAGAATCCCTTGCCCGACTTGCGCCCGTACCAGCCCGCCAGCACCAGACGCTTCAGCAGCGGAGGCGCGGCGAACCGCCGTTCCTTGAACTCGTCGTACATCACGTGCGTGATGTAGTACGTGGTGTCGAGGCCGACGAAGTCGAGCAGGGTGAACGGTCCCATCGGGTAGCCGCAGCCCAGCTTCATGGCTTCGTCGATGTCGGTGATCGAGCCGACGCCTTCTTCATACGCGCGGATGGCGTCGAGCAGGTACGGCACCAGCAGACGGTTGACGATGAAGCCAGTCTTGTCGCTGGTGCGCACCGGAACCTTGCCGACTTTCTTGCCGAACTCGACGGCCGACTCGAAGACCTCGGGCGCCGTGGCAATGGTCTTCACCACTTCCACCAGCTTCATCATCGGAACCGGATTGAAGAAGTGCAGGCCGATGAAGCGCTCGGGACGCTTGGTCGCCGTCATCAATTCCGTGACAGAGATCGAAGATGTGTTGGTGGCAAAGATTGCGCCCTTCTTCACGATGGCATCGAGCTCGGCGTAGGTCTTGCGCTTCTGCTCGACGTTTTCGATGATGGCCTCGATGACGATGTCGCAGTCGGCGAGGTCCTTCATGTTGGTGGTTCCCTTCAGGCGCGATTGCGTTTCGGTCTTCTGCTCAGCGGTGATGCCGCCTTTAGCCGTGCCGCGCTCCACCATGCGGGAGAGCGATTTTTCGATCCCGGCAAAACCCCTGTCGAGAAATTTCTGCTCCTGTTCGAGGACGATGACGTCGCAGCCCGCGGCAGCCGCGACTTGCGCAATGCCCGAACCCATCAAGCCACAACCGAGTACGCCAACCTTTTTGATTTCCATAAATGCGTTTCCTCTAACCGTGATTTTGAAATGCCTGAAACTTGGTGAATGCGCTTACTACGAATTGGCCACGACCTATTCAAAAATTGTCATCCCGAGCGGAGCGCGGCGGAGTCGAGGGACCTGCGGTCCTGTCGCTTTGGATCGACTGCCTGTCGCCCTAAAGGGGCTGTTCCTCAAAACTCAACCTATGCAGCGCCGGGCTACGCTCTTCCGTCTCGCTTCATGAGACTCGCGCCTCCTGATTTCCAGCGAATGCTTGGACGGAAACTTCGTCGCCTCGCGCGCGAACCGCGGATCCCTCGACTACGCTCGGGATGACAATTCTTTAACTGGGCCCAGCGACTTCGCCACGAGGCCGGCTTAGAAGCACGCGCACCCGCCCTCATTCTTGTTGCTCATTCCTCGTCGCCCTGCCCAGCCGCCATCGCCCGGCGGCGCAGCACGTACGACCATCCGCCGACCACCACCGCCGGCGCCATGAAGAACAATTCAACCATCTGCGGCCACGCCACCACTTTCGCAATCATGATGGCGACAGCCGTGAGCGCAACTAGTCCACCGGCAAGCCAGGCGGCGTTGAAGTGCGGGCGTCCGCCGATAAAGCTGGCGAGGTAGCCCGCGAGCAGCGCGAACAGCAGTCCAAAAACCACAGCGCCGAACTCAAAGCTGATGCTGCCCGGCGCGTGCGGATCGGTGTCGGTGACCTGGAACATTCCTCGCCACAGTAGCTCGAAGAGCAGATATCCGAAGACCACGCCGCTAAAGACCCGCATATCCTCTCGCGCTTATCCTTCTGCACCCGTGATCCCAATCGACACGTCACTGCGCCTATCGCTGCAGATTCTCCACGATCACAGCGATGCCCTGGCCGCCGCCGATGCAGGCTGTCGTCATGCCGTACTTCCCTTTGCGACGACGGAGCTCATGCATGACCGTGATCAGCAACCGGGTGCCGGTCGCACCCAACGGATGTCCCAGCGCGATTGCTCCGCCGTTGACGTTGACCTTCTCGCGATTCAAGTCGAGTTCTTTCTCGACAGCGAGGTACTGTCCGGAGAACGCTTCGTTCACTTCGACCAGGTCGAGATCGTTGAGCGATAGCCCGGCCTTCTTCAGCGCGATGCGGCTGGAGGGCACCGGGCCCGAGCCCATGATCTTGGGATCGACTCCGGCGATGCCCCACGCAACGATTCGCGCCATCGGCCTGAGATTGCGCTTCTCGGCTTCGTCGAGAGGCATGACCACGACAGCAGCGCCGCCATCGACGATGCCGCTGGCATTGCCGGCGGTCACGGTGCCGGTCTTGCCGAAGGCAGGCTTCAGCTTGCGCAGATCGTCCATGGTTGTGCCCGGCCGGCGATGATCGTCTTCGGTGAACATCTCGCCGGTGGGCTCGCCGCGGCGATTGCGCAACGCAACCGGCGCCAGCTCTTCCTGCAAGCGTCCGGCCTTGTAGGCGTCGTCGGCGCACTTCTGCGAGCGCAGCGCGAATTCATCCTGCATCTCGCGCGTAATGCCTTGCTGCTCGGCGTAGAGCTCTGCCGTCTGCGCCATATACAGCCCGCAATAGCTGTCCATCAGAGCCACCATGAGCGAATCTTCCAGCTTGCCTTCGCCCAGGCCGACGCCCCAGCGCATGCCGCGAATAACATGCGGCGCCTGCGACATCGATTCCATGCCGCCGGCCAGCACAGTCCTGGCTTCGCCGAGCTGGATCATCTGGGCTGCACTGACAATAGACTGCATGCCCGATCCGCAAAGGCGGTTAACGGTGAGTGCTGGAACCTCGATGGGAACTCCAGCTTTAAGGGCGACGTGACGCGCGCCGTAGATGGCGTCGCCCGAAGTCTGCTGGGCGTTGCCGAAGACGGCGTGATCAATTTCACCGGGCTCGACGCCGGAGCGTTTCATGGCTTCGACCGAAGCGATGGCGCCGAGTTCCTGGCCGGTGAAGTCGCGAAGCTTTCCACAGTAGCGTCCCATGGGCGTGCGGGCGCCGTTGACGATAGCAATATCAATATTTTTCGACATGTGCGTTATGGAAGGTAGAACAGGGTCTGAGCAAACATTTAAGTCTATCAGCGGGTGAAGACGAGCGGCAAATGAGCTGGTGCCCAGGTTCGCGTCCTGATGTTGGACGCTAACCTGGGTTGCACCACAGCCCCCATGTTAGGCCAGAAGAAGGCCGAACGTGGGACACCTGCTGCGGGGATTCCGGCCCAAATTCCGATCCGAGGGCGACCCGTTCCAGCCCTGATTTTGGGCTAGGGCAGGCAAGCGTCGAAGGGGTCCTCCAGCCGAAAAATCCTTCCGCGATAGCGGTCCTTCGACTGCGCGTCCCCCCCCCGCCGCAACAGCAGCGGCGGTAAAGCAAGGGCGCGGACGCTTCGCTCAGGATGACGCCTTCAAGTAATGACAACTTGGGATGCGAGCGTAGACATTGGATCACTCGAACGTCGGCCTGCGCTTGTGCCACTCCGCCGCCTGCTCATAGGCGTGCGCGACACGCAGCACCGTCGAGTCGGCTTGCGGCCTCGCCGAAATTTGCATGCCGATCGGCAGGCCGTCACTGCTGAAGCCGCAGGGCACCGACATGCTCGGCCAGAACAGCGAGCTGAACGGCGCGGTGTTGCGCAGCAGATACTTCCTCTCGAATGGACGCACGTCAGGGATTGCCAACGCTTCGAGGTCGGCCAGCTTCGGCGCAGGCGCGGGAACGGTCGGCGTGATGACAACATCGACCTGCTCGAAAATCTTCTCCGCGTTAGTCCGGAATTCCGCCAGCCGCCGCCGCTCCCGGATGTAGGCGCTCGCCGAGATGCCAGCGGTCTTCTGCACGCGAAACAGCGTAAGCGGCTGATACAGCTCGGGTGTCTTCATCGCCATCGCCTCGTGGAACTCATAGATCTCGGCGTCGAAGATAGTGCGGAAGTTATCGCGCGGGACCTCGACGTCGCGAGTTTGCCCGGTGAGTTGGCCCACGACCTTCAGCGCCTCGTCCATCGCTCGCGCGACGTCGGGATGGAGATCGTCGAAGAAATGTGCGCGCGCTATGCCGACTCGTAACACGCCAACATCTTCGACCAGCGTGGACGCGAAACTCGACTTGCCGCTCAGCTCGTCCATCAGGGTAGCGGCGTCCGCCACCGTCTGCGTGATCGGGCTGACCGTGTCGAACGACGTACAGAGCGGCACGACACCGCGCAGGCTCATCAAGCCGGCGCTGGGGCGATGTCCCACAACGCCACACAGTGCGGGCGGGCAACGGCCCGAGCCCGACGTGTCCGATCCCAGCGCCGCGACACACAGGCCCGCAGCCACCGCTCCCGCTGAGCCCGACGACGAGCCGCCGGTTATCCGCTCGAGGTTCCAGGGATTTTTCGCCGGTCCGAAGGCGCTGACCACGCCGGTCATGCCGAAGGCGAACTCATGCATGTTCAGCTTGCCGAGAACGACCGCGCCCCCTTTCTTGAGCCGGCGCACGACCTCGGCGTCTTCCTTGGGGATGCGCTCGCGATATTGATTGCTGGCCGCGGTGGTCAGAACGCCGGCAGTGTCGAACAGATCTTTGAGCGCGATTGGGATGCCGTGCAGCAGCCCGCGATAGTCGCCGGCAGCAATGTCAGCTTCGGCTTTGCGCGCGGCGTCAAGCGCCTGATCGGCCGTGACCGTTATGAATGCGTTGATCTGCGGGTCAACCCGCTCGATGCGATCGAGACATTCGCGCGTGAGTTCGACTGGAGAAAGCTTGCGGGTGCGAATTTGTTCGGCGGCGGCGAGCAGGGTGAGCATGCGCGAACATTGTATCGAAGGCCGCTGTCACTTCTTGAACTGTCATCCCGAGCGCAGGCGCGCTTCTTTCGCGCGCCGGAGCCGAGGGATATGTGGTCCGTCGCACAGGCAAAGTTCCTTCCCTCGCGCAGAAACCGCAGATCCCTCGACTTCGCTCGGGATGACAATTTCGAAACTCTTCGCTCGGAATGACAATTTCGAAACTCTTCGCTCGGAATGACAATTTCGAAACTCTTCGCTCGGGATGACAATCTCGAAACCCTTCGGCCGGGATGACGATCTCGAAACTCTTCGCCCGGGATGACAATTTCTAAGAGGGTGGCGCTTCGCTACTCCAGCAACTCCCGCGCGATCTTCGCGTAGAGATTAATCGCCTCCAGCAACTGCTTCTTCTCGATGTACTCCCCATCGGTGTGCGCGACGTGAATCGAACCCGGCCCGATCAGCAGCGGTTTGCCCCAGCGCGTAAGCGCGGGGATGTCGGTGGTGAACTTGGCGATCATCGTCTCGATGCCGGGAACGCTGCCCAATTCCATGTAGGGGATTTCGAGCTTAAAGTGTGCCTCGGCTTTGTCGCCCGTGGCTTTGGTGATCTGTTGGCGTAACTCTTCGGCAGGGCCGACCAGCCGGAAGAGCAGTTGCGCGACGGCATGATCCGGAATGACGTTCGGTGCTCGGCCGCCTTCGATCTGGCCGATGTTTAAGGTGCACGGGCCGGCCTTGGGATTTTCGGGCAGCTTGAGCTTGCGGATCTCGTCGAGCGCGTCCAGCAGCTTCTCGATGGCCGACTCGCCAAGCTCCGGATACGCCGAGTGCGCCATCCGGCCGCGTCCAACCAGCTCCACACGCAGCGTGCCCTTCGAGGCGAGGGCCAGCCGGTTCTCCGTGGGCTCGCCGTTGATGAGGAACTTTGTGCCGCGCGGCTGCTGGTTCGCGGTCTGCGCGCCCTGGCTATCGCGCTCCTCGCCGACCAGGAACAGCAGGCCGACGTGAATGCCTTCGGCCTTCAGCTTCTCCGCCGCAGCAATCTGCGACACGATGATCCCCTTGGCATCGCACGACCCGCGGCCATAGATGCGGTCGTCGTTCTCGCGCGAGGGAATGAATGGCGGCACCGTGTCCATATGTGTCGATAGCGCCAGCGCCGGCTGCGCATGTCCGGGATGCGTCGCCCAGATGTTCACGCGATCGCCCTCGACGGGCATGCGTTCGACGTTGTAGCCGAGCTGGCGCAGCTCAGTGTCGAGCGCGACGCCGACGGCGGCCTCCATACCCGTAGTGGATTCAATGTCAATCAGTCTGCGAGTGAGAGCGAAGACGTCCATGCCGCAAGCATAGATGATGGAGGCGATCCCCGCAGCCACTGCAGGTCTGAAAGTGCACGAAACGTTGAAAGGGCCCGGCTTCAGCTGCGCCGATCAGGACTTTAGTTTGGGTAGTGCGGGCCTTCAGGTCCGCGTCCAACGCTTCGTTTTCGATTCTTAAGCCGGCTTCAGCCGGCGGTACGCTCCTCTTCGGGACTTCCCAGCGGCCTGTACCCGAACAGTCTCGCGGCCTCAGACAGTCTCGCGGCCTCAGCTTGAATAATCGCCCTAACGGTGCGAGAACGAGTGTGCAGCGCTCGTGTCGTCGGCTAAAGCCGACTTTGATACCCAAAAGACGTCTTGGACGTTGGGCTGAAGGCCAGCTCTACCGAGCATTCGCCTCGATGCTTTTTTCGACGGCGATGCGGAGGAGCGACCCAAAATCCTTTTGAGCGCAAAATTAATTGACCTGTTGATTGGCCCGCGTCGCTGCGCGGCCGTGAGAACTGCTCTAGAATTGCACTCGCAGGTTGGTATCGTGGTCACGGTTCTTCTAGCCCGGCAGCTGCTGACTCCGCTGGAGCGGATCAACGATGCCGCGCTCGTGATCGAAGACGGCGTTATTTCGGCCCTCGGCGCTCGCGCCGATATGGCTACTTCCGCCAAGGCTCGCGTCATCGACTTCGGCGACGCGATTCTCACCCCGGGCCTCATCGACATTCACATTCACGGCGGCGCCGGGCACGATGTGATGGACGGCTCGGATACCAGCCTTGCTGTGCTGGAGCGGCTGCTAACCAGACATGGCGTGACCAGCTACTGTCCTACAACGATGACCGCGCCCATGAACGAAACTCTGGCTTCGCTGGAGAAGCTTGGTGCGGCGGTGAATCGAGCGAAAACTGAAGCGCAGGCCGATCGCGCGCAACCGCTCGGCGTTCATCTTGAAGGACCGTTCCTCAGCCACGCGCGACCCGGAGTGCATTCTCCGGTGTATCTGCAGCCAGCCTCAGCAGGAGTCTTTGCGCCCATGTGGGAAGCCGCTGGCGGCAACATCAACATGCTGACCATTGCGCCGGAGCTGACAGGCGCGCTGGAACTTATCTCCGAGGCAACGCATCGCGGTGTGCGTGTCAGCATGGGGCATACCAACGCCAGCCTGGCGGAAGCCGCCGCCGGCATCGAGGCGGGGGCGCGCCACGCGACACATACCTTCAACGCCATGCGAAGGATGGAACATCGCGATCCCGGAGTGCTGGGTGTCATCCTGACCAACGACACTCTCACAGCAGACATCATCGTCGACGGACTGCACGTCGAGCCGGAGATGGTTGATCTGTTTGTGAGAGCCAAAGGCTTGGACCGCGCAGTGTTAATTACCGACGCAACCAGCGCGACCGGAATGCCCGACGGCGTCTATCGCCTGGGATCGTTTGAGGTGCAGGTGCGCGACGGACGCTGCCAGGCGCACGGCAAACTCGCCGGCAGCGTGCTGACCATGGACCGCGCTATTAGCAACGTAATGAAGTTCGCCCGGCTGACTTTCCAGGACAGTATTCGTCTGGCGTCGTTGAATCCGGCTTGCACGTTAGGCATCGAGGATCGCAAGGGCAGGTTGAAACCCGGTGCCGATGCGGATGTGGCCGTGTTCTCTGCCGCAGGCCAAGTACAACGCACAATCGTTCGCGGGTTGATCCACTGACTCGCCAAATCCGCCGGCGGTGCACTCCCCGGCGGAGTCACCGCCGACGGTTGGCGGATTTCCTGGTGAGACAGGTAACGAGACCGCAGGTCGGCGAGCCGATATCAGCGCGAGCTAGCGTATCCGGCGAGCGTTATTCAGTTTCGGGTGGTTTCCCTTGACGATCCGCGCAGCGGGCTAGTTTAGGGCCTCGGACGTTTGACCGGGCTGGTGCGATCTCCTCACATGACCTGCAAAATCTTCGGAGAGCGAACGATCCGACACTGTAAGAAACGAGGTTTTGCAGATGGAACAGCGTTGGAAGCGCCCGTCGGGAATCAAACTTGGTGGAAATTTGTCTTTGGTAGCCTTCCCTTTTGTTGCCTTCACTTTTGCCATATTCTAAGTTTACGCTACTTGCGAAGCGATTGCTCTTGTCACTTCAAACGTGGCGTTTCGTCCGGACCCCGCTTATCCGCGTCGGTTTCGGCAGCGCTGTAACTAACTGCCTCGATTCCCACAACCCAGCGTCCTTCCCAATTGACCCCGCTGCGCTTAAAATGTTATAAGAATTCGCCTTTTGTGCGCGCCTTTAGTGTGCAGCCGTATGCACACTAAATGGTGCAAAGTGTTCCCGACGCGGCCAAACCTCAACACTTCTCGTCTTGAAGTGGAAGCGCGTTTCCGGGATTCCAGCAGGTACATTTTCTCCTGCCGGTCCTAGTTCAGGACTTGCCGGGGACCTCGGTTTGAGCCCAGCGCGTTCCGAAGTCAGGACCCGCAGGGGGAAGGGTCGAGTGCGCCCAATCTGCTGGGTGGTCAAACGATCTTAGGAAACGATGCTCGCGAACCGTTCGCGGCAGAGTGAAAAAACCGTAACGCCATTCATGTGGGCGCTGGTCGTCGGCAAACGACCGCCCCTCGGAGGACTAATTGTATGCACACCTGGCTAGCCACCCTGCGGCGGCTGTCGTCAGTATCCTGTAAGAACCCGGCAAAGTTTCTCGCGGCCGCGGTGACTCTGTTTCTGCTGCAAGCTTCCACAGCGTTCGCTCAGCCGAGTGAAGCCGCCGGTGGCGAAGCCAACCTGCAGCTCCCCGATCTTTCGTCCGTCAGCTTCCTGGGAATGGATGGGCACAAGCTGCTCACCATCGGCCTGATCTTCTGTGCCTTCGGACTGGTTTTCGGCCTGGCGATTTGCCTGCAGCTGAAGAACATGCCCGTGCACAAAAGCATGGGCGACATCTCCAGCCTCATCTACGAAACCTGCAAGACCTATCTGGTCACGCAGGGCAAGTTCCTGATGATCCTGTGGGCGTTCATCGCCGTCGTCATCCTGGCGTACTTTGGATGGCTGGCGCCTGTCCCGGGTAAACCTGTCGCGGTAACGCTGCCGGTCATCCTGTTGTTCAGCGTCATCGGAATCATCGGCAGCTATGGTGTGGCCTGGTTCGGCATTCGCGTGAACACCTACGCCAACTCGCGCACGGCCTTTGCCGGACTGCGCGGCAAGCCGTACCCGATCTATGCGATTCCGCTGAAGGCCGGCATGTCGATCGGCATGATGCTGATCTCCGTCGAGCTGCTGATCATGCTTTGCATCCTGCTCTTCATCCCGGCTGATTACGCCGGCCAATGCTTCATCGGCTTCGCTATCGGCGAGTCGCTGGGAGCGGCCGCGCTGCGTATCGCCGGCGGCATCTTCACCAAGATTGCCGACATCGGCGCCGACCTGATGAAGATCGTCTTCAAGATCAAGGAAGACGATGCTCGCAACCCCGGCGTCATAGCCGATTGCACGGGCGACAACGCGGGCGATTCGGTTGGTCCCTCGGCCGATGGCTTCGAGACCTACGGCGTGACGGGCGTCGCGCTGATTACCTTCATCCTCCTGGGCGTGAAAGATCCTCACGTGCAGGTACAGCTGCTGGTGTGGATCTTCGTCATGCGCATCATGATGCTGGTCTCCAGCACCGTGGCGTATTTCCTGAACGAAGCTGTGGCCAAGGGCCGTTACGGCAACTCCGACACGATGAATTTCGAAGCACCGCTGACCTCGCTGGTCTGGCTCACTTCGATTATCTCGATCATCCTCACCTACATCGTCTCCTACTACATTATCCCCGTACTGGGCGCTGACGGCACACAGTGGTGGAAGCTGGCGACGATCATCTCTTGCGGAACGCTGGCTGGCGCCATCATTCCTGAACTGGTGAAGGTCTTCACCTCGGTTGAGTCGCGTCACGTCCGCGAAGTCGTGACCTCGGCGGATGAAGGCGGCGCGTCACTGGGAATTCTGTCGGGCTTCGTGGCCGGCAACTTCTCCTGCTACTACCTGGGCTTCACCATGGTCGCCCTGATGGCGACCGGCTACTACGTCAGCAACTTCGGCCTCGGAGCCCTGATGCTGGCGCCTGCTGTGTTTGCCTTCGGCCTCGTGGCCTTCGGCTTCCTTGGCATGGGTCCGGTGACCATCGCGGTCGACTCCTATGGTCCGGTGACGGACAACGCGCAGTCGGTGTACGAGCTCTCGCTGATCGAGCAGGAACCGAACATCGAAGGCGATCTGAAGAAGAACTTCAACATCGACGTCAACTTCGAGCGCGCCAAGCACCTGCTGGAAGAGAACGACGGCGCGGGCAACACCTTCAAGGCAACGGCTAAGCCAGTGCTGATCGGTACGGCCGTCGTCGGCGCGACCACGATGATCTTCTCCATCATCATGGCGCTAACCCGCGGACTGACGGAGAACGTTGGTAACCTGTCGCTGCTGCACGCTCCGTTTGTGCTGGGGCTGATCTCAGGCGGCGCCATCATTTACTGGTTCACCGGCGCTTCCACCCAGGCTGTGACCACCGGCGCCTATCGCGCGGTGGAGTTCATCAAGGCCAATATCAAGCTGGATGGTGTGGTGAAGGCTTCGGTGAGCGACAGCAAGAAGGTGGTTGAGATCTGCACCAAGTACGCGCAGAAGGGCATGTTCAACATCTTCCTCGCGGTCTTTTTTGTCACGCTTTCATTCGCGTTCGTGGAGCCGTTCTTCTTCATCGGCTACCTGATCTCGATTGCGGCGTTCGGTCTGTACCAGGCGATGTTTATGGCTAACGCCGGCGGCGCCTGGGACAACGCCAAGAAGATCGTCGAAGTCGAACTGAAGCAGAAGGGCACGCCGCTGCACGATGCTACGGTGGTAGGCGATACCGTTGGTGATCCTTTCAAGGACACGTCTTCCGTAGCCATGAACCCGATCATTAAGTTCACCACGCTGTTCGGACTTCTGGCGGTGGAGCTGGCGGTGCAGTTGACCGCGACGCAGGGAGAAGGCTTCGCCCACATCCTGGCGCTGGTGTTCTTCGTGATCTCGTTTGTCTTCGTGTACCGCTCGTTCTACGGTATGCGGATCGTGAAAGCCAAAGCGTAAGAGCAGGTGCAGCTGTAATAACGAAACGCCACTCTGAAAGGGGTGGCGTTTCTATTTGAGGAAGCGAAGCGGGTGCCCCAGGTCTCGAAAATCGCGAGACCTGGGGCACCCGGATTAACGTAGCCTAATCCTGTGAAGTCTTACTTACATCTTCGGACGCGGCTTTGGTCTTGGCGGCTTGGGATGCGCCTGTGGAGTTGGGCTCGGACTCGCTCCACTCAGCGCTTGCAAGAGCGCCGCTCCGTTTGGACTTCCCCATCCCGTGCACGGGTCCCATCCAGCAGCGGCTTGGAAGTCTCCGTTGTTGCCTGACGTGATGTCGTGAAACGCTCCGCCACTTTCTCCGTTCTGGTAGAGAGTGGGATTCAGGTACCCAACCGACTTCCCTTCCGATTGATTGAAGAGCGCGATCAGTCCTGCCCATAGTGGCGCAACCGCGCTGGTGCCGCCCACGGCGAAGCTTTGCCCGTCGGCCTGCACTTGATAACCGGTCGACGGATCGGCGTCACCGGCTACGTCGGGGAGGCCGCGCCCTTTGAATCCGCTGGGATTCTTGGACGGGGGCACGTTGGCATTCGCCTGATAGGTCGGCAGCGGAAACGTTCCGCTGACGCCGCCGCCGGTCGCGCCTTCATTGCTGGCCTGCTCGTTCCACACCACTTCGCTCGAGATGGCGCTGCCGCTGATCATCAGCGTCGTTCCGCCACAGGCCAGCGAGTACGGACTGGAGGCCGGAAAGTCCACGTGGTCCTGGCCGTCGCCAACTCCGTCGTCCGAACCATTGTCCCCACAGGCCACGCAGACGGTCACGCCGACGGCCGCCGCCGATTGCAGCGCGTTGTTGAATGACTGCAGCGACTGCGCCGTCCAGCTCGATTCCGCGCCGCCCCAACTGATGGAGAGGATCGACGGCTTGTTGACCGTATCCATCGTGGCCTGGTTGATAGCGTCGAGAAAACCGGCATCGGTGTTGGGCGCGAAGTAGACGACAATGCGCGCGCCCGGAGCAACCGCGCCCGCCACCTCGATGTCGAGCATGACTTCGGTGTCGGGACCGCTGGGATTGCCAGTCGGCGCGTTCTGTCCGCCGTCGACTGAGACGGCAACCACGGTGGGCGCGGGGGAAATGTTCAGGTTACTGAAGTACGTGCTGAGATCGGATGAAGTGTAGCCACCACCGAGTTCGATGATGCCGATGGTCTCGCCCTTCCCGGTCACGCCGGTTGGAAAGTTGTAGGCCGTGGCGACCTGGAGTGCAGTATAGGAGATTGCGGCGGCGGCGGCGCTTGCCGGGCGCGACGTGTTCTTCGCTAGCCGAAAGTGCGGCTTCGCCTGCGGACGATCGTCCAGGCCGTGAACGCTTTGAATGATCTGGCCCAACTCCTGCGGAATGCTGATAGATCCCGAGCGTCCACGATAGGATCCGCCAGAATGCTGGTAATGCGCCAGCTCCACCTGGAAGGCTTTAGCGAAAGCTCCAGTCTTGCCGGTAAGAGTGATGGTGCGTGCTCCGAGATCGACCCGCGTCAGCGCCAATCCAAAGCTGCTGGTGAAAGCCAGCACCGTCTGCACATCCGCCGGATCGGCGCCGTAGCGAGCCTGATATTCTTCGCGCGTGAGGTGCTCGCCGCGAGCGACCACGTCGGCAAGAGGCTCGGCGTTGGACTGGCGCGGACGCAGCACGATGGTTGCCTGCATCACTGCATTAGGATCGGCAGCGGCCGTCTTCTTTGCGCCCGCCATCGGCTGACGTTCACTGCCGGGAAGTTTCACGTAGTGCTCAAAAGCCATACACTCACCTCACTCGCGTTGACAAAGGACTGGTGGGCCCGAAGGCCTCTTGGTTGGAAGTAAGAAAGAATCTCGTTACGAGAAGGTCACGGCATTCTTCTGCTGCATCCATGCCGTCGGCTGAAGCCGACTCTGACACAAATAGATGGCCTCGATGCTGGCTGATGGCCAGCTCTACCCGACTGACCACTGACCACGGCGTACTGGCCACTGACAACCGGCAACTGACATCTGTTTTTAGTCCCCCTTCATCTTGTTCTTAACCGACTTAGCCAGCTTCTCGATCTCTTCGGCTTTCTTGACCACGTCCAGCGACAGAGTGTCTTTGTTGCTCTTGTCTACCGCCTGCTTCAACTCGGTCGCCAGTTCCAGCAGTTTCTCGGTATCTTTCCGAATCTCCTGTTGCCGCTGCAGGTTGGCTTTCTGCTGCAGCGCCTTTTGCTGCTGTTGTTCCCACACGTCTTCATTATGACTGGCGGGCGTCTGTCCGGGGTAAGCGGGTTGCGTCGGGTTCTGCTGTTGCTGGTTCGTGAGCTGCGCGAAACAGACCATGGTCAATAAGAGCGTTATGGTTGTGATGCAGACGACCCGCTTCCAGCCGTGCGGTGTATCTAGTTTTGATTCCATCGAATCACCGTTGATGAAGAATTTGCTTCCAAGAAACGTTCCCACGGTTCGAAAGGCCGGCTCTGCGACCCAGAAACTGCTTGCTATAATCCGCCTCAATGGTATCTCCATTCGCACAGCGGCTGCAGGCCTTCATTCTGGGTCCTCACCGAGCCGAAGACAACGTTGTTCAGATGTTGAACAGCTGGGGCGACGACACCTTCGATTTCGTACGCCACCAGGTGCCCCGGATCATTGGCGTTTTCATCATCGCATTTATTTTGACGCGCCTGTTGAAGGCCCTGGCCCGGCGTTTAACCCGATTCAGCAAGAGTCAGGGGCTACCGTCGGCGATGCGCGCCCAGCAACTGCGGACGCTGTCGAGCGTCGTCTACAGCGTTGGACTCTTCATCGTCGTTTTCGTTGCTGCCTTACAGGTATTACCTTTGTTGGGCATCAACATGGGGCCACTGCTGGCCAGCGCCGGCATCGCGGGCGTCGCCGTGGGATTTGGCGCGCAAACCCTGGTGCACGACTTCATCAACGGATTCTTTATCCTGGTCGAGAATCAGTACGACATCGGCGACATCGTCAAAATCGCGGGCGTACAGGGCACAGTCGAGTTGATGACGCTGCGGCGTACGGTGCTGCGCGATGCCGACGGTACGGTGCACAACGTCCCCAGCAGCCAGATTACCGTGGTCAGCAATATGACGCGCGACTGGACGCAATTGGCCCTGCACATCTCGGTTGCCTACGACACGGACAGCGATCTGGTAATCAAGACGCTTAAGGAAGTGGGCGCGGGGATCGCCGTCGACCCGGATTTTGCAGACAGAATTGTCGCCCCGCCTGAAGTCCCTGGCATCGACAGGGTGACCGGCGAGGAAGTGGATTACCTGATGCTGGTCAAGACGCGTCCGGGCCAGCAGGACAACGTGCGGCGAGAGTTACGGCGGCGTATTAAAGTCTGCTTCGAGAAAAACAAGATTCAGCCCGGCAACCCGAATCGGGTGTTCGTGCTCGACAGCAAGCCGAAGTGACTGTAAACCCTGAAGCTCGAGAGCTCGCGAACCAGTGCCAAAGAGCGGGGCTATTTCCAATGTGGTATAACCGACTCTGTTTACAATGCCTCGCGCCTCGCGAAGGCTGACTCCGGCCGATTGCTGTCGATTGCAAGGTTCCGTTCTGAAATACGAGCTTCCTGAGTTGCCTTCGTGACCGCTAATCCCATCAGCTTGCCCGCGCCCGAAGATACTTTGTACAGCAAGTCGCGACGAAGGCGCCATGCAATCCTGATTGCACTTGTCCTCACACTTGCCAGTCATGTTTTTGTGAACTGCATCTCTCGTTTTGCTCACTGGGAGAACAAGCAGACACTCCATGGTCCGGTAACCGAGGTCGAGTACTGCAAGTGGGATTGCGGCTGGTACGACCGGATCGAGCACAGCGGATACGATTCAGCGCAATTACAGAGCCAGTGGACCAGCTGGCACTTCCTACCGGTGTTCCCTCTGACCGTTGCCCCTTTTGTTCGTCTTTTCCATGCGCACTCGGGCCGGGCTACGGCGGTGATGAGCACCGTGTTCCTGTTTACCGCGATTCTGGCATTCGTGTCGCTCCTCGGTGCGGAAGTCTCGAACTTCGCCGAACTTTTCATGGCCGCAACCCTGGTGGCCTTTAACCCCTACCTGATCTATGCCCATGCCGGATACTCCGAACCGCTCTATTTCACGCTGGCGGCCTGCGCACTGGCCGCGCTCAAACGAAAACGCTGGCTTCTGTCCGGCGTGGCTGGCGGCTTGCTTTCGGCTACGCGGCTGCAGGGCGTGGCATTCGTCGTCGCTTACTTCCTGGGCTGCCTGCGGACATTCGGAGTGCGGGGCCTGTTGCGTCAACGTGACCTGAACGTCTGGTTAGGATTGCTGCTCTGTCCGGCAGGCCTGTCGCTGTACTTGCTCTATCTTTACCACCTGATGGGCGACGCTCTTGCTCCGATGCACAGCTTCGTCGCCTGGGGTGTACAGTCGGGCAATCCCATCAGGCTAGTACTGGAGAATCTGCATCGTGGTGGCTGGTCGCGTTATTGGGCACAGACGGCGATTGCGGGAATTCTTGTCAGCCTGTGGCTTGCCTGGAAGCGCGAGTTCGAAATGGCCGCCTTTCTTGCTCTTTGCATCATCATGCCGGCTACGGCGGAGATGGCCGGCATGCCGCGCTTTTTTTGGTGGCAGCCGCCCACCCTGTACGCCATCTACAAGGGGTTGCGACGCTACCCCAACCTGCGGATGATCTACGCCTGCGGCAGCGGCGGCCTGGCAGCGCTCATGGTTTATCTGTGGATGACGGGAAGCTGGAACATTGTGTGATCCGATGCGAACAGCCATCAAATTGACGCTGATCGGGGCGCTGTTGCTGCTGCATCTCGGCGTCCTGTACGCCACCCTGCATCCCCGGGTCTCCCCTGCGTACCGGGCTTACTTCATCGACCGCACCACGCCGGACTGGAATCTTCCTCACTATCCCGCAACACTGCAGGACGGCATGGATTTCAGCCGCCCTGGACTGCCGGCCTGGGTTGACCGGATTTCCGGCTTTTCCTACCAGGAACCCGCTGGTCGCTGGACCGACGAAAATCGCGGACCCGCGACTGTTGTGTTCGCCAACGGCCTGAGCGGACAGCTCTGCGTCGAATTTACCGCGACAGCTGTCAACCAGATGAAATCCAGCTTCGCTGTCAAGCTCGGTGAGGAAGTGAAAACAGTGCAGGAGCTCTCGCCCGGAGATCAGAAGTATCAGGTCCAATTCGACCAAGTGACGAACGCCGGCAGGCTGGAGTTTCTCCTGCCCCCTAACCTGCCGACGGTCCACGAACTGGATCGGCGCAGCGACGACCTGCGCAGGCTTGGCCTCCTGGTTCGACGCTTGAGAATCGTTCCCGGCCAGTGCAGTGCCACTCCGTGAGAGGATGCAAATAAGGGGAGAGCTTTACGCTTCTCTTCCTCCCCGTTCGCCGGCAAAGAATCAGACGCGTTCGATCTTCACCGAGTTCAACACCACATCCTTGTTCGGCTTGTCCTGGCGATTACGCGGGAGCTTGGTGATCTTGTCGGCGATGTCCTGCCCTTCGATCACTTCGCCAAAGATGGTGTGATTGCCGGTGAGCCACGGCGTCGCCGCGACGGTGATGAAAAACTGTGAGCCATTGGTGCCTGGTCCGGCATTTGCCATCGCCAGCTTGCCCGGCTTGTCGAACTTGTGCGGCGAGCCCTTGGTCTCGTCCTGGAACTGGTAGCCGGGGCCGCCCATGCCGGTTCCCGCCGGGTCGCCGCCCTGAACCATGAAGTCGGGAATGACCCGGTGGAAGATCGTCCCATCGTAGAGCCGGTTGTTGCTCTTGGTGCGGGTAGTCGGATGCGTCCACTCGCGCTTACCTTCGGCTAGGTCGATGAAATTCTTCACCGTGATGGGAGCTTCGCTCTCAAAGAGGCGGCAAACAATGGTTCCTTCCGAGGTATCGAATGTGGCGTAAACGCCGGGCTGACGAGCCATGAGGATTCCTTTCGATGATGAAGTGAACCGGCGCGGTAGCCGGTCATGAAGTGATGCAAAATATCTGCTGTTGGGTGGGCCGCGGTTTTAAGAAGCGCCAACACAAATGTGAAATTGTCATCCCGAGCGCAGGCGCCATGTTTTGGTCGCCGGAGTCGAGGGATCTGCGGTTCGTTCGCTGGTCCTGCATCCGTGCTAGCCGACTTACCTGCTCGCGGCCAACTCCTGCTTCTTGCCTGCCCCGCTGGCGCGGTACCACTCTACCGTTCGCTGCAGGCCTTCTTTGAAGTCCACCAGCGGCTGATACTTCAGCTTCTGCTGCGCGCGCGAAATATCGGCCAGCGAATGCTTGATGTCGCCGCTGCGCTCCGCTTCGTAAGTTACGTCACCGCTGTAGCCGGTCAGCGGTTTCAGCATCTCGAATGTTTCATTCAAGCTGAACCGGTTCCCGGTCGCGATGTTGAACATCTGCCCGGCCACATCGCCTGCGGGCGCGGTCGCCGCCAGCAGGTTCGCCGCTACTGCGTTGTCGATGTAATTGAAGTCGCGCGACTGCTCGCCATCGCCGTAAATCGTAGGCTGCTCGCCGCGCAGCATCTGTGTAATGAACTTCGCCAGCACCGCCGAATAAGGCGAGGTCGGGTCCTGATGCGGTCCGAAAATATTGAAGTAGCGCAGGCTCACGGTCGGCAGCCCGTACACGCCGTGAAAAACCTTCATGTACATCTCGCCCGTGAGCTTGGCGACCGCGTAGGGTGAAAGTGGATTCGAGGACATGTCCTCGCGCTTCGGCAGAGTGGGACTGTCTCCGTAGGCCGACGAAGACGCGGCGTAAACGACGCGCTTCACTTTTGCATCGCGGGCGGCCAGCAGGACGTTCAGCGTGCCTTCGACGTTGACCTTGTTGCTGCGCGCGGGATCGGCAATCGACTTAGGGACGGACGGAATCGCGGCCTGGTGCAGCACGTAATCGACGCCCTGGCAGGCCGATTGGATGGCGTCAAAGTCGAGCAAGTCGGCTTCGCGAAAGTCGATTTGCGCGTAACAGTCCTGAAGGTTTTCGCGCCGGCCAGTCTCAAAATTATCGAAGCCGCGGACCTGCTCGCCGCGCTGCAACAAGGCCCGCACCAGGGATGATCCGATGAATCCGGCCGCGCCGGTAACCAGGTAAAGCGCCATCCGTAAAGCTTAGCATGGCCTCGAGTGGGCCTGGCTTTCTGGTAGAGATGGCCTTCAGGCCAGCGTCCTAACGGCCTCCTGGCCTATTCGAGTCGGCTTTAGCTGACGGCAGGACATCGCTTAGAGATTTTGCTCCAGACGAACATTGCGAGGCCTCCAGGCTTTTCCAAACGATTTGCGTGGAATAAAGTGAAACCATGAAAACCGTTCACGTGCTGCTTGGCGCGGAGCTCCTCCAGGCAACCGACGACGCCGCGAAGCGCACCCGCACGACTCGATCGGCCCTGGTTCGTAACGCCCTGCGCGAATTTCTGGCCAACCGACAGATACTTGAGTTGGAAAAACGCGATCGTGATGGTTATCTACAGAGTCCAGAAACTTCGAATTCAATCTGGCATTATGTCGAGTCTAGTCGACAAGTCGGAATTTCTAACCGGCGTCGCGTGTCATCTCACCGCGACGATTCGGCCTGAGCCGCCAGTCCAAAACGCTCCGCCATCATGTTCACGATCTCTTTTCCAACTTCGAGAGACGCCGTCGCGGCCGGTGAGGGCACGTTGCACACGTGGATCATGCTGCCGCTGTGCATGAAGTAGAAGTCGTCCACCAGGCTGCCGTTGGCATCGACCGCCTGCGCCCGCACCCCCGAGCCGCCGGGCGCGAGGTCGGAATCCTGGATCTCCGGAAGCATCGTTTGCAGTGCCTTGGTGAACGCCGGCTTCATCCACGAGCGGTACTGCTCCGCCATACCCATGCGCCAGTATTTCTTCGCCATCTTCCAGAAGCCGCCGTAACGCAACATCTGGGTCGCCTCGCTCATGTCCGGCGAGGTGCCGGTGTAGCCTTCCCGGCGAAACGCCAGCACCGCATTTGGGCCGGCCTCGACGCTCCCATTCACTCGCCGGGTGAAGTGCACGCCGAGAAACGGGAAGCGCGGATCGGGCACGGGATAAATCAGGTTCTTGACCAGGCTCCGGCGCTCGGGGCGGATCTCGTAATACTCACCGCGAAACGGAATGATCTCGAGATTGGTTTCGAGGCCGGCCATGCGCGTGATGGCGTCGCTGTAGAGCCCGGCGCAGTTGATAACGTAGCGCGAGCGAAACACGCCTGCCTTCGTCTCGACCACGTTGCCGCCATTGTCCGCGCGCAGCCCGATGACCTTGGCGCTGAAAACGATTTGGCCGCCGGCCCGCCGGATGAGCTCGGCATACTTCTGCGCGACCATTGTGTAATCGACAATACCGGTGGAGGGGACGTGTAGCGCGCGAACACCTTCGCAATGCGGCTCGATCTCGCGGAACTCCTCGCGATCCATCATGCGCAGACCGGGAACGCCGTTGGCCTTGCCGCGCTCACGCAGTGCCTCCAGCCGCGGGACTTCTTCCGCCGTGGTCGCCACCACTAGCTTGCCGCACTCTTCATAGGGGACGCCATTCTCCTGGCAGAAGCGTTTCATCGATGCCGCCCCCGCCACGCAGTTGCGGGCCTTCAATGATCCCGTCTTGTAATAGAGGCCGGAGTGGATGACGCCGCTGTTGTGTCCGGTCTGATGGGCGGCAACGCGGTCTTCTTTCTCGACGACGACAATGCCCATCGCCGGGAAGCGGCGCGTGACCTCCAGCGCGGTTGCCAGTCCCACGATTCCGGCGCCGATAACCAGCAGATCTGTTTCGCGATCAGTCATGATGAGATGTCAGGAAAATGCCGTCATTATACGGCTGGATCGAAGCTCACACCATGATGCAGAGCACAGACTTTTGGGTGGAGCACGCCTTCAGGCGTGCACACTGCAGAGCAAATTCATGCTGCGCTTTAGCGCCCAAGGCAAATCATCTGATACCTCAGCGGCTAAAGCCCGGGATAAACCAGGGACGTCCAACCTGCACGCCTGAAGGCGTGCTCCACCCAGATTCTCAAGCACACTTCAGCTGGCCCGATCACACTCATTTGCGCTGTGGTTCGCGACCCGTTTAGTCTAATGGGTTTGGAGGAACCGTATTGAAGATCCTGATTACGGGAGGGGCCGGCTTCATCGGCTCGCATCTCGCAGAACGGCACCTCGCCCTCTGTGACGAGGTCTACATCATCGACGATCTCTCGACAGGTTCTATCGGGAACATCCAGCACCTCAAGATTCATCCGCAATTCAGCTATCACATCGAGAGCGTAAACAACACCCGTCTGATGGCCGAACTGGTGGACTTGAGCGACGTTATTTACCATCTCGCCGCCGCGGTCGGTGTCCGCCTGATCCTGGACAGCCCGGTACGCACCATCGAGACCAACATTCGCGGCACAGAGATCGTACTCTCGCTGGCGGTGACCAAGCGCAAGCGCGTGCTGATCGCCTCCAGCTCCGAGGTGTACGGCAAGAAGGTGCAGGTGCCGTTCCGCGAAGACGACGACCTGGTGCTGGGCGCGACCAGCAAAGCACGCTGGAGTTATGCCTGCTCGAAGGCGATTGACGAGTTCCTGGCGATTGCTTACTGGAAAGAGCACCGCGTCCCGACGGTCATCGCGCGCATGTTTAACACCGTGGGCCCGCGGCAGACCGGCCGCTACGGCATGGTGATACCCAACTTCGTGGCCCAGGCGCTCAGCGGATCCGACATTCGCGTCTTCGGCGACGGCACCCAGAGCCGCTGCTTCACCCACGTAACCGATGCGGTGGACGCGCTGGTGGGTATCGCCGCGCATCCCGAGGCCAACGGCGAGGTCTACAACGTCGGCGGCAATCACGAGATCACGATCATGGAACTGGCCGAGCGGATTAGGAAGATGACGAAGTCCAAGTCGCGCATCGTGACCGTTCCTTACAGCACGGCTTACGAAGAAGGCTTTGAAGATATGCAGCGGCGCGTGCCCGACGTCAGCAAGTTGAACCGGCTGATAGGATACGAGCCGAAGATTTCGCTCGAAGATTCGCTACAAAGCATCATTGAAGATCAGCGGGCGAGGCTACGCGGCACCGGTGTGCTGACCTTCGCGTAAGCCGATTGATTTTGCAGGGGCGACGGTTTACCGCTGCTGAAATCCTACTGGCAACAGCTTTGAAAGGCACGGCTTCAGCCGTTGCCATGAATGGCCCTTTTAATTGTTTAGCGAGGCGGCCTTCAGGCCGACGAGCCTTCTCTTTAGTTCTTGGGGCGACAACGATGCGCATGCTGGTCACAGGTGGTGCTGGCTTTCTAGGATCGCATCTTTGCGATGCCCTGCTCGCGCAGGGCCACTCCGTTCTGTGCGCCGACAACCTGCTCACCGGTAACCCGCGCAACATCGCCCACCTGGGCCAGGAACCCCGCTTCGAATTTCGCGAGCAGGACGTATCCCGGCCCTTCGATTTCGGCAACGTCGATTACATCTTCCACTTCGCCTCGCCTGCCAGTCCGGTCGACTACCTGGAGCACGCCATCGAGACGCTGCAGGTTGGCTCGCTGGGCACCATGAATTGCCTGGAACTGGCGAAGAAGTACGGCGCAAAATTCTTCATGGCATCGACCTCTGAGTGTTATGGCGATCCGCTCGAGCATCCCCAGAAGGAAACGTATTGGGGACACGTGAATCCCATCGGCCCGCGCTCGGTGTACGACGAAGCCAAGCGCTTCTCCGAGGCAATCACCATGGCGTACCACCGCTATCATCAGGTGGACACGCACATCGTGCGCATCTTCAATACCTACGGCCCGCGACTGCAACTGAATGACGGGCGCGTGATCTCGAACTTCATGAAGCAGGCCCTGCTGGGCGAGGACCTCACGGTCTATGGCGAGGGCTCGCAGACGCGCAGCTTCTGCTACGTCAGCGACGAGATCGCCGGCATCCTGGCGCTGGCAAACTCCGACGAGCACGAGCCCACGAACATCGGCAATCCGACGGAGTTCACGATCCTGGAATGCGCCCAGGTCGTCCTCGAAGTCACCGGCTCGAAGAGCAAGATTCGCTACGAGCCGCTGCCGCAGGACGATCCCAAACAGCGCCGTCCCGACATCAGCAAAGCCAGGCGCCTGCTCGGCTGGGAACCGAAGATCGATCTTCGAACAGGACTGGAGCTGTCACTGGATTATTTTCGCGGGGCGGTTCAGGTCCAGGACATGGCTTCGAGGATTATGAAATCGGATTCTGAGTTGTCCAACCATAGGGACGATCAGCGCTGATTTTAATGGTCAAGGCTCTCTGCTCGCTTAACGATAGAATAATTCCCAAGGTTCAAGGAGCATCTCATGACTGAGAAGTTAACCTGGGACGATGCCGAGAAGATCGGGGTGCTGCTCGCCAGAAGACATCCTGAACTTCATCCGCTCTCGACTGATTTGGATGAGTTGCGCCAACGGGTGACCGATCTGGAAGAGTTCAGCGGCGATTCTGCAGCTTGCGATAAAGACAAATTAGAGGCGATTCGCGCGGCCTGGAACGAGGAGTTCCTCGATCGCACGCAATAGCATCGTCTCTGCTTAAACTCTCAGGAGTTGAAACCACGGGCTCCGACTGACTGCTTCACCGCGGCGCGCCCGTGGTCAGGCTTGGAAGACCAAGGTGCCGCAACAGCTCCTGGAAACCTGGCTTGTCCCGCAAGTCGTCCAGGCTCGGATCGAGATGAAGATAAATGAGCCAGTGGGAATGTTCTTCGTAGCATTTCCGCAAGTATTCCAGCGCGCGTTCATGTTCTCCCAGGCCAAGGTGAATTCCGGCGAAGAAGTAGGGCGCAACATATTTCTGCTGTGCTAGTTTCGTCAGATCATCGAGGATCTGACGCGCTTCCCCCGTCCTGCCGGCCACAGCGAGAGTGTGAGCCAGGGCCGCGCGCATCAGAGGACTGCCCCCCGACAGCTTCACCCCCTTCTCACCCTCGGTAATCGCCAGTTCATAGCATGCCTTTTTTCTGAGCAGCAAACCGAGAATCCAGTAGGTGACGGCATAGTTCGGATCGAGTTCGACGGATCGCCGGAGTTGTTCGATGGCTTCGTCGTATCGCCTGGCAAAGTAGTAAGCCCATCCGACAGCCACGCTGATAATCAGCGACAGCGGATCCAGGTCCTGACTCTTTTTGATCCTGACCATCGCTTCGTCGTGCCGGCCCATGGTCATCGCGTACTCGGCGTACCAGTGGTTGGCGGTGGGATAGGTGGAACTCAGTTCGAGGCTGCGCTTGAATTCCGTCTCGGCCTTCTCCCACTGCCAGTCGTCGAGCCACAACACTGCTGCCAAAGGCGTGTGAGCTTCAGCGAGATCCGAATCGAGTTGAAGAGCGGCCGTGGCCGCCGCTTTGGCTTTAGGGAATGCATCCTTCGGAGGCAGATAGCTGTTCCATCCCAGCAGCACATAGCAATCGGCCAAACCGGCATAGGCCAGGGCATAGCTGGGATCGCTGTCGACGGCCTGCTGAAAATGCTCGATTGCTTTATAGAACCCTTCTTCGGTCCACCGGTTCCAGTGGTGACGGCCTTTCAGGTAAAGGCGGTACGCCTCGACGTCCTGGGTGTGGTGTTTTGTCAGTTGCTTCTTTTCGGCTCGGGTCAAGCGCAAGCGCAATTTCCCCGAAATCTCGGTAGAGATTTCGTCCTGAACCACAAAGATGTCGCCCGGTTTGCGATCATATTGCGCGCCCCACAGCTGAGAACCGGTAGCGACATCGACCAGTTCTGTGCCAATCCGTAACGAGCCACCGCTCTGCATGATTCTTCCGGTGAGCACGGCGCGAACCCCCAACTCGCGACCCACGGCTTGAGGATCGATGTCCCGGGCCTTGAACCTGGAAACGGTGCTCTGCGCCATCACTCGCAACTTGGGCAGTGTCGCCAGAATGTTGATGAGGCTCCCGGTAATACCGTCGCTGAGATATTCGTGTTCAGGATCGCCACCTGTGTTTCCGAAAGGCAAGACTGCCAGCGAGTCAATGACCTTCGGGACCCGCTGCTGGCGCAGTGCAGAGCTACGTAGAGCAGAAGCAGGCACTTCCGACTTAGTGCCAGTCGCCAAACCTCCCGCGGTTGCTGTCGGCACCCATCCTTCCGAGGCTCTCGACCCCGACTCCATGTCTCGCTTCAGTTGTTTCAACCCGGCCCGCATCTCAGCCGCATGTTGATACCGCAGGCTTCTGTCCTTCTCCAGGGCTTTCCGGATCACCTCTTGCAGTGGCGCAGGGACACCGGGATTCACCTCTGCGGGAGCTATCGGATCGCGGTTGAGTATGGCCTCCGTGATGACGCCGGAGCTGGGGCCCTGAAAGGGGAGCGTGCCCGTCGCCATCTGGTAGAGCACGACGCCGAAGGAAAACAGATCGCTCCGGCCGTCAACCTCCTCGGCCCTCACTTGCTCCGGCGACATATAAGCTGCGGTTCCCACCGATATCCCCGGCAACGTGAGTTCGACTTCGGACTCATCGTTCGCCGCGCTCATGCCGACGGAGTCAAGCGTCTGGAAGACTTTCGCTACTCCGAAATCCAGGATCTTGGCGTGGCCGCGGTCGGTAACAAAAATGTTGGCCGGCTTGATGTCGCGGTGGATGATGCCTTTGGAGTGGGAGGCGTCCAGAGCATCGGCGATTTCGATCGCCAGATCGAGGACGGTCTCGATGTCCAGGGGCTTGCCTCTGATCCGGTGGCGGAGTGTCTGACCCTCCAGCAACTCCATCGCTATGAAGGTCCGGCCGCCGGCTTCCTCAATCTCGTAAATCGTGCAGATGTTGGGATGATTCAGGGCAGAAGCGGCTTTGGCTTCCCGCTGAAACCGGCTGATCGCCAGCGAGCCGCTGGCCAGGTTGTCGGGCAGGAATTTAAGAGCCACAAACCGACCCAGCTTCACGTCCTCGGCCTTGTAGACCACTCCCATCGCGCCGGCTCCGAGTTCCTGGACGATACGATAGTGCGAGATGGTCTGCCCGATCATTGGCGCGAATGTTACTTCCGCGAAACGGGCCAAGTCAATGAACCCAATGTCTCTGTCGAGCTTTAGACGGACTGTCGGCTAAGCGCCGGCAGAGCACAGACAAATACCGCAATAGTCTTTGCACCAGCCCTGGTACCTTGCAGCCTTCACTCGTTTGCTAAAAGCCCAGGGCCGATTCACGTAAAATGGTTAGTGCAAGGCGAGGCGGCGAGCCCATGCAGGCCCAGAACGAATTCGACTCACTCCGGCGCGAAACCATTTCGTGGTGGTGGATCGCGCGACGTAAGCTGCTTCGCGACGCCGTGTCACAGGCGGTCAGCGGCAAGCGCGAGGCGCGGGTGCTCGACCTGGGCTGTACCGCCGAGCTGGATTTCGACGACTCTTCCCTTCTTCGGACCGTTAACGCCCACTCGTCCTTGCCGGTCCTCGCTTTTCATCAGACGCAAGCGCGCCACCGCCTGATCTGCACCTGCTCGGAGGAGCTCAGCTTCGGGTCGAATTCTTTCGACGCCGTGGTTGCCGGCGACATCCTGCAAACCGTTACCGACGACTCGGCCACGTTGCGCGAGATGAAGCGCGTGCTGAAAGACGGAGGAACGCTCTGCCTCACGGTTCCGGCGTATGCTGCGCTGTGGGGAGAACAAGACGAGGCGCGCGGGCATCGCCGGCGTTACACCGCCAGTGAGCTTCGCCGGAAGCTGAACAATTCCGGGTTCGAAGTCACTCGGATTTCGTACCTTGTTGCTTCGGGATTTCTGCCGGCTTTCATCGAGCGCATCGGCAAGAACATCTTCACCAGGTCGATCGACCGCTATCGCCAATCGGCAAGGCAGTCGCGAAGCCTGAATGCCGCCATGGTGTTGGTGCTGGATTGCGAACGCTTTGTGATTCGCTTCATCAATCTGCCCTTCGGCACGCGCGTCGTGTGCTGGGCGCGTAAGCCCGCCGTGGTTGCGGAGCGAGTCACCGTTCCCGCCTGGGAGCGCCAGTGGGCCGGCCAGCCGTTGCCACAAGGCGGTTGAGGCAGTGGTTTAGCGTCGGGCACGGCTTTACACGCTCCTCAAATCCGAACGTCGAGCCGTTTTGAAAGGGCACGGCTTCAGCCGTGCCGTTAACGCTTCCCCCGATGAATTGTCATCCCGACCGAGGGCTGGCCAGGGCTCCCGACAAACGCCGCCTTTGCGCTTGTTGGGATAGTTCAGCCCGAGCGGAGGGCCTTGCGGTTCCATGGCACCGCAACGGTCCTTTCCGACGGACGAGAACCGCAGATCCCTCGACTTCGCTCGGGATGACAATTTCAGAGGCAGGTTCGTTCGGGATGACAATTTCCGAGGGAGGTTCGCTCGGGATGACAATTGCAAAGGAGGTTCGGGATGACAATTTCAAGGGGTACGCAACCTGCTGAGCCGTCCCACTCCTCAGCCCGCCTTCCATTACAATCAACCTGTGGCGTTGTTTCGCAGCATTGGCACCACCCTGGAAATGATCAAGTGGGAGCACTCCGTCCTGACGCTCCCCTTTGGATTGACGGGCGCCGTTCTGGCGGCCCGCGGCATTCCGAACCTGCATACCACGATCTGGATCATCGTCGCGCTGGTGGCGGCGCGCTCGGCAGCGATGGCCTTCAATCGCCTCGCGGATGCGACGATTGATGCTGCCAATCCGCGCACGAAGATTCGCGCCCTCCCCGCCGGCAAGCTGAGCAAATCGTTTGTGGCGTGGTTCGTCATTGTCACGTCTGCGATCTTGATCCTCGCCGCCTGGGAACTGAATCCGCTGGCGTTCTACCTCTCCCCCGTGGCGCTGGGAATTGTGTTTCTTTACTCGTACAGCAAGCGCTACACCCGGTGGGCGCACGTGGTGCTCGGCCTGGCGATGGGCATTGCCCCGGCTGCGGCATGGATCGCCGTTCGCGGCTCGCTCGATCCGCGTATCCTCATCCTGACCGGCGCAGTGATCTTCTGGGGCGCCGGCTTCGACATCCTGTATGCCTGCCAGGACTACGAGCACGACTGCACGGTCGACGTCTACTCCGTGCCGAAGGCGTTCGGAATCCGCAATGCGTTGACAATCTCGCGCACATTTCATGTGCTTACCGTGCTGCTGCTGGGGTGGATGGTGGTGGCCTTCGGCCTGGGCAAGATCGCAATCGTCGGTGTCGTTTTCGTGGCGCTGCTGCTGGTCTACGAGCACTCGCTGGTGAAGCACGACGATCTCAGCCGGGTGAATGCCGCGTTCTTCACTATGAACGGGCTGGTGTCGATGGCGTTCTTGTTCTTCATCACGGGGGATTTCTTACTGCGGAGGTAGTGTCGCATGCGGCATCGAACCCTCTATTAGGGAATTGTCATCCCGAGTGGAGTGAGAAGGTGCTGCCGACGAACGTAATCGGGGGGTCTGCGTTTGGCTGGCAGCGGATATGCTGTGCGCGACGCGACGAACCGCAGATCCCTCAGCTGCGCTCGGGATGACCATTCAACTTTCGTTAGTATCCTCGTGTGATCCCCGGCCCGGCTGCGATATCATTGGTGAGTTATGCCTGATTCGCCCAGCGCCAAGCAGCTTCACCCTTTTCAGACCGACGACTCCCGCCTGCTACCCATTCACGACAAGGTCATGGAGCAGGAGCGGCTCTCGGCCGGCGATGCGCTGACGCTCTATCGCTCCGGCGACATCCTGGCGGTCGGCTGGCTGGCGAATCATGTGCGCGAGCGCCTGCACGGCGACACGGCCTACTTCAACGTCAACCGGCATATCAACTACACCAACGTCTGCGTTGCGGCTTGCCGCCTGTGCGCCTTCGGTCGCAAGAAGAGTTCGCCCGGGGCTTACACCATGGCGCTGGAAGAGGTGTTCAACACCGCCGCGTCCGGCTACACGGAGGCGGTCACCGAGTTCCACATTGTCGGCGGCCTGCATGCCGACCTGCCATTCCAGTACTACCTCGACCTGATCTCCGGATTGAAAGAGCGCTTCCCACAGGTGCATCTGAAAGCCTTCACCATGGTGGAGATTTCCTTCTTCGCCAAGATCGGCAAGTTGACGCCGCGTGAAGTGCTGACGAAGTTCAAAGAGGCAGGGCTGGACTCTATGCCCGGCGGCGGCGCTGAGATCTTCTCCGATCGCGTACGGCACATCATCTGCGATCACAAGATCGACGGGGGCGAGTGGCTGGAGATCGCGCGCACCGCGCATGAGGTCGGGTTGAAGTCGAACGCGACCATGCTCTACGGCCACGTCGAGAATGACGAAGATCGCGTCGACCACCTGCTCAAGTTGCGAGCCTTGCAGGACGACACGCACGGTTTCCAGACGTTTATCCCCCTGGCCTTCCATCCGGAGAACACACCCTTACAGCATTTGCCCAAGACCACTGGCATGCTCGATCTGAGACAGATTGCCGTGTCTCGCTTGGTGCTCGACAACTTCCCGCACATCAAGTCGTATTGGCAAATGGTGACGCCGAAGATGGCGCAAATCACCTTGCGGTTCGGTGCCGACGATATCGATGGGACGGTCGTGGAAGAGAAGATCTATCACGACGCCGGCGCGACCACGCCCCAGGGACTGCGCCGCCAGGACCTGATCCGGCTCATCACCGAAGCCGGGCGCATCCCGTTCGAGCGCGACACGCTGTATCGTCCGGTGACGCGGACGGAGACGACGGTTACAGTCGCGGTTTAGCTCGCGTAGAGCTGCCCTTCAGACCAGCGTCCAAGCGTTTTCCTCGTATGAGCCGGCTTCAGCCGGCGGCGCGAGACTCGGTTTATTCGCCTCCGCTCCGGGCCACAACAGGGGCAATTTCAGACATGTAGAGCGCCAACCTTCACCCCGGCGTTTTTCCCACCACCGGTTCAAAGATAGGAGGCCAAGCTTGCTCAGGGCGAAGAGACCACAGCTAATAGCCCATAGCGCACTGCTCATGGCTCACAGCTTCCTGTTGTCACCATCCGGCCACATCTGCCAAACTAGGCGGTCATTTCCTGGAGGCTCATGGAGCGCGAGTTCTCGGCTGGAGGTGTAGTGCTGCGCAAGATGCGTGGCCGCTGGTTTCTTGCCGTCATTGAACCGCACATGGACCGTCCCAAGAAGCCGGCGAAGCAATCGAAGGGCGCGGCCGAGAAAGACCCCTCCGTCACTGCGCTTCCGAAGGGCGCCATCGACAAGGGAGAAAAGCCTGAGCAGACCGCACTCCGCGAAGTTGAAGAGGAAACCGGTCTTCACGCCGAATTAATACACAAACTTGCCGACATCAAATATGTTTATGTGCGGAACTGGGGCGATCACGCGCGCGTCTTTAAGATTGTCAGCTTCTATCTGCTGCTCTATCGCTCCGGCAAGCTCGATAACATTGCGCCGGAGATGCGCGTAGAAGTGAAGAAGGCTTTCTGGATTCCTCTGGAGGAAGCCCCGAAGGCTCTCAGCTACAAAGGTGAGCGCGAGGTGGTGGAACGCGCTCTGGCGTATGTGAACGAGCACCCGGAGTTGGGAGATCATGCCGCAGACTCCACACATTGAAAAGCATTTCACCGCCGGCGAGGTGGTGCGCGACGTCGTCATCGGCATGTCCGACGGGCTGACGGTTCCTTTCGCGCTGGCCGCAGGACTTTCGGGTGCTGTAGACAACAGCCGCATCATCGTCGTCGCCGGCCTGGCCGAGATTGCCGCCGGCTCCATTGCGATGGGCTTGGGAGGCTATCTGGCGGCGAAGAGCGATGCTGAGCATTACGTCAGCGAGCGGCTCCGGGAGGAGCGAGAGGTCGAGGAGATTCCGGAGGAAGAGGCCCGCGAGGTGCAGAAAGTTTTCGCCGACTACGGTCTGTCGCCCGAAGAGAGTGTTCCGGTAATTCAAGCTATGACGCGCAAGCCGAAGGAGTGGGTGGATTTCATGATGCGCTTCGAGCTGGGACTGGAGGAGCCCGATCCCAAGCGCGCCCACCGGAGCGCCTTCACTATAGCGGCGTCCTATGTTGCCGGAGGGTTCATTCCACTCTCGCCTTACATGCTGTTGCACAGCGCGCGGACTGCGCTGCTGTGGTCGGTGGCTGTAACGTTGATCGCTCTGGGGGTCTTCGGCTATATCAAGGGGCGCTTCACCGGGTCGCGAGCATTTCGATCGGCTTCGCAAACGGTTGTGATCGGCGGACTTGCGGCCGGAGCGGCTTTCCTGCTTGCCAAGCTAATCTCCTAACCCAATATGGGAAAAAGATTTATGAAGATTTTTATTGACTGAATGAGTATTCATTCATTATCATCAATTCAATTTAATAAAGCGCGCGTCGTTGCCATCCTCACCCCACATCTTACGACGCGCGCTGCTTGTATTTTGGGCCGTTGATTCAGCCGTTTTTTAACAGGGGAGAGTTGTCACAAGCGTTTTTCGCAGGGAAAAACAGCAGCGAATCATACTCGGGTTCAATCGAACGAAATGAGCCACACCGTCGCAGTGAAAAAGACACCGCCAAGTTTTGTCCCAGGCCTCTAATGGGCGCCTGAGCCGGAGTTATCGAAACACCTCATGCAAAGACGGATAGAGAAAGTTGCCGTTCTGGGCGCGGGCACCATGGGCGCTCGCATCTCTGCGCACCTGGCCAACGCCGGTGTTCCTTCGTATCTGCTCGATATCGTTCCTCCTGATGCTGACGGCCCGGCGCGCAACCGTATTGCTGCTGCCGGCCTGGAAGCCGCGGTAAAGTCCAAGCCTGCCGCCTTCTTCAAGCCGTCGCTGGCGCGGCTGGTAACGGTCGGAAACTTCGAAGACGATCTGCAAAAGCTCGCTGAAGTCGACTGGATCATCGAAGCCGTGGTCGAAGACATGGAGATCAAGCGCACGTTGCTGCGCAAGATCGAAGCCATCCGCAAACCGGGCACGATCATCACGACCAACACCAGCGGCTTGCCGGTGGGCAAGATCGTCGAAGGCTTTTCGGAAGACTTCCGGCGCTGCTGGTTCGGAACACACTTCTTCAATCCGCCGCGCTACATGCGGCTGCTGGAACTTATCCCAACGCCGCAGTCTGACCCCGCGGCGATGGAAACGATCGCGCGCTTCTGCGATCTGCACCTGGGCAAGGGCGTAGTCCATGCGAAGGACACCCCGAACTTCATCGCCAATCGCATTGGCATCTTCTCGGCGCTGAACATCATGCGCCTGATGCAGGAGATGGACCTCAACATCGAGGAAGTGGATGCGCTGACCGGAACGGCTGCGGGATGGCCGAAGACGGCGACCTTCCGGCTGGTGGATCTTGTCGGCCTCGATGTCTTCGGGCACGTCGTGCGCAACAGCGTCACCAACATCAAGGACGAGCGTAGCGACCTGGTGCTGCCCGACTACTTCAAGCAGATGCTGGAACGGAAGTGGCTCGGAGATAAAACGAAGCAAGGCTTTTATCGGAAGAACAAAAAGGACGGTAAGAACGAAGTTTTCGCGCTCGACTGGAAAACCATGGAGTACCGCCCTTCGCAGCGGCCGAAATTTCCTTCCCTCGAGATGGCGAAGAACATCGACGACCTGCCGGAGCGTCTGCGCACGTTGCTGGCGCCGTCGAAAGACAAGGCCAGCATATTTCTCTGGTCGGCGCTGTCGGATCTATGGACCTACGCGGCCAATCGCATTGGCGAGATCGCCGATTCGGTGGTCGAAATCGATCGCGCCATGAAGCTGGGCTTCAACTGGGAGATGGGACCGTTTGAACTGTGGGACGCGGCGGGTGTGGCGAAGACCGTCAAGCGCATGCAGGTCGAAGGCAAGCCGGTTTCAGCGAACGTCGAGAAGCTGCTTGCCTCGGGTAACGAGCGCTGGTACACCGACGACGTGAAGGCCCCCAGCGGACGCGCTTACTTTGATCTGAACAGTGAGCACTACACTTCGGAGAAAGTTCCCGAAGGCGTGTGGTCGGTCACGGTGGCGAAGAAGTCCGGGTTGGTGGTGAAGAAGAACGCAGGAGCGTCGCTGATCGATATCGGCAACGGCATCGGCTGCATCGAGTTCCACTCCAAGATGAACTCGCTGGGCGGCGACATCGTGCAGATGATCACGCAGACGCTGAAGCCGGGCGGTGCAGGCGACAACTTCGACGCCTTCGTCATCACCAACGACGCGGCGAACTTCTCCGTTGGCGCCAACATCATGATGCTGCTGATGGCGGTGCAGGAAGAAGAGTGGGACGAGGTTGATCTCGCCATCAAGCAATTCCAGGGCATGACGCAGGCCATCAAGTTTTCCTCGAAGCCTGTCGTGGTCGCGCCGTTCGGCATGACGCTGGGCGGCGGCTGCGAAGTGACTTTACATGCAGCGGGGCGCCAGCCTCACGCGGAACTTTATTGCGGCCTGGTTGAAGTCGGTGTCGGACTGCTACCCGGCGGCGGCGGCTGCAAAGAGATGACGCTGCGCGCGGTCGACAAGGCCACGCATATTCGTCCCGCCGGCCGAGGCGAGAGCGTCGAGCTGATGGAAGCCATGAAGCAGGCCTTCGAAACCGTGGCGATGGCGAAGGTGTCGATGTCGGCCTTCGAGGCGAAGAATCTCGGATTCATCTCCGGTGGCGACGACGTCACGATGAACCGCGAGCGCGTGTTGACCGATGCAAAGCAACGCGCGCTGGAACTGGTGCATGAAGGCTATCGCCCGGTGGTGCCGCGCACCGACATTCCCGCGCCCGGCGAAAGTATTCTGGCGACGCTGAAGCTCGGCGTACACATCATGCACGAAGGCGAATACATCACGGATCACGAGGTAAAGATCGCCAACAAAGTGGCAGAGGTGCTGTGCGGCGGCGCGGTGAATCCGGGGACGCCAGTCAGCGAGCAGTATCTGCTGGACCTGGAGCGCGAAGCCTTCAAGTCGCTGTGCGGCGAGAAGAAGACGCAAGAGCGGATCCAGTACACGCTGAAGACGGGCAAGACGCTGCGAAATTAGTTGCCAGTAGCCAGTTGTCGCTTGTCGGTAGCCAGTTGTCGCTTGGCGGTAGCCAGTTGTCGCTTGGCGGTAGCCAGTTGTCGGTTGTCGGTAGCCAGTTGTCGGTAGGCAATTGATGGTTTCAGTTTCGAGAACTCCAGTCCCGCAAAGCGGGACGGAACAACTTAGCCCAGCGCTTGATCGCTGGGTAAACGTACGTTGCGATTCGAGTCCCGTAGGGACGGCAGATGAACCCGAGGGTTTTAGCCCTCGGAATTTCGGCATCCGTTAACTACTACTTACCGGTTTTGAGGTTTCCATGCGTGATGTAGTCGTCGTATCCGCCGTCCGGACGCCGGTCGGCAAGGCTTACAAAGGAACTCTGCGGGCGACGCGCCCCGACGATCTGGCGGCGACCGCCATCAAAGGCGCTCTGGAGCGGGTGCCGCAGCTCGATCCCACGGAAATTGAAGACGTGATTTTAGGCTGCGCCATGCCCGAGGCGGAACAGGGCATGAACGTTGCTCGCATCGCCTCGCTGCGTGCTGGTCTTCCGGTCGAGGTGTCAGCAATGACCATCAATCGCTTCTGCTCCTCCGGGCTGCAGGCGATTGCCATGGCCGCCGAGCGCATCATGGCAGGGGGCGCGGAGGCGGTCATCGCCGGCGGCGTCGAATCGATGACCATGATCCCGATGGGCGGCAACAAGGTCTCGGCGAATCCCTGGCTGGTGTCGAATTACCCCGATGCGTATCTCTCGATGGGCCTGACGGCCGAGCGGCTGGCGAAGCGCTTCAACATTACGCGCGAGCAGTCGGACCAGTTCTCGGTCGAGAGCCATAAGAAGGCGATCGCGGCGATCGAGGCGGGCAAGTTTGACGACGAGCTCGTTCCCGTGCCGGTCAGCTTCACCACGCCCAATGGCAGCAAACCCAAGCGCACCGACATCGTCTTTAAGATGGACGAGGGGCCACGCGCCGATACGTCGCTGGAAGCGCTGCTGGCGCTGAAGCCGGCTTTCCACATGAGAGGCACCGTCACCGCCGGCAACTCGTCGCAAATGTCAGACGGCGCGGCCGCGGCAGTCGTTATGTCGGCCGAGCGTGCGCAGGCTTTGGGGCTCAAGCCGTTGGCACGTTACGTTGCCTATGCCACAGCGGGGTACAAGCCGGAAGAAATGGGCCTGGGGCCGGTCTTCGCCATTCCGAAAGCACTTAAGCTGGCCGGGCTGAAGCTCGCGGACATCGACGTGATCGAGTTGAACGAGGCCTTCGCAGCGCAGTCGCTGGCGGTGATCCAGGAAGGCAAGCTGGACCCGTCGCGCATCAACGTGAACGGCGGCGCCATCGCGCTGGGACATCCACTGGGATGCACCGGCGCCAAGCTGACGGCCAGCATCATCCGCGAATTGAAGCGCCGCAACGGACGCTACGGCATGGTGACCATGTGCGTGGGCGGCGGCATGGGCGCGGCAGGCATCTTCGAGAATTTGCAGTAAGGCAGTTCACCGCGAGGGCACGGAGAACACGGAGGCGTGGTAGAGCTGGCCTTCAGGCCAGGGTCCAAGCGTTTTCTCGATCGGAGTCGGCTTCAGCCGATGGTACGGGTTTGTGTCAGGGCACGACTCAGAGGCTATTGAATGATCTGGACGACAGAGCTATCGCCGGCTAAAGCCGGCTGAAAACGACGAAAATGAGGGGCTTGGGCGCGGACCTGAAGGTCCGCTCTACCCTAAGATCTCACCCAATAAGGTTTCGGCAGCAGGCAAAGATGTGCCCTGACACAAAGCTCACGAACACAGCGGTAAGACCGATTCGACAAAAATTGCGTGACCTCCGTGGTGAAAACGATTTTGAAGTTCAGCAATAGCGAGGAACCAATGGCAACGACGACGGCATCTCCTAAGACCAAAACCACGGGCGGAAGCTTTCTGCTCGAAGATCACAACCTCGATAACGTTTTTACTCCCGAAGACTTTAACGAAGACCAGCAGATGGTCGCGAAGCTCGCCGACGAATTCGCGACCAACGAGGTTCTGCCTGCGGTCGAAAAGATCGAGCACAAAGAGTGGAACGTCACCCGCGAGCTGCTGAAAAAGTCCGCCGAGATGGGCCTGACCAACGCCGACGTGCCCGCCGAGTACGGCGGCTCCGACATGGATAAGGTCTCGTCGGCCATCATTGCCGAATACATGGCGAAGTGCGGAAGCTTTGTTGTCTCCATGGGCGGCCACGCGGGCATCGGCACGCTGCCGATCGTCTTCTTCGGTACCGAAGAGCAGAAGAAGAAGTATCTGCCCAAGCTTGCGTCCGCTGAGATGATTGGCGCCTACGCGCTATCCGAAGGCACCAGCGGCTCGGACGCCCTGAACAGCCGCACCAAGGCCGTGCTCTCGCCCGACGGCAAGCACTACATCCTCAACGGCGAGAAGATGTGGATCACCAACGCCCACTTTGCCGACCTGTTCACCGTCTTCGCCAAGGTTGACGGTGAGAAGTTCACTGCCTTCCTTATCGAGAAGGATTTCCCGGGCTTCTCCGTCGGTGCAGAAGAGAAGAAGATGGGCATCCGCGGCTCGTCGACCGCGCCGCTCATCCTCAACGACTGCAAAGTGCCCGTCGAGAACGTGCTCGGCGAAGTCGGTAAAGGACACATCATCGCTTTCAACATCCTGAATGTTGGCCGCTTCAAGCTGGGCGCGGGTTGCGTGGGGGGAGCGCGCACATCGCTGCAGAACGCGATTTCTTACGCAAAGCAGCGCAAGGCCTTCAACAAGAGCATCGCCGACTTCGGTCTGATCCGCGAGAAAATTGCTCAGATGGCTGTCGGCATCTACGCCGGCGAGTCCATGGTCTATCGCACGGTCGGCATGATGGACACGGCACTGGCCGACATCGACAAGAATCCCGAGACCATCCGCAAGTCGATCGAGGAGTACGCGGTCGAGTGCTCGATCATCAAGGTCGCTGGCTCCGAAATGCTCGACAAAGTTGTCGACGAGACGGTGCAGATCTACGGCGGCTACGGCTTCGTCGAGGAGTATCCGGCGGAGCGCGCCTATCGCGACTCCCGCGTGAACCGCATCTTCGAAGGCACCAACGAAATCAACCGCCTCATCATTACTGGATGGCTGCTGAAGCGCGCGATGAGCGGTCAACTCGCGTTGCTGCCGGCCATCAAGAAGGTGATGGACGAGGTCATGTCCGGCCCATCGGGTGAAGAGCTGGAAGGCACGCTGGCAGCCGAGCAGAAGCTGGTGGGAAACGCCAAGAAGCTGGCCATGCTGATTGCCGGAGCTGCGTCGCAGAAGTACATGCAGAAGCTGGCCGACCAGCAGGAAGTCATGGGGGCGATCGCCGACATGGTGATCGAAGCCTTCGCCATGGACTCCGCTTTACTGCGCGCCCGCAAGTACGTCGCGACACACGGCGAGGAGAAGGCCGGACTGGTGATTGCGTTGACGCAGGTCTATCTTGAAGGAGCCTTTAACAAGCTGGAAGCCGCAGCCAAGAAGGTCGTCGCGGCCGTGGCCGAAGGTGATATGTTGCGCACCCAGATGGCGATTGTCCGCCGCCTGGCCAAGCATGAGCCGGTAAACATCATAGCGTTGCAGGAGAAGATCGCCAGCCGCGTGCTGGAAACCGGGAAATACGTTACGGCATGAGCTGTTTGAAGCGGGTGACACGCGGAGCTCTCTCGTTGGGAGCTCCGCTTTTTTGTCTCGGCCCGACAAAGTGGGATAGCGTTCATGGTTTGTGGGCGATTTTTACCGACTCGTGACAGGCAATTCCGTCTTTTCTGAGAGATCATGGGCAGGTTCAGCAGCATCACACAACTAGCACTGCCCTGAAATTGGGCAAGAGTGGACCACGTGAGTACCTTCACCAGAATCCGCCGCTCCGTACGCGCCTTCTCGCGCGAACTGTCGCGGCCAACCCCTAATCATCAACTCGTACTTGCAGAGCCACGACCCTTCAAACTTGGACTGGCGCTCGGAGGCGGCTTTGCACGCGGCCTGGTGCACATCGGCGTTCTCAAAGCGCTTGAAGACGCCGAGATTCCGTGGAGTTCGTGGCCGGAACCAGTGTGGGCGCGATCATCGGAGCGTGCTATTGCGCGGGAATGAAAGCCGGCGAGCTCGAGGAACTGGCGCGCGCGGCCCGGTTCAAGCACTTCGCCCGCTGGACCCTCTCCCGCTACGGCTTCTGCAGCAACGACCGCATGACGCAGTTCTGTGCCCGGGTCTTGCGGGTGACGACTTTTGAAGACCTAAAAATTCCCCTGGCCGTAACGGCCACCGACTTCCATACCGGCGAGGCCGTAGTGTTCACGAAGGGACTTTTGGTCGCACCGATTCGCGCCAGCTGCGCCTATCCAGGCATGTTTCATCCGGTGGAGATCGACGGGCGCTCCTACATCGACGGCATGCTGGCTTACGCCGTTCCGACTACGCCGTTGCGCGCGATGGGCGCCGACCGTGTGCTGGGTATTTATCTGAGCGCCCACTGGGCCCAGGATCGGGCGCCGCGTCATGTCTTCGAAGTGATTGGGCAATGCTTCTCCATTGCGCAAGCTCGAATGTGCGAGCTGTGGAAGAAGGATGCCGACATGGTCGTCGAACCTGACGTGACGGGATTCGCCTACGACTGTTTCGATCGCGCGAAAGACCTGATCACACTGGGTGAAGAATCTGTGCGGGCGGTCCTGCCTAAGCTGAAAACGATGCTTAATCTTCATGACCCGATCACTGCGGTTGAGTCCTTGCCGCGACAAGTTTCACCGGGAGTGCCGCCGGCCGGCGTTGTGGCTTAGGCTGCGGCGCGCCCCATTCGCTCTCAATCTGCCGTTGTTGTAATCTGCTGATGTGGTTGGTTGCGCGTCCGCATCAGGAGACCCGGATTGATCCGTTCGCTAAGCGTTGTTCTTATCTGCGCCCTCACCTTTTCCACCGTTGCCCCCAGTCAGGAAACCTCCACATCTCCCGCCCCGTTTACCCCTCCGGACAAGATCCTCGGCTTTCATGATCCGGCCGCGGAACTCAACGCGGAGAAGACATTCCTCGCGGTGCCTGATCCCGAGCTGGCGAAACAGCACTTGCAGACGTTGACCGCCGTACCGCACGTTGCAGGCTCGCTCGAGGACCGCAAGACTGCCGAATACGTTCTGCAGAAGTATCAGGACGCCGGACTTGACGCGCACATCCAGGAATACAAGATCTGGATGGCGCTGCCGCTGGATATTCGCGTTGACGTGGTCGAGCCTGAGGACGTGGTAATGCACGGTCCGTCACCGGAGCGGGTGAGCGACGATCCTTTCCAGAAAGACCCGCGAATCCTGCCGGCCTTCAACGAATACTCCGGTAATGGCGATGTGACCGCGGACGTGGTCTATGCGAATTACGGCCGCCCTGAAGATTTCAAAAAGCTGAAAGAGATGGGCGTCGACGTAAAGGGCAAGATCGTCATCGTCCGTTATGGCGAGAACTTTCGCGGGGTTAAGCCGTTTCTGGCGTCGCAGTACGGCGCTCTTGGCGTCATCATCTATTCTGATCCTTGGGACGACGGCTACTATAAGGGCGATATCTATCCTAAGGGTCCGTGGCGTCCCGCTACCGGCGTGCAGCGTGGCTCGGTGCAATATCTGTTCCGTTATCCGGGAGATCCAACCACGCCGGGCATCGCGTCGCTCTTGAGTCTCCCTGAAAGCAAGCGCACGCCGCCCGATCAAGCGACCGACCTGACGCGAATTCCGGTGACGCCGCTCTCCTACGCCGATGCGACGCCCATCATGCAGAACCTTGGTGGGCCTGAATCTCCGCGAAGCTGGCAAGGCGCGCTGCCGTTCACCTACCACGTGGGACCCGGCCCGGCGAAGGTGCGTCTCGCCGTCAAGCTGGCCTATCACTACACCACCATTTGGGACGTGATCGGCATGGTGAAAGGATCGGAGTGGCCGAACGACTGGGTGGTTAGCGGCAATCATCGCGATGCCTGGGTGTTTGGCGCGGTCGATCCGAACAGTGGGACCGCCGCTCAACTGGAAGCGGTACACGGCATCGGCGAACTTCTGCAGACCGGGTGGAAGCCTAAGCGCACGCTGGTGTTCGCCAGCTGGGACGCGGAGGAAGAAGGGCTGATCGGTTCGACGGAATATGCCGAGCAGCATGCAACCGAGCTATCCCACGCTGTGGCATATTTTAATATGGATGTAGGCGTGGCCGGACCGAACTTCGGTGCGTCGTCAGTTCCAAGCCTGAAGCAATACCTTCGAGATGTGACGAAGGCAGTGCCCAGCCCCAAAGGCGGCAGCGTCTACGATCAGTGGAAAGCTGCACAAGACAAGAAGGACAAGGACGGCGATAACGCGCTGGCAGGCGTTCCTGCGCGGGATCCGGCGGTGGTCACGCAGGATGTCAAAGTCGGCGACCTGGGCAGCGGATCGGATTACACAGCATTCCTGCAACATCTCGGGGTGCCCTCGGCCGACATAGGGTCAAAAGGACCGTACGGCGTCTATCACTCTGCGTTCGACAACTTCGCCTGGTTCACCAAGTTTGCCGATCCAACTTTTGTCTATGAGCAGGAGATGGCGCGCGTCTACGGCATCGCCGTGATTCGGATGGCGTCGACCGAGGTGCTGCCGCTGGACTACGGGCAATATGGCAAGGAGATCACGGAGTATCTGAAGGCGGCCGAAATCAAGGCGAAAGCGGCCTTCGGCGATCAGGCGCCATCATTTGCAGACGCCTTGAGTACTTCCGACCGGATAGAGAAAGCCGGTGCCAGCCTGATGCAGAAGCAGGTGACTTTTGTCGGCGACCCGGGCGTCATCAACCTGGTACTGCGCAACACCGAGCGTATGTTCCTGATCGATGGACTTCCGGACCGTCCCTGGTTCAAACACGCGATCTACGCGCCCGGCGAGCATACCGGGTACGCAGCAGTCGTCATTCCTGGAGTGAATGAGGCGATCGAGAACAAAGATCTGGCGTTGACGAAGCAGCAATTGCAAATCTTGACGACGGCGCTGAACCGGGCGGCAGGAGCGCTGGAGGCAGCGAAGTAATGCGGCACTTGGCAATTACAGACTGCCCGCCCGTGACCGGTCGCACTCATGCGTTTAGCCCGTACCTACCGCCACTAGCCCCTGACCCTTCGATACCGATTGAACTGCAGGTCTCCCACCTTGCGACAACTCATCCAATGCCAGCGGGTGATTTGCTCGCGCGTGTGCCCCACGCCTCCGAAGGCCGTGGGGCGCAGAAGGAGGGGGATTTTCTTCTCTTCCGGAAGTCGTTCCTGTCCGGGGGGGACAACTTGCCCAACCTCGATTGGCGACACAGTCATAAACTTTTCGTCCACTAAATTGGCGCGCGCAAGGCTCCCATACAGTGTAGGGCCTCCCTCGCAGAGCAAGTGCTCGATTCCCAATTCCTCGCGCAGCTTTGAAATTCCCCTGGTCAAATCGAAACAATCCTTTTCGCCTGCTCCAATAACGGTGACGTTGGATTGCGTCCCCTGGGCGCGCAGACGCTCGGCGCCGCTGGGCGAAGTAAGGATGGCCACGTCGACCATGTCACCGTCAAAAACTTTGTGGCGGGACAGATCGAGATCGCCTGCCCTGGTCACAAAGATATTTCGCTCGCGGGCCTTCCCCAGCTTGCGGCGCAGCTCCTGCAATACTACATTGGCGACCCGGAAGACAATGCCGCGGCTGTCGGGGCCGCGCTGGCGTTGCTCTTCGCGCAAGGTATTCATGCCCATCAGGAGACCGTCAGCGTGCGCCCGCAACAGATCCATCAGCCAGCGGTCCGCCGGGGAGGACTGCGATATCTCGCCGCCTGAGGCGTGCTGCCCCAGCAGTGTGGTAATTCCGTCGAGCGATTGAACGAAGTTGGTGTAGATCCAAGGCCTATCAGCCGGCGGAGGTGGAAATCCTAAATTGCCGTAAGAGGCATAAGCCGGGTCGTCGATCGCCCTCGGCTCGGCGTAATCGAAGAGAATTTCGAACGTATGGCCTGGAGAAGGGCTGACATTCATAAAAATATCCAGAGCCGCGATTCTATCCTGCCGGGCCCTCAAGCTCACTGCGCCATCCCAAATCGACGGGTCTACAGCAAATTATTGGCGGCAGGCGCAGCAACCCTGGGGGGCGGCGGGCCAATCTAATTTTCTAGCTTCGAGGACATCTCCAGCTTGACGGTGGCTCGCAAGCGTCCAATCCATTAATCGGTTCCACACCTTGTCTTTGCCATCGTCGCGTGATGGCTTCGCGCTGTGTGCGCGCCGGGCTACGGGGCGATAACTGTCGCACCTATGGTATTTACCTTACATCGAAGAGATAGTGTCACACATCGAATGGAGTTATGGGCTGGAAGCGGGGGAATCGACTACGACTGGTAAACGAGGGCGATGCTCCTCATCGCACTCGCGAGATCTTCGACGAGATTCGCCACGACCTGGGCTTGCCGTCCGTCCCCCTTCTGTACCAGGCTTACGCGGTGTTTCCACAGTTTCTGGAGCGGCACTGGCAAGCTTTCCGGCCGGCGCTTCAGTCGCGCGAGTTTTTTATGCTCGGCGCGCGCATGGCCGCCGAGTCCTACACCCGGGTACATAACTACTTCGAGATTGCAGCTCTGACAATGTACGAGTCTCATCCGGACGTCTCGCCAAAATTGCCGATCTCGCAAGTATTGGACTATTACCAATATCTCGACCCGTTGCTGCTGCTCATTAGCGCTGCCCAAATGCAGGCGTTTGAGGGCCCGGTAGGAAAAAATGGTAATTCCGAGCCGGCCAATCATCCGAACTTTCCTGTGCCCCCTTGCCTGCTCAGTGATCAGTTGGTAAGCCCGGCAGTGCAACGCAGCTGGGACGAGCGTCGCCGCATCCTGGACGTCGCTTTCATCTCCGATGAGCATCGGGCTTTGGCCTGCTGGCCCGATTTCTATCGCGAATACTGGGCGGTCCTGAAGAGCATCCTGCAGTCTCCCATATACACCGATTGCCAGTACCGGATTGGTGAGAGCGCGCTGGCGCTTGTGGCTGAGCTGCCTGTGCGGGTGGAAACCGGCGTTTCGGAACTCCTGGAGGCTGGGATGGATGGCGAGGAATTGTCCTCGCTGGTTCGCATCAACGAGGCTTTCATGCAGGCGATGACGGGATTGGTACTGGACGTTACGTTCGCTCGTATTGGCTGCGATGGAGGAACACGCGGGCAATCGGCTCAACAGAAGGAGCCCGCGAATACCCGGAAGAAGAAGAAAGCCAGTTCGCCGACCCGCGCGGCGTGAAGTCTTCTAATTGGCTGCGATCGTTTGCAGTCTGGCTCGCACAAACTCCACCAGCTCCGGCGTGACATAGTGCGGAGGACGAATGAGGAAGGTCGGCTTCCCCGCTACCGGCTTCATCGAAACATTCTTCCATGCGACCTGATCTTTTTCGTCATGCAGGACCACCGCATTAGCGCGATCGAGGAATTCTTTTGCCGACGGCTTGAAGTCGGCTGTGGAAGCGTCGAGCACGGTGATGTAGAGATCGGGCCGTAGAAACCGCATGATGCTGTTCGATTCGAGGATTACGTTCTCGGCGCCGGCCAATTCTTTGCGAACGCGCGGCATCGCCTCGGCCAACATACCTTGCCGGGTGCGAACCCACAGCGAGCGTACCGCCCCGGAGACCAGAAAGCGCGAAGAATCGCTCTCTCCGCTGCGGTTGCGCTCTTCTGTTACCGCCCACATGTGATCGGCCGTAGCGCAATCGCATACTTTTCCATTGGCCGAACAGATGCCGTGTCCATATTGCGTGATCTTCATCGCTGTCCAGTGAAATTCGGGCAAAGCGGCGATAAGGCCGGCGACAACGCTGGTCTTACCGATGTTTCGGGAATGCCCACCTACCACGATGAGGGACATGTTAACTTTGGACTCTCAGCTCTCAGCAAACAGCTTACCGAACCGAACTACATAATGGGTTCGGTTCTCCTTACTTTGTTTCCTTGCGCGTTAGCCTTGCCAACGCTGCGAGCTCCTTCAGGTAGTCGCGCAGCGGCTGCGCCGGCGTGCCCCAGTATAACTTTCCCTTGCCGCGTAAAACCTTGTGCGGCAAGACGCCGGCTTGGCCGCCGAGGAGCGTCCCTTCTTCGATCTTCGCGTGGTCGCCGATGCCAACCTGTCCGCCGATCACGCAGCCGTCACCGATCTCTGAGCTTCCCGAGACGCCAACCTGGGCCGCGATGACTACGTTCGCTCCAACGGTGTCGTTATGACCGATGTGAACCAGGTTGTCCAGCTTCGTTCCCGGACCGATCACCGTCTTGTCGAGCGCGCCGCGGTCGATCGTGCAATTCGCGCCGATCTCGACATAGTCTCCGATTACCAACTCCCCAGTCTGCGGGAATTTGTGATAACGGCCATAGGTCTCGTCGCGTACAAAACCGAAACCATCCGAGCCCAGCACCGCACCGGCGTGCACGATGACCCGCTTGCCCAGCGCCGTTCCTTGGTAGATGACCACGCACGGGTATAGGTCGCAATCGTCGCCGATCATAACGCCCACGCCAATACTGCAGCTTGCGCCGACGTGGGCACGCTCGCCGATGATCGCACCGCGCTCGACAACCGCATGAGCATCTACAGCCGCGCTCGCCGCGACTTTCGCCGACGGATCGACCACCGCGGTTGGATGCACACCGGGCTTGTAGGTTTTCGGTGGATGCAGGAGAGCTCCGGCGCGACAGAAGGCCAAGCGCGGGTTCGCGCTAATAAGCAAAGGCTTCTCGGTAGCGCTTTGCGTTGCGGCGAATTCGCCGGCAATGATCGCGCTCGCGTCTGAGGACAGCGCAGACGCAAGGTCTTTCTCATCCTGTACGAAGACCAGGTCGCCCGGCCGTGACTGGGCGATGCTCGCAACTTTCGATACGCTGACGAAACCGTCGCCGATGAGACGCGACGCAGTAAATTCCGCCAGTTCTTTCAAGGTGTGGGGCATGGGATTGTTATAGCAGTCGATAGTGGATGCTGGTTAGTGGATAGTGATCACGAGTCGAAGCCAGTACGCAGTCGCGCAATGCGCTACCTGCTTGCATTCAATACAGCGGTGGCTCGCCAGGAGGTCGGCTCTTCCAGCGGCGATGCACCCACAGCCACTGGTCGGGATAGCGGCGAACGTACTCCTCGATAATCTTGGTGAAGATGGCGGTGTTGGTAACGGCATCGGCTTCGTTGTCGCCGGTACGCACCAGCTCAACCGCGCGGTCGAACTCCACGCGATACTTGCGAAGCACCGGATCCCAGATGGTGAACGCCGGAACCACCGCGGCATTGGTATGCAGTGCGACGCGAGCCAATCCGCTGGCCGTGCACGCTGGAATTCCGAAGAAGTCGACGAAAACGCCTTGCGGCGGCGTCATATTGGTGTCCATCAGGATGCCGACGGTCGCATTCTCGCGCATAGCGGCGATTAGGCCGCGAGCGAATTCCTGCTTGCCGATCATGGTGTTGCCGTGCAGCCCGCGGTATCGCGTGACCAGTGCATCGACGTAGGGATTGTCGAGCGGCCTCACGACAATCTGCATCGGGTGCCCCTGGAGCGAGTGGAAGAACGAACCAACCTCCCATCCGCCGAAGTGGCCGGTGAGCAGCAGAACGCCTCTGCCACAGTTCTCCGCTGCCTGAAAATTCTCGAAGCCCTGGTAGACCGCGATCGAGGATGCATTCCTCTGCGTGTAGCTCGGGAACAGGCAGGCTTCGCCCAGCAGGCGCCCGAGAGATACATAGACGCCGCGCAAGATTTTTCGCCGCTGTGCAATGGGCCGGTCCGGGAAGGCCATTTCCAGGTTGCGCAGCCCCACTCTCCGCAGGCGCGGATGCAGATGATAGACCGCGCCTCCGATCATGATGCCGACAGCGTGGGCCAGGGGGCGAGGTAAGACGCTGATCAGGCGCACCAGTAGCGCAACCGGCCAGTATTGCAATCTATTGAGCATCAGGGCTGTCGGTTTGACGGTAGCACCGGAAAAAATTGAGGTCAAACCGCAGAGGCAAGAACGACGGGCGTCAGAGCTGCGCGACTTGCAAAGAGACGCGATTTCGCTTCATGCCGCCTTGCGCGTGCCCGCTATCAGCAGCACTGCTCCCACCGCGCAGAGCACACCGCCAACGGCCGGCGGTAGTTTTTCATCGTGATGCGTCGTGATTCCAATGGACGCGTCACCCGCCTTGATCTCATGTGTTTTATTGACGGGCACCGGCACCACGAACGAGAGAATGCCGAGCACCAGCACGACCAGGCCGAGTATCGATAAAGGCCGCATATCTTTCCTTTGCGCGAGAGCCGGATCAGTTACGGCTCTCGGGCGAATAAGCGACTGACTTAGATCCGGCCGAGCAACAGCAGGATCACCAGGATGATGACCACCAGCCCAAGGCCACCGCTGGGGTAATAGCCCCAATTGCGGCTGTGAGGCCACGCCGGGAAAGCGCCAACCAACATCAGGACAAGCAGAATAATCAGAATCGTAATCATGTTTTGGACTCCTTTGCATGAGGCAGCATCCGCTTAAATTGACGGACTGCCATGCGAAAATTTGTTTTTACAGTTGCCGCAGGGCCACGGTGCAAGACGGGAAGGGTCGAATGCCCGCACGGCTTTCGGATGGTTGCCATTGAATGCCGCCGGTGATGAGCTCGTTGAACAACTAGCGGCAAGCGTGATCAGCAACACTCCATTGGAGAGCAGCTGCAGATGAAAGGTTGTATTGCGAAATAGTGGGAGAACTTTCAAAAGCAGCGAAGCTGCTACATCTACCGTTTCTGTGAGCTACCTGGCTGGCGCACAGCCAAATCCCGTCGCGCCCTCAACTCGACGCGCGATCTGCAAGAAGGCTTCTGATTCGCCTATGATGAGTAACATCGATGGTAGTTCACTCTCTTCGACGCCGGTTTAGTGACCCCATTTTTCTGCTGGCTTTGGCAGCGGGCTTGATCGCATTTGTGGTGCAGTCCGGCGAGCTTGGCACTGCCGACACGCAACATCGCGAACAATCCGCTCATGCCTTCTGGACGTCGGAGCCGCCGGTATTTCCGAACGAGTACCCCGAATTCGGCGTGCACGGCCGCAACGGAATGCTGCAGAGCTGGTACGGCATGGGGCAGTCGCTGCTGATGTTGCCGGCTGACATCGTCGGCACGTACATTGCGCGCCTTCCTGCCTTCGCGAACTACGATGGCACCGATCCCACAGTGCGAAACATCATTGTCAGCTACAGCACCAACATGCTGGTGACGGTGCTGACAGCACTCCTCTGTGTTCGCTTTCTGCAGCAACTGAATTTCACTGTAAGGCAGGCCGTCGTCGGTGCGTTGGCGCTGCTGCTCGCGACTACCCATCTCCATTACACGCAGAACATGATGGAGAACAATTACATCTTCCTACTGACGCTCGCCGGATTCTCCTATCAATATGCATGGCTGCAAAGCGGCAGCAGGCGCGCTTTACTGATAGGCTCAGCGGCGTTCGGTCTTAATCTGCTCACCCGGCTGACGACAGGTCTTGACCTCATGGCCGGAGGCCTGTTCGCGATGCTGGTGTTGTGGTTCGAAGGCGTGCGCGGCAAGGAACTGTGGGAGCGTTGCAGGGCGTACGTTGCGATCGCGGCTCCGCTCTACATTTTTTTCGGCTTGATCGACCGGGCGTACCAGTACTACCGCTTCGGCTCCTTCTTCAATACGTATGTGAGCGTGGTGGCGCGCGAGGCACGCCAGCGGGATCCTTCCCTGCCCATCACTTATCCCTTCGAGAGGCCGTTTCACGATGGTTTCTTCGGGGCGCTATTCGCACCGGAAAAATCAATCTTCCTCTTCGACCCGCTCCTGGTCCTGATGATCGTCCTCACGGCGGTCGCATGGAGGCGCTTCAGCCCCGCGGTTAAGGCCTACGTCATGACGGGATATCTGCTTCTGTTGGCCTACATCAGCTTCTACGCGCGCTATACCGTGTGGAGCGGTGACTTCGCCTGGGGAGACCGCTACGTCTCGACTACGGTCGAACTGGCTGCGCTGCTGGCGGTCCCACTCCTGCTGCGCCATCGCCGCGAAAATGGCACTTTGGTTTGGATGACTGGCATCGCGCTCCTCGCGATCAGCACCGTGATCCAACTAGCGTCCCTCTGCTTCTGGCTGCCGCTGGAGATCTACCAGATGGAGACGCTCGGCCATCCTACGTTCGTAATCCTCCTGCGCTTCAGAAACATCGTCGGCTTCGCCATGGGCAGAATGTATGACAACTACGCCCTGCATTGGGATCCGTGGGATTACGTCCACATCACCACCTGGAACTTTCTGCCATTCGTGCTGAGGCGGGTTGGCGTCGCGCCGTCCTGGGTCGTGCGGCTCGCCTTCGTCATTTGGGGCACCGGCTTGGCAGCGACGGCTGCCGTCTTGTGGGAGCTCCGCATGGTTCTTAGACGCAAAGAGTACGCCTGACCTCTCGCTTGGATCTTTGTCTGCCATTGTTCCGAAAGGGAACCCCCCGTCATAACGGACTAGCAGAATTTCCAGTAGCGAATTTTCAAATTTAGGATAGTCTTTGGACGAAGTAGGGCGGGGAGGAACCGTAATGAGATCCAGCTTTAGCAGGTTGGCTGTTGCACTCTTGGTGTGTTCAGCCGTTACAGTTTCGACAGCACAAACCCTGAAGTCGGTGTACAGCTTCGACGGGGCAGTTCATGGCGCTAACCCACATTCGCCTGTGATCCTTGGGACCGACGGAAACTTCTACGGGACCACGTATTACGGGGGTTCCGGCAACTATGGCACGGTGTACAAAATAACGCCAGGTGGCGCGCTGACGGTACTACACACGTTCGGCAACCTCGACGGCGCCAGACCCTACGCCGGGCTGTTCCAGGCAACCGACGGAAACTTCTACGGAACAACATCGCTCGGCGGAACGTTGGGCGGCGGAACGGTGTTCAAGATCACCCCGGCCGGAGTGCTTACTTCGCTGTATAGCTTCGGCGGAAGCGGCGGCACAATTCCCTACGGTGGAGTAGTGCAAGGCACCGACGGCAATCTCTACGGAACAACGTACCAGGGCGGCACGAATGGTCACGGCACCATCTTCAAGCTTACCCTCAGCGGCTCATTGACCACACTTTACAACTTCGCCGGAACCGATGGAGGATCGCTGTACTCGGGGCTGACGCTCGGGACCGATGGGAACTTCTACGGAACTACCTACCAGGGCGGAACCAGTAACGACGGTACCGTCTTCCAAATCACCCCGGCGGGAACACTGACCACCCTTTATAACTTTGCCGGCAGCGATGGCAACCAGCCGTATGCGGCACTCATACAGGGCAGCGACGGTAATTTTTATGGGACCACGTTCCTGGGCGGTGCTAATGGCAACGGAACGGTCTTCCAGATCACGTCGACGGGGACGCTGACCACGTTGCACAGCTTCTGCTCGCCGCAAAATTGCACAGACGGCGCAAACCCGTACGCCGGGCTCGCTCAGGCCGCTGACGGCAGCTTCTATGGTACTGCCAGCACTGGCGGGCATTATGCCGAGGGCACGGCCTATAACATCACCAGCACCGGTACCTTCACTACGGTCTATGCCTTCGGTGTCGCCGACGGCCATCACCCGTACGCCGGGCTGACCCTGGCACCGGGAGGCAACTTGTATGGCACCACGTACACCGGTGGCAGCGCCAATGATGGCACGGTCTTCAGTTTGTCACCCAATCCGTATCAGTTCGTTCCGGTCACGCCGTGCCGCCTGGTGGATACGCGCAACAGCGGCCCGATCGGCGGCGGCAACTTCGCGACGTTCAACCTTAAGCAGCTAGCGCAAAATGCCGGCTGTACCGACCTAACCGCCGCATCCATTTACTCGTTGAACGTAACCCTTTTGCCCTCGAATGGCCCGGTGAATTATCTGACGATTTGGCCCACTGGAGAGACGCAACCGCTGGTTTCTCTCATGAACTCGCCGGACGGGCGGAATAAGGCGAACGCCGCCATCGTTCCGGAAGGCACGAACGGAGCCGTTAACATCTACGTCACCAATACCGCAAACGTCATCGTGGACATCGATGGGTACTTCACCGCTCCCACCGGATCCACACTGGCGTTCTATTCTCTGCCGCCTTGCCGTCTGGCCGACACTCGTGCCCCAAACGGACCCCTGGGTGGACCTTATCTCCAAGGCGGGCAGGAGCGCGACTTCCCGCTGCTGCTGGGCAACTGCCTCATTCCGCCAAACGCTCTGGGATACTCCCTGAACTTCACAGCCATTCCCTACAACGGCCAGGCTCTGGGATATCTCACGGTGTGGGCAGCCGGGCAGCCGCAGCCTATCGTTTCCACCTTGAACAACCCGACCGCGACGGTAGTCGCGAATGCGGCGATCGTGCCGGCCGGAAATGGAGGAGCAGTTGCCGTTTATCCGAGCGCCAATACCAACTTGGTGATCGATGTCAACGGCTACTTCGCACCGTTCGAATCCGGCGGACTGTCTCTGTATCCTGCTGTCCCATGCCGAGCATTTGACACTCGCTCGATCGGCAATGGGGCGCCCTTTAGCGGCAACCTGAATCCGCCCGTTGACGTGGTCGACGGCGCTTGCGCGATTCCAAGCACTTCGCAAGCCTACGTCTTCAACGCCACGGTCGTACCTGCGCCGACTTTGGGCTACCTGACACTGTGGCCCGACAGCAAGCTACAGCCGGTGGTCTCTACCCTGAACGCGCCGGATGGATTGACAACCTCGAACATGGCGGTCGTACCAAATATCAATGGCAAGATCGACGCCTTTGCCTCGGGTACAACCCAGTTGATCCTGGACATCTCGGGCTACTTTGCGCCGTAGTAGTTCGGGAGTCTCGAGTAGTTAGATAGAACGCGCAACGCGATACGCGGCATTTCGGAACACCGGAATGCCGCTTCGCTATTTAGCGGGTCGCGCATTCAACCCCCGAGCTGCGAAACCGCCGTCAGACCCCGTCGGACATTGCACTTTGCCGCCCGAAATCGACTGCTCGCAATGGTGCACAGACTCGGTTAGTATTCTCGCTCGATGTCTAATCAAGGCTCGTTCCCGGAAATGCGTCTGCTCGGTCTTGCTTCTCTCGGTGGCGCTCTGGAGTTCTACGACTTCGTCATTTTTGTATTTTTCACCACGGTGATCAGCAAGCTGTTCTTTGCGCCTACTCAACCTCAGTGGCTCCGCGAGACCGAGACTTTCGGGCTTTTTGCTGCCGGATATATTGTCCGCCCGCTTGGCGGCATCATCATGGCGCACTTTGGGGACACGCGCGGACGCAAACGTATGTTCACGTTCAGCGTGCTGTTGATGGCGATCCCGACGCTGCTGATTGGCCTGCTGCCTACCTACGAATCGATCGGAATAGCGGCGCCACTGCTTCTGCTGGGGATGCGAATCATCCAGGGAACAGCGCTCGGAGGTGAGGCTCCGGGCGGCTGGGTGTTCGGCGCCGAGCATGCAAAGGTCGGCCATACCGGGCTTGCGGTTGGCTTGCTGACCAGCGGCTTGAGCATGGGAATTCTACTGGGATCGATCGTAGCGGTGGCCGTCAACGTCTCCTATTCGGCGCAGCAGATTGCCGCTGGTATTTGGCGTGTTCCCTTCGTAATTGGCGGCTTGTTTGGACTTACCGCAATGTACCTGCGGCGCTGGTTGGATGAAACCCCAGTATTCGAGGAAATGCGCCATCGCGCCGCATTGTCGCGCGAATTGCCGGTCCGCGCCGTTCTGCGAACTCACGTCGCGGCGGTGGGGGCCTCCATCATCAGCACCTGCTCATTGATGGCAACCATCGTTGTCGTGATCCTGATGAGTCCATCGCTGTTGCATCAGCTCTTCGGAATAACCTCTCGTGCCACCCAGGTTGCCAATCTTTACGGCTCATTCGGTCTATGCGTCTCGACCGTAGCAATGGGCGCAGCGGTCGACCGCTTTGGCCTTCGACGTGTCACCGTTCCCGCGTTCGCTCTGCTCGTTCTGGCAACATATGGACTGTATTTGGGCGCAGCGCACACGCCGGCAGCCCTGTCGTTTCTCTACTTGCTAGCCGGATTGGGAGCCGGATCCACCGTTCTCACTCCAATCCTCATGGTGCATGCCTTTCCGCCGCAGGTCCGGTTCAGCGGAGTCTCTTTCTCTTACAACATCGGCTGTGCGGTCGTGGGAGGAGTTACACCGCTGCTGGTTTCTTACCTTGCTCACAGGAACCGATTCAGTCCTGCTCACTACGTGGCAGCGGTCGCGGTCTTCGGCTTCACGGCGGCATTCGCATTCGCGAATGGAAAGGCGCTGGCAGCGGAGCCCGCTACGATCCTCGCCGCCTGATATAGACCTGCACGTCAGTTGCATCGTGAGAGGCGGTGCCTCGACTGGATTCTGGCGTCATCTCCGTACGAGCTATTTTTGAGCCGGCGATACCACGATCAGCCCCGCCAATTGTCCCCGTTGTGAGTGCGCCAGATAGACTGTGCCGTCCTTGGTGACCACTCCATTCCGAGCGCCCTCATGCGTCGGTACTTGTGCAACCAGGCTGAGCTTGCCGGCAGAATCGACTCGGGCGATCGTGAGCCGCGCATCCTTGGCAGCGCCTACGTAGAGCAAGTGCGAGGCAGGCGAGTAATGCAGGTCATCCACTCCGTCGCCGGTCTGGATCGATGACAGCTTCTCCCCATTGTGCCCCGCATCCAGAACCTCCGCTAGAGTGCTGCAGGCTACGAAGAGGAAGCCCGCGTGCTCATCCACCGATAAACCATGCGGCCCGTCTTCGCCACACGCTGACGGCCACTTGGCGACGGTTTTGCGCGTGTTGAGATCGATGGCAGTCGTCAGGTCCTTGTCCTCGTAATTCATGTAGAGGCGTCCGCGCTTGGTATCGACCGCATATCCTTCGGGCCGGCCTTCGAAAGTCAGCTTCTCTTTCTGAGCCAGGGTCTGGCTGTCCAGGATACGAACCGAATTGTCCCGGGGCGCGGTGACCCAGACTTCCCTGGTGGGCGCAACGTAGACAACACCGTCGGGAGTGGAATCGATGTGTCCACAATTCTTGCGCATAAGCGTGTGTTCATCGATGGCGCACACGCTGGAATCGGCGCGATCACCGATGTACACCACCCCGTCGCCAACCGACGCGCCGCTGGGCCCCTGGAGCCGCTTTCGACCGCCCAATTCAACTTCGTTCGTGGCGAAACCCGAGATCTCGCGAACGGAATTGTTGCTCGTGTCCACCACGAATACCGAGCCCAGGTTAATCGCCGGTACCCAGACATATCCCGTCTTGGGGTCATAGGCGATGTAATCCATGGTGATGTTTCCCTGACCATGGTCCGGAAGGGCGAGGGTACGAGTTGTGTAAGCCGCGGTCGGGTCGCCGACAGCATGCAATGCAATGGCGACGGCAGCCATGCCCACTATGAGGACTGGAATCAAGAGAATTCGCGGTTTCATGGCTGGAATCTTAGCATTACATTGTCACAAGAAGTCTGACCGCTCGGTCAGGAGTTCGTCTTTACAAGCAAACGGATTATTACACTGATAATTTCTCACTCGCTGCTATCATCATCCCCATTGTGAAACTCTGACTTCCGCAGACCAGGGACGTTCATGATTCGCAGCCAGCGTGCTGTTCTCATTCTGTTTTGTTTCACAATCGTGGTAACGTCGGCGGCAAGTGCCGCTACTTCTGCGGCCGCTTCCGCTGAAGCCCGCACCGCGCGTTACTTTGAGAGCATTCGCAATAATCCTAACCTGCTTCTGGTTTTTCTCCGTGACATGCCGAAAGGCGGCGACCTGCACAACCACCTCTCCGGCAGCATCTATGCCGAGTCGTTTATCAACTGGGCGGCAGCGGCTGGAGACTGCGTCGATCCGAAGACCGTTAGTCTGAGCCCCGGCCCCTGCTATCCGCCACTGCGGCCTGCCAGCGATGGCTTCTCCGATCCCGGCCTTTACGCCGGGATGATCGACGCCTTCTCCATGCGCAACTGGCAATACTCCGGCCAGTCGGGACACGATCACTTCTTCGATACCTTCGGAAAATTTGCCTTCGCCGAGAAGGGCACGACCGCCAAGATGATGGCGGAAACAGCAGCGCGCGCCGCCTCGCAGCACGAGATATATCAGGAACTGATGCACTCGCCCGGCCGTGGAGAGGTCGACGCATTGGCGGAATCCGTAGGCTGGGATGACGACTTCGGCCGGATGGAGCAGAAGCTGATTGGGGCAGGCCTGCCGAAGGTCCTGGCAAACGCAAGCGTCGAACTGCGCGCCGACGAGGCCGGACGCGACAAGATCTTACATTGTGGTACTCCCCGGGCCGATCCCGGCTGCCAGATCGAGCAGCGCTTCCTCTACCAGATACTTCGCGGTGCAACCAAGGAGGAGGTCTTTACCGAAATACTCACGGGCTTCCTTCTGTCCGGCGCTGACCCATCGCTCGTTGCGCCCGATCCGCACATGCTTGGCTTGAACCTGGTCATGCCCGAAGACTGGTATGTGCCGATGACGGACTTTCCTGTCCACATGCGGATGCTCGCATACCTGCACGAACGCTACCCCAAGGTACACATTACGCTCCATGCAGGCGAGCTGGCCCAGGGGCTGGTACCTCCAGAAGGCTTGCGCTTCCACATCCGCGATTCGGTCGAAATCGCACATGCCGAGCGCATCGGCCACGGCGTCGATGTGATGAACGAGACGAATCCGGAAGAGCTTCTGCACGAGATGGCCGCGCGCAACATCATGGTCGAGATCTGTCTCACCAGTAACGACGTGATTCTCGGGGTAAGCGGCCCGCAGCATCCCCTGAGCCAGTACATTCGAGCCGGCGTTCCGGTTGCGCTGGCGACGGACGACGAAGGCGTCGCTCGCTCCGACATGACCCACGAATATCTACGCGGCGCGGAAGACCAGAAGCTCGATTACCTTCAGCTCAAGAAGATGGCGCGAACCAGCCTGGAGCACGCATTCCTGCCCGGCGCGAGCTTGTGGCACGATGGCAAGGACTTCATCCTTGTAAGCGAATGCGCGAAAGACGTGCCCGGCGCGAAGCCCCGAACGGTATCGTGCGACAAGTTGCTGCAATCGAGCGAGAAGGCTCAACTGCAGTGGAAGCTGGAAGGCGAATTTTTTGAGTTCGAGCAGCGGCAAGCAGCGACAGTGAAGGCGCCGGCCGCCCGCAGGGCGGGAAGCCGATAACTGGAACTCGTTGGCCTGAGGAGCGTCTCGCCGGAATGTTTTAAAAGGCGACCTCGGCACGGCTAAATATGCTGTTGAAAGCAGGAATTGAGTGGCTTTGAAATGGGAACGGCCTCAGCCGTGCCGTCACAAATCCTTTGTTATGGTCCAAGCGAGGCAGCGTCAACACCGACGAGCCGTGTGGGTTCGGCACTTTTTCAACAGTCTGCAAAAGCCGTGCTCCATCAAAACCGGATCAGTGAGAGTCCGCTCCAGTAGTCGCAACCGGCTTAGGCTCCGGCTTGGAGTCAAGGTTCTCCCCGCTCTGTAGCCAGGCCGAGTACCACATGTTCCGCAACTCCGTAGCGCCGGCGGCAAGTCGCTGCTGGATGAACGCACGCGACGCCGGAGTGCCTTCGCCATCGAAGCCGCCATCCTTCTCCAGCTGGTAGGCGGCCTCAATATGCTTGCGGGAATCGTACAGATAGGTCATGTAATCCTGGAATGGATGAGTTAGCTGCTCTGGCTGCGAAGGGACCAGATCGACGAATTGCAGCTGCTTGAAATTCGCCGCTACAAAGATTCCCTCCATCTTCCAATGCACAGTGTTCGAGGTTGTGTATCCCTTCGGATTCGGCCCCATCCATCCGTTGTAATGGATCGAAGTGTGCATCGGGTTCGCGCCATCTCCCACGTAATGCCCCAGCCATCCCGCATAGAAAATAGCGTCGGCTTCCGGATAGGCGGGATTTTCGTGCTCCAGCAGCGCGCGCCGGTATTCGCGGAATGCCACAACCAGACGCTCATACACCTCGATCGTCGCGTAGGGTTGCAGGCCGACTCGCTCGGGCAATAAATCATCGGGATGGCCGGGCGTCTCTTCACGACGCGCGTTCAACGCGCGGTAGAAGCTGTAGCGGTCAGGGGGCAGCTCCATCCCCTGGATGGCCTCAAGATTGATGAAGTGATCGGGCTCCTGGAATCGCTTGAGAGCCAGCTCCGAGGGCTTTCTCCAGCGATCCGGCTCCGGCGCGAGATAGGCCAGCTGATCGCATGCATTCCGCAAAAACGCCGGCACCGTCGCAGGCAGTTTCTCGCATGCGACTCGGTTGATGGCGCTGTGCCCTTCATTCCCCCAGGGCCAAGCGGGCTGGAAACAACATGTCAGGAGAAGGAGTACGAAAAAAACGCGACGCGCAAAGATATTCATTCGCTTCACAGGTCAACGACGCAGCGCGTGGGTCGGCTAAGGCCGGCTCCGATCAGTAATGACAGGTTGGACGAGGACCTAAAGGCCGCTCTCCCGGAACCCGCTCAATCCGAACTGGCGCCGAAGCTGCGAACTGCGGTCGCAACCAGTATGCGTCAGACTCGCGCCAGATGCACGCCGAACCATTTCCTGCGATCGCACCAGGTGTGCTCCCGCCGGAAGCCGCTTTCGTTCAGGATGGATTCGAGCATCGCGTCGGTGTACTTGTAGCTGTTCTCGGTGTGAATGCGCTCGCCCGCCTTGAACTTCACGTCGAGATCGAGCGCCGGGATGAAGGCCCTCTGCTCGACCAGGCTCTCCAGATAGATCTCCATACGCGAGCAGCGCTTGTTCCAAAGCGCAATGTGGCGGAACGCCTCGACATCGAAGTCGGCGTCGAGTTCGCGGTTGATGCGCGCCAGAATGTTCTTGTTGAAAGCCGCCGTGACTCCCTGCGCGTCGTCATAGGCAGGAACCAGGATCCTGGAACTCTTCGCGAAATCAGCGCCCAGCAACAAGGCGTCGCCCGAGCGCAGCGTCTGCCGGATACGCCGTAACACACGGATGGCCTGCGGCGGCTCGAAGTTGCCAATACTCGATCCGATATACAGCACCAGCTTGCGACCGCTGATTCGATTCAGCGCCGGAACACCACCGGTGTAATCGGCAACGATCGGATTCACGCGCAGCGCCGGAAACTCCTTGCCCAGATGCCGTACCGCTTCGTCCAGCGCGGAGGCGGAAACATCGATGGGATAAAACAACGTGCGACTCTGACGCTGTAACAGCTCTTCAATCAGGATACTTGTCTTCGTCGCCGTGCCCGCACCCAATTCCACCAGCGTCAACGAAGGGCCAGCCTGCTGTAGAATATCGGCAGCATACCGCTCAAGAATCGAGCGCTCCGTACGCGTCAGATAGTACTCCGGCAGCTCGGTGATCTGCTCGAAAAGCTGCGAGCCGACCTCGTCGTAGAAGAGCTTCGAAGGCAGAGTTTTGGGCATGGCGGTTAATCCCTGACGCACGTCGAGGGCAATCGCCGGATAGTCGAGGGACTGAAGCTGTTTACTGGTTGCCATTTCCTAACCGAAGCCCCATAAATTGCCAGCGCACATGGGGTGGGAAGAAGTTTCGATAGCTGGCCCGCATATGCGACTGGGAGGTCGCGCACGAGCCACCGCGCAAGATCATCTGGTTGCACATGAACTTGCCGTTGTATTCGCCGACTGCGCCTGCCGCCGGCTTGAAACCCGGATATGCCACGTACGGACTTGAAGTCCACTCCCAAACGTCGCCGAACATCTGCGCCAACGGTTCTTCCGCTGTCGCCGGTTGCGGATGCAATATATCCGACTCGACAAAATTTCCTTCGATGCGGCAGGATCGCGCCGCAATCTCCCACTCGAATTCGTTCGGCAGGCGCGCGCCGGCCCAGCGCGCAAACGCGTCAGCCTCGTAAAAGCTGATGTGGCAAACGGGCTCGTTCAGCCGCAACGGCTCAAGTCCGTCCATGGTGTAATTCCACCATTGGCCGTCACGTTGCTCCCAATACAGCGGCGCCTGCCACGAGTTATTGCGCACGGTGTCCCAACCATCGGAGAGCCAGAGGGTAGGCTTGGTGTAGCCACCGTCGCGCATGAACTCCAGATACTCACCGACCGTGACTAACCGCGACGCCAGGCGAAATGGTTCCAGGTATACGTTGTGTCGCGGACCCTCGTTATCGAAGGCAAACCCGCTGCCCTCGAAGCCGATCGAGTACACGCCTTCGGGAAAGCTGTGCCATGTCAGCGGAGTTGCTTCAGTCGTCGCTTGCGTCGACTCGTGCCGAGGCAGGCTGCGATAAGCGGGCCGGAGAGGATTCGCCCACAGCCCATTCTTCACATCGGTGACGATGAGTTCCTGGTGCTGCTGTTCGTGATTGATGCCCAGTTCCATAAGCTTGACGGCCTCGGGCGCAAGCTCCAGCGTAAGCAGGTGAACCATCGCCTCGTCGACGTACAGGCGATAGGCGTGAACCTCATCCAGACTCGGCCGCGAAAGAATGTGCCGCAACGACCGCACAGGCCGGTCGCCTACCGTGTTGTAGTAGGAATTGAACAGATTGCGAAAGGCGGGATGATACGGCCGAAAATCCTGCATGTACTGCGACAACACGAAAGTCTCGAAGAACCATGTCGTATGGGCCAAGTGCCACTTCGCCGGACTCGCATCCGGCATCGGCTGCAGAGCGTGATCTTCCACAGATAGTGGAGAACACAGATGCAGCGACATGTCCCGCATCTGCATATACCGCTGCAACAGGGAGTCTTCGCGGCGCTGTCCGGTGTTCTCGGGCAAGCCGCTGACAAGGTCCGCATTCTTCGTAGCCGATTCCAACATAGACCCCTTAGATGCAAGCCAGACACGGCCGATATGTTCAAGTGCAAACCGTTATGGCCAAACCGACCTAGGACCAGAGCGCAGGGTGTGGCCTGACCGACCTAGGAGAAGATGCGCAGGGTGGAAGAAAGCTACAAATTTTCGGAGAAAGAATCAACCATTAATGTGGACGCGTTTATTTTGAGACGGTCACGGAAGCCGGCTTGGCGAGAGCTTCCCCTGGGGCCGTAATCGGCGCTTCGTAAAGGCCTCTCATCTCGTTCCATCGGACCGCCAGCATCTCGACGCCCATTTTCAATCCGTCGCGCACCGGACTGATTTTCGAGCGATGATCGTGCGCCCACTCGACTGGGACCTCGACAGTGCGCAATTTGAATTTATTGGCCAGAAACAGCAGCTCGGGATCGAACCCCCAACGTTCCACCCTCTGGCGAGTGAATATGGTGTGCGCAGCGTGGCGCGTAAATGCCTTGAACCCGCATTGGGTGTCGCGATAATTCAGTCCCAGCACCAGGCGAAGCGCGAGATTGAAGAGGCGTCCATATAACTGACGGTGCCAAGGCTGGCGTTCGGTCTGCAGCTCCGCGTTCAGCCAGCGCGACCCGATGGCAACGTCGGCGCCCTGATCGATGGCGGTCAACAGTTTATCGGCTTCGTAGATTGGCGAGGAAAGATCGGCGTCGGTGAACAGCATTACGTCGCCTTGCGCCTGCAACATTCCATTGCGAACGCTGTATCCCTTGCCGCGGTTGCCGGGATTCTCCACCAGCCGGACGTCCGGATGCATGGTCATAAAGCGCCGAACCACATTCGCAGTGTCGTCCGATGAGCCGTCGTTTACCACAATGATTTCGCTGGGCAGTTGCCGCTTGCCCACATAGTCGAGAACCTTAGGCAAGGAAACCGCGAGCCGCTCGCTCTCGTTATAAGCCGGGATAATAATGCTATAGGTTGAAGGCATCATCAGCCACTTAGACGCAGACTCATTGTATGACAGTTGTAAACGGCACCTGAATATAGCCCAGAAAAGTTTATCTGCGGCAAACAGGGCTTGCAGGCGCTCCCAAGTGGGGGTTAGCCTTCGAACAGCGATCCTTATGCGCTTCGTCTGCCCGTTTCTCGCAGTTTTGCTCACCGTGGCGACTATCTTTGCCGCCTCCAAACCGCACTCGGTGACACTGGGCAAGGCCGTGCCGGTGAAACTATTCGTAGGCCCATCCGAAGACAAGACCATGGATATCACCGTGCGTCCTTTGTACGTTGACGGCAAGGTGAAGGACTTTACCACCGGTGACCCGCACGATGTAACCGACCGCGAGTTCGTTGTTCGGCGTGCCTATCGCATCAATGACTCGCTGCCGGGTGAAAGTCGCAAGACGCCGAAATGGCTTTGGCAGCGCGGCGACTGGATGCTGGTCGACCGCCACTCCGGCAAGGCCACACTGCTTAAACTGCCGGACTTCGATCCTTTCTACTCGCAGGTGAGCTGGTATCGCGACTATGCTGCCTACTGCGGCGTCCCATCCGGAGGCGAAAGGGTGAACGTCGTGGTCTTTGAGATTGGCAACAAGAAGCCGCTGTTTCGCAAGGAACTGGGAAAGAACCTGACGGGAGATGCCCCTGACAGTAATTGTTCAGCGCCGCAATGGGAGCGCCAGCCCGCGCGGGTCACGTTTTTCCCCAAGATGGCGGATAAGTTCACGGTCAATGTAAGCGGCCGCTTCGCCGATCAGGCGACCGACAACGATTCCGACGAGCAATAACGGAGCACGAAGTTTGAAAAGCATGGACGAACTGCTACGCGATGCCGAAGTGGCTCATGGCCATCTTTGCGCCGGACAGGTGTTGGGCGTGCGCCTGGCGATGCGCGGCCTGGAACTGCTCGGCATCGACGACCCCTACGGCAAAGACCGCAAGCGGTTGATTACCTTCGTCGAGATCGACCGCTGCGCCACCGATGCCGTCGCCGTTGTCACCGGATGCCGCCTGGGTAAGCGGGCCCTCAAGTTTCGCGATTGGGGCAAAGTCGCGGCAACCTTCCTCGATCTCGAATCCGGCAAAGCGATTCGCGTCTGCGCCAAGGAGAGCTCGAAAGCGCTCGCGCGTCAACTGCATCCCGAAATCGGAAACAAGAACCAGCAGCAGATGCTCGCCTATCGTGAGCTCTCGAACGAAGACCTATTCACCGAGCAGTGGGTCAAAGTAACGCTTCCTCCCGAGGAATTGCCGGGCTACAAGGGCGAGCGCATCGTCTGCGCCGAGTGCGGAGAGGGCATCAACTTCCAGCGCGAAATTCGGCGCGACGGAAAGATTCTTTGCCGTGCCTGCGCTGGGGAGCGCTACTACGAAGAGATCGAAGGGGTGCAGCTTTAGCTGCGCCGTATCAACTTTTCCCTTGTTGTCATCACGAGGAGGACTTTAGTCCGACGAGGGTCTTGCTTTTCGAGTTGCCGGAAGGATATTCATTCCACGTGCGACGCCAGGGCATGCTCGGCCACATGCGCCACCCGAAGCACGGTAGCTTCGTCGAAGTGCTTACCCAGAATCTGCATGCCGATCGGCAAGCCCTGTTTGCTCTTGCCGCAGGGAATCGAAATCCCGGGCACGCCAACAAGATCGGCGGTCACGGTAAAGATATCCGCCAGATACATCGCCAGAGGATCGTCCGCCTTCTCGCCAAGTTTGAACGCCGGAGTCGGCGTCGTCGGTGTCACGATCACATCGACCTTCGCAAAGGCCTGGTCGAAATCGCGCGCCAGCAGGCTGCGTACCCGCTGCGCCTTGAGATAATACGCATCGTAATAGCCCGCGCTCAACACATACGTTCCCAGCATGATGCGCCGCTTCACCTCTGCGCCAAACCCGGCATCGCGAGTGCGGCGATACATCTCGCTCAGCGTCTTGCCTTCTGCGGAACGCAGGCCGTAGCGCACGCCGTCATAGCGCGCCAGATTCGACGACGCCTCGGCCGTCGCGATGACGTAATACGTCGGAATCGCATACGCTGTGTGCGGCAGTGAGAGCGGAACGATCTCACCCCCGGCGTTGGCCAGTTCCTGAATACCGAATTCCACTCCCGCACGTACATCGGGATCAAGGCCGTCCTCGAAATATTCGAGCGGGACACCGATCTTCTTGCCTTCAATTCCCTCGCCGACGTACTCGGAATAATTCGGCACCGGAACATCAGCGGTCGTAGAGTCCAGTGGATCGCGCCCCGCCATCGCCTGCAACATCAGGGCTGTATCTTTGACAGTCTTGCCGAATGGTCCCGGATGATCGAGCGAAGAAGCAAAGGCGATCAGTCCATAACGCGAGCAGCGGCCGTAGGTCGGCATCAATCCAACGACGCCGCAAAACGCAGCCGGCTGGCGAATCGATCCACCCGTGTCCGATCCGATGGAGGCGACCGCGGTCCCCGCAGCCACCACGGCAGCCGAGCCTCCCGATGAGCCTCCGGGCACACACGAAGGATCGCGAGGATTACGTACGGGATGAAATCCGGAATTCTCATTCGACGAGCCCATGGCGAACTCGTCGCAATTGGTTTTGCCGAGAATGATCGCGCCGGCCTCTTCCAGCCGCGCCACCACCGTCGCGTCGTAGGGCGCAATGAAGTTATCCAGGATCTTCGACGCCGCCGTCGTGCGAATGTCTTTGGTAGTGAAGACGTCCTTCACGGCAATCGGCACGCCTGCCAGCGGAGGCAGCTCATTGCCGCTATCCGCAAGCTGATCGATCTTCGTGGCCTGCCGATACGCGCGTTCCTTCGACAGCGTGAGATACGCGCCAATCGCGGCATCTTCGGCTTCAATTTTCGAGTAAAACGCATCCACCAGCGCGGTCGCCGTCGTCTGCTTTTCCGCAACGGCAGCGCGGGTGGAGGCTACGGTTAGTACGTCGAGGTCCATGGGCCTATCGCTCAATCACTTTCGGAACCTTGAAGAACGTGCCATCGGTCGCCGGCGCATTCTTCAGCGCCTGGTCGCGGGGCAGGCACGGGTGCAGCTCGTCCGCGCGCACAGCATATCCGAACCCACCCGCTTCTTCTTTGCCCTCGCCATGGCGGCTGGCAACTTGCGCCATCGGCTCGACGGTGCTGGTGTCGAGCTCGTTCAGCCGATTGATGTAACCGAGGATGGAGTTGAGGTCCTTCAACATGCGGGTGCGCTCCTCGTCCGTCAATTCGAGGTGCGCCAGCTCTGCGACATAGGAAACGTCTTTATCGGAAACCATGACAGTCGATCAATTCACTGCTGCGTTCGGGTCACAACGAACTCTATCTTATTCACCCTTTGCGACGTGATTCCGCTCATCGCAACCAGATATTGCGAGACGAAGCTAAGCAACTGCCGGCGCCAAGTCTCGTCCGGGACAGCGACCGTGAGAGTCCCGTCAATGAAAGAGATCGCCTGCGCGCGCTCGGCAATCTTGGTTCCGCAAGCCAGTGGCCACGCCAGCAGGGGCGCGTCCGTGCCTTCGTGGCATACGTTGTCGCGAAAGATCTTCCGCAATGTGGAGCCGGCATGCTGCATGACGTGAACTCTGATTGTAAAACAGCCTGAGAGTGTCTGGATCGCTCCTGCTACTCATCCTCCCTGCTCGTCTTTCGGGTTGTCACTGACGCCGGCTCTGGCCCCGATCAGGGCGTGCGAGTGCCGCCGTAAACGCCGTTAGCTACCCTGTTGCGCGTTTGTTCATCTTCGACCGGGTCGAGCGCACGGTCACCTTAACAACGGCCTACAACGGAAACTGGCTGAGCACGAACGACTGCGCCTCCTCTTTGCTGCGCAGCGAGCCTTCCAGTTGCGCGTCTTCGACCGCCGACAGGATCTCCCGAAACTTCGCGCCCGGCGCGTAACCCAGAGCAATCAAGTCATTGCCATTGAGCAATGCGGGAGGCCGAATCTCCTCGGCCGGCGTATGCTCCAGGCGATCGCGGACGAATTCATACATCTCCAGCTTGCGATGGCTGCTCAGGCAATCGAGGCGATGCAGTTCCATGTGCTCCTCGAACTTCGGTAGCCGCATGAAGCGCTTGAGCGTCGACTCCTTCATCTTCGTGACGTCGCCGAAGCGCATGTGATTGGCCACCAGCGCGATGATCTGCTTGATCTCTTCATTCGAGAAGTGCAGGCGGTGGCAAATGTCCTCCGCCATCTTCACCCCCACTTCAACGTGGCCATCGAAGCGAATGCGGTCGGGGGCAACTCTGAAGGTCGGAGGTTTGCCGACATCATGTAGCAAAACGCCCCACGCCAGCGTGCGCGAAGAGTGCGGCTTGAGCTTTTCCAGCAGTAGCAGCGTGTGAATCCAGACATCGCCCTCGGGATGAAACTGCGGCGGCTGCTCCACGCCCTTCATGCGATCGATCTCGGGCAGCACCTGCTTCAACAGGGCGGTCGAATCCAGCAGCTCGAAAGCGGTGCGAGCGTGGCCCTCGGTGAGCATCTTGGTAAGTTCGTCGCGTACACGCTCGCGGCTGACCTTGTGGATCAGCGGCGCGAGCTTCCGGATGGCCGCAAACGTCAGCGGCTCGATCGCATATTGGAAGCGGGCCGCAAAGCGCACCGCGCGCAGCATGCGCAGCTTGTCTTCCTGGAAGCGGCATTCCGCGTCGCCAATAGCACGCACGATACCCGCTTTCAGATCGTCGCGTCCGCCCACAAAATCCAGCACACGTTCGCCGTCCAGCGGATCCATCAGCAGGCCGTTGATGGTGAAGTCGCGGCGTTGCACATCCTCCTGCGGATCCTTCGAGTAGCGCACCTGGTCGGGATGCCTGCCATCCGAATAGGCGCCGTCATTGCGAAAGGTCGCGACCTCGACATAGTTCGGGTGCTCGGAGGGTTCAGCGGGCAGCGGGGTATCTTCCGGCGCCGGAACAAGCACCACGCCAAACTGAGCGCCAACAGCGTAGGTATCCGGGAAAACTCGCATCACTTGCGTAGGTGTCGCGTCGGTCGCGACATCATAGTCCGCGGGCGCAAGGCCCAGCAGCGTATCGCGCACGCATCCCCCGGCGAAATACGCCTGAAAGCCGCGCTGGCGCAGCTCGCGCACGATATTGGTGGCGTGCTCTTTCATCCGAGGTTTTGATGATAACCCGTGCGCCTGCGCATCGCCTCGTACAATAGGGACGTGAGCGACGTTTACATCCTCGGCATCGAAAGCTCCTGCGACGAGACCGCAGCCGCCGTCGTGCGGTCGGGCGAGGAGCTATTGTCGAATGTGGTGTACTCGCAGATCGCCACTCATCAACCCTACGGCGGCGTGGTACCGGAACTGGCTTCACGCGAGCATTTACGCGCCATCGTGCCGGTAGTTCGCAAAGCTCTAGATGACGCCGGACGAAGCTACCAGAGCATCGACGCACTGGCCGTGACGAGGGGCCCGGGACTGGCCGGCGCGCTGCTGGTCGGACTGAGTTATGCCAAGGCTCTCGCCTACGCGCTTAACAAGCCACTCATCGGTGTGAACCATCTCGAAGGACACATCCATGCGGTCCTACTAGAGGAGCGGCAGAACGGCAATCGCGAGCTGCAATTTCCAGTGCTCGCGCTGGTGGTCAGTGGGGGACATACGCATCTCTACCTTGCCCAGCGCAAGGACGCCGCATGGACCTACCACAACGTAGGGCACACCCGCGACGACGCCGCTGGCGAGGCTTTCGATAAGGTTGCGAAGCTGCTGGAACTGGGGTATCCGGGCGGCCCGATTATCGACTTCCTGGCGCAGCACGGCAATCCGCAAGCGGTGAAGTTTCCCTTCGCGCAGATGAAGCACCGCGACCGCAATCCGCAGAACCGTCACGACGACGACCGCCGCGTGGACTTTTCCTACAGCGGCATAAAGACCGCTGTGCTGCGTTACGTCGAGACCCATGACCTGCGCGCGGCGATCGATCAGCGCCGGCGCATGTTAGGCGAGCTCAGATCGCCCACGCGGGAACAAGTGCTCGCAGCCTGCGATCCGCAGACGCTTGACCTGGCTGCATCGTTCCAACGAGCCGTAGTCAATGATCTGGTGAGCAAGACGCTTTTGGCGGCCGAAGTTTACGGTGCTGCCACGCTCCTGGTTTCTGGAGGAGTCGCCGCCAATTCGGAGTTGCGAGCTACGTTCGCGAAGCAAGCAGAGGAGAACGGGCTGCCTGTTTACTTCCCTTCCCGCAAGCTGTCGACCGATAACGCAGCCATGATTGCCGCCGCAGCATATCCGCGCTTCGTGGCGGGAGAGTTTGCCGAAGCGGAGTTGTCGGCCGATGCGGGATTGCGGCTGCGCTGACAGGCTCATCGGCCTGAAGGCCGCCTCGCAGAGCCCAGAAATAAAACCTGGTGATGGCACACCTGGAAGTGTGCCTCTTAAGGGCTTCTCAGCGTCCACGCATCTCAACGTTCGCCTCGCAGAGACCAGAACTGATGCCCCCGGTGATGGCGCACCTGAAGGTGCGCCCCTTTAAACCTATCAGGCAGCCCGGATGAGCTGACTACAGGTAGTCGCACCAATGCGTTTACGCGGTGCACACGAACCCTTCGACGTTGGAGTTATTCTTCTTCGGCTGGGAGCTTGGATTCGATGTCCATGTCACGGAACTCGCTGGATTCGAAGATCTCGCGGCATTCCAAACACTCGACGTATTCCGCATCTTCGTCTCGCGAGACCACTTGGACTCGGGGATGCCGACACTGGTTGTCCATTGCGTCGCTCTGAGGATAGGTGTAGGTTGTGTTTGCTGGCTGGCCGGCGCTCATAGGAAATCGCTTAAACGACGAGAAATTACCTCAATTGTCGGGTATTTTAGCCTGACCCGTTGGGTTGTCAAGCTTTTCTCATGTTAAATTCAGCGGCCAAATCGCCTTCCGTCCCATCCTATTCGGATAGTGCTGGTGCCCAATACCAGGCTCTGGGCCCTGAGCAGCTGTCGGAATCCTTTAACCCCGGCGAAAACCAGAGTGCTTTTTTTGATGAAAGCGCATCCTAACCAAGGACAAGAAAACCCGGGAGCCTCCGGCTTGGGTCCAGATCGCCTTTGTCCGATGAGGGAAGCGAGGCAACAGGAGCTACTCTGAACTGCATCAAACAGCAGTAGCAACACTGGTACATAAAATTGACAATCGCTAAAAAAATCCTTGCGAACGGCGTGTCCGAGCACGAAGCGATCGAGCGGGCACAAAAAGGTGATGCCGAGTCGTTTGAAGCTTTGTACGGGCTGCACAAGCGGCGGGTGTACTCGCTCTGTCTGCGCATGACCGGTAATACGGCTGAGGCGGAAGATCTTACTCAGGAAGCTTTTCTTCAGCTCTACCGCAAGATCGCAACCTTCCGCGGCGAGTCCGCATTCTCCACCTGGCTGCATCGCCTGGCGGTGAATGTGGTGCTCATGCACCTGCGGAAAAAAGGTTTGCCCGAGGTATCGCTGGAGGAGACGATGGAGCCCCAGCAGGAAGACGGACCGAAGAAAGATATCGGCACGCGCGACAACGTGCTCGCCGGCTCAATCGACCGGGTGAATCTGGGACGGGCAGTGGAGAGCCTGCCGCCCGGCTACCGCATCATTTTTGTATTGCATGACGTCGAAGGTTACGAGCATAACGAGATAGCCGAGATGATGGGCTGCTCCATCGGAAACAGTAAATCGCAGTTGCACAAAGCTCGAATGAAGTTGCGCGACCTTCTCAAGCAAAGCAAAGCCGAGAAGGCTGCCAACAGACGTTAGCAGAAGGGAGCAGCATTTCGAGAGAGATGCGGGGAATCCGCAGAGCGGACAAGATGGAAACAGAACCGCCGCCAATTCCCGGGAGAAAACAGTTATGACGTGCGCGGAGTTTCAAAAGGTTCTGCCTTACATCATCGATGGCGGTGGCAGCGAGGAGGAGCAGAAGCACCTGGAGACGTGCCATGTGTGCTCCGACCTGGTCGCCGACCTGCGCTACATCGCCGAAGCCGCCAAGCTTCTGGTGCCCATGGAAGACCCCAATCCACGGGTATGGGACAACATCGAGCGCGAGGTGGAACGCGAAGGCCTGGCCAAGCCTGCCCGTCGCAATATGTGAACTGCTGTCGCCTCGCTTGGTGCTTGCGAGGTGACTCCCTGCAATTGGTTCAATCCACAGTTAGAAAATTCTTGTCATCAGGAACGCCTGCCTTTGGCGCGAGGGATCCGCTGTTCGTGACAAGAAGCAGATCCCTCCTCCCGCTAAAGCGGTCATCGTGATGACAATCTCACTCGCCCCATCCACTACCACTATCCCCTGCTTTCTTAGCGCAGTCCGCCCGACGCGACGATGGTTTCGCCGGTCAGCCAGCCTGAATCATCCGAAGCCAGGAACACCGCTATGGGCGTGATGTCCTCGGGCTGGGCGTAGCGTCCCAGAGGCGTCTTGGCCACTGCGTTGGTTTCGAATTCGCTGCCTATAATGCCCGCGGTCTGCGCCCCTTCGGTATTCACCACTCCGGGATTGATGGAGTTGACGCGCACCTTCCGGGGCCCAAGCTCATTCGCCAGGACGAGCGTAATAGCGTCCACCGCGCCCTTGGTAGCCGTGTATACCGCGCTGGTTGGAGGATGCAACTCAGTGACAACCGAGCCGACATTGATGACGCTGCCTCCGCTGCCGTTAAAGTTCCTGGCCGCTTCGCGTGTGGCCAGCAACAGGCCCAGCACATTCGTATTGAACATGCGGTGGAACTGCTCTTCCGTAATCTCATCGAGCGGCGCGAACTGATAAATGCCCGCATTGTTGACCAGGATGTCCACTTGGCCGAACGCCTTTGTAGTTTCGGCGAACAGACGCTTTACGTCAGCCTCTTTCGCCACATCGGCTTGCACCGCAATGGCCTTGCCGTTCTTGGCCTTGATCTCCCCAACCACCCGCTCGGCGCCTTCTTTGCTGGACGCGTAATTGACGACGACGGCGGCGCCTTCGGCCGCCAGACCCTTGGCGATATCGGCGCCTATCCCCTTGGAAGCGCCCGTGACCACCGCAACTTTATTCTTTAGTTTGCCCACGATCGTTCTCCTTCTCGAATGCCATTCTTGAAACATTTCGATAGTCATCGAATTGATGATGGGGTGGGAGCAAAAGATTCAGAGCGCGGTTTAAATTCTGGAAAGCTGATCGAGGTAGGCTTGCAGCACGTCGCGTTGCAAAGTCATGTGGGCGAACTTGCCCTCGCGTACGATATGGATAAGTCCGGCGTTTTCCAGCTCCTTCATATGGTGGGAGAGCGTGGCCGCGCTGATCGGCTGGCATTCGCGCAGCTCGGAGCAGGCAGTAGAATCGTATTCCCCGATCTTCTTGAGGATCGCCACCCGGCGTGGGTCGGCCAGGGCGCGCGCGATCAATTCGAATTGCCGGGCGCTGAGCCTCGCGGTTTTACGTGCGGCTTTCATGATTTCGTCAAACTACTATTCAAACTACTATATCGATGCCGAAAATCAGCTTTCGAATCCTGACCTGCGCCGCGATCAAACATCCGCTTCCATTGGCTTGGGATACGGTCCGCGATAGCCGATCTGGTGTGAGATGCGCCGCGCAGCTTCCTTCAGCATATCGGCTACGTGCGGAATCGCATCCTGCGGCACATCGCTGACCGTGCCCGTCGAAGCGATCGCCGCTTCGACCGCTCCCTCGGCGTTGAAGATAGGTGCGCCCACGCAGCGCGCGCCCAGGCTGTTCTCTTCGTCGTCGATCGCATAGCCCAACTGGCGCACGCGCTCGAACTCCTGCAGAAGCCGTGGCACAGTCGTGATGGTGTGGGTGGTCAGCTTCTTCAGCCCCCGTCGGCGAAGAATACCGTCACGCTCCTTGGCGTCGAGATACGCCAGCAGCGCCTTGCCAACCGCGGTGGAATGCACCTCCATGCGGCGGCCGATCCAGGTGTTCATCTTGATGAACCCCGGCGCTTCGACCTTCTCCACATAGACAGCTTCGTTGTGATCGAGAATCGCCAAGTGCGTCGTAATGTGAATGCGATCGACCAGATGCCGCATGATCGGCAAGGCTACCTCGCGCACGTCCACGCCGCTTAAGGCCGCCCGAGAAAGACTCAGGACCTTCATACCCAGGCGGTACCTCCCCGCCTCGCCGTCCCGGCGCAAATATCCATGCTGCTCCAGCGTGCGGAGTATATAGCTGGCAGAGCTCTTTGGAATCTTAAGTTTACGACTGAATTCGGCGTTCGACATGCCGCCCTCGCGCTGGGCAACAGCTTCCAGAATCAGCAGAGTCCGTTCGACCGCAGTTGAGGACGAGTCATTTTGCGTAGCCATAGCCAACCTACCTTAGGAGCGCGGGAATCAGAATTCATCGTACAGAATTATGAATTTATGTTCAATATTCTGAACATTAGGATTGCAGAATTATCGCAGCGGCGAGTACGCTCTGTCCATCATTCCGAAGTAGTGTTCAGCATATTGAACACCGTTCGGCAATGAGCGAGAGTCGGCAGTGGACCTCGAACCCCTACTCATAACGCTCGAATTCGAGAAGGAGATCACGTAATGGCGGCTCTGGAACCGGCAGCACAGTTGGCTCACACCTGGAAGACCGACCCTCGCTGGGAAGGCATTCAACGACCCTACACTCCGGAAGACGTGGTGCGTTTGCGCGGCACGCTTCCCATCGAATACACGCTGGCCCGTCACGGCGCCGAACTCCTTTGGGAGCTGCTCAACAGCAGCGGTTACGTTAACGCCCTGGGGGCGATGAGCGGCAACCAGGCGGTGCAGATGGTATCCGCCGGCCTGAAGGCGATTTACGTGAGCGGCTGGCAGGTTGCCGCCGACGCTAACAACGCAGGTCAGATGTATCCCGACCAGAGCCTCTACCCCGCTGACTCGGTGCCGAACCTGGCCCGCCGGTTGAACAATGCGCTAACCCGTGCCGACCAGATTCACCACTCCGAAGGCAAGAACGGTATGAACTGGTTCGTTCCGCTCATCGCCGATGCCGAAGCCGGATTTGGCGGCACGCTGAACGCTTTCGAATTGATGAAGGCGATGATCGAGGCAGGTGTCGCCTGCGTCCACTTCGAGGATCAGTTGTCATCGGCGAAGAAGTGCGGACATCTCGGCGGCAAGGTTCTGGTGTCCACGCAGGAAGCCATCCAAAAGTTGGTTGCGGCTCGCCTGGCCGCCGACGTCATGGGCGTGCCGACGCTGATCCTGGCCCGCACCGACGCTAACAGCGCTCATTTGCTGACCAGCGACATCGATCCCTATGATCGCGCCTTCTGCACCGGCGAGAGGACCGTTGAAGGCTTTTACGCCATTCGCGGAGGATTGGATTCGGCGATCGCGCGCGGCCTGGCCTATGCTCCCTACGCTGACATGATCTGGTGTGAGACCTCAGAGCCGAGCCTCATCGAAGCCGAGCAATTTGCCGAGGCGATTCACGCGAAGTTTCCCGGCAAGATGCTGGCCTACAACTGCTCGCCCTCCTTCAACTGGAAGAAGAAGCTGGATGACGCGACCATCGCGCGCTTCCAGCCGGCCCTGGCTGAGATGGGCTACAAGTTCCAGTTCATCACCCTGGCCGGCTTCCACGCGCTGAACCTCGGCATGTTCGAGCTGGCGCGCGCCTACAAAGAAAGCGGCATGACTGCCTACTCGCGGCTGCAGGAGAAGGAATTTTCGCGCGAGTATAGCCACGGCTATGCGGCGGTGAAGCATCAGCGATTTGTCGGGACCGGATACTTCGATGAAGTCACGCAGGTGATTGCCAGCGGTAAGTCGTCGGTAACGGCCCTGAAACATTCCACCGAAGCCGAGCAGTTCGCCGAGGTGAAGACGCCGGAGATCGTCGAAATTGGCCAGGATCCCGCATGTCGGCCGATCCTGGGTGAGTGCCCCCTGGGTTGCGGACACGCCCACGTCGAGCATCCGCACCTTAACATGATGTACGAATAGTTTCCCTCAGCAGCGAGAGCGCGTGTTAACCGGCACGCGGACGGCACGAGGACTCCTCCTCGTGCCCTTTTTTCTTGAGCAGCCTGGCCTTCAAAAGAAAGGGCACGATCGTAGCCGTGCCCTGACACTAATCCGAATTGGCTGAACACTGATTGCTGATTGCTGACGGCTCTCGGCTACTTGCCCTCCGGCGCCAGACCGCGATACTTCAGCATCGGGCCGATGGTGGGCTGCGCGCCGCGCCAATCGACATAGAGCGTCTCCAGGTCCTCGGTGTTGCCCTTCGACAAAATCATCTTGCGGAAGCGATCGCCGTTGGCGCGGGTCAGGCCGCCTTTATCCAGGAAACCCTGATAGGCGTCGTCGGCCAGCATCTGCGTCCAGAGATAAGCGTAGTAGCCGGCAGCGTAATCGCCGCTCCAGATGTGATTGAAGTAGCTGGAGCGATAGCGCGGCGGCACATAGCTGATCCACAGCTTGATCTTCTCCAGGGCGTCGCGCTCGAAGGTGTCAGGATCCTGCAGCGGATCGCTTGCCGTGAGCATGTGCCAGTGCATGTCGAGCTCGGCGGCAGCGACCAGCTCTGTCATGTCGTAACCTTTGTTAAAAGTTCGCGACTTCTTGATCTTCTCCATCAGCTCAGCCGGCATAGGAGCGCCGGTCTTGTAATGCTTCGCATAGTGTTGGAAGACCGCGGGGTAAGTTGCCCAATATTCATTGAACTGCGAGGGAAACTCGACAAAATCCCGCGCCGTCGATGTACCTGACAATGTGGGATATTCCGTGTTTGAGAACATGCCGTGCAGCGCATGACCGAACTCGTGGAACATAGTGCTCACGTCGTCGGAGGTGATCAACGCGGGCTCGCCCGGCGCCGGCGGAGCGAAGTTGGCGACGTTATAGACGACCGGCGTAGTGTTCATCAACTTGGATTGGCCGACAAAGCCGTCCATCCAGGCGCCACCCTGTTTGTTGTCGCGCTTGAAATAATCGCAATAGAACAGCGCCAGATGACTGCCGTCGGCGTTGAACACTTCGAAGGCTCGCATCCCCTGCGCGTAGGTCGGAATGTCCTTGCGCTCTTTGAAGGTGATCCCATAGAGCTGGGTGGCCGCGTAGAAGACGCCGTTCTCCAGCACATTGTTCAGCTCGAAGTACGGCTTGACCTGCTCCTCATCGAGATCATACTTCGCCTTGCGCACCTGCTCGGAGTAAATGTCCCAATCCCAGGGCTCGACCTTGAAGCCGCCCTTCTGCTGATCGATGAGCGACTGGATGTCCTGTGCTTCGGTAGCGGCGCGTGCTGTTGCTGGAGGTACCAGCGCGTCCATGAACTTCAATGCGGCGTCCGGCGTCTTGGCCATCTGGTCGACCAAAGTCCAGGAAGCGAAGTTGGGATAGCCGAGCAGCTTGCCCTTCTGCGCCCGCAGTTGCGCGATCTTAGCGATGGTCGCGCGCGTGTCATTGGCGTCGTTATGTTCTGCGCGATTCCAGGAGTTCTCGAAGATCGTCTGCCGCGTGCTGCGATTGGTGAGACCGGCCAGGACGGGCTGCTGCGTGGTGTTCTGCAGCGGCACGACATAGCCCTCGACCTTGCGGCCCTTCGCCGCTTCGGCGGCGGCATGAATCTGCGCGTCGCTCATGCCGGCCAGCGTGGCTTTGTCTTTGGTGACGTAAGCACCGGCCTTGGTCGCGGCCAGCAGCTTGTTCTGGAATTCGTCTTCTAGGCCGGCGATCTGCTCGTTGAGTTTCTTCAGTTCCGTCTTGTCCGTCTCGCTAAGGTTGGCGCCTGCATGGGTAAACTGCAGGTAGTCCCACTCGACCAGGCGCAACGCCTCGGGATCGAGATGCAGCGACTGGCGCTGATCGTAAACCGCTTTTACACGCTGGAACAGCTTCGTGTTGAGACGGATCGCATCCTCATGGGCTGCGAGCTTCGGCGCCTCGATCGAGCGGATCTTCAGCAGCTCGGGATCGCTGTTAGCAGCGACCACGCCGAAGAATACTTCCGATGCGCGGTCCAGCAATTGGCCGCTCTTCTCCAGGGCGACGATCGTGTTCTCGAAAGTCGGCGGCTCCGGGTTGTTGGCGATGGCCTCGACTTCTTTTATCTGCTCGGCCATGCCGGCTTCGATGGCGGGCTGGTAATCCGAATCTTTGATCTTGGTGAAGTCCGGCGCGCGAAACGGCAGCGTGCTGGGCGAATAGAAAGGGTTGCTGGGTCCGAAGTCGTTAGAGGCGGCAACTGCTGGAAGAGTGGTAAGTCCCATAATGGCGGTCACAACCATGAGTATAGTTCGCATGAGTATTAGTGTAATAGGTGAGGGCAAGTGCGAGCTGTCGGCTATCGGCTATCGGCTATCGGCTATCGGCTATCGGCTATCGGCTATCGGCTAATTGATTACGGTGTTAACGAAAAGGTTGTCATCCCGACCGGAGGCGGCGTGCTTTTCGCCGCCGGAGCGGAGGGACCTGCTGTCGCTCGCAGCGGAAGGATCTTTCCGGAGATAGCGGTCCTTCGACTGCGTTCGTCGGCTGCGCCTCGTCACTTCGCTCAGGATGACACCTTCGAGAAGAACCGGCCGTTCCAGCAGAATTATGCGGCGTTGCCTTTGCGGCCAGAGCCGGCTTCAGCCCGCAGTACGTGTGTCATCCCGACACGAGGATCATTTATGAAATGGGGATGTTACGACAGTGATTGTGTTCCCGGTTCATTCTCGGGCTTTGGTAACTGTTCAGCGACAGAATTCTTGTATCGTTTGGCCGTCCAGAAGCAAGCCCAAATCAACAGCGCACTGCAGCCCATTCCGATGACAGCAGCCCACCAAGGAGCTTGTTTTAGCCCGCCACTGAGGATGTTCAGAGTCCCGAGGACAAGTCCACCAACGTAAATCCAACCCAATCGTCGAAGCGATGATGCGGCTCGAGCCTGATTAGTGCGAATTACCTGAGGGTCAGTCGTAACGGGCGGGAGCTTCCTGATGACAAGAGGTATACCGACAATGCACGCCAACAGCACGAAGAAAGGCAAACGGTAGTGGCCAGTCATAATCAGCCACACGTTCACTATCATGCAACCAAAAGAGCCTCCAAACAGCACTATTAGTCGTGAGTATCGTTTCACTGACCGGTTTTCCTTATTCTGCGGAATTTACCAGGCGCTGCGGTCGTTCGTCTGTGATTAATGTTGTGAACAGGCGTTAGCATAAACGATTTCGGGACTCGTATATCCGAAACGTCCTACGTCTCGAAAAACAGCTTGCAGCGGAAGCATCTTTCCTGCGATAGCGGTCCCTCGACTACGTTCGTCGGCTGCGCCTCCTCACTTCGCTCAGGATGACGCCACAAAGTAAGAGTAAGGACGCGGACCTGAAGGTCCGCTCTACCGAGGCTTCCCTACCCAACGCGCGCTTTGCCGGACGCTTCCGTCTCAAACGACCCGCTCTACCCGGATGGGCCTCCTCCAGAGCCTGAATGCTGAGTGCTGACCGCTCAATGCTTCTTACTTCTCCATCGGAATCTTGACGCCCTTCTCCTTCGCGAAGCTCTTCGCTTCGTCATACCCGGCATCCACGTGACGTGCTACGCCGATGCCGGGATCGTTGGTCAGCACCCGCTCGATGCGCTTGGCCATCTCGGCGGTTCCGTCGGCAACGGTGACCTGCCCGGCATGCTGCGAATAACCGATACCAACGCCGCCGCCGTTATGGATTGAAACCCACGAGGCGCCGCTGGCGGTGTTGAGCAGGGCGTTCAAGAGCGGCCAGTCGGCGATGGCGTCGCTGCCGTCTTTCATCGACTCGGTCTCGCGGAAGGGTGACGCCACCGAGCCGCAGTCCAGGTGGTCGCGACCCATCACGATCGGCGCCTTCAGCTTGCCGCTCTTCACCATGTCATTCAGGGCGAGGCCAAACTGCGCGCGCTCGCCATAACCCAGCCAGCAGATACGGCACGGCAGCCCCTGGAACTTGATCCGTTTGCGCGCCAGCCCAATCCAGCGGCTGAGGATCTTGTTGTTCGGAAACATCTCGAGCACGAGATCGTCGGTGGCATGAATGTCGGCAGGATCGCCCGAAAGCGCCGCCCAGCGAAACGGACCGCGGCCTTCGCAGAACAGCGGACGAATGTACTCCGGCACAAATCCCGGGAAGTCGTACGCGTTCTTCACACCGTGCTCGAAGGCGAAGGTGCGGATGTTGTTGCCGTAGTCGAAGGTTACCGATCCCATCTTCTGCAGCTTCAACATGCCTTCCACGTGGCGCGCCATGGTATCGAGCGAGCGCTCGACGTAAGCTTTGGGATCGCGCTTGCGCAACTCCATGGCCTCTTCCAGCTTCATGCCGCTGGGCACATAGCCGTTCAGCGGATCGTGCGCCGAGGTCTGGTCGGTGAGGATGTCGGGTACAACGCCGCGTTCGGCGAGCTCAGGAATGATTTCGCCGCAATTGCCTACCAGGCCGACTGAGATATTCTCCTTCTTGCGAACTGCGTTCTTGATGATGCGCAGCGCTTCGTCCAGCGAGTTCACCATGAAATCGCAATAGCCGGTACGCAGCCGTTTCTTGATGCGCTCGGGATCGACCTCGATGCCGAGGTAGCAGGCGCCCGTCATGGTGGCCGCCAGCGGCTGAGCACCGCTCATTCCGCCCATGCCGCCGGAGACGATCAGCTTCCCGTCCAACTCGCCGCCCAGATGCTTCTGACCCGCCGCCATGAAGGTCTCGAACGTCCCCTGAATGATTCCCTGCGAGCCGATGTAGATCCACGACCCGGCCGTCATCTGCCCGTACATGATGAGGCCCAGCTTCTCCAGCTCATTAAACTTCTCCCAGTTCGACCAGTGGCCCACCAGATTGGAGTTGCACAGCAGAACGCGCGGGGCGTACTCGTGCGTCTGGAAGACGCCGACGGGCTTGCCCGACTGCACCAGCAGCGTCTCATCGTTCTCCAGCGACTTCAGCGAGTTGACGATGGCGTGATAGCACTCCCAGTTGCGCGCGGCCTTACCCGTGCCGCCGTAGACGACCAGGTCCTGCGGACGCTCAGCGACGTCGGGGTCGAGGTTGTTCATCAGCATGCGCATCGCAGCTTCCTGCGCCCAGCCTTTGCAGGAAAGCTGATTGCCGCGTGGCGCCCGGACGGGCGTGTAGGTGGAGCTAGGGGTATCCGTGGTGACAGGCATAACACTCGATGGTAGTGCGCCGGAAGGGGGAAAAACAAGCTGGGGCGCGGCTGTGCCTCAGGCTCGCGGGCTGTGGTTGGACACTAACCTGGGTCGGAGTGCAAGAACCCAGGTTAGCCAAAGGAAGGCGAACCTGGGGCACCAGCCCTGAAGTTGTCATCACGAACGCCGGTTGGACTCGTGGGTGACAGTTTTTGAAATCCAACGGAGGTCCCAGGTGCCGCCGGGATAAAGATAAAAGGCGAATCCTTCCGGAGCGGAGGACCGCAGATCCTTCGACTACGTTCGGACGCATGCGCGTCCTCTCTTCGCTCAGGATGACAATTCCGAAGGGGACCGAGTGCTGAGTGCTGAATGCTGTCTACTGGCGACTGACACTGGCTGCTGGCCACTACAAAATGAAAACGGGGAGCGGCTGTTTGGCCATCTCCCCTCTCTCTCCGATCAGGTTTGCAATTGAAGGTAGATTACGGGAATCAGCTCCCGGCAACATCACAGGAAAGTGAATTTGTTGTTAACATTTATTTGCCTGATTGGGCTCTGCCGCCGGAGTTCCGGCTTCTACCCCACTGTGAGACGTAGAAATATACTGGATAGCCCTATATCTCACAATGTGGTACTACACTATTGCCGCTTCTCGCGGGCCGGGCGAGTTCTTCGGCTTCGCCTCGATGCTGGAGCAGGCCAAGCATCAGACAAATTCCTCATCCGGACCTGGCTGGCCAGTACTGCCAGTTCGTCACTATCCATTATTGCGAATAGCAGAACCTGTTTCAGCATCGCAACGTCGCACGCCATGATCCGCTCCCCGACTGTTTCACTGCCGACCGAGTTTACATGCGACGCGCCTCAGCCGAATGTAAACTGTGGAACCCACCTGGAACGACACTGCCAAGGGAACGACCATTGATGTATCTTGCAAGGCATGTGCAGTTGAGCCGGATTCGAGGCGACTGCCCCCGAGGACACCATGTCAAAGTCGCGTAGAGAATTTCTTACCGAGGCTACACTTGCGTTGGTCGGAACGGCTGCCGTGAATTCGTTCGGGCAGGATCAGCAGTCAACCGAGCCCACGCCTGGCGCCCCACCAGCGTTCGGCACCGCGACGCCCGTAGGGCCGGAGGTCACGACGGAGACCTTCGCGCAGGCCGAGAAGTTGGTCGAGGTCCAGTTCACGCAGGAAGAACTTGCCCAAGCCGCCGGCAACTGGCGTATGGCCATGGCGCCGCTCTATGAACGGCGAGTCGGCCCGCACAAGGTGGCCATCCCGGATCCCGTGGCGCCGTGGTCGCGCTGGGACCCAGTGCTGCCCGGCACCGAGCAACTCCCTGCGCACAGCGAATTCGTCCGCAGCGATGCCGATCCCGGCCCGGTTCCCGGGAAGGATGAGGATATCGCCTTCGCCAACGTCAGCCAGCTTTCGCACTGGATTCAAAGCCGCCAGCTGACCTCGACACGGCTTACCAATATCTATCTGGCCCGCCTTGAGCGCTACAATCCCACGCTGCGCTGCGTGATCACCCTGACCAAAGAGCACGCCCTGCAGCAGGCAAAGCAGGCCGACCGCGAGATTGCATCCGGAAAATATCGCGGACCGCTGCATGGCATACCCTGGGGCGCAAAAGATCTGCTCGATACGGCAGGCATTCCGACGACTTACGGCGCCGAGCCATTCAAGGACCGCAAGCCAGACAAGAACGCCGTTGTCGTGCAGCGGTTGAACGACGCCGGCGCTGTGCTGGTCGCCAAGCTCAGTCTCGGTGCGCTCGCGCTCAACGACATCTGGTTCGGCGGACAGACGATGAACCCGTGGAACCTGGACGAAGGCTCATCGGGATCGAGCGCTGGACCCGGCGCCGCTACAGCCGCGGGATTGGTCGCCTTCGCCATCGGCAGCGAGACCGGCGGCAGCATCGTGAGCCCGTCCATGCGATGCGGGGTCACCGGACTGCGTCCCACGTACGGCCGCGTCGCGCGCACCGGCGCGATGACCCTGTGCTGGTCGCTCGACAAGCTGGGCCCGATGGCGCGCAGCGTTGAAGACACCATCCTGGTGCTGAACACCATCTACGGCCCCGACCCCGGCGACGTGAACAGCCTTCCCAGCAAGCTCGACTTCAACGCCGCTGCCGGCGTGAAAGGACTGCGCGTCGGCTACTTCTCCAAGTGGATGAAGGAAGCGCCGGCAACGGAGGTCGATCGCATGGCGTTTGAGACCGTCAGCAAAGTCGGCATGGTGCCGGTCGAAGTCTCACTGCCCGACTGGCCGTACGATTCGCTCGATCTAATTCTCTTCGCCGAAGCGGCCGCGTCGTTCGAGGAAATCACCCTCAACGACAAGCTCAGCGAGATGAAGATGCAGGTGCCGGACGCGTGGCCTAACACCTTCCGCCAGTCGCGCTTTCTCTCGGCGGTAGACTTCGTGCAGGCCGATCGTCTCCGCCGCATGGTCGCGAACGAGATGGGCCGCATCATGTCGCAAGTTGATCTGCTACTGGTGCCTTCTCTGCGTGACGAGATGCTGACCATCACGAACTTCACCGGTCATCCGTCGCTGACATTGCGCGCGGGATTTGTCGAAATCTCGGAGGCGCGCAGCGATTGGGCTCCCGATCCGGCGCATCCACTCCCGAAGTTCTCGCCGCCGCGCCGTGTACCCCACGGCGTGACCTTGATCGGAAGACTTTTCGACGAAGGCACCTTGTGCGAGGCAGGACTGGCGCTGGAGAAAGCGTTCAACGTCGCCGGACAGAGGCCGCCCGGCTTTTAGGAACGCTGGGCTGATGCCTCGCTCGTCCACGGCTTTTGAATGAGTGAGAAAAAATCTCAGGTCTCGGGAACGGCGAGGCCGGTGGCCCCCATTTGCTTCGCGCCTTTACCAGAAACCCCTCAGAATTGCGGGGGCGTGGCCGGCAATGCTGACGAACTGATTCCTTCGCACAGGTGATTGTCGATGGTCACATTGCCGTGGGCGTCCAGCGTCACCGTCCAGATCGTGTCGTAATCGTTGTCCGGCCAAGCGGGGACTGATCGGGCATCTGCGTGATACGTCGCCAACAGCGCATTGATCATGGGTTGAATGAACTGGTAGGCCCAGGCCACCAGTACTTTCCGATTCGACAACGCTCCGCCGGTAAAGAGAAACTGACTGGTCTCTGCGGCAGCATTTGCGTCGCTCATCAGGAAGCTGGAGACCAGGTTGTAAGGCAGATTATTGGCAATGGCGTAAGGTTCGGCGGTTAGAGCGGGCGCCAGTGTCGAGAAGTAAGCATTCTCGCCCGAACTGCTGTCGGTACCTTGGCCAAATTGAGAAGGATCCATCGAATAAACGGCTTGAGGGTCGATTTTGCCGGATAGTGCATTTGGAAGATCCAGCGCGCGCCATTGTCCTGCGCCGACATAGTTGTTATCGGACCAGTAGTTCGACGGATGCGCCTCGGCGTGCCGGATGATGTAAACGGTTTCGTTGATGTTAGTCCCGGCCGGAACAACAGCTCCGCCGCTACCGCCTCTCACGCTGATGCTGAAAGGGGTCGCCTTGCATCCGGTGGCGACCAGTTTAGGCGGCGGCAGAACAGGATAGGTGGCAGGTGGCTGCAGATTGCTGTTGTAGGTAGTCAGGGTGGCGATTCCCGGCGGTCCAATGGAAATTGCATAAATATAGTTCGGACCTAAGTATCTTGATGGAATCGCCAAGTTGTAGCTCTCAAGCTCGTTGATATTCGCTAGCAAGCTCCTGATCGTTTCCCATGGCGCCGAGAAGACATAGAAACCGGCGGTTCCCGCCCGCACAACTCCACTCACCAGCTTCTCATTGTCGCCGTCGCGGTCATTGAAATCGAGCCCCTGGCAAGCCGGGCAGAACGGCGATGGTGTCGCCACACTATCGGGCACGCCGCTGGACGCATAGGAGGCGTTGATCGGATAGTTGTTGCCGGTGTACAGCGGTCCTGCCTGCAGGCCGCTGGACAGCGTGATGTGGTTGAGAAGCGCGAACTGCTGGACGGTCTCGACTCCCACCATGTCGGGATACTGGTTGGCGGTTTGCAAGTGCGTCATCGGAGCCAGCGCGTAGATGGCGGTGACATTCTGCGAGCCCAGCACCTGTTGTTTCAGGTACGTTCCCATCTGCAACGAACGCTGCAGACCCTGATCGGTAAAGTTCGACGTCAGGTTGTTGACATCTCCGGGAGCCTGGTACTCGAGATCTTCGCTGACCACAAAGATCAGGTTGATCTTGCCGGCGTTAAGCGGAGCGGGGGCCAGTGGCGTGGGACTCGATGAGCCGCAGCCTGCAAACTGAATAATAAGCAACAGCGGAAAAATCAGATGTAGAACAATCATCCTCGGACAAGTGGCCATAAATGTCTCTTGTGGCCATTGCATACCCCCGGTCGATGATTGGCAGTGATCTCGGATACGCTAGGAGGGTAATTCCGAGGGATCTATCCGGAAAAAGGAATATTCCCAAGATTGCGAATGCTAAGAGTACTCGTCGGAAGACTCATCGAAGTCTCGTCTTTGCCGGCAGGATGCGGACCGGTGGATTTTCGGACCGACACCAAATAGATCGCCATTGCCAGTCCGACCAAAGCTAGAAAGAATGCAATCGCCACCGGCTGAAGCGAGCGGCACGTGCGCTCGGTTTCGCCGCGGTCAAGTTGCCGAACCAGTCGCACATGGTGCCATCCTGCGAAAATATTGACGATTACGCCCACCGCAATCAAGGCGGTACCAAACCACAGCGACGAGCCGTACGGCTGCGCCACAGTCGTATGCTGAATCGTCTGGAACTCTTGCAGGAAAATCCCGAAGCGCGCCACCACGAATCCGAAACCCATTAAGGCAAGCCCGGTGCGAATCCAGGCCAGCAGCGTTCGCTCCGCGGCCAGGTAATCTGACAGGCTGGCAGTTTGTTTACTTCCGGCTGACTCGTTCATGCTCGCCTTTCGTGACTACACCTCGTGGATAAACGTCTCACGAGGTCCAAGACAGGGTTTTAACATTATCGCGTAAAGGTGTCGCTGGGGCGGCGCATGGCGCAGTCGAGCCACTGCAGGCGAAAGAGGTTTCCGCTGCCGGAAGCCGCAGCATTGGCATTCCGAGCGGACCCGTTTGCCGGAATTAAATGGGACAGCCGGCCCTGCGGAGCTTAGGATAATTCCAGCTCTCGGACATCTCGACTTGGAGGTCGTATGAACCGCTTGAGGGTGAATTGCAGCCTGGCTTGTTTCGTGGTGCTGTGTGTATTTGCGTGTCAGTACGTTCTGGCGCAAAGCATTCCAACCAGCGCGGCAGCGGCCAGCCCGGAGTTAGTGGGGCAACTGACCAAGCAACTTTCGATTTCGCCTACGCAAGCTGCCGGTGGCGCAGGTACGCTGTTCGGCCTGGCCAAGAGTCGCCTCAGCAGTGCCGATTTCAGCAAAGTCGCCGCCGCTGTTCCTGGCATGGGGGGCCTGCTCAAGGCGGCTCCGCAGCCGGACAATAGCTCGGGACTTTCCAGCCTCGCAGGTTCGCTGCCCGGCGGAATGGGCGGGATGGCTTCGACCGCCGCTTCCTTTGAGAAGCTTGGTCTCTCGCCGGATATGATCAGCAAATTCGTGCCGATCATGACCAGCTACGTTGAAAGCAAGGGAGGATCGTCCACGGCTTCGTTACTGTCTGGAGTTCTGAAATAAGCCCGTGATGCATTGTCCGGTGAAAGACCGAGGCATGGAATCGCCGGCAGTCGCCATCCCCGGGAAGTCACTTACAACCACAGGTCGGTCATGAAAGGATGGAGAGCCGGTTTTTGTTTAGACACAAGATCGTCAGGGAGAATCCAGCAGCGCTATGAGTGTTTGTGCCTGTGGCCGCAACACAAATGACGGGCGAACTGCATGCGATCGTTGTACCGCTTTCGCAATCTTCGGATTATCACGCGACGCGACGCATACCGAGATCAAAGATGCCTATCGCGTGCTCGCCAAGGTGTGGCATCCCGATCGCTTTCAGGGCGATGAAAGCTTACGGCTGAAAGCGGAAGAAAAACTCAAGGAAATCAACTCAGCTTATCAATTGCTGACCACGGTAGAGGACAGGAATACTCATCGTCCCTCCTCGCGACCGGCACGACCGCCGGAAGATTTTCATCAGGCTACAGCGTCAGCTCCCGAGGAACGCTCCTATCGTCGTCCACCCGACGATTTTGTCAGCCCACCTTTCCGGATGCGACGCCGGGCGAGCAGGAAGCGGCTTGCCATTCCGCTTGCCATCCTTGTGGTTGCTGGAATTTGGATGGCTCTTCGCTATGTGAATCCCACAGCGTGGGACATCTGGGGCGGAAGCAGCACGAACGGTGCGACCACGCGCGCGACGGTCAATCCAGCAGAGACAACGGGAAACGGAGCTAGCGGCAAAGAAAAAGCGGCTAACGGTTCAGTGGCGGAAAAGACGGGAGCGCGTACTCGAACCAAGGTTGTCTCCTCGGGAGCTTCCCTGGTCGAGTATCCCGCCGACGATCCCCTGGTGCCCTACTTCACCGTCGGATCGACCAAGGACGACGTCATCCGAGTGCAAGGTACTCCTGAGAAAGTGACGGGCAATATTTTCAGTTACGGCCTGTCCGAGGTCTACTTCAGGAATGGCCGCGTCGACTCCTGGCACGCCGATCCCGGTATGCCTTTGAAGGCGAGGATGCCACAGTAGCCCTGGGCACCGCTGACGCGGCTCGGGCCGTTTTTTGCATGCACCCGGCGTTGACACGCCGGGCTCACACCATCCCGCCCTATCGGGGCTGGAGCTATTAATCCTAAGCACCCTTCCGGCAAGGTCGTCTCTGCTGTCGCCGATTTCGGGTGCCCCGAGTTTCCGCGATTTTCGGATGGGTAGGCGAGTTGAGGTGATTAAGTCCAAGAAGCGCCTGTAATGGCTGGCCAGGCTCGAGCCCGAAGGGCGGGATGGGGTGAGCCCGGCGCGTCAGCGCCGGGTCAGCGCGCGAAACAGACATGAGCCGCGTCAGCGGCGCCATCAGACAAGGTGCTCGCGTTCGTAGGGCACGCCCGATTTTTCCAGCAGCGCCGTGAGTTCCTGTTCATATGTTCGCTGGGAGTGGTGCCGCTCCTGGTTTTCAATGTAGGCACGCACCGCTGGAACCTGCGAGGGGCTGACGCTGATGGCGGCGTATCCATCCTGCCAGGCGAATCTTCCCCACGCTTCATTCATGTAACGCGAGGAATTGGCCTTCAGGTCACGCATCGCCTCGCTCACACGACGCACCGGCGGAACGCGCAGCAGTAGGTGGACGTGGTCCCTGGTTCCACCGGCGGCGAGCACGTCAATGTTCTTGTGGCGCGCGATGCCGCGAAGGTTCTTGATCAGCGGCTCGAGGTGGCCGATCAGAGGGGCGCGGTTCTTGGTGCTGAACACCACATGGAGAAGGTTCAGGGTGTAGGTGTGGGACACAGATTGAATCTGAATGGCGGGAGCGGGGTGGGTCGGTGAGCGTCGTCACACCGCCCCGTGTCGCCGCTGACGCGGCTCGTGTCGTTTTTCGCGCATGCACCCGGCGTTGACACGCCGGGCTCACCCCATCCCGCCCTTTCGGGCTAGAGCAATTGGCGCGCTGGATCGGTCGCGATAACGCCTGTTCTCAACAATTGACTAGTAGCAGCAGCCGCTAAACCGGGCTAACATCAGTGGAAATGAACATATCCGTAAGAGATGCTTGCGGCCAGCAACCTTTACCACCAGCGCCTGTTCTGTGTGCTGCCTTCTTGTTGTTCCTGGTCGCTGTGGGGCCTGTAATAGCGCAAAATCCTTCCCCCTCCGACCCAACCGACGCACTTAACCATGTCTCACATTCCTCCCTGATGATGTTCCTGTCCCAGTCGGGTTCCTGTGTGTCCGGCACAATTCAGAAAACTGATGTTCACGCGATAACGGTGAGATCGGCTACTGGCTCAGTAGTCTTGAAACGTGAAGAGCTACTCCGAGTGCAGCAGGGAGACGCACTGATTTTTAGCCGCCGCAGTTCCTGGGCTGACGTTATGGAAGTCCACCTCGTGCCCCACGAGGCACTCATCGTAACTCTCAAGAGCGGAAAACGGGTCACAGGCAAGCCCACAAAGGTAGCTGCGGACGAACTTATCTTAAAGCACGGTCTAGCTGCGACGCGATATAGTAAGTCGGACATCGCAACCGTGGATTATGTGCGCGTAAAGCCGCCGAGTGATGGCTTTGATTACCTTGCACAAGAATCACCGGAAGTGTTGTGGTTCGATCCCGAAGCCTATGCACGGCTGCTTGGGCTGGAGGGCACGATCATCGTTAGCCTGTACGACTCGAACCAACCTGAGAACAGTTCCCCGCCAACCTGTCGCTGACCCGGTGAGGCAGATAACTTACGTAAAATCGCCTTACCGTAAGCAATCCACCAAAGCCGGCAGCTCAAGCCCGAAGGGCGGGATGGGGTGAGCCCGGCGTGTCAGCGCCGGGTACGTGCGCGCACACGAAGCGGCGCCATTCTTCTGATTACTAAAACGAATTTAGTTACGAAGGTACAATTACCCGCTATTGTACTTTCGTAACCTTGCGTAATTTCGCCGGGCAACTATGATCGATCTGTCAGAGTAGGATTTGGTCTCCCCAGCGCTCCTGCGCGGCGTTTCGTCCCTGGGGGTTGGTCCGTTGCCAGTCGTGGGTCTTCTGTTATTTGCTTCGTCACTTCCCTTTGCTTTTGCTCGTCCACGCGTAAACACCCGTAAGTCTCTGCCGCTCAAGATTTTCCCTATAGCTCCAATGGGTTCAGGATTTTGCGGAGATTCGTACGTGTTTTCAAGAATTTACGGGCGGCAGAGGGGAGGGGGGCAGTTGTCAGTTGTCAGTTGTCAGTTGTCGGGTCGTAGGCTGGAGGTCGCTGTACCAAAATGGGATCAATGCCGGAAGAACCGGATGCCGAATGCCAAATGCTAAATGCGAATTACTAATTGCTAGCTGCTATCTAATGCTTTTTTAGGAGAACTACCATGGCTCCATGCGCAAATTCAAATCAAGAACAAACACGCGCTTTTCTCTCTCAAATACCCTCGCAGGCGAAGAACGTTCGCCAATGCGAACACATTAAAGCCAACGGTGAATTCTGCGGCTCGCCCGCCCTGCGCGGACGTAGCTACTGCTACTTCCATCTGACTCACATCGGGCGGCGGCTGCGCGCTGAACGGGTTCACTCTCAGGCTGTCGCGGCATCGGCTGAGTCAAACGCCGCCGCGCTCGAGCTTCCTCCGTTTGAAGATGCCGGCTCCATCCAAATCGCGTTAATGCAGGTGGTGGATGCCATCCTGCAGAACCGGCTGGACACCAAGCGCGCCGGCCTGGTGTTGTATGCGCTGCAGACCGCCAGCTGCAATTTGAATAATGGCGCCGCGTTCGAGCCGGCGGAGGGATCTACTGTCGCCGGCCGCTACGAGGATTTTGAAGAGGACTTCAAGCTGGGAGACAGCGTTCCCGAGCTGAAGGCGGATGAGGAGGAGCTTCAAGAAGAGGAAGCGAACGAACATGCCGCGAAGCTGGCCGAGGTAGAAGAGCTGGCTGAAGCCTACGCGCGAGTAGACACGATCGAGAAGGAAGTGGGCGAGAGGCTTCTGGCGAAGAAACAGGCCGGAGAAGACGTGCAGCCGGCCGAGGCCGAGTGGAGCCGCCTTGCCCAGGAGCAAAGGCCGGGAGATCTGTGCAGTCATGTCAATAAATTCTTCTGCCGGATTATTGGACCTCTCTCCCAGGCTAAACAGAGCGGCCCGGAACCGGAACGGATGCGGGAGCGCGAAGCCTGCAGTCAGAGACTGGAATTGCTTACAGATGTCGGGGCACCGAAACGCTCCGGGCGCGCGATCACGCGCGGAAAAAAGAAGATGAAGGCGGCATGAGGAGATAGGGTAGGGATCAGCGAATAGGCGATTGGGGTAGGCATAGTTATCACGAGTCCGCGTCGGCTTATGCGAGCTGGTGATTTGTGCCGTCGTGGCATGAGTAAACTCCTCCCCTGACACAGACCGGCACCCACGTTAGCCCAACAGACGGGCGAACGTGGGCCACCTGCTGGTCACTAGTTGCCAGCTGCCGCGTTTGACCCCGTTGTTGGTGGGCTGATAGCCTCGAAGGTTCTTCCCCATCCGCAATTCCCACTAGAGAGAGATTCATGGCACTCAAATTCAAGGGCGTGGATTTTATCGAATTCGATTCGCTGCTCGACGACGACGAGCGGCTGGTGCGCGACAATACCCGCAAGTTTATTGAGGAAAACCTCGTCCCCATCATCGAGCAGTGCAACCGCGACGGTCGCTTCCCCAAAGAGCTGATCAAGCCGATGGGCGAGCTTGGCTTCTATGGCGCCAGCCTGAAGGGCTATGGCTGCGCCGGCATGTCAAATGTGGAATACGGCCTGATGACCCAGGAGCTGGAGCGCGGCGACAGCGGCGTGCGCTCGTTTGTCAGCGTGCAGTCAGGATTGTGCATGTATCCCATCTACGCCTTTGGCAGCGAGGAGCAGAAGCAGAAGTACCTGCCGAAGATGGCGCTGGGCGAGATCATCGGCTGCTTCGGCCTGACCGAACCCGACTCCGGTTCGAACCCCGCTTCCATGCGCACGCGCGCGCGCAAGGAGGGCAATGACTACATCCTGAATGGCGAGAAGATGTGGATTACCTCCGGGTCGATCGCGAACATCGCCATCATCTGGGCGAAGGTGGAAGACGAGAACGACCTGATTCGCGGCTTCATCGTGGAGACCGAACGGCCCGGCTTCAAGGCCGCCGACGTTCACGGCAAATGGTCGCTGCGCGCGTCGGTAACGTCGAGCCTGTCACTGCAGGACGTTCGCATTCCGGCCGAGAACCTGCTGCCGCAGTCCGGCGGATTGAAGTCGCCCCTGAGCTGCCTGAACCAGGCGCGCTACGGCATTGGATGGGGCGCGATCGGCGCAGCGATGGCCTGCTATGACTGCGCGCTTCAGTACTCGCAGTTCCGCAAGCAGTTCCACGACATGCCGATCGCCGGGCACCAGCTGGTGCAGGAGAAGCTGGTGTGGATGATCAGCGAAATCACTAAGGCGCAACTTCTGGCCCTGCAGGTTGGACGGTTGAAGGATGAAGGCAAGGCAAAGCCGTACCACATTTCGATGATCAAGCGAAACAATGTGTGGATGGCGCTGGAGTGCGCGCGCATGGGCCGCGACATTCTGGGCGGCAACGGTATCGCCGACGAGTACCCGATCTTCCGCCACATGGCGAATTTGGAGTCGGTGAAGACGTACGAAGGAACACACGACATCCACACGCTGATTATCGGCGAGCACATCACGGGAATCGCGGCGTTTTAAGAGCAGTGATCGGTTGTCAGTTCGCAGCTGTCTGTTATCGGAAGGCCGAGTATGGAGTCGGGATTGAGCTTCGCTTTTCGTGTTCGAATATCTGCGTGCTGCGTGTATCCTTAGCTATCGTGCCCACGGAGGCCGCATGGCAACTCGAGTTGAGAGCGACGAACCAACCGTCAAGCACAGTCCCACCGCGAACTTCGAAACCGATCTCGCGATGGAGTTTTTGCGGGTGGTCGAGGAAGCAGCGATTGCCTCGGCCAAGACCATGGGACAGGGCGATCGCAAGCACGCCGACCAGGTAGCGACCGAGGCCATGCGCAGCGTGATGGACTCGGTGCCGATGGATGGAACCATCGTCATCGGCGAAGGCGAGCGCGACGAAGCGCCGATGCTGTACATCGGAGAGAAGGTCGGCAAACAGGATGGCGGCTCGTACCCATCGGTCGACATCGCCGTCGATCCTCTGGAAGGCACCAACCTCTGCGCAACGGGATCGCCGGGCGCGATCACGGTTCTGGCGGCCTCCGAAGGCGGCGGATTGTTGCACGCTCCCGACTGCTACATGGAGAAGATCGTCGTCGGGCCGTCGTGTAAGGGCGTTGTCGATCTGGAAGCGCCGGTCGCTCACAACCTGAATGTCATTGCCAAGGTGCTCGGCCGCCGGGTCGAAGACTTGGTCATCATCATTCTCGACCGCCCACGACATGAAAAACTTATCGCCGAGATCCGTAAAGCAGGAGCACGCATCCGACTGATCTCCGACGGCGATCTGTCGCCGGGCGTTGCAGCTGCCATGTTGGGATCGGGAGTTCACGCGGTCATGGGAACAGGCGGAGCTCCGGAAGGCGTCATCACTGCCGCCGCAATCCGCTGCCTGAACGGCTACATGGTTGGTCGCCTGGTCGGCTACACGCCGGAACAGGGTGAGCGCATGAAGGACATGGGCATCACCGATCCGAAACGAATTTACACGGCCGAGGAACTTGCGCCCGGCAAGAACATCATCTTCGCCGCAACCGGCGTCACTGATGGAATGCTGCTGAAAGGCGTGCGCTTCTTCGGCGATGGCGTGCGCACGACATCGCTGGTAATGAAGCTTAGCAAGGGCAAGGTACGGTTTATCGAGAGCATTCACCTCGACAAGCGTCCGGATGCGAAGGTCAGAATTCCGGAACGCTAGATGTCTTGCAGATTCGTGCAGAGGCCCTCGACTTTCGGGGGCCTTTTTTATTACACAACCGGTTAATAACTCGAACCGACAACTCAGGTACTCGTACGCTAACCAGATTTGGCCTGCGGATCACGTACTCAAGCAACTCATCATTTTCCGCTTGCTTCTGTAATAGGAGGAGTAAAATCCAGCTAGAAGAGGACGGTAGCTGCGGATGGAAATGGTTCCATCCGGAGAGGCTTTCATGAACGTCCATATCAGCTACAAGATTTCCAAAACTTCCGACCTAGAAAAGCTAATCAACCAACAAACTGAAAAACTGAGTCGATACCTGCAGGTGTTCCGTCCAGAGTTGGTGCACCTGAAAGGCATTATCGAGGACAACTCTGTCCGGCAGGGAATTCTGGCATCGCTGAACTTGCGTCTGCCTTCCGGTCAGATGGCATCGCAGGAGACAAGTTCCACCGCGGTCAGCGCGGTGAAAGCCGCCTTCGACGACATTGTGGAGCAGCTAAAGAAGCACAAGCAACTGCTGCGCAACCAGCACAATTGGCCGCGTCGGCGCGCTCCACAGCGCCCTGTGATCGAGACTGTTCCTTTCGAGAACACAATCGCAGCGGTCAAGCCTGAGCAGGTCTCGCGGGGAGATATCTCCGAATATATCAACATCAATCTCCCGCGGCTGAAGCGCTTCATCCAGCGAGAGCTGCAGCACCGCGAGGACCAGGAACAGCTCACGCCCGGCAATATTGCCGTCGAAGATGTAGTCAACGAAGCTATCGCTAATGCGTTGAGCGAAGGCTATGAAAAGCCCGAGCGCATGAAGCTGGAACCCTGGATTCATCGCCTCGCGATGCAGGCGATCGACCACCTTGCTTCGGACAACAACGACGAAGGTCGCATCCCGCTCGAGCGTTCTCACGGTGAACAGAATGTTCGTGGGACCGACGAGGCGCTGCTGCAATTCCATCAGCCCGACGAGAAACTGTTCGAGGAAAACGTTATCGCCGATACCAGCGCCAACAATCCGGAAGAACTGGCGGCGCGACGTGAGCTGATCAGCCAGGTCGAAGCCACTTTGCGCGACGCTGGCCGGAACGAGCGCGAAGCTTTCATCTTTTACACCATCGAGGGCTTTACCCTCGAGGAAATTGCAGATATCACCAACCACACCGTGGAGGAGGTGCGAGCAGCCATACGTAAAGCCCGCGAGCATCTGCAACGTGCCTTACCAATCAAAGACCCACTCAAAGACAGGCTCGTGGAGTATTCCAAAAGCGCCTAGTCTGCCGTTGTCGGACCACACGCAAGCACAATAAAGCTTGGACAGGAGAACCGGAATGATCACGCGCGATGACATCCGTGAGCTAGCTAACTTTCAATCGGCGGAAGGCTGCGCTATCACGTTCTACTATCAGCCTTCGACGCCTCTGAACAAATCGCATAAAGAGGAGGCAATTCTCGTAAAGGACATGATTCGCGGGGCGCTGCGCGAGGCTGAGAAGAAGGGCAAGAACGGATCGACACGCAGCGACCTGGAACGCATCAGTAACATGATCGATCCGTTGCACGGCAGCGCAGGCAAGGCCAAAGCTATTTTCGCCTGCGGCCAGACCGGTTTCTGGCGCGAGTTCGACGTACCCGGACAGTTAGTAAAGCCTAAGATCGCTATAAGCCACCGCTTCCATCTGAAGCCGCTAGCTGCCGTTTTGGACGGCGAGCAGCGCGCCTGCATCCTACTGGCCGACCGCACAAAGGCGCGCGTCTTCGAGTTGATGAACGAAACTATCACGGAGAAGCAGGATTTCATCAACGAACTGACGCGCCGCGGCAAGAGCGACGGCTATGGCGGCTACGATGCCGGTCACGCAGAGCGCAAGCAGGCGAATGAAGCCATGCAGCACTTCAAGATCGTGGCTGACCACATCGAGCAGTATTTCGAACGCGGCGCCTGCGATCGCCTGCTGATCGGCTGCCGCGATGATGTATGGTCGGAGATCGAGCCGCAACTGCAATCGAAGGCAAGGCAGCATCTGGTAGGACATTTCCGCATCGATCCCAAGGTGGCGACGCCGGAGCAAGTAAAGCAGATGGCGCTTGAGCACCTGGCGGAATACAACGCCAATCGGAAGCAGACCCTGATTCGCGACGTGGTCGGCGAAGCTCATCGCAACGGACGCGGCGCGGTCGGCCTGCGGCGCGTGCTGCGCTCGCTGGAGCAAGGCGAGGTTCAGACACTAATGCTGGGCGCGAATTTCCATGCTCCCGGAGTGAAGTGCTACAACTGCGGCCACATGGACATGCATGCCTCGCCGACCTGCGCTATTTGCGGCAAGGAGAATACCGAACTCGAAGACGTCGGCGACGCCATCGTGGGACATGCGATCCGCACAGGAGTCGAGATCGTCCACGTTCCGGATGATGAAGAGTTCGACAAGATCGGCCGCATCGCTGCGCTGCTGCGCTTCCGCGCCGACCAGAACACGGCTGAGAAGGTCGCCAGCTGAAATTACTAGAATGAGACTCGAGGCACAGCTCCGCGCTGTGCCTTTTTTCTGAGGCAGTTGCCGGATGTTTGCCAGAACGATATTGATTGGATTGTTGCTTGGGTGCGTGCAGCCGGTAATTGCGTCTTCATGCCCGGCCTATCCCGCGGGCACCTGGAAGCTCGAGAAGGCTTCGGCCCTGGAGTTCGAGCAGAAGTGGCTGGACATTCTGATTCAAAAAGACGCCGCAGCGCTCGATTGCATTCTGGCGCCTGACTTCGCCGACACTTCCAGGAAGGGCGCATTGCGTCCTCGGGCCCAAGTTCTGCAGGAGCTCACACAGCGAAAGGAGCAGGACCAGTACAAACAGACGCTCATCGACCTGCAGGCGAGCTTATTTGGCGATACCGCGGTGGTGCGCGGAGTCAACGTCATCTCCGATCAGCGCGGCCATGAAGTGCTGCGCATACGTTTCGCCGACGTGCTGCATTACAGCGGCGGCCATTGGTTAGCGGTGAATGCGCAGGAGACTGACGAGGCGCAGCCGTGAATCCAACAGTTCAGCTGCGTAAAAGCTTTCCTCATCGGAAGTATTTTCTGAGTGGAACACCGACTCTAGTCGACGCCCTTTCTGGGTAAATGGCGATTCCTACACCACCCACTATTCCAGGGCCGGGGACAGGATTGTGGAGGTACGCTTTGGCTTAGCATTTTTCGAATACGGCTTCGTGCTATCCTGCTTGGCCGTAGTTAAATTGTGAGGACGTTGCATGAAGTTTTCGCGCCGCGATTTTATCGCCACCACTGCTGTTGGTTCGGCGTCGCTCGCACTCGATCTCCAGGGGCAAAGTAAGTCCGACAGCAACACGGTCCCGTCCACCAAGCCCAAGAAGCCCATCATCATCTGCGCTGCCAATGGCTACAATTATCTGGATCGCGGATATGCTGTGTTAACCGGCGGAGGCGACACGCTCGACGCGGTCATGCAGGTGATCACCGGCCCGGAAGACGATCCCAACGACGACAGTGTCGGGCTCGGCGGCCTTCCCAACGAAGACTGCGTGGTCGAGCTCGATGCCTGCTGTATGCACGGGCCCACGCGAATGGCGGGATCGGTGGCAGCGGTGCGCGAGATCAAGAATGTCTCGCTGCTCTCGAAGGCCGTGATGGAGAACACCGGCCACGTCATGCTGGTGGGCGAAGGAGCGCAGAGATTCGGATTCGACATGGGTTTCCCGCGCGAGAACCTGCTGACCGAGCGCTCACGCAAAATCTGGCTGATGTGGAAAGAAACCATGTCCAACAAAGATTGGTGGGGACCGGGCATCGCCAGTCCGAAATATAAGCTGCCCGATGAACACGAGAATCAATCGGAGCTGCTCGAAGAGCGCCAGGAAAAACTGGAGGCGCTTGCGGCCAGGCTTGGGATCGAGCCGGAGTTTCGCGCCGCAGCTGCGCGGCGCGTGCTGCACCCGCCGACCGGCACCATCAACTGCTCGGCATTAAACACCAGTGGCGAGATCTCGGGCGCGACCACAACCAGCGGCCTGGCGTGGAAGCTGTCGGGACGCGCTGGCGATTCACCCATCATCGGCGCGGGCTGCTACGTCGATCAGGACGTAGGCGCCGCGGGCGCGACCGGCAACGGCGAGGAGAACATTAAGGTCTGCGGAGCGCATACCATCGTCGAGAACATGCGGCGTGGCATGTCTCCTCAGGAAGCGGGCATGGACGCGCTGAAACGCATTGTCCGCAACTTCAATGGCGACATGGCCAAGATGCAATATGTCGACATGAGCTATTACATCCTGCGCAAGGACGGCGCTTACGCGGGCGTGTGCATGTGGAGCGGGCCGCCCGATCATTTGCGGCGCTTTGCGGTACATGATGGGACCAAGCGCTATGAAACCGCTGTGGCGCTATTCCAGGGCAAGTCGATTGGCTGGCCGCCCATGCCCGAGATGCACCTTGCACCCGAGCAGAAGAAATAGAATGGATGTGAAACGCGAAATCGTACAGGAGAGTGCAATGCAGAAGAGCCGTTTGTGGATCGCCGCTGTCGCCTTGATCGCCCTGACAACAGTCGCCGTCGCGCAGAACGATGGCATGAAGAACAACAGCAAGAAGCCGCCGTTGAGCCCTCCGGGACAGGCGACGCTGACCTTCGCCGACGGCAACACTGTCACCATCGATTACAGCCGGCCTTCCATGCGCAACCGCAAAATTTTTGGTGGACTGGTTCCCTACGATCAAGTCTGGCGCACCGGCGCGAATGCGGCCACCAGCCTGAAGACGAGTGTTGATCTCAATATCGGCGGCACAACGGTTCCCAAGGGCAGCTATACGATTTACTCCCTGCCTGGCATGAACCAGTGGCAGCTCATCGTCAACAAGCAAGTCGGCCAGTGGGGCACCGAATACAGCCAGGGTCAGGACCTGGCTCGCATTCCCATGAAGGTCGCCCAGCGTTCCTCCGGGCTAGAGACGTTTACCATTTCGTTCGACAAGACCGGCGGCGATTCGGCGACGCTCAAGCTTGAATGGGAAAATACTCTCGCCACCGTTGACGTGAAGGAAGCCAAGTAAAAACTCCCGGCGCGACGCGGAGGCATGACGTTAGCCCGGGGCGCTGGCCCCGGGCGACGAGCCCGCAATCCGTTGAGCCGCGGCATCCACAGAACTCATCCTTCCTGCGCCGACAAACAGCAGATCCCTCGTCGGGCGGAAGCCCTCCTCGTGATGACAATTCCGAAATAATCGGGTTTCTAGGACACATCAAGAGCGAGAATTCGACGGAAGACGAAACGCAGCCATCGCTATTCACCACTTCGCTGGCCGGCAAGCTTCGCCAACGAAACTGATTCTGCGAACTCCACCCCAAGAAAGTCGCGCAGGCAGCGGCGCACATCGCCTTCGGTACTCAACTGTATCTCTTCGCGCTTATCGCCGTCGGTCACGATCAGGCGCATGTTCGCCAATGTAATACGTCCATTGGGCGTCGCCCGGCTGCAGATCCAACTCTTGGTGAAATGTGAATCGGGCGAGCTTTGATGAAATTCACACATCGCCCGATATTCGCTCAGCTCATGGGGCGCATCGCAAAAGAGATAGAGAGGCACGTTGCCTTGGTCGTCATCGCGCAGCAGCTCCCAGTCGTTCTCAATCGGTAACACGACATAGCGATGACCATCAACCTGATCGGCGCCGCCTGAGCGAAAAATGATGGGATCGACGAACGAGTCGCCAAAGCCCACATCGACGAGCCAAGGTTCGTCGAGTTCGACCTTCAGAAGCATGTGATCGAACTCCGGGCCAAAGCCTCCATCCTCGCGACGCACGCGAGCCGACAACATTTGCACGCGAAATCCCAGCGCCGTCAGCAGTGTACCGAAGAGGCCATTGAGTTCGTAGCAGAAACCGCCGCGACGGCGAACCACGATCTTCTCGTACATGCGGAGGAGATCGAGATCGATGGGCGTACCCAACGGGATGTCGAGGTTTTCGAAGGGAACGGTGAACAAATGCTGGCGATGCAGATTGCGCAGAGTTGCGGCCGAGGCTTCGCGCGGTCCATCGTAGTCGATGCGGCGAAGATAGCCTTCCACATCCATCACAACCTACACCGGCAGTTCGTCCTGCAGCCAGCCTGCTTCCTGGATTTTCGGTTCCGCCGTCAAATCGAGGACCAGGTTCTCCAGGATGAGACGCTTGCTGGGAGGATTGGAGCGCAATGCCAGGTCCGCCCGAGCGACGCGGCGGAGGGCATTGGTCAGCTCTCGGCGCGACTTGTAACGGCGGGCTTGGCGGATGATGTCTTCGGCAGCGAATGGCGGAATGCGGAAGCCCTGCCAGAGCGCCTGCCACAAGGCCCGCGAGTCGCGCACGTTCCGTTCGAGGATGACGAGCATCTGGCGGAAGGTTCTGGAGAGCATGTAGAGATGGCCGATGGCGGCTTCCTCCCCGTCTCCCGTATTGAGAATGGCATCCAGCACGCTCAAGGCGCGGCCGCGATCGTGGTCGGAGATCGCGTCGGTCAATTCGTAGAACGATCGCTGCTTGGCCGCGAGCACCAGCGTCTCGACATCGCCAAGAGTAATGCGCTTTTTCTCGCCGACGAAGAGCACCAGCTTCTCGAGTTCGTTGGCCACCATCATCATGTCGCCGCCAAGCGAGTCCACCAACTCACGGGCTGCGTCGCTGTCGAGCCTCACGTCTTCGGCGGCTGTAGTCTCGACGGCCCACTTTACGGCGTCGCCATCGTCAACACGCGCGAATTCGAGGATCGAGCAGTATTCGCCCAGAGTCTCTCGAATGCGTTCATAGCGGTCCTTGTCGGTGAGGTCCATGCGGCGAGCGTCAGCCGGGATGCTGATGTGGTCGGCAATGAAGACCAGCAGGGCGTCAGGATTGGGATTCTTAAAGTAGTCCTCGATGGCGGCGAACTCTTCGTCGTGCTTGCCGCGGCCATACAAGCTCTTGATGCCCCGAATGAAGAACACCTGGAACGGCGACATCAGGGAGGGGGTGCGCGCTTGGTCGAGGACTTGCCGCAATTCGACATCGGCCAAGTCCATGTCGTACAGGCTCAACTCGCGAACATCGGAGGGCACCAGATGCTGAAGGATCGCCTCACGGCAGCGCTTGCGGAAGAATGCCTCATCGCCGACGAAGACGTAGCCGGCAGCCAGCTTGCGTGCCTTCACGTCGGCGACGAAGCGATCTGAGGCGGCGAAGCTGCGCATCTAGAACGCCTCCAAGATGGACGCTACGAGTTCCTTGGAGAAATTTCTAGCCATGCGCTGGACGGCGGGTGCTTCCTCCTCAAAGAAGCTGGAGGGGTCCGTCGATTCCTGATACTGCTCGCGGAACAGGAAGCTGGGATTGCTCCACAGAGTCTTTCCGTTTTTGTCCATCAGTCGGGAATTCATGGTGACCGCAACCAGCGAAGTGGAGACACGCCCGGTTGTAGAATCGAAGGTCAACGGCGCGATGTACACGCTGGTGATGGTTCCGGTTAGTGTGGCGTCGGCTGTTCCATCGTTCGTCGTGATGATGCGGTAGTTGGTACGCTCGCGCAACTCGCGAATTAGCGCTTCGGTAAACGTCTGACTAACGTGGTAGGTCTGCGAGGCGTCCAGAATGGCCGGGACGTACATCGTATGCAGATCGCTGGGCAGGCGGGGACCATTGTTGCCGGCGGTGTGATAGCCGCAGGCGGCCATCAGGACCAGCAATGCCATCGTCGCCGCCAGATCAAGGAAACGCCTTAATAGGGAGAAGCTCACTGTACCTTCCCTCGTGGCCGTGAAGCGATCATGCTCTCGGCGCACTCGACTGCGCTGAGAGCCGAAATCCGCAGGTTATCGGAAGCCGCCCACAACCAGAAGGCATTGGACCTCTGCGGATCCTGACGGGCAAATACCTGGATCTGCTCCTGTCCCGCGGCGTTCACATTGCTGGGCGACTCTTCCCCACCTTGCAGCACGTCGACGTGTTCACCGGATATCGCCGCCACCATTTCTTCGATCTGCGCAGGATTCTCCAACTCAATGTAAAGCGAAAACGCATGCCCATGGAAGATGGGAGCTTGGAGAAGCATCAGCGAAGGTACGCTGATCTGCTCCTGCACAATGCCGCGGAAGTGGCGAACAATGCGGCTTTCCACCGACGCCAGTGTGGGTATTGACTTCTCACCGTAACGATCAAGCAGATTGAACGCCACCTGCGTGTCAAAGACTCCTTTCGGGAGCTGCTGGAAGGACAACAGGTTCACTGTCTGCTCGTGCAGCTCATCCATGCCACGGCGGCCATGCTCAGAGGCCGGCTCAAACAGCGTTGCGATTGCGCGAGCGATCTTGCCGATCTTCTGCGCGCGCAGCAGAAGCAGCGCCAGCACTACCGACGCCGGATGCGCAATGACTACAGGAGCTTCGCTGAAATCCACCTTGCGCGTTGCTCCGAGTTCGCGCTCGATCCATGGCGCGCGCAGCAGAGCGTCGGGACGATCCTCGAGTGCGTACGAGAGATCGATAATGTCGCTTCCCGCCTTGCGGGCCAGCGGCCAGCTCTCACGAGTGAAGTTCTCGTCCGCGGCGAAAAACGCGAAGTCCACGTCATCCAGATGCTCGGGGAGCACGCTCTGAATAAAGGTCGGTTCTTCCCCCACTGCCTGCAGTTGGCCCAGCGATTCTTCGTCGTCCAGTAGCCGGATGTCGGTCGCCGGGAAGTTGCGGTCGCTGAGAACCTCCTTCAGTTCTCGTCCTTTCAGGGTGGCGGCGCCAATAATGGCAACGCGGAACAGGCCACCCCAATGGCCTCCTTCACTGCGTGCGGCGGAGGGATTGTTCGTTTCACTTTTCATCAAGCGTGTGAGGCCTCATCCTGCGGTGGAGGCGGCAACGTTGGCCGGCGGAATACAAAGTAAAGCCGCGCGATCACTCCCGACAGGATGTAGATCAGCGCCAGCGCGAACAGTACATATTGCGAGGAGAGGATGATCAGTGCAATCGCAATTCCCATCACGATGATCCACCGGAAATTTTGCGGCTGGCGGAAATTGATGCCCTTAAAGCTGAAAAACCGCCAAGTGCTGACCATCAGGAATGAAATGATGGCAAGAAAAACTCCCCAGCCGCAGGAAAGCCACCAGATCTGCAGCGGAGCTCCTTGCACCAAGTGAACGACGGCGGCAATTGTGCCAGCTCCGGCGGGAATTGGCATGCCCACAAAATACTTCCGCCCGGGACGTCCGGGATTCGACGGCTGCGGATTGACCTGGATATTGAAACGCGCCAGTCGCGAGGCCCCCGCCAGAACAAACGCAAACGTCATCACCGCGCCGATGCGGATGACCTGCGTTCGCCACTCCAGATTGCCTTCCATGGGAAGCATGCGGAAACCCCAGATCCAGGCCAGCACGGCAGGCGCGACGCCGAAGGTAATGACGTCGGCCAGCGAATCGAGCTCGCGGCCAAAATCACTGGCGGTGTTCGTGAGCCGGGCTATGCCTCCATCAAAGAAGTCGAAAACAATGGCGAAACCGATCGCCTTGGCAGCCATGTCGAAGTGCCAGGGATCGGCAGCCGTACCTTGGATGGCCTGCGATATCGCGTAATATCCTGCTGCCAGATTTCCGGCGGTGAACATCGACGGCAGCAGATACAAGCCTTTGCGCGGACGACGCCGCACCGGAGTTCCCTCGCGCGGTTGCGGATACGAATTCATCGCACCTCCGCCACATCGCGCAGGCGAACCGGATGAGACCGCGGCTGCGCAATCGCCAAAACGGTTGAACCGCCTTTAACGTTTTCGCCAACCCGCACCTTCATGTCGGCGCCGGCCGGAAAGATGACATCCGTCCGCGAACCGAATTTGATGAGCCCAACTCGCTCTCCGCGCTCCAGCTTGTCGCCGACTCTTTTGGTGAACACGATGCGTCGCGCCAGCAGGCCTGCGATCTGCTTGAAGACGACTACCCCGGCATCGCCGCGCACGGTCACGATGTTCTGCTCGTTCTGCTCGGCGGAAACCGCGCCCATCGCGTTGCCAAACTTTCCCTTTTGATAGCGAATGTCTTCGATGACGCCGGTGATGGGCGAGCGATTCACATGCACGTTAAAGACGTTGAGGAAGATACTGATCCGGGTCTTTGGTTCGCCGTCCTGCTGAATTACAGAGATATCGGTGACCTTGCCGTCGGCGGGGGAGACAATCGCGCCCTGGATGGCTGGAATCCGCCGCTCCGGATCGCGAAAGAACCACAGGAAGAAGGCGGCCAGCAGCAACGGAATGGCGGCGAGCACCGGCATAGTCAGCCAGCCAACCAGCGCTGCGACCAGGATAAATGCCAGTCCGTAGTAGATGCCGTCGCGAACCATGGGCGTCCCTTGATTATAGAGCCTGACTGACGCGCACTCCTCTATTTCGACGAGCCCACGATCTCACGCACGAGCTGATCCATTCGCTGCTGCACTTCCTGATACTTTTCGCCCGTAGACGGTCCGGTGAACCCGGCAAGAATCGCTTTCACATGGCCCGACCGGTCGATGAAAATCGAGGTGGGAAATGCGCCGAAGCCTTGCAGCTGCGGCAGCGTCTTTCCGATCTGTCCCTGATCGGTGGTCCCGGCGAGCAGCAGCGGGAACGTCAGGCCGAACTTCGCGCGATAAATGCCGATCTGCTGCAGACTGCGCTGCTGGTCGTCGGTGTACTCATAAGCTAAGCCGACGATCTGCAAACCCTGATCGTGATACTTCTGATAGAGCTTCTCCAGTACCGGTGCTTCGTCGTGGCAATTAGGACACCAAGTGCCAAAGATGTCGATGATCAAGGGCTTGCCCGCAAATTCCGGACTGTGCTCGTCAAGAGTCTTACCTGACTGATCGACACCGCTAAAGGCGAAAGGCTGCTGTGGGTCTTTCACCTTCGTCAGAGTCTCGGCCAGCACGTTCGGATCGGCGGTGGCTTTATCCTGGCGCCGCACCGCGGTGAACGGCTCAAGCGCCACCACTCCCCCCTGCTGGCCCTTGAGAGTACCGTCAGGCAGAAGCTGGCCATCGATTGCCAGCACGTGGATACCGTCGAAACGGCTCAGATGGAACAGAGTCTCTCCTTCACCGTTTCTGTAAACCGTGCCGTGCAGTAACCCGGTATCGCCACTGACCGGCTCGATAATCCCGGTGATCGACACGTCGCCATTGTCGAAGGCATTCGTCTCTTGCTGGAAATGTGCGAGCGTCGTCTTTTCCGCACCCGATTCTTCGGGCCAGGTAAAGATCCAGTCGCCAGTCAACGCGGGACCGGTCCACGGCTGTCCTGACGCCCGCTCACGATGAGGAACCAGTAACACGGGGATATGGACCATGCCTTTGCTGGTCTGGCGTGAGAAGTCCCCTTCCAACCCGTGCAGACCAACGTAGTGCAGCGTGAGCTGACCGTCGTAATAATCCATGCGAAGCGTCAGGACGCTATCTTTGAAGACTGCACTGCTGAAGGGCTGGCGGTCGGTGGCGTTCACCAGAGTTGCGTTCAGCTCGCTCCCCTTGGGCTGGAAGTCGATGCCGAACGTCACCTCGCCAGCCTTGCTTTGCATGCTTCCGTCCCAGAGACCGGTAAGGGGCGCGGGCTCAGGCTTAGGAAGCTTGGCCTGCCCGTATAACCCGGCCGTAAGGAAAAAACAGGCAACGGATACACGGGCAGCATACCGTACAGCGGTAGGACTGAGGGATCTCATGAAGTTAGTGCGGAGATCAAGAAGACGCATCAATTGAGAATACCGCAACCGCAGTCACGCAGGCGCATCGCCGGAAGCGGATTTCCAGCCCAGGACGCTGGCGAGCTCCGCAAAACAAGCTGGACAAGCCTACTCGTAGCGTTCACCCTTTGGGTAGTCGAGACCGGTAGCGCAACCCCCATGCAGAATCCCCTCGCATCGAATTCGGCGAATTTTGCCCAGCACCCAGCACAGTGGTCGTGACCCCAGTCTTCACTCCAGTGAATGTACTTCTGGAAGTACAAAGTGAGACAACTGAGGCGGCGAGCGTTATCGATGCGCCACTGATCGTTGCGCATGACCAAAGCTGATTAAGAGTTGGCAGAGTGTAGGCAGGGATCACAGGAGGCGGCCAAGGCCCGTGTCTTTTCCGCCGATGAACGCGGTTAATGGCTACTAAACGGCCAAATGAGCGGAGCGATATTGCTGCTCCAGTGTTTCCATCTGGTCCTTCAGGTGTAGTTTCAGCTTCTTTAGTCGCACTTCCTCAACTTTTTCTTCTTCGGAGAGATACTTCTTTTGAATCAGGGAGTCGAGGCGTTGCGAGTACTGGGTGTGTTCATCTGCCAAACGACGAAATTCCTCGTTACTCGCGAGAAGCTGATCGCGTACCTGAGTTGCCATTCACTGAACCTCCGATGAATCTACGATGAAAACGCTAGCATACGCCCTAAGCTGCTTCAAGCGCATTTGTCACGAAATCGAAACCGAATATTTGAGCAGTAAGGCATCCTCTGTCGGGCTTACATAATACTTCAGACGTCGGCCGGCCTCAGCAAATCCAAATTTTTTGTAGAGTTGGCGGGCTGGATGGTTGGACTCGCGAACTTCCAGCAACACCGAAGTGGCTCCGGTCTCCGCAGCTTGGTGGAGCAGTTCCCGAACCAAGCCGCCCCCGATGCCTCCACGCCGTCGATCCGGAGCAACAATGATGTTCTCAAGCTCCCATTCGTCGAGATCGCAGCGAGCGATGAGAAATCCGCAGACCCCGTCGCCTTCGCCGGCAATCAAGGCCAGCCGCTTGGGAGCCTCGGGAGCGAACAAGGCGTCATACTCTCGCTCAGCCCAGTGCGCGGCGGTTTCGGCGTGCTGCTCGAGGGAGCGCATCTGAGGGATATCGGCGGGAGTGGCGGGGCGGATTACCATCGCGTTCGGCGTTCGGTTAGTGCGGATCTCAGGACATCGCCTCGCGCTGTTTTAATTCCCTTGCCGGCTTTAGCCAGGGCGTCGCCGAGTAAATCTCCGTGGCGAATCTGTCCTTGATGAGCCGTTGTACCTCATTGCGATTTTGTCATCCCGACCGAGGGCTTCAGACCGAGCGGAGGGACGTGCTGTACCGCCCGGCCGTCACCTTTTCGATTGGGCGAAAAGCTCCGCGTCCGAGCGCCGGATGTAGTTCACATCGACGCTGGCCGCATCTGCGATATCGCCTGCCAGCAACTTGCGCAGTCCAATACGACCGATGCCGTCGGCATGAACCGGCTCGACCAGCGATGCGGCAAGTCCAGCGGCCTGCAGACTCTCTGCGATGTTTTTGTCGGAGGTTACGATCGCGTTGGTCTGAGGGGCGAACTCCGACAGCTTCACGATGAATTCCCGCTCCAGCGTTGCCGCCTCATTTGCAACCTGATATTCACCCGCATAGAGCTCGCCACGTCCCGCATCCAGCACGGCGGTCACCCCGCCTGCACCGTGCGCGATCGCGACCGCCTCCAGCATGGACACCGTGGTCAGAGGCTTGCCCAGCACTTCGCATAAGCCCTTAACTGTGGCGAGCCCCACGCGCAGCCCTGTAAACGAGCCGGGGCCAGAGACGACGACGAAACCGTCGACATCGTTCTTGGCAAAGCCGTCTTGTTGAAGGAGTTCGGCGATGGCCGGCATCAGGCGCGCCGAGTAGGTACCGCCTTCGAGGGTGAACAGTTGCAGGGCTCGGAAACTGTCGCGAGCGCCGCGACAGAGGGCGACACTTCCCCTTCGTCCGGAGGTGTCGATGGCAATAAGAAGCATCAACTACACGCCCTGGGGCGCGTCTTCTACCAGTTCCAGCAGGACGCCGCCGGCGCTCGAGGGATGCACGAATACGTAGAGATGTCCGCCCGCCCCAACCTTGATCTCATCCGAGATCAGGCGCGTGCCGCTGGCCTTCAGGCGCTCCACCGTGGCCGACAGGTCCTCGACATTCAGGGCAACGTGATGCAGTCCTTCGCCACGCTTGGCCAGGAACTTGGCAATCGGCGAATCGTCTGACAGCGGCTCCAGCAACTCGATACGGCTTTCCCCCACCGGCACCATCGACAGGCGCACCTTCTCGGCTTCCACCGTCTCATCCGCCATCGGCGACAAGCCCAGGTTCTCGTAGAACTTCTTCGCCTCAGCCAGCGACTTCACGGCAATTCCCAAATGATCGATTTCACTCATTCCGGTGTCCCCAATCTGGCAACAAACTTTTCTACTAAAGAGTACGGGTCGCGCCTGTGCTCGGCAACCTCGGTGGCATAACGCAACGCTTCACTGTCGCTCATATAATGCGACAGCACCCGCTGGAAAAGCGCGTCCCGCAGCATCTCGGCGAGACGCTTGCGCCAGTTTTCGATGCGCCGCGACAGTACGCGGTCGCTTTGCTCCAGGTAGGCGTGATACTCCTCGATGGTCGCCACCAGTTCGTCGATACCCGAGCCGTTGCTGGCTACCGTTTTAATAATCGGCGGAGTCCAATCGTCCTTGAGACCGCCGCCCGACCGATTGGGCGTGATCGCCTGCATGGCGCGAATTTCACGCTCGACGCGCTCGGCGCCGTCGCGGTCCGACTTGTTGATGACGAAGATGTCGGCGATCTCCATGATACCGGCCTTGATGGTCTGCACATCGTCGCCCATGCCCGGCACCAGTACAACGATGGTCACATCCGCCAGCCGAACGATGTCGACTTCGTCCTGGCCAACACCAACGGTCTCGATCATCACTACGTCACGCCCGCTGGCGTCCATTACGGTTGCGACGTCAGCAGTGGTTGAAGCCAGACCGCCGAGCGAGCCGCGGGTCGCCATGCTGCGGATGAAGATGCCGGGGTCGGCGTGATGCGAGCCCATGCGAATGCGGTCGCCGAGAATCGCTCCCCCGCTGAATGGGCTGGTAGGATCGACGGCGACAATGCCGATGGTCTTCTCCTGCTTGCGATAGGTGTGCGCCACCTGGTCGACTAGCGTGCTCTTGCCGGCGCCGGGCGAGCCGGTGATGCCGAGCAGCAGCGCCTTGCCGCTGTAGGGGAACAGACCTTTCAGAAGTTCGGTGGATTCCGGAGTGTGGTCTTCGACGGCGGAGATAGCCCGGGAGAGCGCGCGGACCTCGCCATTGCGGATACGCTCGATGAAGGCGTCGATGTGGGAGTTGGAGGTCACACTCGATGATAAAGCAAAGCAAACTCATCGGCACGGTGTGCAGTCACAAGGCCCTGTGGCACCGCACATCATGCGAATTCCTGTTCACTCAGAAGCTGTAACTCTGAATGAATTCTCATCCCGACCGTAGGTGCGCCGCCTTTGCGCGCCGGAGTGGTGGGACCTGCGGTTCGTCTGCGTAATATCCACCGCGGAAAAACCGCAGGTCCCTCGACTGTACAGCTTCGCTGTTCCGCTCGGGATGACAAATCAATAAGGAGAGAACAAAACCCGTGAGCTCCGTGTCTCCGTGGTAAATTTTCAGTCCTTCAGCAACTGCCGCGCGATCACCAGCCTCTGGATCTCGCTGGTGCCTTCGCCGATGGTGCACAGCTTTACGTCGCGATAGAACTTTTCCGCCGGATAATCCTTGATAAAGCCGTAGCCACCATGAATCTGCACGCCCTCATTGGCGGCCTTCACGGCGACCTCGCTGGTGTACAGTTTCGCCATCGACGACTCCAGCGTGGTCTTCATGCCGGCGTCTTTCATTGAGGCGGCGCGCATCGTCAGGAGGCGAGCAGCATCGATCTCGGTCGCAAGGTCGGCCAGTTTGAAGCCGATTGCCTGGAATTCGCTGATCGGCTTGCCAAACTGCTTGCGCTCCTTCGAATAATTCAGAGCGGCTTCGTAAGCACCCTGCGCCATGCCCAGGCCCAGCGCCGCAATCGAGATCCGTCCGCCGTCCAGCACCTTCATCGCGTCGATGAAGCCCTGGCCTTCGCTGCCCAACAGATTTTCCGCAGGAAGTTCGCAGTCCTCAAAGATCAGCTCCGAGGTATCGCTGGCACGCAGGCCCAGCTTGTCTTCCTTCTTGCCGATGCGAAATCCTTTCGTCCCTTTGTCGACGACGAAAGCTGATAATCCATGCGTGTGCGCCGTCTTGTCCGTCACCGCGATTACGACCACCACATCGGCATAACGGGCATTGGTGATGAATGTCTTGGTGCCGTTCATCACCCACCCGTTGCCCTTGCGCACGGCCGTGCAACGCGCGCCGCCCGCATCCGATCCGGAACCGGGCTCGGTCAAACCCCAAGCCCCGATGAACTCACCGGTCGCCAGCTTGGGAATGTACTTGCGCTTCTGCTCTTCATTGCCGGCAACGAAGATGTGGTTCGAGCAGAGCGAGGTGTGCGCGGCGACAATGATGCCAACCGAGCCGTCCACCCGCGAGAGTTCTTCGATAGCGATGACGTACTCGACGTAGCCCATGCCCGCGCCGCTGTAGTCGCTGGGAAAGATAATGCCCATAAGGCCTAGCTTGCCGAGCTCTTTGACGGTTTCGAGCGGGAAGGTGCCGGGCTCGTCCCACTTCATGACGTTGGGAGCGATCTCGCTCTGAGCAAAGTCGCGCACCATCTTTTTTAAATGCAGTTGTTCGTCGTTGAGCTGAAAATCCAAACAGTTCCTCCGGTCAGGAAGGCGCACCAGGTATGCGCCGGGGCAAAAGATCGAAACAGGTGGTTATAACACAAGGAGATAGGAGAAATGAAACTGGAGCACGCGACGAACTTCGAGATGTGACTGAAGACTATTGGCCAGTTGCTGCCTGCCGATTCGATTCCGCTCCGGCTCCTGCCTTGAGAATCTCAACTTGCGTTGCGTGCCACTCGCCGTCGCTGCCCTGCTCGGCCGTGACGCGAACCTCGGCGCCCGGCGTGAGTGCCTCTTCGGGCTTGGGACGACGTGCCGCGGCTGGAACATCTTCGTCATAGACGACCTTCGCATGAGTGATCTCCACCCGGCGCGCGCTGCCATTGCGGCCCTGCACGTAGATCCAACCTTTGGCCGAGTTAGGATTGTCGACGACAGTACCGCGGAAAGAACCCGGCGTGGCGGCGGCCAGAACGGCCAGCCCGAGAACGAGGGCTAAGAACCTGAGAGCACACTGCAGGAATTGCATGCTGGTTTCGATGCAGTCCGGAGTTGTGCCGTCCCTCGGTCAGTCGATCAATTTTTGGCGTGGGGCTCGGGTCTCTGATGGGCTGGAAAACTTTAGCTCGCCAGGTTCGCCAGAACAGCGCAGCCGCGCTGCGGCGTCATCGTTCACGAAATTTCAGGTGCAAGAATCCCTGCTCGGCGGCGTTCGATAGCAGCGGGCGTCTCTCAATGGAGAGTCTCAGATTTATGTCTTCGGCACGACCTCAGTCGTGCCGATCACGGCGTTCCTTGGGGGCTTTAGCCGCCGGATGCGCTGGGCAGGGTGCTGAAGAATTCTTTCCTAGGCTTGTGTCGCCGGCTGACGCCGGCTTGGATCAACACACAAGGATCATACCGGCACGAGTTAAACCCGTGCCCTGACAGAAGGCACGTTTTCTCAGAGCCTTCTGCAAACTGTGAAACCCAAATCAATCGGTGCTTAAAGGCACGGCTGAAGCCGTCGCTTTGAACAAGCAGCCCGCATGAAGCGGGCTAACCGCGGGGGATACAAATCTTAACCAAACTTCCGGTAGCGGCTGTCGGCGTGCTCTCTTCTAATGGAAGTGTGTAATTGCGCGTAGAATTTAACTTTGGCTTCAGTTTTCCATGTAGATTTCGCCAGGCGATGTGTAAAAAAGCTTCGCGCAACACACTTAAAAATGTTGGGTTTATAGGGATGTCAGTCGGCCAGGTTCTCGAGCGGACTGCACAGTTAAGCGAATTCGCCTCAGGAGAACGAAGTGCCGGACAAGCGGCTGAGGCGAAAGGAGCTGCAACATGAAATCGCGGCGACGTTTTGAATCGATCTTCGTAGCTTTGCTATTCGTAGCTCTCTCAACCGGAGCTGTATTGGCGCAGGACGAACAGGGCTCATACCCTGCCCCGGCTAATGCGCCGCAGCAGTCGTATCCTGATCAGGCGGGACAGCAGCCCGCCTCTCCTGACCAGGGACAGCAGCAATCCTACCCCGATCAGTCGGGCCAGCAACCGCCCTACGCCGGTCAGCAGGGACAACAGTCGTATCCTGATCAATCCGGCCAGCAGGGTCAGCAGCAACAGCAGCAGGACCCTCCAGGCCGCGTGGCGCGCGTGCAGTACATGTCGGGTCAGGTTTCCATGCAGCCCGGTGGCGTGAACGAATGGATTGCTGCTACCCAGAACCGCCCGCTGACCAGCGCCGATCGCGTCTGGACCGACAAGAACTCCAAAGCTGAACTGAACGTCGGCGATGGTTTCCTGCGCATGAACTCGGAGACCAGCGTCACGCTGACCAACGTCACCGATAACAACGTCCAGATTGAGCTCGACCAGGGCACCTTGGAAGTTACGGTCAAACACCTGGAGAAGGGTGAGATCTACGAGGTCGACACGCCCAACTACGCATTCACCGTGATGAAGTCCGGTGTCTACCGCTTCGACGTCTATCCGAACGAAGACCAGAGCTGGGTAACCGTCCGCAGCGGCTACGGAGAAGCGACCGGCAAGGGTGCGGCGGTCCGCGTCAATTCCGGCGAGCAGATGCGCTTCAACGGCGGCACTTCGCTGGTGCATACGGCCATGAACGCTCCGTCGCGCGACGGATTTGACGACTGGGTCCAGGTCCGCGACAAGCGACTTGATGACTCGCTCTCGGCGCGCTATGTTTCGCCGGGCGTGATCGGCTATCAGGACCTTGACGGCTACGGCCGCTGGGTTCCCACGCCGGATTATGGCAATGTTTGGATTCCGAGTACTGTGCCAGCGGGCTGGGCTCCTTATCGCTTCGGCCACTGGGCATGGATCCCTCCCTGGGGCTGGACCTGGGTTGACGATCAGCCTTGGGGCTTTGCTCCGTTCCACTACGGCCGCTGGGTTTCTTATGGCGGCTATTGGGGGTGGGCTCCCGGACCGATGGGTTATTGGAACCCCTACTACGCTCCTGCGCTGGTGGGCTGGATTGGCGGGCCGGGCTTTGGCATCGGCTTCGGATTCGGCGGCGGCGGATGGGGTATCGGCGTCAACTTCGGCTGGTTCCCGTTGGGATGGGGTGAACCCTTCTACCCGCATTATTGCGGATGGGGCTACGGCGGATGGTATCGTGGCGGCGGGTGGGCCAGCAACAACTACATCCGCAACGTGAATATCACCAACACGCGCATCACCAACATCAACAACGTGACCAACAACTACCGCAGCGGCAACTTCGCCAACGCGCGCTACGGCTTCCGCAACACCCCGGGCGCGGTAACTGCGGCCCCGAAGTCGGCGTTTACCACTGGCGCGGCGGTTAATCGTGTTGGCGGCGCGGTACCTAAGTCGGCGCTGGGCCAGGGCACCATGCTGCGCGGCGTGGACGCCACCCCGACTCGTCAGTCGGTGATAGGCGGAGCGGCGCAGGCGCATAACACGCCTCCCTCTTCCGCGTTTAACCGCAGCGTTATAACCGCGAACCGCAGCGGTGCAACTACGAACCGTCCTGCGAACCTGGAGGCGGCCAACCAGGAGACTGCGGCTCACGGCAACATGAATGCTCTCGGCCGTGGCAATGCGGGCAACGTGAACATGGGTGCTGCGAATGCCAACGCTACCCGTCCTACGTTCAATGGAGCTACGCAGAACGGTCACGTGAATACCTCGGCGGGCACAACGCAGGCTAATAACGCTGCACATGGGCCCAACACCGGCACTGCACAATCCGGTCACGTGAACACGCAGCCAGCTCGCGGCCCGGTGACGAACGGCACGGAAGCGCGGGTTGAGACGCCGACCAGCATGGGTGGGCACTATGTTCCCCGTCCGCCTTCAGCGGGTGGCAATCCGACGACGCACTCGACCCCGTACGGGGGAGGCGCGCCGGCGAGCGGCAATACGTACGGACGCACGAATACCAACGCAACGAATCCGGGTTATGCCAACAACAGCCACCAACCGGCGATGAACGGCAATCAGCAGCATGGCTCGACGAACTCGAACGTGCAGCGGCCGCCTCAGAGCTATCAACCGGGACGAACGAATACAGCTCCGCAGTCAGCGAATCCGTCGCATGGATCGACGCCCAGCTACTCGGCTCCGAAAGGCAATTCCGGAGGGGGTTCCGGAGGCTCGAAGAGCAGCAACGGTGGCTCACACGGGTCAGGCATGGCGATGTCGGTGCCACGTCCGCCGGCGAGCTATAGCTACCATGCGGCGCCGAGCTATACGGCTTCCGCTAACTACGGCGCGGCCAGCCGGCAGTACGGAGCGTCCTATGGAAACGCAGGTCGGACGTACTCGCCGAGTTCCAGCTACGGCGCGGGACGGTCCAACGGCTCCACGCCGAACTACTCTACGCAGCGCAGCTACGGTTCAGCACCGGCTTATTCGAACCGCAGCTACGGATCGGCGCCCACGTATTCGGCTCGCGGCTACGGATCGGCCCCATCGTACTCTAATCGTGGCGGCAGTTCCGCTCCGTCGCGTTCGTACTCAGCGCCGCACTACTCCGGTGGTGGCGGAGGCGGGGGCTATCACGGTGGTGGCGGTGGTGGAGGCGGCCATAGTGGTGGCGGTGGACGCCGGTAATTTAAACAAGAATCATCAAGAGGGCAGCCCGTAACGGCTGCCCATTTTTTGTGTATGAGTCGTGCGCGCAATTCGGAAATCTAACGGATTGGGAAAGAGCGTTCACCGCGGAGCGCCGAGAACGACCTGTGGGGCCGGCAGTGCTTAGATCCCTCGGGCGAACGGCAATGCACCCAGAGCTAAACACGCTGCTGGCGATGCGTGGGGATGAATTGTTCGGGTAGAGCTCGTCTTAATGCGAGCGTCAGGGCTATTTTGACCCGAAAGGTCGGCTTAAGCCGACGGCACGAACCTCGCGTGGTGAGTTCCTCGGCTCCGTGGTGGAAAGGCTTTTCAGTGCCGCATGAGCCACAGCTCTGTGACGTACGAACATCGCCCAGGGCGATGGCGGCTTATAATCATGAGGTGAGCAACTTGCTTGTGAAGAAAGTAGCCGAAGCGAACTTCCCCACCCGCTGGGGACAGTTCCGCATCTACGGCTTTGAAGGCAGTCCGGAAAAGACGAATGGGAGCGCCCGCAACGGTCAAAACGGCGTTGCGAAAGAAGAAGCGGTCGCGCTGGTGATGGGCGATATTCACTCCTCTGCGCCGCTAGTGCGTATCCACTCTCAATGCCTGACCGGAGACGTATTCCACTCCATGCGCTGTGATTGCCGTCAGCAACTGGAGCTGGCGCTGGCAATGATTGCCAAGGCAGGGGCCGGCGTATTGCTCTACGAGCAGCAGGAAGGCCGCGGAATTGGCCTGATGGCGAAGCTTCAAGCCTACGAGCTGCAGGACAAGGGCTTTGACACGGTTGAAGCTAACGTCGAACTCGGGTACGACAACGACTATCGCGAGTACAAGCTGCCGGCCGGGATGCTGCGGCAACTCGGCGTTACCCAGGTGCGCCTGATCTCCAACAATCCCGACAAGGTCGCCGCGCTGGAGAAAGCCGGAATCAAGGTCGTGGAGCGTGTGCCGGCCGAGGTGGAAGTCTACGAGCATTCCCAGAACTATCTGCGCACCAAGAAAGAAAAGATGGGACACCTGCTGACCGGCTGGTAACCTGTTTCCTCGCTCCTAGCGAAATTCCTTGACGGCCTCACCACGGCATCGGCGAGAATGCAGCTAGATTAGCCTGCGCCCGGCGAGGGTCCCATGCGTCACTTGCGTCTGCCGACCATCTTGTTGGTGGTCCTGCTGCTCGCTGCGGAGGCGGTTGCCGCAGAACGTATCCTGAACTTCCAATCTGACATTCAAATCCTTCCCGACGCCTCCCTGCAGGTCCACGAGACCATCAAGGTGCAGAGTGAGGGCCGGTACATTCGTCATGGAATCTTTCGCAGTTTTCCCACCACCTACATCGACAGAATGGGGAACCGCTACGTCGTCGGCTTTATGGTGATGGACGTCCGTCGCGATGGACAACCGGAAAATTACGCCGTGGACAGCGTAATCAATGGTGTGGACGTAAAAATCGGTAACGCTTCCACATTGCTGACCGCCGGCGAGTACACCTACGAGCTGACTTACCGCGTCACGCGCGAGCTGGGTTTCTTCCGCGAGCACGACGAGCTTTACTGGAACGTCACCGGCAATGGCTGGGGGTTCCCTATTGACCATGCGTCGGCCATTGTCGACCTGCCGCGAGCTGTGCCGGAGAACGAGTTAAAGTTGGCGGGCTACACCGGGCGACAGGGATCGAAGGATCAGAATTTCCTCGCATCGCGCATCAGCGACAGCGAAGTTCAATTCGTTGCGACCGCTCCGTTGGAGCCCTACGAGGGATTCACCATTGTGGTTGAGTTTCCCAAGGGGATGGTCGCCGCGCCCACTGTCAGCCAGCAGGCTGCCGACCTTTTCTCCGAGAATGCGACCCTCGCCATCGGGGTGGCCGGACTGGTCGTCGTCTTCATCTACTACTCGCTGGCATGGCTGCGCGTGGGACGCGATCCCCGGCGCGGCAATATCGTGGTTCGCTACGAGCCGCCCACCGGGATGTCACCGGCGGCGATCTCCTTTCTGCGGCACATGGGCTACGATGACCGGGCCTTCGTGAGCGCTGTCGTCGAGCTGGCGGTGAAGCAGTATCTCTCGATTCAACAAGAAGCCAGCGTATACCGGCTGCAGAAGTTGAGGGCGGAGGACAGCAAGCTTTCGCCTGAAGAAATCAACCTGATGCGAAACCTGTTTTCGAGCGGCGATGGCATCACCATCAATGCCCTCGAGAGCGCGACCTTCCAAATCGCCAAGACGACGCTCACTGCCGATCTCAACCTCAGCGAAAATCAGAAGCTGTTCCAAAAGCATTGGGGCGCCATCCTCCCGGGCATTTTGCTCAGCCTGGCGACGTTTGCGGCAATGGTGCTGAGCTTGCGCGGCCAGAACGTAGCGGTGCGCGCTTTCATGGCGCTCTGGATCAGCCTGTGGTCGATCGGCACGGCGGCCATCATCGGGGGAAGCTTTAAGGCCTTGAGGACTCGAAGCCGCGGCTCGGTCGCCCTGATTTTCATGGCAGTAGTTTTCACCGCTATCGAGATTGGCGTACTTGCGGCATTCACCAGCGCTATCGGGTTGCTGCCGGTAGTGGTGTTCGTGGCTCTTCTGATCGTCAACTTCACGTTCATTTATCTGGTGCGATCGTTCACTCCCGAGGGCCGCAGGCTGATGGACGAGATCGAAGGGTTCCAGCAGTTCCTCACCATGGTCGACAGCGACCGCCTGCAACGCGAAGGTGCTCCGGCGAAGACACCGGCGTTGTTCGAGAATTGTCTGCCGTATGCCTTGGCGTTGGGTGTAGAGCAGGCCTGGGCGCGGCAGTTTCAGAGCGTGCTCGCACAGGCGGCGACAGCCGGTGGGAAAGCAGCCGGGTATTCCCCCTCCTGGTACAGCAGCAATGAATGGAGCGGCTTCAATGCGGAGGCATTTGCCAGCAGCATCGGCGGAGGTTTCTCATCAGCCATTTCTTCGGCATCGTCACCTCCGGGTTCGAGTTCGGGAGGCGGCGGTGGTGGCTCTTCGGGTGGTGGTGGCGGAGGCGGCGGTGGTGGAGGCTGGTGACAGGAGCACTGAGTGGAAGGGGGGTACAGCTCTGCCGGTACGCCCTGCCAGGAGCTCTCTTCAGCTCCGCCATTAAAGCCCATGTTGATACACATCAGTAGGCTGAGAGGGATCTCGGTTGTACCGGCAAACCCCACGCAGTGAAATGTCGTCTCACCTGATAACACGTGTTCGCAGGACATCACAGTCGCGTGTCACAAGGAGTGAGAGATGAGTAAAGTAACTACAGCACTACTCGCAATTGCGTTGTCCGTACCCGCCTTTGCTTTGGCCCAGAGCAGCAGTGATCAGCAGGACGGCACGAAGGCCCAGCAGACACAGGCTAGCCAAGCCGCCATGAACAGTGTCGACGGCATGAACACCGCGCCGCACAGAACCATGACCGGCATGGTCAGTGACAATGGATCCAGATTTACCAGCGACAACGTTTCTTACCAAGTCAGCAATCCTGACAAGCTGAAGAAATACGACAACCAGAATGTGACGGTGAAGGTGCACTTCAACACGAGTAAGAACACCATCGGAGTCGACAAGGTAACACCAGCTCAGTAGCACCGGTGGGACCTTTGGTGTTGGGGCTCGTCCTTTTCGCAAGATAGCGGGAGGACTGAGCCCCATTCGCTTGCCAATTCGGATATGACTTTTCCCACCTTTGATTTGAGATTCACTAGTGTTTCGGCGATCGTTAACGGTTGTCTTCTGACCGCAAAACGTATCCGCAACACTTTGCGCCTGTCCTGGTTCCCATACGCGCTTACGATACCGCCGGTTCGCGGACTCCATGCCGACTTGAACGGGCAGCACGGTGATAGCTCGAGCGCACGGTCATTGATTTTCACCAAATCGTAACGTAACCCGCGACGCCGACTTGCCTCTTGACGAGCACGGCTTCTAGAATCCCAACTTACGCAAAAAGAGAGTTGGAGGACGAATGGCAGCGCTGAAGATAGGTGACGAAGTACCCGACTTTGAACTTCCCGCAGTGACGGGCAACATCAAATCGCAATTCAAATTGAGCGATTACCGCGGCAAGAAGAACGTCGTACTGGCTTTTTATCCCGCCGACTGGACGCCGGTTTGCGCTTCGCAGCTGCCGGCCTTGAATACTGATCTTGAGCGCTTCGGCGCCTACGATGCCCAACTGGTTGGAATCAGTGTGGACTCCATTCCCAGCCACACGGCGTGGCAGAAGAAGGAAATCGGCGTTCTAGGATTTCCCCTGGCGAGCGATTTCTACCCACACGGAAAAGTGGCCACGAAGTTCGGGGTGTTGCGCGAAGGCGACCCCATCCCGGGAATCAATGAGCGCGCTATTTTTATCATCGACAAGAATGGCAAACTCGCCTTCAGCAAGATCTATCCAATCGGTCAGGTTCCCAGCAACGACGACGTTTTCGAGGTGCTGAAAAAACTCTAGTTGATAATCGGATAACTCAAAAAACGAGGAGGGCTCGCGCCCTCCTCTACGTGTTGCAGCTCTGCCAAGGTTCGGTTACATACCCGGGTGAGGAGTAATCGCCCCGAAAATACCATGGACCTCTCCGTATGGCCCAGCCGTGAAGAAGAGGGTTCCAGTTGGACCACCAGATCCGCCGTTACCAAACGCGATAGCCCATAAACCATCGATCTGAACGGGCAGATCATTCACGTTGAGCATGTTCCCGATCCATGCTCCGTTGGTGGCGTTGTAAGCGACGATCAGTCCGCTACCGAAGTTGCCGATCAGCAGATCGCCAGCGTAACCCCCGAAGGTCGATGGCGCAACTGCCACTCCCCAGGGAGCGTTCATGTACAGGTTGCGCGTCAAGCGGAACTGCAGATTGCCTTGGGTGTCGTACACATCGACGTAGCCGTTGCTCGGTCCGGGCACATCGTCATGCTTGTTGGCATCCTGCTTGGCGTAGGTCACGACCAGCTTGTTGCCTGGAATCAGTTGAATGTTGAACGGTGCGTACCCGGATGGAATGGTGCTATCTACGAACGCGTTGGGCCCAAATGAGTGGGGCGCGTAGCTTCCGTCATATACCTCCACGGTAGCGGCGTGGAAGTTGGTGACATAAATATAGTTGGCGCCGCCGGCGGAGGCCAGTGCCATTCCCTTGTACACTGCGCCGTTGTTGTTGTTTACCGCAATGAACGCAACCGTTCCCGCATACCAGCCGGAGATGGTTCCATCTTCCGTACAAAACAAGAAGGGGGTCGTGAAACCGTGGATTTTGAAATCTGTCGTGGAGGCGTTGTAGACAGTGCCGCTCGGTGAGCCGGTACCCTGTCCGGTAGCGGAAGGAATCGTAACGACCAAGCCCTGGGGCTGGCCGCTTCCATTGTAAAGAGTTGACAGCCCCGTGGCATTATCTGAAACCCACCAGGGGCCGCCGGGACTGATGGACAAGCCCCAAGGGTTAACCAGGTTCGTGTCGTTGTTCGTTCCGACGGCTGGAATATCAGAGGTGAGGTAGTTGATATTCACTTTCTGTGCCAGGGCTGGAAGACTGAAAAGCGCCAGGACCAAGAACGACAATATCCCTGTCCGAAGCGCTGTAGAGGCCATTAGCGGTTGCTTGGTATTGAGCATCGGTTCTCCTCGTGTTCAATCGTGAATTGCTTCCGGCAACTGTTGGTCCCCTACCCGCTGCCATAAGCTTTCATGAATCTATCGAGGTATTCCGCGCCAGTTGTCTTTAGGACGTGGCGATATTGTCAAAAGTTCTTAACAACTCTCCTTTAAAAGAAGGCCTTTCATGCACGCTTTGTCACAGATTTGTGAACACTCCGTTGACTGCCGGTTGTGAACTGGTATTAGCTGTAAATCACGGGAGCGAGGATGGACAAAATTCTGGTTATCGAAGACGATTTGGCGGTCCAGCGAGCGCTGCGACGCACCTTCGAAACCGCGGGTTTCGAAGTGGCAATCGCCTCAGACGGCGCCGTAGCGATGGACGCCTTCCGCAGCACGATGCCGCGCATTGTGATTCTGGATCTGCGTCTGCCGGGCAAATCCGGTCAGGACCTCTGCCGGGAGATCAAGCAAGAGTCCTCGAATGTCCCGATCCTGGTACTCAGCGCTGCCAGCGATGTGTTGGACAAAGTTCTGCTGCTGGAACTGGGCGCCGATGACTACGTCACCAAGCCTTTCAGTCCCCGGGAACTTCTGGCTCGCGTGCGCGCGGCTTTCCGTCGTCTTAACCAGACCTCCGACAAAGTCGAGGCCTTCGGTTTCGACGACGTCGAGGTCAACTTTTCGCGCATGGAGCTGCACCGCGCCGGACAACTGGTGCCGCTCACTCCGCAGGAGTTCAAGATGCTTCGCTTCTTTCTGAATAACCCGGAGCGGGTTATTTCGCGAACAGAATTGTTGAATGAGGTTTGGGGATATAACAACTATCCCACTACCCGTACGGTAGACACTCATATTCTGCGCTTACGCCAAAAGTTAGAAAGAGATCCTACCGACCCGGTGCATTTTCGCACCGTGCACGGCACGGGCTATAAGTTTGTCAGGTGAAGGGACGACGAATGCTCACGGCGATGGGTAAATTGCGATTGCGGACTAAATTTCTCATCGCCATGTTGCTGACCTCGGCTGGGTTGACCGCGGTTTCGCTGGTGATCGTGCAGCGTACGGTGGCCAGCCACATTCAACGTGGACTGGCAGGCGACCTTGCCGACTCGGTGCAGACGTTTCGCAACGTTCAAGCCGACCGCGAGGCGAGCCTGGCGCGGCTTGCCGAACTGATGGCGGACCTGCCAAACCTCAAAGCACTCATGACCTCCCGCCATCCGCCGACCATTCAGGACGGTTCGCGTGAAATGTTCCATCTATCCGGCGGAGACCTGTTCGCATTGCTGGATTCCACGAACAAAGTAGTTGGCTTCCACACCAAGACGCCGGGGATCTCACAGCAACAGGTACAACGGTTGCTGGACGGTCGAGGATTGCTCACCGATACATTGCAGTGGTGGTTCGCCAGCGGCCATCTCTACGAGGTGGTGCTGGCGCCTATCTATTTCGGCCCGCAGTCGGACAATACCCTGCTCGGAGTGGTTGCGGTCGGCTACGAAATGAACGCGGCTGTCGCCCACCAGGTCAGCCAGGTAGCTGCCAGCCAGGTGGCCATTATCTGCGGTGATGCCATCGTGGTCAGCACTTTGAATTCGCAACAGACGAGTGATTTGCGAAGCCATCTTTCAAGCCTGTCGCTGCCTCCCGGGTCGGTGAACTGGAAACTTGGAAAAGAAAGCTTTGTAGTTTCGGCCTTGACGCTAAACGCCGATGAATCGCCAGCGGTGACCATGATCGTGCTGAAGTCTTATGACGAAGCCACGGCTTTTCTCGATCATCTTCAGCGTCTTTTGCTGGCCGTCGGATTGGGAGCCGTTCTTGGCGGCACTATTTTGGTCTATTTCATCGCCGGCACCTTCACCCGGCCGTTGGAAAAGCTGGTTGACGGCGTAAGGGCTCTGGGAGGTGGCGATTTTCGTTACCCACTGCATTCGGCATCAACCGGCGAGGTGGCCGAACTCAACGACGCCTTTACTCGAATGCGTGACAGCCTTCGCAGTGTGCAGCAGCGTCTGCTTGAGGCAGAACGCCTGGCGACGATTGGCAGAATGGCCAGTTCCATCTCGCACGATCTGCGCCATCCCCTGACGGCCGTGTTGGCCAACGCCGAGTTTCTGGCTGATGCCGAGCTCACTCCCGTGCAACGCGAGGAACTGTACCTGGAAATTCGCGTGGCAGTGAATCGGCTCACCGACCTGGTTGATTCGCTGCTTGAACTTTCCCGTCCCGCCGACTCGCTGAACGTCGCCGAGATGCCAGTGGAACGCACGATCAGCCGCGCCATCGAACTGGTGCGCTCCCACAGACAATTCCAGAACGTGACTGTCGCCATCGAATCGAGTGACCGGCACACCGCCCAGTTCGATCCCCGCAAGATGGAACGCGTGTTCTACAACCTATTGCTGAACAGTTGTCAGGCGGCGCAAACCGGAGGCCGCCACGTCGGCGTCAGCGTCACCGACCAAAACGGCGACCTGTGGATTCGGATAACGGATGATGGTCCGGGGGTGGAATTGTCGATTCGCGACAAAATGTTCCAGCCCTTCGTGAGCTTCGGCAAAGAGAATGGCACTGGGCTGGGGCTCACCATTGCGCAGAAGATCGTCCAGGACCATAGCGGCAGCCTGCAATTGGAAAGCTCAATTTACGGGCAAACGGTGATGCAGATTATTCTGCCGCGTATAAGCCGCAAATCTGTGGCGGGAAATGATACAGTCACCAGCAAATCCCAATCCTTCAGCAGCTGATTTATGACGCCGCCACTTCCGGGTTCTGGCTCGGTTGCAGAGAGGTGCGACATGACAGACGCGAACTATTTCCAGCCGTTTCGATCGCGCTTATATCAGCGTATGCGGCTGTGCTCAAGCCTTGCATATAAGACCATCGCAAGCCTGATGCGGCCCGCTCTCGTAGGGTGCGTGTTAGTGACGGGGGCGCTAGGTTGCATAGCGCACGCCCAAGCGCCGCCGCAATCGTCTTCGGATGCTACGTCTCAGAACGCCGGGTTGCAGGAGCTGCAATCGCAGGTTCGCGAGCTGAAGCAGCTCGTACTGCAATTGCAGCAGCAGACGGTGGACAGCCACACCGAGATCACTAAGCTACGGCAAGAGCTCGAAAGCCGAAGCAACGCCCCCGGTGAGGGGACCGGCGGCGACCAAGAATCGGCGGCTTACATCAGCTCGGGTGCAGACCAGTTGGGACAGCGACTAGACCATATCGAGGAGGACCAGCAGCTGCTGTCCAGCGAGCTTAAGGATCAAGATCAAACAAAAGTAGAGAGCGCGTCCAAGTACCGCATTCGGTTCTCGGGAATCGTGCTCTTCAACCTGTTTGGCAATAGTGGCTCGGTGGAAAATCAGGATGTGCCTACGTGGTCGATGCGACCGTATCCTTCCGATTCCTCGGGCTCGGTGGGCGGCACCATGCGTCAATCGATCCTGGGCTTCGAAACTTTCGGGCCAGATTTCCTGGGTGCTCATACCAGCGCAAACGTCAACTTCGATTTTGGAGGCGGATTCCCGGCCGCCTATAACGGAGTTGACTCGGGACTGGTGCGGCTGCGGACCGCCGCCGTGCGCCTGGACTGGAAAGATACTTCCGTCATAGCGGGTCAGGATCAACTGTTCCTGTCGCCGCTGGCACCAACTTCTTTCGCCACTGTCATCGTTCCTGCGCTATCGTACGCAGGCAATCTGTGGGCATGGACGCCGCAGCTACGTGTCGAGCATCGCTTTGCCATGTCAGGGAATTCGAGGATAACGCTCCAGGGCGCGTTCATGGATCCCTTAACGGGCGAGCCGCCGGACAGCGACTATTACACCTGGTATCGAGCGGCTGATGCGGGAGAGCAGTCGCGCCAGCCTGGGTACGGAGCGCATGTCGGGTATTCCAGACCAATGCTGGGGCAGAGCCTCACCATCGGGGCTGGCGGATACTACAGCCGCCAAAACTGGGGATATAGCCGCATGGTCAATGGGTGGGCCGGCATGATGGATGCCAATCTTCCACTCGGCCACAGGTTCAGCCTTAGTGCGGAGGCTTACCGAGGCGCCGCTATCGGCGGCCTGGGAGCATCACTCGGCCGAAGCGTACTGTTCAACGGCTCGCTTGCCGATTCGACCACTTCTGTAGTCGCTTTGAACGATGTCGGTGGTTGGGCGCAACTGAAATTCCGGGCGACACCCAAGCTGGAGTTCAACGGAGCTTTTGGAGAGGACAACCCTTTCGCCGCCGATGTCCGCGAGTTCGGCGACCAATCAGCAAGCTACGCCGCTTACTTCGTCACGCGCAATCGCTCGGAGTTCGGCAACGTGATCTACCGGCCGCGTTCGGACCTGGTGCTGGCGCTGGAATATCGCCGGTTGCGGACGTTTACGATCTTTGACAGCAGCTGGGAGGCCAGCCAGATCAATATGTCGATGGGGGTCTTGTTCTGAGCGTCCGGGCGAACATCAAGATAGTTGTGGCGCGTTTTCTCACGCTGATGTGCTGCTTCGCCGCCGCTTCCGTTTGCTGCGCACAGGGTGTCCAGGTAAGCGGTGTGGCGTTGACAGAGCCGGCGTCGCTGGCCTCGACTCGCTCGACCGTGGTGTGGCTGAGTCCTACAGGCGGGGCGAATGGTTCGAACCCAGTTGCTCCCATGCATGCTGTCCTCGCGCAGAAAAACAAAGCGTTCGATCCCAGTCTGCTGGTTGTCACCAGGGGTTCAAGCGTCGAGTTTCCGAATCGCGATCCCTGGTTTCACAATGTGTTTTCGTTGTTTAACGGCAAACGATTCGACCTAGGCCTGTATGAGGCGGGCTCTTCACGGACGGTCCATTTCGACCGCGAAGGCATCTCGTTCATCTTTTGCAACATTCACCCCGAGATGAGCGCAGTCGTAGTGGTGCTGGGAACTCCCTATTTCGCGACCACGAACAAGGAAGGCGGGTATTCCATAAAGAATGTTCCTCCGGGCCAGTACATGCTCCACGTTTGGAATGAGAGCGCTCTTCCCGCAAAGCTGAATGAACTGTCCCGCGAGGTCCAGGTTGGAGAAGCCGCAGTGTCGCTAGAAACTATTCGTGTCCCGTTAACGCAGTCGGCCACGATGCCGCACAAGAATAAGTACGGCCAGGATTATGAGCCGCCTTCGCCGAATAATCCGGTGTACGTGCAGCCGTGAAATTGTTGCCGCGGGTTCAGCCAGTTCTTAGGTTGGCTTGGGATTTCTGAAGTCTCCGAGGGCACGCCCTTGTGCCCCGAGTCTGGTCACCGCACCGCGCCACATCCGTCACAAGTAGAAATTGCCCCCGCCATTTACAATGCCTCCGGCTGCCAAATTGCCAGGAGCTTCCATTCATGGCCACTGCTTCAGCTGAGCTTGAGACCAAATCCCTGCCCGCGAACGCTTATCAGCCTCTGAAAGAGGGTGAGGTCTATGTGCCGCTGGTTCCCCCCGACATGAGCTTGCCGGAGGTGACCTGGCGCGCAGTCATCTGGGGCACGCTGCTGTGCATCGTCTTCAGCGTAGCGTCGGCGTATTCGGCGCTGAAGGTGGGCCAGGGCATGGAGGCGGCGATTCCTATCTCCATCCTGGCGATTGGCTTGGCGCGTGTGTACAAGCGCCGCTCCACGGTTCTGGAAAACGTAATTGTCACTGGCATTGGAGGCGCGTCCGGCAGCGTGGTAGCCGGCGCTGTGTTTACTCTGCCGGCGCTCTACATCCTCCATCTCGATCCGCACCCCGTGCAGACTATTTTCATCTGCCTGGCTGGCGGTTGTTTGGGAATTCTCTTCCTCATTCCACTGCGACGTTATTTCGTGCGCGAGCAGCACGGCAAGCTACCCTTCCCCGAGGCTACGGCAATCACGGAGGTACTCGTCACCGGCGAGAAGGGCGGCTCGCAGGCCAAACTTCTTCTGCAGGCGACGTGCATCGCCGCGGTTTATGACTTCTTCATAACCACCTTCCACGTCTGGAAGGAGTACCTGAACTTCCAGTTCGTGCCGGTGATGAAGACACTGGTTGATAAGAATCGGATGGTCTTCAACTTTGACGCCATCGGATTCATCCTCGGCCTGGGCTACATCATGGGCCTACGGATTGCCATGATTTTTTGCGCTGGGGGCGTGCTGGTGAACTTCGTGCTGGTGCCGGCGATCTGGTTCATCGGCAGCCACATGGGCGACATCACGGTCTATCCGGGGACTATTCCTATATCGCACATGACGGCTGCCGAAATCTACCGCTTCTATGTGCGCTACATTGGCGTGGGAGCGATTGCGGCCGCGGGACTGGTTGGCATCCTGAAATCGCTGCGCGTGGTAGCCGGGTCATTTGGCATCGCGTTGCACGCTTTCCGCCACGGCGAAGCTCCGCACATGGAGCGCACCGACCGTGACATTCCCATCATCGCCATACTGTTGGGTGTCCTGGTGGGCGCGATTGCGGTGGCGGTCTTCTACGGACAGCTGCATGTCACCTGGACGGTACTGGCGCTTGGACTGGCTCTAACGTTGCTCTTCTGCTTCTTCTTCACTACCGTGGCCGCCAACGCCATTGCCGCCACCGCGAACAATCCCGCGTCCGGCATGACGCTGCTCACGGTGATCGTCTCGGCAGTGGTGCTGCTGAAGTTTGGTCTGTCCGGAACGACCGGCATGTTCTTTGTGATGGCTCTCGCCGGCATGGTGTGTGTTGCTCTGTGCGCATCCGGGCAATTCATCACTGACCTCAAGGCCGGTTACTGGATCGGCTCAACACCATCGGCGCAGGAGAAGGTGAAGTTCATCGGGATTGCTGCGTCGGCGATTACCGCGGGCCTGACGATTGTCCTGCTCGCCAAGGCTTTCCAGTTCGGCGAGGCTGCGCCGGGAGACATGCGGCAGGTGCTGGTCGCGCCGCAGGCCTCGGCGTTGAAGGCTATCGTCGAGGGATTCATGAGCGGCCAGCCCGTCGCTTACGTCTTACTGGGCATGGGAGCGATGGTCACTGTAGTACTGGAAATGCTTGGCCTTTCGTCGATGGTGTTTGCCCTTGGGATTTACCTGCCGTTGCAACTGACCACACCCATCCTCGTCGGCGGCTTCGTGTCGCACCTGGTGAATAAGCGCGCGGACAAAACAGGCGAGGAGGCCGGCCGCTCGATCCGCGAACGTGGTGTAATCGTCGCTGGTGGACTCATGGCGGGTGGTGCGCTGGGCGGGGTCTTTGGAGCTGCACTGCGTCTACTGCCAAAATATAAAGAAGAGCTGATTCAAACACCGTTTTATAGCAACGAGCCGATATCGCAGACGATTTCCGCAATCATGTTCGTGGGTCTGTGTCTGTATCTTTGGTTCGCCTCAGTTCAAGGAAAGAAGGCTGCTTAATGGACCAATTATCGAGATATATTGCTGATGCGGTTTTAGGGATCGATACGCTTTGGGGCGGAGACGTGATGTGCGCCTCCGGCACGGGTCGTTTCATCGCCGACTCATGGTATTCAGACGAACCTCTGCCCGCCGCTTACACCGTGGCTTCCGCGGCGCGTGTGCGTGAGACCGGCGGCGTAGGCGGAAAGACCGTCGATCGCGAGGCAGTCGACAAATACCTTCGCGACGTAAACATTCCCGACGCCGTCGCCGGGGTTCGCAAGGAAGCCGACAAGATCGGAGGTCTGCGCGGGCGCTACCTGCTGAATCTCGCCGATTGCGTCGAGACCATGTGGGATCTCGCCATGGAGATCCTCGGCAAGGGTCCGGCGGTTCCCTACGCGCGCTCGGTGGAAGCCTCGACGGGTAGGGCTCCCGAGCCATCAAAGCCTGAGGCCAAGCGCGAGAGAGTCGCCGAATTGCTCGGCAAAGCCGGTTATGACACGTCGAAGGGCGTGCTGGAGGCAGTCGACGCCTGGCGGCGTGAGCGCAATTCGCCGATGGGAGCCGTTAGGGCGATGGGAGCGGCAGTCATCGCACAATTTGACAACCTGAGCGCGGCGAACCTGATGCCGTACCTTCCCGCAGAGTTAGCGAGCGTGCCGCGCGCCAACATCGAGTTCCTCCCGATCAAGGACGCGTGGTTCTCGGGCTCGATGAACTACTTAGGACGGGCCCGCAATGCCGACGGCTCTCCGAAGTATGAAGCCAGCTACGAGATCAATGCCTCGCTGCAGATCAGCTTCCCCGAGTTTCAGCAACTGGTGAGCCACGAAGTCGTTCCCGGACACGTAACGACATTCGCGTATCTGCAGAATCTGTACGCGCGCGGAAAGGCGGGATTCGAAGCAACCGTGCTAACCATGAACACCCGCGCCGCGACCTTGTTCGAAGGTCTCGCGAATAACGCGATTCTCATTGCGCATGGCGTAACCGAGATCGATCAATTGCCCGACGAAGACATGCAGATCGGTGTTCTGCTGGCGCTATTGCAGGACGACGCGAAGAATCAATCGTCGTATCTCACCTGGGGCGAAAGCAAGCCGCAAGCCGAGATCGCGAAGATACTGCGCCGCGATTTCCTGGTGAGCGAGGAGCGCGCGGACAAATTGTCGGGCGCGTGGGGACGGCATCCTCTGCTAGGCAGGATGTATCTGCCGGCTTATCGCGCGGGCACGGACAAAGTCGCGGCGCTGCGACGCGCCTACCCTGCGGAGCGCGTGCTGCCGGCGATCTACGGCTGTCACGGCATGGTGGACATCAACACCGTCGATGAGGTGCTACGCGCCCAGGCGTAAGTCTGAGGGCGTATTCACCATGGAGGTCCGGAGTTCGCGGAGAAGACCGGTTCTTTCTCCGCTCATCCAAGTTGCAACAATTAATGGATTTGTGGCAGGGCAGAAAGTCTTACGGCTAAAATCACACAGCCTCCCCCGCGGAATATCCCGAGGCCCAGGCCCATTGGAAATTGAAGCCGCCGAGCTGGCCGGTTACGTCGACTACCTCGCCAATGAAGAACAGGCCGGGCACTTTTTTTGTCTCCATGGTTTTAGCCGAGAGTTCGTCGGTGTCGACGCCGCCAGCCGTCACTTCGGCCTTTTCATAGCCTTCGGTTCCAGAGGGCAACACTTGCCAATGATGAAGTTCCTGTTCCATGTTGTCGAGGTCGGCATTGGTCCACCGTTGTGGGGGGTGCAACTCCAGCCAGCGTTGCGCCAGACGTATGGGTAGAGTTTCGTGCAAGGCAACTTTAGCCGTGGATAGATCCCGTCGCGCGTTGGACCTCAGGGTAAAAGTAATTTCCCTCTCGGGCGCGAGATCGATTGCGATCGGCTGGCGCCCGTCCCAGTAGGATGAGATTTGCAGGATTGCCGGCCCACTCAGGCCGCGATGGGTGATCAGCAGCTTTTCACGAAACTGTCGCTTGCCGATGGAAGCGACAACCTCCGTGGAGACTCCTGCCAAGTCGCAGTAGCTCTGCCGGTCCTCCGCATTGAAGACCAGTGGAACCAAAGCCGGACGGCACGAGCGAATCGCAATCCCAAACTGCTTGGCCAATTCGTAACCAAACGCAGTGGCGCCGATCTTCGGAATCGAGAGACCGCCAGTCGCGACGACCAGCGTCTCCGACGCAAACTCCACATTGGCAGAACGTACCACGAAGTGGGATAAGCGCTCCACCGCCTGGATCTGAATGCGGGTGAATATCTGAACTCCAGCAGCACGACACTCGTTCTCGAGCATGCCGAGGACGTCCTGTGCCCCGCGGTCGCAGAACAACTGACCCAGCTTTTTCTCGTGATAAGCGACACCATGCTTTTCAACCAGTGCGATAAAGTCACGCGGGGTGTAGAGCGCCAGCGCCGATTTACAGAAGTGCGTGTTTGAGGAGAGGAAGTTCTCCGGCCGGCAATGCAGGTTCGTAAAGTTGCAGCGACCGCCACCGGAGATGAGGATCTTCTTGCCGATGCGGTCGGCACGTTCCAACACGGCCACCCGTCGGCCGCGTTTGCCCGCTTCCATGGCGCACATCAGACCGGCAGCTCCGGCGCCCAGCACGATCACGTCGAAGGATTCTAAACGCAAGAAAAGAGTTTCGAGCCTACCCTCGCGCGTTGTCAAAGCTGAGTTTGGAACTAAGCGCTGCTGCGCATGTGTGCCGTCGAAGGAGAAACAGCCAGCGAGGCGCTGTCGTTCACCGCCAAAAGAAGAAGCGTCGCATCGTCGGCAAACTTGCCGGCGGCATGGGCACGGACTTTATCCATGATCTGCGTGTAGCGCTGCTCCATGGTCTCACCGTCAGGACCGGCGACGAGTTCTGCAAGCCGCTCGGGACCGAACTCTTCCTCCGAGTCGTTCGCAGCTTCGCTGACTCCGTCAGTGTAGAGAAGAAGACGATCTCCACCGCTCAACGCGAGCCGCTCGGAGCGAAAGCTCTCGTCCAACATGAATCCCAACACTGGCCGTGTGGGCGCGAGAGATTCGAGAGAACCGTCGCGACGCCGTAGGATTGGCGGGCAATGGCCGGCATTCACGAAATGCAAGACGTGGGTACGGAGATCGAGCACACCGTAGAAGATGGTGACGTAATGTCCTTCGCCGAGCTGGTTGCGCAAAGTAGTCTCAACCTGCGATAAAACGCTCTCGGGACTGTTACTTGAGGAAGAGAGCGTGCTGACGGAGGCGTATAACATCGCGGCGATCAGGGCGCCTGGAGTTCCTTTCCCAGACACATCAGCAACGCAGAAATGCAATGAGTCGGCAGTCGGCTGCCAGACGCCAAAGTAGTCGCCGCCCACGACTCCTGCCGGGACACTGTCGCCGAACAGCTCGATATCCTGGGCCACCACATGTCGCCGGGGCACGATCCGCGTCTGCAACTGTTGAGCGTCATGGCGCTCGTACTCTGAAACGCGTTTGGAAGACCGGACTTCGCGCGCCCGCCGGATGAGTAATTGAACCTTCTCCACCAGCGCGTCATTCCGCCAAGGCTTCTCGATGAAATCAGAAGCTCCATACTTCATGGCGCTTACCGCCAGATCGACGTTACCCCACGCCGTCAGCGCGATGATGGGCAGCGTGGAGTCCAGATTGCGCAACATCTGGATTAGCTCCAGACCTTCAATTCCGGATGTGCTGTCGCGCTGGTAGTTCATGTCCAGCATGGCGAGGTCTGGCGTGCTTTGCTGAGCGGCGGTCAACGCCTCGCTGGGCGACGCACACAGTACAACCGAGTAACCGTGGCCGCGAAGCAGCATAGCGATCGCTTCTCTGACGTGCTCTTGGTCTTCCGCGACGAGGATGGTCGATGAGTCGGATCCGGTAGTCATAGTGGCGCTTATCTTCTTGCAGACCGACTGCCACTCTTCGAGCAGCGTTATCTCAATGCAAATAAGTACGCTAATGGCGAGGACAAGTTCCAAGCCTCGCCCACAATCGCGAATCCGATGTCCGTAAATGGACACACGGGCGCTAACGTTTCGCTGGCTAAAATCCGCGCTGTCATGGATTTGCGGAAACCTAAGCTACCGTTGGAGGAGTCGGCAATTCCCAACTCGGTTTGGCCCGTGTAAAATTAAGTGTTTGTCCCCGAACCGCGCGTCGTTGCCGAAGCTTAGGAGAGAGATTTCCAGGGACTGCTCTCACTCGGCACGTGCCTGAGTTGAACGATGTCTACACGCTGTTGCGGGCGGCTCTCCCAGACAAAGCATTCAAATTAAGGAGTCATAGATAATATGGCGATTCCAGCCACCCAATTGCGTCCCGGCATGGTTATTAAGCACAATAACGATCTCCATTCGGTTTTCAGTGTGGAGCATCGGACGCCGGGTAACTTGCGGGCATTTATCCAGGCCAAGTTGCGCAACCTGCGAACCGGGGCCATGTTCGAGCACCGCTACCGCTCGGGCGATGCCATCGAGAAAATCATCGTGGACGAGGTGCAGATGGAGTTCCTCTACGCCGATGGCGACGACTACTACTTCATGAATATGGAGAACTACGAGCAACTGCACCTCAACAAGGACATCCTCGGCGATGCGGTTGATTACCTGATCGCGAATCTGAACATCAAGGTTGAGTTCTTCGACGGTAAGGCGGTGGGTGTGGAGTTGCCGCAAACGGTGGAGTTGACGGTGGTCGAAACCGAGCCTGGCTTGAAATCAGCTACTGCCAGCAGCGTCACTAAGCCAGCCAAAACCGAGACTGGCTTGGTGGTCCAAGTACCACCGTTCATCAATGAAGGCGAGAAAATTCGTGTCGATACCTCCGAAGGTTCGTATTTGTCGCGGGCATAAACGGACTATGTGTTCGACATTCTTTCTTGGCTAAACCCCTGGGAAGGGGCTAAATTGGGAGTAAGCTATACAAGCTACCCGCATATCAAAAAGCGGCTTTGTCACTGATAGTTGTGGCTCGATCAGTACCGGCAAGAAGGGCTCCTCTGTACAGCGCCTAGATGGATCTTGGGACGGCAACTGCTGCGGTCCCGCTGAATCAACCTACATCGTGTTGAACGCTTAGGATGCGAAAAATGGAAAAACTGATTAAGAAAGCCGTACCTTTTCTGCTCGTATTAACAATGGCGACCTTGGCTGCGCCCATGTGGGCTGCCGACAAGTCGAGTGACGATCAAACCCTGCGTAATGCCGCCACGGTTCTGCGGGCAATGCTCGACAGCAAGGATGTTCCGGCCAGCGTCGTAGCCAAGGCTGATTGCATTATCGTTCTGCCCAGCGTGAAGAAGTTTGCGGTGGGACTCGGTGGAACCGGTGGACGCGGTCCGATGAGTTGCCGTGAAGGCAAGGATTTCAGCGGCAGATGGTCCACGCCTGCGATGTACACCATCGGTGGCGCCAGTGCAGGTTTTCAGATCGGCGGCACGGCTACCGATGTGATTCTCCTGATTATGTCCTCGTCAGCGGTGGACAAGGTGCTGGACAGCAAGGTTAAGGTCGGCACCGACGCAACCGCAGCCGCCGGTCCGGGGGCCACTACCACAGGAAACATGGGGAGCGCTGACATTTTGACCTATGCCCGCACCAAGGGTCTTTTTGCTGGCGTGTCACTCAACGGCGCTTCGCTCGATCCTGATGGCGACGCAAACAAGCGGATTTACGGGCAAGACGTCAGCGCACGGCAGATCGTGACTGGCAACACCGTGAAAGCTACCCCCGCCGGCGAAGCACTGGTATCGCTGCTCAACTCCAAGGCTGGAAAGCACAGCGACTAAGACAGTGCACCGCTAATTTGTCTCGTGGACGCGTCAACCATCCGCTGCAGGGTTGGCGCGTTCTCTCTTCGCAGGCCAGCATTGCGATCAAGGAAATGCTCGTCTTCGCCGCTGGCGTTTTCCAGCGTCTGATTCTGCTCGGCATGTCCCATGTCTAACCTTGAAACACATCGTTACGTGATAGCTGGTCGAGTTCAGGGTGTTGGGTTCCGCTGGTTTGTCGAGCGCGAGGCTGCGCAGATTGGCATCACCGGCTGGGTTCGCAACTGTCACAATGGCGATGTCGAGGTGATGGCCACGGGCAGTCGCGAGCAACTCCGGTCGCTGCGCGAGAAACTGCAGCAAGGCCCACGGGCTTCACGCGTCGATCAGGTAAGCGAGTCGGACGCCCCATTCCTGGAAGCACAATCTTTTCTTATCGAAGGAGCCTGGTAATCCATGCATGCCAACCCGGCCCAGAGCTGTGACGACCTGAAAAAGCTGATCCGCGAAGTTCCTGATTTCCCCAAGCCCGGCATTCTCTTCTACGACATCACCACGCTGTTGAAAGATAAGTTGGGGTTTGCCCGACTGATCGACGCTCTCACCGAGCACTACATCAACGATGACATCGACGTGGTGCTTGGGATCGAGGCGCGCGGCTTCATTTTTGGTCCTGCGTTGGCTTATCGCTTGAACGCCGGCTTCGTTCCAGTCCGCAAGCCGAAGAAGTTGCCGGCCGAAGTCCTTCAATGGAAGTACGACCTTGAGTACGGACAGGACACACTGGAGATCCACAAGGACGCGATCCAACCGGGGCAACGGATTCTAATCTGCGACGACCTGTTGGCGACCGGTGGCACGGCTAGAGCTGCTGCCGCCATGGTGGAGAGTCTCGGCGGAGAGATTTGCGGTATGGGATTCGTCGTTGAACTTGACGGGCTAAAGGGTCGGGACAAGCTGAAGGAGTACGACGTCTTTTCACTGCTGCATTACGAGATGTAGACGGCTCGCTTAACTCCGGACAACTCGTCTTCCCTCAATCTTGTAGCTCCCTTCGAGCGCTATCCGAATCGCTTCCGTGTAGGCAATATGTTCCTGCTCCAGGATGCGCGCCGCCAGTGCGTGGTCGTCGTCGGTATCCAACAGGGGCACGACCTTCTGCACGATGATGGCGCCGTGGTCGAGATTTTCATCGACAAAATGCACAGTGCAGCCGGAGAACTTCACTCCGTAGTCGAAGGCTTGCTTCTGCGCTTCGAGCCCGGGAAACGAAGGCAGGAGCGAGGGGTGAATGTTGAGAATGCGGTTGGGAAATTGCTGCACGAACCACGGAGACAGGAGCCGCATGTAGCCTGCGAGGCAGATCAGATCGACCTGATGCTCGCGCAGTGCGGTTACTACCTCGCGATCATGGTCCTCGCGAACTTTGCCCTTGGAGGGAATCACCATCGTGGGCAGGCCGCGGCGGCGCGCCGACTCGATGCCTCCGGCAACGGGCCGGTTTGAGATGACGATAGCGATGTTCGCGTCGAGTGTGCCGGAAGCAACATTATCGGCGATGGCCTCGAAGTTCGAGCCCCGCCCGGAGAGAAGTATGCCGAGATTTTTCATGAGTACCAGCGAATAATAAAGCCTGGGGCAGTCATTGTCAGTGCCCGTTCCAATGCTCATTGCGCATTGTGCCGCTTTCGCTTTACCATCGCCTTGCGTGCCTCTACCCAGTGACAATCTAAATCCTGACCGCGAGCGTGTAGTTTCGGCGACGCCGCTGGAAGACGATTCTTCGTTTGAGCTGAAGCTGCGTCCGCAGCGACTGCGCGAGTTTATCGGGCAGCAGAAGGTCAAAGATAACCTCGAGGTGGCGATTCAGGCGGCGAAGTCGCGTGGCGAGGCGCTGGACCACGTGCTGCTCTACGGGCCTCCGGGCCTGGGCAAGACGACGCTGGCCAATATTATTGCCAACGAGCTTGGCGTGGCTTTTCAGCAGACTTCCGGACCGACGTTGCAGATCAAGGGCGACCTGACTGCGATCCTGACCAACCTCCGCGACAGGCAAGTGCTCTTCATTGACGAAGTTCACCGTCTGCAGCCGGCGCTGGAGGAATTGCTTTACTCAGCTCTGGAGGATTACAAGCTCGACATCATCATTGGGCAGGGACCGTCGGCGCGCACCCACACGATGAATGTGCCCCAGTTCACCTTCATCGGCGCAACCACGCGCGCAGGACTGCTTTCGGCCCCACTGCGGTCGCGCTTTGGCATCGTGCTGAGGCTGGAGTTTTACACTCACGCCGACCTCAAGATCATCTTGCAACGCTCCGCCGAGATTCTCGGGGTAGAAATCGATGAAGACGGCGCGATGGAGATCGCCACCCGCTGCCGGGGCACACCGCGAATCGCCAACCGGCTGCTGCGGCGCGTGCGCGACTACGCGCAGGTCAAAGGCAATGGCAAGATCGATAAACCGACCGCGCAGGCAGCATTGAAAATGCTCGAGGTCGACCAGCATGGCTTCGACGAGATCGACCGTAAGCTGCTGCTGACGATCATTGAGAAGTATCAGGGCGGTCCGGTGGGGGTGAATACATTGGCGGCTTCGTTAGCCGAGGAGCCAGACGCCATCGAAGAAATCTACGAGCCGTTCCTGATCCAGATCGGATTTCTGGACCGAACGCCCCGCGGGCGCGTAGCCACGCATCTCGCCTATGAGCACTTCAAAATCAAGCCGCCGCGAGTGGATCGCAGCGGGCAGGAGACGTTGTTTTGAGTTGTCAGTGATAGTGGTCAGTCGCCAGAAGCCGAGCGTCGGGTACACTCATCGCGGCTTTCGAATGAAGTGGGAGAAGTGGATGAGTCCGAGATGTTGGTTCCGCGTCTAATTAAACGAGATCCCCAGTTTTCAATGTCTCCCGCAACGAAAACGCTCCGACGCTCTGGCGAAAACCGAGTAGCGAAGAACGAACAGCATTCCGAGGAGAACCATGCCGCAACTGATGAGAACTTCTAACCCCGCCCTGGGTGGTAACGCCTTCCGCACCGCCGAGGCTACCTTTGGCGAAAGCATGACCGTTTCGGGGACGGTGAACAAGACCGGCCTGCTGGTTATCTTGTGCGTGCTCACTGCAGCCTGGGTCTGGAACCGCTTTTTCGGCGTTCTTGCCAGCTCGCCAGAAGAGGCTGTGCAGTCCGTCGCTATTCCCATGGTTGCTGGCGGCATCGGAGGCTTCATCGTCGCTCTCGTGACCATCTTCAAAAAGGAATGGTCCCCGATCACTGCGCCGATTTACGCGCTCCTCGAGGGCCTGGTGCTCGGCGGTGTGTCGGCGATGCTGGAGATGCGCTTTCACGGTATCGCTATCCAGGCAGTCGCATTGACCTTCGGCACCCTGATCGCCATGCTGCTGGCTTATCGTTCCGGGCTGATCAAGGTCACGGACAAGCTGCGACTGGGGATTGTCGCCGCCACCGGCGGCATCGCGGTCTTCTACTTCCTGGAATTTATCCTCGGCTTCTTCGGGATACACTTCTCCACCATCAACGGCTCGTCGCCGATTGGCATCGGCTTCAGCATCGTGGTGGTAATCGTTGCCGCGCTAAACCTGGTGCTGGACTTCGACCTGATCGAGAATGGCGCCCGCTACGGCGCTCCGAAGTACATGGAGTGGTACAGCGCCTTCGCGCTGATGATCACACTGGTATGGCTCTACTTCGAGATCCTGCGGCTGCTGTCGAAGTTCCGCAGCCGGAACTAGGCAGAAGCGGACTATCGGGAAGAAGCCTAAACCTTCTTCCCGTTCCTCCCCAGCGTGACAAAGAAGTCCCGGCTGATGGGCTCGATGGTCGCGTCGACCTCGGGAAATTTCGCAAACATCGTCTTCAGCTGATCGTGAGTGTAGAGGAACAGATCGCAGCGCTTCTTGTAACGCATCTGCCGCTGCCATCCCAGAATGCCGCCTGCAACCGGGAACGAGAAGAACGCTTTCTGACGCGTTAACGACAGGACCTTTGCCACGACCTTCTCGGGGTCGGGCATGTAGTCCATGAACCCCATCACGATGACGTTGTCGAAAATCTCCTGCGGTTCGTAGGTATAAAAATCCGCAACCATGAACTTGCAACGGTCGCCGACACCGACTTTTTTTGCGTGCTCGGTGGCGAGCTTCAACATGCCGTCGGCAAAATCGATCCCCACAACGCGCGAGGCGCCGCGCTGGGCCAGGGTGATGGAGTAGTGGCCCGGGCCGCAGCCGATGTCGAGAACGCTTTTGCCCTGCACCGGTTCGCAGCCCTCAATGGACTTCTCATAACGTAACCGCATGCTCTTACGGAAAAGCTTGTTGATGACGCTATCGACGACTCCGTTCTGGTTGCCGTAAATGGCGTCGAAGTCGTTGGCATATTGATGGAAGAATGTTTGGGTGCGATCAGGCGACATAGGAGTGAACCAATTCGGGGTGTTGGGCGATAACTTTCTGGAACGTGGTGACTGGAAAATCCTTGAGAACGCGTCGGACCTTCCATTCGGTGCTGTCGAGATTTACGTAGGACTTAAAGCTCCGCTTGCGGCTCATGGGCAGGCGCGGATGCTTGGGATCGATCTCGCGCGGATGAATATAGAAGACAACCGGCCGGCCGTCGGCGAGAACTTCGTGAGCCTTCTTCCGGATCAGCCAATAAGGAAAGAGCCGCAGATAACCGCCGCCGAAGAAGCAGATTCTTTTACCCAGCATGTCGGCAACGCTGATGGGCAGCTCGATGATCCCATCCTCTTCGCCGATGCGATGCGGATCTCGCCGTCCGTCCCGTACGCCTCCATGACCGCGCGCCGCAGGAAATAAGGAAGAGTCGTACTGGTACCCTGCTTTGGCCAGTGCGTCAAAGAACCATGGCGTGTCATCGGTGGTAGAAAATCCAGGAGCGCGGTATCCAAGAACGGGCACTCCGGCAACGTCTTCCAGCAACAAGCGGGCGTGACGAACATCGTCATGAAATTGATCACGTGTTTGTTGGAAGACGAGCTGATGGCCGTAACCGTGAGAGGCGACCTCGTGTCCGCGGGCGGCTGCCTCTTTCACCAGGTTCGGATAATGCTCGCCGATCCAACCCAGGAAGAAGCACGTGACTTGCACGTTACATTCGCTGAAGATGTCGAGCAGCTTGTGGAAGTTCTTTTCCACGTGCGAGGGCAGTCCGGCCCATTCCGAGATCGGAGGCGTGCTGGGAAGGTCCAGGATATGGAACCAGTCTTCGACGTCTACGGAGAAGATGGAAGTCTGCATGACGGGCCGCTGGTGTCCTTTAGATATATAACGATCCGGCTGCCGGACACAAGTCAGCCTATCGCATTGCCGAATCCGTCAGCCGGATGTCGCCAGACTCGCAGGCTACTTATTCTTCTTCTTGGGTTTCTTAGCTTCGCGTTTTGGAGCGTTCTTATTTGCCATGTCTCCAGTTTATTCGAATTGCGAAAGGGTTCAAGCCTCTTACGGGGCGGGGTGCGGATTCTGTAAACAATGAGGCCTTGGATGCCGCGGACGACAGCAACGTTCGGGTAGTATGAAAGACGAATATCGACCATGCACTCCGTTAGCGCTCGCCCGACATTCCGCCTTTTGGCGATTCCGACACTGATTCTGTTTGCTTCGCTCGCAGCGCTAGCCGGCGACATGGTGAGCCCCACGCACGCCCCGAAGGCCATGGTTGCGACGGTTCAGCCGGAAGCCTCGCGGGTGGGAGCCGCGATCATGGAGCAGGGTGGCAACGCAGTTGACGCTGCCGTCGCGGTCGGGTTTGCGCTGGAGGTGGTCTATCCCGAAGCCGGCAATATCGGCGGTGGCGGCTTCATGCTCTTCCGCCGGGCCAATGGCGAGACGCATTTCCTCGACTATCGGGAGAAGGCCCCGGCGAAAGCTAGTGCCGACATGTATCTCGATAAGCGGGGGAATGTTATTCCCGGTCTCAGCACCCTCGGCTACAAGTCGATTGGAGTGCCTGGCTCAGTGGCCGGGATGGTCTATGCTCAGCAGCATTGGGGTAAGCTCGCGCTGAAACAGGTGATGAAGCCCGCGATCCGGCTGGCGCGCGATGGCTTTGTGCTCGACTATGAGCAGGCAAAGTCGTTACAGGATTCCGATCTGGCGAAGTTCGTTGAATCCCGCCGCATCTTCCAGCGGGATGGAAATTACTACCAGCCAGGCGAGACTCTTAAACAGCCGGAGTTGGCGAACACCCTGGAACGCATCGCCGAGAATCCGGGCGACTTTTATCATGGCTCGCTCGCGCACGAACTGGCGTCGGCGATCCAGAAAGGCGGGGGGCTGGTAACCGCGGACGATCTCGCTCAGTATCAGGCAAAGGAACGGGCAGCGATTCGGGGAACCTATCGCGGCTACGAGGTCATCAGCGCACCCCCCCCGTCGTCAGGAGGCGTTGCGCTGGTCGAGATCCTCAACATCCTCGAGGGCTACGATCTGGCTAAGGAAGGTGCAGGCTCTGCGGAGGCAATCCATCTCACCTCAGAAGCATATGAGCGTGCTTTCTTTGATCGGGCCGAGTTCATGGGAGATCCCGATTTTTCTAAAATTCCGGTAGCACAACTCATCGACAAACGTTACGGCAACGCGTGGCGGGAGACGATCCCGCTGCGCAAGGCCACACCCAGCGCGGATCTCCGGCGGCCATCGATATTCTCACAGCTCGACAGCTACGCCGATGCGCATCCCCAGCCCGCGTCAGTGGCGGAGCCGGACCACACCACGCACTACTCAGTCGTCGATCCAGAGGGCAATGCCGTTTCGGTGACGACAACACTCAACGATAGCTTCGGATCGCACGTCACTGCCGAAGGCCTCGGGTTTCTGCTAAACGATGAAATGGACGACTTCTCATCCAAGCCGGGCGCGCCCAATATGTATGGACTGATCCAGGGTCCGGCGAATGCGATTGGTCCGGGGAAGCGTCCTCTATCTGCGATGACACCAACAATGGTGTTGAAGAACGGCAAGCTGTTCCTGGTGCTCGGGTCGCCGGGCGGTCCGACGATCATCACCACGGTTGCCAACGTGCTGATGAGCGTCGTGGATTACGGCCTCAACATCCAGCAGGCGGTGAATGCACCTCGTTTTCACAATCAGTGGATGCCTGACGATATCCTGATCGAGCCGACGGGAATTTCTTCGGATACCGTCGGCATCCTGGAGCGCATGGGGCACAAGGTGGTGCGCTCGCACAATTATCTGGGCGACGCCGAGTGTGTTGCGGTCGACGACAAGACGGGCGAACGGCAGGGCGCCAGTGATGGACGCAATGAGGGAAAGGCGGTGGGCTTCTGATGCGCAGGGCTATGTCGACCTTGATTTACGCGCGACGCGAACGGCTTCATCCCGGACTGCTGGACCAGTTCGTGTCCGGCGGCGCCGAGGCGGTCGAGATCTTTGCCGCGCGCGGCCACTTCAACTACACCGACCGCCAGCATATACGGGAGATTGCCAACTGGTTCCGTAGCACCGGGATTGCGTTTCACTCGATGCACTCTCCTATGTACAGCGATGAAGAGTGGGGCCGCAGCGGCGTGCCGCCGATCAACATTGCCGCCATTGAGAAGCGTGATCGCATTGCCGCCATGGATGAGATTAAGCGTGCGTTGGAGGTCGCCGAGCAGGCGCCGTTTCAGTTCCTAGTGCAGCATGTCGGTGTCGGCAAGGAAGAGGCCTCCCCACACAAAACGGAAGCAGCCATGATGTCGCTCGAACATTTACATGCGTTCGCCAAGCCTCTGGGGGTGCAGCTGCTGGTGGAGAATATTCCCAATGAGCTCTCCACGCCAGAAGCTCTGATGGAGCTTTTGCACGGCGGACGTTTCACCGATATTGGAGTCTGCTTCGATGTGGGGCACGCGCACATGGCATCTGGCGTGAAAGAATCGTTCGAGGTCCTCAAGGACCGCATCCGTTCGACGCACGTGCACGACAACAACAAAGATCAAGACTCACATCTCTGGCCAGGCGCGGGCAGTATCGACTGGAAGGGTTCCATGGAATTGCTGCGGGCCGCGCCTGGCGTTCCGCCTGTCTTGCTCGAAATCGAAGGCGTCGAGGGTGAGAAGGTGTCTGAAAAGATGGCGGCGGCGTTCGGGAGCCTGGGTGTTTCCACTGAATAGGACAGCAGTGTAGCCGTAGCGGTCTTTCGACTCCGGGGTGCTGAACCCGCACGGCTGCGCTCACTCCCGAATATTTATGAACACAGCCGTCGCATTCATTGCAGTCCCGGCCACAAGAAAGCCCATCGCTTCAGCCGGGTGCCGAGTCGGCGAACAGCGAATACCGCAGTCGGGACGGGACGAGAACCGAGAGCGTCAGCCCATGCTCGGACGCGGATTTCTTGACATTCACCATCGTCGCCGCCCATACTTGCGCCGTTCAATCGGGCCAGGCCAATGGTGATCCGATGAAGAAAAAGCCAGCCAAGAAGAAGGCTGTCCAGAAACCTGCGGCGAAAAGATCTTCCGCGAAGCGAGCGGTTGCGAAACGCGATGCCTCTCCGCCTAAACGCTCTGCTGCTTCAAGCCCGAGGCAAACTGCCAAGGCCTCTCTGGCAAAAGCTGCTCCCGCTCCCGCAGCGGAGGATAAGCTCACTTTCAATCACGCCATGATCTACGCAAAAGACGTCCAGCGCGTTTTGGATTTCTATCGTGACTGGCTGGGATTCAGGCTGATCGAAGATTTTCGCTATGAGGGCAGGCCTGTCTATGCGCGGATGCGCGCCCCTGGTGGAGATGGGACGATCGCGCTGCATCAGGCGGGACCTGGCGCATCGGTTGCCAGCGATGGCGTGCGCCTGTATTTCGAAGTCCGCGATCTCGACGACTTCTGCCGCCGGCTTCAAAGGCGCGGCTTCTACTTCACCCAGTTGCCGACGATGATGCCCTGGGGTTGGCGACACGCGTATCTCAACGACCCTGAAGGCCATGAGATTAGCCTGTATTGGGCAGGTGAAAATCGCATGCAGAAGACGGTGATGCAGGCGGCCAAAAAAGCGGCGAAATCTTAACCAGCTGTCCTTAGTCGCGGTGGAATACCGAGGAATCCTACCACTCCAGGGCACGCGCCACCCTGCAGACTGTAAGTTGCCGTGTTGGGTGGCTGACCAGGTTACACCAGTTGTTCGATTTTCTCGATCAGGACGTCGGGCGGATCACCCTTGGTGATGAAGGCATTGGCCAACTCGAGTGCTGCCGGTGGCAGTGAGAAGTAGGCCGAGAGGAAGATAATGGGAATCGTAGGCCGACGTTTGCGGATCTCCGCCGCAACGTCACCTCCGTTCATGCCGGGCATGTAGTAGTCCAGCACCACCAGGTCAACGCGTTGCTCGTCGAAAATGGCTAGTCCCTGTTGTCCGCTGTTGGCGGTCAGGACGGTAAAGCCGTGGCTTTCCAGCATGATCTTGCGCACACGCAGCCCAATCGCCTCGTCATCCACGCAGAGCACCGTTTTCGGGCCCAGAGTTCTCATCCAGCTCACCGTTGCTCCCACCTGCGGCTCGACACTCACCTGCGAACTGCTTTCCATAAGACCGTCATACTGTGATTGGCAAATTACCCCGGAATCTCGAAACGACTTGCATCGCTCGTTACGTACTTGTATCGCAAGGCTAAGCCAGTTGCCCATCCCGATAAAGTCGTAGACGCAAAAGTTGCCGGGCGGAGGCAACACCAATCTACTGATTCTAAATAGTTTAACGGAAAGCTCCCAAGAGACGCCATTCCCACCTGCGCTTTATTAGTGTTGGGAACGTCAAACACGGCAGTTGCCATGGTGTCCTTTCGCCGGCCGCCCGTGACGTGTTATTTTCAAAGTCTTACAGGCTCGACGGAATTGCTTCCAGTCAACACGCCTCGCCGGACGCAGCCGCTGTGCCCGGTAGCCTCTCGCTGATTCGCCGTTGCTGACAGCCGGAAGACAGTTTCAACTCAGGATTGAGGAAGAATGATCCGCTCCTACAAAGGAATCACTCCTACCGTACCCTCGTCGTGTTACGTCGACGAATCGGCGCAACTGATTGGCGATGTTGTCCTGGGCGAGAATGCCAGCGTGTGGATGAACGCCGTAGTGCGCGGCGACGTCAACTCCATCCGCGTCGGCGCGCACAGCAACATCCAGGATTGCAGCGTCCTGCACGGCATGCTGAATCAGTGGCCGGTCATCGTGGGCGACTGGGTGACGGTCGGCCATTCCGTCACCTTGCACGGTTGCGTCGTCGGGGACCGTTGCCTCGTCGGTATGGGAGTGATCATCCTGAACGGCGCTCGCATTGGGGAGGGCTCGATTATTGCGGCCGGGACCTTGATTCCCGAGGGTACGATCGTGGAGCCCCGCTCGCTCTGGATGGGCGTGCCCGGCAAGATGCGCAAGCAACTGACCGACGAGGATCAGGAGATGATCCTGCGCTACGGCCGCAACTACCAGGGCTATCGAGAGGCGTACCTGGAAGAGATGAAGAAGTGGTAAGGGCGGCAACTAGCAATTAGCAATTAGCAGCTAACAATCGGTGTTTGGCTGGAGGCGTTTTACCTAATTCCCAAATGCTCAGTGCTAGTGGCGATTTTTCTGACCACTGACAATTGCCTTATGATCAAAGCCGTTCGCGGAACTCGCGACCTTCTCCCTCCCGACACCGACCTATGGAATCGGGTGGACGCGAAGGTGCGCGACATTTTCGTTCGCTACAACTTTCACGAGATCCGCACGCCGATCTTCGAGGACACGCAGCTATTCTCCCGCAGTGTGGGCGAAGAGACCGATATCGTTTCGAAAGAGATGTTCACGTGGGAGGACAAGGCGCGCGCGCAAAGTGAGAAGGCGCAGTCGTTGACTTTGCGGCCGGAGAATACCGCCGGCGTGGTGCGCGCCTACATCGAACATCGGCTCGGCGACAAAGGGACGCTGCAGAAGCTCTATTACATCGGTCCGCAGTTCCGCCGCGAACGTCCGCAAAAAGGCCGCTATCGCCAGTTCTTCCAGATCGGCGCTGAGGTTATCGGACCGCCGACTGCGGGCAGCGAGTCTCCGGCGCGCGATGCTGAGATCTTGGAGATGCTGGCCACGTTGCTCGATGAAGTCGGGCTGCGCGACTGGAAGCTGCAACTGAATTCTGTCGGCTGCGCCGATGATCGTGCGCGCTATAACAAGGCATTGCGCGAAGCGTTACAGCCGGTTGTACACCTGATGTGCTCCGACTGCCAGCGGCGGGCAGAGACGAATCCGCTGCGCGTGCTCGATTGCAAGGTTCCGGACGATCAGCCCATCATTGAGGAGCTGCCCAAGATCGGTGACTACCTCGACGAGGGCTGCCGCGAGCACTTCTCCGCCGTGAAGGCCATGCTCGATGCCGTAGGCGTGACTTATTCCATCAATGAGCGCATGGTGCGCGGACTCGATTACTACACGCGCACAACGTTCGAGTTCACCCATGGTGGATTGGGCGCGCAGAGCGCGGTGCTCGGCGGCGGCCGTTACGACGGACTGTCGGAGTCGCTTGACGGGCCTAAAGCGCCGGGAATTGGCTTTGCCGTCGGCGAGGACCGCTTGATCCTGGCACTGCAGTCTCAGGGCGAAGAAACATCGGCAAAGATCCAGGCGTACATTGCTCCGCTTGGAGCGGGGATGAATCAGCAGGCGCTGAAGCTGGCGCGCGAGTTGCGGCGCGCCGGAGTCGCCGCCGATCTCGGCGATGAAAGCTTCCGCCTGAAAAAATCATTTGAACTCGCAGAGAAGTCTGGCGCGCAACACATCGTCATCGTCGGCGAAAACGAAGTTGCGGCCGATCAATTCGCTGTGAAGACTCTCGCCAGCGGCGAGCAAGTCTCGGTTGCGCGTGCAGAACTCGCACAATTCCTGAGAAAATAGAAAAGCAGCAATTAGCATTTAGCATCTGGCAATTAGCAACGGCATTTCTCGCGCGTATTTTGGCTAATTGCTAACTGCTAGTTACTAATAACTCGATTGGATATCATGCTCGACTTCCTCGGTGATCTGAAACGTACTCATATGTGTGGTGAGCTGCGCGCTTCTGACGCGGGCTCAAAAGTTGTTCTCATGGGCTGGGTCAACAAGCGGCGCGATCTTGGCAACCTCATCTTCCTCGATCTCCGGGATCGCAGCGGGATCACGCAAGCTGTCGTCACCTCCGATGCGGGGATCGCGGTACATAACAAGGCGAATGCGTTGCGCTCGGAGTTCGTCGTGGCCGTCATTGGCCACGTCAAGCTGCGCGACGCCGCCACCGTCAACAAGAACCTCCCCACCGGTGAGATCGAAGTCGTCGCCGACGAACTGCGCCTGCTGAACGATTGCAAGCCTCTGCCTTTTACGCCAGCCGACACCGTGCTGGCGAACGAAGAAGTGCGCTTGAAGCACCGCTACGTCGATCTGCGGCGGCCGGAGATGCAGTACAACATCCGCCTGCGGCACCAGGTTTCAATCGCCATCCGCGAGTATCTGAACTCGCAGGGATTTTACGAAATCGAGACGCCGTTTATGACCCGCTCCACGCCCGAAGGCGCGCGCGACTATCTCGTGCCCAGCCGCGTATATCCCGGCGAATTTTACGCGCTGCCGCAGTCGCCGCAGATCTTCAAGCAGATCCTGATGATCTCGGGCTTCGACAAATATTTTCAGATCGTGCGCTGCTTCCGCGACGAAGATCTCCGCGCCGATCGCCAGCCCGAGTTCACGCAGATCGATCTCGAGATCAGCTTCGCGCGGCCGGAGATGGTGTTCAAGATGGTTGAAGGCTTTTTGGGCGCGGCGTTCAAGACCATTGGCGCTGAATTGCAGACTCCGTTTCCGCAAATGAGTTACGACCAGGCGATTCGGCTCTACGGCATCGACAAGCCGGATCTGCGCCTGCCCGCGATGGCGAACGTGCGCGAGGCATTCGCGCCTGAGAATCTGGAGACGCTGCAGGTCGATGCCGAGCTTCCGGTGGTCGGGATTGTAATTCCGAAGGTCGGAGAACTTTCGCGCAAGGAGCGCGACGAGATCAAGGCGATGTTCGGCGATCGCAAGGAAGCGAAAGTTTTCGAAGACATCAAGCGTCTCGAGAAGTCGTTTCCTGATGCTGTCGCGAAGATCCGCGAAGTGGCCAAACCGAATCCTGAAGATTTACTGGTAATCGTCGCCGGAGCCAAACGCACGGAGGCCGCAACTGCATCCAAGGCGCGCCAGCAGGCATACGGCGTGTACTCTGCCGCTGGACAACTTCGCCTTGCGCTGGGTCAGAAATATGCCGAGCGTCATGGTGCATTCAAGCATGGCAACTTCCGCTTCCTCTGGGTCACGGACTTCCCCATGTTCGAGTGGGACGATACCGAGGGGCGCTGGAACGCCGCGCACCATCCCTTCACCTCACCGCACGACGAGGATATGGACAAGCTGGAGAGCGATCCTGGCGCCGTCCGCGCGCTGGCATACGACGTAGTGCTGAACGGAACGGAGTTGGGCTCGGGCTCAATCCGTATTCATCGCCAGGACATCCAGAGCAGGATCTTCAAGGCGCTGGGAATGTCTCCGGAAGAACAGCAGGCCCGCTTTGGCTTCTTTTTGGAAGCGCTGCAGTACGGCACGCCTCCGCATGGCGGCATCGCGCTGGGACTGGATCGCATCGTAATGATCCTCGCGGGCGCTGAGAGCCTGCGCGAAGTGATTCCCTTCCCCAAGACTGCCAAGGCTGTCGACCTGATGGTGGATGCGCCAACGCCCGTTAGCGAGCGGCAGTTGAAGGAACTAGGGATCGCGGTGGAGAAGAAAGCAACTGGCAACTAGCGATTAGCGACGGTTCTACAGTATCGAATTGTCATCCAGAGCGAAGTGGAGACGTGCAGCTTCGCAACGTAGTCGAGGGATCTGAAGCCCTCGGCGATTAAGCCGCTGCCCGCAAACCGCAGATCCCTCCGCTCCGGCTGGCAACAACGGCCCGCCTCCGGCCGGGATGACAATTTCAAATTTGTGTGAGGTCGGCGGTACCCCTGCTCTTCCTTTACATTAGGTCTTGGCGCAGCTGAAGCTGAGCCCTTTGAAAACCGGAGGCCTCTCATGTCCAGCAGCACAATTCGCACGGAGATTCGCGGGCTGGATTTGACGCTGGACGAGATCTCGCTTTCGGTCGTGCGTTCCGGCGAAGATTTGATTGTCCCGGTTTCGCTCAGTCCGGAAGAGGTCGAGCGGCTGCGACTGGAGATGGCCAAAGCCCAGCTTTGGGAGTGGAACCAACTGGAGGAGGCGAAGTCTCGTGCGGTGATGCGCTATCGTCGCTATCTGGGCTCGTGGCTGGTGATGTGCCTGGCGGCTTTCAGCGCCTACGTTAGTTATCCCGAGTACTTTATCTGTGTCTTTCTGTCGCTGCTCTCGATTTATCTGTGGTGGCGCGCCGCGTTCATGGAACGAAAAGCCGAGAGCGAGGCCCAATCGTTGCGAAACGCTTTTCGCCCAGATTGGACTTATATGCAAGAGCGTCTGCAAGAGTCGGACGGAGCTCCGTCGCAGTAGGCGTTTCGTTTGCTGTAGACCTGTCCGCGCGGCCGATGAAGCCGACTCTAAGACCTAATAAAAGCCGGCTCTACCCGAGATGACATCGCAATCCGAGTTTTCAGCGAACCGTTTGCCGACCGGGCCTTACTGCTCCGGCTGTTGGGACTGGTCCTCGGTGGCCTGTCTCCGCCGCTTCTTCTTGGGTTTCGCCCCTACATCGCCGACGCCATGTACAACGACCTTGGGATCGGCCGGATAAATTGTCGGTCCCACCTGCTGCCGGATGCTGAACTTATAACAGGCATACCCCAACCCGCTAGCGACTGTTCCCGACGAAGGGGTACCAGTGCTTCCCGGAAACGAGTACTGGTTAGTCGTGAAAGGCGTCGTCAAGAACGTGACCAAAAACTCGGCGTTCTGCTCTGCCTCTTGCCAGCTGACGGTTTGTCCCGGGTAGACACAAATGTCGCTGACGATAGTACCGTTGTACACAATGATGGCGTTCGCGCCATTGTGCGAGATCTGGACATTACACTGCGTGTTGCTCGACGGACAGCTGTTAGTTGCGGTACAAGCCGACGACCATGTATCCGAGCAGACACCGGGCGGAGTGCTTTGTGCGTTGGCCAGCGCGGGTAGGAGGAAGAACAACATGCCCACCGTTAAAACACAATACTTACAGCCGTGGCGCCTCATATACAGCCTCCCGTGATTCGGTTTAGGATGCCGAGGATTTTGCCCTTCTGCTTCTTATCCATTCTTGATACCGGGGATCGGACCTGAGGGCCCGCAGCTCCGGCTCCTTCTCCACTTCTTCCAGGGAGTATCCAGCAGCGACCGCAGCACTGACGGCCGCTAAAGCCTTCTGGCGGTTGCCGATGATCTCATACACCAAAGCTGATGTAAATAGGGTGTCACTGTCGTTAGGGGCAGCCGCGAGCGCACGGCTTATGAAAAGATCGGCATCGGCCACTTTTCCGAGATGTGCCTGGTAGAGCGCGATTCCGCTGAGCACCTCGGGGTCTTTAGGATTGACCTTGAGTTGTTCGGTCGCGGTTTCAAGCGCCTTAGCGTAGGCCAGCCGCGCGTCGGCCAGCCGCGAGGGAATCTGATCGTAGCTGTCGCCCAGGTTCCGCCACATGACATGGTTGTGCGGGCTGAGATCCGCGGCGCGCTTCATAGCATCGGCAGCTTCCTCGTACTTGCCGACGTACATATAGGCCGCGCCTAGGTTAGTCCAGGCATCGGCGTTCGGCCGGATGCCCAACCCCTTCTTCAAAACCGCAATGGCATCTTGGTAGCGGCCTTGCGCCAGGTAAATGCCGCCGAGGTTGTAATAGCCGTCGCTCTCATCTGGCGCCAAATCAATCAGCGACTGAAACTGATCGGCGGCTTTGTCAAACTTCCCTTGCCGGTAGTAGAGCTCACCTAACTCATCATAGCCTTGCCAATAAGTTGAGCGGCGCGCGACCACGTCCTTGTACAAATTCTCGGCTTGCGGATATTTGCCCTGCAGTTCATAAACCTGTCCCAGGTGCAGCTGCGCTGCAATCACAGTTGGATCCTGTTCCAGCACGCGTTGATATTCCGCCTGGGCTTTATCGAGTTGCCCGGTTTGCTGGTAGACCCCGGCCAGACTCAGGCGAACCGGAATAAGCTGTGCGTTCAACTCAACCGCTCGGCCGGCATTGCTGGTGGCTTCAGCGATCCACTGCGGATCCTTGGTGATGAAATATTTCCGCGCATACGCACCGCCCAATCCGGCATACGCTGTAGCGTACTTGGGATCGGTGGCGACTGCCTTGTTGAATAATCCGATGGCGTGATTGATATCGTCCAGGTCCTCGCGCTGCAGATATCCGTTGCCTCGTTCGTAGAGCTCATAGGCATCGGCTTGCGAGGTCCCACCGGCGGCCAGCTCTTCTTTGATCTGCGGGCTGACCTGCAAGTCGAGCATGTCCGCTACCGACTCCCAAACCCGTTGCTGCATCTCGTCGAGACTGCCGGAGCCGACCTGGATGGATCGCGACGCCAATTGACGATGATTCGCCGCGTCGACAAGGTTTGCAATCAGATTAACACCGTCAGGAGTGTGCTCAATGCTACCGGTAACGGCCAATGTGACGTTCAGATCGCGATGAGCTTCATCGAGACTCTTGATATTACGCGTGTCGCTGGCGGGCACCACCCAAAACGATTTCTGATAGCGCTCCAGTTGCGACAGCTTGCTGGTCAAGGTTTCCGCTACGCCTTCGGCGAAGGCCTGATTCGATGCATCATTCCCAATGTTCTCAAAAGGGAGCACCGCGATGTGTTTTTGCTCCGGCAAGCGCTGAAAGGGACTGGGGATTACGCCCGTCCACATGAGTACAGACAAGACCAGCACCAGGGCAGCTGCCGATGCATAGATAGGACGATGCCGGCGCATGGCCGCGAAAATCGCCTGCCATCTCGTCTGGCCGGGCAGCTTCTCACCTGATACGGCGCTCCAGAACTCCTCAACCGAAGCAAAACGCGCGGCAGGATTGGCAGCCGTGCTGCGCATAATCGCCTGCCGCCAGCGGGAGCGCATGCGCTTCGTGGTTTGTCCGCCGGTTTCCTGGAAAGGTGTCTGACTGAACTCCGGCAACTTGCCGGTGAGCATTTGGAAGACCGTAAGTCCCAGCGCGTAGATGTCGGTGCGCGCGCTGTACTGCCCGTGAAACTGTTCCGGCGCCATGTACGCCGGAGTGCCCACTACATCGCTCAACACCTGCGAAACAGTTTCGTCAGCTTCGGGATTCACCGCCAGCCCAAAGTCGGTGACCTTCACCTGCGGCGACTCCGGCAGGTTCAGCAGCATCACGTTGCCGGGCTTGAAGTCACGATGCACTACACCGGCATGGTGCGCGGCTGCCAAGGCCGCAACCATCTGACGCACCAGCGGCAACGCCTCCTGATACGACATGGGCCCGTGCTCGCTCAGATATCCCGCCAGGGTTTCTCCCGGCAGGAATTCCATGGTCAGGAAGAGCACATCGCCGTGGGCTTCGTCGCGATGGCGGCCGAGATCGAAGACACGACAAACGTTGGGATGGCTCACCTTTCGAGCGAGCTGAATCTCCTGCTTAAAGCGATTCAGTTGATGCTTCGAAGAGGCACGGGACGGAGCAATCGTCTTGAGCGCGATCCTGGCGTGCAGCTCTTCGTCCTCGACCTCATAGACCTCTCCCATGCCGCCACGGGCAATGAAGCGGATCACGCGATAGCGTTGGCAAACGACATCGTTGGGCGAGAAGATCGGCGGGGGAGCCTCGGACTGGCCGGGTGCGTCCTCCCCAAAAGCAGAGGAAAGAAGGAAATCCTTATTCCGGGACTGGTCGCTTGGTTCCATAAACAACCGCGAATCAGAGAATGCCTCAATCGCTAGTGTTGATAAGGGATTGCCGCCATTGCGCACAAAATTCTTGGCCCATAAACCGCGCGTATCTCCGTGTCTTGGAACCGGAAAACGGAACCTGCCGTCTGGCCGGAATTATAAGGCTGTGTTTGCATATCGTTGCAAGTTTTCAGCTATCTCACGTTACTAGCCTTCTCGATTGTCAACCATGACTCAAGGCATGCAGCGTCGCATTTCGGGACGCCGGGTTCGGCACAAACAGCAACCAGGAACCGTATCTGCATCCCTCAGAGGCAATACCCACCAAATATCTCCCAGTGAAAACTATAGTGCCACGAGCCTACCACTTATATTGGATCGGATACCATGCTGTCATTTTACTGTTGACATTGAATCAGAATGCGGCGTATCAGGGGGGTAGCTGGTCGATACAAACGAGGACAGGTTGTACAGCCCGTTAGTGGACTGTGCCTCATCCGAAACCTGCCAATGACTGCGAACGAACTTCGTCTGCCCCGCCAGGATGTCCGCCAACCCGATCACTTCGACGCTAAAACCATACTAACGTCCAAAGAGCTTAAGGTTCTCGAGCTGCTCTCGTATGGCTACGAGAACCGCGACATTGCTTCTCACTTCCGCACCAGCGGTCAGGCGGTGAAGAACATGCTGCGGACCATCAACTTGAAGCTGGGTGCGGACAATCGAACTCACGCAGTCGCGGTGTGCTTTCGCAATGGATGGCTGCCGAATAAAGATGGTTCCGAGCAGCCCAGCGCCTCGAACTTGAAGCTTCGCGCTGATCGGCTGGGAAGCAAGCCGCGCAGCACGCGACGCCGCTATCACGATGGCACGATCGCTTCCGTCTGTTCCGAGTGCGGCTTGGTCATTGCTCGCGCCTGTCGGGCACCCGACCTGTTATCGGCTGAGCGAAACCATATTTGCCAACCGACGGAACGCCGCCACAAAGTTCGCTTCATCATGAATAGCGTCCCCTCGGCCGCCGATAGCTGAGCGGATCCATTCTCATCAGAATCACCGCCCCAGCATCTCTAAAGCACGCGATGGATCGGTGCCCCCGCTAGTACCCCAGGTGAGCCGCCGTTCGCGAAAATCAGGTCCACCCTGAAGTAGTTCCTAGTGTTGACGGCCGAATGTAAGGTAACGAAACGCAGCCCGATTGGTCAGTACTGCTTGAAAGCTGCATGTAGAGCTAATGTATCTGCAGTTGATGAGGTGTCCCTGAAAATGCCCGGGACCATCGAAGAAATTCTCCTTGACAACAGACCATCGCGGAGTTCGAATTTATGCGGGCGTCTAGACGGGTCAAGGCCCCGTCCCCACCTATTTTTATCGCTCCCGCAGGCGGGAAATTATTCTGCGACTTAACCTTCTCCAGATGCCCCACTTCGCCTAATCTAATTGACCGGTTTCAGTGCCGTCACTCGGCAGGAGACAAGGTCCGTGTACTGCAGGCAGCAACTCGCCTTTTCCCGCAAGGAACCCGAAATGCGAATGCCCAAATTTCCCCGGATAGGAGAGAGGAGGCCGTTATGCAGCCGGAAATGCGAAAAGAAATTCATTCTGGCTCGTCACCGAATAGGAAAATACAGGTTTCGGGCATCCCGTCGACGTCGTGGAACGTGCTCACTAAAATCGCCTTCCGCTTTGGCTTCGTCTACTTCGGACTCTTCAATCTGGAAGTCATATTGCACCTTCTTCCATTTCCTCCCTTCACCCAACTATTCTGGCTTTTCGACTTGGCCCGATGGAACGCAGTGTTGTACGTCAGCAAGCACCTGCTGCATGTGGCACATGATTTTGGCACCGATTATCTGAACACTACTGCCGGCACCAAGGACACAACCTACTACTACGTTCTAGCATTGTGCTATCTGGTGATTGCAGCGGTCGCATCGCTCATTTGGTCGCTGTTAGATCGTAGGCGGCAGGAATACGTCCGGCTGCATCGATGGTTTCTGCTCTTTCTCCGCGTCTCACTTGCCGCGGCCCTCATCTCTTATGGCGCGGCAAAACTGTTCCCGTACCAATTTCCTGCACCCGCTCGTTCGCAGCTCATACAGACATTCGGGAACTCAACTCGCAATCAGTTGCTTTGGATCTTCATGGGAGTGTCCCCGGTTTATAGCTTCTTCGGCGGCCTGGTGGAAGTCTTTGCCGGCCTGCTACTAATGGTTCCCCGGTTGGCTACTCTAGGCGCGCTGTTTTCTACTGCAGCCATGGGCAACGTTCTCATGCTGAACTTCGGCTATGACGTTGGGGCTAAGTTATTGGTAATTAACCTCATCTTGATGGCGATCATCATTATTTTGCCTGAGTTAACCCGGCTCGCAAATTTCTTCCTTTTGAATCGAAGTATCCCCGCCGAAACCGGGAAGCCCCTCTTCCGACGACAATACCTTAATCGAGCGGCTCTGGTCTTGCAGATCGCCTTTGGCGTTCTTCTACTCAGTTACGACGCGTATCGTAGCTACGAACTAAGTTCGCAACTCATTGCTAGCAGAGAGGTTCCTCTTTCGGGAATTTGGTTTGTGGACGAATATCGGATCAATGGCGAGCCTAGACTTCCGTTGAGCAACAATGAGCATCGCTGGCAACGTATGATCGTTGACTCCCGCGACCAGGTCGTAGTGCAGGTTATGACCGGTGCACTACAACCGCTGTTTCTGCGCTCCGATCCTAACGTGAAGAGCTTTGTATTGACCGAAGGTGGTATGCCAAGCTGGATTGCGGAGCTTACCTATGATGACTCTAAGCCGGGTTTTCTCGTGCTGACTGGCAAAATGGGCAGATTGCCGGTCTTGATCCGCTTTCATCGAGAGAGCGAATCGAAACTTCCTCTGACCGATCACACCATTCGCTGGATCCAGGATGTTGTCAAGTAGAATGGCGAATGGCAACAGGTCTGGATGAATTCGATACGAGCCGACTCGAACCTAAGTCCGCCCCATAGGATTTGCTTACTGCTACCCGGCGATTCACCAAGTCGGCCGAAAACCCGAGATTGCTGTTTAACCCTCTATCAAAGGAGGATACAATTCAACGCAGGAAGAGCTCCAGTAAACACAGAATTAGTCGGCCGTCGCTGTCTGCCGCTTGTCTCAACCCTCGTCTGTCTCTTCAACATAGACGGCACAAAGGAGAGCAAGATGAAACTGAGAGCCATGGCGGTAATTGCCGCCGCAATGTTCATTCTGATCACGGGCGTTCTCCCAATGTACGCCCAAGGCACTTGTCCGCCGCTGACACAAGGGTATTGGAAAAACCATCAAAGTGCGTGGAAGGACGGTTCGGGCCTGACGCTAGGCACGAACTTCTATGGCAATGCACAGCTGGAGAGCATTCTCCAGAGTCCGGTACGGGGCGACGCGAGCGTGAATTTGGGCCACCAGTTGATTGCCGCCCTGTTGAACGTCGCGAACGGCACCGACCCCGGTCCGATTCAATCTACCCTGGATGATGCCAATAACTTGATTGGCTCGGGCACTATTCCTGAAGGCATCTCACCCTCCTCTCCCATCGGACAGCAAATGGAAGCCAATGCCATGACGTTGGACGACTTTAACAACGGGTACATAACGAATGCCTGTGCTCAAATCGGGCCGCCTATGTAGGCTTGTCGCAAGTCAGGCCGGGACACTCCTCCCGGCCGTGGCACCCTCCGAATGCCTCAGCCGGAGCGAAGGTGGCGGCGCACTCCGCAGACACGGTTATTACGACGGGGGCCAACCCGATTGCTCAAACCACGCTGCCCCAGGCACTGGGCGGGACGAGACCTAGGCCTTTTTAAATGACGAAGAGCGGGAAATACTGATGGGTTGTAAGTTGTTGAAAATGGTAGCCCTGGGCAGATTCGAACTGCCGACCTTCGGTTTAGGAAACCGCTGCTCTATCCATCTGAGCTACAGGGCCACTCGTTTAAGAGGCAGTACTGTTTTAGTTTACAGCAGTCCTCCCTTGTGAGTTCATTATGTTGCCCAATCGTTGCCAGTGAGCGGAATAGCGCCTTCCAACGCAGCCATTGCCGCCACGACGTCTGTAGTTGGGGTCTCGATGTATTAGTCCTGTGTATGTCCTACATTTGCGCGACGCAAGATCGCCCGGCTTACTACAGGGTCGTGCGGAGTAAGTTAATCCTGCTTGCGAGGCCGTCAAGGCCTCTGCATTCAGCGACCGAGCCCGCCATCAACTCGCCCCTAACATCCCCTCATACGGTGTATTGTGGAGAGCATTCGGGAGTTCTGTCACCTGCCGAGGAGAGAAGATGCTGCGTTGCACCGTGTCGAGACTCGCTCTAGCTTTAATTTTATGCTGCACGGTTTCGTGCCGCGGACAGCAGACGTCGGAAACTCAGCCTGCGACTGCGGGGCAGACCCATAAAAGTTCCTCCGTCGAGCTTGCCAGCGGCCAGGTGAACCACATCTTCATCGTCATGGAGGAGAACCACGGTTACACCGACGTGATTGGAAATCCGTCGATGCCTTACTTGAACAGCCTTGCCTCGGCCTACTCCGTTGCGCAGGGCTATTACGCCAACACGCATCCCTCCATTGGCAACTACTTCATGCTGACCACCGGACAAATTATCACTAACGATGACGGCTATACCGCTACGGTGACGGTCGACAATGTAGTTCGCGAGTTAATCGCCGCAGGGAAAACCTGGAAAGAGTATTCAGAGGCTCTCCCCTCTCCCGGCTACGACGGCGGCGATATCGGCGAGTATTCCGAGCACCACAATCCACTGTCGTATATGTCCGACGTGCGGAACAATCCCGCGCAAAAGCAGAACCTGGTGCCGTTCACGCAGTTAGCCATCGACATTGCCAACCACAACCTGCCGAACTATGCGTTCATAGTCCCCGACCTGCTGGACGATGCGCACGATGGCACGCTGGCGCAAGCCGACGCCTGGCTGCAGACAAACATCGCGCCACTGCTGGCCAGTCCGGACTTCACCGGCCGGAACGGCGGCATGCTGATCATCACCTTCGATGAGGCGGAGGATAGCGACCTGCAGGGCGGCGGAGGTCACGTAGCTTGGGTCGCGGTTGGACCGGACGCGAATCCGCACTATCCGCCCAGCGGCTCACAAATTCCAGTCAAGTTCTATCAGCATCAGAGCACATGCCGCTTCATGATGAAGCTTGCAGGAGTCAGCGTCTTTCCCGGGGCGGCGGCGACAGCTCCTGACATGTACGAGTTCTTTGTTCAACACTAAGCAGAATGACGATTCTCGGGCTTGCGCGGGTTCCCCACCTCCTGGATGCCTGATCGGTCCCCTGGCATCTCAACCTGCGGCATCCCAACTTGTACGCGCAGCATCACTCGCCTAATGTCGAGTTCAGGCCTTACAATCTAAAATCCTTCAGCGTAGTCGATTAGCGACGACATCGAGGAGTCGGGCGGAACGATGAGGACGCCAACGTTGCCGGATACAGTTCTACGTCTGCCGTCGCCGAACAAGGCGCCGCAGAACTGGCTGGCGCGCTTCCTGGCGCAGAACAATCTGGCGCGCATCTCGCGTGAGCCGGAACACACCTACCCTTGGTACATCGTGCTATGGCTGACGGGCGTCGACTACTTCTCGACCTTGGGATACCAGCCCGGTATCGCGCTGCTGGCGGCGGGGGCGCTGGCGGTTCCCGCGACCGCCGTCCTGGTCGTGGTCACGCTCCTTGGAGCCGTTCCCATCTACTCTGCGGTTGCCAAGCGATCCTATGCCGGACAAGGGTCGATCGCACTGCTGGAAAATCTGTTCACTGGCTGGACCAGCAAGATCATTGTGCTGGTGCTGCTGGGTTTCGCCGCAACCGACTTCGTCATCACGATGACTTTGTCGGCGGCCGATGCGGCGCGGCACGCGATCGCCAACCCGTACCTGCATCCCTTCGCCGGCGATTCCCACATGCGGGCGACGTTGCTCCTGCTGGTTCTGCTGGCTGTTGTGTTTCTGGCAGGTTTTCGCGAAGCGATACGTGTTGCCTATGTCGTCGCAGTTCCATACCTATTTCTCAACCTGATCGTTATGTTGTGGTGCGGATGGAAGATACTCTTCCATCCGAGCCTGCTCTCGGGTTGGCATTCCGCTATGGCAATGCACGGCGATTGGACTGGCGTGTTCATCGCTTCCGCGCTGATCTTCCCCAGGCTCGCTCTCGGCCTCAGTGGTTTCGAGACTGGCGTGTCAGTGATGCCGCTGGTTTCCGGAGTTGAGAAAGGCAGCGTCGAGAACACGATTCCAGGACGCATTCACAACACCCGCCGGCTGCTCCTGTCAGCCGCGGTCATCATGAGTGTGATGCTGCTGCTTTCCAGTTTTGTGGCGGCCGCACTGATTCCGGAGAGCGCATACCGGATCGGAGGTGCGGCCGACGGACGTGCGATTGCGTACCTTGCGCACCTGTATCTGGGAAATGTTTTTGGAACGATCTACGACATCTCGACCATCCTGATCCTGTGGTTCGCCGGCGCGTCAGCGATGGCTGGGCTGCTGAACCTCATTCCGCGGTATCTGCCACGCTATGGAATGGCCCCTGACTGGGTGGCCTATCAGCGCCCTCTGGTGCTGGTGCTCCTGACGATCGATATCATCGTCACGCTCGTCTTTCGTGCTTCGGTGACGGCACAAGGCGGAGCGTATGCGACGGGTGTCCTGGTCCTGATGCTCTCGGCGGCGGTGGCTGTGACAGTTTCTCTGTGGCATGAGGCCAGTCCTAAAGAGCCCCGACTGTATCTGCTCTGTTTTTATTTCTTCCTCGTCGCACTCGTATTCCTCTACACCGCCGTCGCCAACATCATCGAGCGGCCCGACGGCGCGATCATCGCCAGCATCTTCATCTTCCTGCTGCTCACAGCCAGCTCGTTAAGTCGAATTTTGCGTTCCACGGAAATGCGCGTTTCAGAGGCTAGCTTCATCGATAGCGACTCTGCAAATTTGTGGAGCTCGATCGAGGGCAAAAAGGTCAACCTCATCCCCCACCACACTTCAACCCTGGAACATCGCACGATGCTCGCGACCAAGGTGCGCGAACACTACAACGTTAAAGGTCCGCTGACGTTCCTGCACATCAACCTGATGGACAACCGCAGCGACTTTCTGGCGCCGCTGCGGCTGAAGGTTTTTCGTGAAGACGATCATTACGTCATCGAAGCATATGGCGCGGTCGCGGTGGCCAACTCGGTTGCCTACTTGAGTGAGTTGCTGAATCCTCTCAGCATCGTGATGGGACTGACGCGCCGCACGCTGATGAAGCAGTCCTTCGAGTACATTGTGTTCGGGGAGGGCGAAACTGGCCTGCTGGTCTACTCCATCCTGGTGCGCTATTGGGAGGCAACGAACCGCTCCTCCGGCCAGCCGGTCATTCTGCTTGTGAGTGAATCGGCGTACCACCCCGTGAGTTCGGCTTGAGAAATCGGAGTGCAGGGGCGCAGTGAGTGCTACTGGCCCTGGCGCTTTTCGTGAAGTAGCCTGGCAATGCTGTCCAGTAGGGCATCCGGGCCTTCGCCCTTCGAGAGGAAGCCGTCGGCAAACTCCAGACCTTTAGGCGCTTCTGCTGCCGCCGACACAATCAGGATCGGCACTTCCGGCTTGATGTCCTTCATTTCCGCGGCAATTTCCACGCCGGTCTTGTCGGACAAAAAATGGTCGGCGATGACCATATCGACCAAATTTTGCCGGAAAAGTTCGAGACCCTCTTCGCCCGACGGAGCCGTCAGAACCTCATAGCCCGCACTGCTGAGGAGCAGCTTGCGAATCCGCAGGGCGACTTCCGCGTCGTCGATACACAAGATAACAGGGCGCTTTTCTTCGGAGGCTGTCATGGGCGCTGATACAAACGCTGCGAGCTACCTGCTGCCATCGGTTGCAAAGCGACAGCTCGTCATTCGAGTCATGAAATCCACTTCATCCCGGTTCCACGATCCTGATCGTACTAATGCCAAGTGTATCCCAGCATGAGCTGCAGGCTAGCGTTCAGGCCGGGGTTGTTATTGCCGATGGAGGCATTGGACAGGTGATACGCCTTCAGCGCGATATCCCAAGAATTGGTGCCTTTGCGGAAGATCTGCATGCCGATCTCCGGACCGCTGGTGAAGTTGATCTGCGAAGTGTCGCCCGGCGGCAGATTGTGGTTGCTGAAGAGTGCGCCGCCGACGGCCGCAAAGTATGGTGCGATTTTGCAACCGTGGGTGAAATTCCACTTGAAGACGATGGGATCGACGCCGCCGGCATACTGCCCGCCTCGGATCCAGTACTCGTCCAGCGGAATGATGTCGATGTCCATTTCGTAGGTGCCGCGCAGGATGCCCTTGCCGTGTTCGTTGGTGAGAACACGCCCCAGGCGAACTCCCAGCACAAGATTTCCTGCGTTGGGCGAGGTGTCGACTGTGTGGCCGCCGCCGATGAAAATGCCGCCATTCCACCCCGGATGACGCAGCACATCCACGGGACTGTCGGTGGGCACTTGAGCCAGCAGGGACGTGCCGGCCAGCAGGCAGAACAGGGCTAAATAAGTGGCTGTCTTCATTGCTGTTTTCAGGTAAAGGCAAACGGTAACAGGTTGGCCGCCAACGACGCAAACCATCATGACAGCCGTTCGTCAGGTTTTTCGATCACTCATCAAAATTCGTCGCTTTTGGGGCAGGCACCCCCCTATACTCCACCAGAGTTCTCATGCGTTTTAGGGGTTCGAGGAATGTTTATGAAGTTGCTGTTTCGTCTGCTATTCGTGATTGGTTTCTCGCTCTCGCTGCGGGCGGCGGACTCTTCCGCGGGCGCCGACGTGCTGAACCGCTGGGTCGGAGGCAAGTGGGTGGGCAGCGGCGATATGGTCGACTCGGCTTACAGCCAGGCCAATAAGGTCAGTGGCGTGACCAAGTGCGTCTGGTCGCCCGATCACATGTTCGTCGTTTGCGATCAGGATAATGTCTTTGGCGGCCAGCCCATGCGCGACTTGTCGATCTATACCTTCGCTCCTAAGACCGGGAAATACTACTTCTACGGAATCTCGCTCGGCGAGGAGAAAGCCAGCAACACTGCCCTGGACATTTCTGACAACGGCAACCGCTGGGTTTATTCCAGTATGAATGAGATCAAGGGTAAGCCGGTGCAGTTCCGCACAACAAATCAGTTCCATGGCAATGATATGGTCGAGTGGTGGACCGAGTTCTCGATCGATGAGGGCAAGACATGGAGTAAGACCGGCAGCGGAAAAGAGACGCGTGAGAGATAAGTGGCAACTAGCTGCCAGTAACTACTGAGTATCCGAACTCGCACGCCAAGGTTAGCGTCCAGGAACAGGACGCGAACCTGGAGCACCTGCCAGGCGCTAGCTGCTAATCGCTAACTGCTTGTGCAACCGAAAATACCGTCGCGCCTTGTGCACATCCTTCGCAATCTGCTCGCGCAGCGCTTCTACCGACGGAAACTTGATCTCCGATCTGATGCGTTGGAGGAAGATCAACTCCAGCGGCGTCTCCGGTTGCAGCTCGATGGGATGGAAGTTTAATAGGTGGCTTTCTATGGCGAATGAGTCCGCTCCGAACGTCGGACGGTTGCCGACATTGGTTACCGCCTCGAAGCATTCGTCATTAATTCGCAGCCATGTAATGTAGACGCCGTCAGCAGGGACCAGTTCGTCATAGCGAGCGAGATTGACGGTCGGCACGGTGTACTTATGACCGTAGCCACGGCCCCGGCCGGGATTCGAGAAGATGCCGAACGGCCTGCCGAGAAGCGCTCTCGCGCGGCTGACATTTCCCTCGGCAATCAGCTTGCGAATCTCGCTGCTGGAGACGTGGTGCCCGCGCAGCGTTTGCTCCGAAAAGATACGAGCCTCGAAGCCACATTGCTTGCCCAGTTCCGCCAGGGTATCGACATTCCCTTGTGCCTTGTGACCGAAATGAAAGTTGTAGCCTTCGTGGACCTCGCGCGCTTGCAGTGCCTTCGCTAGGACCTCGCGCGCAAAATCCTCGGCGCTCATCATGGAAAGATCGCGGGTAAACGGCAGCACCAGCACGGCATCGACCCGCGTCTGTTCCAGAAGTGCAAGCTTGACCTGCAGCGGCGTCAGCAGCTTGGGCGCGACGTTGGGCCGAAGGATGCGCAGCGGGTGCGGCTCGAAGGTCACTACAACCGCCTTTCCGCCGATAGCACGCGCGCGCTCCGCCATGTGCCGCACCACTTCCTGGTGTGCGCGATGGACACCGTCGAAGTTGCCCACACTGACCACCGTGGGACCGAAGTTCGCCGGCACGTCCTCGAGATTGCGGAAGATCTGCATCGCCTACAACTCAAACTCCAGCTTCAAACCGTCGTGCGCCAGACGCACATTGTCCGGCAGCGCCGCGTTCGTAGCCTCGTGCGGGAGGTCGTGCGAAATGTGCGTGAAGAATGTTCGTCGCGGCTTCAAACGTTCCACGATTTTCAGCGAGTTCTCGACGGTCGAGTGCGTGGGATGCGGATGATGTCGGAGTGCATCGAGAAACAGAATATCGAGGCCGGCGAGCTGCGCCATCGACTCTTCCGGTACCGAGCTGAAGTCCGTCAGATAAGCCGCATTGCCGAAGCGAAAGGCTTCAATCGCTACATCGCCATGCAACACCGGCATCGGCGTGAATGTGGCGCCGAAGATCTCGATCGGGCCGTTGACAGGGTGCAATTCGACTTGTGCCAGACCACCGTACTTATAGTCGGCTTCGAAGATGTAGCGAAAGACATTGCGCAAAACACGCGCGGTGTTGTCGCTGGCATACAGCGGAATCTTGGTGCCGCCGGTCACGCGCGGAAAGCTCAGCGGGCGCACATCGTCGAGTCCCAGGATGTGGTCGGCGTGGCCGTGAGTGTAGATGATCGCGTCAATCTTGCGGACATGTTCGCGAATGACCTGCTCGCGGAAGTCGGGCGTGGTATCAATCAGGACAGTGCGCTTCGACGCTGTCGCTGCCGTGGGGTCGTCCCACTGCACCATGATCGACGGACGCGTGCGCCGGTCGTGCGGATCGGCTGACGTGCAAACTGCGCAGTCACAGCCAATCGTCGGCACCCCCATCGAGGTACCACTTCCTAGCACCGTGAGCGTAGCTCTCATCAGGAGCGGACGTCGCCGCCGGGACCGCCTTGCGGGGGATGCGTGATCAGGTTCGTCACTTCCAGATAGGCCATGCGCAGCTCATACAGGCAGTTCTGTATCATGTTCTCTTCCGCCGGCGTGAGGTTGCCTTTGGTCTTCTCCTGCAACATGGCGAGCGTGTCGATAGTTTGGCGCGCCCCAATGAGGTCGACCTCGGGCTTGGCTCCCTGCGGCGCGGCAAGACCGAGTTGCATCAGCGAAGTCATGTAGAGCGACGCGATGAACTTGTCGAACGAGACCTCGAAGTCCTTGGCGCTGTGGGGGCGGCCCTGCTTCCGCATCTCCTGCTCAATGCGGGCGTCGATGTCGCGGGTGGACTGCTGATAGGCCGCCACCGAGTCCTGCTGCTCCTGAGCCGACGGCGTCTGCATCTCAGGCTGGTTTGCCGGAGGAGGCAGCGGAGCCGCAGCTTCTTCCGCAACATGGTTTTGGTTGGAGCGTTCCTGGTTGGCACGCTGCTGTGCTTCGCGCGTTTCGCGCTCGCGCTCTTCGCGCCGTTCTTCGGCTTCTACAACATCCTGGCGCAGTTCGCCGTCGTTGCTGAAGAGACGGCGATCGGTGACGACAAATTCAGGTTTCTTCTCTTTTTCTGGCATAAGTTTTTGTCCGTTAGAAATCAAAAGGAAGGTTCTTCACCGTGGCGCTCTGGCCGCCGATTTGAACGATCGTGCCCGGCGGGGCAACTTCGCGGCGCAGATAGCCAATGGCCACACTGCGGCCGCCCGGCAAACGTGCGGCGCTGGTGATTTCGCCAACATCTTTGTCATTGATGCGAACCTTCGTTCCAGGCTGCGGCGGCTCGCCTGCGACTTCGAAGCCGATGAAGCTTCGATGCACGTTGCCGCGCGCGCGAATCCGCTCCACGATCTCCTGCCCAATGTAGCAGCCCTTGCTGAAGTTCAACGCGTGCTCCTGGCCAGTTTCCTGCGGAAGATCGCGCTCGCGCAGATCGATTCCGTAACGTGGCACGCCGCGTGCGATGCGGTACAGCTCCAACGCATCGCTTCCGACGGGCATCGCTCCGGCAGCCATCAGCGCATCCCAGAGCTTCTCGACATTTTCAGGAGCAAGCCAAATCTCGTAGCCATCCATCTGCGGATGGGAGTTGCGCGCCACGGAAATTCCGATCTCTTGCCAGACTGCATCCACTACCTGTCCGGGCTCCAATTGGGCAGCGTCCATGCCCGTTTTCATCAACGTTTCGGCGGCTTTTGGACCCGCGATGCCGATTGATAGGAGCTTCTCGCTGATGTCCTCGATCTCCACTTTGTCCATGATGATGTACTTCTGCAGAACCGCCGCGACCTTCGCGACCTGGTCACGATCCGTCGTCGCCAGCAGGTATTCGCCGCGATTGTAGGCCGTTAGATCGCCCTGATTGTGTCCTTGCGGCGTCAGGATGAAGGCGTACACGCCGCGGCCCGGCGCCAGATCACGGATGTTGTTCGTGATCATGCCATTCAGCCAGCGAGTGCGGTCCCTGCCGCTGATCAGCAGCTTGGCCTGCCAGCCGATATCGAAGATAGCCGCACCATGCAGCAGGGCGTCAACCTCGGCAGCAGAGCCGTTTCCGAAGGCGGCGGGAGTCTCGCCTCCACGATAGCTGCCTATGCGCGCGCCCAAGGCCGTCAGCTTGTCTTGTAAGGTAGCAACACTCATAGCGAATATTTGATTATAGAGTGGGGCGAAAGGATTGTGGGGGAGGCAAGCATTCAGCCGTCAGGAGCTGCCGTTGATCAGGGCTTAGCAAATTGGGATTGCGAACTGAAGCGGAGATTCGCTGTGTCGCTTTGCCTCACACGGCTTTCAGTTGTGCCGAGAGGGAACCACTCTTTGAATTGTCATCCCGAGCGGAGCGAAGACGCGCAGTGTCGTAGCGCAGTCGAGGGATCTGCGGTTTGCTCGCGGCGGAGAGGAATTCCACTGCAGGCCGTACCGCAGGTCCCTCCACTCCGGCGGCGAAAAGCACGCCGCCTCCGGTCGGGATGACAATTCAAATGCGGTGCGTCCTGAGTGCTGACTGCTTCTCACCGGATGCTAGTATTTTCTGACATGACCAAACGTATCGCAGTTGTTCCCGGAGACGGCATCGGCAAGGAAGTCGTTCCCAACGCACTGGAGGCGATCCGTGCCACCGGGGCACCCGTAAAGTTCACAACATTCGACTGGGGAGCTGACCGCTACCTCGTTGACGGCACCACCATTCCCGCGGACGGCTTTCAAATGCTGGCGCGCGACTTCGACGCAATTTTTGTCGGAGCGCTCGGCGATCCTCGCGTCGCGACAAACATTCACGCCAAAGAAATCCTGCTCGGGATGCGCTTCAAGATGGATCTCTACGCCAACGTCCGCCCAGTACGCCTGCTCGACGAATCGCTTTGCCCGCTGAAGAATGTCAAGCCCGAGGACATCAACTTCACCGTCATTCGCGAAAATACCGAAGGCGTGTACATGGACATGGGCGGCAACTTCAAATACGGCACCGCCGACGAAGTGGCCACGCAAGAAGACATCAATACCCGCAAAGGCGTCGAGCGCGTCATTCACTTCGCTTTCCGCTACGCGCGCGAAAGCGGCCGCAAGAAGGTCATGATGTCCGACAAGTCCAACGTGATGACCTACGCCGGCGGCCTGTGGCAGCGCGTCTTCAAGGAGGTCGCGAAGGAATATCCCGAGATTCAGACGCAGCACATGTACGTCGACGCGCTCTGCCTGCAAATGGTGCGCGATCCGCGCTCGCTTGATGTGATCGTCACCAACAACATGTTCGGCGACATCGTTACCGATCTTGCGGCCGCATTGCAGGGTGGACTTGGGATGGCGGCCAGCGGCAACGTTCATCCCGGAAGGACGTCAATGTTCGAGCCGGTACACGGCTCGGCGCCACCGATTGCGGGCAAGAACATGGCGAATCCCATGGGCTCCATCCTTACCGCAGCGATGATGCTGGCTCATCTCGGCTTGAATACCGAAGCGCAGAAGATCGAGCATGCCGTGCTGGAGGCCGTGCGGCAGAAGAAGACAACCGTTGATGTGGGTGGGACGTTGGGGACGAAAGAATCCGCGGCGTGGATTGCCGAGCAGGTGGCGAAGTAGCCGCTACTCGCTTTTCGCCGGAACTGCACCCTTCCGTTGAATTGTCGTTCCGACCGTAGCGAAGCGGAGTGGAGGGATCTGCGGTTCTTCACGCTATGAAAGACTCTCCGCCGCGGACCAGCCGCAGATCCCTCGACTCCACAGCTTCGCTGTTCCGCTCGGGATGACAATGCTTGAAAAGGGCGCGTCTCGATGGCACCTTCAGACGCGCTTCCTCCATCTCCGGCGTCTGTCCACAGGCGCAACCTACGCGCTCGCCATCGCCTTCTTCTCAGCCTTGGCCTGTTTCTGCGCGGTCGCCAGGTGTTTCTTCAGGGTCCGTACGCCCGAGTCCACGTGCTTCTCCTGTAGCAGGAATGGTGTCAGGAAGCGCAGCACCGTGTCCTGGGTAACATTGATCAGCAAGCCATCAGCGTGCACAGCGTCTAGAATCGGCTTGCCGGGGATGGTCAGCTGTAGCGCCTGGATCGCGCCCACTCCGCGCACCTCGGTCGCGATGTCAAACTTGTTGGCCAGTTCCTGCAGCTTCTGCTGGAAGTAACCACCCACCCGGCGCACCTGTTCCAGTAGGTTCTCATCTTCGAGAATCGCTAAGTACTCCAGCGCAACGCGGCACGTCAGTGGACCGCCGCCGAACGTGGTGCCGTGCTTGCCCGGCGTAATGTGCTGCGCAAACTTCTCTGTCGCCAGAAACGCGCCGAGCGGCAGACCGGCAGCGATCGGCTTGGCGATGCAAACAACATCAGGCGTGACGCCGAAGTGCTGGAAGGCAAAGAGCTGCCCCGTCCGGCCCATGCCGCATTGAATCTCGTCAAAGATGAGCGCTGCCTGATGCTGATCGGCCATTTCGCGGCACGCCTTCAGAAACTCGGCTGAGGTCTCCTGGATACCGCCTTCCCCCTGGATTGGCTCCAGCACAATCGCGCAGACTTTCTCGTCTATGGCCGCGCGCAAGCCTTCGATGTCGTTACGCGGAACGAAGCGCACGCCCTCCAGCATGGGATCGAAGTCCTTGCGGTATTTTGGCTGACCCGTCAGCGCCAGCGCACCCATCGTTCGTCCATGAAACGAGTTGTCGAGCGCGATGACGATCGACTTCTCCGGCCCGCCCGTGGCATGTCCGGCAGCGCGCACCAGCTTCAGCGCGCCTTCAATCGCCTCGGTGCCGCTGTTGGAGAAGAATGCGCGATCCAGTCCCGAGGCGGTGCAGAGCTTCTCGGCCAGCAGGCCCTGGTACTCGTTGTAATAGAGGTTCGAAACGTGAATCACCTTTGCCGCCTGGTCGCGGATCACCTTCACGATGCGCGGGTGCGCATGGCCGAGCGCATTCACGCCCAGCCCGGTCAGGAAGTCGAGATAGCGCTTGCCGTTCACGTCATACAGGTACACGCCCTTGCCGCGCGCCATGGCGATGGGGTAGCGGGCATAGGTGTTCAACAGGAATTTCTGTTCGCGTTCGACAATCTCTTGATACGTGGACACGACGATGACCTCGCAAAACCTTAATTGTAGCGCGGGCTTAGGGTCGCCCACGAAAAGTGTCGCACGGTGACGAAGATCACAGAACCATGTTCACCGTCTGGCTAGACTTTTGTTATGTTGAGCGAAAAACAGTTTCGCGAACGCGCCAAGACCGAGCTGCGCCAAATCGGCGAGCAACTGCTGGGCCTGGCGGTCGATCAAGACATCTACGCAAAATTCGAACGCGAGATCGTCCAGAACAATCGGCAGCTACAGGGGACTCGCAGCGAATTCATCGACATGCTGCGCGGCTGCTACGCCGATGCCATGGCCGCCCGCGTTTTGCGCCTGCTGAACGGCGACGGTGGTCTGTCCCTGCCCGGGGTACTGACGGCACTGGCGCAACATGAGCAGATCATGCACGACAAGATAACCGAGCGCGAGTTCACCAGGGATCGCGCGGCCTTGCAGCAGGCCTTCGTCAACATACAACGTGCAATGGTCCCGCACACGGCGCATCACGAGCGTACCCTGCCGGCGCTGGCCTCGCTGCATCGGGAGCTGGACGCCGCACTCGACCTGCTGTTTGAAACCGCCAAGACCTACTATTGGATCGTTGCCGACAGCTACATGCAGTTGGATGTAAAGTATGTGGGTGATCCCTTGGCGGTCTTCCAGTTCGCCTGGGCAGTCCCGGTACTCACGACGTAGGCCAGAACTGTCGTGGCAAGCACGGAAGTCTCCCCGGATCGACTTCGCATCCAAAGGTCCATTGGTTCCCGAAGAGCGTCTCTCAAAAAGGAGAATTTATGACTCGGAGAAAACTGTCAACGTGCATCCTCACGCTGGTGTCTAGCCTGATTGTTTTCACAGCGACATCTCAAGCGCAGAAGTCTTCGGCTGAGCAGGTGCCTGCCGAGTATCAGGCGGGGATCGCGCAGCTCAGAGTTGCCAAGGGCTACCTGGAAAAGGCTGGCGATAAATGGTGTGGCCACCGTACCGGGGCGATTCGGTACATCGATAGAGCATTCCAGGCGCTGGGCGTCAGTCCGGAGTCGACTCCAAGTGAAATGTCGACCGGAAATGTCGACGAGCCTATGATGATGAACAAAGCCATGGCGAGCCTGCAGTCTGCCAAGGACGATCTCAGCAAGGCCGGCAGTGGATGGGGTGGCCGAAAAGTGAATGGACTCACGAACGTTAATCATGCTCTCGAAGAAATCCAGCAAGGGATCACATGCGCTAAGGAGCACAAAACTTACTGAGGTCCGCCGCGAGGCTTATTCAACAATCGAGGATTCGGTCTAACGACGGCCGCCCCACTCAATGACTTGCCGAAGGTGCGGGAGTTTTGTTCAGCCGCAATTACCGCGCCGAGATCAGCGCCACAGCGACTAGCGCTCCGACGATCCCTGTGGCCTGCATCCGCGAGATTTTCTCCTTCAGCAAGACTCGCGCGAGAATAACCGTGCTGGCGGGATAAAGCGAAGACAGCACTGCTGCCACATCGAGCCGGCCATGACGTGTGGCTGCAATGAACATCGCGTTTGCCGCTGAATCGAGAACGCCTGACAGCAGAATGGGCACGAACAACGGACGAAGCGGACGTACGTCGCGTGGCGAGACGGCCACAATCGAGAACATCAACACCGTCGATGCCGCGCGCGCCGACACCAACGGCCATAGCACGGCGTGGCGCCCTGCCTCCTTGCCCGAGATCAGCAGCAGGCTGAACATCAGACCTGCCAGCAGCGCCAGCCCCAATCCGCGTCGCGAGTCGAGTTCCCCGTCCGGTCGGGTGATGAGCCAGATGCTGATTACCGCCAGCGCAAACCCGAGCAACTGAATCGGCCCCGGCAGCCCTTCGATGTCTATGCCGAACAGCACCGGAAGCACGGCCGTGATCACCGAGGCGACGGGCGCAACCACTCCCATACGTCCGGTCGAGAGCCCTTTGTAGAGTGCGGCGACTCCGAAGGCGTCGGTAATACCGGCAATAACACCCCACCCAAATGACGACAGAGGGGGAACGCGCTCGCCGGTTATCCAGACCAGCACTAGCATCAGGATCAACCCGAACGCGTGAGCCACCGCGACCACCCGAAAGACGCTGGCACGTTTTGCCGCGAGGCCTCCGGCAAAATCGCCTCCACCCCAGACGCCGGCAGCGCCCAGGCTGAGCGCAGCACCCGACATGTTGCCGGAATTCATGCCTGCCTAGACTACACGGTCATTGAGATGGGACGATGTGCGACCTTCGGCACGGTACCAACGTTTCAACCGCCGCCTCGGTTCCCAAATTTTGGAACCGAAACTTGTTTGTTGCCCGCTGGTTACCATAACCGGGATCATGGTTCTTTCGTAACCTGCGCTAGCTCCGGAATTTAGAAGCAACCTTCCATAATCCGTATTTCTTTGGGGATTCGGCGACTATAATCTTGGAAGCTACTCTGCCCAAGAGGCTTAGCGGAGGCATTGAGACCAGAAGCATGGCATCTAAGTTGCTCGAAGAAAGTCGGCTTGTGGGCGCAGTCCCACTCGTGCGCCCTGCCAGCCAGACGGCTTCTTCGATGGATCGAGGCCTACAGTCGCGGTTTGTAGCAGTTTGCCTCGTGCTCTTCAGCGCAGCGGCGATCGCGTTCGCGTGGATCAATTTCGACAAAGATCGTGAATATATTGCCCCCTATGATGGGGTATGGTGGGTCGAATCCGGCGGACACCTGCGCGCGGAACGTGTAGATGTGGACGGCCCCGGGCAGAAGGCTGGACTGAAGCCAGGCGACCAACTGGTAGCTGTCGAGAGCCGTAGCGTCACAAACGTCGGCAGCCTGGAGCGGCAACTTTACCGCGTCGGCATCTGGTCGAAAGCCACTTACTCGCTGATCCGGCAAGGCGTTCCAGTCGAAGCTCCCGTCATCCTGGTGCCTGCGGACCGCTCTCTCTATTCCGGATTGCGGCTGATCGCCCTCGTCTACCTGTGTATCGGCCTTTACGTTCTGCTCAGGCGCTGGACCGCACCCAAGGCCACGCACTTCTACGTGTTCTGCCTGGTGTCGTTCGTCTTTTACGCGTTTCACTATACCGGCAAATTCAACGATTTCGACTGGATCATCTACTGGTCGAACGTTGTGGCCTGGTTGCTGCAACCGGCGCTCTTCCTGCATTTTTCGCTGACCTTCCCCGAGCGCAAAGGATTGGTCAATCGCCGCCCGTGGCTGATTCCGGCTGTGTACCTTCCCGGCGCGATTCTGCTGGGGATTCGCATCTGCGTAATCGAGCTGCTGCAACCCAGTGAACTGTTACGCTGGAACCTGGACCGCCTCGAGTGGGTTTATCTGGCGACGTATTTTGTCGCAGCCACTTACACTCTGTGGCACAGCTATCGTCACGCCGAGTCGGCAATCCTGCGCCAGCAGATGAAGTGGGTGACGCGCGGGACGATCCTTTCCGTCGCGCCGTTTACCTGCTTCTACATCATTCCCTACCTGTTCGGTGCGGTGCCCGGGCTGGGGATGAAGGTTTCCGTCCTGTCGCTGGTCTTCCTGCCGCTGACCTTCGGCTATGCGATCTTCCGCTATCGCCTGATGGACGTCGACCTGATCTTTAAACGCGGCATGGCATACACGATCGCCGCTGGCGCAATCACCGCTGCCTACTTTGCGGCCGTCGGTATGGCCTCGGTGCTGTTTCACCAGAACTTCCCCAGCATCGGACCGATCGGTCTGGTAGTCGCCATCGCGGTTACGGCGCTGCTGTTCGATCCGTTCAAGAACTGGGTGCAGGAGTCGCTCGACAAATTCTTTTATCGTAAGCGCTACGACTACCGCAAAACCCTGATTGAGTTCGGCCGCGACCTCAACTCCGAAACCGATCTGGACAAAATGCTCAGCTCGATTGTCGATCGCTTGTCGCGAACACTGCTGGTCGATCGTCTGGCCGTCTTCGTTGCAGACCCTGACCAACCAGAGCAGTTCTACCTGGCGAAATCATACGGCATCTCCGACACCAGCGGGCTGAACTTCGACTTCCTGCACGTCGAGCGATTGGAGTGGGAAGCGGGTCACCTGTTCTTCGACAACACCAACCAGGCGGTGCGTGAGACGCCGTCCGCCCGCGAGACCATTCGGCGCCTGGAGCTGAACTACTACATTCCTTGCACGGTCATGAACCGCATGATCGCAGTGCTCGGACTCGGGAAGACGGCCGAAGGCGACTTCCTCTCCAGCGACGACGTCCAATTATTGGAGACACTCGCCGGGTATGTAGGCATCGGCGTCCAAAACGCCCGCTTGTACAAATCTCTGGAAGAGAAAGCAGGCCAGTACGAGCGGCTGAAGGAATTCAGCGAAAACATTGTCGAGTCGATCAGCGTGGGCGTAATGGCGGTGGATCTCGAAGACCGCATCGAGTCCTGGAACTCGCAGATGGAAGTAATGTTCGCGCTGCCTAGAGCCGACGCCGTAGGTCGTCCGTTGACAGCAGTGCTACCGCCGACGTTCCTGGAGGAGTATTACCGAGTCCGCCCAACACAAGGCATTCACAACCTGTACAAGTTCCGGCTCGGCACGACGTCCAGCGAAACACGCGTCACAAACATCGCTATCGCCCCTCTAGTCAGCAAGAGCTTCAGCGTGATTGGGCGGCTGATCATCGTCGACGACATCACGGACCGCATCGAACTTGAATCGCAGCTCTCACAGGCGGAGAAGTTGTCATCCATCGGCCTGCTTGCAGCTGGAGTCGCCCACGAGGTCAACACGCCGTTGGCGGTGATCTCCTCCTATGCGCAGATGCTAGCCAAGCAAGTCCACGGCGACGACCGGCAGTCAGCGCTGCTGGAGAAAATTACTAAGCAAACCTTCCGCGCATCTGAGATTGTCAACAGCCTGCTGAATTTCTCGCGTACTTCGGGTTCAGAATTTGCCGACGTTGACCTGAATCGCGTCATCAAAGATACGTTGACCTTGCTGGAGCATCAGTTCAAGACCGCCCGCATCAATGTGCAGCAGGACCTCTATCCCGATCTGCCGACGATCCATGGCAATACCGGCAAGCTGCAGCAGGTGTTCTTGAACCTCTTTCTCAACGCGAAGGACGCCATGCCCGGCGGTGGCACGTTGACCATCAGCACACTGAACGGTCACCACGTGCAGGTAAAAGTCGCCGATACTGGCAGCGGCATCGCGCAGGAACACATTCATCGCATCTACGATCCGTTCTTCACCACCAAGAACAAGCCCAAAACCGGGCACAGTGGTGGAACGGGATTGGGACTGTCGGTGACCTACGGAATCATTCAGGAACACGCGGGCAAGATCCGGGTCGACAGCACGCCCGGACACGGAACGACATTCGTCATGGAATTCCCCATGATCAGAAAGGCAGTCAGTGCTTGAAGCAGCCATAAGCCGGGACCTGGCCGGGCGCGACGATTTCGCCTCACCCGGTTCGGTGTTGATCATCGACGACGAAGCGGCGATCCGCGAGTCTTTGCAGACTCTGCTTGAGTTCGAAGGCTATACGGTCGACACTGCCAATGACGGAATTGAAGGACTGACGCGTCTCTCCGAGCGGCCCTTTGACCTGGTGTTGCTGGACTTCGCGCTGCCTGAGCGCAACGGCATCGAGATCCTGCAGGAGATCCGCGAACGCGACTCCGAGCTGCCGGTCATCATGATTACCGCCTACGGCACGGTGGAGAACGCCGTCAACGCCATGCAGGCGGGCGCGACTAACTTCATTCAGAAGCCCTGGGACAATGAGAAGCTGCTCGCCGACGTGCGCACCGCAGTTGGCCGCCGCCGCGCCGAAGAAGAGGTCATCCAGCTTAAGCGCGCGCTGAAGCAGCGCTACAACTTCGAGCACATCATAGGCAAGAGCGAGCCGATGCTGCGCATCTTCGACCTCGTCGCGCAAGTCGCTCCCAGTCGCTCGACTGTACTACTGCAAGGCGAAAGCGGAACCGGCAAGGAACTGATCGCCAAGGCGATCCACATGAACTCGCCGCGGCACAATCGCGCCTTCGTGCCCGTGAACACTGGATCGATGCCTGCCGACCTGCTCGAGTCGACGCTCTTCGGCCACGTGAAGGGCGCATTTACCAGCGCGGTGGTCAGCAAGAAAGGCCTGTTCGAGGTTGCCGATCGCGGCACGCTCTTCCTGGACGAGATCGGCACCATGAGCATGGAGACGCAGGCCAAGATCCTGCGGGTGCTCCAAGATCGCAAGTTCATGCACCTGGGCGGTGTCAACGAAATTCAAGTTGACGTGCGCATCATTGCCGCCACCAATGTCGACCTGCGGCAGGCGGTGAAGGAAGGCAAGTTCCGCGAGGACCTGTTCTATCGCCTGAACGTTATCAGCATCGATTTGCCGCCACTACGTCAGCGCAAGAACGACATCCCTCTGCTGGTGGAATACTTCATTGCCAAGTACGCCAAGGAAAACGCTCGTCCCGCTCTGCGGGTCACGCCCGAAGCGCTTCGCCCCCTGATGGATTACGAGTGGCAGGGCAATGTTCGTGAGCTGGAAAACGTGATGGAGCGTGCTGTCGTGTTGTCGAACGGAGCGAACCTCACGCCCGATCTGCTTCCCGAAAATGTAACCGGCCGCGGCTCGAGCTTCCCCCTCCTGGAACACCGCCCAGATGCGTCGCTCTTCGAGATCATCGAGGACTGCGAGCGCAGGGTCATCACTGACATGCTGGAGAAGTGCGGCTGGAACCAGACCGACGCCGCCGAACGCTTCCACATTCCGCTTTCAACCCTGAATCAGAAGATCAAGCGATTGAATATTGAGATCAGGAAGAAGGGGAAGGAGAACGGGAATACCTAGCGGTCGGCAGTTGGCACTTGGCGACGGCGAACCCTACATCAAGTGCTGCCTCAAAATTTCTCGTCGGTCCCCCCGAGAACTGGGTTCATCCTGAGCGGAGGCGCCGCTGAACTTGCAATGCTGGAGTCGAGGCCCCTACCAGGGTTGTACAAGTTCTTATGCATCCGTAGGGTAATGGCCCTTGTAAATGTCAAACCCCAGTCGCTAGCTGCTAGTGGCTAGCTGCTGCCTTTTCGGCTCATACGCGCAACACGGCTCCTCGCCGAACATATCGCCCGCGACCGCATAACTCCGCGCTCTCGATCCGCCGCAGATCTCGCGAAACTCGCAATGCCCGCATTTCCCTTTCAGGTTTCTGCTGTCGCGCAGCGATCGGAACAGCGGCGACTTGCGGTAAATCTCGCTGAGCGATTGTTTGCGAACGTTGCCGCCGGAGACCGGCAAAAACCCGCTGGGGAACACTTCGCCAAGATGGGAGATGAACACAAAACCTTTGCCATCATTGATACCCCGGGGCGCGCGACCAATTCCATCGGCTGTCTCCATGCCCATCGGCATCTGCGTGTATTGCGGAATGCGGCTGAACTCGGGAGCAGGCCGCTGTGCCCGGCGGCGTAATTCGGTCCGCCGCTGCAGTAGAAAGCGACGGTAGTGCTGCGCCTCCGTACTCTTGATGTCGAATACCACCCGCTGCGACGTTTCATAGAGCTTCTGGAAGACCTGCTCAAACTCCTCGGCCGAAATCAAATCGATGCTCTGTCCACGGCCGGTCGGCACCAGGAAGAAGACGCTCCACAACACAATGTCGAGCGTCTGGAGCAGCGCGATCGTATGGTCGAGTCGCGAAAAATTGTGGCGCGTGATCGTCGTGTTGATCTGCACCGGCAAGCCGATCTCGCGCGCCCACTTCAGCGCATTCAAAGTCCACTCATATGAGCCCTTAACGCGGCGGAAAGCGTCATGGATCTCGGCCGTGTGACCATCCAGAGACACCGCCAGCCGGGCCAGCCCGCACTGCTTGAGCTGGACTATGTTTGCACGGGTCAGTAAAGGCGTTGCGCTCGGCGTCAGCGAGATGCGGACGTTGTGCTCCGAAGCATAGCGCACCAATTCGAAGATGTCGGGACGTTTCAACGGATCGCCGCCGGTCAGCACGAATACCGGAACTTCCATCGCGGCAATCTCGTCGATGAGCCGCTTCGCATCGTTCGTGCTTAGCTCCAGAGGATTACGGCCCGGCTGGGCCGACGCCCGGCAATGTACACACGCCAGGTCGCAAGCCTGGGTGGTCTCCCATATCGCAACGAATGGGCGGTCGTCGAAACTCGTCTTGGAATTGAACGTGGAACCGGAGTGGTGACCCATGCCGCTTTCTCCTAAAACAGAACACTACAGCCTGGCAGACGTTGTCACACCGCGATGTGACCTAGATCACGGTGCGCGCAACAAATTATTCATCTCCAAACCGGAATTCTCCGGCGGACGTGCGTCACTTTCCGAAGTGAGGTGCGTCACAGCCCAGCGGTACGGGCTCAGACACAATAACGGCAGGGATGGTAGCCACAGGGGCGCCTAATAGGGAGTTGACTATGTCGGAAGACAAGCGCGACGTACTGGAAGTGCTGCGTTATGAACTGAATTTCCTCGAACAGGGCGGATACGGCAATTGGTACAGCACCCCTTGGGGACCGGCTTCCATCTTCCAGGATTCGCTGACCTGCCCCAATCACGGCGACCCGACGCGGCCGCATGCCTGCCACGAATGCCTGCTCTACGACTTCGTCCCCGAGGAGTACCGCACGGAGGACGTGCCCTGTCATCACATCCCGCTAAATCGCCATGGCTCCACCGTCGCTAGAGGCAATCAGACTGAAGAAGAGCTACGCGAAAACGTTAAGCACTGGCTGAAACGGACGATTGCGCGGATCGAAGCTGACCGACAGAAGCAGAAAGCCTGAGCCTCGGGCGGCTCCAGTCTCCATTTCGTGACTGACTTCCTCTTTTGGAACAGCAAATATGCGCCGCTCGCGCTATAGCGTTCTGAATTCCGTCTGGCCGGCGTAAAATCTCTCGAAATCGAACTGTTGGAGTACCGATGCCGCGCCGTTTTTCTTCGCTTACCCCCGCCGAAGCCTTGCAGGTCGCCATTTCCATCGAACAGCGCAATGCCGACGTGTATCACCGCTTTGCAGAGATGTTCACGCAGTTCGCTGACGAGGAATCGCTGGAAATCGCCTCTGTCTTCTGGGAGATGGCAGTGGAAGAACAGGGCCATCGCTCGCTGCTGGAAGAGAAATACATGCAGGCTTTTGGGCCGCTACGCAAAACGGTCACGGAACAGGAATTGATTGAGCTGGTCGAGGTCCCCAAGCTTGAAAGTGCTGATATTTTCAATAGCGCTAGCGAGTTCAGCGCTCGTGACCGCGCTTTGCAGGTCGCTGTGCAGGCGGAAGTCAGCGCCCAGCATTTTTACGAGCGCCTTGTCGAGCAGACGCCGGAGGGGCCTTTACGCAAGATGTTCAAGGACCTGGCGCAGATGGAAGATGGCCACGTCTCCTATCTTGAATCAAAGCTGGTCAGCGATTCTACTGAGAATCAGACGGTGCAATAGCCGTCGGTGAAGCTCGTTCAAGCCGCCGGTCTAGGTTTGCAGTTTGCACGGCCGCTCTCTTCGCGTGCCGAACCCGACTGCCGCCTCAGTTCTTTCTTTCAGCTCCAGTGCGTTACGCGGCGCATAGCCGGAGTCGTCGTTGTCGAAGTAAACATAGATAGCGCGCAGGCTGCGGCTCCATCCTGCGATGCGCTCGGCCCACTCCGCCAGCTTTTCATCGCTGTAGCAGCCCTGATATTTCCCTCCCGGTCCATGCAGCCGCACGTAAGCAAAATCGGCAGTCAGCAGGATCGGCGTGTGAAAGCCCGCCAATTCGTGAATACAGTAAGCTGCTTTATGCCGTCGCAGAATGTCATAGACAGCTTCGCTGTGCCACGTCTGCTCGCGAAATTCAAAGGCGTAGCGATGGACCTTAGGCAGTGCCCGTAGAAAGTCTTCCAGCCGCTCCAAATTTACTTTCCACTTCGGCGGCAGTTGAAAGAGAACCGGCCCAAGCTTTTCCGCGAGGATCTCTGCCCGTGGCAGAAGATTCTGCAGGGCCTGCTCCGGCTCTTTCAGCTTCTTGTTATGCGTGAGGTAGCGGCTTCCCTTCACCGCGAAACGAAAGTTCGGAGTGGCTGAGTCGCGCCAGGAGCCGAAGGCTTCCGGCGTTGGCAACCTGTAGAAACTGTTGTTGAGTTCAACCGTGTCGAAGTGGCGCTGATAGAACTCGAACATCTGCGAGCTCTTCATCCCGGCAGGATAAAACGTTCCCAGCCAATGTTTGTAATGCCATCCCGAAGTGCCAATGCGAATTTCGGCGGCCATCTCACCGAGTTCGAATCGCACGGCTGCCCTGAAGTTGCATCGACAATACTGGCGACGTGGCAACCTGACCAAGCAAGGTTCGTTCCAACTTGTCGTATACGACAGTTGAGGAGATGGAATGAGTTACAGGAATTTCTGGAAGGGGTTTTCCTTCGGTGCGGGTGCCGTAGTCGGTTGCGGATTGATGGCAGCGCGGTTGGGTCGACGAGACGCCAGCCGCATTATGCGGCTCGAAAAGAGCATCCAGATCGCGAAACCGTTGCAGGAGGTGTTCGACGCATGGAGCAATCTTGAGGATCTTAGCCACATGTCTAACATGATCTCGAGCCTGCGGACCTTCGGTAATCGGTCTCGCTGGACGCTGGATATCAGCGGCGTGCCCGTGGAGTGGGAGGCAGAAACGACGCAGTTCATCCCTTACCAGGCGATCGGCTGGAAATCCCTGACCGGGCCTAAACACACAGGACGCATAACCTTCAGCCAGGTAGGCGAAGATACCTTGATCCATATTCAGATGAACTACGCACCGCCGGTGCGATTGTTGCGGCCGCTATTGTCACCCTTCAGCGGCGACCTGGAAGCCCACATTGAGCGGGCGTTGCGTGAAATTAAAGCTGCGATGGAAAATCCGTCGCCTCTGGTCCGAGGCTTGCAACAGGATGTTACACGCACAACCGGTACCTACGGCCGCGGCCCAGAGTTGCTAACCGAGAAGCAGAACAGCCGCTTCGGCGCGCGATCGACTGCGCTGGAGGGTACACGTCCAATAGAAGCGAAAGGTGAAAAGCAGGGTCGAAGGTACAGGACAGGGTACGGGGGTAGCGACTGTAAGCGACTGTAGTTGATGAAAGTGCAAGGATCGAGAAACCCATCTACTCGTACTGATTGTGGACCCAAGGGATGACGCACCATAGCGACTGGTGCTACGGGCCTCGGGTTCCCAATCCGATGCCTGACCTCTAACCCTGTTTACCTTTTCCCCATGTCGGATGGGAATGACTTGAACTCCACCTGCCGCTGCGTGCCTTTTTCGGAGCCCTTTTCATCCGCTTTGTGCTGCACTAGTGTGCCCTTCATAACCCTGTAACCTTCGCTGTCAGGTTGCTTGCCCGGGGTTGTCGTTACTCTGCCGTTGAAGGCATACCAGACTCCGTGCACGACCTTAGTGTTGAAGGTCAGACGGTCTCCCACCAATGACGTCTTATCGAAGAACTGATCGATGAATTGCCCTTTGTCACTTTCGGTGTCACCAAATCGCGAGATGTAGCCGGAGAGCTTGCCGTCGTCTACAGTGAGTTGAACAAATTCGCCTTCGCGCAGGAATGTGTAGGTGCCGGAAACGTCGTAGGCTGCGCCAGCAGGTTCGGCAGTTTCCTGCGCCGCGACGACGAGCGGGCTCCCAACCACGTAGACCGCCAGGCAGACATATAACCCAAGAATGGCAAGGATCTGTTTCCGCATATTACCCCTACGATTCTGTTATTCAGCATCATGGCACGGCTGCCTCGAATTAAGAAGAAGTATCTGGTCAGCCGTGTTCTACCCGCTCTGAGCCACTGTTTTCCGCTATAATCCGGGTACACGCGCCCCATCGAGAGGATGATGTCGGAAGTAACGGCAGCCAGGACCCAGCAAGTAGCTGCGATAGCTGATTCTCCGGTACTGCTCCGTGAGCTTGAGCCTTGGCGTCGCGTCTTTTTTCGCAATCTTGGCGATGTCCTCTTTCGCCGCGAGCCACCTCCAGTCGCAACGACTGCACAGCCCGCGGAACTGCGGCCCGATTACTTCATCAAGACCGGCATTGCTCCTGTTCGCTTCCTCGAGTCTTATGGCGGACACATTGCCTTCGTTATCGCCGTATACCTGATCTGCACGCTCCCGTTGTTCAATCGTGCCCCACAAGTGCGGCCCATCGAAAACGCTCACATCGAGTACGTCCCACTGAGCGACTATCTGCCGCCAATGAACACGGCGGAGAAGCAGCAGATGAAGCCGCGGAAAGGCGCTCCGAAGCTGGCCAAGCAGGAGATCCTTTCGGTTCCGGCAAACCCCGACAACACACACCAGACGATCGTCACGCCGCCGAAGGTTAAGCTTGGCCATGACGTTCCCATGCCGAACATCGTGGCTTGGACTCCCGTTCCCGCCGCGCAGCCGATCGCTGCTTCGGCACGATCGGTGTCGCAGTTGACAGTCCCGCAGTTCACGCCAGAGGTCGTAGCGCCCAGCCCAGACGTTTCCCATCTGAAAAACAATCTGAAAGTACCCTCGCTTTCGGATCCCACCGTGGTAGCGCCGACGGCGGACATCTCCCATGTGAAGGACAATCTCAAGCTGGAGCCTCTGCCGCAAGCGGCCGTGGTTGAGCCGACGGTATCGCCCGATCAGTTGCGGCTGAAACCCGGCCAGCTGAACGTGGCAGACTTGCAGCCGCAAGTGGTCGCTCCCAAGCTTCCGGTGCCACCGCAGCGTTCAAGCGGAGCCGCCGAAAGTGGCGGCGCTCCCGCCAAAGCAGGAGCTAGCGCTGCGAGCAACATTCCTCCTTCGCCCAGTACGCAGGGCCTCGGCACATCGCAGGGGCAGGGGCAGATCATCGCGCTGAGTCTGAATCCTGACGTTCGCGGGCCGGTCACTCCGCCGGCCGGAAATCGGAGTGGCGAGTTCCACGCATCGCCCAGCGGGAAAGCCGACGCGCCGGGCACTCCCAACGTGACAGGCACGGGCACTGCCGATCAAGGGGGAGGCCACGGCGCCGGGGCTGGCGCGCCTGCGGGAATCGTAGTGGGGGCTCCTCCGCCGGGAGCAACTACATCGGCTGTTGGCGGCACGCCGAACGGCAATGTCGGCAAAGGGTCGGGCAGCAACACCAATTCCGATGCGCAAAGAAGAATCTTCGCTGAGGCGATGAAGCCGTCGCTGCCCACCTACCATCAGCCTTCGGTCGCGCCGGCACCGGCCTCAACCAGCGATCCCGACGACCTCGACAGGACCATCGAACAACGCGTGTTCGGCAGCAAACGTTATTACTCACTAATCATGAACATGCCGAACCTGACCTCGGCTACAGGAAGCTGGATCATCCGCTTCGCGGAATTAAAGCAGAGCGACGACAAAGTTCCTCTGACAGCGCCGGTAGCACTATCGAAGATGGATCCTGCTTATCCAGCGGATGTGCTCCGAGATCACGTCGAGGGCACCGTAACGCTCTACGCCATCATTCGCACCGACGGGTCAGTGGACGGCATTCGCGTCCTCAACAGCCTTGATGAACGCCTGGATCAAAATGCCATCCGGGCGCTCTCGCACTGGCACTTCAGGCCGGGCAGCAAGAACGGGCAGCCTGTCGCTGTAGAAGCCGTGGTCCAGATTCCATTCCGCATGCGATCTCTGCATCCGTAATTTTCCGCGCCACTTTCGCACATACCCGAAGACATCGTTCGCGGTAGAGCCTTTCTGGCCGGATCGCTGCAGCACCCATCGTTTCCAGCAACTCTCTCATTGTGCCGCACCTTCTGCTCTCGTCTTCTTACAACCCGCTTCATCGAACCCGCCTCTGTTGACATAACGCCGTTCGCAATTCGCCGAGGAGCTTGCCCGCTGGCGCGCCACCTGCACAAGGTTCGCGACGAGCTTAAATGAGTCCCCCTCTGCGTGTGCTCGGTACGGAGTGAAGCATGCGCACAGTTCTTGGTTTCCTGGTTGTTGGGTTGGCAACCCTTTGTCTCGGTCCCGTTCTCAACGCTCAAATCTCGCAAGCGTACGTCCCCTTGCAATTGCAGGGGCAACCGCGAGCGACGCAAATCCCGCCCTTTTCGACGCTGGCTATGCCGCAGTGCGACGGCTCGGGGGAGGTGTATCTGAGTTATTCCTCCCAGGCTGGCAGTTCTGCGAACCCGATGCTGGTCTCCATCGACTCGGATGGCAGCACTCGAACGGTGGATCTACAAGCGCAGAGCCAGGCGCAACGTGATAAGCATCTGTTCTTGTTCTCCGCCGCCACCGATGGTTCTTTGCACGAGATTGCTCGCGTAGCTAGCCCCACCGATCAAAATCAATCGGTCACTGACGTCAAGTATGCGATCTACGATTCCGACGGTTCTCTGCGTTCCGAGACCGCCTTCGATCAGGAGTTCATTCCATCGCTGCTGGTTCCGTTTCCCAATGGAGATTTCTTCGCCTCAGGGGTGATGTTGAAGGACGCGCAGGACGGCGTGAGCGAATCTGCCCTGGCCGGAATTTTCAATTCCGACGCCAAGCTGGTGCGACATCTGCAGAAGGATTCTGGGAAGTCTGCGGGCAAACCTTCGGATGCCGACGTCAGTCAGGAGACTGCGACCGCATTCGATGGCGGGATCGCCAAGTTGGGTAACGACAGAAATGTTTACGTTCTTCTGCTCGGGGAACGGGCCAGGATCGCCGTAGTCAATCAGAGCGGACGCATCGTTCGCGAGATCAAGCTGCAGGAGCCTTTCGAGACCGATGTTGCACACGACATGTGGATCTCCGGCAACCGCATTCTGGTTGTGTACGAAGGCGAGGCCGACAATCCGAAGGACGCTTATGTCTACGTCCTCTATGACGCCCAGAGCGGAGAGGTGATACGAGTCTACCGCCCGGAGTTTTCCGGCACCGTAGCATGTTTTCAGGACGGCCAAACCTTGAGCGTCCTGCTGCAAGAGCCATCGTCGGGGAAGATCTCGCTGGGCACCGCGGAGCTGCAGTAGAGCCCGTTGTGCTGATGGCGGAGGCGCAGGGCTTTAGCCCGGCGAAATCCGGACGTACTCTGAACGGCTTTAGGTGCGGTTTCTGAGGTCTGCACCCAACCTGTCATAATTCCAAGGTGCGAATCCTCATCTCGGCAGGAGAGGCCTCAGGCGAATTCTATGGCGCAGAACTCATGCAGTCGCTACGCCGGCAACTCTCCCAATGCCCGGAACAGACGGACGTAGAGTTCTTCGGCGTGGGCGGCGACCGCATGCGCGAAGCCGGATGTGAGCTCCTGGCCGACGCTCGCGAGATCGCCGAAGTTGGCATAGTCGAGGTGGTCAAGCACATTCCCCGCATCTATCGCCGCTTTCGCGAAGTCGTGAGCGAGGCTCGTGATCGCCGTCCCGACGCCGCAGTCCTTATCGACTTCCCCGACTTCAACCTGCGGCTGGCGCGCGAGCTGCACCGCCTCAAGGTGCCGGTGATTTACTACGTCAGCCCGCAACTGTGGGCGTGGAAGCAGCGCCGCATCGACCGGGTTCGCAAATATGTACACGAGATGCTGGTGATCTTCCCATTCGAAGAGAAGTTCTATCGCGACCGCGGTGTTAATGTTAAGTTCGTCGGACATCCACTGGCTGACCTGCCAGCGCCGAGTGTTACGCGGCCCGAGTTCGCCGGCGAATACGACATTGAATCCCATCGTCAATGGATCGCATTGCTTCCCGGCAGCCGCCGCGGAGAGGTTTCGCGCATCCTGCCGGTCCTGCTGGAAGCGGCGCAACTTCTGGGTCCAGATTACGTTTACACATTGCCGGTCGCTTCGACGCTCGACCCCGCGTGGGTCGCGTCTCTCATGGCCGATTATTCAGGACCGCCAATCATCCTGACGCGCGATGCGCGCGCCACCCTGCTGCATGCTCGGGTTGCAGCCGTAGCCAGCGGTACCTCCACGCTGGAGGCTTCGCTGATCGGCACACCTTTTGCCATGGTTTACCAGGTTGCGCCGCTCACCTGGAGCCTGGGCCGCCGTCTAGTAAAGGTGGATCGTTTCGCGATGGTCAATCTCATCGCCGAGCGGGATGTGGTCCCCGAGCTCGTGCAAGCAGACTTCACGCCCCAGCGGGTCTCGACCGAATTGCGCCGCCTGATTCCCGACGGCGAGGCACGCAGAACCATGATCCACGATTTCCAGGAAGTGCGGCAGCGACTTGCTGCCAATGATTCTGGCGGCAGCGCATCCGATCGCGCTGCTCATGCCGTACTTTCCATAGTGGGAAAGTGCCAGTGAAGGTGAGCCTTAGTCGCGCACCTAACGCATCTTTCCACTTGGATTTTCCATCATTTATAGTGAGCAGCAGAGCAGGAGCTCTTTCCTAATGCAGAGAACGGCACGTTCCCTCGGACGGGTTGCAGCCTGGGCACTCGTCGTCGCCCTGGCCTCCGTCTGTTTCGCGGCGGAGAAGCCGCGCCTCCAGGTCGATGACTACATCATCCACGTGGCCGTTACGCCGCAGACCCACGAGCTGAAAGCCCAAGCTCGCGTCAAGTTCACCGCGCTGGACGACATCAACATTGCAATCTTCGAGCTACACAACGCACTACGTCCCACGCGGGTAGTCGATGCCAACGGCCAGTCACTATCGGTGGAGCGCGTCAGCCAGGATTCGACCATACGGGTCTCGTTGCCGAGCACCCTGAGCAAGGGCAGCTCCGACACGTTGATCTTCGAATATGAAGGTGCAATCCAGTCCGCCGACGACAGTCCGGTACAGGGGTTGAAAGTAGCCTACATCGGCGATCCCATCACTTATCTTCTCTATGCCGGACGCTGGTTCCCTATGGTCAGCTACGGTATTGATCGTTTCACCTCGACGATCAGCGTGAGCGTGCCTTCGGGCTATACCGTCATCGGCAGCGGCAAGCAAGGCATGGGAGTTGAAGGCGAAGTGTCAGAGGGAGCAGCGGCGCGTAAAGGCTCGCAGGGTGGACTGACTCGCCTGGCGACTCCTTCCGGTGGGCAGACAACGACCTTCACTTATACCGAGCACTCAAGCTTCCCGGGCACCATCATCATAGGGAAGTTCGTTCAGACCAAGAGCAGTGAAGGCGGTTTGAACATCAACGTCTATACCACGCCTGAGCATAAACAATTCGCGGCACAGTATGCCGACACGGCGACGAAGGAATTCTTCTTCTTCACCACTCTGTACGGGCCGCCCTTCAATCAGAATCTGAGCGTGGTGGAACTGCCGAACGACACATTGCCTTCCGCGTGGGCGCCCGAGATCGCCGCCCTCGCCGGTCACAACTTCAATCAGAAGGGAAATTACCGCCTCCTCGCCAACACCATCGGGCATCAGTGGTTCGGAACGATGGTAAGTCCGGCGACGAAGAACGACTGGTGGCTCAATGATGGCGCCGCCCGCTACTCCGAGGCGCTGTACGTTCAGCACGTCGCCGGTGAAGCCGGCTTCGAAGAAGTGACGAAGGACATGTCAGTTGGCGCGCTGGCTTACGTTTCCGTGCCGCTCGCCGATATCACCAGGCTGGACGCCTTCTCGCCCGAGTTCCAGTCGCTGGTCACCGACAAGGGCGGCATGATCCTGGAGATGCTGCATTGGGTCATCGGCGACGAAGCCTTCGACAAAACCATGCGGACCTTCGTCTCGCAGTACTCCGGAAAGCCCGTCACCATCAACGATTTTCGTAAGGTCGCTGAGCAGGTCTCCGGCCAGCAGTTGACCTGGTTCTTCACCCAGTGGCTCGACTCTACCGGGGCGCCGGAGTTCAAAAACAAGTACACCGTCTACCGCACGCAGAAGGGCTTCCGCGTAGTCGGCGAAATCTCCCAGGACATGGACCTCTTCCGCATGCCGGTTGAGCTGCGCATCGATACCGACGGTAAAACCGAGACCAAGCGTATTGAAGTCGAAGGCACCAACTCCGCCTACGCGGTCGAGACGTTTGGCAAGCCACGCCGCATCACCATCGATCCGAACAGTCAGGTGCTGCAGAACTCGCAGGACCTGCAGGTGCGGACGTCGATTATGCGCGGCCAGCAGGATGTAGAACAGGGCGACTTGACCGAGGCGCTGAAGGAATATCAGAAGGCGCTGGACATCAATCGCAACAGCTCGCTGGCACACTACCGCATTGCCGAGGTCTTCTTCCTCCAGCACAACTATCAGTCGGCCGCGAATGCCTACCGCGAGGCACTCAACGGCGACGGCGAGCCTCGCTGGACCGAAGTCTGGAGCCATATCCAGTTAGGAATGATCTTTGACCTGACGGGTCAGCGTGAGCGCGCGACCAATGAATACCGACAGGCACTCCAAACCAACGACAATACACAGAACGCGCTCGATATCGCGCGCCAGTACCTGCAGAAGCCGTACCAGCCGCAAGACAGCGGAGATAAGCCGGGATTGTAGGGCAAGCTCGAATTGACGCTGCTCGGTCGCATGCCCTTTTTCAAGAATCTGCCCTGGCGCTGCAAGATTTATGGCTCCCGCGAGAAGTTCAACCGGTTCATCAACCTAGCCGCGCGGCAGCGGGATGGGGGTTTCCCGGGCGTGGACCCCGGCGGTACAAACGCCAAACCGTTGAACCGAGTCGGCGGCAACACGGTTCAACGAGCCAATTTCAGGCCGCTCAGCGAGGCGGCTTTTCCTTTCGCCACATTGTGGGACATCAGCAAAACCTGAAATGTCTCCCCCATTCCGCCAGGGGAGATCAGGTGCTTCAACTGCAACGCGACTTTCGCCCGCTCCTGCGGCAGGTGGCAATCCTGAAACGCGTCGCTGAACTCAGTCTCTTCACCAACCCCGATCAAGAATTGCGATTGGGTGAGCAATCCAACGTTGCCGAGACCACGCTCCATTCCTCGCGCCCGTAATGCTGTGAAATTCACATGCGCTGTGATGTCCTGCTCTCCGGGAGCTTCATATGGAGACGGCGTCGCCACATGCTGGCGGTAGGTCATGATGGTGTCACGATGCCGACCGGCTAGCTGCTCCTCGCGGGTGTAGCCGTAGTCGATGAAGATCGCAAACCCGCGACGTCCGCAAAAGGCTTCGGCAATGCGATCCATCCACATCAATGAAAGCAGTGGCGCTTCGATACGTTCGCCCTCCTCGGGATGAACGCTATAACGGTCGAGAAACTCTTCTTCTGCGGCTGACGGCGGGACGAACATCTCTACGAAACGCTCTTCTTCAACGCTAACCCGCACCGCGCCACGATGATCGACCACTTCCACCGGGAGCGCGTCGAAAAACTCATTGCCGAAAATGATGATGTTCCCGCCGGCATGGCTCGCAGCGTCCTCCAGAGAGTCGACGACGGCGCACTGTCCCGTGGCTACTTGCCCCGCGAGACGCTCCTGTAATCCTTCCCGCAGGCGAGCTGATTGCTCAACCAGCGAATAACGCAACGCACGTGAGAACTCAGGAAATTGTTTCGCCGACCAATCCAGCACATCGCGCGCAAACAACCCGCGTCCCGGGCCCAGTTCGATCAGATCAATGCGCGCAGGCGAGTCCAGCACACGCCACATCTCTTCAAACTGTCGCGCCAAAAGTCTCCCAAACACGGCATGAACATCGCTTGAAGTGTAGAAGTCGCCCGCCTTACCGAACTTCTCTCGCTCGCGCGAGTAGTATCCGAGCTCCGGCTCGTAGAGACAAAGCTGCATATAGCGCGAAAACGGCAGCGGCCCGATTTGTCGGATCTCTTCCGCAATACGCTGGCGCAGCGTAGAGGGAGCATCGTTTGCGTTGAGGATCACAGTTTGCCCTCGCGCTCCCTCTGCTGATTTTGCTTGAAGTGTTGCGGCGTCCGGACGAACATTTCGATCATGTAATCCTGCAGGCCGTCGAAGATGTGGCGCTGCAGCATCCATGCGAATTGGGGGTCGTCCAAATCACGCGGGTGCACCTCGAAGAAATAAGTGTGCACCTGCGGTTCTGCAAACCGTGGTCCGATCGCTACTTCGATCTGTTCGCCCTTCTCGCGCGCGCTGAACTCCACCAACGGATGCTCGTAAAGCCGGAGATGCTGTCGCACGCGCTCAAGGCCGGAGGTCATGCGGGGATTGTAGCAAGGTGTCGCGTCTTAACTGGTGAGCAAGGTCACACCGAACCTGAAACCTTTCTTAGCCACTGGTGTCATCCTGAGCGCAGGCGCGACGCCTTTCCGCGCCGGAGTCGAAGGACCGCTATACCCGGCAAAACAGCAGTGTGCGTTTGATGCGCAGTCGAGAAGAGCAGCTATCCACATGCTAGCGTCGAAGGGGTCCTTCCGACTCCGCGCCCGCCCGCCGCATCAACGCGGCGGAAAAATGCCGCGGGCGCTCCGCTCAAGATGATGCTCAATGAAGAGCCGAGAGGTTAGCTCCAGCGGAACCATCGCAGCGCCAGCGCAAACGAAATTCCTCCCCATAACACCAGCACCACAATCCGGCTGAGCTGAGAGCTCAGCGGTGCCCCCTGCAGAATAATTGCTCGCAACGCATCGTTCAGCGCCGTCAGAGGCAACGCTCGAATCGCCGGCAAAAAGATCTTCGGGAAGCGTTCGTACGAAAAGAACACACCCGACAAGATCCACATGGGCATCATCACCAGGTTGATCAGCCCGCTGACGCTCTCGATCTTTTGCGCGCGGCTGGCGGTCAACAGTCCGATGCCACCAAATGAAATCGCCCCCAATGCGCCCAGAAGCAAAATTGCCAGCAACGATCCTTCCACGCGAACGTGAAAGAACAGCGCTCCAAACGCCAACAGCAATCCCACTTCGATCAGCATCAGCACCAGGCGGCTGCTGGCCAGCGCCATCAGGAAATCCGTCCGCCGCATGGGCGTGGCGATAAAGCGTTTCAGCAGCTTGCGCTGCCGCATGTCAACCAGCGCAAATCCGATGCCCCACATCCCGGAGTTCATGAGGTTCATGCCCAGCAGACCGGGGATGAGAAAGTCGATGTAGCGCGCTCCGGGCTCACTGGATGTGGCCGCCGAGGTCTCGATCGGATTCTTGCGGCCGGCGGCGGTCTCGATGGCGTCGTCCACCTGCGCACGCGCCAGGACGCTCTCCGGACGCGCCGGATCATAACGGTAGTGGACGCCGGAATCGTCCATGCTCACCACCAGTGAATACTTGCCAAAGCGAAATCCGTCATACGCCGCGGCTCCGCTGACTACGTCAGCATGAATAACGTTGCGCTCGGGCGAGTGCTGGATCAGATCCATCACCTCCTGCGCCTTCGGTCCCTCGACTACAGCTACCGGCGTTACCTCGGCCGGCTTATCGCGGAACGCGATGCCCAACCCCAGTGCCAGCAGCAGTGGAAAGACGAACACCCAGAAGACCACTTCCGGCTCACGCCACAATTCGAGCATGCGCATCTGCAGCAGCCGCCGGTAGCCCGTCCAGCGGCCATTGGTGATGCTGGTCTGCTCTGGACCCGACTTCACTGGTGGCTGTTCAACTGTCGCCATCAATCCTCCCGCAGATGCCGGCCCGTGAGTTGCACGAAGACATCCTCCAGACTTGCCTGCCGTGTGGTGAGATGGACGAGCTTCGCGCGCTGCCTCTGCACTTCCGCCAGCAGCGCCGGAATGGTTTCATGCGGTTCATTCACCTGTAGGGAGAACAAGCCGTCTTCGGTGCGAACCGACTGCACCCCCGGCAGCGCGTTCCACACTTGGCCGTTGTCCGCAGCTCCTCCGGAGATTGCGAACTCCACCACGTGATGTCCCGTGAGCCGCTCAATCAACTCCGCCGGAGTGCCTGCCGCGATGATCTGGCCGTGATCGATGATTGCCAGCCGATCGCAGAGCCGCTCAGCCTCGTCCATGTAGTGAGTAGTCAGCAGCACGGTGCCATCGCGCTGCTGGAATTGGCGGACGATGTCCCAGAGCTGACGCCGGCTCTGCGGATCGAGGCCCGTAGTAGGTTCGTCGAGAAACAGAACTTTAGGATTGGCGACCAGCGCAGTCGCCACCGCCAGCCGCTGCTTCTGCCCTCCCGAGAGTTTACCCACCCAGGTGTCAGCTTTCTCCTGCAGCGACAGCTCGTCAAGCACACCCTCAACGGGCACCGGGTGCTTGTAGAAGCTGCCAAAGAGCTGCAGCGTCTCGCGTACCGTCAGCTTCTCCGACAGCCGTGTCTCCTGCAGCGAGATGCCGATGTCTTCCCGCAACTCCCGCTGGTTCACCTGCCAGGAGCGGCCGAGAATCTCCACCTCGCCCGACGTGGGCTCAAGCAGTCCTTCGAGGATCTCGATGGTCGTGGTTTTACCGGCGCCGTTCGGACCGAGCAGGCCAAAGCATTCTCCGGTCTCGATGGTCAGGTCCAGACCGCGCACGGCTTCGACTTTGCCGTCGTAGGTCTTTCGCAGGCCACGGCACTGAATCGCAGTCGACATTTGAAGATGATAAATCGGACGGCGTGAACGCGCTTACCGCTCATCCCACGTATCATGCCAGCGGTTTCAAATCCTGCAGCATGGTTGGGATCAGCTCGGAAACCGTGGGATGAATGTGCATGGCGCGCGAGATCACGGTGTAGGGCGCCTTTGCATACATCACGTCAAGAATCGAATGGATGACCTCGTCGCCACCAATACCGAGAATCGTCGCGCCCAGGATTTGCTTTGTCCCGGCATCGACCAGCACCTTCATGAAGCCATCGGTCTCGCTCTTCTCCTTGGCTCGGCCAACACTCGCCATGGGATATTTCCCGATCAGCGCCTTACGACCGGACTTGCGCACTTCATTCTCCGACATGCCCACGTGACCCAGCGGCGGGTCGATGTACAAATTGTAGGCAGGTATACGATCGCTCAGGCGCCGCGGATCGTTTTCGAACAGGTTCGCTCCGACGATTTCGAAGTCGTTGTAGGAAGTGTGGGTGAAACCGCCGCGGCCGTTGCAGTCGCCCAGCGCCCACACTCCCGGCACGTTGGTTCTCAATTCGTCATCGACCGTGATGTAGCCCCTCTCGTCGTGCGCGATTCCCGCTTTCTCCAGTCCAAGATCATCCGTGTTCGGACGGCGGCCCACAGCCAGCAACACATGCGTCCCCTCCGTTGGTTTCGGGTCTTCGGTGCAGTCGACGCCGGCAAGAATTTTGTCGCCACGCTTCTCGAAGCTGATGCAGGTCGCATTGGTGCGAACCGTAATTCCCTCTTTTTCGATGATGCCGCGGATCGCGTCGGAAACATCTTCGTCTTCGCGCGGCACCAGACGCGGAGCCCTCTGCAGAATGGTGACCTTGCTCCCGAAGCGGCGATACATCTGCCCAAACTCCAGTCCGATGTAACTGCCGCCGACGACGATCAAATGTTCGGGCAGAAAGTCGACGCCCATCATTGAGGAGTTGGTGAAATAGGCGATCTGATCGAGACCGGGCATCGACGGCACGATAGCGCGGCCGCCAACATTGATGAAGATCTGGTCGGAGCTGAGGCGATCGTCGCCGACAGCGACCACATGCGACGATTCGAAGCGCGCCTGTCCTTTGTACACGTCGATGTTCGGCTCTGCGCGCAGACGGCTCTCCGCCCCTTCCTTCGATGGCCGCTGGATCTCGTCCTTGCGCGCCTTCACCTTCTTCATGTCGACGGAAACCGCGCCGGTGTTGACGCCGAACTCCGCCGCCCGCCGCGCGACGTAGGCGGTACGCGCGCTCGCGACCAGAGTCTTGGTCGGAATGCAGCCGGTGTTAACGCAGGTGCCGCCGAACAAACCCCGCTCGATGATGGCGACTTTGTGCCCGGCCTTCGCCATTCTGATAGCGAGAAACGGGCCGGCCTGCCCGGTGCCGATAATGATGGCGTCGTAGGACTTGTTCATCACCCCTCCAATTGTGCTTGGAAGGGTAATACGCCGGCGCGTCCGCCGTCATCCCGATCAATCTTGGGTGTCATCCTGAGCGCAGCGTCTGCCTACTTTTTCCGAGCCGCGCTTTTGCGGGGCGGGCGGACGCAGAGTCGAAGGACCCTTACTCCTCACGGGAATAGCGGTCCCTCTGCTTCGCTCGGGATGACACCTTCAATGGGTGATGGCGCTGACGGGCAATAAAACTCGCTCTGCCGCATCGTCCCACTTCGCTTCGCTCTCGTGCGGGATGTAGCTCATAGCGCGTTCGGCGAGCGCGGTGATCGTGAGACTGGGATTGACGCCGAGATTGGCGGCCACGACCGAACCGTCGCACACATACATATTCGTATAACCGAAGAGGCGGTTGCGAAAGTCGATCACTCCCTGATCGGGTGTGGCTGCAATCACACAGCCACCCAAACAGTGCGCGGTGCCGGGGACGTCGAACAGAATCTCCGGCAACATGCTCATCGCGCTACCACCTGCCACGCTGGCAAACTTCTGCGCAAATTCATTGGCCGCAGGAATAAAGGTCGGCACCCGCTGCCCTCGGCTCACCAGAAATTTGCGAAACGGCCAATAAACATGCCGCTCCCACTTCATGTCGATGTGGCCGTCCAGCGCCTGCATGCAGAGCAGGATCACCGACTCGCGCGCCCACTTCAGCGGCTGCAGAATGCGCACCGTACGGAAAGGGTGCTTCGCCAGCGAGACCACAAGGTTCTTCAGCCAAAGTCCCACACGACTTGGTCCCGGACGGCCGCCGGTGAGGATGGTCGCCAGCATGCCCATGGTGTCGGACTTGTCGGGATAGCGCACGGCCTCGATGTGCGTGTGTTCGTCGATATACACGCCGGAGCCGATCGCAACGCCCTTCGACAGATCATCCGGCGAACGGGGCACGCGCACGCCGATGAGCGATTCGGAGTTGGTACGCACGTAGCGGCCGAGCTGGTTGCTGATCGCGGGCAGCGAGCCCTTGTCCTTCAGGCTGAACAGCAGTTCCATCGTTCCGAGTGACGATGCCGAGAACACCACCCCTCGGCAGGTAAAGCTTCGAGGATCACGCTTGAATCGGGCAAGCGAATTCACAGTGTGAACTTCGTAGCCACTGCTGCCGTCGGCGACGCCATCGAGCGGACGGACATCAACAACCCGCGTCTCGGCGAAAATCTTCGCTCCGAGCTTCTCAGCAAGAAAAAGATAGTTGAGATCCAGGGTGTTCTTGGCGCCGTGGCGGCAGCCCATCATGCAACCGCCGCAACCTTTGCAGGTAGTGCGCTCAGGGCCTGCGCCTCCGAAGTATGGATCAGGAATTGTCGTCCCGGCGGGCATTCCTTCCGGCGACTGAAGAATCGCCACGCTGGTGCGATAAAAAGTATTGCCAATGCCGAGATCATTGGAGACACGTTGCAACAGCTTGTCGGCCGGCCCCAGAATGCGGTTCTCCGCGACGCCCAACATGCGCGACGCCGTGTTATAGTGCTGCGGCATCTCGTGCTTCCAGTCGGCCAAACCCTTCCACGATCCGGAGTCCCACACTTTGTCCGGCGGGCGCAGCATGGTACACGCGTAGGTAATGGATCCGCCGCCAACCGCGCAGCCGTGCAGGATGGTGACATGCCGGAAGTAGCGCATGCTGAAGAAACCGCGCAGCGCAAGGCTCGGCCGCCAAAACCAGCGATTCAGCGACCAGCTCGTCTTGGGCAGATTGTCAGGCGTCCAACGGCGTCCCATCTCCATGACTGCGACACGGTAGCCTTTCTCGCTCAAGCGCAGTGCGCTAACGCTGCCGCCAAAGCCTGAGCCCACGACGATGTAATCGAAATCGTACTGGCGACTGTTCTCCCCCATGACTTTTCCTTGACACGGCTCGTTGCTTCCACGTTCTCACAAAACCCGCAGGCAGACGAGGACAGAGCGACGAAGTTCACCCTGCTTCCCGAAACAGGAATCACTCCCAAAATGGTCGCTCGTCACTGCGCAGGCGGTCACGAACGCGCCATCATGAGACGCATTCGACTTCACGCTCCGTTCCGGTGCTGCAACAGGGAGATCGTCATGGCGGATTCTCAACTCAGTAACTCATTCTCCTGGGGAGATGCATTGTTCCTCTACATCGAGCGTCCCGGTCAGCCGCTCAGCATCGCATCGGTCAGCGTATTTGAAGGCGCCATTACCGCGCAGAAGGTTCGCGAGCTGGTTGAATCGAAGCTGCCGCTGATTCCGCGCTACCGGCAGCACGTGGTGTTTCCGCCATTCAACATTGGACTGCCCACGTGGGAGTTTGCTCCCAAGTTCGATATTCGCGATCACATTCGCCAAGTGACGCTGCGCCGGGGAACCGAGAGCGACCTGAAGGCGCTGACTTCGAAGATCATCAGCACGCATCTGGACCGCAGCAAGCCGCTGTGGGACCTGACCATTGTACGAGGCCTGCAAGACAATCGCAGCGCCATGATCGCCCGCATTCACCACTGCATGGCGGATGGAATCGCCGGCGTGGGAATCTTCAATGTGCTCATGGACCTGAGCCCGGTTCCAGCCCCAGTGCCCCGCAGAAAACCGGAGTCGATCGTCGCCCCTCCGATTCGCGATGCGGGCGCCCAGTTTCTCGACCACCTGGTCAAGTCCTACTCTTCGATGGTGAAGGGCGCACTCAGTCTGCACGGCGAAGCCATGTCCATCGCGCAGCAGATGTTTGCCAACTCCGCCGAACCCTTGACCAACCTGATGGACGCTGTCCCGGAGCTGGCCTCGCCGGCCGAGAGACTTCCCTTCAACGTGGTTTGTCACGGGCCGCAGAAGTTTGGCTGGACCGAAATCTCGATGACCGACATTCGGACGCTGCGGCAGCAGCGCGGTGGAACCGTGAACGACGTCATTCTCACGGTGATGGCGGCAGCATTGCGGCGTTATTCCGAATTACGCGGCGTCAAAGTCAAAGGACGCTCGGTGCGGATCATGATTCCGGTGAACGTCCGTGGCGACGACAGCGTCAGCGAACTGGGCAACCGGATTTATTTCCTGCCGGTGACGCTTCCGCTGGACGTTCGCGATCCGCAGAAACTCTTCAGCTACGTGCGCGAACGTATGGAATTTCTGAAGCGAGTGCGCGCGGCCGAGTTCGTTGGCTTTGCCGGCGGACTGTTCGCGACCATTCCGACCCCGATTTGGGCAGCGATCGGACCGGTCGCCAGTCAGTTGCCTCTCAGCTTGGCCAACATCATCTGCACCAACGTACCCGGGCCGCAGGCGCCGCTCTACCTGCTGGGCCACAAGATGGTGTCCTGGTATCCGTATGTTCCTATCGGCGGCGAGATGGGCGTGAACTGCGCCATCCTCAGCTACAACGGCACCGCGTATTTCGGATTTACCTGTGATGTAGCCGCTGTGCCCGATCCGGAGAACCTGGAGAAGTTCGTGAAGGTCAGCTTCGACGAGCTGTGCAAAACGGGCAAGCTCACCGAGGCGGAAACGAAAGCGGAAGCGAGAGTAACGGAGCGGCCGAAACGAACCCGTCCAAGCGCGAAGATTCCGGTGGCCATCGCGACAAAGCGTGTGCGGCCCAACGGCAAGATTCCGATACCGGCCAAGCCCAGGCGCGAGAGAAAAGCGTCCACCCTGAAGGTTAAGCCGACCGCGCCGGAAACGAAACCAGCCACATCGGTTGCGGCCGTGCAGCCCGAGCCGGTGAACCTGGAAGAAAAGGCATTCGCGGCGGGAGCATAGACGGTTGCCGGCAGTTGTAAGCCGTTTTGTCTCAGAGCGCGCTTTAATAGTGCGAGAAGCTGTCGAGAAATCACGGCTTTAGTCCCTGCATACAGCAAGCAGAGGGTGAAGCCGAAATCATTCTGGGCTGTTGCGGCACGGCTGAAGCCGTGCCCTGACACAAGACAAAGAGACGCTTCAGCCAGCCCTGTCCGATTTCAGCGAGTCCCGCACGCAGCGGGGCTGGTGAGACGACAACACTATCCGCTAATCCCCACCAGCGCCCGGCGCGTGGCGTCCAGCGTGTGGATCAGCGATTCCTGTGGCAGGTTGCGCACGATCGGCTCGATGATCCAACCCAAGCCTGTCGGTATATCCCGCGTTAGCGAGATCGCGCGGCACTCCACCGTGACGCCACCGTTCTTCTCGTCGAATTTCCAATATGAATACAGACGCCACAGAAAGCCATAGCCGGTATCGGGCTGCAGCACCTTCTCGTTCGTTGTGTGCGCGCCTTCAACCTCAGCAATGCGCGTCGTAAACGAGCGGCAGAACCAGCGCTGCTCGTCCAGGGACGAGTACTGTACATCGTGATCGGTATCGAGCACGACGGTGATGATCTTTTTCTTCAGCAGGCGAAGAAATATTTTGAAGTCGTTGCCTTCATGGGTCAGCAGCTTCGAAGCCATCACCTCGGGCTTGTAGATATTTTTGTGATTGTCATAGTTCTGCACCAGGGCCAACACTTCTTTCACTGTCACGCCTGCGATAAATACGGCGCCCACCCAGTCGTGGATCAGTCCATTAGGAATCTTCACCGGCCAGTCGCCTGCCCAGAGCTGGGCCGCGATCTGTCCCTGTTTCACTTGTTGCGAGCGGCCGGAATTCAGGTCCGACCACAGGAACGCGCCACGTCCGCTCAGCGACGGCTGCATCGCTTCTTCCGCCTCACGGATGTAGTTCTCAAAGGCCTGCAGGGTCTTTGGCTTCAAGGTCACAACATTGGCGGTCTGCACCATGAAACACCATGCCTAAGCGAATCGTCGTCCGCAGGGGTTGGATTGTCCAGAAAGGTAGCGCGCTGTTGTCATGAACGAAGCGCAGCAGGGCTTTGCCGGGAAGCCATCTCCCGTTCACGTGACTTGCCATTCCGCGATGGACTTCCGGTTTTGCTGGTCGTACCGTTGCTGAACAAATAGTCCTCAATCTCGTCGATGCGATCATCTGCATCCTTGTAGCCCAAGTGAATCAGATCGCGCGTGTACTTCGGCGTGAACAGCAGGTAGCTCATCAGGTCTGAGCATGAGGCCGCATCGCGCCCCAGGCTATTCACAAAATATTGAATCAGATAAGGCATGTCCTTCTGATGCTGGGCTGCAATCTCGGTCAAATCCGCCGACGGAGTGACCTGCAGAACAGTCAAGGGACGCATTTCCTCGCAGCCTTCCAACCCGCTATGCTTGATGTGGCCGCTGCGCATCAACTGGTTGAGGCGCTCGAGATGTTCAACATCGGTAGCCAGATGATCGAGGAACATGACGTTGAAGAGCACTCCCATCACTTGTGCCAGCGATGGGTCTTTCTGGTCCGATGTCTCTTCCTGGTGCTCGCGCTTCTCGCAACGCACACCGATGGCGAAGATTTTCTCGGCTCCCAGGCGAATGATTGGACTCAGCGGCTGCTGTAATCGTAAGCAGCCGTCGCCGAAGAACGCTGTGCCCTTCGCGGTTTCGAGCTTCACCGGCTGGAAGACCAGTGGAATCGCGGCGGAAGCGCAAATATGTTCGATCGTGATTTTGGTCGCCAGGGTCACGCGGCGGCTGCGATTCCACATGGGGTGGCCCTTCTGTCCCTGGATGAACAGATAGCTCTTGCCCGAGTTGTAGTTGGTCGCCGAAATGGCAAGCGCGTAAAGATGGCCGCGCTTGATGTTTTCCTGGATACGCGAGCAGTCGAGGTGCTTCTTCAGAAAATGGCGCAGCGGAGTAGCGTCCAGCAGCGAGCGCGCGTTGCCGCCGCCGAGAGCGCCCCCGAAGGAGAGATCGAGGATCCAGACCAGCGAGTTGTGGGCCTGCGAGACCAGGTCGCAACGAAAGACATCGGAAGGTTTCAGGTTCGCCCACAGATTGGCAAGAACGCCGGTGACTTGCGAGAAATCGTCGGCGCCCATGGCCAGGGCCGAGCCATTCACTGCCCCTGCGGAAGCGCCACCGATAATAGGAAAGGGATTCCCATTCGCCTGGACCCGCTGAATCTCCCCGAGCCGTTTCAAGACGCCAGCCTGGTAGGCCCCACGGGCTCCCCCGCCCGTCATGGCTAAGCCGAGCACTTTCTCCATCGTTCCCCTTGTAACTGACCGTGCGAGAAAGTGTTTGTCCCGGCTACAAAACGGTCCAGCGAAAACAAATTGTGACGAGCAGGACCGGAGGTGACCCGCCGCCTTACACACCGTTAGCTACTCAGTCCCACGCGAATCGTGGACTGTGGAGAGATATTTGTCAATACCACATGAATTCTCTCCATTCACTCTCACTGCTAAGACTGGTCCGGCTTGCAGAGCCATCTTCGGCAGCTACGGGTGCGGCTTACTCGTTGTCGAGCTGGAACTCCTCGCCGGGCAGAGCCGGTGGTACCGCAAGCCGTTTGCGGAACTCGATGAACTCGTTCTGCAACAGCAGTGGCTTGACCTGAACCTTCGCCAGCTCATTGGCGCGTTTCTGCAACTCCGCAACTTTTTCCGGATTTTGTGCCGCTACGTTGTTCTTCTCCGACGGGTCCTGCGCAATGTTATAGAGCTCGACCGCCTGCGGCAGCGGGGTCCGCCAGATCAGCTTCCAGTCACCCTCGCGAACTCCGGCGCGGAACGGCTCGATGTTATAGATCACTTCGGTGCGCGGCGATGGTTTGCCCTGGCTGATCGCCGGCCACATGTCGATGCCGTCGAGCGGCTTGCTCTTCGCCGTCGATGCGCCCGCAAGTCCGATGAGCGTGGGATAGGTATCGACCACGTGCATCATTCCGTCAACCACCGTACCGGGCTTGATGTGTCCGGGCCAGTTGATGAACGCCGGAACGCGCGTGCCGCCTTCATACAGCGAACCCTTGCCGTCGCGATAGGGACCGTTGTCGCAAGGCAGCTTGACCTTGCTCATGTCGCCTTCTCCGGCAAACATGGCGTTCGTGGTACCTCCGTTGTCGCTCTGGAAGACGATGATGGTGTCGTCGCGCATGCCGTTTTTCTTCAGCGCTTCCACCACGCGGCCAATCTGGTCATCCATGGCCGTGATACTGGCGGCATAGGCGCGGCGGCTGGGATCGGCGATGTTCTTGTACTGGTCCAGATACTCCTGCGGCGCCTGATAAGGCGTGTGCGGCGCGTTAAACGTCAGATACAGATAGAACGGGACCGAGGCGTTGTGGTCGTCGATATATTTGACGGCATCATTGCCCAGCAGAGTCGTCGTGTAGCCGGGATCTTTCACCACCTGGTTGTCCCGATACCAGTCGATCACCCCGTGCTGCTCGTGGGTGAAGTAGTCAAGCTCGCCAATCAGCGGGCCGTACTGGTAATCGAACCCGCGCTGCCGTGGCCAGTACTTCATATCACCGTGACCCAGGTGCCACTTACCGATGATGGCAGTATCGTAGCCGGCTTCTTTCAACGCTTGTGGCAGCAGCCATTCATCGGTGGCAAGCCCGTAGGTCTGACCGGAGGGAATCACCAGCGTCTGCAGGCCGTAGCGGAATGGATAGCGGCCGGTCATCAGCGCGGCCCGTGTCGGAGTACACATCGGCTGAGCATAAAACTGTTCCAGACGGGCACCATCCTGTGCCAACTGGTCGAGGTTGGGCGTGCGAATGTCGGAACCGTGATAGCCCACATCTTTCCAGCCAAGATCGTCTGCAACGATATAGACGATGTTCGGTTTATTGGTGGCGGCCTGTGCATGCAGACAAAAGCTCGCTGTTCCCAACAAGAACATGACAATAGACAGAAAACTCCGCGTGAGATTTCTCAAGGACATCCTCGTTCTGAACTGGGGCGTTATTTTTACCGGGAAGGCTCAAGCATACACGCCGCTGTCAAGTTTCCAGGTTGACGGCCGGCAAGCAATCGCGATCGAGCGTGCGGCCGCGTTTATCGGGTGCGTTTCTTGCCAGCCGTTTTCTTCTTCGATATCGCCGGCTTGCGCGGATTGGATCTCTGCTGCGCTTCCAACTCGGCAAGTCGTTGGCGGAGCTCTTGCAGCTCCTCGCTGTTTTCCCCGCCCTTCTCCGACGCGGGAGTTTGCAGAAAGCTCTTCACCATCTGAATCGGCGACAGTGCGGCCGACTGCATCTCGCTCAAGCGCGTCTGCAGCGAGCTCTGCACCTTGGAATACGCATCAAACGCGGACTTCAGATACCACATGATGAATTCCTGACCAACACGGTCCGATGCCTGGATGAGCTGGCGCAGGAGCTCCAAGGGCAGGCCGGAGGGTTGGTCCTTTGCATCTTCGACGATGATTTGGGTCAGCGTGACGCGCGTAATGTCTTCGCCCGTGCCAGCATCCACGACCTGAACGTCTTTCCCGTTTCGGACCAAGGCCGCAATATCTTCCAGGTTGATGTAGCGACTGTTGGAAGTGTCGTAGAGTCTGCGATTTGCGTACTTCTTGATGACGGCGCGATCCGGGTCCATGGCTTCAGCCTCTGTTGCAGTGCAAAATTATCTCCTAAACACCTTGACATGTCCTGCTGAGAATCTTACTCTAAACCTGATGCTGCAGTGCAGCAATTTTGGAGGTTATCATGCCTAGAAATGGAAAGCCGGAGTCCTCCACAGTCCACACCGGGGATTCGTCCTTTGTATCTCTGCTGTCAGGGTGGGTGCAGCAGGGAGTCGAGAATTTCTTTGCTACCCAGCGAATCCTGGTCGACCTGGCGATGACTCAGAATGCCAATGCCATGAAAATGATCCGCAGCCGCTTCGCCGATCCTGCCTTTTGTCCGGCGGCGATCGCCAGCGAGTTGGCCGGTGAGGTCATGAACAATTTCATCGAAGGCCAGAAGCTACTGCTCGGCCTGGCGCAGCGTGAGCACGAGATCGTAACCACCGGCGTGAAGGAGCGTGTGGCCGGCAACAGCGCCGCCGTCGCCATGACCGACCTGGTACAGCGCGGCTTCGACACCTTCATCGATATGCAGAACGAATTCCTAAAGATGGCGAGCAAGCAGACGAACACCTGGCTGAACGCGGTCAAAGCCGGAAAAGGCTTCGATCCGGAAGGCCTGGTGGAAGTGGCACGCGAAGGCATGGAGACCTTTGTTCATGCACAGCGGAGATTCCTGGACGTGGTCGCCGAGCAGACTTCGAAGGCCACCAGCGCCCGTGAGCCCGGCCGGAAGATGAAGCAGACCGAACTCACCGAACTGGCCAAAGAAGCGACGGACGCATTCATCGACGCCCAGAAGAAGCTGATCGACGTCGCCGGCAAACAGGCCAATGCGGGCATGCGCGCCGCCGGCAAGACCTTGAACATGATTGCGCCGTTCCCATTCATCCCGATTCCAGACTTGACCCGGGAAGGCGTGAAGAATTTCGTCACCGCGGAGAAGGCCCTGATCGACACGGTAATGCATCGTCCGGAGACGAAGCGGACAGCCAAGCCAACGGCGCATAAGCGCGGGCGGCGTGCCGGTCGGCCGATCAAGATGGAAACGGCGAATGCGTAGTTGAAGTGAATCGAAGCGTCAGGTGGCGTTAACTTCCGAACCTGGAGTTGATGAACACCTCTGAGGACGTGCCGTCTGAAGGCGGCACGTCCTTTTCCTCGCGTCAAGACTCTACCCAGAAGTAGTTCGGGCACCCTGGGCCTCGCGTTGTTCGAGACCTTGGGTTTTTCTTGTTCAAGTCGAAATCTCTAGACATCCGTGGATTTTCTAACCGAGGGGTATTGAGTCCTTCATGCAGACATTTCGGGACTCGGTCGTTACCTTTCAGGTTCCCAGAGTTCAGGTGCCAGAATAGAATTCACTCACCAGGTCGCGAAAATCGCGAGACCTGGGGCACCCGGATTACCCCAAGCTAACCGAATCATTGAGCTCAATTCATCTTCATCCCCAGCATACCGGAGTGATCCATGTTGTCGTGCCCATGATCGTCGTCTTCCGCCGACCAGATTTTGCCTGGGTCTGTTTCGTAGGGGTAGATGTGCACCATCCATCCGAGTACATGGGGATAAAACTCTCCACCTTCGGCCTCGCAAGCTTCCCTGGTTGTGATCGAACCCAGCAGACCGAACTTGGCATGCGCTCCGAAATACTCGAGCTTCTTTCCCATCGGAGCTTTGCAGAAGTTGATGTGCTGATGCCAGCGCGCCACGCTGAGCGGAATGCGTTCGTTCAGCTCGTCCTCACTTGCATCCACCCGATCGGTGTACATGGCTCCCACCAGCGTGTATCCACCGTCGGCCGTCTTCTTGTACAGCAGCGAGGTCGGCTTCAACGGATCAAAATGCCGCCGCGCCTCGAGCCCATGCTCATAGTTCGTGAAGTGATATTGGGGCTGCGGAATATTCGGCAGGAAGATCTTGTACCCGTCGGCTAGGGCCCGGCGGTAATCCTGGTAAGGCGCCATCGCTGCTTTCGAGGCCGCCACAATCGCGTCGGCCCTCTGCAAATCTCCAGGACTTGGCTGCCTGAGCGATGTCATATACATGTGAGTCATCTTGACGCTGAACATGCCGTCAACCTCTTCCGACTGGCCTCCCAGCAACCAACTTCGAGCCAACACTGACGTGATTCTTCCGCTCGTAGTAAGGGAGTAAGCCAACACCGCCAGCAATACCAGCAATAGCAACCGTCGATTCCGCATGATGCTATCCTTTCGGCCTGCTCCGTATACGAAGAACTGACGCAGAACGTTTCATACACGGCCTACCCAAGATAAACCGGACCGTTTCGTGTCGAAACTCAGATTCCATGGCATCTCTGAATACAGCAAACTACACCGGTGCCCAGGATCTCGCGGTTTTATCGATCTCGAGATTTCCGCGCTCGAAAACAAAATCTTTCTTGGCAACCCCGAGCATCTCTGAATACACTAACTTCCCGGAAGCTGCCGCCGATCAGGTCCTTTGAGGCAGACAATTCCAGACAGCGAGATCAAGGAGAGCACGGACTCGTCTATGGCGCCACCGCCCGCCGACATATTCCAGCCGGAGATCGCACAAGCAGACATCACCATCTGGAAGGAGGCGCTATTCGCTGCCGACCTTCTTCTCCTGCACTCTTCTCCTGTTTATTACGGCTTGGGGGTTCCGCGCGGTGACGGCTCGGCCGTGGTACTGGTGCCGGGCTTTCTCGGCACCGACGCCTACCTTTCGCAACTTCATTCATGGCTGGGCCGGATCGGTTACCAGCCTTATTTTTCGGGCATCGGATTCAATGCCGAATGCCCCAACCTGCTCATCCAGCAGCGCCTCAGCGAGAGCATCGACAGAGCCCTCGGGGACACCGGAAGGAAGATCCATCTGATCGGCCACAGCCTGGGCGGAATTATTGCCCGAGCGGTCGCGGGCCAGCGTCCGAACGACATTGCTTCCGTAATCAGCCTAGCTTCGCCCTTCCGCGGCACCGTGGTCCATCGGACCGTCTTGAAGGCCGCCGAAGCAGTTCGCAAGCACATTCTCGAAGAACACGGTCCCGGAGTGCTGCCCGCCTGCTATACCGGTCACTGCACCTGTGAGTTTCTTTCTTCGTTGCGCCACGACCTGTCAAGTTCCGTGGTGCAGACCGCGATCTACACCCGCAACGACGGAATCGCCGACTGGCGGTACTGCATGACGGGTGCCGAGGAAAATGACTTCGAAGTTTCCGGCACGCACATTGGACTGGCCTTCAATGCTTCGGCTTACTCCATAATCGCCACGCGGTTGGCCGTCGCTCGCGGCTAAGATCGGTTGTCTCCCGATTGAACTCGCAACTTTGGCCTGAATTTTGGCACCTGCTTGCGCCTGATCTGCTCGTTCCCGGACATTCTCCTGCACATTTTCGTCCGATACGACGGAAGTCGTATGCCCTACCCAGTTTGTTTGTTGCAACAAAATTAATAGTGCTGTTAGTCTGACGCAGATTTGTTTTAATTCCGTGCCAATTTGGAACGAGCTTAGAAACATTCCTGTTTTGTTACTGATTCGCGAACTGCTATGGGAGCACACTCAAGACACGCGCAGAATTCTGGAGGTCCGCCGTAACGCGCCCATCGAGGATTACGGTCTAGAACCTGCTGCGGATAATCAGGCCGACTTCCCGAACCTAGGGCGAGTGGCAAGGAGATTTTTTATATGCGGCCCAAGACTCTCTCTGTAGTCATACTGTTATTCATTGTTCTCACCTCTCTCACCGCTTTCTCTCAGCAGACATACGTTAACCGCTTCGATGTTTATGCCGGATATGGTTACTTCAGCACTCCGAGCCTGAATCTCAGCCAGAACGGATTTAATACCGAATTTGGCTACAACTGGAAAACCTGGTTGGCCCTAGGGTTCGACTTCAGCGTATTTACCGGCGACAACGTCATCACGCCCAGAATGCTCAATTCCGGTCTTCAACAAACTCTGGCGACGGAGATCGCAGGGTTACAGGCGCTCGGTCAGCTTCCTCCAGGCTATCAGCTGAGAATGCCGACCAGTTCGAACACCTACACCTACAGCGCGGGACCGCAAATCAACATCCGGCATTTCAAACCGGTGACGTTTTTCGTGAGACCGGCTTTGGGCTCGCTGCATGAAGTAGCGTCGCTGCACCCGCAGGATCCCTTTGCTACCCAGGTTGCGATAGTGCTGGCCGGACCAGGCATGCAGAAGACCGATACGGTGACGTTCTACGGAGTTGGCGGTGGGATGGATTTCAATCTGAGCACACACTTTGGCATTCGCACGGCCGCGGACTACGTCCACTACAACATGTTCAGCAACGTCCTGGGCAGCAGCCAGAACAGCGTCCGATTCTCGATCGGACCTACGTTCCGTTTCGGTGGGAACATAGTCAAGTAGCGATTGGTTATTCACGCAAGCAAAGGCGCGTTCCACAGAGGAACGCGCTTATTTTTGCTGCAAGCGAGCCACTTGCGGATGTGATCGGCTACAATTCCAGCTCCGCCCGGATCATGTTGTCTTCCAGGCTGGAGAACATCTCGAAACCGAGCTTCGTGCAGAGCGCCCGCATTTCCCGATTCTCCGGCAGCATATTCGAGACAACTTTGCCGAGCTTCTCGTCGCGGGCCACTTGAAGCAGCCGCCGATAGAGCTCCGTGCCCAGTCCTTTGTGCTGGGCCTCGTCGATGGCAACGGCTGCGAGCTCTGCCTCATTGCGCCCATGCAGCTTGCTCAGGCGGCCGACGGCCAGCACTTCTCGCCCACCGTCTGCTGCCTCGCGCTCAGCTACCAATGCCATCTCGCGATCGTAGTCGATAAAGCAGGTGCGCGTGAGCCGTTCGTGAGCCGTACGCTGCGTGAACTTCAGCGGCTGGAAGTAGCGCAAGTAGACGCTGCGTTCCGACAGCTTCTTGTGGAAATCGATCATCGCAGGCTCGTCCTCGGGCCGGATCGGACGAATCGTCACCGGCTTGCCATCTTTCATGGTCCATTCGCCGACCAGGTGAATGGGATATGGACGAATCGCCGCGGCCGGCAGTTTGTCTTCCGTCATCTCTGAGCCGTGCAACACCACGCGCGCATCCAACGCCAGCAACCTGTCCGGTGAGGCCAGCAGCGGATTGATGTCGATCTCCTTGATCCAAGGCTGCTCGACCACCAGCTGGCTGAAGCGCACCAGCAGCTCTTCCAGTGCCTTCAGGTCGATCGGCTTGCGGCCGCGCACGCCTTTCAGTGCGGTGAAGATCCTCGTCTGCTCCATCAGGCGAAGCGCGAGCGTGGAGTTCAACGGTGGTAAGGCGAGAGCTCGATCCTTGAAAACCTCAACGAGTTGTCCGCCCGTGCCGAACAGAATCACCGGGCCAAATTGCGAGTCAAGGCTGCTGCCGATGATGAGTTCGTAGCCGTCAAGCTTGGCCATCGGCTGCACCGTGACACCCTGGAAGTGCTCGACTCCAACCTTCTGCGTGACCGCCTGCTTGATGTTCTGGAACGCCGTCTTCAGGGCATCGGCATCGCGCAGATTCAACTGCACGCCGCCGACATCGGTTTTGTGGGTGATGGTAAGCGAGTACAGCTTTAGAACGATGGGATAGCCGATTTCCTCAGCAGCCTGAAGGGCCTCTTCTTCCGTTGCCGCGACCCGCGTCTCGACGGTCGGAATGTCATACGCCTTTAGCAGTTGCTTCGATTCGTGCTCCGTCAGGATGGTCCGGCCGGAGTTGCGCACATCGCGAATGATGCGTTCGGCCTTACCGCGCTGCAGCGCCGCGTCGGCATGCTGCGGCAGAGCCGGCGTTTCATAAATGCCCTTCAGATTGTAGGCATATCGCCACATGTAATTGAAGGCTCGCACGGCGCTATCGGGAAATTGGAAAGTCGGAATGCCGGCCTGATTGAGGATCTGCTCGCCGGCGGCAACTTCGGCTCCGCCCATCCAGCTCGCCAGCAGCGGCTTACCTAAACCTTTCGAATAAGGCTTCAGCTTCTCCGCGATCTGCGTCGGGTTGGTCATGTCCTGCGGCGTGAGAACGACCAGCATGCCGTCGATTCTGGAGTCCCTTGCTGCAATCTCCAGCGACTTCGCATAGCGCTCAGGCTCAGCGTCGCCGAGGATGTCGACAGGATTATTGTGGCTCCACTGCGCGGGAAGAATCTCATCGAAGGCCTTCATGGTTTCTTCGGACAGCTCCGCCAGTTCGCCGCCTCCGGCGACCAGAGCATCGGTAGCTAACACCCCCGGACCGCCGGCGTTAGTCAGAATGCAAAGCCGATTGCCGCGCGGCCGTGGCTGCTTGGCCAGCACATCGGACATAAAGAAAATGTCGGCGATGCTATTCACCCGCAAAACGCCCGATCTCCGGAAAGCGGCATCGAGCACTTCATCGCTGCCGGTGAGCGCTCCGGTGTGCGAAGCAGCAGCTTTCGCGGCAGCGGCGGTGCGTCCGGCTTTGATCACGATGACTGGCTTTGTCAGCGAAACTTCGCGCGCCGCAGACAGAAACGAGCGCGCGTCGCCAATCGACTCCATATAGATGACGATGCTCTGCGTCCGGGGATCGCTCCCAAAGTAGTCGACCAAGTCGCCCCAGTTCACGTCGAGCATCGAGCCGATCGAGACAAAGGCGCTGAAGCCGACATTCTCACGCAAGCTCCAGTCGAGCACCGCGGTGCAGAGGGCTCCGCTCTGGCTGATGAAAGCAACATTCCCCGGCCGCGCGACGGTATGAGCAAACGTCGCATTCAGTCCGCGCACCGGATTCATCACGCCCAGGCAGTTCGGTCCGATCAGCCGCATCTTGCCCTGAATGATCTCCGATATCTGTCGCTCCAGTTCCTTACCGTGTTCGCCGAATTCCTTGAAGCCGGCCGAGATCACGATGGCCCCCGGAATGCCAACATCTACCGACTCGCGAATCAATTCAGGGACCGTGTCAGCTGGAGTGGTGACCACAACGAGATCGACTTTTTCCGGCAGATCCTTCACGCTGGGATATGCCTTGATGCCCAGCACGTTCGAGCGCTTGGAGTTCACCGGGAAAACTGTGCCGCCGAACGGGCTGCTCAACAGGTTCCAGAGAACCGAGCGGCCGACACTGCCGGGTCGCTCAGAGGCGCCGATTACAGCGACACTCTTCGGCAGAAACAAAGGATCCAGCGGATGACTTTCGGAGCGATACACGTCGGAAGAAGGATCGGCTTTCATGATGCTTCCAGTGGGCTTAGCAGGGGCGGCAGTAGTCATGATTCCTCACTGATGATCAAACTTCAGTCTATGCCTCTCAACAGCGAGGGTGGAACTTAACCATCACGCAAAATCGTGATACGGGTCACATGCCATTTCGTTCTGGCGTAAGCGGGAACTGAATCCCGCGCCCATCAGGCAAATACGCGAGCCGAGCGGAGAAGTCATAAAATCTCGATCGCTTTTTTGGAACCGATTCGTTAGGATTGCGTCTAAACTTACGTAGCCAAACTAGTTGGCGAATTTATGAAATGCGAAAACTCAACTGAGCCTCCCAGTAGCTGGGAGAACCTAGCTTTCGACTCCGCGAACCGCCCCGCCATGCCCGCCTGAGCGCTGCATTGCTTGCCCGGTCACGGAGTGCCACGTGAACCCGGGCGAGTGAATCCTGACCATCTTCGGGATCACCTCCATAGCCGCGCAGTCGGCTGCGCTAAGGAGGAACAAACCATGCTGTACACCGATCGCATCAAGAACCTCACATCGGCTTATCCCAAGCTTTCACGCGTGTGGATCAAAACAGAAGATGCCCGAACACCGTTGAAGAGTGTCTGGATCAGTGAACCCGCGCTGCACGAGGCGGCATATGGGGATCGCGAGGCACAATGCGATACCGAAACGGCTGATCTGACTGAGGACCATTTATTTCGGGCGGCTTAAGTTCTATTCCATTCCCCAAATACACTGGGCCGAGGATATCTTCGGCCCAATTTTTCTCAGCAGCAACCCTGAGCATGGTTGCTGCGCACTTCTCTGCGCACGCGCGCAAACCCTCGAGGGGCGATCGCATCCCACGAGAAGCAAATCAATCTAACGAGGCAGCCAATGAATTTGAAGTCTCCACGAGCGAACGGAGCTCGCACCCGCAACTCGCGCGTGCAATCCATCCAGCCCTGGGCAGCAGTCCTGGGCGGAGGAGTACTCGCGGTCTACGGCCTCTCGCGCAAATCGGTGGGGGGCGCAGCGCTGGCCGCAATCGGTACGTTTGGCGCGGTTGCCGGCGCGCGGCGTGGCACCCTTTCTCCTACAGCAATTCACGTTCAGAAGACATTCACCATCGATCGCCCGCAGCAACAGCTCTACGACTTTTGGCATAACTTTGAAAATCTTCCCCGCTTCATGAAGCACCTTAGAAGCGTCAAGGTGTCCGGCGGCCGCAACTCCCACTGGGTGGCAGAAGGTCCAATGGGAATTCCGGTCGAGTGGGACGCAGAGTTGGTCGATGAACGTCCAGGCGAATACCTTGTCTGGCGTTCGCTGCCCGGCTCGGTGATCAGCAACCGTGGATCGGTCGAGTTTCGGCCCGCGCCTAACGGTTCTGGAACCGAAGTGACGGTTGCACTCACCTATCACAATCCCGCCGGCAAAGTGGGAGTGGCCTTTGCCAAGATGCTGGGCCGCGAACCTGAATTGCAGGTGCGCGAAGACCTGCGTCGCTTCAAGGCGCTGATGGAGACAGGTGAAATTCCCACCGTCGTCGGACAGTCCTCGGGACGGCGCTCTTCCCTCGTGAAGGTTCTGCACTCGATGAAGGAACCCGAGGCGACGCAGCGCGTTCGTAAAGGTCCGCAGCAGGTCCAGCCCGCAAAATTGCAACCGCGATTCACCGGAACTCAGGACGGAGGTGCGCGATGAAAGCTCTATGCTGGTTTGGCAAACATGATGTGCGGGTGGAAAGCGTGCCCGATCCCGTGATCCTCAACCCGAAGGATTGCGTGGTCAAGATCACGCGCACTGCAATCTGCGGCTCCGATCTGCATCTCTATGATGGGGTCATTCCGACCATGGAACAGGGCGACATTCTAGGGCACGAATTCATGGGCGAGATCGTCGAAGTCGGTCCCGAAGTCGAGAAGCGCAAGGTGGGCGACCGCGTCGTGGTTCCGTTCACCATTGCCTGTGGCAACTGCTTTTACTGCAAGCAGCAACTGTGGTCGCTGTGCGACAACAGTAATCCCAACGCGCAAATCGCAGAAGCGCTCTACGGATATTCGGGCTCAGGCCTGTTCGGCTACTCGCACATGTATGGAGGCTACGCTGGCGGGCAGGCGCAGTATGCGCGCGTTCCGTTCGCCGATGTCGGTCCATTGAAGATCGAAAGCGATCTGAAGGACGAGCAGGTGCTTTTCCTCAGCGACATCTTTCCCACAGGCTATATGGCGGCGGAGAACTGCAACATCAAGGACGGTGACGTGATCGCCGTTTGGGGCTGCGGACCGGTTGGGCAGTTCGCGATTCGCAGCGCCAAGATGCTGGGAGCGGGCAAAGTTATCGGCATCGATCGCCTTCCCGAACGCCTGCGACTCGCGCAGGAAGGCGGCGCTGAAGTTGTCGACTACTCGCAAACGCCCGACCTGATCGAGACGCTCAAAGAGCTGACCGGCGGGCGAGGGCCGGATGCGTGTATCGATGCGGTGGGCATGGAAGCACATGGACACGGCATCGACTGGTACAGCGATCGCGCCAAGCAGATGATGGGCATCTCGTTCGATCGTCCCTTCGCGCTGCGGCAATGCATTCAGTCCTGCCGCAAAGGCGGAACGGTCTCGGTTCCCGGCGTTTATGGCGGATTCCTCGACAACTTCCCGTTTGGTGCAGCCTTCGGCAAAGGCCTGACCTTCCGCATGGGTCAGACCAACATGCACAAGTACATGCCGAAGCTGCTCGACCACATCCAAAAGGGTGACATCGATCCCAGTGTGATCATCACGCATCGGCTGTCATTGCAGGATGCGCCTGACGGTTACAGCACCTTCCTCAAGAAGGAGCATAACTGCATCAAGGTTGTGCTCGATCCTTGGGGAGAAACGCATAGGGCTTAAAGTCGAACATAGCTAACACAGGTGGGGGCAGGGAGCTTCGGCTTTCTGCCCTTCTTTATTCTCAGCTGCTGCCTTCCGGAATGCCCGTTCGTGTCTCGCTGCGCTTCCAGAGCGGCTTTCACGCGCAATGATACAATGGGTCTTCCGCGAACCAATCTGCGGCGATGCGCCCTCTGGACTGGACCTCTACTCTTGGCACAACAGACTACTGCTTCCCGCACCATCACCTACGCCGATTCCGGCGTCGATATCGAGCGCGCCAATCGCACTAAGCAGCGCATCAAGTATTTGGCGCATAAGACCTTCAATCGAGGCGTCTTAAGCGAGATCGGCGGCTTCGGCGGCCTGTTCGCCATCGACAAGAAGAAATATGTCGATCCAGTTCTGGTTTCGAGCGTGGATGGCGTTGGAACCAAGCTGAAGATCGCCTTCGAGATGAACCTGCATCACACCGTCGGCGCAGACCTGGTGAATCATTGCGTTAACGACATCGCCGTGCAAGGCGCGACGCCGATGTTCTTCATGGACTACTTCGCGACTGGCCGTTTGCAGCCCGATGTCGCCGAGAAGGTCATCTCCGGAATTGCCGAGGCCTGCAAGCACAATGGCTGCGCCCTAATCGGGGGCGAGACCGCCGAAATGCCCGGCTTCTACACGGACGGGGAATACGATCTCGCGGGCTTCATCGTGGGCGTTGTCGATCGCGAGAAGATCATTACCGGAAAAGCGGTCGAACCCGGCGACGTGCTCGTGGGACTCGCTTCCACCGGACTGCACACCAACGGCTATTCGCTGGCCCGCAAGCTCTTCTTCGACACCGCGAATTACACGCCCGAATCCTACGTCAACGAGATCAAGGGCAAAGTCGGCACCGAGCTGATGAAGCCGCACAAGAGCTATTGGCCCATCATGCGGCGCATGATCGAAGGCGATGCCATCTCGGCGATGGCTCACATTACCGGCGGCGGAATCACCGAGAATCTTCCGCGCGTGCTTCCCAAAGGCACAGGCGCAATCGTCGAGATCAATTCCTGGCCGGTTCTGCCCATCTTCGAGCACCTGCAGAAGATCGGCAACGTTCCGCAGGAAGAGATGCTGCGCACCTTCAACATGGGCATCGGAATGATCCTGGTCGTTCCAGCCAAGAAGTTCAAGAAGGTCCAAACCATTCTGGAGCGCTGCGGCGAAAAGGGCTACACCATCGGCCGCGTAGTCAAGGGCGACAAGCGCGTTACGTATCAGTAAGGCGGCGTTAGCAGTTGCAACTACCAACTAGCAGTTGGCAACTAGCCTTGGGCACTTTGCTGTCAGCACTCGATAGTCAGCAATTGGCGTCAGCCTCAGCTTCTAACAGACATTCTGAAAATTTCCAGGTTATGCGTCAGGGCAGAGTTGCCCGTCCGATGAGCCTTTTATTGGTTGATTCGAGTCCGGCTCCAGCCGGCGACATTGCGGATCCCTGTAAGGATTGCCATTCTGACTGTGATCGATCACGTCAGTTCAGTTCTCATAAAGATTGTCGTCCCGACTGACGACTTCAGTGGGAGTGGAGAGACGTCTGCCACGATTTCTCTCCCAGACAACAACATCGTGGTAGGTTTTCGATCCTCGGGTTCACAGCCACGGACTGCTTTTTGTGGTCGATAACGTGAAGTTCATTCCGAGAGACCCGGTATTCCGGGATTCGTGAGCGGGGCAAATCATTAACAGCTCCGCAACCCCACTCATTCCAGAATCACGAATGCGTGGGGCAACCAGCTGCTTAGCTATCCTTCCCCGCTGGGTTCTTGCGCGGGTCTCCGAACAATTTGTGTACCAACTGCAGCAGTTCCTGCGGATCGTGGCTGTGGACCACGTGGTCGGCCCATGCGAACTCACGTTCCGTGGGGGTGAGCGCGATGATCGGCAATCCCGGCACGATCGTCTTCACCACCTGAATGACCTTCTGGGCGTCGAAGTCTTCGATGCCACAGTGCAGGATCAGCGCGTTGATGTTGGGAAACAGGTGAAGCAAGTCCACGGTCTCACGCTCGGAATGAGCCGTGATGACGTTGAACTTGAAGGTCTCCAGCAATAACTTGCGCGCGGAGAGGGCTTGTTCCGGTTCGGGTTCGGCGACAAGAAATGAGGGTCTGGGCAAGGTGAAGTCCTGGGATCATTGTAAAGCAGGCGGTGGAGTTCAACGAACTTCGCAGCTTTGGCATTTGGCAACACTGCGGCCGCGAATCCTGCGACGTTGACAGGCTGCCCATCTCCGTCGAAACTTGGCGGATGACCGCCCGCATTCCGAAAGAACAGGACCGCGTTACCGTCGAGGGACATGCCGGAGTTTTGACCGTTGTCGATGTCCACGAGCAGGCGCAAACCGCCGACCTGCGCTATGTCACCGGCGACGGACCGGTGGTGGAAGGCGTCGCGTGGTCTGCACTGCGCTATATGGATCAAGGTGAAACATAACAGGCCCGCTGGCAAGAATCGGTGGCAAAACGCCGTTCGTCGGTGACAGTCAAATACCGATCCAATATGACTCTCGCGCAAATCTCGCCGCTAATCCTGGTTCTTTGGCTTTCCGGGCTGCTGCTTTCTCTGTGGTTTCAACTGCAACTCTGGCGCCGCTATACCGGCCTCTTCACGAGTGTGAACAGTATCTCCAAAGATGACGCGAGCGAAAGGTGTTCGCCCTGGGCAATCAGCAACTGTGTCATCTTGCTTAGCGTTGGCTGGTATGTTTGCCAATGTTTTCGTTACCCGCCGTGGTTCTTCTCGCCTCGACCTGTTTCTAAGCTCGTGCGTTGTGGGTTTGGGCTATCTTTGCCGAAATCGGGAATGAACTTATGTTTCCGAAGATCATTACCGAGCGCCTGGCCCTTCGCGATCTGGAGGCGAACGATGGCCCGCGCGTCTTCTCGTACCATCGCCATCCCGAGGTCGCGCGCTTTCAGTCATGGGGCACCGAATCGGTCGACGTGGTGCAGACCTACATTCGCAGCCTGGCGGGAGTCGAGCCGGGCGAACCCGGCAAGTGGTATCAGGTTGGCATCTTCCTACTCGATGGCGGCAAGCTGATCGGCGATTGCGGGTTTCGCGTCGTGGAAAGCGATCCGGCGCAGGCGGAAGTGGGCCTGACTCTGGCTCCCGAATTCCAGGGCAAGGGCTATGGGACCGAAGCGCTGCGTGCTCTGCTGAACTATCTGTTCACCACGCTGAAGAAACATCGCGTGTTCGGTTCGGTCGATCCGCGTAATGCGTCGTCGATCAAATTGCAGGAGCGCATGGGCATGCGCAAGGAAGCGCACTTCGTGAAGAGTCTGTGGTTCCGGGGAGAGTGGGTGGACGACGTGATCTACGCTCTGCTGAACGAAGAATGGACTCGCTAGATGGTTCCAGAAAACCGAAGCAACTCGGGGGTGCCGTTCTACGCCATCCTTTGGCGTAGGGCGGGGGTTTTGAAATCCCCGCCCCAGCCCAAAATCAGGGCTAGAACGGGGCACCCTCTGGATCGTTTAGAACACCTTTAATGTAACGTTTTACCGGTTAGCACATCTGGTCCATTGGGACAGGGCAGGCAGCAGCCATTCCCGGCTCTGATCTTTGAGGAGGCACCTCATGATCCATTACAAATATGCCGATGCCGACGGCCACAAGATCTTTTACCGTGAAGCTGGTCCGGCAAACGCGCCCGCCATTCTTCTGTTGCACGGATTTCCCACCTCGTCGCACATGTTCCGCAACCTGATTCCGGTGCTGGCCGGCGAGTACCACGTTGTGGCACCCGATCTTCCGGGCTTCGGCTTTACCGAATCCCCGGCCGGCAACCAGGGCCGCGCCACGTTTGATCAGATCGCCACAAGCATCAACACGTTCGTCGAGACCATCGGTCTCAAGAGTTACGCGCTTTACATCTTCGACTACGGCGCGCCCACCGGACTTCGCCTCGCCCTCGCGCATCCCGAGCGCGTGACCGCCATCATCACGCAGAACGGCAATGCTTATGAAGAAGGGCTGAGCGCAGGCTGGAACCCGATCCAGCGATATTGGAAGGAGCCTGACGACAAGAACCGCGCCGCGCTGCGCGAGTTTCTTTCGCCCCAGGCGGTGAAGGACGGACAATACTTATATGGCGTGCAGGACCCGAGCCTGGTGGCGCCGGAGTCGTACACGCTGGATTCGGCATTGATGGCGCGTCCCGGCAACGATGAGATCCAGTTGGACCTGTTTCTCGATTACGCCAGCAACGTCGCGCTCTATCCCAAGTTCCAGGAGTACTTCCGCACCAGGCGGCCGCCGCTGCTGGCAGTGTGGGGCAAGAACGATCCCTTCTTTATTCCGCCCGGAGCAGAGGCTTACAAGCGCGATAACCCTGACGCTGAAGTACACTTTCTCGATACCGGGCACTTCGCGTTGGAGACGCATCCTGGCGAGATCGCCGCGCACATTCTGGATTTCCTGGGGCGTAAGCTGCAGAGATAAACAGGTGTCAGACAGCGCGGCGCGAATACGGGTAGTGCGACGCGAGATCGTAGTGCGGCGCTTTAAAGGCGGCCTCTTTTTAGATGAGCCGGGCTTTAGCCTGGCGGTACCATAAGTGAGGAAACATGCAGCTCATCTCGGTCAACGTCGGCATGCCTCGCGAGGTTCCGTGGAACGACATTACCATCAGCACCGGCATCTACAAGAAGCCGGTTGCGGGCGAGGTTAATATCGGCAAGCTGAACCTCGCGGGCGATGGTCAAGCTGATCTCACCGTGCACGGCGGTCTCGACAAGGCTGTCTATGCCTATCCCGCGGAGCACTACGGTTTCTGGCGCGACGAGTTTCCCGAGATGCCGCTGACTTGGGGATACTTCGGCGAGAACCTGACTACCATTGGCCTGCGCGAAGATACGATCAACATTGGCGACCAGCTCCAAATAGGATCGGCCACTTTCACGGTCACGCAGCCGCGGCTTCCCTGCTACAAGCTGGCGCTGCGCTTCGGGCGCGACGACATCATCAAGCGCTTCCTGGCCAGCCGCCGCAGCGGTTTCTATCTTTCCGTACTAGAAGAAGGCGCGCTCAACTCATCCTCGCCGATCAAAATCATGCATCGCGATCCGAACAACGTAACCATCGTCGACATCATCAACCTGTTTTTGGGTATGCCGCAGGACGATAAAGTCTTGCAGCGCGCGCTGCAGGTCGACGCACTTCCGAAAGACTGGAAGCTGGAACTCGATGCACGAGGCAAGGCGCGACGACACGACTCACACAAAGCCGAGAAGGAGGCTTGATGCGGGTCGGCGACTTATCACTGGTACCGTAGTGCCACCATGGGATCAAGTCGCATGGCCCGCCGAGCTGGCAAGTAACAGGCTAAAACCGCGACGCCGGTGAGAGCCAACGCGACCGAGAAAAATGTAAGAGGATCGCTGGCTCCAACTCCAGACAGCAAGCGGGAGAAGCTCGGAACCGATCGAGCCAGCACCAGCGCCGCGATACCACCGAGCAGGATGCCGATAAGCGCCAACCGCAGGCCCTGAAGGATCACCATGCCAACGATGTCGCCACGGTTCGCGCCCAGTGCCATACGCACACCGATCTCTTGAGTGCGCTGGGTCATGGAGTACGAGATCGCGCCGTAAATCCCAATCGACGCCAGCAGTAATGCCAGGCCGGCAAACGTTCCGAGCAAGACCATGGGGAATCGCTGCGAACTCATGGATACGGAAACCAGCTGCCGAATGGTCTGGACAGCATAAACGGTCTGATCGTTGCCACCTCCGTAAACTGCAGCCTTGATCTGAGGCAGGACGGTCGCCAGGTCCATCGGCGTGCGAACCGTGAACGTGACCTCTTGGTAGAAGCTCGGCAGCCACTGGTCCGGCAGCTGGTAAAAGGGCGCGTAGATCTGATTTTCCGTGAACGTATCGTGAACCTCTAGTCCCCAATGCTGCACGTGGCCCACAACTCCGATGACCCGAACCGTCCCCCAATGTGGAACCATCATGGCCTTGCCCACCGGATCCTGGTTGCCGAAATATCGGCGCGCCAGAACGGTGTCGATGACGACCACGGGTTCTGACTGAAGACTGTCCGAGGCGGTGAAGTAGCGGCCTCGGAGCAGCGGGATTTCCATGGTGCGGAGATAGTCTGGACCGGTCCAGTAGTAGAGCGCACGCGGCGCCTCCGCCATCGATGCGGGTTTCTGCGAGTCAACCCAGAAGGGACCGAGGTTCACATGCTGACCGAGCGGCACCAGCACGGTGAGATCCGCCGCCTGCACGCTGGGAATTTCGCGAATTCGTCCCAGCAACTGCTGATAGGCGATGCGCGTTTTCTCTGCCGTCCTGGTCGCCGCCGGAGACAATCCAATCTTGAAGGTGACGACATGTTGCGTGGTAAAACCGGGGTCCACGACCCACAAGTGTCGGATAGTGCGGAACAGTAAGCCGGCGGCGACCAGCAGCACCAGCGTAAGCGCCATCTGAACGACGACCAACGCGTTTTGCTCCCTGTAGTGAGCATGCGGCGTTCCGCGTGCTCCCGGGCTGAGACCCGACTGCAAGTCGGCCTTCGACGTCCTTAGCGACGGCGTAAGACCAAACAGGATACCTACTGCAATCGATGTTGCGCAGGTCACGAGCAGCACAAGACCATTCAGCCCGATGTTGTCGCTGCGCGGCAGCATTCCCGGCATCGCCGCCAGTGCCGCTTTGAGTCCGAGTTCTGCAATCGCCAGCCCCGCTGCACCGCCCGCCAGCGACAGCAAAATGCTTTCCGTAATCAGTTGCCGCACGATGCGGGAACGCGTGGCACCCAAAGCCGCACGGATAGCGAATTCCCTGGTTCGAGCCGCCGAACGTGCCAGCAGCAGGTTGGCAACATTCGCGCAGGCGATCAACAACACGATGCCCACTGCGCCTAACAGCATCAGCAGCGTTCCCCGCACGCCACCGACAAACTCCTGCTTCAGAGGCTTGAGGGCCGCGCCCAATCCTGAATCCGCCGCCGGATAAAGCCGATCGAGTTGACTTTGAACCGCATTCATCTCCGTCTCCGCTTGCGTCGCGGAGACGACCGGCCGCAGGCGGCCAATGCACAGTACGGCGTGCTGCGTGCGGTCGTCGAAGATCATCGGATCAGCTTGTCCGAGCGGGGTGTAGACGTCGGCCTCGCCACCGATCAAACGAAAGTCCTGCGGGAGCACGCCGACCACGTTGTAATCGACTCCGGCCAGCGTGATGACCGCTCCCAGCGCCTCAGACCGCGCGTTGAACCGGCTGCGCCACAAACGATCGCTAAGAATCACGGCCGGTGGGCCACCATGATGGTCTTCCTCCGGCGAGAACTCCCGGCCAAGCTCCAACTTCACGCCAAGAGTGCTGAACAGGCCCGCCGATACTAATCTGCCCTCAACGTGCTCCGCAGGCCCCAGCGTGGTCAGGTCATAGTCCCACCAGCCAACGCCGGCCATTTGTTGAAACGAGCGCGCGTCGCGTTGCCAGTCGAGGAAATCCGGATAGGAAATATCGGTGAGACGTTTGAGGGTGAGGTTGTTTTGAAAGACCAGCATCAGCCGGTCCGGCTGCTCATACGGCAAGGGTGCCAGTAGCACGCCCCGCACTACGCTGAAGATCGCCGTGTTGGCGCCGAGGCCCAGTGCGAGAGTAAGCACCGCGACAGCCGTAAAGCCGGGCGATTTGCGCAGGCTGCGCAAGCCGTAACGGATGTCCTGCAGCAGGCCCTCGAGGAGATAGACGCCATGCGACTCCCGACAAGCTTCTTTGATCTGCTCTCGGCCTCCGAACGCCAGCCGCGCCTGACGCGCCGCCTCGTCGGGCGGCACTCCCGAGCGAATGTATTTTTCCGTCTGTTGTTCGACATGGAAACGCAATTCGTCTTCCAACTCAGCTTCGATGCTTCTCTGTCGAAACAGCCGGCGAAGACGAAAATGCAAATCGCTAAACAACGCGAGACTCCTACGTGGTTGCGAGGACTTGGGCGACGGCCGCGGTGAGCTTCCGCCAGGACTCTTCTTCCGCTTTCAGTTGCCGCCGGCCAGCCTTTGTCAGTTCATAGAATTTTGCCCGGCGATTATTGCCGGAGACGCCCCACCGGCATTTGATCCAGCCACGCCGCTCCAGCCGGTGCAGCGCGGGATAAAGTGATCCCTGCTGAATACACAGCACGTCGCTGGAGATCTGCTGCACGCGCTCGGAGATACCCCAGCCGTGCTGCGGCTCGAGCGCCAGTGTCCGCAGAATCAGCAGATCGAGTGTGCCCTGCGGAAGGTCGATTCGCTTCGCCGCCATGAAAGATCCTCTCCCTATTCACTTCTACACGACTTATAGCTCTGCTGTTTTCGAAGTGCAAGGGGGGAATTGGTTATGCAGCGGAAAAACAAATCGCAATGCGACGTTTCTCCTACCTTGTAGTGTTCGTTCTCGGACAAACCATAGACTTCCTTGTGCGAAAATGGACAACTGCTTTTATTTCAGCACCTTGCTCACACAGCCCGCATACAATCGTCTAATATCTGCTTAAGAGTTCATGGGGAACCATTCCCTGGTTTCGCGCGTATTCCCATTTAATTCCACGGGTATCTTCCTACTTTTGAGAGTGTAGCTTATGAAAAAATCCCTGATTCTTATTGCCCTGTGCTTGCTCGCCTGCTGCACAGCGGTTGCGCAGCGCCTGCCCGGCGGTGCCACCCCCGACCATTATTCACTTGCCATCGATGTTAATTTTCCGACCAACAGCTTCGACGGCGACGAGACGATCAACCTCAAGCTCGACAAGCCTTCGAACACCATCACGCTGAACGCGCTGGAAATTGATTTTCACGACGTCACTATAACTTCCGGTGGACAGACACAGACCGCCAAGGTCTCTACCGACGAGAAGAATGAGACCGCGACCTTCACTGTCGCCAGTCCGATTCCGGCCGGCGCTGCCAGCGTACACATCAAGTACACCGGACATCTCAATGACAAGCTGCGCGGTTTCTACCTGAGCACTTACAAGGGCAAGAAATATCTGGTCTCGCAGATGGAGTCGGTGGACGCGCGCGTAGCCTTCCCCTCATTCGACGAGCCATCTTATAAAGCTACCTTCGACGTGACCGCGATGATCGATAAAGGTGACGTGGCGATCTCCAACGGAGAAGTTATCTCTGACACCCCCGGCCCCGGCGACAAGCACACGGTGAAGTTCTCGACCTCGCCGAAGATGTCGAGCTACCTGGTGGCGCTTACGGTCGGCGACTGGAAGTGCATCTCCGATCACACCGATGGCGTGAAGGTGAGCGTATGTACGGTGCCGGGCAAAGAGAATCTGGCGAAGTTCCCGCTGGAAGCTTCGAAGAATTTTCTGCACTACTACGACAGCTATTACGGGATTAAGTATCCGTTGCCGAAACTCGACAACATCGCCGTGCCTGACTTCCAGGCGGGCGCCATGGAGAATTGGGGCGCGATCATCTATCGCGAGACCGCGCTGCTAATCGATGACCAGACCGCATCGGTCGGAGCGAAGCAGCAAGTTGCCGACACCATCGCGCACGAGATGGCGCATCAGTGGTTCGGCGACCTGGTAACCGCCGCATGGTGGGACGACATTTGGCTGAACGAAGGCTTTGCCACCTGGATGACGCCGCACCCGATCGAACAGTGGAAGCCGGACTGGATGGAAGGTCAGGACGTGGTCGAGCAGACCAACCGCGCCTTAGGCGAGGATTCCTCGCGGAATCAGCGCGCCATTCACCAGGAAGCGAACACGCGCGGCGAAATCGATCAATTGTTTGACGGCATCGCTTACGGCAAGGCCGCTTCAGTGCTGCACATGCTCGAGTCTTACCTCGGGCCGGAGACTTTCCGCAAAGGCGTGAACCTCTATTTGAAGGAGCACGCTTACGGCAACGCCACGGCGGCCGACTTCTGGAACGCCATGGCCCGCGCCTCACGCAAGCCTATCGACCGGATCATGCCGACCTTCGTGATGCAGGCCGGGGCGCCGTATGTCGACGTAGAAACCAAATGCGAAGGCGGCAACACCACCCTGAAGCTTGCGCAGAAGAGATATTTTGACGATCCGGCTCTCTTCGACAAGAGCAACGATCAGCTGTGGCAGATTCCGGTCTGCGCTAAGAACATAAACGGAGAGACCGCTGGTAAGTCGGAGTGCTTTCTGCTGACGAAGCGCGAGCAGCACTTCCAGATGAAGGGCTGCTCCAAGTTCGTCTTCCCCAACTCGAGCGCGTTAGGCTATTACCGTTACAACTATGACAGCGCCGCTCTGCAGGCGATGGGCAATTCCGTCGAGAAGTCGCTGACGCCGGAAGAGCGCATCTCGCTGATGGGTAACGAGTGGGCGCTGATGGAGATCGGCAAGCACAACGTGGGCGAGTACCTTGCGCTGGGCGCGCAACTGAAGAACACGCCGGGCGCAGTGCTGCTCGCAGGTTTTGGCCGCCATCTCAACTTCGTCAACCATTACATGCTAACCGATGCCGACAAGCCGACCTTCCAAGCCTGGCTGCGCACGGAGTTCTCGCCGGTTCTGCAACAGTTGGGCTATAACGCACGACCGAACGACACGCCCGAAGACAAGCAGAAGCGCGCCTTGTTGTTCGAAGGTCTGGGCAACATGGGCGAAGATCCTCAAGTGATTCAGCAGGCACAGGTCATGGTGCAGCAGCTGATGAAGGCTCCGACGTCGGTCGACGGAACGCTGGCTCCGGCTGTCGTGTCGGTTGCGGCGCGCCATGGCAACGCCGAACTGTATAACCAGTTCAAGGCGCAGTTGCAGAAGGCAACGTCGCCTGAGCAGTACTATATGTTCGCGCGCGCCCTAGGCCAGTTCCCCGAGCAGTCGCTGATCCAGCAGACGTTAGCCACCACGCTGACTCCGGCTGTGCGCGGGCAGGACCTGTACATGCTGCTGCCGATGATGGCCAATCCCGCCAGCCAGGATGCGACCTGGGACTTCATGCGCAAGAACTTCGAGCAGTTGCACGCCAAGGCCGGCGGAGGCCTGGGTGGCGTCGGAGTCTTCCTCTACGGCGCTGGCGCTTTCTGCAGCACGGAGAAGGCCGAAGAGGTGAAGCAGTTCTTCCAACAGCATCCCTTCCCCGGCACGGAGCGCAATCAGAAAGAAGCGCTGGAATCGATCAATAGCTGCGTCGAGCTGCGCAACCAGCAGCAGAGCAACCTGGCCGCCTGGCTAAAGCAGCAGAACACACCGGTGAACGCAGGTAGCTCTGGCGGAAGCGCATCCAGCGGGTCGACCATGCGGTAGATGTAACGACCCAGATTAGGCCACAAGCAGGCCGAACCTGGGTCACATGCATTTCTCAGTTCTTCCAAGGGGGCGTAGCTTCGGCTGCGCCTTTTTCAATGAACCGGCAGGAAATAGTTCTTAATGCTTTTCAATCCAGAGTAGATTTACAATTTCGATTGCGCTCCCGGCGAGGAGGAGTTTGTGATTCAGCGGCCTTTAGTGGCAAGTCTGAGTTTGATTCTCTCCTTTTGTTTATGTCTGCCCGTACCGGCAGCGCCGCAGGACTCTTCCCAGCCGCAATCTACCTTCACCAGCAACAGTGAACTGGTACTTGTACCGGTGCAGGTCATGCTGGGCGGTCAACCTGTTCGTGGGCTTAGCCAGGAAGATTTCACTCTCGAATCGGACGGAAATGTACAGCACCTCGCAGTCTTCGAGGAATTCCGGCGCTCGACCCAGGTGTTCTGGCCCGGGCCCCAAGACAAAACGCCCATACAGGAGCGAACAAAGTTCTCTAATCTTCCTGCGGAAGGCATGCCTCACGAGGTAATGATCATTGTCATCGACACAATCAATGTGGGTTCCTATCTTCAGAAGTGGACGAAAAAGCAACTCATCGAATACTTTCAGTCCCACCGTTTGCTGGAATCCACGGCTCTGGTCGAAATGACACAAGCAGGCATGCTGGAATTTCAAGGCCCAACGTGGGACGCCAACGCGCTGGTTTCGGCCCTGAAGAAAATGCAACCAACGGTCGATCAGTTTACGCCCGAGCTTACGACCGGCCTGCACGCGTCTTTGCATGGCGGCCCAGGCGAGTACGCTATGGCCATGGCGAACATCGAGCAGGCGCGTTACCAGGAATTGCTGGACTCGTTAGGGGCGACAGAACAATCCTTGCGTTGCTTCGAGCAGATCGCCCATGCCTATTCAGCGATCCAGGGGCGTAAGACGGTGGTTTGGTTCACAACCGGATTTGACGCGCTCAATCAAATTCCCGATCCTCCACCTCTGTTCGGCAAACCGGGCCCCGATCTGATTGTGCCCGTCACCAGCCTGCGACATATGGGAAAGGAGCTTGCTCCGGAGTTCCGGCAGACGTTGACCACTCTGAACCAGGCGAACGTTGCTTTGTATCCTGTGGACGTTGCAGCCTTCCCTGAGGATCACTTCTGGTCGGGAGTTTGGGGAGGTTGCGGCGGCCCAGTTTCTTCTTTCGGAATGGCGCCTAGCCTGTGTGCAGATGGCTTTAACGAAGGATGGGAACATATAGGCATGAAGGTCCTCGCTCGAAGCACCGGCGGCGCGCCCTGCGATGCCGGAAATCATGTCCAGCATTGCATCGACTTGGCTTGGGGCGAAAGCAACGGCTATTATCTGCTTGGCTTTTATGTTCCGCAGGAGTCGCGCAAGGTTGGCTGGCACGATCTGAAGGTGAACGTGCGCGGGGAACACGACGAGGTACGGACGCGCTCTGGCTACTACTTGGAGGCGCAGGGCCTTCCGCCTAAGTGGAAGGAGAAGCGTTCGCTCGACGATGCTATTGTCGCCGCCGTCGAGTACACCGGAATTCCGCTAACGGTTGAGCCCGGTATGCGCGCGGGGGAAGCGGTCCCTTTCAAGGTCACCGTGCCGGCCAGCGCCATCAGCCTCCTGCCGGGCGAAAAAACCCTCAGCTTTGATGTCATAACGGTTCCCATCTCCGACCATGGCACGCTCATCGAAAATACCGCGCGCATCACCAATGTCGATATCAACGCCAGCGGTACGAAGAAGGCGCAAGCCAATGGCTGGCAACTCATCGACTTCGCTTCTGGTTCGCGCTCGGCTGTCGCCGTGAAGGTGGTCGTGCGCGACAACAACACGGGCCGCATCGGCTCGGTGGTTTTTCCGCTCGACGGGGAGTCACCGGGCGGAAGCTGGGCAGTTCCGAAGAGTGGCGCAGTCCTATTGCTGGACGGCGCTAAAGCCAATTAGCTTCCCGTAGCGACGTACATTTGGAACTGGCCCGGTCACTTGATGAGTGGCGGGACGTAAGATAGAATCCACCCCGCGCTCCCGTAGGAGGAGTGTGTGCGCTCCCTATCGTCTACCCCGAAACTAACGTTGTTCCTATGGATGATACTGCTCCCGCCGATTCTGGCGGCGGCGCAGAATCCCGCGCAAGCCTCCCAGACGTTTACCAGCAACAGCGAGCTGGTGATGGTTCCGGTGCAGGTCCTGGATCACAATGGCAGTCCGGTACACGGACTCAAGAAGGAAGACTTTGTCCTCAACTCCGACGGCAATCCGCAGCCCATCGCCATCTTCGAGGAGATGCGCGCGAGTTCCATTCCAGCCCCGCCTTCGCGCGTTCCGGTTCCACCTCGCCTGATCGCCGCTAACCCGCCTCCGCCGGTTCCGGCAAAGTTCACGAACCTGCCTGAAACCGGAATTCCCCAGCAGTTGAACATTCTTGCGATCGACACGGTAAACACGCCTATTCGTTTGCAGGAATGGTCGCGGCAGCAGATCATCCACTACCTGCAGGCGAATCCTCCCGGCCAGCCCATCGAGTTGATAGCGATAACGCCTGGCGGTGTGCGGCAGCTGCACCCCTTCACTACCGACACAGCAGCACTGATCGCAGCCATTAAGAAGCTGCGCACGGGTTTCACCCGCCAGGATGAACAGCCGCCGCTGATGTCGCGCATGGATCGTACCGGCAAGATTGACAGTTATACCAGCATGGTCAATGAGCTTCAGGAGCGGCAGACCGAGGAGATTGCCGCCGGAGCGAATGCTACCTACGCAACCCTGCACGACTTCGAGGAGATTGCCTGGGCGTATTCCGCCATACCCGGACGAAAGACGGTGATGTGGCTGACCACCGGCTTTCCCATTCAACAGATGGTGCCTACCGGTCAGTCGATGATCGGGCACGGGCTGACGGCCAGCGGATCGCTTCCCCATTCCTCAGGCATGCGCCTCAGCAACGAATTGCTGCCCGCCTTCCAGCGCGCCTTCACCGCTCTCAACAAGAGCAACGTGGTGGTTTATCCCGTGGATGTGCAAGGGCTGCCGATGGACGACATGTGGGATGTCACCATGCCTTCGTCGCTCTTCATCCATCCCGAGTTCAGTCATATGAGCCCCAATCTCATACCCGATCGCTCGGCCGAAGATCGCGATGGCATGAAGGAATTGGCGCACCGTACCGGCGGCAGGACCTGCACCGCAGGCAACAACGTAAGCTTCTGCCTGCAAGAGGCGCTAACGGAAAGCTCCGACTATTATCTGCTCGCCTTCTACGTTTCACAGCAGAAGCGTAAGACCGGCTGGCACAAGCTGAAGGTTAACCTGAATGTGGACCATGGCGAAGTGCGCTCGCGCAACACATATTATCTGCGCCCGCTGGGCATACCTCCGCAGCGCGAGCAGGAAGAAGATTTGCGCGGCGCCATCAGTGCCTCTGTCGATTACACGGGCATTCTGTTCGACGTTCAGCCGGGTACACGCCCGGACAGCGGCAAAGGGCCCATCGCATTCAAGGTCTCGGTGCCCTCCACCAGCATCCTTATGCTGCCGGGTGAAGACAAGCTCAGCTTCGACATCATCAGCATTCCCCTGACGAAGAATGGGACGCCGATGGGCAAGCAGTGGCGCATCGTGAAGCTCGAGATGAATCCGGAGACCGCCCAGAAGGCGCTCGAGAAAGGCTGGAATCTGTTCAACAGCCTCTCCGACGATGGCTCGCCCACCGCAGTGAAGGTCGTGATTCGCGACAACGGCACTGGCCGGATCGGGTCGGTGACGTTTCCGGTCGAAGCCAAGGTCGGAGGGTAGGGGTGAGATGTTGCTGCTTAAGCAGTGCGTTTTGAATCCGACCAAGCGTGTCATCCCGAGCGAAGCGGAGTCGATAGAGCCCACTATCCGCGGTGATTCCACGCTCGCGCCCGGTGTTATCCTGTAGCAAATAACCTGCAACTGCGGCGGGCATCCTGCCTATGCTCCAAAAACGCATTGACGATCTGCCGACCATCTCGCGCACGATGATGCGCGAGGCGGAAACTGTGTTTCACGACCACCTGAAGCGCGTCGGCCTGAAGCGCACCGGGCAGCGCGACACCATCCTGCGTACGTTCGTCGACACCCGCGACCATCTCTCCACCGACGAACTTTATCGACTGGTCAAGAAGAAAGATGCCGGCATCGGCTTCACCACCGTGTATCGCACGCTGAAACTTCTGGCCGATTGCGGCCTGGCTAGCGAGGTCCTCTTCAACGACGGTATCGCCCGCTACGAACATCAATACCAGCGCCGCAATCACCATCACATGGTCTGCACCGATTGCGGCAGCTCCGTGGAATTTTTCTCCCCCGAAATCGAGCGCATCGAGCAGGAGATCGGCCGTAAGAACAAATACTTCACCACGCGCCACACCTTCCAGATCTATGGCATCTGCGATAAATGCCAGAAGAAGCAAAAGCGGGCCTAGGGATTCTGCTGCCGGCCACGAAGCCAGCGATCCGAATTAGTACTTCCCTGCGCTGAGCGCCCACTGTGGCGCTGCCGCTTGTTCGAGAAGTTTTTTCTGTATTCCGATCCATGGCCATTGGCGCACAATATCCCACGTAGCCATGTCCACTACAACCTTCGCCACCCGCGTGCCCCGGAAGGCGCCCGCGACCACTGCGCCGGGACACCGCATCAGCCGCGGCGTTCCTCTTCCCATGGGAGCTTCCATTCGCCGCCGAGGCGTGAACTTCTCTATTTACTCAAAACACGCCACCTCCTGCACGCTGGTGCTCTTTCATCCTGGAGCGGAAGACCCTTACGTCGAATTCCCACTCGACCCCGTCGGCAACCGCACTGGCCAGGTCTGGCACGTATTTGTCGAAGGGGTTGAGGTCGATGTGCAGTATGGCTATCGCTTCGACATGCAGCCCAATCCCGATCCCGGCATCTATCGCTACAATCCCGAGCACGTGCTGCTGGACCCATGTACGCGTGCAATTTCCAACGGTGGCGTCTGGGGGCAGTACAAGCCCGGAGAACGTCCCTATCGCAACAGCCTGCTGGTGGAAAATCACTTCGATTGGGAGAACGATCAACCGCTCAACATTCCCCTGGTCGACAGTGTCATTTACGAGATGCATGTGCGCAGCTTTACCCGCCACGCGTCATCCGGAGTGGCTCATCCCGGAACATTTGCCGGGCTGATTGAAAAGATTCCGTATCTGCAGAAACTGGGTATCACCGCGGTCGAGCTGCTTCCGGTCAACGAGTTCGAGGAGTCCGACACCGACCGCGTGAATCCCTTCACCGGCGAGCCTCTGCTTAATCTCTGGGGCTATCAGCCAACGGCATTTTGCACGCCCAATGCAGCGTATTCATCCAATCCGTTGGACGGCGAACAGATTCGCGAATTCAAGCGCATGGTGCGGGCCTTCCACCTGGCTGGAATCGAAGTTATCCTCGATATGGTCTTCAACCACACTGCTGAAGGCGACGAGCACGGGCCCACCTGGTCATTCCGCGGCATCGACAACCCCACCTACTACATTCTCGAAGCCGGCACGGGTAAATACGTCAACTACAGCGGCTGCGGCAACACCGTGAACTGCAACAATCCGGTCGTGCGCGACTTCATCGTCGACTGCCTGCGCTATTGGGTTATGGAAATGCACGTCGACGGCTTCCGCTTCGACCTGGCGTCGATCCTCGGCCGCGGGCAGGATGGAACGGTGCTGAAGAAGCCTCCGCTGCTGGAGAGCCTGGCCTACGATCCGGTGCTGGCGAATAGCAAGCTCATTGCCGAGGCATGGGACGCCGCCGGCTTGTACCAGGTGGGCACGCTTCCCTCCTGGGGCCGCTGGGCCGAGTGGAACGGCCTGTATCGCGACGACATTCGCAAGTTCGTGAAGGGTGACGCCGGCATGACCTCGGCGCTGGCGACCCGGCTACTCGGCAGTCCTGATCTCTACCTGACCAGCGCGCGCGAACCCTACCACAGCATTAACTTCATCACCTGCCACGACGGCTTCACTTTGAGCGATCTCGTCTCCTACAACGAGAAGCACAACCTGGCCAATGGCGAGAACAACATCGACGGCAACAACTGTAACCTCAGCTGGAATTGCGGTGTAGAAGGTCCCACTGATGATCCGGTGATCCGGCAGCTACGTCTGCAACAGCAGAAAAACTTTGCTGCCATTCTTCTCGTCTCGCATGGCGTGCCTATGATTCTTGGTGGCGACGAGATTGGCCGCACCCAGCAGGGCAACAACAATGCCTACTGCCAGGACAACGACATCAGCTGGGTCGACTGGCGCATGGCCGAGAGCAATGCCGGCCTGCTACGCTTCTTCCAGCAGATGATCGCCTTCCGCAAGCGCTGCAAGCTGCTGCGGCGCGACAGCTTCCAACTGAATGGTGAAGGAGGATTGCACATTATCTGGCACGGCGTGCATCGCATGAAGCCGGACTGGAGCGATTGTTCGCGGACTGTCGCGTTGCAGTTGACACAACTGAACCCTGACGAATCGCGCGATGATTTGTTCTTCGTTGCGAACACTTACAGCGGCGATCTGGAGTTCGAATTGCCCCAGATCGGCGAGCGCGAGTGGTTTCGCGTAGTCGATACCGCGCAGAACTCGCCGCAAGACATTGCCGAAGATGGGCAGGAGTTTCCGTTGTTGTCGCAGGAGAGTTATCTGGTGAAGGCCCGGAGCGTGGCGATCTTTGTCGCGAAGTGATCAGCGATGAAATTGTCATCCCGAGCGTAGCGAAGCGGAGTCGAGGGATCGGCGGTTCGTCGGCGGCGGCACGACGGCGGGGTCTTCGCGAGTGGTGACGAATCGCAGTTCCCGCCGCTCCGGCCAAAGGCCTCGCTCGGGCTGACAAGTCGTTCAGCGGGTGCAATTGGCCTGCGTCTACCAAAACTGCTAGGCTCTTCTGTTGCGAGTCTCCGCCACGCTCATCCAGACTCGCCGTCGCACCCCATGAAAATCCGATCCATAACTTTCTGCGCGGCACTCATGTCCGCACTCATTCTGATTTCGACCGCCATGGCGCAAAATTCCACAACATCCGCAACGATGAGCCTTCCCAAGGCTCCCGCAACCAAACAGCAACCCGTCACCGACGACTACCACGGCCATAAGATTGTCGACGACTATCGTTGGCTGGAAGACGGCGGCACTCCCGAGACCCAGCAGTGGGTCGCCGCACAACTGGCCTATACGCGCAGCGTCCTCGATAAGCTGCCCGGACGCGATCAACTCCACACGCGCCTGGAGCAACTGCTGCAGATCGGCAATCTCGGGGGCACCGAAGTCGGCGGCGAATACTATTTTCACGCCCGCCGCGAAGGCGCGCAGAATCAGCCTGTGCTGTATGTCCGCAAGCACATCGATGGCAAAGATGAAGTGCTGGTCGACGTAAACGCGCTGGCCAAAGACGGGACGATAGCGCTCGACTGGTGGGTGCCTTCGCACGACGGCAAGTACGTTGCGTATGGAACGTCGGCCGGTGGCTCCGAGATCAGCACGCTGCACATCATCGCGACCGCGACCCACAAGCTGCTGCCCGACACCATCGAGCGCACGCGCGCGGCCAGCCTGGCCTGGAAGCGCGACGACAGCGGCTTCTACTACACGCGCTATCCCAAGCCGGGCGACGTTGCCGCTGGGCAGGAGATGTACAACCGGCACGTCTTCTATCACCCGCTGGGCGGCGATCCCACGAAGGACACGCTGATTTTTGGAGAGCGCCGCGATCCGCAGGACTGGCCCAACGTAACGCTGTCGAACGACGGCCGCTGGCTTGGCATCATGGTCGAGCAGGGCTGGACCAAGAACGAGGTCTACCTCAAGGACCTGCAATCGGATGCGCCGCCACAGCGCATCACCAGCGGCAAGGAATTTCTCTATTACGTGCAGATTTACGACGGCGATCTCTACATCCTGACCAACGAAGACAGCCCGCGCTATCGCGTCTTCAAGACACCGGTCACCACGCCCACGCGCGAGCATTGGCAAGAGATCATTCCGCAATCCGACGCCGTACTCACGTCGGTTCAAGTCATCGGCGGCCAACTCTTCGCGCAATACGAACAGAACGCGCATTCCCTCTCGCGGCGCTTCATGACCGATGGCAAGCCGCTGGGCGAAATCGCGATGCCGACCTTGGGAACAATCAGCGCGATCGGCGGCGAATACGACAGCACTAACGCGTTCTATCTCTTTTCATCGTTCACCATGCCGGCCACGATCTACCGCTTCGACATCGCCGCCGGCAAGAGCACGGTGTGGGCTTCGGTGCAGACGGGCCTCGACACGAGTCAGTACGAGACAAAACAAGTTTGGTACGCCTCCAAGGACGGCACGCGCGTTCCCATGTTCCTGGTGATGCGCAAGAACCTCAAGCCCAACGGACACACGCCGGTGCTATTGACCGGATACGGCGGCTTCAACGTCAGCCTGACGCCAGAGTTCAGCAAGACGATCTTCCCCTGGCTGGATCGCGGCGGCATCTTCGCCATGGCCAATCTGCGCGGTGGCTCGGAGTTTGGCGAGGACTGGCATCGCGCCGGCATGCTCGACAAAAAGCAGAATGTCTTCGACGACTTCATCGCCGCAGCCGAGTATCTGCAGAAAGAGGGTTACACCGACAAGGAGCACATGGCTATCCGCGGAGGCAGCAACGGCGGCCTGCTGATGGGCGTGATGATCACGCAGCGGCCTGACCTGTTCCGCGCCGTCGTCTGCCAGGTGCCGCTGCTCGATATGCTGCGCTATCAGAACTTCCAGATCGCAAAGTTGTGGATTCCCGAGTACGGTTCCTCGGAAGATCCGAAGCAGTTCGAATGGCTCTATGCCTACTCGCCGTATCAGCATGTGAAGCCCGGCACGGTCTATCCGGCAGTGCTGTTCATGACCGCCGACACTGACACGCGCGTCGATCCCATGCACGCCAAAAAGATGACCGCCGAGTTGCAGGCCGACAACGGCGGCCCGAATCCCATCCTGCTGCGCATCGAGACAAAAGCTGGTCATGGCGCCGGCAAGCCCATCAACAAGCTGGTCGACGACTGGACGGATATTTATTCGTTTCTGTACTGGCAGCTTGAGATGGAAGGCAGCAATTAACAACTGGCAATCAGCGACTGGTGACTGGCAATGCAGCGAAGCCGACCTGTTCGGTAGAGCTGGCCTTCAGGCCAGCGGCTAGCCGCCTATTTCCGTGTTAGAGTCGGCCTCAGCCGGGAAATGCACGGACCGCTTCACCCCGGGACTGAGCTCACATGAGATCCGGGACGCAGATACGATAGCGCATTGCTCTCGCATAACCTCCGCAGTTGCTCGCCTGGACCGGGCGAGCGTAAAAGGCGAAAGCGCTTCACGTCTGGAGGCTTGAATCGGCCGCCAATGGACAACCCTGGGTGAGCACAAGCGGATCCACGGACGGCTTTATGCTCTCTGTCTTCTACTCGTTCAAGAAGCTCAAGGAGAGCCAGGAATGCTGGCTAAGAAGTTTGAAAGTGGCAGCGGAACGTTAAACATGCAGCGAATTGGAGGCCAGCCCTAGCGGGATCAGCGTACGAATCCGGGTTTTCTGATAATTGCTTATCGTGAAATCCATATGGTGACCAAATCCCCACTTTCGGCGTCTAAATGTGTGAGAACCCGCAGTGATTCCCGCCTCAAATCACAGTCTAAGTTGCGGCGACTGTATAATTTCCATTTGGGCTTTGTTAGCCGGAGGACAGTGAATGGATTCGCAAGTTTCAGGTTTCAGGCAAAGACTTAAGGCCAATCGCTTTGCCTCGACAATGGTCGTACTGGCAACGCTTTCGCTAGGCATTCTGATTGGCACGGTTGTTTCTGGAGCCGTAAAGGGTAAGGAGCAGAACTCGTCGTCTGACGCGACACCACTGAAGGTTCCTTCTCCCGTCCAGATGTCGAATCAGTTTTCGACCATCGCCCGGCAACTCGAGCCAACGGTCGTCAACATCAATACCGAGACGTCAATTAAAGGCCCGCACGGTCACGCCGCGGCTCCGGGAGGACAGGGACAGAGCCCTGACGAAGGTCCCGGCGGCGGCGACGAAGACAATCCTTTCCAGGATTTCTTTAACCGCTTCTTTGGCGGACAGCAGGGCGGTGGTGGCCAGGGTGGCGGCGGTGGCCAATTCGGCGGCTCGCCTGATATGCGCGAGCGCTCACTCGGCTCCGGCGTCATCGTCGATCCCAAGGGCTACATCGTCACCAACAATCACGTCGTCGATAAGGCTGACCGCATTCGCGTTAACCTGATGGGCGATCCCGAGACAGTCACTTATCCCGCTACCGTTGTCGGCGTAGATCCGGAGACCGATCTCGCCGTGATCAAGATCGATGCCAAGAAGCCCCTGCCCGCAGCACGCTTAGGCAACTCAGACGCGATGAATGTCGGCGACTGGGTGCTGGCCATCGGCAGTCCGTTCGGACTGAATGAGACCGTCACGGCCGGCATCGTCTCGGCCATCGGTCGCAACATCGTTCCCGGGCGTCAGTTTGAATCGTTCATCCAGACCGATGCGGCGATCAACCCCGGCAACTCCGGCGGCCCGCTGGTCAACATGAACGGCGAAATCATCGGTATCAATACCGCCATCTACACCAGCGGCGGCGGCTACCAGGGCGTTGGATTCGCGATGCCATCGAACACCGTGATGAACGTTTATAACCAGCTGATCAGTCCTGAACACAAGGTGATGCGAGGCTCCATCGGCGTGCAATTCAATGCCGTGCCGAACCCTGCGGTTGCCCGTGTGTACGGCGTTAACAGCGGCGTCACCATAGCCAGTATCACTCCCAACGGACCGGCGGAGAAAGCTGGCCTGAAAACCGGGGACACCATTGTTTCGGTCAATGGCAAGCCGATCAAGAATGGCGACGAACTGGTGGCCGACATCTCCGCCCTCAAGCCGGGTACCACCGCCAAGCTGGGTTATGTGCGTAACGGCAAGGAATCGAGCGCCGAGGTCACGATTGCCGACCGCGCCAAACTGTTCGCAGCCCGCCTGGGTGGTGAGCAGGAGCAGGGTGAGGAAGGTCAGCCACAGGAGAGCAAGTTCGGGCTGAACGTCAAGGGCATCACCCAGGATATGGCCAACCGCTATAGCCTGCCGAATACCAAGGGTGTGATCGTTCAGGATGTCAAGCCGGACGGTTTCGGTGATACCGCCGGATTGAGCCGTGGCGACGTAATCCTGGAAATCAATAAGCAGCCGGTAAACAATGAAGACGATTTCCACCGCATCGAGTCTGCGACGAAGAGCGGTCAGGACGTGGTCTTTCTGGTAAGGCCGCGGGGTAGCCGCGACAACAGTACCGTGTTCATGGGAGGTACTCTCCCATAACCAAAAGGTACTCTGGACCTTTTGGAGCAGTAACTTACAAGCAATCCCGGCAGCGGCGCTGCAGCATCACAGTTACTTGGCTGCCCAGTGCCGCTGCTATTTCATTTTGGGAACCTGGGTCGTTTTATTGTTCCCCTTAGCATTAAGGATTCTTTACAATAAGGGGACAAAATCGTGCAATTCAGATACTTGCTAGAGAGGTGGTCGTTGCCTATCGGGAATCGTGTACTTCATATGATCGGCGTTGGTGTGGTGGCCGTCGGCCTAGCTACCGCGGCCTCGGCAGTTACCAGCACCCAGACAAAATCGAAGCACGCGCACCACAGCTCCTCAAGCCACTACTCCAAGCACTTCGTGAAGACAACTTCCCGTTCCCACGGGCAGCGGACCATCGATGAAGAGCGCACGCTGGAGATCCAGAATGCGCTTATCCGTGAGCACTATCTGAGCGGCGAGCCTACCGGCGTATGGGACCAATCATCTAAGGATGCCATGCTCAAGTTCCAGGCTGACAACGGCTGGCAAACCAAGATCACCCCGGATTCGCGTGCTCTCATTAAACTTGGGCTGGGGCCGGACCACAAGGGCTTGCTTAATCCCGAGACCGCTAACATCCCTTCTCCCCATGAGGTTGGCATCGACAGCGCGACCCAACCGGGCGGGGCGGCAAACTCTCAGTAGGGAATAATTTGAGTTTCACAAGGGCGCGGACTATCCGCGCCCTTGGTGTTTTGGATGGCACAGCTCCATCCATATCATCTGTGCTAATCTCGCCCTGACTTCAGAGAGGTAACGAATGAGCCAGCAAGAGCACGATCTGCAGATCAACTACATCGAGTTTCCCGCAACCGACATTGAAGCGACCAAGCGCTTTTACGGCAACGTTTTTGGTTGGACGTTCCAGGATTATGGACCGGATTACACCAGCTTCCACGACGGTAATTTGGCCGGTGGGTTCAGCAAGGGAGCCGATTCGGTAGGAGTCGGTCAGCCTCGGACACGCGGGACGCTGGTAGTGATCTATGCCGGTGCATTGGAAGGCATCTATGCGAAGGTCCAGGCGGCAGGCGGGAAGATTGTGAAAGAGATATTCGGCTTCCCCGGAGGGCGTCGCTTTCACTTCGCCGATCCTAACGGCAATGAGCTGGCGGTTTGGAGCGAATAACTCAAAGACGGCAAAACCCGGGGATGGGCCCCGGGTTCACGCAAACAGATGGGGTCGTCAGCCCCCTTCGGCTTCTGAGTTGAAGGCGGCTCCATCCCAACCGAAAATATGGCTGCTATCTGTTCGGGTGTAAAGCCGGCCGTAGCCAAGACCTTTGCCCTCTCCCTCTGCTGCGCTTTGTAATGTTCGCTGGGCACGAACTGTTCAGAGATGGAGTCGCTTTCCGATCCCCTGCCCCGAAGGTCGGGCCAGCCTCTGCGCTTCTTCACGCCTCACCTCGCAACGTCTGGATGAATCATCCCGGACAGCTACCGCTCAACCGCCAGCCCCACGGCATTACCGCCGCCCAGGCACAGCGCCGCAATGCCCTTATGCACGTTGCGGCGGTTCATCTCATACAGCAGCGTCGTCAAAATGCGAGCGCCACTCGCGCCGATCGGATGTCCCAGGGCCACTGCGCCCCCGTTCACATTGACCTTGTTGAGGTCAAGGCCGAGCTCGCGTGTTACGGCAATCGCGGCCACCGAGAAGGCCTCGTTGATTTCATACAGGTCGACATCCTCATCTTTCCAGCCAGTCTTCTTCCAGAGCAGGCGAATGGCGTCCACCGGCGTCATCATCACCCACTCAGGAGACAGTCCACTGGTCGCCTGGGCGACGATGCGCGCCAGCGGCTTCAATCCCAGCTCCTTTGCCTGGGCCGCCGACATCAGCACCAATGCCGACGCTCCATCGTTGACGCCTGGAGCGTTGCCGGCGGTCACCGTACCATCCTTCTTGAAGGCCGGCTTGAGGGCGCGCAGCACTTCGACACTGGTGTCTTCGCGCGGGGATTCGTCTTTGCTGAACAGCGTCGGCGGAGCACCCTTCTTCTTCGATGGGATTTCGATGGGAACGATCTGGTCTTTGAACCGGCACTCATTCATCGCACTGATCGCCTTGCGGTGCGAGTTGGCCGCGTACTCGTCCTGCTCTTCGCGCGAGATCTTGTACTTGTCCGCGACGTTCTCGCCGGTATTGCCCATGTGGTAGTCGTTGTAAACGTCCCACAGTCCGTCATGGACCATCGAGTCGACGACCTTCTGGTCGCCCAAGCGGAATCCCTTGCGCGCATTCTGCAGCAGATAGGGAGCGTTGGTCATGCTCTCCATGCCGCCGGCGACAACCACGTGCGAGTTGCCGGTCTGGATCGCCTGCTGCCCGAGCGCGACAGCCTTCAATCCTGAACCACAAACCTTGTTGATCGTCATGGCGCTAACTCGGTCGGAAAGCCCGCCCTTCAACGCGGCTTGACGGGCCGGATTCTGTCCAAGGCCTGCGGAGACAACGTTGCCCATGATGCATTCGTCGACGCTCGTGGGATCGATGCCGGCGCGCTTGACGGCTTCGCGCACGGCAATCGCGCCGAGTTGCGGCGCCGTGAAGTCGGAGAGGGCGCCCTGAAATTTTCCGATGGGAGTGCGTACTGCCGATACGATGACCACGTCATCTATGAAAGCCATGGAAGTAGCTCCTGAGAGAAGTAAGAACTAAACATTATAAGATGGAGCAACCTTGGTCACCGACGCACAAATAACTCACGAAATTCACCCCACTCCTGGGCATCGCGAGCCGCTACTGGCTCCCTGGTGGCACACGACGATTCTGGTGATCGTTCTTTTGACTGTTTCCATCAACGGCACCCGCGCCAGCCAGCCTGTCGTCGGCGAACACAAGCTAGCGCAATACATCTGGACGATGGGTTTGGAATGGATGCTGGTGGGCTATATCTGGCTCGGTGTTCGCAAACGCCTCCGCATGCGCGACCTGATCGGAGGCCGCTGGGCGACACTGGAAGATTTCTTTCTGGACATCGTTTACGCCGCAGTCTTCTGGGTCGCCGCGATGGTCGTGCTCGGCCTATGCGCCAAGGCCATGCACCTCGATCAGGCTGGGAAGATCGAAAGCATGCGCGAGCAAATCAGCTTTCTCGCTCCAGGTACAAATCTTGAACTTGCGGTTTGGTTCTGCCTCAGTTGGACTGCCGGCTTCTGCGAGGAAATCATTTTTCGCGGATACCTGCAGCGGCAATTCACCGCTATGGGTAAATCGGCCATCTTCGGCATCATTCTTTCGTCCATCGTCTTCGGCGCTTCTCACGGATACGAGGGTGCAGCACGCATGTTCCTGATTGCGATCTTCGGATTGATGTTCAGTTTGCTGGCATGGTGGCGGAAGAGTCTGCGTCCCGGAATGATCGCGCATGCATGGCACGATTCTCTCAGTGGCGCAGTTCTCCGCGTGCTGAAGTGAGAGCTCTCAACCTCCAACGCACTCGATTTCACGCTTTCACTTGTAATTTTTTTTTGGCGCTTAGAAATCCAGAAGCGTGACCTCGCTCCGCAATTTTCGTTCGCAGCGATTCGTGATGCGAGTGCGCTATCGATTTTCGAAATGAGAAATCGCCTGTATTCATGCTGGTCGCACGCATACGCGATTTGCATCGATCATTCAGCGGGATGACGGGATGGATGATCGCGCTCCGCAAACACGCGCGAGTGCGCCGCATGCGTTGCCGAGTTGCACACTTTGATGCGCGTTTTTTTCTTGACTATTTTTTTCATTGACTCTATACAACTAACAAATTGCGATGATGTGAATGTCGCAATGTATTCCATGACAAATGGAAAGGGAGAATAGAAACATGGCAACTAAGAAGGCTGCAAAGAAGGCTAAGAAGGCCGCAAAGAAGACCAAGAAGCACTAACTGGTTCTTCGACCGTAACTGAAGGGGGCGCGAAAGCGTCCCTTTTGGTTTTTTGGACTCAGTGCACGGTTACGGCGCGCTCGATCGCAGGGCGCGGCAGCGGCTGTTCTCGCTCAGGACAGATGCTGTTGTACGAACACCAGAAGCAACGCGAGCCCGGATTGGGTTCAAACTCTCCGGCGGCAATCTTGGCCGCGATGTCGACAATCTTCAGCTCCGCCGCGCGCAGATTCTCTTCGGAACGCTGCGACGCCACCGCAGCGCCATTCGTCAGGTTGATGAAGACCAGCGATGCCGGTTTGTGCCCGAGGCTCTTGCCGGCCAGCGCGTAAATCGAAAGCTGCAGGCTGTCGTCGGCATCGTCCTGCGTCTTTGGCTTGCCGGTCTTGTAGTCGATGATGGCGACCTCGCCGTTGCTAAGCCGGTCCAGCCGATCCAGCCGTCCCTTCACCCGTGCGCCTTGGACTTCAATGTTGAACCGACGTTCGGTCTCCAGGATTTCGCCCTCGGGACGCGCGAGCTGTGACCGAACGAACGCCGACAACTGCGCTCGTCCTTGTTGTTCATACATCTCGCGCTGCAGCGGTTCGTCGATCCTGGCCTTGGCGAATTCGTCCAGGAAGCAGGCGATCAGTGTCGGCTCATCCGGCGTCCGTCCGGCCCGCATCCCATCGAAGAACGCTTTCAGCGCCAGGTGCATGGAGTTGCCGAACTGCAGCGCCGCACTTGCATCCTCCGGTAGCTTCCAGTCGTAGCGCAGCTTGTAAGACAACGGGCAGGTCTCGTATTGCTGGATCGCACTGGCACTCAGTTCCAAAAGATTGCCATTCGCGCGCGCCGGCAGCTTTGTCCACTCCGAGACGTTGGGCAGAGGCTCAGCTGCAGCGTGCATCTGATCGATCGAAGCCAGTGGCATCACCTGGAACTGAATCTGGTCCCGCAAAGATTTCTGGTCGACCAGTTCTCGCAGGTATTTACTGGGCGGCACCGGCAGCCCTTTTATCTTGCTGAGCTTTCCACAGAGATAGACCTGATCCATAGCGCGCGTCATGGCAACGTAAAACAGACGCCGCTCCTCCTGCCCGTGAAGGGTTTTGGGATCGGAGTCGTCTTGTACGGAGCGAAGCTGCTGCGGGAACTCGACCAGCGATTCCTTGTAGGGACCGGGAAACGTCGGCGAGGCCACGCGCACGACGAAGACACAGGGAAACTCCAGGCCCTTGGCGGCGTGAACCGTCATCAACTGCACCGCATCCTCGGTCGAGCAATTGCCCAGCTCATTGGGAGCTAACGCGGCGACCGGATCGTCTTCGTCGGTTTCTTCAACTAACGCGCCGCCTGCCTCGATGAAAAGCTTCAGGTAGTCCAGAAAGTCGTGAAGCGAGGCATTCCCCGTGATTTGCTTCGGCTTCTCGCACCAGCGCTCGGCAAAGTCGTGCAACCGTCGCAGGGGCATCGAATCCGGAAGCTGAAAGGCGCGCTGCGCGATACTCAGAGCAGCCGTGAGGTTGCCGCTAACCGTCGTTATCTCGTTTTGGACCGCGCGAATCGTTCTTAGCACCTCGGGGCCGCCCGGAACGTTTTCCAGTGCAGCTTCAGCACTGACGTTGTGACTCAATAATGCCAGTTCGCTGCGAAAGCGCTCGGGATCGATATTGAACTGAGGCAGCGCTGCGACGCGGAAGAGCGCGACTGGATGGGATGCGTCGACGATTCGCAAGACCGCCATGGCATCGCGCAGCTCGGGCGTCTGCAGCAGGTCAGCGCCTTTCACCCGGATCGGAATACCTCGCCGCGTAAGTTCGGCCACAATCTTCTCGCGGTTGAAGTGGCTGCGATATAGCACGGCAATGTTGCGGTAAACAAAGTCCGGGTTCTGCCGTTGCATGGTTTCGATGGAATCGGCGACAAAGATTGCTTCCTGATCGGCATCGAGCGTAGCGACCGCCTGCACGGCGCGGGCGACAGCGAGTTGTGGTTCGCGCTCCAGCCTGGCGCAGGTCAGCTGTTGCCGTGCCCAGTCGCGGTCAAGGTTCACAATCGCCGGATTGCACGCGATCGCTTCATACGCAGATCCGAGAATCGGCGGCGTCGAGCGGCGATTGGCCGACATGGTGACGCGCTTCACCCGCCCGGGACCAAAGGTCCGCAGGAACTGGTCGAAGGCGCCGCTGGTTGCGCCGCGGAACTGGTAGATCGCCTGATCGGGATCGCCGACCGCGAATACGTTAGCGTCATCGCCCGCCAGCAGGCTGGCCAGTTTGATCTGAGCGACGTTGGAATCCTGGAATTCATCGATCAGGATGAAGCGCGCGCGTTTCTGGGCCCGTTCGAGCACCGACTTACGCCGTGCCAGCACATCGACGGCGCGGCTCATGATATGGCCGAAGGTACCCAGGCCTTCGTCCTGCAACATCTTTTCGGCAAATCGAAACGCTCCCGCTACCTCGCGGCATCGGCCAAGAATTTCCTCGTCGGACATCGCCAGCGCATCTTTCGATTTCGCCATGCGTGGCAGAGGAATCTCACCGCGTTCAAGTTGGGCCAGATAGCGATCGTAGTCCTCGGGCGTTCGCAGTTCGTCATGACAGCTGCTGAAAAACTTGAGCAGGTCCTGCAAAAACTTTCCGGGGGTCGCTGCCTTGATGTAGTGCTGAAGTTTCAGGTCCGCAATTCGGCGGCGCAGCAGCACGAAAAGATCTTTGTCGTCGAGCAGCTGAAATTTAGACCCCGCGTCCTGCAGCAGGCGGTAGCAGTAGGAGTGAAAGGTGTGGGCTTGCAGGCCGCTGCGCATTAGCTTCTTCGCCGCCTGCTGCCGGTCCATCTCCGGGTAGAGCGAATGCTGCTGGTTCGCGGGCGGGTAAAGGATCGCAGCCACGCGAGACATCAGTTCGGCGGCCGAGTTGCGCGTGTAAGTGACCGCCAGGATTTCGTCGGGACGCGCCGCACCGCTCTGAATCAGGCGGGCAATGCGATGGGCGAGCACGGTGGTTTTGCCCGTACCTGCACCGGCCACGACCAGCATGGGGCCATGCACATGCTCAATGGCGGTTTGCTGCTCTCGTGTAGGGATAAACTGGAAATTATTCGACACCGCAACTCCCTGGCTTACACGAAGAAAAAGCGAATAAGCATTATCGCCCACATCTCGAGCCAGCGCAACAAAACAAGTCTAGCCGGCATTCGCTAGCTTACCGACGCCGTTTCCGCTTCCAGCCACAGGCTCTTGCAGTTAGCATGGAAGGCTTGAGCCTATCCGCAGTCATCATCACGCTGAATGAGGAAGCGAACCTGGCGCGCACGCTGGCGAGCGTCGCCTGGGCTGACGAAATCGTCATCCTCGATTCGGGTTCAACCGATCGTACTCCCAAGATTGCCGAATCGTTTAAGGCAAAATTCTTTTGTGAGAGCTGGAAGGGCTTCGCCACGCAGAAGAACTCGGCCCTCCAGAAGGCGAGCGGTGATTGGATTCTGTCACTCGACGCAGATGAAGAAGTAGAACCGGCTCTCGCGGAAGAGATCAAGCAGACGCTGGCCGGGAATTCGTCCGCAGCTGGATTCTGGATCCCGCGCAAGAATTTCTTCCTGAATCGTTGGATTCGCCATGGCGGTTTTTATCCCGACCCGAAGCTTAGGCTCTTTCGGCGCGGCACGGGAGTCTTCGAAGATCGACTGGTGCATGAAGACCTTCGGGTACAAGGTACGACGGCACACCTGAAGAACCATCTGCTCCATCACGCCTATCCGACCCTCGACAGCTATCTGGAGCACATGAATCGATACTCGTCGCTGGGCGCGCAAATGGTGGCAGCCAGGAATGGCCGCACCGGGTTCAGCTTTGCCGACATCGTCATCCGTCCTCGACTCACGTTCTTCTACAACTACTTTCTTCGTGGAGGGTTTCTCGACGGGCGGGAAGGCCTGCTGCTGCACCTCTATCACGCCGGCTACGTGAGCTGGAAGTACGCCAAGGCCTGGGAACGAAGCCGAAATTCCGCAGGCTAGAGTTGGCTCAGCTTGAGATCGGCGGATGTCTGTTTGCTGGCGCGGAAGATATGTTTCTTGCCCGGACGATGGGCGACGGCATCGATCCGAACGTAATAGGTTCCCAAGCCAGGGCTCGATCCGAACGGAATCACCGGACTGCTGGTTCCCGCCGCCAGTTTGAAGTGTTGATAGCCCAACGCTGTCGCACGCCCAATGTCGTTTACCGCAACAACAATCACCGTGAGAACGAAGTCGTCGCCAGTCTGGTTCGTGACCACTGCCGAGCCGCTGATCTTATTGCCGTGGGCTCCCGGGGCATCCTTCCACTCCAACGCCAATCCTTCGATCACCTGGATATTGAAGTCCCGTTTCAGTTGCAACTGCGGGATGCTGGAGTCCATCACCGCAATCGTGAAGTGATACGTACCGGCCGTTGTAGGCATGCCGACAATTGCGCCCTTATGATGTTGCAATTTGAGGCCGGGCGGCAGTTGACCGTCAACCAGCTGCCAGGTGTACGGCATGATCCCGCCGGTGACCGTCACAGGCAAGCTGTAGTCTTGTCCGACGACGGCTCCCTGCGGCGGCGGCACCTGCATCTGCAGGTCCTGCGTGACTGCCAGGCAGCTGACGCAACAAGCAAACAGCACCACGATCATCAGGCGATTGCGCATGGGCAATTATTATACGAGCGAAAACATTTCTAAATCACGCGCTGCATTCCATTTTCGGAAATCGCCTTATTGGATGCCGCCATTTGCCGTTTGCCCTATCTAAATTTATGAAATTCCAGTCCGAAGGTTTATGATCGATAGTTCGGCAGAGCGCGCCAGACTGTCTTGTAAGCCACTTCGCCAGAACGTTAACCCGGCTCCGACGCCCGGCCGGAACATTCAATCAATCCCCGGCTGGTATGGGAGCCTGGGAAGTAAAGAGTGAACATGGCCCCTGACCGCAAAATCCGAGTACTTGTCGCGAAGCCTGGCCTGGATGGTCACGACCGCGGCGCCAAAGTGATTGCCCGCGCTCTCCGCGATGCCGGCATGGAAGTTATCTATACCGGTTTGCGCCAAACTCCTGAGATGGTCGTCAACGCTTCGTTGCAGGAAGACGTGGACGTCATCGGGCTGAGTATTCTTTCCGGCGCACACAACGCCATTGTTCCGCGCGTCATGGAATTGATGAAACAGAACCAGATGGACGACGTGCTGGTGCTGGTCGGCGGCATCATCCCCGATCAGGATGTCGAGTCGTTGAAGAAAGGTGGAGTAGCTGCAGTCTTTCAGCCGGGCACGCCAATGGATTCCATCATTGAATTCATTCGAACGAATGTGAAGTCGCGCGGAGTGACGGCCACCACCTAAATTTAAGACCCAGGCGGGCACAGATCCCAATCATCTTGGGAAGCAAAGAGCCCTTGCGTTCCAACGACCTCGTGCCGCACGAAACTAAGCCGAGGCGAATTCTCTCTTTCGAGGCAGTATGCGTATTCGAGCTTTGTGCTCCGTTCTTGTTCTCACCTTCGCAATCAGTTCCGTCGCCCAAACATCATCTTCATCATCGCAGGCTCCGAAGCCCATACCGAGCTTCGATGTGACCGCGATGGATAAGACCGTCGATCCCTGCGTGGACTTCTACCAGTACGCCTGCGGCACCTGGATGAAGAACAATCCCATCCCGCCGGACAAATCGCGCTGGGGCCGCTTCAACGAACTGGCGGAATACAACCAGTACGTCCTGCGTGACATTCTCGATCAGACTCAGGCGCCGGGTCAGCACACGGCGGTGCAGAAGAAGGTTGGCGATTACTACGCTGCCTGCATGGACGAGGCGACGATCGAGAAGAAGGGAGCCACTCCGCTCATCCCGACGATGAACGCGATCGCGGCGGTCAAGACCAAGCCGGAGCTCATTCAGGAAGTCGGGGTCCTGCAGCAGAACGGTGTTTCGGCGCTTTTCAGTTTCGGCCAGATGCCCGATATGCACGACTCGCTCAAAACTATCGCCTTCGTGGATCAGGGCGGCCTGACTCTTCCCGACCGCGATTACTACATCAAGGACGACGCCAAGTCGGTCGAGACGCGCCAGAAGTATCTGGAGCACATACAGAAGATGTTCGAGCTGGCCGGCGATAAGCCCGAGGTGGCGGCAGGCGAGGCGAAGACCGTCCTTGCCGTCGAGACGGGCCTGGCGAAGGCCTACATGGACCGCACCGCGCGTCGTGATCCGAAGACCCGCGATCACATGATGCAGGTGACCGAGGTCGAAACCCTAGCACCCAATTTTGATCTGACGGAGTATTTTGCCGACAGCAAGGCTCCGAAGTTCAGTAGCCTGAACGTCGGCAATCCCGACTTCTTCAAGGCCGTGAACGAGCAGCTCAACGCGGTGGCGCTGGATGACTGGAAGACGTATTTGCGCTGGCGCGCACTCGACGAATATGCGCCGACGCTGAGCAAGGCGTTCGTCGATGAGGACTTCGAATTCAACGACGCTTACATGTCCGGACAGAAGGAAATTGAGCCGCGCTGGAAGCGTTGTGTCCAGTCAACCGACCAGAACCTCGGCATGGCGCTCGGTGAGCTGTATGTGGACAAGACCTTCGGGCCGCAGGGCAAAGAGCGGACGCTGAAGATGGTGAAGGCGATCGAGCAGGCCATGCATCAAGACATCGGCGAGTTGAACTGGATGTCCGACACTACTAAGCAAAAGGCCTACGAGAAGCTGAGCACGATCGTCAACAACATCGGGTATCCCGACAAGTGGCGCGACTACAGTAGCGTGATCGTGGAACGCGATGATTACGCCGGCAACGTCATGCGGGCATCGGCGTTCGAGGTGCAGCGCCAGCGCAACAAGATTTCCAAACCGACCGACAGGAAAGACTGGGGCATGACTCCCCCGACCGTGAATGCCTACTATCGGCCGAACATGAACGACATCAACTTTCCTGCCGGCATTCTGCAGCCACCGTTCTACAGCCAGAGCATGGACGACGCAGTGAACTACGGCGCGATCGGCGTGGTGATCGGTCACGAGCTGACGCACGGCTTTGACGATCAAGGGCGCAAGTTCGATGCCGACGGCAATCTGAAAGACTGGTGGACGTCAGACGATGGAAAAGCTTTTGAGGAGCGTGCCACTTGTACTGCCGACGAGTACTCCAGCTTTGTCAGCGTGAAGGACGACAAGGGTGATGTAAAGCTCAATGGCAGGCTCACTCTGGGTGAAAACACCGCGGACAATGGCGGCGTAAAACTCGCCTACATGGCCCTGACAAATATCATTAGAAACACGCCGGTGAGGCCGATCGACGGCTACACTCCGCAGCAGCGGTTCTTTATTTCCTACGGCCAGATCTGGTGCCAGAACGTTACCGATCAGCAGGCGCGCAAGCTGGCGATTATCGATCCTCATTCGCCGGGCCGCTGGCGCGTAAATGGCGTGGTGCAGAACTCGGCGGCCTTCCAGGAGGCATTCGGCTGCAAGGCCGGGCAGCCAATGGTGAGCGAGAAGGCTTGTCGAGTGTGGTGAGGCGATTGGGGTTAGGCTAGGGTCAGCGGACCAAGGCGTCAGGCCAATTGTTTCGACCCTGAAGCCGTGATGTTTGTTCTAGCCGCGGGCGAGACCCTGCGGTCTGGTTAGCGAGACCCTGTAGAGGACGACCAATCAAGCCCAGCACACAAGCCGAGGTTTCTTACAACGCAAGCTCGGACTCACGTCTATCCGCTTCCCTCTCTTGGGGAGTGTTGCTGGCAGGGCTAGGTGCGATCGTTGTTTCAGCGTACATAGTCATTACGACCTACTCGGCTCTGCCGCACTGGGACGAGTGGTCTCTCTTTGATCATCTGGCGCAAGGCGGCGGCTGGTCTCTACCGTGGTTGTGGGCGCAGCACAACGAACATCGCATCCTGACTACCAAAGTTTTCTTCCTGCTCGACGCGGAGCTCTTCCACGGCACCCAGAAGTTTCTACTGGCCAGCATCTTCCTGGTTCAACTGCTGCAGGCCACACTTCTGAGCTGGAGTCTGCGACAGCTGAGCGGAATGCAAGGCGCACTCTGGAGGACCGGCACCGGTCTGATCGCCTATTGCGTCTTCTGTCCGACACAATACGAGAATCTGACTTGGGGCTTCCAACTGCAGTTTGTCGTGACGTCGGCAATGGCGACGCTATCAATCGTAAGCCTGCTTCTTTATCGCCGCGAAAGCCGCGTGAGGTTTCTGGTCATCTGCGTCCTAGCCGCGACCGTCGCGACGTGGTCGCTGGCGAATGGCATGTTGCTATGGCCTCTTTTAATCGGCGTAGCGTTATTGCTCCGTATGTGGCGACCGGTATTTGCCGTTATGGTCCCCTTCGGGATGCTCAATATTGGCCTTTACTTCTTCCATTACCATCGTCCCTCGCCGCAGAGCGCGCCCGTGTCTCTTCAATCCGTTGTTGCGTCGACGGAGTACGTGGCCGTCTACTTCGGCAGCACCTGGGTACGGCATTCGATCAGCGCCGTTGCTCTCCTCGCTGGCGCCGTTGGCATCTGCGCTGCGTTGATCGTAATCGTACGTGTGCTGCGCTCACGCAGGAGCGAGCTCCCTTTCGAAGTCGAGCTTTCCTTCCTGATGCTGTTTGTCCTCGCAACGGCTGCCATTACCTCTTCGGGCCGCCTGCATCTCGGGCTGGAGCAGGCCACGGCCTCTCGCTATCAGACCTTCGCGCTGGTCTTCTGGTGCTGCCTGGGAATTCAGCTTCTCCTCCACGTCGCTGCCAGGCAAAGGCGATTCCAAGTCACGGCAACAGCCCTGCTCGTTGTCATGGTGGCCTCCGCCACTCAGGTGCGATTGCCGCTGATTGATGCGCAGTGGCATCAGACTCGCCTGAAGATCATTTCGCTGTCGCTGCTAACCGGCGTAGTCGACCCCGCCGTTCTGGCGGACGCGTATCCGGAACCCCAGCTCGTGTTGCGCGATGCAGCTTACATGAAGCTTCACCATCTTTCGATATTTGCCGGCAAGCAGTATGAACAGCTGGGACGTTCCGTCGGTTCGCAATATCGCATAACGGCCGACAATGAGTGTCTGGGAGCGATTTCTTCATCGCAGGCTATGTCTGCTGGCGCCGGACGAGGTTTGCGTCTCACCGGATATGCATGGGACAGGCAGATTCAAAAGCCAGCAGCCGACATTGTGGCTACAGAAGACGGCCGCATCGTGGGATTTGGAACAAGCGCGGTAATCCCTTTTTTCAGGACACGACCCAAGCCTCACGAAGATCCATCGCGTTTCGGATGGATCGCGTTCACAGAAAATTCCTCCAGCAGGATTCAACTGTACGCGGTTGCGGGTAAAGATCAGTCGAACGCTTGTCCCTTTGCCGCGACTTCGCCGTAACTGCGCTTTACGGGCGAGCCCAAAATGTTTGTGAACTCGATTTTGAAAAAGCTCAACCGGGAGGGATGCGGTTCACGCATAACAAGCTGTGCCGTGGCGAGAAAGCTGTAGGATAAATACGGCTCCGCGGACGAGTTGCTAGGCCGCGCGCCAGGTTGACGGGTTCTCGTTTTCCCCATATCAATACGAGGTCATTGAATGCAGCGTCTTCCATTTCTAGCTTGCGCCTTGCTGATTACCGGCTTGGCGGCGCAGGCACAAACATCGAGCACTGCTGGCTCTCCTGCGGCTGATCAGCCGAAGCCGATGGTCAGCTTCGATCTCAACGCGATGGACAAGTCTGTCGATCCTTGCAACGACTTTTACCAGTACGCCTGCGGCAACTGGATCAAGAACAATCCCATCCCAGCGGACCAGCCCGAATGGGGCCGCTTCAACGAATTGCACGAGCACAATCAGATCGTGCTGCGCAATATTCTCGATAAAGCTTCGGCCGACAGTTCAAGCCGCAGTGCCAACGATCAGAAGATCGGCGACTATTACCACTCCTGTTTGGATGTAGACGGGATCAACGCAAAGGGGACTGCTCCTCTCAAGCCGACACTCGACCGAATCGCCGCCCTTAATAGCACGAAGCAACTACCCGAGCTGTTGGGATACCTGCAGAACAATGGCGTCCACGCGATGTTTGCCTTCGGCTCCGAACCAGACGCCAAAGATTCGATGATGGAGATCGCAGGTACCGATCAGGGCGGCCTAGGCCTTCCCGATCGCGACTACTATCTCAAGACCGACGAGAAGTCTGTGGCCTTGCGCAAAGCCTATGTCGCCCACGTTGCCAAGATGTTCGAGTTAGTGGGCGAGAGCACCGGCCAGGCCGCCGCCGATGCTAATACGGTTTTGAAACTCGAGACCGAGTTGGCCACCGCCTCGATGGATCGCGTGGAGCGACGCGATCCCAACAAGGTCTATCACAAGATGACCGTCGCTCAACTCCAGGACTTGAGCCCGGACTTCGACTGGAAAGCATACTTCGTTGCAGTCAAGACCCCCAACTTCAGCAGTCTTGATGTTTCAGTGCCTGACTTTGTGAAGGGTATGAACCAGGTCATCGCGACCGCCAGCCTTGATGACATCAAGACTTACTTACGCTGGCACGCGGTGCATGTTGCGGCCTCAATGCTGCCGACCGCCTTCGACGAGGAAAACTTCAACTTCTATGGCAAAACGCTGACCGGCGCCAAGCAGATGCGTCCGCGTTGGAAGCGCTGCGTCCAGTTTACCGACGGCGATCTGGGCGAAGCCTTGGGCAAGGCGTATGTAGCCGAAGCATTTCCGCCGGAGAGCAAGGCAGCCACGCTGCAGATGGTCAATGAGCTCGAGGCTGCGCTCAAGACCGATATTACCGAGCTCTCGTGGATGACGCCGGAGACCAAGAAGCAGGCGCTCGACAAACTGGCGCATATCACCAACAAAATCGGCTACCCCGACAAATGGCGTGACTACAGCACTCTGGAAATCATTCGCGGAGACGCCCTGGGAAATTCTCTGCGCTCAAACGAATTCGAGTTCAAGCGCGAACTCAACAAGATCGGAAAGCCCGTGGACCGCAACGAGTGGGGTATGACGCCGCCCACAGTTAATGCCTATTACAACCCGCAGGAGAACAACATCAACTTCCCGGCCGGCATTCTGCAGCCGCCGTTTTACGATCCCAAGATCGATGCTGCCGTGAACTTCGGTGCCATCGGCGCGGTCATCGGACACGAACTGACGCACGGCTTCGATGATTCCGGTAGTCAGTTCGATGCCCAGGGCAATCTGCGCGACTGGTGGACTGCTAAAGATCGTGAACAGTTCGACACGCTCGAAGGCTGCTTCGTGAACGAGTACGACGGCTTTGTAGCGGTTGACGATGTACATGTTCGTGGCAAGCTCACGCTGGGCGAAAACACCGCCGACAACGGGGGCCTGCGCATCTCGCACATGGCGCTGCTGGATGTTCTTGCCAACACTCCAGAGAAGCCGGCCGATGGGTTTACACCCGACCAGCGCTTCTTTGTTGGCTGGGCACAGGTATGGTGCGAGAGCGACCGCCCGGAGTTCGCACGCATGATGGCGCAGGTGAACGAGCATTCCCCCGGCAAGTATCGGGTGAACGGCGTGGTTGGAAACATGCCGGAGTTCCAGAAAGCCTTCGGCTGCAAAGCCGATGCGCCCATGGTGCGTAAGCCGATGTGCAGAGTCTGGTAGGACAACGTCGGAGGTGGCTGCGATCCGTTGCCAGGTTCGCAGCCACTTCCGTTGTGGGGCGCACGTCTCGCTTTCCCGCATCAATCTGTACACCTCCAACCCCTCTCGCGGCGACTGAACACTGCGCTATAGTGATTAGTACCCAGGTGAAACTGCTTCGTCACCATTTGATCCGACCCTTGCTGGCATCGGCATTGCTATTTCTCGCCCTGTTGCCGGCGTGTTCTCGCAAAAGCATCGTTCATAACGAATACATGTACGTGTCGGCGTCTGAAACCAGCCTGCGCGACCGCGTGGCCACCATGTACAACAAGGTGGGCACGGTGCAGAACGGTGATCGCGTCGAGGTGCTGGAAAGACAGCGCCGCTTTCTGCGCGTGCGTACCGATAAAGGTCAGGAAGGCTGGATCGAGGAACGCAGTCTGGTTCCGCAAGATATCTACGACGGCTTCCAAAAGCTGGTTCAGGACAATGCCAATACTCCGGTGCAGGCTCGAGGGACTACGCGCGCCGAACTGAACATGCACTTGACGGCTTCTCGCGACGGCGAGCACCTTTACCAGCTTAAAGATGGCGAGAAGGTCGACATCCTGCGACGGGCGACGGCGCCGAAAAACCCGCCGAAAGCCCCTAAACCGGCGACATCGGCATCTGCAAAGCCGGCTGCGAGCAAAACAGGTATCGGGAAAAAGGGTACACCGCCGGCACCCCAGAAGTCGGCTGCGCCTCCTCCTCCAGCCGCGGCGCCCGCCAGCTCTGCGTCAACCTCAGCGAATTCATCGAACCAGCCTCCTCCACCTCCGCCCGTGATGGAAGACTGGTATCTGGTGCGGAACTCCGCCGGACATGTGGGCTGGGTGCTGCTGCGGATGATTGATCTGGATGTGCCGCTCGACGTGGCGCAATATGCCGAAGGGCAGCGCATCATCGGGTACTTCGTCCTCAACAATGTCGATGAAGACGGCAAGCAGGTGCCGCAATACCTGATGCTGTTGAACGAGCCCAAAGATGGACTTGCCTGGGACTACAACCAGATCCGCGTCTTTACTCGCAACCGCGCCAAGCATCGCTATGAGACGGCCTACCGCGAGCGAAATCTGGAAGGCTACCTGCCGGTCAAGGTCGGCCATCAGGTCTTCGACAAGGAAGGCGACCTGCCGACCTTCACCATTCGGAAAAAAAACGATCAAGGTCAGATTGTCGATATGACCTACAAGTTGAACGGTCCGATCGTGCATCGTGTGCTGACGCCGGAAGAAGAAGCCGCCGAGAAGCAAAAGCATGACGAGGCTCTGGCGGCTAGGATGCAGCAGAGAGCCGCTCAGCGCGCACAACATCCTTCCCAAGCGGCCGCACACAAGCACAAGAAGCACTAGCACTTTGCTGAAAAACTCGATTGCCGTGAAGCTTCGGGTAGAGCTGGCCTTTAGGCTAGCGTCTAAGCCTATTATTTTTGCTCGGAGTCGGCTTCAGCCGACGGTACCGGAGACGTGGAGCGAGTTTTTCCGCAACCTCCTCTCCGCGAGAAGCTTTCCCCACCATCGGAACTTAGCTGCCATTGCGAAGTTTCCGCAACAGCGCTTTGGCAATCGTCACGGGATGTGTCAGCAGGACAGTCAAATCTCCCAGGGCAGTCTGTGGCTCATGGAAGACTCCAAGCTGTCGGAAGACCATGGCGCGGTCGTAGTAGATCCGCTCACCCGCCAGCCGATCATCGGCGCAGAAGGTATAGACGCCACATAAGGGGATCTCCACACGCCGTCCGGTTGCTGGAAGTCCGCGCCATCCGCCTTGTTGGGTTCCGCGGATGATGACCTCGAGAACGATCGTTTCGTCGGCAACGTGGCGGCGAACGATCTCGATGTTCAGGTCCGGCAGGGCCGCCATCAGTTGGGAGTAGAAGTTCCGAACCTGGTCTCGGCCTTCGTGATGCTGGTTCCAAGGCTCATCGTCATAGCGGGCGGTATCGCCGAAGGTCCGGATCACGCCGTCGAGGTCGTGGGAGTTCTCGCAGCTTACGTGCTCCTCTACGATCGCCATGCGACGCGCCTGCCGATCAAGAGGTATGGAGGCAGTACTCATAGGGAAACTTTCCGAATACGGTGGTCGGACAATTCAGGCGATAGCCGGCACTCTAGCACCTTATGCTGCCTGTCCGACAGCCACCGCTGCGACAGCGGCCGGCCACGCAGTCTGTTCCACCCGGCCGACAAACGTCACCCATGCGATTCCGCCGACGGCGGCGACGACCGCGCATATAAGGAAAGCCGAGGCGAAGTGACCCGTACGGTCCACGATCCAACCTGTCAGCGGCCCAACCACCACGCCGGCGAAATTGGCAAAGCAATTCTGAAGCCCAGTCCATTTGCCGGCCACCGACGGCCCAGCAAGCGTTTGCGCGAAGACGTAAATGTTTGGACCTATGAAGCCGCTGCCGATTCCCATCACCACAAGACCGGCAAAGGACAGACGGGGATCCGCTGCACTGCACGCCAAGACGCCTAGGACCACTAGGCTGTGACCTATGGCCATTGAAGTTTTGCGTACCACTGTAGTGTCGCGTCCGCTACGGATGAATGCGTCAGCGACCCATCCCGAAGCGGGCGACATAATGGCAAACGCCACGTAGTAGAGGGCGGCTTCCCCGGCCATCTGCTGCATGGTGAGGTGACGCTCGCGCACCAAGTACATCGGCAGCCACACGATCATGAAATAGAAAGGGTAGTTGCTGCAGAAATGACCCAACGAGGCAGCCCAGAAATTATTCTGGCGTAAGATCTCCAGCACGGATACCGAAGCCTGGACGCGAACGCCATCGATCGTATTCTTCGGTTTGTAGAGCAACCACGGCAGAACCCATAGCAAACTTACGAGTCCGATCGCAACGAAGACGGGCCGCCAGCCATAGCGCGCCATCGACATGCCGCAGGCGTATGTTCCAATCGCCGGGCCAAGGCTCATGCCGCTCATGATCATCGCGTTCGCCGTGGCGCGATGCTCCTGCGGAACGTTTAGGGCGATGATTTTGCCGTAAGACGGGAAGGCGACCGACTCTCCCAGGCCGAGGAGCATGCGGGCGACCAGAAGCAGACCGAAGGTGTAGGCTAGTCCCGTAGCCGCGGTTGCCATCGACCAAATTATGAATCCGATGGCCAACACCCAGTTCACATCGAAACGGTCCACGAGCCAGCCACTGAAGGCCAGTACCGCCGTGTAGGTCCAGAAGAACGCGGTGATCAAAACACCGATCTGCGTGGCCGAAATCCGCAACTCATCCTTGAGCAGGGGTGCCGCCACGGCGAGGTTACCGCGATCCACGTAGTTGATGAGAATGGATATGGCGAGAAGAGACAGCCATAAGGGAATCGCCCACGGAGACCGAGAGCCCGGTCGAGCTTGCATTCGTCCTCACCTCAAGTGCCGGAAGTCTGCACTGGATTTGGACGAAATACAAGTGACGCCAATCGAGAGGCACTAAACGGCCACTCATGCGAGGCAGCAGCGCGTCAACTCTGCCCATCCAAGTCTCGGAGGAGCACACATGGCAGAAAAAGTAAAAAAGCTCAGTCTCGAGCGGGACTACAAGAAGTATCTGTACTTCATCGACGGCGAGGGAAGTGTTTGCCAAAAGCCCAAGTCCGGGGAGGGCGAGTCGAAGGTTTTGGTGCCTAACGCCGTCAGCCGCGATAATCAGTATTTGTATTTTATTGATAAAGAAGGAGATGTCTCTCGTTCACCGCGCGGCTCCCGGGGTAACAAGAAGGCGGCTTAATTCTCCCTTACCTGTGTCCAGTGACGACTTGTTTCGTGCCGAGGCACCGTGAGCTCCAGCTCAGAGTTCTACATCTTTCGCGATGCGCGGCGGCGTACCCCCGCGACCCAATTATTGGCGGAAGCGCGCACAAAGCTACTCGGTCTACCGTTGCTGGTATCACCGGACGAGCTGCTATTTCTGCTGCTCCAGGCGGGAGAACTGGAGTGCGGCCTGTGCGACGTACAAGACGCAGCCGCGAGTTGGCAGCTCGCGTCCCGGCTAACGAACGTGATTGCCCATGCCGCCGTGGATTCCGACGGCTCGGCCTGCAACAGAAGGCGTTTGGAATCGGAGGCGTTGCCGATTCTCAATCAGATTAGCTACTCCGGAGAAGTCAGTATCGGTGTCCCGGAGGGCTTTGCCTATTACGCCCTCCATCCCCTGGATTATGCCGACCTGGCAGACAGACTGAATTTAACCGCCGCCTCGGTAATGGTCGTCGGTATCCGCAGCATTGGCACGACCTTGAGCGCCGTGGTCGCGGCCAAGCTTCGACAGTCAGATATACCGACAGACCGATTTACGGTCCGGCCAACTGGCAATCCTTATGATCGGCAGTGTGAATTTGATACTACACACCTACATGCAATCGCTACCGCGCTGGGCGCGTATGCCGAATTTTTGATTTGCGACGAAGGCCCCGGCCGTAGCGGATCCTCACTGCTTTCCGTCGCCGAGGCGCTTGAAAGGGAAGGCGTTCCACAGTCGAGAATTACCATACTTTGCTCGCATGAACCGGACGTGCGTTCGTTGTGTGCGCCCGATGCCGGCCGGCGCTGGAGGCGATTTCGGGTGTCGGTATCGGGAATGACGCGTCGTCTGCCAGCAGGAGCGACGAAGTACATCGGCAGCGGTGAGTGGCATCGCAAGCTCATTCGCGAAGGTCAGGCCTGGCCGGCGGTCTGGCCGCAGATGGAGCGGCTAAGGTATGCTTCCTCCACCGGGCAAGCTTTGCTGACATTTGAGGGCCACGGTTCCTATGGCGCGGCAGTGCGCAACAGAAACCAGGCACTCGCTAGTGCGGGTTTCGGGGCTTCTTACCTTGGGCAGGAAGCCGGCTTTGGCCGACAGGTTATAGAAAACGGACGACTAGCGGAACCAGAAGATCTCACTCCACAAGTGCTAAGTCGTATGGCCGAGTACTGCACGTGGCGAGCTTCTGAGTTTGCACTTAGTGATGTGGACGCCACCGAGCTCGAGACGATGGCACGAGTCAACTTTGAGCGCGAATTCGAGGTTGAGTCCGAGGGCCTGCTCCTGCCCATGGAGCGGCCGACGATTTGCGACTCGCGCATGATGCCATATGAGTGGCTTCTTATCGATGGCGGTCGCTGGCTGAAACTCGACGCTGCCATTCACGGTGACGATCATTTCTTTCCTGGACCGTGCGATATTGCCTGGGATCTCGCGGGAATCGTCGTTGAGTGGAATCTCACCGGCTCTGCGCGGCAATTCTTACTGGACAAATATCGGCAAGTAAGCGGGGACGACGCGTCGCTTCGGATGCCACATTACGAGCTAGCCTACGCTACGTTCCGCATGGCATGGTCGAGTACGGCCGGACGTTCCGTTGGTGCGGGCGACGAGGCAGATAGGTTGCTTCGCGACCACCAGAGATACCGCCGCTGGATCGAGGCCCACTCAACCTTAGGCATTGCCCCATGGCGGCCCCAGAATGGAAATGGGGGCAGCGGCGTTTCCAATGAGCCTAACGGGATAATCGGCTACCGGCTGTAGAATTCCGCGATGGCGGCAACAACTCGCTGCTGCTCGTCCTCGCGCAACTCAGGGAAAATGGGAAGCGCCACAACTTCCTTCGCCGCACGCTCCGACTCAGGCAGATCGCCAGCTTTGTATCCCAGATAGGCAAAGCACTTTTGCAGATGCAAGGGCAGCGGATAGTAGACTTCAGTGCCGATCTTGCGCCTTGTCAGGAAGTCCCGAAGTTCATCCCGCTGCCAGGCGCGAACCACGAACTGGTGATAAATGTGATGCGCTTCCGGCGAAGTCTTCAGGAACGCAATCGGGGATCGCTTGCCGACAGTTGTACTGTCAGTTTGGGCCAGTCCTGCACTGGCAAACAGGCCGTGGTAGCGGCAGGCGATCATGCGTCGCTTCTGATTCCAGTCGTCGATGTGCTTGAGCTTCACGCGTAGCACGGCCGCCTGCATCGCATCGAGACGACTGTTCCAGCCAATCTCTTCGTGATAGTAACGGCGATCGCTGCCATGATTGCGCAAACGGCGCACATGGTCGGCGACGGAAGCATCGTCCGTGGTGACGCAGCCGCCGTCACCATAAGCGCTCAGATTCTTTGTGGGGTAGAAGCTGAATCCTGCAGCCTTTCCCAGCCTGCCGGCTTTTCTGCCCTTCCACGTCGCTCCGAAGGCTTGGGCCGCATCTTCCACGACCGCGATGTCGTATTCCCGGGCCATCGCTTCAAAGCGGTCCATATCGGCGCATTGTCCGTACAGGTGCACCGGCATCACGGCACGAATATTCTGTCCGCGTCCGCGCTTTAGCGCCGCTTCCACCCTGGCAGAATCGAGATTCAGCGTTGCAGGGTCTACATCGGCCAGCACGGGAGTTGCGCCGCAGCGGACAATCGAACTTACCGAGGCGAAGAAGCTGAAAGGCGTCGTGACTACACTGGTGTTTTCTTCGACACCGCAGCCGCGCAGCGCCAGCCACAGGGCGTCGGTTCCCGACGCGCAACCGATGCTGGCTTTGGTTCCGAGATACTCAGCCGACTCCCGTTCGAAACCGTCCAACTCGGGGCCACCAATGAAATGCTGGGATGTCATCACTCGCCCGACCGCGGCGTCGACGTCATCCTTGATCGCGACGTACTGCCGCTTCAGGTCGAGCATGGGAATGGGTTCTTGCCGGGCAGTCGACGAGGGCGATGCGGGATCTTGCACGGATTTCACAGCCATGACGAAAGGTTAATTTTATCAGGCGCTTGGCAGCAGTGACCGGGATCACTGACCGCTGAAGAGAATGTAGTGGCTGGCCGCACCCATGAAGAACAGCATGGGAAACGATACCCAGAAACTCAGGCGCGAGGCCAGAAAACTGAGCCGAGCCACCTTCGCAGCCTCGGGTGGCATGCCAGCATTTTTTCCGGCGTCTTCGTTCGTCCAGCGAATGATCTTCTTCTGCATGCGCCAGACGATGCCCCAGACGTTCAGCATCATGAACCAGCCCAAGCCGCCGCCGATACCAATGGAGAGCGCGCGATTGCTCTCCCAGCCTTGCTCGTTGAGGCTTAGGAAGACGTACGCGGCGGCGATAATCACAGTCGCCATGATCGTGCCGAAGACCGGCCCTTTGCGCAGCCCCTCAGCAGGGGACATTAGCAGTCCCATTTCTACCGCAAACGCTATCGTCCAGATAACGAAAAAGCTGCCAATCACCCGGCCTGCCGAGGCCGTGCCGCCTGTGGCCATGGCATTATTCGCGTCTGTTGCGACGATGATATTCCAATATGAGACTCCGGCCAGCACCGTCACCGCCGAGCTCCAGCGGAACCACCACATCGCCTTCGGCATGAGCCGTGGAATTACGATGCCCCGCTGCTTGGCGTCCAACTCGTTGAGGAACGGCAGGTTGATCAGGTTGAAGAAGTAGAGCAGGCCGATCCAAGTAATTCCGGCGATAAAATGTATCCAGCGCAGTGCCATCAGGACGGCTTGCTGTCCACCAGGAAAAGAAAGGCGTGGTGATACGGCAAATCCCAGGCATTCGGCAATCATCGATGGCCTCCAAGTGCTATATCACAAATATGGTCCGATAAAGGTGGCCGCATTCTACATCACGCAGGTCTGTGCTCGTTGTCGTTGAAATTCACTTGTACGAAGGTTTATCGTAATCTAGCTTTAGTTTGTTCTATCGCTGCCGTTCATGTGCGGACGAGTGAGCGCTGGAGCTGATTTAGACAGACCTTCGGTTCGTGTGGGGCCGCGAATCCTGGGGATGTGCTGTTTTTTGCAGATTGCTTGGGAGGACCCATGGAAAGCAAGCCAGCACAAAATATACAGGACTCGTTCCTGAACACTGCCCGCAAAGACAAATCTGTTATAACTATCTACCTCCTCAGTGGAGTAAAACTGACAGGACGCATTCGGTCGTTCGACAAATATTCCGTGGTTCTTGAAACCAACAACCAGGAACAGTTGATCTTCAAGCACGCCATCTCAACTGTGGTCATGTCACGTGCGGTGCATACCGAGCGCCACCTGGAGCCACGGACGTCCGTGGAGGTCGCAACTCCAGTGACCGCGAGCACGACCGCAGAGGGATAAGTTATTCGTCGTTCCGAGAGAGAAAATTCGGAAGCTACGGGCCGGTCTTGGCCAACGCGTCGGGACCAGCCCGAACAAGCTTTTCTGGTAGGCGTTGAATTTTCTTCTCACTCTCTGTCCCAGCGCGAGCGGGCCCGCTCGGCAAAAATCGAAAAATCGGCGCTTGAGACCGGGGCTACGCCGCACCGCGGTTCGTCCGGCGAAGTCCCGCCGTCCGCAAAAGCCGCACGCCACGCTGCCTACTCCTCCAGCGTCCTCGCAGCAGATCCTGAGCTGGGTGAGTTTTCTTCCGACGAATCTATGGCGGAACTACGCGAGCTTGCGAAGAGCGCCGGGGCCTCCATTGCCGGAGAGGTTTTGCAACGCCGTCCAAAACCTGATCCGGCAACGCTCATCGGCAGTGGAAAGGTAGAAGAGCTGAAGGGAGCCGTCGCCTCGACCTCGCCTGATCTGGTCATCTTCGACCATGAGTTGACGCCCTCCCAGCAGCGTAACTTGGAGCGCGAGTTGGATGCTCGCGTTATCGACCGTACTCAGCTGATCCTCGACATCTTTGCACGCCACGCTCGTACTCGGGAAGGTCAGCTACAGGTGGAACTGGCGCAGCTGCAATATCTGCTGCCGCGACTCGCTGGGCGCGGAGCACAGATGTCGCAGCTCGGCGGCGGCATCGGCACTCGGGGTCCTGGTGAAACGCAGCTTGAAACCGACCGTCGCAAAATCTACCGGCGTATTCGTCACGTCGAGCAGCAGTTGGAGAATGTGCGCCGAATCCGTGGCCAGCAAAGGAGACGGCGCGAATCTGTCCCAATTGCCACTGTAGCTCTTGTGGGCTACACCAATGCGGGCAAATCGACGCTCTTCAACGCCCTGACCAAAGCGGGAGTTCTGGAGAGCGCGCGCATGTTCGCCACCCTGGATCCCACGCTGCGCCAGGTAGTGCTGCCGTCAAAGCGCGAAGTACTGCTCTCCGACACTGTGGGCTTTATTCGCAATCTGCCGCACACGCTGGTTTCGGCCTTTCGCGCCACCCTGGAAGAGGTTCAACGCGCCTCTCTGCTCTTGCATGTGTCGGACGTGACTAGTCCCACTGCCAGCGAGCAGCAGGAGCAGGTGGAAGACGTGCTGCGTGAATTGGAGTCGCAGGATAAGCGCCGTTTGTACGTGATGAACAAGGTCGATCTATTACCGGAGAAGAAACGCGAGAGCCTGCGCGACTCCGATACCGTCGTACATGTATCGGCCACGAAAGGAATTGGGCTGCAGAAGCTGCTTGATCTGATTGACATGAAGATCGAGGAGGACCCGGTGCAACGCGTGCGCCTGCGCATCCCGCAAGCGGATGGGAAAGCGCTGGCCCTTCTCGACGCAAAAGCCAACATCTTCTCGCGCGAATACGGCGACGGTTACGTTGACCTGGATGTGCAGGCGGCTGAATCCGTGTTGCGAAGGATGAAAAGGTTCGTCCTCAGTTCTTAATCCGCACAAGACTTAGTTGGAGCCCTTGACCGCCTCCTGACACTCGTGGGCGCTGGTCAACAGCTTGTCGATATCGGGATCGGACCGCAGCTTCGACAAAAGCGGATCGGTGAGCAGATTCGAGTAGGCGCAGTAATTATTCTCGATCGCGCTCTGCAAAAGATGAATGCCTGCCTTGTGTTTTCCGCAATAAGCAAAGAGCGCTCCTTCGTAATACCAGGTCTCAGGATCAGGATCAGACGGGTAGCTAGTCTCCGATTCCTGAGCCAGCTTGTCCAGTTCAGACGCCGGCCGTAGCTCCAGGCAGGATTCCAGTAGATCGCGGTGATAGCGTGGCGCCGTTGGCATGCGTTTTACCGCCTCGCGCGCCTCCGCAACTTTCCCCTCGCGCAGCAGCAGGGAGGGTTCTACGTAAGCCGCCCACTCCGAGCCCGCATCCAGGCGAATGAAATCGGCGGCCCGATCCGTTTTACCTAGCTCCATAAAAGCCCACGCACACGAACGGAAGATGTAGTTGCTGGGATCGAGCGCCAGCGCGGTATTGCACTCGTTCGTGGCCTCCTGGAGCATGCCGGCGTAACGGTAGACATAGCTCATCACGAAGTGGGCCTGGGCGCTGTCCGGCTGTTGCTTTACCAGTGCCTGCGCAGCCTGATACGCCTTACCCAACTCCCCGCGCTCCACCAGGTTTGTAATCAACTGACCTGCGGCCGGCGTGAGATTGGGATCGAGGGCCACCGCCTTCGAGCATGCCTGATTCGAGAGCTGAAACATAGTATCGCCGCCGTCAGAGTACGTGGCGTCGTAGTACGCGCGAATTCCCAGTTCGGCCCAGGCCGGTGCATAGTCAGGGTCCATTTCCACGACGTGCTGCAATACGGCAATGGCGTCTTTGTTCGGTGCCGGATCGTGAGACAGTGCCAGGGCGTGCAGGTAAAGGTCGTAGGCTTCGGGGTTCTTGGGACGCGTACCCGCCACTACCTGTCCGCCCGTTATTCCCAGCCTGGGCAGCAGGCCCTGGTGGATTTGTGCGGCCATATCCGACTGCAACGCGATCAAGTCCTGCTCGGGGGCGGTAAAGCTCGTCTGCCACAACAGCCGATCCTCGCGGACATCGATGGCTTCCAGCGTGACCAGCAAGTTCTCGCCTTGCTTCATGAAGTGCCCGGTCAACACTGTCGCGACGTGGAGTTCACGCCCAACCTTTACCGGGTCGGCGTTATTCCCGGAATATTTTTGCGTCAGGGAGGAAGGGCGAACGTCCAGCGTGCGCGTGTAGGTGAGAACGTTGGCAATTTCGTCGGCTAGCGCATAACGAAGAAAATCGACGCTGATATCGTTATTGACGTTCTGCAGTGGCATCACCGCAATGGTGTTCTTAGGTTCGGCGGTGCCGGGCCGGTGCTTGAACCACCATAGTCCCGCAACCGTGAGAATCATAATCAGCACACCGCTCATGCCGATGAGGAGATAAGTCTGCCAGCGGCTGGTGGTCTGGAAGGTGCTGGTTGAGATCCGGTAGGGAAAGGCATTCCGCAATCGTCCGCTGGCGGTGATCGACGGATCCGTTTCCCGCTTCAGGGTCTGCAAGTCTGCCTTTAGTGCCAGCGCGGTGGGATATCGGTTACCGCGATTCTTCTCCATGGCCCGGCCGATGATGCCTTGCAGGTCCGGTGGCAGCTTGGGGTTTAGCTTTAGCGGCGGCTCCGGTTTGCGATTCAACACTGCTTCCAGCGTGGTCACCGTGTTGTTGCCGGAGAACGGCTTCTTCCCGGTCGCCATTTGGTAGAGCACGCTTCCGAGAGAGAACAAATCGGTGCGAGCGTCGAGTTCATCTCCGCGTGCCTGTTCGGGAGACATATAAACAGCCGTCCCGAAGATATCGCCAGCCACCGACAACGGATCTTCGACGGCGTTAGCATCATGCACGGCAAAGCCGGGCGAGAGCTTGGCCAGCCCGAAGTCGAGTATCTTTACCTGCCCGGTGTTGGTGATGAAGATATTGGCGGGCTTGATGTCGCGATGGATGATGCCCTTTTCATGGCAGGCGGCAAGTGCGTCCGCGACCTGAATGCCGACATCCAGGATTTCCTCGATGTCCATGGGCTCGCCACGCAGCCTCTCCTTCAGGCTGACGCCCTCGAGCTTTTCCATGACAATGAACGGCAGGCCGTTCATCTCTTCAATATCGTAAATAGTGCAGATGCCAGGATGGTTCAGCTGCGAGGCGGCGCGGGCTTCCCGCAGGAAGCGGTCCATCGCCTTCTTGTCGTTGACCAGGTCGTCAGGAATGAACTTCAGAGCGACGTGGCGGCCCAGACGCGTGTCTTCCGCGTCATAGACTAGCCCCATGCCACCACCGCCGAGTTTCCCCACAATGTGATAGTGGGAGACTGTCTCGCCGACCATCCGAGAACCTCGGTTCCGCCCGCGGTTATGTTAGGCTCCGCCGCACACAGGGTCAACTTGACACTGCCCGGAAAGCAACTTTTGAGGGATTAGATGCCGTTGAAATGACGTGGCGAGAGCTGACAAAAGTCTTCATCTTTAGATTTCAAACTGTGGGGTCGCGTCTGTCGCCGTGTATCGGTCTATAAAAACACATGTACCTGTCCGGAGAAAGGGACAGATTTTCTTCCGGCGCTTCGGACGGTCTTCTCACCAAAGGAAGCGGCGGTAAAGGCAGGGCGGGCCGGTCCGCTCAATCCGAAACTAAGCAATCGTCAACTACCGCGAACCAGCGGTAAGACATTTCCATGCTTCGCCGAAGCCAAATCATCTCCATGGTTCTCCGGAGGAGCTGCCGCATCTAATTAGGTGGTATAAAACCCCTATGCCTACTGGCCGCTCAGGATCGATCAAGTTATTCCGTCTCCATGGAATCGAGGTGTTTCTACACTGGTCGTGGTTCTTGGTGGCGGTCTTCGAGATCAACAGCCGCGCGGGAGATTACAGCTCCGTCGCCTGGAACGTGCTGGAGTATCTCGCGCTGTTCTTGATCGTGCTCACCCATGAGTTCGGCCATGCGCTCGCCTGCCGCAGCGTAGGGGGAATTGCAAACCGCATTGTGCTGTGGCCGCTGGGAGGTGTGGCGTACGTCGATCCGCCGCCGCGGCCGGGCGCCACCCTGTGGAGCATCGCTGCCGGACCGCTGGTGAATGTGGCACTCATCCCGGTTCTATGGCTGCTGAACTCTGCGGCTCTGAGTGCCGGCTGGGCTTATAGCATGCCGAATGCGATGCGGTTGATCGGCAGCATTTCCTTTATCAACACCTGGCTATTGATTTTCAACATCTTGCCGATTTTTCCGCTCGACGGCGGCCAAATACTGCGCTCGCTGCTGTGGTACCCGTTCGGCCGTGCGCGCAGCCTGATGATTGCGACTGTACTTGGCTTCGTTGGAGCGGCGGCGTTCATCCTTTACGCTTATCGCGAGGGCTCCACCTGGTTGCTGATCCTGGCAGTGTTCATGATATGGAACTGCTGGACCGGTCTGCAGCAGGCGAAGCTACTGTTGAAAATGTCGAAAATCCCACGGCGCGAGGGCTTCGCCTGCCCCACCTGCAACACTGCGCCGCCGCGGGGCGAGCGCTGGGGATGCGGGAATTGCAAGCATGCGTTTGACACCTTCGCGACAGGAGGGGTGTGCCCACACTGCGGCGCGCGCTATGCGGAAACGCGTTGCTTCGACTGCGGTCGCTCCCATCCCATGAATCAGTGGGTGCCGGGCGCAATCGTAGTAGGTCCCGCTATGGTGGCCGACAAAGTCTCGCAACCGTAAAAGCGATTGCAGCATTACGCGGGGCTTTTGTAGTCTCCCTCGTTATATCGCTTTGCCATTTCGGCCAGTCATTCATGTTCATGAGGAGTGCCCAAATCCGTTCGGGCTTAGCGTTAATGGTGATGTCGGAAGATGCTTTCACCGGCGCATTCTCCTGAGTTTTTCCTTCTTGCGCCAATTGATCCAGGCGGTCGTTGCTCAGCCGAAGCAGCAGAAGCAGCACCATCGTCAACCCCACCTCTGGCTAATGTTTAGCCGGAGCATCTGTTGGGCAGGAGTCAAAGCACTTGGCGATACGAAGGGAACGTTGGTTCGCAGCTAGTGCGGCCAGGTATTATCTACGCGCCTGCTAATTTATTGCGCTTGGTATACCGTCTTGCCGCCCACCACCGTGCGCAGCACCCGTGTCTTCAAAATCTGTGGTGCCGGGACTTTAGTAAGGTCCCGATCCAGAACTACGAAGTCGGCAAGCATGCCCGGGGCCAGTAGTCCTTTATCTTTCTCGGCAAACTGCGCGTATGCGGCGCCGGTCGTGTAGGCCGCCAGGGCTTCCTGGATCGTCAGCTTCTGCTCGGGAAAATATTCCTTCGTCCCCGCTTCGTTCTCGCGGGTAACGGCAGCGTACACGCCACGGAATGGTGTGATCGGCTCGACTGGATAATCGGTGCCGAAGGCGATCCGTACTCCCTGATCGAGAAAGCTCCTCCACGGATACGAAGTCTTGGCCCGCTCGGGGCCGATACGCTCAACCGCCCAGTTCATATCCGTCAGCAGGTGATTGGGCTGGACGGAGGCGATAACGCCCAGCTGGCGGTACTGCTCGATCTGGCCGGGGTCGATGATTTGGTCGTGCTCGATGCGAAAACGAAAGTCGCGCTCACGATGGTTTTGCCGAGCATCACGCTTGGCTTCGGCGAACGCGTCCAATGCCATCTGAGCAGCTCGATCACCTATGGCGTGGAAGCCCAACTGAAATCCCGCCGCCGAACGTTCCACCGCCATCCCGTTCAGGGTGACCTGATCATACTGCGGCAATCCTGAGTTCCCGGGATCGTCAGTATACGGGGCCATCAGAGCGGCGGTCCGCGAACCCAGCGAGCCATCCATAAAGCCCTTAAGCATCGCCGTGTGCAACATAGGATCTTCGGCCGGATGATGCGCCCTGTGCTCCTGCAACAACGGGAGCGGCTGATTGAACATGAGCCACTCACTGATGCGCACAGTCAGCTTGCCTTCCTTCTCGAGCTCTTCGTAAACCAGGAAGTCTTCCCATTCGGAGTTGTCCTGCACTGAGGTAATTCCCTCGCGGGCGGCTTCTGCCATCGCCATTTCGATTCCGCGACGCCGTTGGGCGAGTGAAGGCCGGGGAACTCTTGCCAGCATCATGTCCTTCGCCGTCTCGCGAAGGATGCCGGTGGCGGTTCCGCTCTGGTCGCGATCAACTTTGCCGCCATGCGGATCGGGTGCACGTTGCAGGATTCCGGCAGCCTTCAGCGCGGCGGTATTCGCAACCGCAATGTGACCATCCACACGCACGAAGATGGCGGGGTGACTGCCGGTGACACTGTCGATGTCCTGACGCCCCGGCAGGTTTTCACCGACCCAAAGCGTGTGATCCCAGCCGCGGCCAACGATCCAGTCCCCGGACGGAGTTGCTTTTGCATGATCGGCGATCCGCTGCCGCATCTCGGCCAGTGACTTGACGCCTAACAGATCGACTTCGAGATGAACCAAGCCCCCCGCCGCAAGATGAAGGTGCGCATCGTTGAAGCCTGGCATTACAAAATGTCCGTCCAGGTCCACTACCTCGGTGCGGCCTTGCTTCAGCTTGCGAATCTCTTCGTTGGAACCGACGGCGAGAATGCGGCCATTGCCAACGGCCATCGCTTGCACGCGTGCGGGCGTCGACTGCGTGTAGATGTCGCCATTGAGGAAGATAAGGTCAGGAGCGTCTTTCGATGAGAAGGGAGTGCCAAAGGAACTTGCGTTCATGAGCATGAGTAATGACAAGGACAACAAGAACAGCTTAATGAGCGGCCAATAATTCGACTTTACCCGCATGTGAAGGGGTGCCGTTTCAGTTGCACCGCTCAGGCTTCTCATGTGCGTTTTATCCGTCGCGCTATTAACGGGACAAGCACGAACCACTGCAGATAGCCGACAACAAAAAGATACAGCCAAAGAAATACGATTGAGCGCAGATCGTTCCCCACTTCCGTATATTGCCTAACAACTAACGCACCAATCGGTTTGCAGTAAACGGTCGTGCTGGCGGGAAACGCCAGATTCATCATCAGCAGCGCCTCCGCTTCGTTAGCGTCCCAGAAAGGACGATGTGGGCCGTTTCTCAGAAGGATAGTCCAGAGCAAAAGGGAGAGGCCGATCACGATCCATAGCACTGCGATCACTCGCCAAGATCTCGTCGATGGAAAAATTTGTATCATTCGAGGAGGCCGAACGCCCTCACGGAGCGAGGGCATTGTAACGGGCGTTGGCGACAGCACATGGCACATTACTCGCCGGCGACTCCGGCGAGAGCCAAGGTTAACAGCAGAATGCGTTTAAGACCGAGATCGCGTCCGGCCGAATCGTACCATTCATGAATCGTGTGCGCGCCGCCGCCGCTGCCTCCGGCGCCAATGGCGATAGCTTCCCTTCCTAGCGAAAGCGGAATGTTTGCGTCTGTGGACGCACGCTGAATGCGAGCAATATTTCCCAAGTGCGTATCGACGGCGCGGATGGTCTTCAGCAGTTGCGACTCGGCCGGAAGGTCTGCCGCCGGACGATTTCCGATGATGCGTACTTCAGCCGTAAGCAACTCCTGCTTCTTGCGTCCGGTAATCTCCGGAATCACGTGATCGACGGATTCATGCAGCGCACGCTCGAGGCGATCGAGTTCATCGACCGAAGCGGAACGCGTATCGACCCTCATCGACGCCAGCTCAGGAATAGAGTTGACTGAGGTTCCGCCGCTAATGATGCCCACGTTGAACGTCGTCTTAGGCGAGACTGGAACCGGAGTGCGGGTGAAGCGGTCGATCATTCGGGCGAGCGCGACGATAGGGTTGGCAACGCCAAAGTCGCTCCAGGAATGGCCGCCATGCCCGCGTACTGCGACTTCGTAGCGACGGCTGCCCAATCCCTCGGCAATGATCGTGTCAGTGCCGGCGCCATCGACAACGATCAGCGACGCAATCGTCGCCGACCACCGCGGCTGCTGGTAGATGTGACGCATACCGCGAAGGTCGCCTTCGCCCTCCTCGCCGACATTGCCGATGAACAGCAGCGGCGCAGTGTTCGCCAATCCCACACACTGCAACGCTTCTGCGATCGCCAGCAGAGCGGTAATTCCGGAAGCATTGTCCGAGATCCCCGGGCCGTAGAGCTTGTCATTGTCGCGCCGCACCGAAATAGGGGTATTCGGGGGAAATACGGTATCGATATGGGCGCTGAGGGCAATGAACGGAGCCGTTGGATCGGTGCCCGGACGGATGGCGAAGACATTACCCAACTCGTCGCGATGAACGTCAGTGAGCGAGAGTTCCGAAAACCGCTCTGCCAGCCACAACCCACGCGCATTCTCGCCCCAAGGGGGCGCGGGAACGGCAGTCACCTGCAGCTGCAGCTCTTCCAGACCGCGGGAGTGGGAGCGAAACCATGCAAAAGCCTCGTGGACGCGGCGAAGTTCGGCAATCCGAGCCACCTGCTGTTGTGCCGATCTCGAGCGCTGCGATTCACTCGCCGAACCTGAGGGTCCGGAAGAAGCGCGGGCTGGAGGACTCGGGCCCATGAGGATGTCCCATGGTAATACGGGAGGGAGCCAAGAGGAAGAACCGCGCCGTTCTGGCTGCAACTCACGCCGGTTCTACGATGCCATCTCCGACTGCACGCCGTTGACGGCGTGCACGCAGTCCATGATCTCGGAATCGGTCAGCGTGCGGTCCGACTCCTTGGCGCGCTGGAAAATGCGTTCCACCAACTCGTCGCTGACGGGCAATTTATGGCGTTCCAGCCAGAATTGCACGTTCGACTTGCCGCTCATTGGACCGACCTCGATCACCTGCTCCATTCCGAAGAAATGCGATGGCACGCCAGAGTAGATGCTATTGGCCAGCATGACATCGTTCTTTCGGTAGGCCTTGATTACGGCTGCGGCATGGACGCCGGTCCCCGTGCGAAACGCGTCGTCGCCGACGACGGGATAGTTTTTGGGTATCGGGACACCTGTAGCCTTCGATACCACGTCGCACATCTCTTTCAACTTCGTCAGGTCCTGGCTCTTCCAAGGCTCAATGCCAAGAAGCTTCAGGTTTACCAGCATCTGATCCAGTTGCGTATTGCCCACCCGTTCCCCAATGCCCAGAGCAGTCGCATGCACCACTTCTGCTCCTGCCACCAGCGCCGCGATCGAATTGGCGACTGCCAATCCCCGATCACTGTGGCCGTGCCACTCGACTCGAATATTTTCTCCTGAGGGCTTCACAACCTCGTTGATGACGAAATGCATGAGGGCCACTACCCCCATCGGAGTAGCGTGGCCGACCGTATCGCAGATCACAATAGCTTTCGCGCCGCAGTTGATGGCCGTGCTGTACATGCGCTTTATGGTTTCAGGATCGCAGCGCGTCGTGTCCTCGGTGACGTACATCACGTCGAGACCTAGCGAGACAGCATACTTTACCGCGTTCTCTGTAGTGCGCAGGAGAAAGTCGTCGGTCCAGTCTTCGGTATAGCGACGAATTGGGCTGGACCCGATGAATGTTGCCGCCTCGATTGGAACGCCGGTGCGCTCGACGATCTCGGCGATTGGACGGATGTCGTTCTGATGAGTGCGAGCGGCGCAATTCGGCTTAATCTTCAGTTTGGCGCGGCCAATCTCACGAGCTAACGCCTCGCAATGCGCCACCGCGCGATCGCCCGCCCCGGGCAATCCAATGTCGAGCATGTTGATACCGACCGCCTCCAACAGGTGGAGAATCTCTATCTTTTGCTCGATGGTTGGGTCGCGCACGGAAGGCGACTGCAAACCGTCGCGCAGCGATTCGTCATTCAGCAGGACCTTGCCAGCTGGAACCATTGACTTGGCATAGATCGTGTTCCAGTCGTAGATCAACTCAGAAACATTGGCGGACACTAGCTTCACACCCCATTTAGCTGGACAAGCCGGAACTCACATCTCCCCGCAGCCCCGAAACACAAATATTCGATGAATGTAACCGTTGAACGGTGCCATACACCGGTATCCCGAGATCGCCGGAAATCGTTTCTACCGGAATTATCGCCCATACGTGCCGAATTCTCCCGCTTTTTCTTGGAGTTGGGGTTTCGTCGGATTTTGAGACTCGAGACTGCGGCTTTCGGCATGGGAGAGAGGAGCCGTGTACGCACGGCATATCGTATGTCTGTCGGCCAACTGCGCGAGCCAACCCTCATCTAACCACGCAGGAGCGCACAATTTATCCGTGCTACGTTCACTGCAATTATCCGGGCCCAGCATGACGAATCGTAAAAAGGAGAAGGCACAGGCCAAACGACCAACCGAAGCACCACCCGACACTGAAAAGCTGCCGGCAAGCTGGGTCCAGAGATATCTGGATCTGGCGGACCTGCTCATTAGACGCCGCCGACAGAAGCGCGACCAAGTCCCCCCCAAGGCCGCGTGACAAGCACCGCATCAGATGCGATTGGACCGGCGGAAAAGTCCGCTGGAGAGCAGCGCCCCGCGCAGTCTGCTACCCCATTTGGTCGCGAACAGAAAATCTATAAACCCGCCCATCTGCTCTTGGTACTTCTTACCGTAGCCGAACCACCAAACCTTCGGCATGCCGGGCACCAGGTCGATGTCGACGTACTTTGTCTGAACCATCTCTTCCAATCCCATCTCGCCGTGGGTTCGCCCGATACCGCTTTGCTTAAAGCCGCCGTGCGGTGCTTCGGCGATTCCAAAGCAGGAAACTATGTCGTTCAGCATGACCGTTCCGGCTTTTATCTTCCTGGCCAGCGCCTCGCCCCGTCCGCGATTGCGAGTCCAGACGCTAGCTGCTAATCCGAAATCACTGTCATTTGCCAATCGAATAGCTTCTTCGTCGCTATCAAAAGCGGCAACTGGCAGCACGGGACCGAACGTCTCTTCCTGCATCAGCCGCATATCGGCCGTTACATCTGCCAGGAGCGTCGGGGCATAGAAATTCGGCCCTATCTCCGTCAGGCGCTTACCTCCGGCGAGCAGGCGCGCCCCGCGCAGCACGGCGTTGTTCACCTGCGACTCGACGACCTGTAGTTGCCGGTCATGGATCATAGGACCAATCTCAACTTCGGAACCGATACCGTTTCCAACCCGCAGCTTGATAATCTTCTCTTGGCATTTCCGCAGGAACGGCTCGTACAGGCTGCGATGAACGTAGCAGCGTTCGACCGAAAGACAAGTCTGGCCGGCGTTCATAAAGGCGCCCCAGATGGCTCCGCTCGTGGCGATCTCCAGGTCGGCGTCGTCCAGCACGATCATGGGATCCTTGCCGCCGAGTTCCAGCACCACAGGCAGAAGCCGGCGCGCAGCGGCTTCGCCTACGCGTTTGCCGGTCGCCACACTTCCCGTAAAGATCAGCTTGTCGATGGGGGATTCCAGCAACGTAGCGCCTGTAGCTCCCTCGCCCACTACAACCTGCATAAGCGCCGCATCAAGTCCCGCTGCTACGAAAAGGCGACCCAACTCCTGGGCAATCAGCGGAGTGAATTCCGATGGCTTGAGGACCACTGCGTTACCCGTTACCAGCGCGGCTAGAGTCTCGATGGCGGGAATGGAGAACGGGTAGTTCCAGGGCGCGATGATTCCGATCACCCCATACGGCTCTCGCACCAACTTGCCGCGCTTTGTTTTCATAGCAACGTTGCCATGAGGCAGAGGTCGATCGCGCAAGAATGCGTGAGCGTTCTGAATACAGAATTCCGCCGCATCCAAAACCACCAGGACCTCAGTCGCGAGAGCTTCCGCCGCAGGTTTACCTGCCTCCCGACAGATGAGGCGCGCCACGTCGTCGCGTTGTTCGCGCAGCAACTGTTGGAAGCGCCGGATTACAGCGACACGGCGCGCTACCGGGGTTGACTGCCACCGCGGCTGCGCTTCCCTGGCGCGCTGCACAACGCGAAGTACATCATCGGCACGCGTGCAGGCCAGTTCCGCCAGCGCTTCGCCGGTGGCCGGATTGTATGTAGTGATAGTGGTAGCAGGAACGCTCTTCGTTTCGGTGGGCATTACAATCACCGTTCAATATTCGACGCTTACCAGGTACAAGCCGCGAGCGGCAGCCGTGGGTCCGGCGGCACTGCGATTGCGGGCTTCGAGGATAGCGGGCACGTCCGCGATCTTCAGCGAACCTTTGCCGACAAGCAGAAATGTCCCCACCAGGTTCCGCACCATGTGGTGCAGGAAACCATCTCCGCGGACAGTGTAGATCAGTTCATCCTCCGTCCGCATCCACTGTGAAGAGTGAATCGTGCGCACGTTGCCGAAACGGGATTCACCTTCGTTCTGCGCTTCGTCCGCCATGCGCGCGTGGCGGTCGGGATCAGATGCTGCGAATGACGTGAAGTCATGTCTGCCGACCACGTATTCGGAGGAGCGCATCAGAGCTTCCTCGTTCATGGGATATGGATCGTAAGAGACGAATCGCGCCAGGAACGGTGGGCAGACGTCACCTCGGTAAATGCGGTAACGGTAGGTCTTCGCCTTGGCCGAGTGCCGGGCGTGAAAATTCTCGGGCTTGAGTTCGACCGAATTCACTCGAACCGACTGGGGTAACAAATCATTGAGTGCAACCATGAGGTTGCGCTCTGGAATCGGAGTTTCCAGATGGACAGAAGCAACCTGCGCGAGGGCGTGGACTCCGGTGTCGGTCCGACCCGAGCCTTGCGGCAATACGTCTTCACCGGTAAGCCGTTTCAGGCAGTCGGCAAGTGTGCCTTGCACGGTCTGCATCGCAGGCTGCACCTGCCATCCATGGAATTCGGAGCCGTCATACGCCAGCGTGATTTTTAGGTTGCGGCCCACTGTGCCCTCGATCTTGCTGCGGCAACATCCATTGTTTTCGATGTGTTAAGCAATGTTAAGCAGTGTAAAGGCGGCGCTTGTCATCGCTTTGTGTCAGATATACTACCTTTTCTCTGCACCGTACGAGGTTTCAAATCGATTTTCACTTCCTACGTCGTAATCTTGATCTCGAATCTCCACTCCGTTTCTCGAAAACTGATCAGGCGACTGGAAACGGTTGCGAAACTCTTAGCGTGTGCTCTAGGAGACGAAAGTGATGTCTGCTTCCGATCTACGTTCGAATTACTTCATATCTGCCGTACTGAGGCTTCTGCTTGCATTTTCTCTGGCTGCGCTATTCAACGCATTCAGTTTGTGCCAGGATGCGGCTTCTCCTGCCACAACGGCAACGCAACAGGACACGACGGCAGCGTCGCAGCAGAACGAACCCGCAACCACGGACGCGCAAGCCAAGCCGGGACAGATTCAGGTATTGACGCCCCTTCCCCAAGCGCCGGCTCCTCAGCGCAACGCTCACCCCTATTCTTCACAAGACTGGAGCCGTGGACAGCGTCAGTGGCCAAATCCGTTCGTGGTCTACGTTCCCCGCACGGTGCCACAGGTTAACGTGAAGAATTCCACGGGCGTGGATCAGACTCTTAAGGACGGCAAGATCTACCTGTCGCTAAGCGACGCCATTGCTCTCGCGCTGGAGAACAATCTCGATATTGGCATTCAGCGTTACAACCTCTCGATCGCCGACACTGACATTCTGCGAACCGCCTCTGGGGCGGTTGCACTGGGCGTGAATGCGGGTCTGTTGTCGGGAACACCCGGCGGAGCCACGGGTACGACTTCCGCCGGCGGCACGGGCACGTCTTCTACTGGCTCGACCGGAGGGGGTGCGGGTGGAACCAGCATCGGCGTCGGCGGAGCAGGTTCAGGCGCGGCAGGCATCGTAGCTTCCACACAGGGCGAAGGCCCGCCGCTCGACAATTACGATCCGGTGTTGACCGGAACAGTGGCTTTTCAACGTGCCATCACTCCCGAGTCGAATACCATCATCACTGGAACCAACACGCTATCCCAGAACACTACCACTGCTAACTTCCTGTACACCCAGGGTTTCCCGACCGGCACTCTAATGACGGTCGGCTTCAACAACAGCCGCATCGCCTCGAACGCGCTGTTCAACACGATTGATCCCTATCTGGCGCCGAGCTTTCAATTCCAATTGCGGCAACACCTGTTGCAGGGCTTCGGTTTCGATCCAAACTTGCGTTACATCCGCATCGCCCGCAATAACAAGATGATCACGGAGGTCACTTTCCGCAACCAGATCATCACTACTGTCTCTCAGATTGAAAACATCTATTGGGACCTGGTGAACGCGTATGAGAACGTGACCGTACAGCAACGCGCGCTCGATCTCGCAAACCAGACGCTTTCCGATAACCAGAAACAGGTTGCCGCCGGAACTCTAGCGCCGCTAACCGTCGTGCAGTCTCAAAGTGCCGTTGCCACCGCCAAGCAAAATCTGATTGCCGCGCAGGTAAACCTTCAGCTTCAACAGCTACTGATGAAAAACGCGATCACACGGAACATGGCCGACCCGTTTCTGGCGGTGGCACCCGTGATTCCCACCGACACGTTGAATACGACGCAGCCGTACGAGGTCGGATCGGTGGACGACCTTATCGCAGAGGCGTTAAAGCAGCGGCCGGAGATCACAACTGCTCGTTTGAACCTTACAAACAGTGAGGTCACGAGGAAGTCTATCAAGAACCAGTTGCGTCCTGCTTTGGACCTGTACGCGTTTTACGGAGCGTCAGCGCTGGCTGGTCCTTCCAACCCGCTTTGCACCGATCCCACGCAATGCGTTTCGCCGGGATTCCCCACAAGTTACTCCGGGGCTTTCGGCAACCTGTTTAACAGCTCCGCGCCGGATAAAGGAATAGGAGTCAATCTAAACATTCCACTACGCAACCGCCAGGTACAGGCAGATCAGGTACGGTCTGATCTCGAATACAGGCAGGCGCAGATGAGCCTGTTGCAAACAGAAAACACCATTATGCTGCAGGTAAGGCAGGCACAGTTTGCTCTACAACAGAACTGGGTCGCATTGCAGGCTTCCATCGCTGCCCGCGACTACGCGGCCGAGGCTCTCGACGCCGAACAGAAGAAACTGCGCATGGGAGCTTCCACAGGAACCCTCGTGTTGCAAGCATCCAGCAACCTGACGCAGGCTGAATCGAACGTGCTGGCGGCTGCTACCAACTACGAGAAGTCGAAAGTCCAACTGGATCTCTCGACCGCCGATACGCTGGACAGGATGGGTATTGATTTGACGGACGCACAGGCGGCCAAAGTCAAGCAAGCACCAAAGGTACCCGGAGTGGTACCGGCGAACGACAACGATCTTACTGTTCCCAAGCTGCAACCCCTAGGACCCGGGGGGCCAGGGTCGGAGCCACAGATGGCGCCACAGCCAGGGACTGCTCCGCAGAATCCGGCTTCAACGCTGCCACAACCAGAGCAGCCGAAATCGCCGCCCCAACAATAGCGGCCTCTCGCGGATGCTTTAATTCGGAAGAATTTGACAATAAGCACGACGGTGCTAAACAATAGCGGGCAAGTTGAAAGCATTGGGCCGAAGCACTCGTAGGCTTTGGATACCGGCAATCCAGCTCATATCGTCCAAGGACAAACAATATGGCAAGAATCCTCTGTGTGGACGACGAACCGAACATTGTCACGCTGAAATGTGCCATTCTGGAGGCTGCTGGGCACCAGGCTACGCCATCGACGTCGGCGCATGACGCCATCGAGAAGCTAACGCAGAACACCTACGACGCTGTAGTAACAGACTGGCGTCTGGGTGACGCCAATGGCCGCTCGATCGTGCAGGCGGCCAAGACGCACTCTACGATGCCCGTCGTGGTTGTATCCGGGTACGTGGCGGAGGCTTTTCAGGCCGCTGAACCTCTTGCGGACCTTTACCTCGAAAAGCCCGTCAATCCAGAAGAATTGGTAACGATTGTGAACGAACTGCTAAAGACCAGCGATCACCCGGCTCACTGACTCCCGAGCGAAATCAAGCCCTACCAGCAGCAGGTCAACAGCGTCTTCCTGTCAGTTTTGGGCCGGATGTCCTGCGTTTTCATGGGCAAAGCCTAGCGCAGACCATCGAATTCGCCGGGTTCCAACATCCCAACCTACCATTCGAGCCATCTAACGTTTTGAGCAAGACATTTGAAGATCCAGTCGGGTGCCGCGTGCAACCAGGCTGGCATTTCCACAGAAATCGGGGTTTGGCCCATGGGTCTTGCAATTCTTAGTAGGGGAATTTGGTGGGAACTGGGTCTTTTGGGGGCTGCGTTGTTGAACGTGATTCAAGGGGGAAAGAAAAAACCGACAGCAAGTCCGCAACGCCGCGTCACTATTGCATCGGTTTTGGAAGCTGTACCCGAAGTGGTATTTCTCCTCGACGTCAGCGGCAGGGTCGTCGCTTTAAATGACTCCACAGAAAGGCTGGTTGGACAGCCTCGCACGAAACTTCTCGGCCATGATATCGCCGCGCTGCTTAACGGAAGACTGGAAGGCGTGGAAGATCTCGAAGTGCTTATCCGTAGACTGGTCCAGGGTGAGGCGATTCGCAGTGGGCAAATGATTTTTCATTGTACCAATGGAGATACGATGAAGGTCACCATGTCTGCCCGTCCCGTTTGTGACCAGGCGGGCCACCTCGCCGGTGTTCTGCTGATCGTGCAGGATGTCACCGAACTCGCGGCCTTACAAAAACACTCGGATAGCAACGAGCGGCACGTCGCGGTGGGCCAAATGACGGCCGGACTGGTACACGACTTCAACAACGTACTGAATACCATCACCGAGGCCGTCGCAGTTCTGGAGAATGATCATCACCGTTCGGGTCGTGATCGCACGGTGTTAGGCATTATCGGCAATGCCGTCCATTACGGTACGGATACCATCCGCAATACCCGCGAATATTTGGTCGGAAGCGGGGAGAAGCCTTCGCTGGTCAACATTCGCGCTCTGCTAGAGGAAGTTCTGGAGTTGACCCATCCGGTGTTGAAGACACACACCAACGTGACGGTGGTGAGGGAGACTCAGGACTGCGGCCAGGTCAAGGCCAATCCGGACGAGTTGCGACGGGCTTTTACGAACCTGGTGCTAAACGCACTTGATGCCATGCCGCAAGGCGGAACGCTAACTGTCCGCTGCAGCCAGGTTAGCCGCAATGTGGTTATCAGCCTGTGCGACACCGGCGTTGGCATACCGCTAGAAGAACAAAAGAAGATTTTTTCGCCTTACTACACTACGAAGGTGAAGGGGACGGGACTGGGTTTAGCGGGAGCTCGCCGCGCTATACGGGCCCAGGGTGGAGAGATTCGGTTCGAGAGTGCTCCTGCGGCCGGAACCACCTTTTACATAACCTTACCCGCGGCTTCAGATGCCGCAGAGCAGGCTCCCAGCGCAGCCTAGCTTAATTGATGGTCTGGGAGATCGAACTCGAACTGAAATCGTGTTTTCCAGTGGCCGCAGCCGCCCGGCTTCGTCCCGGGGTTACTGCAAGCGAGGCGGTAGCCTGCGCCAGCATGCGGTGATGGACCACAAAGAGTGCCAATTCCAGCCGGTCGGATACACCGATTTTGTCGAAGATGTTTCGCAAAGCGTTCTTGATGACCTGCTCGGTAGTGTAGAGCTGCATCGCGATTTCGCGATTCTTGTATCCCTGCACGATCGCTGCGATGATCCGCAACTCGCGGTCGGAAAGCCGTTTGCGCACCCGGGCACCCACAAGGTCTTCACTCACCTCTACTTCAGCTGAGTTCGGCCCCTGCAGAAAGGATTGGCCCATCGCCAAGCGACGTACCGCCTCTACCACCATGTTGCCACTAGCGGAGCGATAGATCACTCCCTGCACTCCCATGCGCATGAAGTCCGACGCATTCTCCGTGTTGTCGCATAGCATCAGCACGGAAGTCATATGCCGCCCGGCAATACTCTGGACCTCGTGAAGAAAGGATAGAAAGCTAGAGGCGAGGACTACCACCCGCGGCCTGAGCTTGTCTAATGCATTGAGCAGCTGCTCAGGTGATTGAGGCTGTCCTACGATTCGAACGTCTTCTTCCACGGCCAGGACTTTGGCTATGCCCGCGCGGAAAATCGCCTGGTGGTCAGCGATGATGACATTAATCATGGTTGCAGGTATTGGAGCCATCCTTCCTTAGCAGTAACTTCCTTCATGAAATGCGAAAGAAACTCCGGGCTCCTGTGAAACACCCGCCTTAGGACGGGTTACGTATCATCACGGTTTTATACCACGGATGTCGACTAAGAAATAGCTCTTTCGGGGCAGGTGCGAATGTAAATGGCCGGTTAGTATTAAGGTTCATCGCCGCCATCCGACAGCGATGAACGCGGTTAGTGTCTGGTGAAAAAACCCGCCACGGCGTAGCCGGTGGCCAAGGCCAGGACAGTCGCTAAGCCCGCCAATCTACTTACGTTATTGCGGGCCAAGCCGCGGACGTCCAGATGTTCGCGGACGCTCCGACGGACTGACTCCTTGAGGTCGTTAAGCGATTCCTCGATACGGCCACGCTGCTCCTCCGCTCGTCTTTCAAGTATGTCGGAAGGTAGATGATTAAGCGTTTTTGTGCTCATAGATGTGCCCTGGTCTCAGCTTGGATCCATATCTTGTCCTGCTGTAGAACGTAGATGGTGCGACGTGGGGTTATGCCCTTTTCCGCGATGCGCTTCCAGGCTCGCGCCGCCATTGCGCCGCCCAGGATCAAGTACGCTGCGGCCAGGATGAGCATCGAGAAGACGTACGCCCAAGGGCTCGGCTCAAAGGCAATTCCAATTATCGCAACCAGGAAGCCGGTGAACAGAAGCCACGCTGTTCCCAGCAGAACTAAGCCCACGATCAGCGCCGGCGCTGCCAGCTTCAGAGATTGAAAGTTCTCTTCCATCTCTGAGTGCAGCATCGCTATCCGGGTGCTGAAGAATTCCAGCAATTCCGTTTTTAGGTCCGCCAACACTTCAGCGACGCTCTTGGTATATCCGCTATTCATGATTCGATCTCCAGACTCGCAGCGCCACTCCCATCACAAAGGCTGCGCCGGCACAGCGCGCGATGAATTGCAACGGCTCCTCGGATGACATCCTGCTTATCTTGTCTAGCCGATGGCGCAGATCTCTGCGTAGTGCGAAATACCTCCGCTCACTTCGTTCCCTCAGCTCCAGCATCTGGCGGTTCGCGAGATCGGCCATAATAGACCGGTATGTCCTTGCCGTCCCGGCGGCTTGGGCGACGCCGCTTTCCAACGCGTCTCGCCACTCACCACCGACCTCGCCCGACCTCGTCAACAACTCCGATGTATCCTTGGGGTTCACCAAATGAATCTTCGATCGCAGCCGACCGAACTGCCCCGGCAGCCTTTTCACGCCAGCAACCGCATTCCCCATGCCGCGTCCCAACGCTTCTGCCGACCGATTTAATTGTGGATTACCGGGTCGCTCCAAAGCTTCCAGCGGTGACATCTCGGGAAGCGCAGACGGGGCTTCCGTTCCCGGGAGGACAGATTCATCCATTGAAGACTTCCTTCTGTACGACCGGCTATGCAGATTTGTATCGGTCTGTGAGGGTTCGGCCATTTGCACCTTCTGCCGCGCGAATATGCCTGCTTGCAATAAGTACGATGATTGCCAGGGCCGCCGTGTTTGACGCCGGCCGATAGATTCGAGGATCTCCGGCCCACAACTCAGCTCAGCCGGCGCGATCGGCACCGCTCTGGTAACCGGCCATGCGCTCGTCAGCCCTGCGCGTCGGCTGTATCATCGAATCATTGGCTACGACTCTCACATCCTCTCGTATCGAAACTCGACCCAATTGGGCTGAAGTCTCGTTGTCCACGCTCCGCCACAACTTCCGCGTAGTGCAGAACCACGTCGGGCAGGGCGTCACCATCTGCGCCGTGGTGAAGTGCAACGCCTACGGTCATGGCGTGGAGGAGTGTGCTCCGGCGTTGCAGCAGGCGGGCGCAACCTGGTTCGGCGTGACCTCGACCGACGAAGGCATAGTCCTGCGCGAGTCCGGTATTACGGCACGCATTCTGGTGATGTGCGGGTTGTATCCCGGCGAAGAGGAAGAGGCTCTGCGTCACTCCCTCACGCCGGCAGTGTTCCGTCTGGAACAAGCAGAGGCACTGGCACGTGCGGCCACGCGGCTTGGTATTGCCGAACGTGCCCCTATCCATCTGAAGATCGATACCGGAATGTCGCGCCTCGGACTTCCACTGGCCGACTTGAGAGCCTTTGCGGAAGGCATGAAGCGGCTGCCGCAAATCGATTTTGAGGGCATTTTCAGTCATCTGGCATCGTCCGAAGTATTGGACGACGAAGATACCGCGCTGCAGATCCAGCGTTACGACGCCGCTCTGCGCGATCTTGCAGATTACGGACTCCATCCGCGGCTTCGCCATCTTGCCAACAGTAGCGCTGTCTCGGCGCGGCCGAAGACTTGGCACAATTTCGTCCGCCCAGGTTTGGCGCTGTACGGTTATGAGCAGCCAGTCTGTCGCGACGGATTTGTGCTAAATGACGCGCCGGCGCTGCCGCTGAAGCCGGTGCTGGCGTGGAAGACACACATCCTCGGATTGCGTGACGTTCCCGCGGGACAACCGCTCGGATACGGCGGTGCTTACGTGACACCGGCAGCTGCGCGTATCGCGGCGGTATCGGTCGGTTACGGCGATGGACTGTCTCGCAAAGTATCGATTCACGCGGGAGATCCGGTTCCCTCGCTGGATGACGATCCGGCAGTGGGACGCGGCGAGGTTCTGGTAAGGGGCCGTCGGGCTCCGATGGTCGGGCGTATTTCGATGGATCTGACGCTGCTGGACGTGACTCGCGTTCCCGGTGTGTCGATTGGCGATGAAGTCGTGCTGATTGGACGCAGCGGTGACGAGCAAATCAGCGCCTGGGACCTGGCTCGCAACTCGGATACCGTGGTTTACGAAACGCTATGTAATCTCTCCAAGCGCGTTCCGCGGCGGCACGCTGAATAGAAGCTGCCTGCCTGTCCATCTCGTAAGCGACTTTCATCCAGTACTTCGATGACCGACTGCACCATTCGCACGCTGGGATGCAGATCATATTTCCACTTTTTGTAAGCCGGGGACTGGGGCATATCCCGCTCCTTTCAATCCGTACTTGACCACGCATCTTAGCCTAGTTTGTAGAAACTCAATACCGCATCACCCCGCTCGAGACGCCGATAGAGCAGCAGCGCGCCAAACCTCTCTCCCAGATCAAATTTCTTCTCATGTTCGGCAATGACAACGCTTGAGGGCTGTATCAAACGCGATTGCGCCAAGAACCCCAGGGTCTGCTCGTAGGTTCCGCGCATGCGATACGGCGGGTCGAGAAAGCAGAAATCGCAGACGACGCCGGTACTGTCCAGCAGAGGCAAAGCCTTGGCAACCTCGCGTTCATGCACCTCAAATCCTGTGCTGATCCCCAGGGATTCGAGATTCTCCCGCAGAAGTCGCGCGTGCTTCTTTGCCGACTCAACGAAATACACCTGCCGTGCATCGCGACTGAGCGCCTCGATGCCTACGGCACCCGTTCCGGCGTAAAGGTCGAGCCAAACCGTACCCGAGAGATCGCGCGCCGCACTGAGAACGTTGAATAACGTTTCGCGCAACCGGTCACTGGACGGGCGCAAATCAATTCCGGGTAAGGACTGCAGAGGACGGCTGCGGAATTGTCCGGCAATGACACGCATCACGACAGTTTCACATAAAAGGAAGTTGCGAGAGCACCGGATTTCCGGATCAATGTTTCAGGTGTTTCGACATGAAGGCCAGCACAACTGTCTCCATCCGCTGGCCGATTCGGCTGCTGTGAGTGCCCTCGTATTCCGAATACTCATGAGCGATCCCAAGCTTCGTCATCTGCTTGTCGAGCTGCCGCACAGCCGGCAACAACTCATCCTGACGTCCCACATCAAATGCCAACGCCAGTAGCCGCTGTCCACCTGCTGCATATTTCGTGATGATCTGATCCAGCAGGTTCGCCTTCCACCGCACGATGACGGCCGGCACCGGCTGGCCTTTGGCATCGAATGGCCAATCCACGCCAAAGGGCGGGTTGTGCAGGTCAGGCGAAAAAGCTGCGGCGAAAGCCAGAGCACTTTGCGGACCCATACCGCCGGCAATGATCTCCTGCAGATTCGTGGCCTGTTGCGCCTTGACCACGTCGTCACGGAACTCGCTTTCGTCCCACACGGCGCAACACGGGCTCAGCCCATATGCAGCACTGAAGACGTCTGGATGCTCCATACCTATCCGCAGCGCTCCATAGCCGCCCATCGAATGCCCAGCAATACCGCGGCTACTCGGATCAGCCACGGTACGGTAGTGGGCGTCGACGTAGCTGACAAGGTCACGAACGACGAAGTCTTCCCAGTCGCCCGAGAGCTCCGAATCTACATAGAAGCTGCCACCGAAGCGATTGAAGCTGTTCGGCATTACAACGATCATGGGCTCGATCGTGTGGTGCCCGATCAAACGGTCCATCATCTCGGGCAGGCCAACATAATCGGGGTTCATCCAGCCGCGATCGTTGCCGGTATAACCATGCAGAAGAACGAGTACGGGATAACGCTGCGCAGCCTTGTCGTAGTTCGGCGGCAAGTAGATTGCTGCTTCGCGATCGGGAGAGTCCCCAACATGGTTGTGCTCAAGAGAGATGCTATGCACCGTGACGTAAATAAGTCGACCGGAGCTGGCGGGCTCACGTGCGGCAGCTGTGAGCGTCAGCACAAGCAGCAGGAAGATCGTACGGCGTAAAGGCCTCATAAGTCACGGCACGGGATGACCAAACGGTGCAGGCTCCTTAAGTGTATAAAATTAATAGTGGGATCCATCATATGAGGAGTTGGTCACTTCCTGCGGGGCGTTTATTCGGCGTGGAGCTTCGCATTCACGTCACTTTCATTGCTCTGCTGCTGTTCGTCTGGGTCACGCAATCTGTGATGATGGGGACGAATGGTGCCGTACGCGGAGTCGCCTTGGTGGCTATCATCTTCGCCTGCGTGGTGCTGCATGAACTCGGTCATGCGCTGGTCGCTGAACGCAGTGGGGTCGCCGTCCGTTCTATCATTCTGCTGCCCATAGGCGGCGTAACCCTGATGGAGGACATGGGCCCGCACAACTCCAACCCCGCCCGCGACATTCGTATCGCGATTGCCGGGCCGTTGGTCAACCTGGTCATTGCTGCCATTTCAGGCGCGCTCATCCTAACTCTCTTGCCGCAAGCCCGCTTATGGTCGCGTCCCTTCGTCGATGCTGCCAATCTCCCGCGTGCACTATTTTGGAGCAACGTCTTCCTTGGTGCCTTCAATCTGCTGCCCGCGTATCCAATGGATGGAGGCCGCGTCCTCCGGGCCTACCTTACCGAGCGCATGGAATACGTCCGTGCTACCCGCATCGCCGTCACCATTGGGCAGGGCTTTGCCATGCTGCTCATCTTCCTCGGCGTTTGGAATGCATGGCTGATGCTGGTCGGTGTCTGCCTATTCTTTGGCGCGCAATTGGAAGACCGCTCGGTCGTGTTTCAGTCGGTGCTGGAAAGCGTGCGCATGGAAGACGTGATGCTCACCGGTTTCTCCACCCTTTCCCCAGCCGATACGCTCGAAGATGCGCTTTACAAAGCCGTTCACACGCTGCAGGACGATTTTCCCGTAGTTCGCGGATTGGACATGGTAGGCGTGATCAGCAAGCAGCGCATCGTGGAGGCGCTACGACACGGTGGCAATGGCTATGTACAGTCGGCCATGGTGCGCGCTTTCGATATTGCGCAGCGCTCAGACTCACTTGCATCAGCTTTCCGCAAGCTCGGAAATCGCGGCCTCAACATGATTCCCGTAGTCGATCAGCAGCGACTGGTTGGCATCGTCACCATGCAGAACCTGATGCACAGCATGGCGCTCCTGGCGGAAACCCGCAGATTACGCCGGCAGCAGGAAAGCGGATAGCACAGTACTGCAAAAATTAAGGTCTGCGCTGAGCTGCGCGCGCTCGCCGTGCAGATGCCGCCCGAACCGGACCGGTCCCCGTGGGAGGTTTTCGTTCGCCGTCTACCAGTTCCCGCAGAACGGACGCGTTGTTGTAGTCCTCATTCTTCGAGGCGAAGAGCAGAGTCAGATGCGAGTTCTGATTGCGGATCTCGTAGAGTTTCTGCAATGCCTCTGCTGCGGCCTCCGTAGTGAGCTCATTCAAATACTGCTGACGAAATTTGCCCCTCTGCTGCGGATGCTCATGGAACCACTTACGCAACTCATTCGATGGCGCCAGCTCTTTTAGCCACGCGTCCAGAGCGGCCGCCTGCTTCGTCAAACCGCGGGGCCAAAGGCGATCCACCAGAACGCGAGCGCCATCTTCCGGCGACGGCTTGAGATAAACGCGTTTAATGCTAACCGGCATGCGAGGTGTATTCTAACTCTGCGGGAGACGGTCTAACCGTCTCCGACGGTGCAAATGCAGCAACTCTGGAAGGAACGTTGAAGCCCAAGCGCGCGCGCTTTGTTCTGTTAACCCTGGCCAGCCTGATCGCGATATTGATTCTCGCCGCCTGCGACGCCGAACCTCATAAGACCGACGCTGAACTAGGGCTGACTGCGCAACAGGCCGCAGGCCGCCGCGTCTACGAAACCCGCTGCGCTGATTGCCATTTTGCCTACATCGGTCGCGGGCTGAAGGGACCCAGCCTTCAAGGCCTCTTCAAGAAACCGTTCATGAAGAACGGCATGCCCGCAAATGATGACCGGGTGACCGACATCATACTGATCGGCCGAGCCAAAATGCCGGCCTTCCAGAACAAACTTACGCAGCAGCAACTCGATAATCTGATGGCATACTTGCACACGCTATAAGCTATCGACCGTGGGTATTTAAGGTGCGTGAGAATCGCACGCCACGCCTGAAACATCGAATTGTTGGCGAGGGCTGATTGCTGACGGCTGACAGCCTGTAAAATAGAGCTATCCCATGGCGACTGCTGCTGAACTGATCCAGATCGAAATCGGCCCGCGCCGGCCGGCCTCCAAGCCTGACTGGCTAAAGGCGCGCGCGCCTATGGGCGACAACTATCACGACCTGAAAACCCTGGCGCGCAAGCTGGACTTGCACACCGTATGCGAGTCGGCGCACTGCCCCAATATCGGCGAGTGCTGGAATCATCGCACTGCGACCTTCATGTTGCTGGGCAACCTGTGTACCCGCCGCTGCGGCTTCTGCGCCGTGCCTAAGGGACGTCCCCAGCCGATTGACTTTGATGAGCCGCGTCGCGTCGCTGAAGCGGTTGCGAAGCTTGCCTTGAAGTTTGCCGTGGTTACCAGCGTGAACCGCGACGACGACAATGTGGGCGGAGCGAAGGTATTCGCGGAAACAATTCGCGAGATTCGAAGCCGCGTTCCCGGTTGCCGCGTGGAAGTCTTGATTCCCGACTTTCAGGGCTGGGAAGAGCCGCTACAGATCGTCTTGGACGCGAAACCGGACATCCTGAACCACAACACGGAGACGGTCCCGCGACTGTATCGCGTTGCCCGCTCCGGCGCCCGCTATGAGCGCACGCTGCGGCTGCTGGAGCGCGCCAAAGAAATCAATCCGTCGATCCCCACGAAGACCGGGGTGATGGTCGGCCTTGGCGAAAGCACGGACGAATTGCTACAGGTGTTCAAAGATCTCGCGGCTCGTAAGGTCGACATCCTCACCATCGGCCAGTATCTACGCCCTTCGAAAGATCATCTGCCCGTCGCTCGGCTCTATCCGCCGGAAGAATTTCGCTTCCTGAAAGAAGAGTCGCTGAAGATGGGATTCCGTCACGTGGAATCCGGTCCGCTGGTACGCTCCAGCTATCACGCGCACGAGCAGGCCAACGCGGGCGTGCCGATCGCATAGGCAACTCTCCAGGCTGACGCAGATTTACTCCAAGCGTTCCTCACGAAAACAATACGCCAGCCATAGCCCGTACATATCACGCGCCGTAGGATAAACAGGGCAAACGCAAAGCTCTTATAGCTCTTGAGTGCTCACCTAACAGTTTTTCCAGTATCGCAACCGTCTGCGTACGTGAATAATCGTTGCAGCACTACGGACGGCGAGGCAAAGGGAGGCATCACCGTGTCTAAGGACGACAAGAAGGACAAGGAGAAAGACAAGAAGGAGAAGAACAGTAATCCCGCAAAAGCTGTGGCTTCAGGCCAAACTGCGGTCGACGATGGCTGGGTATGCGAAGAGGTCAAGCCCTCTGGCGCGTATACCGATGGCCACCCTCTGGACTCCGTGCAATACATGGAAGCCAAGATCATTCTGAAGCCCGAGCGCTTCACCTCAGTAGAAAGCTTCCGTGACTTCGGCAAATTGGTGCAGCATTGCGCCAAGGAGCTTAAAGTCGGCTTCATCACGGATCCCAAAGTCGGCCGCCGCCCCGACATTCGCGAAATCGTCTTTATGGATACGCCGGATTTCCGGCTTTATAACAATGCTTTCATTCTTCGGCGGCGCATCACCTACATCGACGGCTTTCCGGTGGGTGATCCGGAGATCGTCTTCAAGTTCCGCCATCCCGACGAGATGACTGCCGCCAAGGTCGATGTGCGTCCCAATGTCGCAGGCAAATACCAGATCAAGTTCAAAGCCGAAGCGCTTCCTCTGAAAGAAAGCATCGGCGGCTTCCGCATCCTTTATTCGCACAATTGCCAATTCGGCTTGAGCCAGATGCACGAGGGCGACAAGTTCGGTATGTGGGGACTGGCGCACGTCTTTCCCGCTCTTGCTGTGCTGAAGAAGTCGAAAGACGAACAGGTGACTTTGGTTAACGAATCCATCGTGGAAGAGGTGCTGCTGGAACTTGGTGACCTGGACTTTGGCAAGGGTGTCGAAGGGCATTGCAACGTAGCCCTATGGCGCAATCGCGGCGATCATACACCGCTGGTCGGTGAGTTCGCATATCAGCTGAAGTTCGCACGAGGCAGCGACGTGCACGACAAACCCAAGCGGCTGTCGGAGCAGTTCTTCGTCAGTCTGCAACGGGAAGTGCAGGACTGGATCTCGCTCGGCACGACCAAGACGGGCATGGTCTACCGCCTCAAAGGTAACGCTCCTCAAAGTCATGAGTGATCTCGTCGTAAAACCCGCTATAGGGGCCCCGGCCACCGCCGCACCCGTGCAGGACGTCTCGCTTCTTTCAATTTTTCTTGAGTTCCTTTTCATCGGGGCTACCAGCTTCGGCGGCGGAGTTGTCGCTTATCTTCGCGATGGCCTGGTCGACAAGCGTGGATGGGTAAACGACCGGGAATTTGTGGAATACCTGGCCATCAGCCAGAGCCTGCCTGGTTTGAACGCGACGAATATGGCCGTGTTAGTGGGCGATACCCTTCGCGGTTATCTCGGAGCGATAACGGCGCTGATGGCGATTTGCCTGCCCGGCGGCCTGCTGATGTTCGCCGTAGGCATCGCCTATCACCAAAGCGGCGACAATCCGTTGGTGACGGCAGCGCTGAAGGGAGTTGCCGCAGCTGCCATCGGACTTATCCTGGCAACAACGATCAAACTCGGCAAGAAGTCGCTGGCTCATGTCTACGACCTGGTGTTCGTCGCTCTGACGGTATATGGCGTCGATCGCCTCCATCAGTCTGTACCGCGGGTGCTGGTCGTAGTCGGCATCATCGCGATTCTCTGGTACCGCCCGCGCAAAGTTAAAGAGACGAGCCAATGAACCAGCTCGCTGCGCTTATCCGCGTATTCTCTTACCTCTCCATCCTCACGGTCGGTGGTGGCCTGGCAGCCTTTCCGGAGATGAAACATCTCACCGTGGATGTTCACCAGTGGCTCAGCTTCGAGCAACTGATTCACCTGTACAGCATGGGGCAGGTTGCACCCGGTCCGAACATGATGATGATCGTCGTCATCGGGCAATGGGCCGCGGGCGTTCCAGGCGCGCTCGTGACTTTGATCTCATTCTTCGGTCCTACTGCCATATTGGCTCTGTTGATTGGACGCCTGTGGAAGCATCTGGAGAAGTGGCCTTGGAGGACTTCGATCGAGCGGGGACTGTCGCCCGTGTCGATCGGGTTGCTGCTCGCCGGCTGCTTGAGCCTTGCGCGCGGTGCGGTGACCGGCTGGATGACCGCATTGATCGCTGTCGCCGTGCTGCTGATCCTACTGCTCACGAGGCTCAATCCCGCGTGGCTTGTGCTGGCTGGAGCAATTGTGGGCGGCCTCGCCTTCGGACCAGTGAAACTGTGATTAGTTCTCAGTTGTGGTTGCGGTTGTCAGCTATCGGCTCTCGGCTGAACTTGTTTTTCAACTACAGTGATGATCTGTCATCCCGACCGAAAACTTCAGCCCGAAGAGGGGGCTTGGCTGTTCTTCACCGGGCCGTGAACGTTACGTCGCATAAATCCCGATTGAAGAGCTTCGCTTTTGTTCCGCGCCACCGACAACTTTTGAGCAGATTACGGCTCGATCTGATAGCGGCCACCTCTCTGGTGTAATCTTTTTCATTCGGGGGTTACACACGAATGACGCTTGCTCATGACGGCGCCGCGCTGTCTCGTCTAGTCCGCCGCAGCATCTTCTTCACCGTTTTCCTTCTTACGGTTCCCGCGATCATCGCCCAGCAATACTCCTCTTCGCTCTACTCCGGGATGCAGTGGCGCCAGATCGGTCCGTTCCGTGCTGGACGCGTTACCGGCGTAACCGGCGTTCCCGGCCAACCCGCGATCTATTACATGGGAACCGCTGGCGGGGGGGCGTGGAAGACCACCGATGGCGGCATGGTGTGGAAACCGATCTTCGACAAGCAAAATGTTGCATCCATCGGCGCGATTGCCGTCGCTCCGTCGAACCCGAATGTCGTCTACATCGGAACCGGCGATGTCAGCAATGTGGGCGGCGCGGTGAATCAGGGCAACGGCATGTGGAAGTCCACCGACGATGGCGAGACCTGGCAGCACATCGGTCTGGAAGACTCGCGTCACATTGCGGCGATCTGGGTCGATCCGAAAAATGCCGACGTTGTATTCGCAGCCGCCCTCGGCCATACCTTCGCTCCCAATGAAGAGCGCGGCGTCTTCAAGACTACGGACGGCGGCAAGACCTGGCGCAAGGTACTGTACAAGGACGACAAGACCGGCGCCATCGATGTAGCCTTCGCTCCCGACAATCCGCAGATCGGGTTTGCCACTCTCTGGTATCACTACGTCAATCCCGACACGCCGTTCGCCGGCCTACTCGGTACCGGAGGCGCGGGTGTGTACAAAACAACCGATGGTGGCGAGACCTGGACGCCGGTTACCATTCCCCAATTCGCGAAGGCGCACCTGGGACGCATGGGCGTCGTGGTCGCTCCCGGAGGACAGCGCGTCTATCTCATCGTCTCGGAGCGTAAAGAAGGCGGGCTATACCGCTCCGATGACGGAGGCGCCACGTGGAAGAAAAGCGCTGAAGACATGCGCGTGACGGGCAACGGCTATTTCAGCCGGGTCTTCCTCGACCCGCACAATCCCGACATCGTCTTCGTTGCGCAAACTTCGCTCTACCGCTCCACCGACGGAGGCGTAACCTTCGAGTCCTACAAGGGTGCGCCCGGCGGCGATGACAATCACGCCCTGTGGATCGATCCAACGAACTCCGACTACATGATCATGGGTAGCGATCAGGGCGCGACCATCAGCATGGATGGCGGCAAGTCGTGGACCTCGTGGTACAACCAGCCGACCGGACAGATCTATCACGTTTCCACAGACAATCGCTTTCCGTACTGGGTCTACGGCACGCAGCAGGACAGCGGTTCAGTAGGGACGCTCAGCCGTGGCGACTACGGCGCAATCACGTTTCTCGATTGGGACCCCATCGGCGCTTACGAGTTCGGCTACATCATTCCCAGCCCGGTTGATCCCAATATCGTTTATGCCGGTGGTGAAGCGCGCGGACTATGGCGCGTCGATCGCACCAACCGTCAGGTAAAGGTCATTTCGCCGAATGTCAGCCGTGACGGCGACTACCGCACCGCAACCAATCCGCCGCTAGCGTTCTCTCCTCAGAACCCGCACGTTTTGTACGAGGGCACGCAGTTCTTGATGGAAACTCGCGATGAAGGCACAACCTGGAAGGCGATCAGTCCCGACTTGACGAAACGACCGGGCGAGCCCGAGCCTCCGAAGGCCGAAGACGAACAGAATAAGCCCGAGGCCGCAAAGACTGACCAGACGAAGGAGAAAGAAGCCGAGAACAAGAAGCCGAAATCGCAGGAAGAGCAGGAGACGTTGCGGCCTCCCGACCGCCGCGCCATCACCACCATTGGCCCTTCAACCGTGAAAGCCGGCGTCATCTGGATCGGCACGAACAACGGCCTGGTGCAGGTCACCACCGACGATGGCGCCAACTGGCAAAACGTTTCGCCTCCGGGATTGCAGAAATTTTCCGAGATTACCATGACCGAGGCGTCGCACTTCGATGCCGGTACGGCTTACGTCTCCGTCGACAATCACCAAGGCAACGACTTCAAGCCGCATATCTTCCGCACCAGCGATTACGGTAAGAGCTGGCAGGAGGTCGTGACCGGCATTCCCGACTTCAGCTTTGTCAAAGTCGTGCGCGAAGATCCCAAGCGCCTGGGGCTGCTCTATGCAGGCACGGAAACCGGGCCGTTCGTTTCGTTCGATAACGGCGATCATTGGGGCACGCTGCAGCAGAACATGCCGACCGTCTCGGTACGCGACATGGTGATACACGACGACGATCTGGTCGCGGCTACGTATGGTCGCGCCTTCTGGATTCTCGATGACCTGACACCGCTGCGGCAGATCAACAAAAATGTGGCGGATTCGACCGTTCACCTGTTTCGCCCGGCGACAGCGATTCGTCTGCGCAACGATATGAACCAGGACACGCCGCTGCCACCCGAGTTGCCCGCCGGTGACAACCCGCCGACCGGCGCGATTCTCGATTACTACTTCAAGGCGCCGACGCAGGGCGAGGTGTCGATCGCCATCTACGACCAGAAGGGACAACTGGTACGCCGGCTTTCCAGCACCGCCGAGACGATGCGAAGTGAAGAGCCGCCACCGGTTCCAAATTACTGGCTTTATCATCCGACGCCGCTGCCGACGAATGCCGGAATGAACCGCTACGTGTGGGATCTGCGGTATGCCGCGCCGGATGCGATTCAACACACGTATCCAATCTCCGCTCTATACGAGCGGACCCATGCCGAGCCGCAAGGCCCGTTCGTCGTGCCGGGCACATATGAAGTGAGACTCACGGTTGATGGCAAGACCTACAAGCAGCCTCTAACTGTGCAGATGGATCCGCGGGTGAAGACCACTCAAGCCGAATTGCAGCAGCAGCTCGAATTCGAGCAGCAGATCGACAAGCTGATTTCGCAAACATTCGACAGGCACGAGCAGGCAGCGAAGTTCCTTGGCGAAGTTGCCGACCGGCAGGCAGCGCTGCAGAAAAATGCTCAAGCCCAGGCCGCTCTCGATGCTCTGAACGATTTCCAAACGAAGGCACAGAAACTGCAAGGCGAGCAGCAACGTGGATTCGGCGGATTTGGCAAGCCGAAGCCAACATTCACACTCTTGAACGGTGAGTTCGCTGGATTGTCAGAGACTGCTGGTCAGGCCGATCAGGCGCCTACTGCTTCGATGCGTGTCGCATATCACGACTACTGCCAGGACCTGACGAAGGTCGCCCAGCAGTGGTCGGAACTGATGACGCAGGACCTGCCGGCGGTGAACACTGAGCTGATGAAAGGGAAGCTGCAGCCGATTGCGCCGGTCATGGAGATGGCAACGGTGGCCTGCGAGCCGTGACGCGGACCGATTGCAACACTCAAGCGCGAACTGTGGCGCACGATTCCTGAGTACGGATGAGCTGTGGGACCGGTTCAAACTAGGAGGCGTCGTCCTGAGCACAGCAGATATTTATGTGCGCAGGCGCCTGCCTTTCGCGCCGCAGCCGGAGGACCACTTCCCGCCTAAGAAGGCACAATGTGGGACCATCTTCGCTTTCTACAAGCGTCGCGGACTGTGTAAGAACAGCAGATCCCTCGTTGGCCTGAAGCCCTCCGCGATCACAATTCGGGAGATTGTTCGCGGCGCAGCTGAAGCTGCGCCCCTTCCAGGCTTAACACGATTTGCCAAGATGAGTTGAGCGGTCTGCCTCCGCGATGCAGGGTGTCACCGACCTTGTTTATCCCACGGGCTGCGCTACGGCTTCTTCCACCGGCTCAAGATGCGCCGTGAAGTGCCGCAGGAACGGCGCCTGATACGTCAACTTCATCCCGCGAATCTGCTCGCGGCGCTTCCAGACCGCCAGGATCACCTCGATCACATAATCAACATGGCTCTGGGTGTACACACGACGCGGAATCGCCAGCCGCACCAACTCCATTTTCGCGGCTTGGCCGAACATCAGGCTGCCAATCTCGACCGAGCGAATCCCGCCTTCAAGATACAACTCCGCCGCCAATGCAATACCGGGGAACTCCTCCAGCGGGATATGTGGTAAGAACGCATGCGCGTCTAAATAGATCGCATGCCCACCTGGCGGCTGCACGATAGGCACGCCGTGCTCGGCGATGTGGTTGCCAAGGTACGCTGTCGATGCAATGCGATACCGGAGGTAATCCTCTTCCAGCGACTCCTGCACACCCACGGCGATTGCCTCCAGATCACGCCCGGCAAGTCCGCCGTACGTCGGATAGCCCTCGGTCAGGATCAGCAGATCTTTTTCCTGTGCCGCTAGAGCACCGTCATTAGTGCAGAGAAATCCGCCAATGTTCGCCATGCCATCCTTCTTCGCAGACATGGTGCAGCCATCGCCCAGCCGGAACATCTCCTGCGCAATCTGCTTGGGAGTTTTGTCTTCGTAGCCCGCTTCACGCAGCTTGATGAAGTAAGCGTTCTCGGCGAAGCGGCAGGCGTCAAAATACAGCGGAACACGATACTTGTGACAAACAGCGCTGACAGCGCGCGCATTCTCCATGGACACCGGCTGACCGCCGCCGGAGTTGTTGGTGATCGTCAACATCACCAACGGTACCTTCTCGGGCCCAACTCGCAGGATCAACTCCTCCAGCGCGGCCACATCCATGTTGCCTTTGAAGGGATGCCATGCCGCCGGCTGACGCGCTTCTGCGATCGACAGGTCCACGGCCTCGGCACCCACAAACTCGATGTTCGCGCGCGTAGTGTCGAAGTGCGTGTTGTTGGGGACTACGTCGCCCCTTTTGCAGGCCACGCTGAACAAGATGCGTTCGGCGGCCCGGCCCTGGTGGGTCGGGATGACGTGTCCGTATCCGAAAATATCCTGAATGGAGGAACGGAAATGATCGAAGCTGCGGCTGCCCGCATAGCTCTCGTCCCCGCGCATGATGGCGGCCCACTGCTCGGTCGACATCGCGCCCGTGCCGGAATCCGTCAGCAGATCGATTAGCACATCGTCGGCAGGAAGCAGAAACAGGTTGTAGTGCGCGGCGCGCAACAGCGCCTCGCGTTCATGGCGCGTGGTCCAGCGAATCCGTTCGACGCTCTTGATGCGAAACGGTTCAATGATGGTATGGGTCGGCATGTAAGGCTTTCCTTTGCGTAACCTTCCATGCTGGGCTTTTTGCGACCCAAGATGCAGTGATGGGGGTCACAAGTGGGTGTCGAGGAGCCACATTTCTGCAGGCTTGTCGCGCTTGATTGCTAGAATCAGCTCCGATGAATGTAATTTTGGATTCAAGCGTCTACACGGCTGACATCAAGATGCGCTGATTTGGGTATCGGGAGCACCTGCCGGTCTCGCTAGTGAGGAATGATGTGAGCACTGGCCGACTTTTTTGTGGCCAGACGGAGAACGGCAATCTAACGCAGGCGAAACTGCCCTTAGGTGGCTTGACGGAACTTGACGGCACGATTGGCCAGTTCGTTAGCTTCACGATTGCGCTCGCGTGGAACATGCGCGATGGAGAAATCGACGCTTCTCGCGAGTTTGCGGCAAGTCCAGTTCAGCGAATGCAGGCGCGGGCTGCGGCAGTTGTACTCTCCGGTCATCTGCTTCACGACGACCTCAGAGTCGGAATAGACTTGCAGCGTCCTGGCTTTTACGGCAACGGCGTGTTGCAGAGCTTCGAGGAGCGCAACGTACTCGGCTACGTTGTTGTCCTGGTGTCCGATCCATTTGGCGATGCGAACGATTTCGCCATTTGCGCCTTCAATCACGACGCCAATTCCGGATGGGCCGGGGTTCCCGTGCGATCCACCGTCGACGTACGCCACCAGGTCGGACATTCGGCTCCTAAACACCAAGATGCCTTAGTGCGTCAGCTTCGTCAAGCAATCGACATCGCACAAATTGTACTGGTTGAATGCTTCGTTTCTGTGAAAAACATGTGCGCCCGGTTCGGATAATCGAAAACGCTTGCCGGGAACTCGACTGAATTCTATCGTTTGCCAAGAAAAATTCTCACATGAAAATAAGTGAGGGTTGCACAATCCTTGGGCGTTGACATTTTGTCACGCTACGGTAAAGTTGCTCTCGTTGACGGCAGAAAAGGACGGCATCCAAAAGTAGCCGCTCCGAAGTAAGCCAGGCGATCGGTTCGATCCGGGTAACCGGAACAACCGCCAGACCCGAAAAAACCGACTGCACTGCGAGGTGTCAGCCGGGGTCCGGAACCGCGAAAGCGGTGGTCGCGCAAGGCTGTGACGGTACATGCCTCCACGCCGGTGACTCTCTCGCAGGAGTTTACGGCTGGAGCATAACCAAAGTGACAGCCTCAGTCGACGGCAGAAAAGGACAGCAACTTCAATGTAGCTGCTCTGAAGTAAGCTGGGTGATGGGTCGAGCCGGGTGACCGGGACGACCGCCAGACCCGAAAAAACCGACTGCACTGCGAGGTGTCAGCCGGGGTTTGGAAGCCGTGAAAGCGGTGATCGCACAAAGGGCTGTGACGGTACATGCGTCCACGCCGATAACTCCCTCGCAGGAGTTGGCGGCTAGAGCATAACCAAAGTCACAGCCTTTTTCATTTCTATCGGCATCTCCTGCACACGACCGACTCCCCCACTACCCTGGTTTTCTATCGAATCTGCCGCAGAATCGACCTGTCTTCGATCGCTATGCAGCCCCTGCCGTCGGCGAATGCGACATTCTGGCTGGCTGCTTCGTCTTTCATCAGGGCGTCGCGATACCGCTCATACGCGGCCAAATCGGGAAAGTTGATCAGCGCGTATGCAATATTCGTCGGGCCGGCGAGCTTAGTCGGCAGAAAGTAGCCGAGCAATTCTCCGCCACATCGGGCGATGGGCTCCGGCCAGTTGCGCGCGTACTGTTCGAACTCGGCCGTCTTCTGGATGTTGATGGTGTAGCGAATGCAAACTGTGATCATGACTCTCTCCTCCATGGCGAATCAGCTTATGAATACCTCGCCGGGATGACTCTTCCAAGGTAGGGTGAAAGGTCACGAACAAGTTTCAGCCTAGGATGAAACGTGCTTGCCATGACCTCAGAGGCGCACGCGCGCCAAAATCCGCCCCAGCTCACGCCTTCCCAGCAGTGAAACATGGACCGCGCGGCTGTGCTTATCTCGCTTGATCCAGCCTGAAGCGAGAAACTTTCCGCATATCGCCGCTCCCAGCGATCCGGCCAGATGATCGCGCCGCTCGGTCCAGTCCAGGCAGCGGCGGGCGAAGTGTCTTCGCGACTGGCGAAGATCTCCGACGTCGATCTCCCACTTCGTGAAGAACATTTCGCCGCGCCGAGTTAGCTCATAATCTCGTTCGCCGCTGGGGAGCAGCAGGCCATCATCTTCGAACATGTCCATCAACCGCACGGCAAGTTCACCGGCCAGATGGTCGTAACAGGTGCGGGCATGACGCAGCACCTGGTCCGACATCACGGACTTGCACTTCTCCGACGTGGAAATTACTCCCAGGGCTTCGATGGCGTGCGCCACCTCAGGCCGGGCAATCGTGTAATAGCGATGTCGTCCTTGCTGTTTAACGGTAAGGAATCCCCCGTCAACCAGTTGTGACAGGTGCATGCTCGCTGACTGCGCCGAAACTCCGCCGGCGCGCGCCAGTTCGCCGGATGGGAGCGATCTGCCATCGAGAAGTGCCGCCAACATCGCCGCGCGCCCGGGGTCGGCGATGAGAGCAGCTGTCGATGCCAACGTATATTTCGTGTTCATCTCGCTAGCATAATTGGATCTTGGCAGAGACGTTTCAAGTGGAGCTGAAATGTAGGTGAGTATGCGCCCAAGCCGCTCCATCCCAGCAACTCTGAATTGCTTCTAAGATAGACATATGGGTTTTCGTTCAACCTCTGTACGTATTTTTGTTGCCTGTTTTCTGCTATTGCCCGGCACCATTCTTGCGGATACGGCCGCCTTCGACCTTCCCGGACCCAAGGTAGAAGTGCGCGTAAGCCGAGCTGGCAAGGAGCTGCCTATCGGCGAAGTCCCTAATCTACAAGTCGGCGACCGTCTTTGGGTGCATCCTAATTTTCCCGATACGCAGAGTGCACATTATTTGTTGATCGTGACTTTCCTTCGGGGCACCACGAACCCTCCGCCGGAGAACTGGTTCACTCGCATCGAAACCTGGAACAAGCATGTCCGCCAGGAAGGCGTCATGATCACCGTGCCCAAGGGCGCGGAGCAGGCGCTTATGTTCTTGGCACCCGAGACCGGCGGCGACTTCAGCACGTTGCGCTCGAATGTACGCGGCAAGCCGGGAGCTTTTGTGCGCGCATCGCAAGACCTGAACCGTGCAGCCCTCGATCGCAGCCGCCTCGACGCATATCTCAACGGCGTCAAGCTGACTTCTGACGGCGATCCCGACAAGTTGAAGGAACGCTCGACTTTGCTGGCTCGCAGTCTGGGTATCAAGGTAGACGACGACTGCTTTAAAAAGCCCGCGGAACAGCAGGCCTCCTGCCTTATGCAGAACAGCGACCAGCTCGTCCTCGATGACCCTCACAGTCAATCGATGGTGGCTGAGCTGACATCGGGTGCCTCCGCCGACCTGATCGGCCAGATCAGCAGCACACGTTTGATGGGCAGCGGCTATTACAGCGCTTACGTCGGCGCGATCGTGGACGTGGTGCGCCTGATGACCAGCTTCCACACCGCCGAATATCAGTACATCCCGGCGTTGGCGTTACCCCACGGCGACCAGCTAAATCTGCAGCTGAATGCTCCGCCTTCCTTCGAGAAGCCGAAGTCCGTGCTTGTCGTCGGTCTGCCGGCGATCGAGCCGCCACAGCTTCCGCCGGTGCGCGTCGTCGATACCAAGGGCGTCTATTGTTTACAGAACTCCTCATTCGTGCTCCCGGTGGAAGGTGCGCCACTGATCTTCTCCACGAAGCTCGGCCATGATTGGATCTTGCACGTTCACGGCAAGTCGGGAGGATCGCTGGACGTGCCGGTGAAACCGGACGCCGCGCGGGGAGGGTTCGTCCTTGACTTAACTCCTCGCAGGCATGAGACGGTGGACGCGGCCCCCGCTCTTGTCCCTGCCGCAGCCGACCTTGCGAAGGTGGGTCCCGAGGTCAGCGGAACCTTGACGGGGCGCTGGGGCTTCGACGCCTTCGAAGGTCCAACCTTTCATCTGCGAACTTCTCATTCTTCGGATTGGACCATCTCTCCAGCCGATCAGACCGCCCTCGTGGTTGGACGCGACGACACCCTGCATCTAACGTCCGATCAGGCTGTGTGTGTCGACGATGTGACCGCAGAAGATGCGCAGGGCAAGAAATTGAAGGCAACGCACAAGCTGGTTAAGCCCGACGAACTCCAGGTTGAAATTCCGCTGAAAGACGTTTCGCCGGGCCCTCTGAAGATGGAGGTCAAGCAGTATGGCGTGGCCAACATTGACGATGTGACCCTGCATAGTTACGCAGAAGCTGGGCATCTCGACAGCTTCCAGATCGACGCCGGAGACCATCAAGGCGTAGTAAAAGGCACCCGTCTCGACCAGGTGGCGAGCGTCGAACTCGATGGAGTTCACTTTACGCCCGGCGGTCTCAACCGGGTCGGCAGTCTGGATGAGTTGACTGTTTCAGCCTCACCTACAGCGGATATGGGCACATTGCATGCCGGCGAAAATACAAAGGCTCGCGTGACCTTGAAGGACGGCCGCGTGCTAGATGTTGCCGCAATCGTCAGGGCCCCGCGTCCCAAGGTAACGCTGATCAGCAAGAGCGTTCAGCCCGATGCCTCATCCGGCTCTTCGCCCATCCAGTTGCAGGGCGACGATCAATTACCTCAAAACGCAACCCTGTCGTTTTCACTGAAGTCGCAGGCGCCGTCAGCGTTTCCGCGAGACGAGATGATCGAAGTAGCCACTGCGGATGAATCGGTCCACACCCTACTGAGCGTTGGCGACGGAACTCTCACAATGCAGGATGAGCAGACCGTGCTGGCCCAACTCGATCCGCGCAAAGGTCTAGGGGCATCGGCATTTGGGCCGCTGCGCTTCCGGCCCGTCAGTTCCGACGGCGTGAAGGGCGATTGGCAACCGCTGGTCACCCTGGTGCGCCTGCCGACGCTGGAGGGCCTCCGCTGTCCGCACTCGGCCGAGGAGCAGTGCACCCTTAGCGGATCGGGACTGTATCTGCTCGACTCAATCTCAACCGATCCTCAATTCCAGCAGAGCATGCCCGTACCCGACGGCTTCGCCGGATCGACGCTGAATGTGCCGCATCCCAGCGGTCAGGATCTGTACGTAAAGCTTCGGGACGACCGTTCAACGGTGAACAAACTCGACCTGCCGGTTCTGCCGGAGAAGTGAGGAAATACTGGTTGGTGGTTAGCGCGGAGTTTCTCTCTTTTTCTACACTATCCATTGCTCTACCGGTTGTACACGGGCAACGGCCCACGCAGATTCTGCCAGACCTCGTCGCATGCCTTGATGACATCTGCGCTGAGAGGTCCGTCGTCAACCGTCGCCAGATTCTCGTTCAGTTGCTCTAAACGCGACGCGCCGAGAATGATGCAATCGCCGGCGGTATGATGCAGCAGCCAATTCAGGGCCAGCGAGACGAGTGAACGCCCCGCTTCTTTTGCGATCCTGCGCAACTGCTCCACGGACTGAAAGTATTGCTGGTGCCAGTAGCGGTCCTGATAGAGTTGGTTGTTGTCGAAGCGCGTGCCGGGCGTAACTTTGTCGTGCTTATGTTTTCCGGTCAGCAGCCCGCCAGCGAGCGGGTTGTAGACCACAGTCGAGACGCCGAACTCTTTACACATCGACAGGTATTCCTGTTCGATGCCGCGCGCCAGCAAGTTGTACATCGGCTGCGAAATGTATGGCGCGTGCCAGCCTTTGTCTTTCGCGACCCACAGCATCTGCACCACTTGCCATGATGCGTAATTCGACGAGGCCGGATAGCGGACCTTACCCTGCTTCACCAATGACTCCATCGCCTCCATCGACTCTTCAATGGGCACATCGTGATCGGGCGCATGCAAGTAGTAAAGGTCGAGGTAATCGGTTCCCAGCCTCTGCAGGCTTTCGTCAATAGCGCGCAGAATCGCCTTGCGCGAAAGTCCCTGCTGATCGGGCGCGTCGCCGACCTTGAAGAATACTTTGCTGGCGATAACCAGTTCATTACGCCTGCCCTTGATCGCGTGGCCCAGCATGGTCTCCGCAACACCGGTCTGATACATGTTCGCGGTGTCGAAGAAGTTGATTCCCACCTCGATGCAGCGATTAACCAACTGTGTCGCACCTGCCTGAGCGAGCGGCTTGCCGAAGGTCATTGTGCCGAAACAAAAGCGCGAGACTTCGAGATCGGTGTGCTTGAGTTTGATCTTAGAAATGGTCATGAATTTTATCTCCGCACGCTGCGGCGATGACTCATCCCTATTATGCGCCGGAACAACGGGTGCCCCAGGTCTCGCGGGTTTAGAGACCTGGGGATTTTGACTTTAACCCGGTTTCGTTAAGTGTTGGGGTCTGGAAGCTAACGACCAAGTCCCGATATCTCCGTCTGAGGATGTCAGAAGCGACTTAAACATGGAAAAACACACATCTCGGGAGACCTGCGGCACCCGGATTCTTTCACAACCAGCCCTTAGCCCTGGCGATACGTGCTGCTTCCACGCGATTCGCAGCTCCCAGCTTGCTGATTGCCTCGGAAAGATAGTTGCGAACGGTGCCTTCGGAAAGTTTCAGTTCGTTCGCGATGTCGAGAGTCGAAGTACCGTCTCCGGCCAGTCGCAACACCTGGCGCTCGCGATCGGTAAGTGGATCGGGCTCGTCGCTCCAGGCTTCGGCCGCCAGCTGCGGATCGATGACGCGCAGACCTTTGTGGACGCGCCGTACGGCGTCAGCCAGTTGCTCCGCCGGCATATCTTTCAGCAGATAGCCGGAGGCGCCGGCGTCAAGAGCCCGGCGAAGGTAGCCTGCGCGCGCAAACGTGGTCAGGATAATGACGCGGACGGGAACGCCACTCTGCTTCAGTTCGGCGGCAACTTCCAACCCGCTCAGCTTCGGCATCTCAATGTCGGTGATGAAAACCTCGGGCCGGACTTGCTGCACTGTGTGCAGCGCTTCCTCGCCATTGCGGGCGCGGGCGACGACTTCGATGTCGTCTTCCATCTCCAGCAGCGCCGCCAGCGCGCCCAAAACCATCGCCTGATCTTCTGCGATGACCACCCGGATTTTGTCGCGCCTGGCGCCGGCCATGCCATCAGTTTCGCAGAGCGGACGCCACCGGCGCGAGAGGCAAATGTATGACGAGGCGGGTTCCGGCGTTCGTTTGCCTTTGTAGCGAGCCCCCAATCGCTTCCAGGCGCTCGCGCATGCCGCGCAGTCCATTGCCTTCCGGACCCTCGGCTCCGCGGCCGTTGTCACTTATTTCCAACATGCAGAGATCCTGCTCGCGTTGCAGCCGCACGCTGCACCGCTGAGCTTGCGCGTGACGCACAACGTTGGTCACGGCCTCGCGCAATGCAAGCGCAAGCACAGTTTCCTGCGCCGCAGTTAGCGGCAACTCGTCGAATGCCGATTCAACACGAATACCTGCAGTTTCCAGCGTCTTGCGTGCGCGGATAAGCTCCGCGGCCAGTCCTTCCCCTCGATAGCCGCTGATGGCCTCGCGCACGTCAGCCAGCGCGGCGCGCGAAGTGTGTTCCACGTCCAACATCTCCTGCTTGGCGCGGGCTGGGTCGCGGTCCACTAGCTTGCGCGCCAGCTCCGCCTTAAGCGTAATGAGCGACAGCGTGTGCCCCAGCAGATCGTGTAGATCGCGCGCAATGCGTTCGCGTTCGGCAACCTTGGCGAGATGCTCGATTTCATCCTGCGCCAGCTGCAGCTTCTGTGCGGCGCACTTCTTTTGCGCGAAGTAGAAATTGGCTGCCCCCGTGGTCAATGCAAAGAACGACATCATCAAACCGAAGACCAGTGGCCGGTGAAGCAGCCAGTTCTCGACCAAAATAATGGCGAGAATCAGGCTGAGCCAGAGCCAGAGTTTGCGGCTCTGGTCGATCCACGCCACCGCCGCCGCCGCGTAGATGAAGAATCCGACGGCGCCGGAGTTCCACGGCGAGCACAGAATCCCCATCAGCACCATCACCAGCGTGCTCGCCACCGCTTGCCGCCCCTTCGCGTTGAACGACCTAAGATAAAGCAGGATGAAAGCAACGCCACAGACGATGGTTCCGGTCCACACCAGCGGCGAGGAGGGATGCGTGAAGGGATCGATGAAAAAGAAGATCAGGTACATCAGCCAGATGATGGGCATCCAGCCATGTTCTTTTCGTCCGGGATAGATACGGTCCAGCATCGGTGTCCGCCTTATTGTTATCTGGAACTGGTGTGCGGTACAACCATGTACCACACCAGTGACGAGGCGACGATGGCCATGGCCAGCCAGTCAAAGTGGCCGCTCAGGCTCAGCCAAAGAAATACGCTCATCGTAATCGCCCAAAGAATCCACTGCGCGGTTTTGCATTTCATGGTCTGACTCCTTGAACGCCTTTCGCTTTTGGCTCTTCGCTTTTCCTCAGAAAACAACCAATGTGTTTTCCTCAGCGCTGGTGGCCGACTTTTAGCCGCCGGAGTTGAAGGAGCCCTTAGCTGTCTTCCATCTTCGTTGCGAACTTTCCTCGAATCTGAATCTGTCGTCGATCCTGACCAGATTACCCGGCCCACCCTATAGCGCTGCTCGCCCGCAAACACTACGCGGCGGAATCTAGCGAAAAGCCCCCTGGCGAAGAGCGGCCTTCCTCACCCATACGTTTTTCCTTCATCCCGCCGGTATCCCCAAGCTGCCAGGCCCAGGCAGATCATGGTGAATGCGGCCAGCGCCTCAACATGTCCCCAGGCCGGAGTCGGACTCATTCCCATGCCAATGGAATTCAGCGCCAGCTGGCTCATGTGATAGGCCGGCAGCAACTTCGCGAAGGTCTGCAGCCCATGCGGCAGCATGAACAGCGGAATCCACAGCCCTGAGCAGAATGACATCGGCAAGTAGATCAGGTTAACGACGGCAGGAGCTGAGTTCGGCTTGGCAAAGTATCCGATCGCCAGGCCCATCGCGCTGAACGGAATCGACCCGGCGACCAAAATACCGAGCAGTTTCGCAGCAGTGGCGATCGGCAGGCGCACGCCGCCGAAAGCATATCCCACCGCCAGCAGAAGCAGGATGATCACCGTGCTGAACACCACGGCAGCGAAGAGCTTTGCGAAAAAGTAAGCGCTTACAGGCATCGGCGATGCGCGCTTCACCTGCAGCCAGCCCTGTCCGCGTTCCATTGCCAGGCTGACGCCGAAACCGAACAATGCGACGGCCATCACGCCGAAGCATCCCATGGTCGCCAGCATGTACGTCCCATTGTCGCGAGCAGCGGGGTTGTTGTGTCCCAGCACGATGCCAAACAAAACATAAAACATCAGCGGGAAAGCCACAGTCGAGATCGCATACACCGGAATACGAATGTTCTTCAGCAGTTCGTACTTGGATTCTTTCGCGTAGACTGCAGCCGTTCTCGCCATGGACCGCCGCTGCGCAATCATCGCCGGAAAAGTCGTCGTAGCCATTTCAGTTCTCTCCTTTTGTATCGGCGTTGTCTTTCTGGGTCAGCGCCAGGAACGCCTCTTCCAGCCCAGCGTTAATGACTTCAAGGTCACCCAGCCATGCGTCGCGCCGCAACAGCTCGCGAACAACCGGTTCAGCGGCGTTAACCTGCAATTCGAAGGCGCTGCGGTCGGCCGTCGCGCTCATCACGCCCGGGATTTGTCGCACCTCTTCCAGGCTCAGCCGGCTGGTGCAGCGGATCTGCTTGCCCATGGCGCGCGCCTTGATGTCAGCCGGCGTACCTTCCGCAATTACCGATCCCTTGTTAAGCACCAGGACGCGGTCGGCCAGTGAATCAGCTTCGTTTAGGTAGTGGGTGGTGAGCAGCACTGTCTTTCCGCGGGCGATCAGCGCGCGAATCTGCGACCACATCAGGCGGCGCGCCTCGACGTCTAGACCAACCGTGGGCTCATCCAGAAAGAGCAGATCGGGGTCGCCACAGATCGCGATTCCGAAGAGCACGCGCTGCTTCTGTCCGCCCGAAAGCTCGCCGTAGGCCCGATCCTTGATGTCCGTCAGGCCGGCGATCGCCAGCGTCTCCTTTACCGGAATCGGATTGGGGTAGTACGACGAGAACAGGTCGATGTGCTCGCGGACCTTCAGCGTTTCCGGAACGCGACCGACCTGCAGCATCGCACCCACTCGCGACTGCGCGTGCCCGAGATAGGGATCAATACCGAAAACGGATACGCTTCCGGCATCCGGCCGAGCGGAGCCCAGAAGCAAACGGACCAGCGTGGTTTTACCGGCGCCATTCGGTCCCAGCAGCGCCAAAAGCTCGCCGCGGCGAATCTCCAGATTTAGATCATTTAAAGCAATCACGTTTCCGTAACTTTTCTTCAGCTTGCGGACACGCGCAATGCTTCCAGCCTGCGCTACGCTTGCGCCGCCCGGCACTTCAGCACTTGCAGTTGCCATCGTTCAATCTCCGGTCCGGTTCATCCCGGCACGCTAGCTATGATCGGGCATGGGCTGCACTGGAAGTAGTGCCGATTGTCAGCGGCGATGGGTGACAAATGTCATGGGCGGTGGAACGGTCCTTCGGGTTCTTTGATGATTTCAGCTACAAGCTGGCCATGACTGTTGCGAGAAGCAGAGGTCCTTCGAGTCTGCATTCGCAATGTTCGCGAACGCTGCGCTCAGGATGGCGCCTTTCCGGCAACGACGAGAGGCGAAGAGCGGCACTGAGGCGAAGAGCGGCACAAATGAATTCGGCCGCGCTTTTCATCGCGCGGCCGGAGGGAGGAGGTTCACCCCGGAGCAGGAGGTCTCTCCGGGGATGGAGGTCTAGGTGAGGAAGAACTCGCGGGCGACCTTGGTCCACTGCTCGTCGGGCATCGTGCTCGCCAAGTCGTCGATTGCCATGCCGCCGTCCTGCGCCAGTGCTCCGAGGGCGTTCGGCATAACCCGCTGCAGTCTCATCGAGGATTCTTCCGTCCACCACCGGGCCAGCGCGCCACCCAGCAGGTTGCGGAAGTTCGTCTTGGAATCAGGCGACTGAACCGTGATCATCCAGCCATCGCCGTAAGGGTCTTTGCCGGCCAGGGAAGGATCGTTGACCAGCGCTTCGTTGATGTCGGCGACGCTGCCTTCGATCGGAGAAACCATGTCGACCTTCACGCCGTTACGAACGATGCTCCACACCTTCTGTCCCTGACGAATCCACTGTCCCCTCTGCGGCAGCGTAACCTGGTCGACCTTGCCAACCAGCTTGGAGGCGAAGTCGTCGATGCCGATTCGGACGAGGTTGGGACTCTCGCTGAGCGCCCAAGTGTGTCCGGGATGATAGCGCAGATTGTCGGGAACCGAAAAGCCGCCAACCAGGCTAGGTTTCAACCGGGCAGCTGTCGTTGCTTGTTTGCTCATCGCTGGTGCAACTTGCAAAACTGGATGCTTCGCTTTGGCGTAGAAGAAGTCGATCGTCAAGAAGATTGCGAACATCATGAGAACCAGTAGTACGGTCATGGTCTGCCTCCTGTTAGAAACCACTGCGCTTTTTTTCTGGCGCTTGCACTTTTACTTAAAGCATTCGCCTTGCCAAGTGAGCTGCTCATATGGTTCGTTGCTGACCGCATCAATAAGTGCTGCAGATCGACCGGCTTGGGAGCCGGTGTTGCAAAATCCCTCATTGCCGAGCGCTGCGATCCGCAACGTCGATTTTGTTGTGATTTTCAGCAGAGATCTGCGTTTAGTGCGAAAAGCGAAGGGCAAGACTAGAGCAGACGGCAGGCAAATCAAATACTTACGCCGTGAATTGAGCCTTCAAAAACGCGTGTTGTGATTTGCATCGACACTGATGCGCTTTGTTACATACAACACTCTGCTGTGGGGGGAAATCAGAACGCCGATAAAAAATATTTACTGCAAATCAACTCGAACCGCTTCGATTGCCTGCACCGAAACGCCGTTCGGCGCCCCCGTTATCCAGGCGAAGGAGTAGGCAGTAGCCTAAGGTCGTGCCCGCACGTCATTGTGCCGCCGTACCTTTAACCACAATGCCTAACTTTTCAGTGGCTCCCGCACTCAACGGGACATCCGCGCTGAAGACGATGTTGCCGTTCTCTTCCTTCGCTGTCGCTCCGGATTGGCCGGCTGCCTCCAGTGCAATCACTGCGGGATGACCGGTGCCAGTACTCTTCGCGCTTAGAGCCAGCAGCTTCTTGTAGACGTATGCCTGCTCCGGTCGGGCGTCGTCCGCCACTGGACTAGCCAGAAGGAAGTCGGGATTGGGGGCGACGCCCATATGATTTCCATCCTGCGGCAGCAGTTGATACCGGAGGGTATAGAAGCCGGCAGCAAGGGTCTGCCCGCGGAAGTCCGACATGCCTTGCGAAAACCGAACCACCCCGACGAACTCCCCGTTGCTTAATTCGGGATACAGCGCTCCCGGAACATCCTTCTTGTCCGTCTTCAGTTCCCGGACGAACCAGAACTCGGCGGTCCAGCCATCCTCGAGTGTGACGCGATAACCCTTGGCGTCGACTGCTTGGCGTAAGGCTTCGGAGAGGCCGGTCGTGGGGAGTGACGCCAGTTTGTCGACCTTAGGATTTGTGCCGAAACAGGCGATGGCCACGCTGACGAATAGGGCACACGACAGGATACGGCGAAAAGTCATCGGGGACTCCAGAACGCGAAGGTAATTCGAAAGCGCCGATCGGGCAAGGTCAGCGATCACAGTTGACGTTGTGCGTGCCGTAAATTGCCACTTAACTCTGGTCATAGCTGGCGAGTTGCACATCCTAGACTTATACGCTTCCCATTGGATCAGCTGACAGTCTCGAAGGATCTCAAATCAGCCCCTATTACATGCTTGCCGTCGCGGTCCCGACGCCGAAAGACTTTGGTTGGATACCAATCACGGTCGAACGTCCGGGCTTGGCGGTTCGCGCGTCCCCAGGGTTTTGCGGACTGAAGCCGGCGCCGGCAGGCAAGTCGAAAGTGCCCTGATCCAACTCCGGCGCAAGTTGGTCACCTGAAGCTGACAGGTTCGCCTCTCAGCTGAGTCAGCGAGATTTCCAAGACGGCAACCATCGCGACCAGGAACTCGATCGAAAAATTTACGATCGGATGGAAATTTTCTGACGCAAGCCGTAATCTTTCAGCCATGCTCCAACCCAGACGCTGTGCCGTCTGCGAGTCGGAGGAGCTAACAGCGTATCCCATGAACTTGCCAGATCAGTTAGGTCAATGGAACTTCCTACTCGCAGACAAGGTCGTGTACTGCTGCAGTAATGGGCACCGATTTGTGATCCTACCCGATGAGACTAAGCGTGGCGAAACGCTTCTGTGAAAGCCGTCGGGCGGTTCGAAGATCACGAGCTTAACCCGGGCCATACAAGTGAGAAGGAAATTTGTGCCCCAGGTCGCCCATCCGGCGGCCCTTTTTTTGCCAACGACGCTCTCATGGTTCTGAAGCGCATCTGCGCTTCTTTCTCTGATTTACAATCATCTATTCAGTTGTAGCCCTTATGACAACTAGTCGCCGCAGGGCGGGCTGGTAACCCCCGGAGCGGTCGCACAAGACGTCCGAATGTCTTTCTACGGGCGCCCGAATTCACATCAACAGACTGGAGCACGCACTTGCCAGAGACGATCTACGACGTAGCCATCATCGGCAGCGGGCCTGCCGGATACACCGCGGCCATCCGCGCCGGACAGTTAGGACTCAAGACAGCACTCATCGAGAAGGACGGCAAACTGGGTGGAACATGCCTTCACGTCGGCTGCATTCCGACCAAAGCCCTGCTCTTCAATGCTGAGGTTTTCGACCACGTCAAGGAAGGTACAGAACTCGGACTGGAGAATACCGCCGGCGTCAGCCTGAACTGGGACACCATACAAAAACGCAAGCAGGGCATCATCGACAAACATGCCAAGGGCCTGCAGTTCCTGATGCGCAAGAACAAGGTCGACGTCATCCGCGGCTACGGCAAGCTGACCGGCCCGGCGAGTGGCGGCATCCACACGGTGGCCATCGAAGGCGGCGAGCAGAAGGCGATCAAGGCGAAACACGTCGTCCTGTCGACCGGCTCGGTCGCACGCATGCTGCCGGGGATGGCCGCCGACGAGCAGATCCTCACCAACATCGAAATCCTCAGCCTGAAGAACATCCCCAAATCGCTGATTGTGATCGGCTCGGGCGCAGTGGGTGTCGAGTTTGCCAGCATCTACAAGTCATTCGGTGCGGAAGTCACGATCCTCGAGATGCTGCCGCGCTATGTACCGGTTGAAGATGAAGAAGTATCCAAAGAGCTGATGCGCGTCTACCGCAAGCGTGGTATCAACGGCTTCGTCAGCGCAAAGGTTGAATCTGTTGAGAAGACGAAGGACGGCGTCGTTGTGACCTTCACCGTCGACGGCAAGCAGCAGAAGATTGAAGCCGAGAAGGTGCTGATCGCCATCGGCCGCGCGCCCCGCACCGAGAATGTCGGTATCGAAACGACGAAGATCAAGGCGGAGCGCGGCTTTGTCGAAGTCGACGGTTATATGCGGACATCCGAACCCGGCATCTATGCAATCGGCGACATCGTCGCCGGCTATCCGCAGTTAGCGCACTCGGGCGCAATGGCAGGCATTGTCGCCGTCACCCACATCGCCGGTAAGCCGGTGAAGAAGATCAACCGCGACCGCATCCCTGGCGCGACGTATTGCCACCCCGAGATCGGCAGTGTGGGCCTGACCGAGGCCAAGGCGAAGGAAGCGGGCTACGAACTCAAGATCGGCAAGTTCCCCTTCACCGCGAATTCGCGCGCTTCGATCGTCGGCGCGCACGAGGGCTTCGTCAAGATCATCAGCGATGCCAAATATGGCGAGATTCTAGGTGTGCACATCATCGGGCCGAATGCGACCGAAATGATCGCGGAATCGGTTCTGGCTCTGGAGATGGAATGCACCGCCGAGGAGCTGGCCAACACCATCCACGCCCATCCCACGTTGTCAGAGGCAATGCTGGACGCGGCGAACGCAGTGTTTGGCATGCCGATCAACACCTAAGACAGGTGACACGAGGCAGGAGTTCGTGAAATTTGGCGCGGCTTCGGCCGCGCCTTTTTTTACTGGGGGCGGCCAGCTTCTCCTCTGCATTTACAATCACTCCGTGTACTCGCTCTACAGCCTGCTTTTCTTCATGGCGCTGATCGTCAGCACGCCCTGGTGGCTGCTCCAGATGCTGCGCCACGGCAAATATCGCACTGGCTGGGACGAGCGCCTGGGCACGGTTCCCGGCCGGCTCTTCAACCAGGCAGCTGTCAATACGATCTGGATCCACGCGGTATCTGTAGGCGAAGTGCTGGCGATTTCACCCGTTGTAGAAGAGCTGAAGTCGCGGCTGCCCGGCTGGCGAGTTGTTGTCTCCACCACAACCGACACCGGTCAAGAAATGGCGCGTCAACGCTTCGGCGAGAACAACGTCTTCTATCTGCCGTTGGATCTGCCGATCTGGGTGCGGCCGTATCTGCAGGCGCTGCGCCCCAAATTGCTGGTGCTGGCGGAAAGCGAATTCTGGCCGAACCTGCTGCATGAGGCCAGCAAATCAGGGACAGCGATTGCCGTCGTCAATGCGCGTGTATCGGATCGCTCGCTGCCCGGCTACCTCCGTTTTCGCACTTTGCTGCAGCGGGTCATGCAGAATGTCGATGTCTTCCTCGCCCAAAGCGACGAGGATGCCAAGCGTCTGGTCCTGATCGGCGCGCCTTCTGATCGAGTTCACGTCAGCGGCAACCTGAAGTTCGAGGTCAAGCCGCACCCGACGCCGGCAATCGTCGAAGCCTTCGAAAACGCGCTGGATCGCGAAGAGATCGGGCCGGTCATCGTCGGGGGCAGCACTCTCGAGGACGAAGAGACGATGCTGCTGGAGATGTTCCGGCAGGTTTTTGCGCGATATCCTGGTGCCTTGCTGGTGCTGGCTCCCCGACATCCCGAACGCTTCAGCTCTGTCGCTTCCCTGCTCGTATCCTCCGGCATGCGCTGGCAACTTCGCTCCGAGTGGGACGGCGCAAAGGCAATCGCCGGTGGTATCTTTCTCCTCGATACGATTGGAGAGCTGGCAAGCCTGTATGAATTCGCCGACCTCGCTTTCGTCGGAGGTAGTTTGGTTCCGCGGGGCGGTCACAACGTGCTGGAAGCTGCACAGTTCGGAACGGCCATTCTGGTCGGTCCACACACGGAGAATTTCCGGGATATCATGGCTGTCTTTCGCCGTGCAGATGCGTTGGGGGTTGTGACTCCGGAATCGCTTACGCCGACGGTGTTGCACCTTCTAGAGGACCATGACGGGCGGGTCGCTATCGGAACCCGGGCTGCCGGGGTGATGCGCTCGCAGCAGGGAGCCGCACGGACGACCGTCGGCACTCTCCTCGGACTGCTTGCGCAGCGTATCCCCGATGTCCTGGCGGGGAAAAACGTGTGAACCCGCTCACCGCCATTTATGGAGCCGTATCGCGTACTCGAAATGAGTTTTACGATCGCGGTGTATTATCGGCCCGCCGACTGCAAGGACCGGTCGTCAGCATTGGCAACATTACCGCCGGCGGATCCGGAAAAACTCCCTTCGTCATTGCTCTGGGTGAGATGCTCAAGCGGCGAGGCGTCAGCTTCGACGTGCTGTCGCGGGGCTATGGGAGAAAGACGAAAGGCGTGGCGCTGGTAGACCCAGACGGTACGGCGCTCGTTTTCGGTGACGAGCCGCTGCTGATTGCGCGCAAGCTGGAGTGTTCCGTGGTGATCGGCGAGGACCGCTATGCTGCGGGCAGGTTTGCCGAAGAAAATTTCGGCCCACGTTTGCACCTGCTGGACGATGGCTTCCAGCACCGGGGTCTGGCCCGCGACTTCGATATCGTGCTGGTGAATTCCAACGACAAGCAGGATACGGTCTTTCCAATGGGGCGGCTGCGTGAACCACTCTCGGCGCTGGGGCGAGCGGATGCAATTGTATTGACAAACGATACCCCGGCTGAAGGTTTGCCGATCACTCATCAGAAAGTGTGGAGAGTGCAACGTGACATTGTTGCTCCGCAAGTGGAAGACCCGTGCTTGGCGTTCTGCGGCATCGCTCGCCCGGGGTATTTTTTCGCCCAACTGCGCGCGACGGGCATAACCATCGTGGCTACGCGCAGCTTCCGCGACCATCATTCGTATACCAAGTCCGATGTGCGCGCTCTCTTGACCGCCCGCAAGAGAGCCGGAGCAACATGCTTTGTCACCACGGAAAAAGACGCGATCAACTTGGAATCTTATCTCGACGAGCTCGCGCCGGTGCATATTGTGCCGGTGTACATGCAAATCGAGGATGCCAGCACCGTGGCCAAGACCCTCTGGGCGGCGATTGCGGCGCGGAATTCACCGCCTGCATGAGAGAATCTAAAGTCGCCTTCTAACCAAATCATGAACAAGCATTCTAAGGACCCGGAGCGCTGGAAGAAAATCATTCGTTCGTTCGGCGAGGTGTCCGTGACCGTGATGGCGGATCTGGTCGCTGACGAATTCGTCTTCGGCGAGATCGCTCGGGTCTCCCGAGAGGCACCGGTTCTTATCCTCAAGCATCGCGAGCGCACGGTCGTTCCTGGTGGCGGGGCCAATGCGGTGATGAACCTGGCGTCGCTGGGTGTCAACGTTCTGCCGGTCGGCGTCGTTGGCGACGACGAAGCCGGCGGCCTTCTGCTGGAATGCTTTCGCGAGAAGAAGATTCCGGTCAGCGGCATCGAGCGCCTCAAAAACCAACCGACGACTACCAAGACGCGCATTCTGGCCGGCATGTCGCACAACAGCCGGCAGCAGGTCGTGCGTGTGGACCGTGAGGCCGAACCACTGGGCGAAATGCATCCCGTGTTGCTCAATCTGGTGAATGCAGCGCGCGAATACGCAAATGCCTCCGACGGTCTGCTGGTTTCCGATTATGGCTATGGGGCTGCTACTCCAAGGCTTTTAACGTTTGTGAAGTCGAATGGCTGCATGGAGAACAAGCCCATCACGGTGGACTCCCGTTACCGCATTCTCGACTATGAAGGTGCAACGGCAGCCACGCCCAACGAGCCTGAAGTGGAGGAAGCGCTGGGAACGAAAATTGGCCACGACGACGAGAAGCTCGTCGCGGCCGGGCAGCGGCTTCTGAAGAGGTTGGCGCTGGAGTCGCTGGTTATCACTCGCGGCAAGGATGGCATGGTGGCTTTTGAACCGGACGCCAAACCAGTGATGATTCCGGTTTACGGCTCCGATCAAGTGGTCGACGTAACTGGGGCAGGCGATACTGTGATCGCAACTTTTACCGCAGCTCTCGCCGCCGGGGCCGATACGATCGACGCGGCGCGTCTGGCAAACTTCGCGGGCGGCATCGTGGTGATGAAGCGTGGTACAGCAACGGTGGGCAGCAAGGAACTGCTAGCTGCCATTGATCGACACTCTGCGACAATTTCAGCGTGAGCGGACACACAGACAAAATACTCTCGCGAGCAGCACTACGGGAGCGCGTAAACGAATGGCGGCGCAGCGACGAGCAGATCGTCTTGACCAACGGCTGCTTCGACCTACTCCATGTCGGCCACATTCGCTATCTGCGCGGCGCGAAGGCGCTGGGCGGGAAACTAATCGTTGCCATCAATTCCGACGACAGTGTCCGCCAGATCAAGGGTGAAGGCCGGCCTGCCATGCCGGCTGCCGAACGCGCGGAGATTCTCGCTGCGCTATCTGACGTTGACGTGGTTGTGATATTCGATGAACCCGATGTGCGTGCTTTGATTCGCGAGATCCATCCCGATGTGCAGGCCAAAGGTACTGACTATACGCGCGAGAATGTTCCCGAGCGTGATGAGGTACGAGCTTACGGAGGTCGCGTCGAAATCGTCGGCGATCCGAAGGATCATTCCACGACGGACCTACTGAAGCAATTGCAACCCGGCAGCGGAGAAAGCCGCTGAGAGTGAGCGCTCCCGTACCGCCGCATCAACATAATCACATGTCGTCAGAGCCCGCCTTCCTGCCGATTACCGGGCGCATTCTGGTCGTGCGTCTCAGTGCAATGGGCGACATTATCCATGCTCTGCCAGCCATCACCTCCCTGCGGGCGACGAATCCTGATTTGCACATAGGATGGCTGATCGAAGAGCGTTGGGCAGAGTTGCTATGCGCGCGAGGGACGGACCGGGTGGCTGCTCGTTCGAAGTCAAAGCCTCTGGTCGATTCGCTGCACCTGGCGAACTTCAAAGCGTGGCGTCGGGCGCTATTTTCGGCTGTAAGCTGGCGCGAGATGAAGGCGATGCGCGGTGAAGTACGCGGTATGAAATACGATCTCGCACTCGACCTGCAAGGCGCCATCCGCTCGGCGCTGGCGGCTCGAGTCAGTGGCGCGACTACGCACGTAGGTTCTTCCCAGCCGCGCGAGAAACCCGCGACGATGTTCTACACTCGCCAGGTCGATCTTCAAAGCACGCACGTTGTCGAGCAGGCACTTTCACTCGCGTCTGAGGTTGCAGGCCAGACCTTGCCACACCTGGACCCGCTGTTTCCCGTGGACGAGGTCGCCGAAGCCTGGGTGGATCGAACACTAAACGACATTGCCACTGACCGCTTCGGAATTCTGAATCCCGGTGCTGGTTGGGGAGCGAAGTGCTGGCCGGCAGAGTCGTTCGGCGCGGTCGCGCGCGCGTTGCGGGAGCGCGGGCTGGCGGTCATCGTCAACTACGGGCCCGGCGAAGAGGCGCTCGCCTCAGCAGTTCGCGAATCCAGCAGCGGGGTTGCGGTTCCGGTAAAGTGTTCCATCGGGGAGTTGATCGGCCTGACGCGCAGGGCGTCGCTCTTCATCGGCGGGGACACTGGCCCCATGCATCTGGCCGCGGCGTTGCGCATACCGGTCGTCGCCCTCTTCGGCCCGACCAGACCGGAGCGCAACGGCCCGTATGGCACAAGAAGCATCGTGCTGCGAAATCCGCAAAGCGCGGACAACACCTCGCACACCGATAGGCCGGACGAAGGTCTGTTGGCTATTCAACCGCAGGCGGTAATCGAGGCAGCCGATCAACTGCTTGGAGGCGGGGTTGGCTAGGGCGACGTCGAAACCCGCCTGGACTTGGAGCCGCATCGCACGACGTATTCGCGTGCCACTGGGCTTTCTGTTCGCAGCGTTCTACATCTTTCGAGCCCGACCGACGTGGCTCAGCGTTGTCATTAGCGTGGTCGTCGCGGGTTTCGGCCTGACCATTCGCGCCCTAGCCTCGGGGCAGGTAAAGAAGGACCGCGAACTGACGACCACTGGGCCGTACGCTTACGTGCGGAATCCGCTTTACCTCGGCTCGATTCTGCTGGGACTTGGGTTTGCGTTGGCTGCGCGCGACATGTGGATCTTCATTTTCCTGATTGTCTACTTCGTTCTCATCTATGTTCCCGTCATCCAAGGCGAACAGAATTATCTGCGAAGCCAATTTCCCGCTTACGCTGATTACACTCGGCGTGTGCCAAGTCTTCTGCCGCACACGATTTGGTTCGAAGGTGTGACCCGCGGCTTCTCCCGTGAGTTATACTTCCGACATCGCGAGTACAATTCCCTGCTTGGCGCCGCCGCGATTGTGGTGGTCCTGATTGCGAAAATTTGTTTGTTCCCAGGGTAAAGGTGACGACCTCGATCGCGCGCACTTCAATTGTTCTCGCCCTTTTGTCTCTTGCCGCTCTCGGTGCGAATAGCGCAACCGGCAATCAGCAGCCGCAGGCGGCGCACACCTCCGCCCCGCCCCAGACACAAACCACAATCAGTTCGGGGTCGCATGTTCAGCCGTTGCGCCCTGGTTTCCAATTCCCCTACGGACAAACCTTGAATTACGAGGGCGAGTGGCGCTTCTTTACCGCGGGCATGGCCACGGTGCATGTGGATCGCCTGGGCGCACAGAACCATGTGACGGTTACGGCAGATTCCACTGGCGTTGTCGCACTGCTCTATCGGGTGCAGGACCGCTTCGAGTCGTACTTCGACGGCAAGAGCCTCTGCTCCGCCAAGCTGGTGAAGCATGTCGAGGAGGGGTCTCATCGGCGCGAGACGGTCATCACCTACGACTATGCGCGTGGAAAGTCTGTTTTGGACGAGCGCAATCTCAAAACCAACCAGCAGAAGAAAGTCGAAAACGACATCCCCGGGTGCGTAACTGATGTCGTTTCAGGAATTCTCTACGTCGCCAGCCTCCCCCTTCAACCCGGAGGCGCGTACACGTTTCCACTGAACGATGGCGGAAACACTGTAACGGTGCAGGCCACGGTGGAAGGCAAGGAGCAGGTCAAGACTCCCGCTGGCACATTTCAGACGATTCGGGTGGGGTCCGAAGGCAATAGCGCGGTGCTCAGGAACCGCGGCCGCATGTGGATTTGGTACACCGACGACGATCGCCATCTGCCCGTGCAGATGCAGGCCAAGCTTTTCTGGGGAACGCTGACCATCTTTCTAACCAGCATCAGCAAGTGACCGGTTTACTGCACGCGAAACCTTTCCGCAATCACCCGTTGCAGACGCGGTTTATAGAGGATGTCGTACGCAAATTCCTTGTCAGGAAACATCGCCAGCGCGGCGCGTTTAGCGTTTGCCGCCAGTTCCGCCGCCTCTTCCACCGTAAGCTCTGGATCCTGGCTGATGACGGACAAAACCATGTTCATCATGATCTGCAGCCGCCGCAGCTTACGCCGCTCGTCTTCCTGTTCCTGCTGATTGCGGTTGGTGGCTTGCGATGCCACTACTTCTTTACGCTCGGATAGCCCCATGAATACCCCTTCGGGAAAGCAGCTACGCGCCTGGCTCCGGTAGGCGATCAGATTTCCGTTACAATTTGATGTGCGCCGTGCCCTCACTGTTGCGTAGAACGTTGTGGGCGGCATCATACACCCAAACGGCAAAATTGCAGCTGGAGAGAAACGACATTGCAAACGGCGATAGAGCTGCCATTTGCATCAAAATCCCACTGGAGGAGCTATGGCTGAGGCGACAGATAGTCACGAGGAACTGGTCAAGGTTTTCGACACGGATGAAGAATCCGAGGCAATGGTGGTGCGCGGGCTCCTGGAGTCAGCCGGGATCGAGGCCATGATCCAGAACCGCGAGGCGCCGCAGGACATTCTGCCCGGGGTGGGCGGCGTCATCATCCTGGTGCGGCCGGACCAAGCCGAAGAAGCTGTCGAAACCATCGAAGAGTACCGCAACAATCCCACGACTGATGCAGACGAAGCGGTCAGCGAGGAACCGGTCTAGCCGTCACGGTTTTTCCATCCAGATAGAACGAAACAGCCCCGGCGAGGTCGGTGCGGTAAGTCTGTACGTTCGCTTCCGCGTATCGTTGCATCACCTCGGGCCGGGGATGTTTAAACGAGTTGTAAAGTCCCACCGACACTACAGCGAAACGTGGCTTGACCATCTCCAGGAACTCAGGCGAACTCGACGTCAGGCTGCCATGATGACCAATCTTCAGCAAGTCGGCCCGCGGCGTTTCACCGATCAGGAATTTCTCGATCCTCCGGTGCGAATCTCCGACAAGCAGAGCAGAGGTACCTTCGTATTGCATGTGCAGGACCAGCGATTCGTCGTCCTCTGGCGGGTCGCGCGGCTCCCAGCCGGTCTGGGGATTGAGTACCCGGACATGCAGGCCGCCGAAATCGAACGCGTCTCCCGCTTGATATGGCATGAGGTGCACATGAAAAGAGCGTGCCCTCTCCTTGACGTCCTGAAATCCGCGGTCAGGTGATTCCACTCCGTACCAGAACTCGCGTGGCCGAAAGTTGGCAATAATGCTGCGCATTCCGCCCATGTGATCGCTGTGCGCGTGCGACAGGACCACCGCGTCCAGCTGCCGAATACCACGCGACCACAGGTACGGTGAAACGACTTCCTCGCCAACATCGAAATCGGAGTGCGACGTGCCCGGCACACCGCCCGAATCCAGCAACAGGGTCTTCCCTTCAGGCGTGATCAACAGGAGAGAGTCGCCCTGTCCAACATCGATCGCGGTCACTTCGAATACGCCGTGACGGAATTGTGGCTTGGGCGGGAATAGGACCATCCATGTCGCCGAAGCAAGTAAACCCGCGATTCCCAGGATCGCGAAGAGTCGACGCCGCGCCAATATAAGGGCCATCGCGAACGTCAGGCCTGCGAATACCGAGACCGCAAGAGTGGGAGTAGGCAACCGTAAATCGGAGATGCGATAGTGGCCGATGAGCCGGATGGTTCCGGTCATAAGCCCCATTGCGTATCCAGCGACTTTTGCCGGCACGAACGCCAGCCAATGCGAGCTGTACGAGAGGATTACGGCTAGAACTGCGCTGGGCAACAGGACGGAAGCGATCGGGATGACCAGCGCGTTCGCAGGCAACGCCATAGTCGTGGCGCGATGGAAATACCACGCCATCGGCAGTGCCAGCGCAAGGTTGATGACGAACGAGACGAATAGCAGCTCAGCCGCAGCTAGTAGAAACCGAGTGACACCGATAACAATCGCGTTGGCGAGCCAAGGGCCCGTGATCCGCTCAAGCGCCCGGCGCAACAAGCGCACTTCGACCCGGAACTCTGCTGCGCGTGTCGGCTGCGAATAGTCCCACTCCGGAGAATCGAGATTCCGCAACCCGCTTTGCAGGGGATAGATTGTCCTGCGCAAGATTGGCGACGCGATACCTGCGACCGCAATCACTGCCAGAAACGTCAGCTGGAAACTCGCCTCAAACAATGTCCAGGGATTTACCAGGAGAATGCCCAATGCCGCGATACCGAGTGCATTTAATCCAGCCCGATCGCGGAACAACAGACGCGTGAGCAGATAAATGTTCAGCGTGATGGTCGCACGTACGATGGGTGAGCCAAGGTCGGCGATGAAGGCATAACTCCAGGAAAGAAGGATTGTCAGCGTCGTGGCCCAGGTCTCCCCGAAGAACAGGCTGCGCAGCAACCAGAACACCGCGAACGCCAGGATGCCGACGTTAATTCCGGATACGACGAGGATGTGATATGTCCCGGTCCGCTGGAAGTCCGACTTTATCTCGCGGCCGAAGAATGCGCGCCCGCCGATCAGGGCTGCCTGCATCAGCGCTCCAGGCTCGCCCGGCCAAAGCTGATCGATGTGCTCTAACGCGCTTCGCCGAGCCGTGCTGCGCCATAGTCCAAGGCGGCGGCCGGCAAATCCGGACAGGGTTTCTATCCCACTCGCGGGCGTTGAACCGGTCAGCCGAATTCCCTGCGACGCCAAGTAACCTGCAAGGTCAAGCGTGCCTGGATTGCGATAGTTGCGCGGTATCCGCAACTTCGCCGTGAAGTGCAACCGCTCGCCGTAGCGATACGCGCGCAGAGGCGATTCGCCACTGCTCCCGTACGCTTCTTCTTCACTACGCTTGCTATAAATGGTTAAGCGAATGCCGACCATCTCATGCAGAACGCGATCCCGCACCTGCATCCGCTCGCTTTCGACATCCACCGACTCTTGCTTACCACCGTACGGGCTGTCGCGTATCAGGCCTTCGCGGATGACGTGTGCAGTAACATCGACCCCGCTCTCTCCCGTGCCGAAGGGCTGCAGGTCTTGCGCCACCACCGCTTGCCCGGCGTCACACGCCTGGAGATAAAGTGCTCCCAGCGGGATGATCGCCAGCAGCCCACAAGTTAATGCCAGCTGAGGCGACCCCTGAAGGGAGAGAACTGCCGCGATCAGCGCAAGGCTGAAGCCGAAAAGCCAAACAATCGGTGAGCGCCAGAGAAAATTGGCGGCGAGAATTCCCGTCGAGAAGGCGAGAGCGGCAAGGAAGAGCAGCTCCTGCCCGCCGCAGTATGGCGGTGCTACAGGTCGCTCGTTCTCTTGCGACGATGAGTCTGTGGACACGGCTATCCGCCAATGCCCTACTCACATCGATCCCAGGAAAGTTACAAGCGGTCGAGATCTTCAGCGCCGATGCCGACCGCCCACGGCAACAGTTCGTACTGCGCGACTCCGAAACGAACGTAGGGATCGTTGTCGCGAATGCTGTCCAGCGTCGCTTGCGCTTCGTCATCGGGCACCCGCAGCAGGAGCATGCCGCCGTTACGCGGCACCATCGGGCCCGACGCCAGCATCAGGCCTTCCTGCTTCAATCCCTGGAGGTAGGCACGGTGGGCGTTCGTGTGCCGGCTCACGTCCTCCAGCGGCTTTCGATAACGGATGATTGCGATGGCGTACATTGCAGCCTCCGGGCGAGGATTATTGAGCTAACGCGCCAGGTGCATCACCGTTTCCATGTGATACGTCTGCGGAAACATATCGACCAGATGCGTCTGCTCGACCCGAAAGCCTGATTCTAGCAGCACTCGCAAGTCGCGCGAGAGAGTTGCCGGATCACATGAGACGTAGGTCACATGCGAGGCGGACATGCGACACAGCGCCTTCGCAGCCTTTTCTCCCAAGCCGGCTCGCGGTGGGTCGAGCACAACCCGATCAGGAGCAAGCTTGGCGCCGCGTTCAGCAAGGAACTTCTCGGTGGTGAGGCTGAGACACTTCACATTGTGCGGAACATTGTTTCGTAGATCGATAAAAGAGTGCAGCGAAGCCTCAACGGCGATTACCTGATCGAAGTTACGCGCGAAATGACTGGTGAATAATCCTGCTCCGGCGTAAAGATCAACCGCGGCACGCCCTTTGCGCTCGCCCACGACTACCTCCACCAGTTTGTCGATGAGATACCGATTCGTCTGAAAGAACGAGCCGCCACTGACGCGATAGTCCTGTCCCGCTGCGTGATAAATAAGCGCGTTTTCTCCAATCACCAGAGACGGCTCCGAATGCATGGACGTCAGCGGTGCGCGCTGACGCGATTCGTCTTCGACGGGCGAGGCTGCGAACACCACAACACCAGTCAGCTCCGGAACGAAACTGCCGACCTGCGCCGCAAATGTCTGCATCGCTTTAGCATTCGCCCCGATGTCCGGCGACGTGTCGGCTGGCGGCTGGGAGCTGACACTTGCCCCCTTCGAACCGGCGGGCGACGGCCGACGGTTGAAGTCCACTTCCGGGCGAACATACAGCTCGACGAGAAGCCTTGTGTCATCGTGACTGGTAAAGAACTGTAGTCCGTGCAAGGTCTCGGGTACAACCCGCTTGCGGCGGCCGATGGTCCACACCGCCGTGATGGCGCGGTTGATCAGGGGCGAACTAATGGGGCAGCTTTCGATCGGCAGCAATGCATGCGAGCCATACTGAAAGTAGCCGAGGGCGAACTCGGGCTGATGGAGCACATGCAAGCGCGTGCGATTCCGGTAGCCCCACGGCTCGGCTGCATGCACGATGATGTCGTCTTGCAGTTCGAACTTGGCAGTACGGCGGAGCGTCTCGCGCAGGATTTCTGTCTTATAGCGCAGCTGGGCGGCGTAATCGATGTGCTGGTAGTGGCAGCCGCCGCAGCGCGTGAAGTATGTACAGCCCGGCTCGGCGCGTTCGGGCGACGGAGTAAGCACCCGATCAATCTTGGCTCGTGCGAATCCCGGGCGACCCTCGACCACTGTCGCCTCGATCAGTTCGCCTGGAAGAACGAAAGGCACGAAGACTGTTTTGCCCCGGCCATGTTCGTCTGCGGGCAAGCGTGTCAAGCCATCCCCGCCGTAAATCAGTTTTTCAATCGTAAGTTGCAATGGCTATCCTGTCCGCGATCCATCGGAATCAGCGAATCGTGCAGTTGAAGTGTATACAATGAAGCTCCGGCTCGGCTCGCAAGCTTTCACGCTCGCTGTAATGAACTCGTAATCTGCGGCGCCTTATTTTCAATCTCTGTTTGTTACACTCGACCAGTGAGACGCATTCGTCCGAAAGCATGGATTTTCGCCTGTCTCTCGGGCGTTCTCCAGGTCCTGATCTTCCCCAATTTTGCAATCTACCTGCTCAGCTGGGTGGCTCTTGCGCCGCTGATCTACGCCATTCTCAAGTGTCGTGACCAGGACATCGTGATGGTGCTAGCCGATGGCGGACAGTTCCTCGCCCCGGCAAGCGCGTGGCAGGGATTTTTGCTGGGTTACGTCTGCGGCATCATCTGGTATCTCGGCAGCTGTTCTTGGATCTTTCATGTCATGCACGTCTATGGCGGTATTGGGACGCCGCTGTCCATCCTGCTGCTGGTGATGTTCTCTCTTTATCTGGGCTTATACCACGGCCTTTTCGGACTCCTGCTGGCTTTGATCGCGGCACGCCGCAATCAGCTCAATCTGCGCGCGCTGGTCTTCACTCCATTCCTCTGGGTCGCGGTGGAAATGGCGCGAACCTACATCACAGGCTTCCCTTGGGACTTGCTGGGCAACACACAAATCGACAATATACCGCTTTCGCGTCTGGCGACCTTCACCGGCGTTTACGGAATTTCCTTCGAGATCGCGCTCGTAAATACAGCCGTTGCCGCCGCGTTCCTTGTCCCATATGCCAGACGCAAAGTGTTGTTAACTTCATCGCTCGTAGCGGCGATTGCTTTGCACGCCGGAAAGCTGATCCGGCCGGAAGCTCTGCCGACCGATCAGGGCGCCACGCTCGTTCAGGCTGACATTCCCATCACCGAATCGGACTGGTCGCCCGAATATTTTGATCAGACCCTGAACTCGCTGGCGGCGCTCAGCATAAGACCTCGCAGCGAAAGGCCGACGACACCAGGCCTGATCGTATGGCCGGAGTCGCCGGCGCCGTTTTGGGCAACTGACTTGCGGCTGCGCCATGCGTTGGCGGATATTGCGCGCAACTCCAACTCATACGTCATTGCAGGCTCGTTGGGCATCGATCACGCCGGCGAACCTGATCGTCGCCCCGATGTATACAACTCTGCGTCCGTGGTCGCCCCCAATGGCGCATGGACTGGTCGTTACGATAAAACCCATCTCGTACCATTTGGCGAATACGTTCCCTTCGCGAAATTGTTCAGCTTCGCGGACGGTCTCACCCGGCAGATTGGAACGTTTGCGCGTGGGAAATTGCGCGCTCCCCTATGGGTGGGTGACACGCAGGCAGGGGTATTTATCTGTTATGAATCCATCTTTCCCAATGAGGTTCGTCAGTTCGCCCTGCATGGCGCCGAGTTTTTCGTGAACATCTCGAATGATGGCTGGTATGGCGAAGGTGGCGCTCCACGGCAGCACCTGAATATGGCGCGTATGCGCGCCGTGGAGAATGATCGCTGGCTATTGCGCGACACCAACACGGGCGTAACGGCGGTAATCGATCCATTTGGTCGCGTCATCGCCGAAGTTCCACGTAACCAGCGAACCGCGTTGCAGGGCGCTTACTCACTCGAGGAAAGCACCACCTTCTACACCCGCCACGGCGACTGGTTCCCATTTCTCTGTGCGATAATCACGGTGGTAGGGCTGTTGCTGCAGTTCACCAAGCCCGCGGAACTAACGAGTCTGCAGCCCGCGTAAAGACAGTTGCTGGTTGCCAGTAACCTTATTGCCAGCTTGTTTGAAACAAGCTTTCTCTGCGCCCTGCATGCCTCGTGGTGAAAAGGTTTAATTCAACATGAACGAAGAATTAGAACAGGAATACGCTGCCTTAAAAGACAAAGTTTGCGATCTACAGGAGTATCTTTGACGCGCCCACGCAGCGCGAGAAGCTAAGCGAGATCGAGAAGCAGGCCGCCGACCCCACGCTTTGGTCAAATCCTGAAAAATCTCAACATGTGATGCGCGAGAAGAAGCGGCTGGAGAGCGCCCTGGCCACGCATGACGAACTCACGCGTCGATCTGGGGATATCACCGCCTATTTCGACCTGGCGCACGAAGGCGAAGATGTTTCTGCCGACCTGCGCCGCGAGGTAGACGAACTGCGCAAGCTGGTCGATGGGCTGGAGACAGAAACGCTTCTCTCTGGTGAAAACGACGACCGCAACGCTATCGTCACGATTCATCCCGGAGCTGGCGGCACGGAATCGCAGGACTGGGCAGAGATGCTGATGCGCATGTATCTGCGCTGGGCCGAGCGCCAGGGCTTCCAGACCGCGATGTACGAGTATCAGCCGGGCGATGAAGCCGGCATCAAGTCGGCGACTTTCGGCGTGAACGGCGAGTACGCCTACGGGCTGTTGAGCAGTGAGATTGGTGTGCATCGCCTGGTACGCATCTCGCCTTTCGATCAGGCCAAGCGCCGCCACACCTCGTTCGCCAGCGTTTTCGTCTCGCCCGAGATCGACGAGAGCATCAATATCGATATCAAGCCGGAAGACATTCGCACCGACACTTACCGGTCGGGCGGCAAGGGCGGACAGCACGTCAACACCACGGATTCCGCGGTGCGTATCACGCACATCCCCACTGGAATTGTTGCAGCCTGCCAGAACGAGCGCTCGCAGCACAAAAACCGCGAGAAGGCGATGAGCATTCTGCGCTCGCGTTTGTACGAATATGAGCTTGAGAAGAAGCGCGAGGTCAGCAAGCACATCGAAGATTCCAAGCTCGATATCGACTTCGGATCGCAAATCCGCTCGTATGTACTGCAGCCCTATCGCATGGTAAAGGATCTGCGCACGCGCACAGAGATCGGCGACGTCGATCGGGTGCTGGACGGTGATCTCGATGAACTGATTCGATCTTATCTGCTGGCGAGACGGAAAGAGCAGCAGGGATAGGACGCCTGGCTTATCACACTCATCGGGCGCAACGCCACGCCGCAACGAGGTGAGCGGCCGTGAATACGGCGCTGCCCAAAAGGCACGGGCATCTCTCAATCGTAATGCCGGGTAGAGACTTGTTCTAGATGCACTCCGTCACAACGTGAAGGATAGCGTCGAGGCTTATTAGAAGTCAGTGGGAACCGGGAACGACAAAGTCGTTGCCGCGGTTTTGATTGTCGCGTTTGGTCGCGGGAATATCGAGTTCGGAAAGGGGAATCTTTCGCGCGCGGCTCTCATTGAAAACCCAGAGAGTGTTGCCGGCAATGGCGTAGTTTCCCACCGTTTCGGTGTGGCCGTTGCGGTAAACGAGCACCGTGTCGTAGTGAACTTCCGTCATCCTCGGCGAAGCAGACTGCTGCTCGGATTGCAGCTCCGACACCTGTTGCTGCAGCTGATTGATCTGTTGCTGTGTTTGGCTGCTGCGGGGAGAAGTCTCGAGGGTGCCGTCGGGACTCATGTACAAAACAGTCGGATACGACGGTGCATAAGCTGGAGCCGCAGCGTAGGTCGACATGTCAGGAGAATAGCTGTAGGAAGTGTCCCATCCGGCATCGCCATACCAGCCCCAACCCCATCCGGGATACCAGCCAACGCCTACACCCGATCCCCAGTATGGATACCCCCATCGCCAGCGATTACCGTACCACCCGCGACCGTACCAGCCCCGACCATTCCCTCCCCACCCGCGATAACCGCCTCCCCAGTTGCCGCCGCGATAGCCCGCGTAGCCGCCGCCGTGATAAGCGGAGCCGCCGCCGCCGTGAGCTCCACCTGCGAAGCCGCCGCCCACATGACCGCCGCCGCCCATATGGCCACCGCCGCCGCCATGTCCACCGCCACCTCCCCGTTGCGCCCACACGGGCATCACTAGAAGCAGAACGAAGAGGGCCGCCTTGGAGAGCCAGCCATGCATACGACTATTATCGCGCCGATAATGAACGCAAGAAAGCGGTGAAACTGCAAAAGTTACGAAAACCTGCAGTTATTCCCGCCTCACCCTTGCAACTCGTCTCGATCGACTCTGGTCGCCCAAGGTCTCGGATCTCATCTTATTTGCGACATTTTGCCACGGACGGCACACGTTACGCACCGCCGGCTTCCTGAGCACATCCAAAGGCCTGGACAGATTCTTTTTCTGGAGATAAGGACGACCAATGAAAATCGCATTTGTAGGTTTGGGAAACATGGGGACACCGATGGCGCGCTCCCTGCTTCGGGCTGGCCACGACGTCACCGTCTGGAACCGTACGACGGGGAAAGCCGACCTGCTCAAATCAGACGGAGCAAAGGTGGCGCACTCCATTGCGGAAGCTGCGAAAGACGCCGAGCTCGCCATCACCATGCTGGCCGACGATTACGCGGTAGAGTCCTCGGTCCTGCACTCCAATACGATCATCGATAACCTGCACGAGGGCGCGACCCACATCTCCATGAGCACCATCAGCGTGGCGCTCTCTCGACGGCTGGCCGAGGAGCATGCCAAACGCGGTCTCAAATACATGGCGGCACTGGTCTTCGGCCGTCCCGACGCAGCCGCGAGCGGAAAGCTGTTCATTGCCGCGGCTGGAGATAAGGAAGTCGTGGAACATTGCCGGCCGGTGCTGGAGGCGCTGGGGCAGAAGATGTTCGTCCTCGGCGACAAGCCGGAGATGGCGAACGTGGTCAAACTCAGTGGCAATTTCCTGATCGCCAGCGTTATCGAGTCGCTGGGCGAAGCCATCGCGCTGGCGCGCAAGTACGGTATCGATCCGCATGCCTACGTCGACTTCCTGACTAACAGCCTTTTCTCGGCTCCAGTCTATAAAACCTACGGTGGTCTGATAGCCGACGAGAGGTACACGCCGCCCGGATTCAAGATGCGGCTCGGCCTGAAAGATGTGCGTCTGGCTCTGGCGGCGGCAGAGGCGGTAGACGCTCCCCTGCCCGTTGCCAGCCTGATTCGCGACCACATGCTCACCGCGCTGGCCCGCGGCATGGAGGCCGTGGACTGGAGCGCGACCGCCAAGCTGGCCGCGGAAAACGCGGGTCTTTAGAATTTGTGTGTTACAACACGTTTGCTACTTTTGAGGGCCTCCCGCATCCAATTCACTGGAGCGGAAATCGACATGATCACCATCAGGCCGTCAGAAGAACGGGGCCACGCTAACCATGGGTGGCTCGACACCAAATTCAGCTTTTCCTTTTCGGATTACTACGATCCGCGTCACATGGGATTCCGTGACCTGAGGGTCATTAACGAAGACCGGGTAAGCGCCGGCAAGGGCTTCGGCATGCACCCTCATCGCGATATGGAGATCCTCACTTACGTCATCGACGGTGAGCTGACCCATCGCGACAGCATGGGCCGCGGCGCAACGCTTAAGCGGCACGACGTGCAGCGCATGTCGGCGGGCACCGGCATCATGCATAGCGAGGTAAATCAGTCGAAAGAGCCGGTACACCTGATGCAGATCTGGATCCTGCCCTGGGCGGAAGGGCTGAAGTCGACCTACGAGGATCGCACCTTCACGCGCGAGGAGAAGACCAACCGTCTCCGCCTGATCGCTTCCGATGACGGCCGGGATGGCTCGACCACCATCAATCAGGATACGAGCGTTTACGCTTCCCTGCTCGACAGCGGCAAGTCAGTCGAGTTGGGGTTGAAGCCCGACCGCCATGCCTGGGTGCAGTTGATCAGCGGTGAACTCGACGTGAACGGCTCAACCCTGATGAAGGGCGACGGCGCCGCGATCAGCGGCGAGACAGCGGTGAAGATCGCCAACCGGAGCGACAATGGCACGGCCGAGTTCCTGGTCTTCGATCTTGCTTAATTCATAGCCGGCGGGCGGCGCGATGCAGCGAACCTGTTGTATCCTGCCGCCCAGCATTTACCATCCTGAAGTGTCCGGCAGCCAAACCCGTTCAGAAAGCGCTCTTACCTGGATACGCGATTCGCTTCGCCATCGCGGTATACGCGGATCCTTGCGCTACTATGGCCGCGAGCTGGTCGACATGCTGCGCGATCTGGCTCCCGAACGTCGCAAATCGCGTTACGGTGACATCGACTTCGACTTCGATCACGGCGTCGATACAACCTGGGCCACAGTGTCGTTGCGCACGCGCGTTCGGGAGTGGCTTTCGGGCGGCCAGTATCAGCCTTCCGAGCCTGCGCTGTTTCGCGAGATCATCGAATCGCTTCCCGTCCCGCCTGATGGCTTCACGTTGATCGACTTAGGCTCCGGCAAAGGCCGCACCCTCTTAATGGCCTCAAGCTTCCCCTTCCAGCGAATTATCGGAATGGAGCTATTGGAAGAGTTGAACGCGATTGCCGTCCAAAACATTGCGCGCTATCACAGCGATGAGCAGCGCTGCTTTGCGATCGAGGCGCACACGGGCGACGCACGCTATTTTGAGTTTCCTCCCGAGCCCACCGTGCTTTACCTCTTCAATCCGTTTCCGCGACACATCTGGCGCGAAGTGTTGTCAAATTTGCAGACTTCCTTGCGCACCGCGCCCCGCTCGGTTTTTGTCATTTATCACAACCCGGTGCATGAGGACATTCTGAACCTCCAGGGCTGGCTAAGTGAGGTCAAACGCACACACCAGTTCGTAATCTATGAAGCGGTGACCGGCGCATAATGCTGCTACTGGTTTCCTTGTAACGGGCCGCGAGGACTGAGTGCAACCCACAACCGATGACCCTCATCGATCTGTTTTCATCCCTGCAAATTCAATGGAGTGTGTTCGATGAGGTTTCGTTTCACCGTAGTCGCAATCCTATGTTCAGTTTTTTTTAGCGTCGCCGCCTACGCGCAGTCCAACGAGTTCGCTGCCGAAGCTTCGGGCTTGTTCACCACATCGAACTACAATCCCAATGCCGGAGCGGGCTTTCAGCTCAACTATGCCCACCGTTTCTTTCACGTACCTCTCGTCAGTGTTTACGGCGAAGTTCCCTTCGTTGCCGGATTCAATAGCTCTTTCTCGATTGCTGATCTGGCGCGCGAAAACTACAACAGCTACTACGTCACACCGGGCGTGAAGATTAAGTTCGCTCCGGGCTTCTTTATTTCGCCGTATCTGGCAGCGGGCGTCGGCTGGTCGCACTTCTCTTCTACGCAAACCAACGCCAGTGACTCCAAGTTTGCCGCCGACTGGGGCGGAGGTCTCGACGTGAAGGTATTTCCATTTGTGAGCTTCCGGCTGGAAGCTCGTGATTTCTACAGCGGCATGCCCCAGTTGATCGTGCCGACTACGGGCAATCAGAACAACATCGTCGTCAGCGGAGGCATCGTGCTTCGGTTCTGATCTTCCGGGGGCGCCGCTGTCCAAAAGCCCGTTCGCATCAGTTTGTCGGATTCATGCTGATACAATTTGTCGCGCATGAAAGCCTTGGCTATTGCGCTACTAATGGGTTCGTTGCTGATCCTCGCGCCGTTTTCGGCGCGCGCCTCGGGTTCGCCTCTTCCGTACCAAGCCATTGCCTCACTGACGATAGTCATTGCGCAGAACACCGCGCCGACCGTCGGCGGGTCGCAACCCTCCAGCACGCCGACGCAGACGGTGCGGGTCTCTGATCTTCCACCGGTATCGATGGCCAAGGATTGGAGCGATTGGTCGTACTGGCTGTTTACGTTCTTTCTGGCGATCATCGGCGGACTGCAGGTCTATCTGCTTTGGGGAAATCTGCGCGCCATCGAGCGGCAAGCTCTTCAGATGGAGCGGCAGACCACCGTTCTTGAAAAGTCCGTAGACTTGGCCGAGAAGAACGCCGATACCGCCAAGCAGAACCTGGAGATGTTCGTCAGCCGCGAGCGTGGACATCTGCGCGTCGAATTAATACCGATCGAATGGCCGCTGAAGCCGGGAACTGCGAAGCTGAGCTACCGCGTTACGCTCTACGGTTCAACCGAAGCTTATATCACTAGTTCGTGCGCCCGTGCCGAGCTGACCGATTCGCCCGAACCCATCGACGACCCTCACTGGTATCCGGCGATGAATATCCCGCAGGTCGTCACCCCGGAGCATCGCGTGGTTGAAGGGAACGTGCAGGGGATTTTTCCCCGGATGAGCCTGGAGCAATCCGATATCGACGCCATCGACGCCGGCAAGAAGTTCATTCACTTCCGCGGCTTCGTGAAGTATAACGACGTCTTCGGAGCCGAGCGCTGGGCACGCTTTCGTCGGGTCTGGGAGCTGTCCCAGGCGCGCAATGCCGATGGGAGCCGCTCCGGACACTGGGGTAAACGAGGCGGACCCAAGGACAACTCGGAGAGCTGACGATCTCCCAAGCCGTGGATTTTTGCATCTGTCGGCATTGCGGTTAAGATGGTGAGCGGATACCTATGACCGACCAGCCGAAGAATACCAATCAGGAGCGCAATGCGGCCGAGCATGTAGCCGAGGCGCATCGCATCCTCAGCGGGCTGCGCCAGCAGCTCGACAAGCACCCCGACCTGGAAAATGCCATTTCCAATCTTGAGATGGCCCTTAGCCTTCTGACCACGAATACCGGCGGGATGCTGTAAGAGCAGCCACTGGCAGCTGGCGACTAGCAACTAGTCACAGCAGATTACCAACGTCTGGCTGGTTGATTGCTTCCACGAAAAAGGTGAGAATATCGCTAATTGCTAGCCGCTGGTTGCTAGCTGTCCCTTTCCCATGTGCCGAAATATCAAGACGCTTTTCAACTTCGATCCGCCTGTCACCGACGCCGAGGTCCGCGCGGCCGCTCTGCAATTCGTCAGGAAGATCAGTGGTTTCACCAAACCGTCCAAAGCAAATGAAGCCGCATTTCAGGCTGCTGTCGATGACGTCGCACGGATTTCGTCTGCATTCCTGAACTCGCTCGAGACCAATGCTCCGCCGAAGAGCCGAGAGGAAGAGGCGGCCAAGGCCAAGGCGCGAGGAGAAGCGCGCTTTGGCGTCTGAACGCGGATGCCGGGCTTCCTATTCGCTCTCGTGAGCTTCCTCGGGCGTAGTATTCTTGCTACAGGAAGGCAGTTTGGGATCGGAACGGATTAACTTGCCAGGACCTCAGCACATGCCGGGACGAATCCCGCTCTCTGAACTTTCCATGAATTCGTTCGATCAGGGACCGATAGGCGGCCTTCCCGGCGGGAATGGTCCTGTTCTCGTGATCCCACCCCCTCGTCGGAAGCCCACCAAGTTGGAGCTGTGGAGGAACCGGCTCTTTCTCCTGGAATTAATCTTTGTCTGCTTTATTGTTGGCATCATATTGATTGTTGCGCCCTGGACGCCATACTGGACAAACAACTCGCTGCTTTCAGGTTTCCCGCAGCTGAGACAGTTCCTGATGTACGACTTTGTTCGTGGCTTGATCAGTGGGCTAGGGCTGGCAGATCTCTGGCTGGCGATCTCCGAGGCTATCCGTTATCGCGAAGAGCCGGATTAGTCCGCTCTCGTCACCAAAATGCACGCTTGCTGAATTTCCGAAACCTGACACCGCATGTCTGACAAGAAAGACGAACTTTCGAACACTCACACACCACCTCTTGCCTACGAGAACACAAAGTTCTTGAACAGCCCCGATGGGCGCATTCTGCGTATCGAAGCGGAATACCTGGAGCCGTTGGCGCGTTTTCGCCGCGAGCGCATCCAGGACACGGTCGTTTTCTTCGGCTCCGCGCGTTTTCACAGCCGCTCGCAGGCCGAGGAGGCTCTGCAGTTACTGGACAAACCTGGCTCGGCAAAGCTCGCTCCGCCGGAGGAGCAGCTGCGCATTCGCCGTGCTAAAGCTGACGTCGAGATGGCCCGCTATTACGAAGACGCGCGCCAGTTGGCCTTCCTGATCACGCAGTGGACCAAGACCATCAATCAGCCGCGCCATCGTTTCGTGGTCGCTACCGGCGGAGGTCCCGGCATCATGGAAGCGGCCAACTTGGGAGCGTCGGAGGCTGGCGGCAAGACCATTGGCCTGAACATCCATCTGCCCTTCGAGCAGATGCCCAACGCCTACATCACTCCGGACCTGAACTTCGAATTTCATTACTTCTTCATGCGCAAGCTTTGGTTCGCTTATCTGGCCAAAGCGCTGGTTGTCTTCCCAGGAGGCTTCGGTACCTTCGACGAGTTGTTTGAGCTGCTTACCCTTACGCAGACGGAGAAATTGGCGAAGCGCATCTGTATCGTGATCTACGGCAAGGACTACTGGGATCGGGTAATTAATTTCCAGGCGCTAGTGGACTCCGGCACCATCTCGCCCAACGACCTGGAGTTGTTCCACTGGGCCAGCACGCCCGAAGAGGCGTTTGCCTATTTGCGAGAAGATTTGACCACGCACCACTTAGAGTCCCAGCCGCCTCGGGACAAAACCGTGGACATCATGAAGACACAGGGCTAGGGGTAATAGGAGTCAGAGATTAGGGACTAGAGATCAGAGCCCTCAAACCATGATTCAAGCGAGTCCGAGTTGATCGATTCGCGAAGATCTCGCGGGAGGATGCGAATCCTCAACCCCAAGCCCCTTCCCTAGGCTGCTTTTCTAGTTTCCGCCTCGGCAACTTCTGCTTCAATTGCCTTGATTTCGGCACGATTCTTTCTTACTTCGAGCTTTACGTGCCCAAACAAGCCTATGTAGAAATTCGACACGTAGACCAGCGCAAACAGTGCGATCAGGTATCCACGCCAGTCGTTATACAGGAGCTTGTAGCGGGTGATGACCAGGAACAAGCCGGCGACCCAATGGCTGAAGCAGTATTCGCAGGTAAAGAGGTAGAAGAACTTCCGGCACAACAGTGAGCCGGCCCTCTCGCTTCTCTGAACGCAATAGTCGCGGGGTTCGCGAAAGATTTCCTCATGGGTGACCGTCCAGGCTACGCTGGCGATCGGCAGCGCCAGCAGGAATAGCCAGGCTACCTGATAGGACAAAGGCATAGTGATTGGAAGCTGAACTTGACCCTATGTTTGCCTGAATGGGACGAAACCGTCGAGATTGGTCACTACTACCACTTTCGGCACTCGCACAGTTTGAATGAACAGCGTAAACTGTTGCCCGAATGTCACTCGGACTTGAGGTGGTGGGACGGACCGATGTTGGGCGAGTGCGTCCGTCAAATGAAGATCATTTTGGTTTCGACGAGCGGCTGGGCGTATTTGTCGTGTGCGACGGTATGGGAGGTCATGCCGCCGGCGAAGTCGCCAGTCGAATCGCCGTCGACACCGTGCTGTCCTTTTTCCGCGAACGGAAGAGTGGCATCGAGGATGACGCCTATTTGGGCGATGCTCCCGTAGGCGCACGCCTTTTGGCCGAAGCCGTGAAACAGGCCAACGATGCGATTCTGTCGTACGCCGACGAAAACAAGAATACTTCCGGAATGGGCACCACCCTGGTCGCGGCGCGTTTTTGCGACGGGACTTTCAGCATCGCCAACGTAGGCGACAGCCGCATTTATCTTTTCCGCGAGGGCCAACTACTCCAGCTAACCGAAGACCACTCGCTGGTAATGGAGCAAGTGCGACGGGGCATGATCACCCTGGAGCAGGCCAGGAAATCCTCGGCCCAGAACATCATTACCCGCGCTCTTGGCACCGATGAAAGCACCCTACCTGATTTGGGAGAGTTCCCAGCCCAGGGCGGCGATATCCTGCTTCTGACCACCGACGGCGTGCTCCGTCACGTCGACGATGACGATATCACCAGCATTCTGCTCCAACTGCCATCTCTGCAGGCCGCCTGCGACACGCTGATCGACGCCGCCAACGAGGGCGGGGGAGAAGACAACTCGACTTGCATGCTAATCCGGGTTCGTAACGACGACATGAAACCCATGCCAAACGGTGGCAATGAGAAGCCATCGGGCGAATCCGAGTCTGCTAAACTCTAGTGTTTTGGATCCCGGCACAGACTCGGCACAAGGCCCGCAATCCAGCTCCGTAGTTTCGCCTGACGCAAGCAAAGCGCGTCGGCTTGTGGTGCGCACGAATTCCCTAATCTACTTGCTGGCCTTGGGGCTCGGCCTATTTTCCGGATGGGTCAATCAGAAAATAGACGACGCCCTGCTCACATCCTTGTGCGTGCTGGCGTTCACTATGCTGCTCGGTGTGTGGAAGAAGGAGCGGCCTTGGCGCTGGCTTCTGCTTGTATGGCTTGGCGTACCACTCGTGCTGGTCTACTATCAGTTCGTCGTACGTTGGCCACATTCTCGTGGCCAAGTCTACGCGGCATTTTTTCAGATCCTCGCAGCCAGTGCCGGCGCCAATGGCGGCCATTACATGCGCGACATGATCGACCACGTCTTCCTCAAGCAGGATGACGATTGACTTCAGGGCTGGCCCACCGGCCTCAGGTGCGTCGGAGCAGCTTTCAAAACCACCGTTAACTGCGTAGTCTCGCCTGCTGATACGTCGCGCTTCACGGCTTGTGGCGCCAATCCTGTCGCCGTGACAAACACGTCGTAGATACCCGCTGGCAGCTCGATCGTGCACATGCCGTTCGCATCTGCGGTTGCGACCTGGTCCTGCACCATCTGTGGATGCAACTGAGAGTGGGTCCAATGCACGACAATGACCTTCGCCCCCACGGCGCGCCCCGCAGGTGAAGGCGGGTCAGGCTGCGTCTGAACCGTAACGGCCAGGCGACCGTGATCCTGCGCGAAAGCCGTGGTCGCAAGCAGCAAAAAGAATGCGAAGTACAGCGGTAGGCAACGTCGCATCTCTCCCCTCCCTATGAGATGTTCCGCTGATTTGGACGCGATGGCGAGCCGGAGGTTAGACGGTCTACTGCCCAGATCAAATCTGGGCCCAGGTTGGGACCCTCCTCCTCACCCCGCCTGGCGAACCGTCAGCTCTCTCGCGCAAGCCAACGCGCATAGGCGGCCATGTCGATGGCCGGGGCGGTGCCCATTCTCTGAAGCCGGGTAATGAGTTCCAGGAGAAAGCTCGTCGTTGCTTTGTGATGGTGGGTCCAGGTAAGGCAGTCCGCTCCCTGGCAACCGAAGGTCCCATAAGCAGCGATGCAGCCGAAATCGAGCCTGCCTTCTCCCTGGTCGGCAGCGAGTAACGGCGACAGATTTTTCCCGATGATGGCGGTTTTCCACTTGTTTTCAAAAGCCAGAAACCCCGCCAGGATCGGCTGCGGTGTTGCCGTGCGACGGCCATCGATGGTCTGCACCGGGGCGCTCGTGCGATGGAGACGCCGGACGCTCGCAGCCTTCCGCTGCGCATATTTCACATGGTCTGACCGGATGTCCTGCTTGGCTTCGAACAGGGCGTAGACGGCCTCTACCGGCACAATGATCTGACCGTGGTGTTCGAAGATCAGGGGCGTGTACTGGCGGTCGAATAGCACCAGGTCAATCTGATCGCTGAACTGTCCGTTGCTGTCCACGATGGTCGCTTTCGCTACCGCGTATCGCTGCGGCAAGTATTTTGTGAAAAGCGTTCTCCAAACCGCCTCGCTGCTTTCGCCTTTGGCCGACGCGTGAGCCATTGCCGCACGCGTGGCTTTCAAGTCCTGCTCCACGTTTTCGTGCAGGGCCTGCATCAGTTTCGATAGCGACCACTGTACCCTTGGGCTCATCGCACAATGTCCTCCCATGACAGTGCCGCCGCTTCCCTCGCAGCCCCAGCGGCGGCGCTGACTCTTGCCTTTTCCTGTGCAGTGAGATCATCCGAAATAATGTTGTTCGTGTTTGCCGGGTCGGCGACCCTGGCCGCCGGAAAAGCATCGCGGAGATACTCGAATACTCCGAGGACACGCTGCGACAGCGTCGGCAGCGGGTTGTAGGATAAAAGGCCCGGCAACGGTTTCGCCGCCAGAGCGCGGATGACCGAGAGCTCAAGATAGAACGACGGAAAATCGAGCCCTTTCTGATTTCTCCACAGCTTCAGCAGGCGTATCTCGTCCCCTCGTCCCGCACTAACCACCGTCCGCGCATGGGTGAAGACGTTGGTCTTCGTCCAGGTGTCGGCTTTGCGGCGATAGAGGCTGTGATCGTCCGAAAGCGCGTTCTGCCGTTTCCCCGGCACCAGATCCACGGAGTAATTCGAAGCCATCTCATCAATCGGTCTTGAAAGGGCACGGCTCAGATTCGAAGAACCATGACTCTGCTTTGAAAGGCCACGGCTCGCGTTTGGGGCAGAGTTCAGCTTTGAAAGGGCACGGCTTTTAGCCGTGCCGTACGAGCCCGCAAGAACCGGGGCTTCAGCCCCTGAGGTACAAGCCGGTTTTGAAAGGGCACGGCTTTCCGCCGTGCCGTACGAGTCCGCAAGAACCGGGGCTTTAGCCCCTGCGCTAACTGCCGGTTTTGAAAGGGCACGGCTTCTAGCCGTGCCGTCGCCAGCCCCTATAATTGTCATCCCGAGGAGGCCGGACAGGGCTCCCGACGAGCGCCGCTGTTGCGCTTGTTGGGACAGTTCAGCCCTACGAGGGATCTGCTTTTCCGCCACAGTTATATTCAGCGAAACATTCTGCCGCCTGGGCGCGTACCCGGCCGACGTCAGGCAGTCGAAGAGTTTGTTGTAGACCTCTTTCAAGGTTCCGTTCGTCTGCTCCGACAGGGATAGAAACAGGTCGATATCGGTCCCGCTGCGGACGGCCGTGCCTTTCCTGAACGAACCGCTGGGATAGACACCCAGCAGGTTGTCTCCGGCCCACTGCCGCAGGATGGGCATCAAGGTAGCTTCGACGCCAAGCAGCGGAGAGCTAGGCCCCGCATCCACCGCTTCCCGCAGCAGAATTCCGTATAGATACTGATCCGCGGTCATAGTCAAAGGAAAATTGTAAGGTGGTGGGTGTTCTACAGGTTGTGCGCTGTGTCACAGAGCTGGTGGGTGGCCTATTCAAGCTTCTCGACGGGAGGCCCACCCAAGCTTCCTTTGCTTTTGACGGGTGGCCCACCCAAGCCGGGTTTGCTTGGGTGGGGGGAGGCTCACACCACCGACAAGCCTTGCTAGCCACGTCCATCCTCTTGAGTGAGACTTTAGTCGTTGTCCCCAAATCTTGCAGCAGGCGTCACGAGTTTTACACGTGGAACGACGCCCATGCGTTCGCGCTTCCTTGCCGTCCAGTCCGATTCGATTTCGACCACGCCCTCTTCTCCGGTCAGATAGTGACGGAAGCTGCTCCAGGCCCAATCCTGCGGCTCTTTTACTAAGCCACGCTTCACCGGGTTCCAGTGCATGTAACTTAGCTTTTCCAGCCGCTTCGTCCGAGTGTACACATTGAAATCGTAGTACCTCGCCTGCCAAAAGTGCTCGCGGCCGGAGATCAAACGCCGCGACACCGACTGCTTCATGGCTTGTAAGGCGGTGGCCAGTGTCGCGCGCTCCGGCTCGCTGACCAGCAAGTGCACGTGCTCCGGCATAAGGACGTAACCACTCACCCAGAACCCGTATTGCCGGCGCGCTTGCTCCAGTGCGCGTTCGACCAGCCGCATCGTTTCCGCCGTCACCAGCAGTTGCTCGCGCCGATAGCACGTGAAGGTCACAAAATGCAGATCGCCGCTTTGCTGAAATCGCCCGAGTCCCCATGGCATGACGGGAGAATAAAAGCGCCCGGCAACCTGTGTCTGTGATTTGCGCGTCCCCCCACCCAAGCAAAACCGGCTTGGGTGGGCCACCCGCCAAACCCTCTTCGCCGCAAGCATAGGTCCGGAAACTGCTCCACTTCCACTCTTCCGGTTTTTCTGCCAGACATCGCTTCACCGGGTTCCGATGTATGTAACGCAGTTTCTCGATGCGCTTTCCCGTTGTACACACATTGAAGTCGTAGAAGCGTTTTTGCCAGATCGGGCCCGTGCGCTTGCCGCCGTGGTGAAGCAGCTTCGTGAATCGACGGGTGGCCCATCCAAGCTTCCTTTGCTTGGGTGGGGGAGGCTCAAGCTATAGACAAAGCTTGCAGCCAGGCGTCACGAGTTTTGCGCGTGGCACGGGTCCCATGCGTTCGCGCTTCCTTGCCGTTGGACTCGATTTCAACCACGCCCTCTTCTCCCGTCAGAGAGTGACCGAAACCGCTCCAGACCCAACCCTGCGGCTGGGTGACCAGGCTTTGTCTGTGATTTGAGCGTCCCCCCACGTCCCCCCACGTCCCCCCCCACCCGCGGTTCGTCGCGAGGAAAACATCCTTCCGCTGCGGGCAAACCGCAGGTCCCTCGACTACGCGGCTACGCCGCTCCGCTCGGGATGACAATTCTTAGTGGGGAAGAGCCTGGTACCCCACGTTCGCCTGCTGTTGGGCTGGCGTGGGTGAGTTGCTTTGTCTCGGTCCCAGGTTAACGTCCAATAGAAGGACGCGAACCTGGCGTACCTGCTATGCATCTCACTTGGGCTGTCGAGTCATTTCCTGCAATCCATGAAACCGGTACCAGTGGAGCCCAAAATGCAAAACAACGAAGACAAGTTACCTCGCAATCCGGCCCAGCAGGGCAATCGCCCTGATGCCGCCGAGCCGTGTCACGAGAACAGCGCGGAGATCGTTGGTGAATCGTTTCACGTGAATGAGGAGGACGTGCGCGACCAGGATGGGCCCAAGCCTGAAGCGGGCCAAGCGTGCCACGAGGAAAGTGCGAAGATCGTGGGTGAGTCGTTTGACGTGAACCAGAATGATGTGCGCGACCAGGATCGACCCGACAGGAAAGGCGTGTGAGGCGTTTCTGCGAGCAAGGCGAGGCGCATCACCAACGGCCGGGTGCCCGGTGCACCAGGGACAGTCGGTCGCATGAATCGCTAGTCAATCGAATGTGTCGCTCAAAAAGAAAGACGGGACGCTTATCGGGTCCCGTCTGGGGCTGAAGCCCCAATTCATTTTTGTTGGCCTGCTGGCGCGAACCTGAAGGTTCGCTCTACCGTCGCGTCCCGCCTGGGGCTGACGCCCGATTTATCTTTGCTCGCCATGCGAGGGCGGGCCTGAAGGCCGCTCTAACCCAGTCGTTTTTGCTGACGCTGAGCTAAAGCTCAACTCTACTCGAACTAAAAACTGACAACTGACAACCGGCCACTGACAACTGCCTTAGTCGTGCACGCCGTCCATGAACGCGCGCAGCTTGCGCGAGCGCGAGGGATGACGCAGCTTGCGCAGCGCCTTGGCTTCGATTTGGCGGATGCGTTCACGCGTAACCGCGAACGACTGGCCCACTTCTTCCAGCGTGTGCTCGGAGCCGTCCTCCAGCCCGAAACGCATCTTGATCACCTTCTCCTCGCGCGGAGTCAGCGTGCGCAGCACCTGCGCCGTCTGCTCCTTGAGGTTGACGTTGATCACGGCTTCGGCCGGCGAAACCACCGCGCGGTCTTCGATGAAGTCGCCCAGATGCGAATCTTCCTCTTCACCGATCGGCGTCTCCAGCGAGATCGGTTCCTGCGCGATCTTCAGCACCTTGCGCACCTTGGCCACTGGAATGTCCATGCGCTTGGCGATTTCTTCCGAAGTAGGCTCGCGTCCGAGTTCCTGCACCAGCTGCCGCGACGTGCGGATCAGCTTGTTGATCGTCTCGATCATGTGCACCGGGATACGGATGGTGCGGGCCTGATCGGCGATGGCGCGGGTGATGGCCTGGCGAATCCACCACGTCGCGTAGGTCGAGAACTTGTAGCCGCGGCGATACTCGAACTTGTCTACCGCCTTCATCAGGCCGATATTGCCTTCCTGAATCAGGTCGAGGAACTGCAAGCCGCGGTTGGTGTACTTCTTGGCGATCGAGACCACCAGTCGCAGGTTGGCTTCGATCAGTTCGCGCTTGGCGTACTCGGCGTCGACGTCGCCCTGAACGATTTCGCGCTGCGTGCGCTTCAGCTCCGCGAAGCTGGCGCCCGCGTCCTGCTCCATGCGCTCCAGGTCGGAGCGGATGCCACGCGACTGCTTGCGAAATTCCTTCTTCTGCTCGTCGGAACGGGTCGCGTCGGCGCGCTTCTCGAAGCTGACGGCCTGCTTCTCGAGGCCGCGCATGCTGTCGACGGTCTTGTTGACGCGATCGATCAGGCGCTTGCGCTCGTTGTTGGTGAAGCCCAGGCGGCGCACCACGCGCGAAACCAGGATCTGCTCGCGGCCCAGGGTCCAGCGGCAACGGCGATGGTCTTTCGGCCGCTTCTTCTGCGGGATTCCCGCCAGCTTCTCCACCAGCTGGATCGACTTCTTGTAGTGACGCTGGAGCTCGTCGATCTTGCCGGTGATCTCGTTGAGGCGGTTGGTAACTACCTCTTCCGTAATTTCCTCTTCGTCGAAGAGAACGATTTCCTTGATGGACCGAACCTGGCGCTTCAGGTCTTCGCCGATCGAGATGATCTCGCGAATGACGATGGGCGAGCGCGAAAGCGCTTTCAACACGCGCAGCTGGCCGCGCTCGATGCGCTTGGCGATTTCAACTTCGCCTTCGCGCGTGAGCAGCGGAACCGTGCCCATCTCCCTCAGATACATTCTGACGGGATCGTTGGTCTTTTCCAGGGTGCCCGGCGAGAGATCCAGCTCCATGTCCTCACCGGCTTCGATTTCGTCGAACTTCTTGTCGCCGGACTTGGGTCCCTCGAGCACGTCAATGCCCTGCGTGCCAATGGTGGTCAGCAGGTCCTCGAGGTCATCGGGAGAATGCACGTCGTGCGGGATCAGGTCATTCACCTCGTTATAGGTGAGATAACCCTTCTCTTTGCCCACATCGATCAGTTTTTTGATATCGTCGTACTTGTCGTCTAGAGCCAAAGCGGAATTTCCTCTACCCTGCGTCGAACATGTGACGCGTCTAGTTTTGTGCACACTGCGGCGGGAGCGGTACGGTAGCACCGACACATGCAGAAACTTTCAGATTTTATCATAGGGCTGGGCCGCCTCCCTAGCCTTTTCTTCACTTTACGGCCTTCTCTGTATACGGACGCGGTCGTTCTAAGTTACCGGTAGCCCGAGATCTTCGTACTTGTTAGATGTTCGCGAGCTGGCGAAGGCTTCACCCTTTTGGGTCAACTACTTAGGCTACCCGTTGCGTGTCGGTCAGTTCGGTTCTCCGGTAGCGCTCAGGGTCCGCCTTATCCGAATGCGCTCCTGCAGCAGTCGCGCGGCCGACGCACCGTCCTGCCGACGCTCGGCCTCCTTCAGCTGATGCTGCAAATCGTCCAATTGTCTCCGCAAGGCGCGTCGTCGCAGAGAACGAATCGCACTTTCCAGCAATTCCGGTGTAAGTTCTTCCCGCTCGTCCATCAGCACGGAGGCCAATAAGCTACGCGCCGATTCTTCCAGCGTCAGCGACATGGGATCGGCGCCCTGCTCATGCGCCGAGAGCATCACCTCGATCAAAGCTTCGGCCGAAGCGCCCTGGTGTAGCCGCTCGCGCGTGAGCGCGAAGTGCGCTTGGCGCGCCGGGTCAAACTCGCCGTCCTGGCCTTCGCGATTGCTGGCCGACCCTCCTGAGCTGTCGTGGCTGGCCAAGGCGCGAATCAACACGCGCTCTGCATCAGTCATTCCGCCGCTGCTCGAAGCGCTCACGCGTGAGGCAGTACGTGAACCGGCAGCATGACGGAGTTCCTGGCGCAGCACAGTGGATTCGATCCCGAGGCGGTGCGAAACCTCGCTAGCCCATTCGTCGCGCACAATGCGGCTGGGTACGCGCTGGATGTGCGGCAGCAGGTAGTTCAGTGCCTTCACCTTGTTTTCCGGAGTACGGGTTGGGAATAGCGCGCGCGCACGCTCTACCAGGTAGTCAAAGTACTTCTGCGAGTGAGCAAGGGCGTCTGTGTATGCCTGGACGCCTTTCCGTCGAATGTAGAGGTCGGGATCGAAACCGCTCTCCAAAGTAAGAACCTTAATCTGGAAATCTTCGCCGATCAGCAGTGTAAGCGAACGCTCCGCAGCCGCCGCGCCCGCGGTGTCAGGATCGAAGTTGACGACGATGTTCTTGCTGAAGCGTCCCAGCAGTTTCGCCTGAACCTCGGTGAATGCCGTGCCGGAACTGGCGATCACGTTGTGGAATCCGGCATTGTAGACCGAGATGCAGTCCATCTGGCCCTCGACGAGGATGGCGTAGTCGAGTTTGCGAATCGCCTCTTTCGCCTTGTCGAGATTGAACAGCACACGCGACTTCGAGTAGATGGGGGTTTCAGGTGAGTTCAGGTACTTCGGGCCGGCCTTTTCGTCATTCGAGAGCGTGCGTCCGGTGAACGCGATGACCTTGCCCTGCTCATTTGCGATCGGAAACATCACGCGATTACGAAACTTGGAGTAGATGGTTGCCGCTTGCCGGTTATCAATTGGCGGAACGTCACCAGTCCGGTTTGTCTCTGGCAACTGACCACCGACAACTGACAACTGCTCGTTCTGCTTCCAGGAGAAAAGTCCCGATTCGCGCAGCAGCCTTTCGTCGTACTGGCTACGCAAGGCGTCGCGCAACAGGAACCCCGAGTCCGGCGCGTAGCCGATACGGAACTCGGCAATCTGCTCTGGCGTGAGGCCGCGTGAGGCTAGATACTCGCGAGCGTGCGCCGCTTCCGGACGCCGCAGTTGTTGTTGGAAAAACGCGCAGGCGCGCTCGTGAACATCGATCATGCCCCCGCGCATCTTCGCCGATCGAGCTTCCTCTGGCGAAGAGTAAGTCATCTTCGGCATTGGAATGTTGAGCTTTTCGGCGATCAGGCGGACGGCTTCCGGAAAGCTGATGTTCTCCAGCTTCTGCACGAAAGCGAAAATATCGCCTGAGGCGCCGCAACCGAAGCAGTGAAAGAACTGTCGGGTCGCGTGGACGGAGAACGATGGTGATTTTTCCTGATGAAACGGACAGAGTCCCTGGAAGTTCTGCGCACCGCTCTTGCGCAGCTTGACGTACTCGCCCACGATGCGGACGATGTCAGCCTGCTCCTTGACGGTATGCGCAAAATCCCCTGGGTTGGTCATCGTCTCTCAGTTTGCAGTAGAGAGCGGCCATTTGCCAGAGCGCGAATTGAGGACGCGCGAGATTGTGGAGGAAACGCTGTGCTGTCCTGTGTAAATCGTGGGCGAATTAGCCGCTGCTGCGCCCTACTCGCCCGCGCCCATCAGCAGGATTGGCGAGGTGGGCTTGTCGGAGCCCTCTTCTTTCTCCAGCGTGATGGCGAAGGCCTTGGCTTCCACACCCTCGGGCATCGGATGATCCATGAGGATGGCGTTGCCATGCTCATCGGGCTTGAAGACGCCGGCCGCGACCGGAGCGCCCTTCACCGGAATCACCCACAGCTCATACGCCTTGCCGGGAGGCACGGCTGGCAGGTTGCTGGCCATGAAGATCATGCGCTTCTTCGCTGGACTGAAGATGGCGGTGCCATTGGGCTGCCTGGCCGCTTTCTGTGGAGTCAACGAGACATGCACTGCGTCAGGGGCGGTCAAGAGCGCGAGGTCCTGATGCAGCTGATCGAGCTGCGTGGTCTGGTCCTGATTGCGTCCGGCAAGCTCCGCCATCTGATCCCGTAGACGCCCATTGTTGTGCCACAGGTTCACTGCGAACACCAGCAACGCCAAAGCAGCTAATGATGGAACCCATGCCCACCACCAGCTGCGTCCAGGAGCGGATGCTTGCGCCGGACTTGGCGCCGAAACACCCCGCGGTTCGTCGGCGATGGCACGCATCAGACGGTCTTTGCTTCGCGCAGGTGGCTGAGGGCCGCTGCTGCTTAAGGCCAACAATCCGAGATCGGTACGCAAAGCCTGCAATTCGCGGCGGCAGGAGGCACACGTCTCCAGGTGCAGCTCCAGTTCCTGACGGTCAGCACCGGTCAGTTCGCCCAGCGCGTAGAGCGTCAGATCATCCACGAATTGTTCGTGCGTTTTCAAATCATCTCCGGGGCTGAAGCCCCTCAATGTTTCACTACTGCCGACACTGCCTGGAGACCATCTCTACCGTCTATCCGGCGAACTTTGTCCGCAGGAATTGCAAGCCACTGCGAATCCTGGTCTTGACTGTTCCCAGCGGCTCGCCTGTCTTCTCCGCTATCTCGGTGTGTGTCAGTCCCTGGAAAAAGGCTAGCTCTAGTACCTTGCGCTGGTCGGCATTCATCTCCGCGAGAACGCCGCGCACCTTCTCGATCACCAGCCTATGTTCCGCTTCGTCCCGCAGGTCGGGACCACTTGCGATCACACAGTCTTCGATATCGGTCTCAGGACGCCGCTTACGCAAACGGTCGATCGCGCGATGCCGAGAAATCACGGCCAGCCACGCTGCCAGGCTGCCCCGGCTGGCGTCAAACGCATCGGGGTTGCGCCAGAGTTGGAGGAAGACGTCCTGAAGAACGTCCTCGGCCCCTCCCGCGTCCTGGAGCACTCGAAGCGCCACCGCGTAAACTACCTTGCCATACCGATCATAAAGCTCGGACATCGCCTGCTGGTCGCCCGCACGAATGCGGGACACCAGTCGCATATCGTCCGTAGCGTCAACCCGAATTTGAGGTCCTTGTTCGATCGGTTCCATTAGTAATACGTGTTCAGCGCAAATGGCAGATTGGGTCCAGGTAATTTTTGCAAGTTCTTTGGCCGGCTATCATTCGGGCACTTCCGCCCAGCACCGGATCCTGCGATTCCAAGCGCGATTTCTGCAAACCGCTGCCCGCGAGCTCAGCCGGAAACCCCGTGACGATATCAGCAAATGCGCGCCCGAACAACTGCGGCGAACCGCTCGCTCGAAATTTCAGTTTCGATGCAGCTTGAGTTTCCGGGGTCCCTCCACCACGAGTAGCTAGCCAGGCAGCAAATCCCTCAGGCGTGCTGCCTGCGACTTTGCATTTCCCGCAACATCTCGTTACGCATGTCTTCCGGCAGGCTGCTGCGAATCGCCGGAAAGATCACTTCCTCTTCTAACTGAAGATGCGCGCGAAACATCTCGTCGAGAGCCTTAGTGATACTGCACATCTCCGTGCCGGCGGCGTGTATGGTTTGCGGATTGTTCCGCACCATGATCAGCAAGGGCAACAAGCGCTCCAAGAGGTCGTCGATCGCCCGATGCTGGTCCGTCATCGCCAGCAGCGCGTGACGAAGCTTCTCGTCGTTCAGCGCGCTCAAACGAGGACGAAGCGTCTCCTCTTCATCGGCTTCATGTAACGGCAGAGACACGGTGTAGTAGCGATGAGTGCCGGCCGCCGCTTGCACAACTTCTTCGGTCTGCGCGCCCTGAGCGTGCGCCAGCTTGATCGCTACGCCAGTGAAGTGGCGGATTCGCTGATGACAGCCAATCAGCAGGTCAACGGCGTCTTCGGATTTTGGCTGAGGTGCGAGCGGGGAAATCTGATTCAACATGTAGATGTATTATCGCGCGAAAGGCAATTACCCTGTCTTCTACCTCTCGAACTTCATCTCCACTGTGACCTGCACTGGCACCGGATGTCCATTCTTCTGCGCGGGCTTGAATCTCCACTTCTTCACCGTCTCCACAGCTGTTTTCTCGAAAGCCGCTTCATCGCTGCGCAAGACGCGGACAGCTCCTACGTGACCTTTGGCATTAACGCCAATCAGCATTACGACCGTTCCGCGTTCCTCGGCGCCTTCCGGAAGGTCAGGGAACTTCGGGTCAGGAGAAAAGGTCGGCTTCGGTGGTTTCATGTCTTTGGTTACGGGCTGAAAAGCAGAAAAGGCGGGATCATCTGCCGGAGCTCCGGAACTTGCCACCATCGACGAAGAGTCATTTTGGGGAGTCGCAGTCTTCGCCCAAGCGCTATTGGCAAAGCCGGCAATTGCAATCGAAACAACACACAGCCAAGGCAGGCGCATCCATTCAACCCCGAGAAAAAGTAAACGCTATTCCCATTGTATTAAAGCGGCTGGAACACCCAAAGTAGAACCGGTGTGTGACTTGCGCGCGGGCATCAGCGTCTGGCCAGCCGTGCTATGCTGTTGGCCTCAACCAGAATCGGACGACCTATGAAGCGCATCGATACCAATCAGCATGCCCACGCTGAGATTCGCGCCAGCCGCTTCCGCCGCCACTGCGCCTGTTGTTGTTGTCGCTAGTTTCTGCCCCGCCTGCCATTTTCCGTTCCATCTGATTTCGCCGGCCAATATGCCTACACCTTCTGGAGATAGTCGATGAAGATAGCCAATGACGTAACCGAACTCATCGGACACACGCCCCTTGTCCGCCTGAATAAAGTGACGGCCGGCGCGCGCGCCACGGTCGTCGCCAAGCTGGAGAGCATGAATCCGTGCAGCAGTGTGAAAGACCGTATCGGCATCAGCATGATCGCAGAGGCGGAGCGCGCGGGAAAAATTCAGCCCGGCAAAACCACGCTGATTGAGCCTACCAGCGGCAATACCGGAATTGGGCTGGCTTTCGTGGCCGCCGTCAAAGACTACAAGCTCATCATCACCATGCCTGAAACCATGAGCACGGAGCGACGGGTCATGCTGCGCGCCTTCGGCGCTGAGGTCGTGCTCACCCCCGGACCAAAAGGGATGAAGGGCGCGATCGCGAAGGCCCAAGAGCTGATCGCTTCGACCCCAAATAGTTACATGCTTCAGCAGTTCGACAACCCGGCGAATCCCAAGATCCACCTCGAGAGCACCGGCCCGGAGATCTGGAACGATACGGACGGCAAGGTCGACATCCTGATCTCCGGCGTAGGAACCGGAGGCACGCTGACCGGCGTGAGCGAGTACATCAAGCCCAGGAAGCCATCGTTCAAAGCCATCGCGGTCGAGCCCACGGAAAGTCCTGTGCTCTCGGGTGGGCAGCCGGGGCCGCATAAAATCCAGGGCATCGGCGCCGGCTTTGTCCCGAGCATTCTACGCACTGATCTCATCGACGAAGTCGTACAGGTGTCGAGCGATGAATCCTTGACCATGGCGCGTCGCCTGGCGCAGGAAGAAGGCCTGCTGGTCGGCATCTCGTCGGGAGCGGCCGTACAGGCGGCAGTGCGTGTCGCTCAGCGAGAGGAGAATGCGGGCAAGCTGATCGTGGTGGTGATACCCTCATTCGGCGAGCGCTATCTGAGTACTATCCTGTTTCAGCAGTTGCGTGAAGAGGCGCTCGCCCTTCCCACTACCGAGGTCAATGTGTGAGCTTTTTCTCTTGTGCGCGTGAGGACGTCGCCGCGGTTCTGGAACGTGATCCGGCGGCGAAGTCCGGCCTTGAGGTAGTGCTGCTGTACTCCGGGCTGCACGCACTCTGGATTTACCGGGTGAATCACTGGCTCTGGACGCACGGTTGGCTCTTCATCGCTCGCGCCATGTCGCAGTGCGGGAGGCTGATCACCGGCATCGAGATTCATCCCGGCGCCAAGATCGGTCGCCGCTTCTTTGTCGATCACGGTATGGGCGTGGTGATCGGTGAAACTACCATCATCGGCGACGACGTAACGCTCTACCAGGGAGTGACCCTGGGCGGCACCGGCAAGGAGACCGGCAAGCGCCATCCAACGATCGGGAACAACGTAGTGATCGGCGCGGGCGCACGCGTGCTGGGCAACATCACCATTGGCGAGAACTCCCGCGTCGGTGCCGGTTCGGTCGTGTTGCGAGATGTTCCGGACAACTCTACGATTGTCGGCGTTCCGGGCCACATCGTCTTCCGCGCGGGCAAACGGGTCGTGATCACCGATCCCAAGCAAATCAACGACCCACTCTCCGAGGCTCTGGCGGCCGTTGCGAACGAAGTCAAGGAACTCAAGCAGCAGGTCCGCGAACTCCAGGGCCGCGAATTCGCTCCCAGCGATGGAGACCGACTGGAAGAGATCATCCAGATCGATTACCAGATCTGATCGCAAGAAAAAACCCCCGCCGTGGTTGCAGCGAGGGATTTCATTCTAGCCCTGTACAGTTCAGGTCAATAAGTGCGATCGACCCACACAGTCGCCGTCGACCATTGGTGCGTCACATCGATTGCTTTGACCAGGAAGGTGTGATCTCCCATGGAAGTCGTGATCCAGGCCTGGAAGGACGGACCACCCGGAAGCGTTCTCACCAAGGCGCCGTCCAAATACACCTGATACTTCACGATCGCACCGTTCGGGCTGGAGGCACGAGCATTCAGATTGGTGGACGGTCCGGCATGCTGGCCGTTGTAGGGAGCCGGAATGGTCACATACGGAGACGCCTGAATCGTATACGTTGCGGCCGGGGACATGTTGTTCAGGACGCTCGGCTTGCCCACCGCTTTTACGAACACCTTGTAATTGCCGGGGGCAAAGCCGAAGGTGGAAAGATCCAGCGAGTTGGTACCGACGTAGAAGTCACCCAGCGACATCAGGTTCTGGCCATCCGTGGAGATGTAAGCCGTGTAATGGTCAAGCGTCGACTCGTCCGGCACGCTCCAACTCAATATGCTGCCGCTGACCGAAGCAGTGATACTTAGGCAATTGTCGATGCCGCTCTGGATCTCGGTACCTTCTTCATAATCATGCCAGGTAACAACCTGCACCGCATCCAGTCTGCCGGTGTAGCCCGCAACCACCCCCCAGGAGTCGAGCCAAGTCTTGCCGCAGAGTTGCTGGATGTGCCGCCCGCCGGGAGGCGCCCAATTGGCCACGATGTCGTTAAAGCCCTTCCATGCTGAGGCCCAGTTGTCTTTGGTCGGATGTTGAGAGGCGATGTGCAGGAAGTTCTGAGTGTAATCGAGACCCTCATACCCGTTCTGCTGAGGATTCTTCGGCGAAAGCCAGCCGTACGCACCGATCGTGTAGGCGTTACCGAAGGCGCTGGCATTCTCGAAGATCCATTCCAAATCGGTGTTGTCGTTCTCGACCGTCGTCCAGTTGATGTTGTAGGCCTCCATTCCGAACTGGGTAATGATGGTCTTCCCATCGGTGCTGTGAATAGCGGCCGAGGAACTGAAGTAGCCCTTCTGGCGCGCGTAGGCGATGAGGTTTAGCACCGCTTGCGTGGCCGAGCACGTCGGGTAGCAAGAGAACCATTCGATCGCGCCCTGATCGATCATCAGAGCGAATTTCAGGTTGTTCTGCTGCTCCAACTGCGTCTTCAGTATCTCCGTGGCGCCTTCTTCAAAGCTCCCCGGCCCGTACCAATCGACCAGCACGCCATTGAAGCCGCGGCTGCTTAAGTCGGCAACCTCTCGCGTCACCTGGTTGGGATCTTGCGAGCTGTAGCCGATATTCGGATGGGTTCCGTGCACCCAATAAGGAATGTACGTGGTGTAAACCTTCGTTCCTTGCTGCGAAGGAGAGAGCAGTGTATGGACGTCAACCTTGCTGACGTTGCTGGCCCTAAGGTCCCCGTTATCGACGCACTGTCCGTGCGTAACGGTAGTTGTTTCGCATCCCGGAAACGAGTTCGCAGCCGAGGTATTGTTGCTGGTCTCGGCAGTCAGCGTGGTGCTGGGAACAATCTGTTGGTATTGTTGTGGTTGGGCGGCGTAGACAGAAAGCGACAGGCTCAGCGTAAAAGCCAAGCAGGAAGCGGCGACAATTTTGGACATCAGAGCACTCCGGCGCGCCTGCGCTGATCGTCGCAGACACGGTGTAATGGCCCTGCACAGAACTGGGAGAAACGTGGTGAGTATAGAGTTCGTTGGTACTAAGGCGTCCCCCGTCTACGCCTGAACTGAAGTTGGTTTTTTTACTTAGTTGTGTGTGGGGACGCTGAATGCAGACCTAAGGTACTGAGAACGCAGACCCGGGGGAGGCGATTTCCGCACGGCCATTAAACGAATCCCATTCCCGATTGCGGAAAACCGACCCGGACGAAATCGACATCCTAGTGGATATCTCGTTGCACGCTCTGTGAAGGACCTCACTCGTCACCTATGCCAGTTCATGTGGAAGAGAGCCAGTCCGCCGCCACGACTATCCGAGCCCCCCACGGACGTCGCCGACTCATCGCGATCATTGGCATCGTATTGCTGGCGACCTTGGTGCTCGCCGGTGTTGTTGCCTCCCATAAATGGCCTTTCACTCACGACGCGATCCTCCAGGCCTTGCAGCAACAGGCCGGAGGCGAGGTGCAGATCGGATCGTTTCACCAGATGTATCTGCCCAAGCCAGGATGTATTGCGGAGAATGTGACCTTCCGGCATTCGGGTGACAAAAACGGGCAGCCGTTCCTCACCATTCAAAGCCTGAAGATTGTTGGGACATACCACGGACTGCTGACAAATCACATCGCCGTGATCCACGCGGACGGCCTTCACGTGACCATAGCGCCAGAGCAACCGTCGGCTGCGGGAACTCCGGGACCGTTCAATGTAGGACGACTGATGTCCGGCCTAACCATCGGCAAGATCATCGCCGATGGAGCCGTGATCGAATTTGCGCCTACCGCGGAACGCAAGCAGGCCTTGATCTTCCGGATTCCGAAGCTGATTGTCCATGACTTGGAGGACGGGAAGCCGCTGCAGTTTCAGGCCCGCTTACAAATCCCACAGCCGCCAATCGACCTTGAGGCGGAAGGCGCGTTCGGCCCCTGGAACGCCGGCCACGGTGGTGACAGCAAGGCCAGCGGCGCTTATACGCTCAAGAGCCTGGACCTAGGGGCTTTTCATGACATCGGGGGTATCGTCACATCCAAGGGAAATTTTGACGGCACGCTTCAGCACGTCACCATTCATGGAACGGCCGACACCCCAAACTTTACGGTCAGTACCAGCGGCCACAAAGTACATGTAGCCGGCGAGTTTAACGCCACGGTCAATGGTCTGAACGGAGACGTCAGTGTCGATGCCTTGGATGTGCACTACGGACGCACAACGATTGTTGGTGCAGGCTCCATCGAGGGTAAAGACGGTCAGGATGGGAAGACAGCGACGTTTGAGCTGGCTTCCAGACAAGCCCGAGTTCAAGACCTGCTATGGATGTTCATCTCCGAAAACAAGCCACCCATGACGGGGCCGATCACCTTCCGCTGCAAAGCCACGTTGCCCCCGGGAAAGGCTCCCTTTCTCAACAGGGTCAGGCTGGTTGGCGATTTCGGAATCAGTAATGGTCAGTATCCAAATCCGGAAACGCAGAAGAACATCGACGTCTTAAGCGCACGGGCCCGCGGACAAGCCGACAAAGTAGAGGACTCGAACGCAAAGCTTGGTAACAACAGCTACGATCCCGGCCAGGTTCTCTCCAACGTCAAGGGGCATGTCGTGCTGAACGACACAGTGGCCCATCTGACCGACGTTTCATTCGAAGTTCCGGGAGCGCTTGCCAAGGTTAGCGGCACCTACAAGCTCACCACTCGGCAGGTCGACCTGCGCGGCTATATGCGCTTGGACAGCGAACTATCGAAGGCGACTACCGGGATTAAATCGGTATTGCTGAAGGTAGCGGAGCCATTTATGAAGAAGGGGAAACACAAGGCTTCGGTGGTGGCGATACAAATCGGCGGAACCTACGAAAACCCGACATACTCGGTAGTACCGAAAGCCGAGAAATGAAACAGGACCGCAAGGATCTACGAGCGGTCCCTCGTGATGGAGCTACAGCGCTGCCGCCCGCGGCCGCGGACTGAGGCGTTTCTTGCCCTGCTGTGGGCCACTGTTTTCAGCTGTTCGATCTCTGCAAGTTGCCGTGCTGCCATCTCCTGAACCAGTTCCAGCACCGTCTTTTGCCTGACTTCGCCAATCTGGATGAGTTGCATGGGTTGGAGAGTACCGGATCGCGAAATTCCGCACATCCCCTGCTGGTCGCAGCAGGTCTACAACCTCTGGACTACACCAGTTTTCCCCATCTGATCTCCTTCAACCCGATGGTAAGATCACTTCGAGCGTGGTTTCAATTCAATGCTGAATGAGCGCGTTCCGCTGGAGACTCCAGAACAGATCGAACAGACTGCCAAGGTCTGTCACGAGACTTTGCGCGGCTTTTGCCAGAGTCTCGGCGACGATTCACTGCCGGCCTGGAAGGACGCTGCCGAGTGGCAGAAAGAATCTTCGCGCGACGGAGTGCGCTTCTACTTTGAGCAGTTTGCCGCCGGCCTTGAGCCCTCGCCCTCGGCCATACACGAGCGCTGGCTGAAGCAAAAAAAAGCTGAGGGATGGAAGCGCGGCGATACCAAGAACAGCAAGACCAAAGAGCATCCGTCGTTTGTCGCCTTTGAGGACTTGGCACTTCAGGAGAAGCAGAAGGACTACCTTTTCGCTGCCGTGTGCAGAGCGTTCTGCGTTTCCATAGCAGCGCAGACAGAGAACTCCACCACTCGCAAATAATGCCCAATCCGCAAAGCGAAGTGAGTTCAGATTCCCAATCCGATCCCCGGGCTCCATTCACTCCCATCCTCGCGCTCACCGGCTTCATGGCTGCCGGCAAAAGTACGATCGGTCGGGAACTCGCCTGCTTTTTACATTGGCGGGCTGTCGATCTGGATTGTGAAATTGAGCGCCGCTCGGGGCAGCGCGTTCATGAGATCTTCGCGCAGCATGGTGAAGCATACTTCCGCCGCCTTGAATCCGATACCTTACGCTCCGTCCTGGCTGCAGCATTGACGCCTACGGTACTCGCACTGGGTGGCGGAACTTTCGTTCAAGCAACGAACGCAGAGTTGTTACGTGAGCGAGGCGCCCGCGTGATCTTTCTCGAACTCGACATGCAGAAGCTTCTCCAGCGCTGCCGCGAGGCAGTGGACCGGTCGCAGAATCTGCGGCCTCTGGCAGGACAAGATGAGGCGGAATTACGCAGGCTGTATGAGCAGCGCCTGCCCTTCTATCGCCTTGCCGAACTGACCATCTGCCCGGGCGACAACACTGCCTGGCAGGTCGCGCGTCAAATCGCGGCCGCGATGGGATTGTCCGCTGCCGGAAAACACGCGTAGCTCACGCGCCGCTTCGCCGGTTCGGCGAACATGATATAACTTGAATTTTCCAAAGAAAAATGTCACAGCAGAAGATTGCAGTCGGGATACTTGGCGCTACCGGAGTCGTTGGTCAGCGCTTCATTCAGATGCTTGAGCATCACCCCTGGTTCGAGGTGGCGTGGTTGGCCGCCTCCGATCGCTCCGCCGGACAAAGCTATGGCGATGCCGCACGCTGGCGCCTGAAGACGCCCGTTCCGGAGCGCGTGCGCAAGATGCAGGTGTCGAATGCCGTGCCGGATGGCGCGCCGCGCGTTATCTTTGCCGCCCTGGATGCCGGGATCGCCCGCGAAATGGAGCCTCAATTCGCCGCAGCCGGTTGCGCGGTGGTGAGTAATTCGAGCGCATTTCGCATGCAGGGCGACGTCCCGCTCATCATTCCTGAGGTTAATGCCGATCACCTCACGCTGGTCGAGAAGCAAAGCTGGCGCAAGCAGTCAGGCGGATACATTGTCACCAATCCCAACTGCTCGGCGATCGGGCTGGTGGTCGCGCTCGCGCCGCTGCATCGCAAGTTCGGCATCGAGTCGCTTTTCGTCACCACCATGCAGGCCGTCAGCGGCGCGGGATATCCCGGTGTAGCCTCGCTCGACATCCTTGGCAATGTCATACCCTATATCGCTAAGGAAGAAGAGAAGATGGAAGAGGAGACCCGAAAGCTCCTAGGTCGCGTCAACAGCGATCACGTCGACATGGCGGACTTCTCTATGACGGCCCACTGTAATCGCGTCGCGGTGGAGGACGGTCACACTGAATCGGTGTCGGTCAAGCTGAAGAAGAAAGCGTCCGCCGAAGAAATCATCGCCACCCTCAACGGGTTTCGATCGACCCCACAGGAACTCAAGCTGCCGCTCGCTCCTGAGCAGCCCATCGTTTACGATGCCGCGCCCGATCGCCCGCAGCCGCGCTTCGATGTCGACCGGGGCAAGGGTATGACGGTGAGTGTAGGACGCCTGCGTCCCTGCGGCGTGCTTGACTGGAAGTTCACCGTGCTCTCGCACAACACCATCCGCGGAGCCGCCGGCGCGGCGCTGCTGAACGCCGAACTCCTGAAAGTGCAGGGTCTGCTTCCGTGATCGTAATGAAGTTCGGCGGTACTTCAGTCGAGAACGCTACCGCCATCGATCGCGTCGCCAGCATCGTAAAATCTCGCCTGCCCGAGCGGCCGTTCGTTGTCGTGAGTGCGATGGCGAAGGTCACTGACCAGTTGCTAGCCATGGCCGCCGCTGCTGGACGCGGGGAGCGCGACCAGGCGCTGGAGATCTGCCGCGGACTGCGAGAACGCCATTACCTCACAGCGGGCGAGTTGCTCGGTACGGGCCTGCACACCGAACTGCACAACGAGCTGGGTGCGGAGTTCGACTCGCTGGACGAGTTGCTGCGTGGGATCTCCGCCGTCGGGGAACTGACGCCTCGCACGTCAGATTATGTCGTCTCCTTCGGCGAGCGGCTCTCCAGCATGATTGCCGTACCCGCATTTCTGGCGCGCGACATACCCGCCGTGCTGGTCGATCCGCGAAAGATCGTCATCACCGACGCGCAACACAGCCGAGCCGTGCCGCAAGTGGAAGAAATCAACGATCGCCTGCAAGACCACGTGAAGCCGTTGATCGACAAGCACAAGGTCCCGATCATGGGCGGCTTTGTGGGCGCCACGCGTGAAGGAACTACGACGACCATCGGCCGCGGGGGCTCCGACTTTTCTGCCGCGCTGGTGGGAGCCGGCCTCAACGCCGATCGCATCGAGATCTGGACCGACGTGGACGGCATGAAGACCACCGATCCGCGCATTTGTCCCAACGCCCGCCGCATCAAGCTCATCAGCTTTGAGGAAGCCGCCGAGCTAGCCTACTTCGGCGCCAAGGTTCTGCATCCCGCCACGGTGTTGCCTGCGGTCGAGAAGAACATTCCGGTGCTGGTGCTGAATTCGCGCAATCCTGAAAATAAAGGCACGCGCATTCTTGCCAGGACGCCGCGGTCGCAGTCGCTTTTCAAGGCCATCGCGGCCAAGACCCGTATCACGGTGATCGATATCGTCGCCGCCCGCATGTTGATGGCACACGGATTCCTGGCAAAAGTCTTCGAGATCTTCGCCCGGCATCGTTGCGCGGTGGACGTTGTGTCGACCTCTGAGGTCAGCATCTCGCTAACCGTTGATTCGAATGAAGCCATCCCGCAGATCGCAGCCGACTTGGAGAAGCTGGCCTTCGTGAAGTATTCGGGACGCAAGGCGATCGTTTGTCTGGTAGGCGAGAACCTGCGCGACACGCCAGGCGTAGCGGCGCAGATCTTCGCCGCCGTCAGCGACATCAACGTGCGCATGATTTCGCAGGGGGCATCGGAGATCAACCTGACCTTCGTCATCGACGAGGCAGACGTGCCGGAGGCAGTTCGGCGCCTGCACGCGAAGTTCTTCACGGACGTCGATTCGGAGGTGTTCGATTGAGCCCGTCAACGCTCCGGCTTCTCGTGCTGGGTCCGGGCAAGACGGGCTCCATCGTTGCCGAAGTAGGGCGCGAGAGCGGACACCAGGTGCAAGTGATCGACGCCGATGTCAACCCGGGGGGCACGTGGCTAACTCCCGAGAACTTGCGCCATGTCGACGTCGTAATCGACTTCACTTCTCCGGATGCGGTGCTTTCCAACATTGACGCGTGCGTACGCTCCGGCAAAGCCATGGTAGTCGGGACTACCGGTTGGTACGCTGAGATGGATCGCGTTCGCCATGCGGTCGAGCAAGCGGGTACGGGCTTCGTCTTCGGCGCGAACTTCTCATACGGCGTAAATCTGTTCTTCCAGGTCGTGAAGACTGCAGCAATCGCGTTGCAACACGACTACAGCGGCCACATTACCGAGACGCATCACATTCACAAGAAAGACGCGCCCTCAGGTACCGCTGCAGCCTTGCAGCGACTCTTGGAACAGGCGACCGGCGTGCGGGTGGACATCACTTCGGAACGTGTAGGGGACGTACCCGGCACACACATTCTGGAGCTCGACTCTGATGGCGACCGCATTGTGCTGAAGCATGAGGTCAAATCGCGCCGCACTTTCGCCAGCGGAGCGGTTCTCGCAGCGGAGTGGATCGCCGGTAAGACCGGCTTCTACGACTTCAAAGATATCTTTAGCCAGATGTAAAGCGTTTTACCAGGGAGGTCACGAAGGATTTTGTTTTGCCCGAGCTCGAAAAAGCCCGCGGAAAGATTGCCATCACGAGCGAAGTGAAGGATCTGCTTTTGGTCCGCACGGGCATAAAAGCGGTTTCCTCCTCAGCCTGAGCTTCGTCGTGCTGACAATGTTGAAAACTTCCGTGCCCTCCGTGCCTCCGTGGTGAATACCCTCTGCTTTTGAGATTCCTGCTGCAAACGATTATTCTTCTGCAATGAAACTGCGTGGTTGCGGCACCGCCCTCGTCACCCCCTTCAAGCAAGATGGCAGCCTGGATGAACCGGCTCTTCGCGAACTGGTGCGCTGGCAGGTGGAGTCGGGTATCGACTTTCTTGTGCCCTGCGGCACCACCGGCGAGACGCCGACGCTGACGCATGAGGAATGGCTACGTGTCATCGATCTGACGATTGAGACTGCCGGCGGACGCGTGCCCATCATGGCGGGTGCGACCTCGAACAACACCCGCGAAGCCGTCGCCAAGGCGAAGGAAGCCTCGTCGCGCAGCGGCGTCGACTACATCCTCACCGCGACTCCCTACTACAACAAGCCCACCCAGGAAGGCGTTTACCAGCACTTCAAGGCGATCGCCGAAGCGTCGACGAAGCCGCTGGTGCTGTATAACATTGCCGGCCGCACGGGAACGAACATCGAGACGCCGACGCTGCTCCGACTGGCCGAGATCCCAAACATCATCGCGGTCAAAGAAGCCAGCGGCAATATCGCGCAGATTGCCGAAGTTTGTGCGACGGTTCCGGAAGACTTCCTGGTCTTCTCCGGCGACGATTCCATTACGTTGGCCGTCATTGGATTGGGTGGCGTCGGCATTATTTCCGTCGCCTCCAACGAAATTCCGGCAGAGATGTCGCGCATGACCAGTGCGGCGCTCGCCGGCAAGTGGGATGTAGCGCGCCTGCTCTTCCGGAAATATCTGCCGCTGATGCAGGCCAACTTCATCGAGTCGAATCCCGGGCCAGCGAAGGCAGTTTTGGCGATGATGGGCAAGTTGGAAGAGAACTATCGCCTGCCACTGGTGCCAATGAAGAAGGAAACCCGCGCCAAGCTGGAGAAAGTCGCCGCGGAGGTAGGGCTGCTGCAACCGCAATCCGCCACGAGACAGTAGAGGTTCGGCTGTTTAGGTTGTGCGTGTAAACGCCTGTTCACAACAGCTACGGTTGTTTCATGGCTATTCGCCCTGTGCATTTAGCTTCTTAGACACGACGAATACCTCAACACCTGTCATCGAGCACTCTTCATTCGAGGCGTTATGGACGGCGATGGCCTCAACAGATTCACCGGATTTGAGCGTAAACTCGACATCATAGACCTGATGCCATAAGTCATCGCCAATCTGTTGCGAGGCCATCCTTGTCGTTTTCGTTTTGGCTGAGTTGACCTGTGCCGGGTCGATTAGGCTCGCATTCTTCAGGTGGACGAGAGCCATAGTTGTGGGCCACTTGCCGCTGCAATCAGGGCCACTGTTTCGACTCTCGGCCTTCGAGCTTACTGCAGTCAAAGCAATTACGAAGCACAGTAAGGCTGCTCGCATCATGGAAGACCTCACGCACCATCATCTCATCATCGTTGGCGATAAATCGCCATTAAACTCATTGACCGCATCAGGGTTTGCCTGCGGCTCAGGCTGCCAGTTCTTTCGCCGAGATCAGCACTTGCCGGTAAAGCTCCTGATAGTCCCGCGCCATCCGTAATGCGTTGAAGTGTCGTTCTACTCGCGCGCGACATGCCTTCGGGGAGATTCGATCAACTTCGCGTAACGCCTGCAACATATCCTCGAGAGATTCCACCACGAAGCCGGTCTCGCCATCAGCAACGACCTCAGGAAAAGCTCCGCGGCGCATCGGCACGACTGGCGTACCGCAGGCCATCGCTTCCATCGCTACCAGCGAACTGGTCTCCTCGGCAGTGCTGGTCAGCAGGAGCGCGCGGGCGTGCCTCAGCAAATCCAGTTTCTGTTGAAGAGTTGGACTGTCGATGAATTGCACTGATGATGCCTCAGACAGGTGCGGGCGAATCTCGCGATCGAAGTAGTCACGGTGATATTGAAACGGATAGACCTGTCCGGCAATGACCAGCGGCAGGCCAGCTTCTTGAGCGGCGGCGATCGCCAGATGCGGAGCCTTCTCCTCGCAAATACGGCCGAGCCAGAGCAGGTAGTCGCATTTCGCAGTGGTCAGCGGGAACTCATCAACCACAATGCCGTTCTCTACCACTCCAAGAAAGTTCGGCAGGTCAGCGAAGCTTGCCGCCTGCGATTTCGACACACAATTGAAGTACACATGGCTCGGCAAGAGTTGAAACAGGTCTTCGCGATAAAACGATCGCGGAAGATGCAGCGTCGCCAGCACCGGCACCGGACATTCAGCAGCGTGCCGAAAAAAGCTCCCGCTCTTATCGTGAATCAAGTCGAAGTCGTGTGGGTGTCCCTGCAGATATTCGAGAATACGTTTGGCGTGCACGCGGTCGCGCCGCTCGTACTGGTCGGGTCCGTTGGCTGGAGGACCGGTCGCGAGTAGTAGTCCGCTTACCTGCGATCCATCAGCCGCGGCTACTGTGGTGCGATGTCCGGCGGCCACCATCTCGCGTTCGAGCACGAGCAGCATCTGCTCGGCGCCTCCGGCGCTCTCGGGAGTCACCGGGAGCAGAGGATAAGAAACGTACAGGATAGAAAGTCGATTTGCGTCAGACATTGTGTCGCCAGTTGAAGCTGGCTCGAGCCCAGAAAGATCCTGTTACGGCTGGGCCTGAAGGCCAGCACTACCCGAACCCTGCCGCCGGCTGAAGCCGGCTTGGGTCAATTAGATGCGGCTGGACCCAGACCTGAAGGTCTGCTCTGCCCGTATGCGGACCTGGAGGCCGCTCACCCGAGTAAATCGCCGAAAATATCATTTGGAAAGGGGGCAAAGCTTCCTAACGAACTCCAGGCTTGGACACCGATCGCAAAAAAGTGGAGAACGCGGCGCACACGTCCTTTGCGGTCATACTCCACTGCCACACCTCGTAATTCGTCTTGCCATCGTGTGGTGGACTTGTGTAGTCATAGGCGATCTGCGGCCGCACGATTTCGCGCGCTACATCAAAGCGCTGCAAGAAATCTCCCTGCGAACGATAGGCTAGACACATCTCGCGCTTTCGACTCAGTTCCCCCTCCGTCGGACTCACGTCAATGGCGTCAGCATCGGGACCGATGAACCCTTGGAAGACGCCCGCGCCATCCGCATTGCGGTGATACAGCGGCGCCTCCCAGCATGGAAGCGATGCCAAGCGGGCCAACTGAGCTGCCAGGAGGCTGCATGAGTCGTGATCGGGGTGGCCACCTTCATAAGCGAGCGTCAGCAGTGCCGTCGTCATGCGTCGCGCCACAACGTCGGCCAGCAATTCGTACGCGGTGCGCAAATTGCGAAACAGTTCCTGGTCCACCAGATGGTCCCCGCCCGGCATGTCCGCGAGAAATAGCACATCTTTCACACCGGCGGCCTGCATGGACTTGAAGGCTTCCTGGCGGCGCAACGCGGCGTAGGTTTCACGCGAACCATATCTCTGCCAGAAATACGGGTCCGCCGGCGACCCATTCGTCGCGAAGACCACCAACGGCTCCTGGATGCGCTGCAACAGCGCGCCAAAAGCGATGCACTCGTCATCCGGATGGGCCACCAGCACCAGGGTGCGGCCCAGCAAGTCGTCGATCCAGGCCATGATCTTTCGATGCGCGATCTCGAGAGCTCGGTTGAGAGTTACTGCAACCGCTCTTGATGACCAGTTATACTGCCCGCCATGCACGAACTCCAACCGGAAATCGAGCGCCTCTACGGGCTGGGCGCGAGGGCGTCGCAGGATCAGAGCGCGACCGAGATTTTTATCCGCTTTCGCGATGCGTTGACCGCGGGTCAGGTCCGTGCTGCCGAAAAGGTCGATGGCTGCTGGCAGACCAATGCCTGGGTGAAGGAAGGCATTCTGCTCGGCTTTCGTATCGGCAGACTGGCGGAGAGTGGTGATCCACGGGTGCTTTCGTTTGTCGATAAGGACACGTATCCGACGCGGCACTTCGCCGCCAGCGAGCAGGTGCGCATAATTCCCGGCGGTTCGTCGGTGCGCAGCGGAGCTTACGTGGCGTCATCCGTCGTGTGCATGCCGCCGATGTTCATCAACGCCGGTGCCTATGTGGACGAGGGCACAATGATTGACTCGCACGCGCTGGTAGGATCGTGCGCCCAGGTTGGCAAGCGCGTACACATCAGCGCGGCTGCGCAGATCGGCGGCGTGCTGGAGCCGATCAATGCTTCACCGGTAATCATCGAGGACGACGTACTGGTGGGCGGCAACTGCGGCATCTACGAAGGAACGCAGGTCGGAACGAGGGCCGTGCTGGGTGCGGGAACCATCCTGACTCGCTCGACTCCACTGTTCGACACGGTGAAGGGCGAGATCTATCGTGCGACCGGGAGTGAGCCGCTGCGGGTTCCCGGCGGTGCGGTGGTTGTGCCGGGCGCTCGCGCCATCACTAAAGGCAGAGCCGCCGAGTGGGGCTTGTCACTCTACGCGCCGGTGATCGTGAAGTATCGGGATGAAAAGACCGATCGCGGCGTGGAGTTGGAGGACCTGCTGCGATGATGCAAAAGCTTAGCGGACTGCTCGTCTGCCTGAGGGCCGCTTCGCTGAGACAACAAAACGGACCTATAACGGCATGATGAAGTCGTGCCCTGACACAAAGCGCACTTAAACTGAGTCTCTCAATCCTCAGAAATGGTGTGCCTCTTTAAAACTGTGAACCACGTGTCAAATTCGGTCGGCATCGCCATTCTCTTCCCCGCACTTCGCTGGATTGTGCTGCTGGCGTTGATTGTTTACGGCTGCAAGCGCCGCACACTGACCGCATGGATCTTTATCGCCATGCTGCTGGGCGGGGAGATCGGACACGACTTCCCAAACGTCGCAACTCATCTGCGCGTGCTGGCGCTGATCTTTCTGCGGCTGATCAAGGCGATCATCGCGCCGCTGCTGTTCGGGACGCTGGTCGTCGGAATCGCCGGGCACTCCAACCTGAGGCAGGTCGGCCGGCTGGGGCTGCGCTCCATCATCTTCTTCGAAGTCGTTACCACCATCGCAATCTTCCTGGGCCTGGGGGCGATCAACCTGAGCAAGGCCGGCGTGGGTGTGCAACTGGGAGCAACTGCGAGCGCTGACACATCTTCCGTCGCCAAGCTCAGCGCCGAGGAAACGATCCTCCACGTCTTCCCGGAGAACATTGCCAAGTCGGTCGCTGACAACCAGGTGTTGCAGGTGGTGATCTTCAGCCTGATCTTTGCCGTCGCGCTCGCCATGTTGCCTGAACAGAAGCGGCGTCCCATGCTGAACTTTTGCGAGAGCCTCAGTGAGGTGATGTTTAAGTTCACCAACATCGTGATGTACATGGCGCCACTCGGGGTGGGGGCCGCCGTTGCCTACACTGTGGGACATTCAGGCCTCGCCGTGCTGGGCAGTTTAGGGAAGTTATTGCTGACGCTATACGCCGCACTGATCGTTTTCATCCTCGGCGTGCTGTTGCCCATAGGGCTGATCTTCCGCGTTCCGCTGCGCGCGTTTTTGAAAGCCGTCGCCGAGCCGGTTACCATCGCCTTTGGTACGGCCAGCTCGGAAGCGGCCCTTCCGCGCGCCATGGAAGGTATGGAAGCCATTGGCGTTCCTCGCCAGATCGTCGCCTTCGTGATTCCCACCGGCTATAGCTTTAACCTGACCGGCAGCTCGCTGTATCTCTCTGTCGCGGCAATCTTCGTAGCGCAGGTTTCCGGCATTCATCTCACCTTCGGCCAGCAGTTGATGATCATGCTGACGCTGATGCTCACCAGCAAAGGTGTTGCCGGCGTGTCACGAGCAGCGCTGGTGATCCTGCTGGCCACGGCGAGTTCCACCGGTCTTCCCACGGAACCGGTGTTCCTGCTGCTCGGCGTCGATCAACTGCTGGACATGGGCCGCACAGCGGTGAATGTCCTGGGCAATTGTCTGGCGGCCATCGTGATGGCGAAGTGGGAGGGCGAGTTCCAGACGGAAACGCCTTCCCCAGTCGTAGCGACCGCGCTACAGTAGAGCGGTTTATCCGCGAGACGAAAAAACATCGATTCCTCATGCGCTCAACACCTACGCCCAATAACAGCAGCTCACCGGACCATGCGGGTGAAATCAATACAGCATTCCGCTCGCGCAGCCACGAAGTATCGCGTATCGAGGCCTTCAGCGACGTGGTGTTTGGCTTTTCTCTGACCCTGCTAGTGGTTTCTCTTGAAGTCCCACACACCTTTACCGATTTGCTGGCCGACATGCGCGGGTTTATTCCGTTTGCCGTGTGCTTTGCCATCTTCGCCCTGGTCTGGTGGCAGCACCATAACTTCTTCCGCCGCTATGGCCTGGACGACGGGATCACCGCGACCCTGAATTTCGTGCTGCTGTTCGTAATGCTGTTCTACACGTATCCCCTGAAATTTCTATTCACCGGAATGTTCGGGCAGCTAGCCGGGACGGCGGATGTTAGCGGTAAAACAATCCACTGGATCGAGCCGCAGCAGGGTTCCACTCTGATGATCATCTATGGGCTCGGCTATGCGACCGTATACCTGGTGTTCGTCCTGCTCTACTGCAATGCGTTGCGGCAGCGAGAAGAACTGGAGCTGAACCGCGTGGAAGTATTCGACACCTATACCACCATGATGGAGAGCGGCTTACAGCTGGGACTCGGAGTGAGTTGCGCGCTGTTGTCGGCGATTCTTCCTACCAACCAGGCCGGTCTCGCCGGATTTGTCTTCTTCCTGATTCCTGTCGGCTTGTCGCTCATCGGCATGACTCGCGGCAAGGGCCGTCGCAAGCTGCTTGCTGCGATGGAGCCGTAGCACTAGGAAAGCGCCAGCCAAGGAACGAACCACGCTGGCCTGAAGGCCAACTCTACCCATCCCGCTGCTAAACTCTTTTCATGGCTGACGAGCGCGCGAAAAAGATCAAATTGATGCTCTTCGATGTGGACGGCGTGATGACCGACGGCACGATTTTTCTCTTCCCCGCACCCGGAGGGGGCGCCGGGCACGGCACATACGAACATCGTGAGCAGATGGCGGATGCGGGCGGCTTCGGGATCGCGAGCCGCGACATGATCGAGGCCAAAGGGTTCAACGCGCATGATGGCGCAGGCTTTTCGCTGGCGCGGCTGGGAGGCCTGACAACAGGAATCATCACCAAGCGCATCTCGGAGACGGTTGCGCTCCGCGCCCGTGACCTGAAGATCGAACACGTTTACCAGGGACAGCACGACAAGTCCGCAGCATTTCATGAAATCCTGCAAAAAACCGGCTTGCGGGCCGACGAAGTCTGCTACGTCGGTGACGATGTCATCGATCTGCCGGTGATGCGACTGTGCGGACTGGCCATCGCCGTGAAGAACTCCCGGGAGGAAGTCATTCGCGAATCGCATTACGTCACGCCCCACGAGGGCGGCAAAGGCGCGGTGCGCGACGCGATTGAATACGTCTTGCGCGAGCAGGGTTCACTGGAGCGCGTTATCGACGCTTACATCCACGCTCGAAGCAGCGATCTGGTCACCAGGGTTCCTTAATCGAGGAGAGTGGATGGATTCCATGAGCAAAAAAGAGCCCCTCCGATGGACAGGGGCGAGTTGCACATCGGAGGGGTAGTCGTTGTTACACGACCATTCTCAGGGTTGTTACCGGAAAAAACCCATGTGATCCCTGGAAGTTTTCGTCGGCCCGAATAAATTCTTGAAATTCGACAAACCCGCATTAACCCGCCAAAAATGTTGGTTTAACGCTTCTCGTCATTGATCCGTGTCATTGATACACGATCCCAACGGATGCTATGTTGCGACCGCTCGTCAGTTCTTTCCCTGCTGCAGGGCTGCTGTCGAAATCTTAGGGGCGATTCGATTCCGCTTTTCATTCGGTTTGGCTAAAGAAATGCAGCAAAGTGGCCGGATATATCTAAAACTTTCGGGCTGACTCTCATAATTGGACTTAAGGGGCCCATCGCAGAAAAGTTTTACCTGCAGCACGTAAAAGCAACACACAACGGAATCCCGGTATCGGCTTGTTGAAGTTCGTAATTTGCCATTCGGCACCAAGATCAGACGACAAGCGCGCACGTTAACCGAAGCTTCAGCGAAGCTCTGCAAACTGCCTGGAGGACACCATGACTGGCCGCTGGTGCCAATAATGAGCCATAACTGACCTGCCTCTCTTATTGTCAGGTCGCTCCCGAGAGGAACAGGTGAATGATTAACGTTATAGTCGCCTTCCACGAACCCATCTTTCGCACCGGAGTGGCCAACCTCCTTGCTGCCGAAGATGACTTGCGAATCATCGCCCAGCCAGTTTCAGGCGATCATCTGCGCAATGCTATTGAGAAATTGCGGCCCACCGTCGTAGTTCTTTCCTCAGGCTTCTTTCCTGCCTTAGCGGATGTCGAGACAATCGCCAGGATCTGTCAGAGAAGGCGGATCGGGGTACTTATGATCGCCGAAAGCACCGAAAAGACCTTCGATTTCTTCTCACTGAGTTTTGGTGTGCGGGGGGTGCTCCACCGCTGTGTTAGCGGCAATATGCTGGTCAACGGCGTACGCAGGGTGGCGCGGGGTGAAATATTCATGCAAACACACGCGGCATCAGATGGGCAGGTCAGCAGCACTGACTTGGTTGGAAGCAGAGTCGCGTCCAAGCTCTCGCGCCGTGAGCTGCGGATCGTCGCGGCAATTGCCCAAGGCTACAAAAACCGAGAAATTGCAATGCGCCTTGGCACCAGCGAGCAAATGATAAAGAATTCAGTCCGTGTGATCTTTGACAAGACGGGGGTATCGGATCGGCTTCAGCTTGCGCTGTTCGTCATGCATCATCAGGTGCTTGCGACTGCCGCGGCTTCGCAACCGTTACTCCGCGTGAAAGTGTCGACCACCGCCATGAGACCTGCTCTGCCAGGGGATCGAGCGCGGCCCGGTTCTGATATGACGGCGTAGCTTAGTGGCCGACCCGAGTACAAATTTGGCACCATGCCCAAAAATCGCCCCGGGGGTGCCCCGGAACCACCCTTGCTACGCCCGCATCCTCCCAAATTGTGGTAAGTAAGAAATGCAGGAAAGTAGTAGCGGGGCATCCGTCTCGCAAAAACTAGGAACGCATACCACAACTCGTACCCGAAGCTGGGCATCCGTGTTATCGGGTTGAGTGGGTCCTTTCGGTATTGGTGACGGTTTCCGGTTGAATTCAGGACGGTGACTCCCTACTATGAAAGTTCCGTTGGCAAAACGGAGAACGATGGTGATCGGAGGAGCAAGCGTTCTCCGGCAGAATCAGCGAGTACTAGTCCAACGAAGTGCAAGGTTTTTCATGTCGAAGCGCTCCCCCTTTGCCCTGGTTTTTTGCTTGGCGCTGTTTAGCAGCTTGGGCGCCGTCGCCGCCACCATCTCGACCACCCATACCACGACAAGCTCTCATAAATCGCATAGCAAGTCCTCAAAACATATAACCGAATCGGCCTCGGCGCAGAAGAAGATGTCGCGCATGCGACACAGCAGCGCCACCGTGGCGCAGCGCAATCGCTCAACTCACACGGTCGCGCGTAAGCACCACTATTATGGCGAGCGCTTCTACGCGAGCTCTTTCGCCAATGACCAAGTGGAAGGCGATGTAACGGCCGGCGAAGACCCGGTGGTTCGCGCTGCGGCTATCGAAGCGCTGGGCAATATGAACGGCACCGTGGTGGCCGTGGATCCCGACAGCGGCCGCATTCTGGCGATGGTAAATCAGAAGCTGGCGCTTTCGGCCGGCGCGCAGCCCTGCTCGACCATCAAGGTCGCGGTGGCGTTGGCAGCGTTAAGCGAAAACGTGATCACCAAGGACACCCAGGTTCCGCTGACCAAAACCTGGCATGTCGATCTAACGACGGCACTGGCGCACTCCAACAATGCGTATTTCGAGTCCGTGGGACGCAAGTTGGGATTTGAAAAAGTCAGCTATTACGCACACCAGTTTGGGCTGGGTGAGCTTGCCGGCTGGAACATTCCCAATGAGCATCTGGGCACCTTCCCCTCGACCGAGCTTGATCAGAAGCTTGGCGGCGTAGGTAAAATGTGTTCCTTCGGCGAGAGCATCTCGCTGACACCGCTTCAACTGGCGGGGCTGATGGGCGCGATTGCGAACGGCGGAACGCTCTACTACCTGCAGCATCCCACCACTCCCGAGCAGGTAGCGAACTTCACCCCCAAGGTAAAGCGCAAGCTGGATATCGGTCCGATCATTCCGGAAATTTCCGATGGCATGGCGGGAGCGGTCCAGTACGGTACCGCGCGTCTGCTGAAATCTAACTTTATGGAGGAGCCGGTGCTCGGCAAGACCGGCACTTGCTCGAAAGACGGCACGCGCTTCGGCTGGTTCGGATCGTTTGCGAACACCCAGTACGGCCGCATCGTAACCGTGGTCTTCCTGGAAGGCGGACGCCCAACCTTCGGTCCTAAAGCCGCGGAACTTGCGGGCATTATGTACCGCAACCTCTACGATCATGACTACTTCGCCGTGAAGAACCCTCCAGCTGAGGCACAGAAGACCGTGATAGGCGTGAGCGGCGCGCAGCAATAGCAAGTAGTTTCGCACTAACGAGAAAAGCCTCCTGCACAGGAGGCTTTTTACATTTGCGGGCTATCGCGCGAAGGGCGAGCCCGATTGCTGCTGCAGATGTTCCAAGGCATTTTGGTAGCGATCTTTCATGGTCGCGTCCTGGGTTGTGTTGATCTGCTCGGTGAGCCACTTCAGCATGGCTGCGCGCGAAGGATGCGGCAGAACGTTGTCGGAGTCGCTGACACGCCACTCGGTGTTCTGTGAGGTCACGCTATAGAAGACGTCCTGGATGGTACCTTCCGGTTCTTGTACATAACCCAATCCCGGATCAAAGGTGCCGAGCAGGCGATAGTGTACCGTAACGGCGTATTTATTGTGATCTTCTGAAGGCTCAGGATCCACCGTGTAGCGGGCAATCACATTGATCTTGGTGAACGGTTGCGGAGAAGTCCACGAAACCAGTGGCTGGAATTTCGGCCACATCTTTGGATCGAGCCGCCCACCTTCGTAGTCGAGGCGGCAATACTTGGAGACGAGTTCCTTTACCTGGGCGGACGTAGTGTCTTCCTGCGGCCGCTGTGTGGGCATGGGAAACTGCGCAAGCATCGGGAAAGATGCGCCAAGAAGAAAAGCTGCTATCAAGAAGCCTCGTTGAAACAACGCCACGATAACCCGATCCCCCTGTATCAGTGAAGATATTCTCTTCAGCGACACACTTCCAGAGCCTCGTCCACCCAACCAACGAATGCGCGCTCCCGCCATAAACATAGCGCATGAAGTCCGCAGCAGAGAGTAGCGCTATTTCGCATTTCGCAATCGCTCAAATGCGGCAAATTCTGGGACACATCAACGCCCTCCGAGGTGCTTTGAGGAGAGCTGTTGAGCAGCGAGACTGATCTCGGAAAATACCTGCGCCTCGTAGACATCGTTCGTTCCGGCATTCCGAAGGATGCGCCGGACAACAGGTCTAAGCCCTCCGTAAATCGCGCTCATTTGTGGCACAGTAGGCTGATTGTTTGGCCTGACCAAGGCATTACGCAATTGGCGGAACACCCCGTTTACTTCGGCGCCGTGGATATAGACGTCTGTTCCGCTGATGTCCGAACAAGATTTTTCAGCCCGTCTCAACTGCGACTCAAAGACGAACCAACTATGTGATGGCGACCCGACTCGTTGCCATGCTATGGCCAAACCGAGTTCAAGCGGCATATTGAAACGAGGGGTTCTTGGAGGGCCAGCATTCACCTCTACTCTCGATAAATCGTGGATCGAGTACTTACAGGATTGCATTAGCGAGAAAATTCGATCCAGGCGACGATCACCCGGAATACCGAGCGTCGCAAAAGGAACCAGACCGAGCGCCGACACCCCTACGATGTAGGCCAGGTACAGATGCCTAAATTTTCGGTCGTAGGGGATGTTGAGGAAGACCGCCCTAACGCCGCTTGGCTGCCTTCTTGCCCGAGAACTTATATGTCCTCGTTTTGGAAGTCTTCTTGAAGGCATGCGACTTTGCCTCTCTGGTTTTGTAGCCCGTCAATATTGCGATTGCGCGTTCACGATCAGGCGGGATCTGCAGAAGTTCAGCAGCTTCTTCCGGTGTGACGGGACTACCTGTAATTCGAACTGTCATAGACCTTCCGTACCATCATAGATGCGTTGCAAGCCTGAGTCTATTCACGATTTTGGTCTGTGAAATCGGCCCTGGCTGCGCCGAGGATATGCCTCCACAGCAACTTCAACCGCGCGCAGTTTTCTGATCGCTGAAAACTTGTCCGTCGCGAATGTGAATCACGCGGTGCGCGTACTCGGCGATATCGTGTTCGTGCGTTACTAGTACGATCGTGTTGCCTTGCTCGTGCAAGCGGTCAAACAGCGCCATGATTTCGACACCGGTCTGTGAGTCGAGGTTGCCGGTAGGTTCGTCCGCCAGAATTATGGAGGGGTTGTTCACTAGCGCACGAGCGATGGCGACGCGCTGTCTTTGACCGCCTGATAGTTCGTTTGGCTTGTGGTTCATGCGCTTTTCCATGCCCACTGATGCCAGCACGCTCTTCGCGCGCTCAATACGCTCCTCTGCGGCCATGCCTGCATAGATCAGCGGCAGCTCGACGTTATGCAGCGAGGTTGCTCGCGGCAGCAAGTTGAAGGTTTGGAAGACGAAGCCGATCTCTTTGTTGCGAATGTGAGCCAACTCGTCGTCGTTCAACTCGCTGACCATTTGACCATTGAGCCAGTAATTGCCCTTGCTGGGTGTATCCAGACAGCCGATCAGGTTCATCAGCGTCGATTTGCCGGAACCAGAGGGGCCCATGATGGCTACGTATTCGTTCCGCTGAATGCGAACGTTTATGCCACGCAGGGCCTGCACCTGCTGCTCAGAGCCCATGTCGTAGGTCTTCCATAGGTCTTCGGTGCAGATAATGCAGCTCTCGGGTACCGCTTGATTCTGTACGGCTGCTGCCGGGCTCGCCAATTCCGTGGCCATCCTCTTCTCCTCGGCTGGTCGCTGATCTGGATTACTCATGCGATACAGGTTACTCGATTCCTGCCGCTCAGCCTGTTCTGCTGACTAAACGCTATGACGTTTCGTCGTCGTTCTTCGGCTTAACGGTATTGTCGATCTTTACGTTTGCGCCGTTACGGAGTGTGCGGAGCACTTTGTAGCTGCCGGTCACAATTTCGTCACCTTCTTTGAGCCCGCTACTAACTTCGATGTCGGTCGTACCGCTGATGCCTGTCGCTACGGGTACGAAGACAGCGTCCTTCTTGTTCCGGATGACAAATACTCCTTGCAGATCCTCCTTCGGATCTCCACCACCGATAGTGGCAGCTTGCACGGAATCTTTCTTGTCCTTGTTCTCGGGCGTCAGCTCCCCACGCTCGCGAATGGTCAACGCCTGAATCGGAATCGCCAGAACACTGGCCCGCTTTGCGGTCGTTATGCGCGCCGTCGCGGAAAGCCCCGGAAGCACGTTGGCGGGCGGATCCTGCAACGCAACCACGACTTTGAAGTCCTTGGCTTCCTGTCCGCTGGAGGTCGACTGCGCCGTCGACACACCGGTTGAACGCAGCAGAGCGTTTCTGCCAATCTCCGTCACCACGCCTTTGAATTTCTGTTTCGGCATGGCATCGATCGTCACTTCGGCTGGCTGTCCCAACTGCACGTTGACGATATCGCTCTCGTCGACCCTCACTTCGGCCGTGATGATCGAGGTGTCTCCGATAGTCATCAACGTACTGCCGGGAGAATTCTGAATGCCGGGCACAACCGTCTCGCCTTCGCGCACAGGAACGTTGGTGATGATGCCGTCGAAGGGAGCTGCATACTCGGTTTTGCTGAGTACGTCTGCAGCGTGACGCAGCATGGCCTGGTTTTGATTGATGTGGCCTTGCGCAGAGTCCAGCGAAGCCTTAGCCTGCGCGAGCTTGGCCTTCGACATGCCTTCTTGCGCGATGGCCGTATCGTAGGCGGTTTTCTTGACGTCGTAATCGGATTTGGAAATCAGTTGCTGGTCGTACAGCGCCTTGTTGCGCTCATAATCCGTCTTTGCGTGTTCCAGCGATGCTTCGGCGGAATTCAAATCGGCGACCGCCGTATTCACTGCGGCTTGTGCGGCAACGGCATCGGTACGCGATGCGTTTAGTGCTGAGTCATTGGCCGAAACGTCAGCCGCGGGCTGAACATTGTCCAGCAAGGCCAGCATCTGGCCCTTTTTAACCCGATCGCCTTCCTTCACATAGAGATGGGTTATCTTGGCGAACGCGTTGGCGCCGATATTGACATAGACTTTCGGCTTGATCTCACCCGAGGCGGTAACGACCGACGTCAAATCCTCGCGAACAACTTTACCGGTTTGAACCGCAACGACCCCCTTGTGGCTCTGTTGGACGGTAAACCCAACGATGGCCAGCAACACCACTACGACAGCAGCTATTAGTGCGAACTTCTTCCGGTTATTCATCGATCCTCAGAGGGAACCTGACAGCGCACGCACCTCAACATGCCATAGTACGAGTTAAGACGGCCCAAGGTTCCCGAAGAGAGCAATACTAGGGGCTTCGGGACGCAAGAATTGGCCGAATCGGCAAGGGGGTGCGGCAACCAGAACTGGGCTATCCGGATACTCCGATTATAGCCGTTATTCAACGTGGATGGAGCCCGGCGGACGCAAATCGCGAAGCCACGATCTTGTCTTCCCTGATGCGCGCTACCCGGGCCCAAGAATCGTCCAGAGGGCCCTATTTAAAAGCAACTTACAGTAATCTGCGGGGTTGTCAAAAGGGAGTGTGCAGCGGCATTCCGGGATTAGCGTTTCGTCCCGATTACCTTGCTTTCACAGTGACCAGAACATACAATTTAATAGCCCTAAGTGTTTTCCCGGGAGTGCGTTGGTAGAAATGAAGTTGCGTCTGGTTCGTTGGTTTGTTGCTCCATTGTCGTTCGTCGCCATCAGCTGTTGTTTGATGGCTGCCCAAAGCTCTGCCCAGTCTTCTGAAGCCGGGGGTCAGGCTCCAGCGCAAGCGGCTTCCGGTCAAACTGCGACGCCCGCTGCATCGGGTCAAGCCACAGCGCCAGCCGCTTCTGGACAGGCCGCTCCGCAGGCCTCCAATGGCGCCACTCCTGCTGCCTCGCAAGGGCAGGCCGCCGATCAGCCTGATCCGCTCAAGCGCCAACTGACGCAGGAGCAAAAGAAAAAGAATTCCAAGGCACTCAAGCAGGAATTGAGCGGCACCTACAAGAAGTGGCTCAAAGAGGACGTCGCCTACATCATCACGCCGGAAGAAGTGGCAGCATTCAAGCAGCTGTCCAACGACGAGGAGCGCGACCAATTCATCGAGAATTTCTGGCTGCGACGCGACCCCACTCCGGACACTCCGGAGAACGAGTACAAGGAAGAGCACTATCGCCGCATCGCCTACGTCAATGAGCATTTCGGCGCCGGTATTCCTGGCTGGAAGACCGATCGCGGCCGCATCTACATCATCTGGGGCCCGCCCGATCAGATTGAATCGCATCCTACCGGCGGCACTTACGACCGCCCGCAGCAAGAGGGCGGCGGCACCACGACGACCTATCCCTGGGAGGACTGGCGTTATCGCTACCTCGAAGGTGTCGGCGAGAACGTCGAGCTTGAGTTTGTCGATCAGTGTTCGTGCGGCGACTACGAGCTCTCATCGAATCCTAACGACAAGGACGCCTTACTGCATACTCCGGGCGGCTCGACGATGTACGAACAGATGGGTCTCAGCAGCAAATCGAGCCGATTGGATCCCTACGCTCCCAATGCCAGTCCCGAAGCCGGCATCGAAAGCAGCAACGAGTTCGACAAACTGGCAATGCTTGCCAAGGTGCAGGCGCCTCCTCCGGTCAAATTCAAAGATCTGGAAGAGGTGGTCAGTCACCACATCAATATCAGCTTGATGCCGTTTGAGGTGCGCACCGATTACGTGAAAGTTACGGGCGAGACCGTGTTGGTTCCGGTGACGGTGCAGGTCAAGAACAAAGACATCACGTTCGTTTCTAAGGATGGCATCCAGCGCGGCACAGTCAATATATTTGGTCGGGTCACGGGCATCACCGGGAAGGTGGCTCAGACGTTTGAGGATACGGTCCAGGTAGACGTTCCATCCGAGCTGTTGGAAAAGACCATGGATCATTCTTCCCTGTACTGGAAGTCGGTTCCACTCCGTCCAGGCCGCTATCGCATCGATTTGGTTGTAAAAGACGTGAATGGCGATCGCGTAGGTACCTGGAGCAGGGGCATACTGGTTCCGGAATACACGGACGACAAGCTGGCTTCCTCTTCCCTGATCCTGGCCGACCGGGTGGAAAAGGTACCCACAAAGAGCGTGGGATCCGGAAGCTTCGTACTGGGTGAAACCAAGCTGGCGTATCCGCATCTGGATGGGGCGGATGGCAAGCCGCCCAGTTTCAAACACGATCAGCGCATGGCTCTTTGGATGCAGGTCTATAATCTCCAGCAAGACGACAAGACCAAAAAGCCGTCCGCCAAGATCGACTACGAGATCGTAAATCTGGCGAATAACCAGGCGGTCGTTCACTCGTCGGAAACGACCGATGCAATGGGGAACGTCGGCGACCAGATCACGCTGGAAAAAACTGTGTCGCTCAACAGCCTGCAACCGGGGTTGTACAAGCTAACGGTTAAGGTCGACGACAACGTCTCGAAGCAGCAGATCGCGCCTTCCGTGCGATTTGCTGTCGAGTAGCTTTGGGAGCTGAGGACAAAGTATTGGCCCCAGTTTTGAATCCCGGAACCTCTCATAGGGGGTTTTAAACCATGACCCGAATCATCGCGTACTGTGTGTTGCTGGCGTCGCTTTGTGTCGCGGCATCGGCAGGGGTCACTCCGGGCTCAATTTCAGGCTATGTGCACAACACCGCCGGTACCCCGCAGATGGGCGCCACCGTACAACTGGTCAGCGCAGCGGGGCAGCTAATGGTCGTTCATACCGACGGCAAAGGCTACTTCTCCGCATCGAGCCTGACTCCCGGCAGTTATGACGTCCATGTCTCTGCGCCCACGTTTCTCCCGACGTTGCGCGAGGATGTTGTACTCGCTGCAGGCGCGAGCAAGGTTCTGAACATCACTCTTAGCACGTTGTTCGAAGCGGTAGGCATGCTTCCGCCGCTGAAGAAGGACAACGATGAAAACGACAGCTGGAAATGGACGCTGCGGAATACCGCGAACCGTCCCGTGCTGCGCTTCGATAACGATACCGCGTTGATCGTCGAAACTCAGCAGGAAGGGCAGCAGCTCAAGGGCACCCTGGCTCTGATGGCAGGGGCTGCCAGCGAGGGTTACGGTAGCGCGTCCGATTTGGGTACCGCCTTCAGCATCGAACAGTCCCTCTTCCACACGGGCACCTTGGGATTCTCCGGCGATCTCGGTTACGGGGAGGGCACGCCGGATGGCGTGCTTCGCACCAGCTATGTCCGCAAAGGCAGCGACGGCTGGAACCAGTCTGTCGCGCTGATGGTCCGCCGCTTCTCCGCACCCGACACTGTTCCTCACGGAGGCGCTCTGGACGCTATCTCCATGTCCTATGCCGACGGATTTTCGATCGGCCACGTGATGGACTTCCAGGTCGGTGGCGAGGCGGAAGCGATTCAATTCCTCGGCCAGGAAGATAACGCATTCCGTCCCTCGGCGATAGCTGATTTTCATCTCGGCTCGAACACGATTCTGGAGTACCGTTACTCGACCACCGAACCCAATACCCGGGCCAGCAAAGGCTTCGATACGGCTCCGGCCGACCTGTCCGAATCGGCTCCGCGCATGACCATGGTGAACGGCGATCCTCTGCTGGAGAACGCTCATCACCATGAGGTTTCGCTCTCCGAGCGGATGGGCAACAACAAGCTGCAGCTTGCTTACTACAACGATCGCGTGAAAGACCCGGCATTGCTGGGCGTGGGCGAGATCAACACCTATACCGGCGACATACTTCCTGACGTTTACTCAGGCACCTTCAGCTACAACGGCGGCGAACTCCAGGCGCAGGGCGTGCGCTTCGTCTTCCAGCATCGGATTTCCGACAACTTCACGGCGACCGTGGACTACGCTTACGGCGGCGTGCTCGAACTGGGGCAGCCCGGCATCTCCTGGACCGACGTGCACCAGAATCTCGAGAGCGGCTGGCGTCACTCGGCGGCCCTCAAGTTAAACGGATTTGTACCGCGCACCCACACCAAGTGGATCGCATCGTATCGCTGGACCAGCGGTCAGACGCTCGTTCCGGTCGATCTCTTCAACGCTTCGGCAGGACAGACCGACCCGTACTTCAACCTGTTCATCCGGCAGCCACTGCCGCACTTCCACGGCATGCCCGGCAGCATGGAAGCGATCATCGACGTGCGCAACCTGCTGGCGCAGGGCTATGTGCCGGTCGTCGGCCCCGACGGTCAGACCGTGTACCTGGTGCAGTCAGCCCGCAGCGTAAGAGGCGGGTTGGCGTTCACGTTCTGATCCGAATCAGCTCTAAAACATGAAGCCCGCTGCGATGGCGGGCTTTTTACTTGCAACGCAGAAGTCTAGGCCGTCGCCCAGGACTTCCTGCAGAAGCGGTGCGGCCATTAGACCGTTGCCGCTTTATACACAGCCGTGTCCTGAGCCACCCAGGTGCCGTTGATAAACGCATAGACGCTTACGTAAAGCACCTGTCCGTTGGTAGGCAGATTATGAACTGCGGTCTGCACTCCATCCGGATAGCTGCCGGTTGCAATGTCGATGTCGTGTCCGCCAGGAGTTGAACCTACCCACAACTTGTACGCCGTGGCGCCCCGCGCCGCCGTCCAGGTGAATGTCGCGGAAGCGCCGGAGAGCGTCGACCCTTTCGGCGGCGAGGTGATATTGCTGATGTTCAGGTTGGGTGCCGTGTAGTAATACTGATTATTGGCCCATTGGTTGTTAATCTGCGTCCACAGCGTGACGTAGATGGTGCTGCCGTCGACGGGCAGCGTGTTGATTGTCTGTGAAAGAGTCGTGGTCGGCAGACTACCCGAATCGTAGTAATTGTTGCCGCCCTGCGTGCTGCCAACCTGAATTCGATACGCCGTTGCCTCGTTGGCGCCGATCCATCGGAAATTGTAGGAGGCGCCGGGCAAGATCTCCGCGAGTCCCGGGAAAGACATCGTCGCCAACTGCCCGACCTCGGTGGAAACATACAAACTGCTGGTCGGGTTGCTGACGATGATGTGCGTGCTGCCGAGCATGACGGCCCTCACTATGCCATTGGAGTCGACGGTTGCGATCTGCGGATTCTCCGACGAATAGCTCATCTGAAGGGAGTGCGTTATGTCAGCCTGGGAGCCGTCGGGAAGTGTGCCCATGACATGGAGCGGAGTGATCTCCCCGGCTGCGGACATGATTAGCACACTCGGTTGAGTACCGGTGATGCGTGCCGGGCCCTGGGCATCCACTTGGAGGGAAATTGGCTGCGAAGCTGCTAACCCATTCGCCGTCGTTCCGACCGCATGCACGTTGTACGCGCCGATTGCGGCATCTGCTGGAATCGTCAGTTGAAACTGCAGCTGCTGTCCATTAGTGGATTGCGAGAACCCAAGCGGGTCATCTCCCAGAATGGCCACGTTGGAAACCGACGGATCTGCATTCACCGACACGATTACTACCTGGTTTGGATAGACGACCGTGCCACTGGGAGGGGACGTAATCTGCAGCAAGTTGCTCTGAGAAAAGCATGGGGCAATTGCCAAAGCCAAAACCATCGTGATGACTCTGTAAACCATACTTATGCTCCTTAGACCCGCTTGCCTCGGCGCATAACGAAGCGAATCAGACGCAGAAATAGCGCAAATAGTGCGCTGTATATCAGTGTGTTGAATGCGATCACCAAGCAGGCACTCACCAAGGGATGCTCGGGCCCATCGAATCCGACAATGGGCAACAGAAAGATCACAATCATAGCCCCAGGAGCTGAGATAGTATTGACGGCGCGAAGCGGCGACCCCGACAAGGGCCACGCTACCAACTCAGCTAGAACCACAAACGCGAGACCTAGCAGCCCGATCCGCCAGCCACCCAACCATCTGCTCATCGAAACGCTCACAGTCGACCCGCTCCCGTACGTGCGCTATTGAAAATCCGAATGCGGTTCGTCAGGGGACTCATTTAGAAGGTAGATCACCTGATCAGGAACATTGCTGGCCGGATCCAACTCCGTCGGTGGCAAAAAGTCCAAGCTCGCCAGACCCGGGGAGTGAATAACTCCCGGTAAAGTAGGCACATTGGGACCGGCAATGCCGCCATTGAGTTGGCTGAGTTTCGGTACCACAGCATCATTGGCCTGTCCAAAGAATAGGGTGTCCCATCCAGAGGGAGTTAGAGCAATAGCTAGCGGATCTTGCACAACGAGATTGGCGCACCCTTGTTTCAGCGTATATGCCCAACAACCTTGGCAATTCAGATCATCCAAGTTGTTTCCGCCTTGCGTTACTGCGCTAATCAGTGCCATGTGGAATGGGAGCGGCCCCGCACGAAAGAGATCGTTTAGCGCCGCACTCAACCCCCCGCCAAACCCATCACCCTGAAGATCTCCGACAGCACCGTTGATCGGAGGCGCTCCGCTCGTCGTCACCGTGATCAGGGACGTCTTCTTTTTTAGCGCCAGCGCGTCCCGCACGCACCAACTGGCGGGTTGCAGAAGGTCGGTCGCTAGTGGGCTGCCGAGATGGGGTGTTCCAATCGTGATGAGTTTGTTGATTGGGCCATGTCCGAACGTCTTGTTATCTTTAAAGCCTACTCCGAGCGCGATGGTCCGCACGATATCCCCACCCATGCTGTGCGCAACCACGTCAGCTGTTACCGCAGCTGCGTTGTTGATCTGTCGGAAGTCGGCAACGCCTTGTCGGATTTGTCCATCAACGAGTGGTACGTTGTAATTGAATCCAAGCGCGCTGGTTGGAATAGCGTTTAGGTTTAGGTAGGAACTCGGATAAGTCGGATATGTGGCTGTCACATTTTGAAGCAGTGGATATTTATAGTCGATGGCGTCAACATCGAGTCCGTCTATCGGCAAGGAAAAATTGGCCCAATCTCCCACCGACCCCCACAGCCCATGCACAAGTAGCACAGGAGGGCGAACAACGGAAGCATTCGCCGTGAGCTTGTAGGTTGGATCGTCATCCGACTGAATCTTTAGTGAGATCGCTCGCGTTGACGCACCATAATCGTAAGCACCGCGCGCAAAATTCGTCGGTGACAGATACACAACGAATGCCATCGGACCATTTGAGGTTGTATTAACGGCGGTGACATCTACGTTGCAATCCGCTGACCCTGGGCTGGTTCCTAGTGCGAATACCCCGCCATCGTTCGCCACGCCGCTTTCACCGCTGCAAGGGTTCCCATTTTCGTCCTGCACCGTCACATTTAAGTTTCTCCCACCGTATTCGCCGGAATCCGCACCACCGCCTGCGTTACTCCGTCGGCTGAAACATTCGAGACTACGACCCCGCCGCGAGCCATCTGATTCGTACAAGTGCCGCAGACCTGCGGCCCGTTCAGATAGCCTGAATCCACCGGATCGAGCCACACCGGGTCGATCGGCGTGAACTTCACGTTATCGATCGCAAAAAACCAGTCCAGGTCCGTGAACTCGAGGCTGGAGAAACCTACCAGACGAATGTTGCTCTCTGGGAGAGAAATGGTGGCAGACGCCTCGCCCACCAATGTAATTTTCTGACTCCCGCCCTGGTCATCACAGATCGTGTAGGTTACGGGGTGATCGCTATGATTCAGCAGCAAGGCGCTGACGTTCGACACTTTCTGACTAAAATCAATAAGTTTCCGTCTTCCAGGGAGTCCTCCGGGACAGTCGTCGTTGGAGTCTTGCAAAATGGGAAGCCGGGGTACAGACACTGGAAAGAACAAGACGTTGGACTGATCGACGGGGAAAAACCTTCATTCCGCAAAAGCGCGACAGCGTTGCCGCCAGCGAACATAGCCGATCCAATCGTCAACGGTGGTTCTGGCCACATGAACCACGTGGGGTTTAGGGGATCGGGCGATGCCGAAAATTGCTCAAAGTTGATCAGCACCTCCGGTTGGCGGCCCTGCCCGAAAGCTAACAGCGGCGAACAGAGCGAAAGGAAGACGAGATAGAAGAAAAGGCGTTCAACACCGGAGTTACTTACGCGGTTGCACTTGGCCATACAATCTCCCTTGACCTCCAACGATAAGTTGAAGCGGCCATGCTGCGAATCTGGTAACGAAAATTAGAATAATCGGGGGTCGCTGGGGCGGGAGCGAGCTAGAGCGACCTAGGCGGCGTTTGCAAATTTGGACGTCACCTGTGTCGAATCGTAGGAATGTTCGTGGTATCTGTCAAGCACCAAATTGGGAGAAGAGTATGCACACCTTTAAGCCGGTTGGCGTAAAGGCCCGAGCTACCAGCTGAGATAGTTTGCCCGTTGCCGCGCCAGAAGGTTTGCAGAGACGTTTCAGGACATACAAGCTACAACGGAACCCACTACGCTAATGAGGGTTGTAATCAGGCCTGATTGCAACTTAGCAGAGAACCTATACCCGTTTTGGCCACGCGACTAGAAAGAACTACTCTCCGCGACTAGTGTCCGACGCTGTGACCGGCTTTGGCCGCGACTTCTAGTCGAACTTCAGCGCGGCGCAGCGCGAAGTTGACTTCGTCGTAATCCATCTCCGGCTTGGGATTGCGGAGCTCTTCCTGGGCGCGCGCCTTGGCTTCTTCCGCGCGCTTTACGTCAATGTCTTCCGCGCGCTCGGCCGCGTCGGCCAGGATGGTCACCTTGTCGGGCAGCACTTCGGCGAAGCCCCAGGTTACGGCAAGGTATTGCGTATTGCCGCCCTTGGTATAGCTGAGCTCGCCGGCCGTAAGCTCCGTGATCAGCGGCGCGTGGCCCGGAAGAATGCCGAGATAGCCGCTCTTGCCGGGCATCTGGACCTGGTCGGCGTCTTCGCGAACCAGCCGCTTGTCCGGCGTGACGATTTGTAAATGCAGCGTGTCAGCCATAAAGAAGTTATCAGTTGTCCGTTGTCAGTTGTCGGTTACCACTTGCCAGCACAGGACTTCTACAAGCTGATAGTGGCCAAGTGCAAACTGCCAGTTGCTCTTTATGCTGTAGCCTTCATCTTCTCGGCCTCTTCCAGCACTTCGTTGATGTCGCCCTTCATGTAGAAGGCCTGCTCCGGAATGTCGTCGTGTTTGCCGTCGACAATCTCCTGGAAGCTGCGCACCGTGTCATCGATCTTCACGTAGCGGCCCTTCAGGCCGGTAAACTGCTCGGCCACGAAGAACGGCTGCGAGAGGAACTTCTGAATCTTGCGGGCGCGCGATACCGTGAGCTTCTGGTCTTCGCTGAGCTCGTCGATACCCAGAATCGCGATGATGTCCTGCAGGTCCTTGTAGCTCTGCAGCACGCGCTTTACAGCCTGCGCGGTGTTGTAGTGCTGCTCGCCGACCACGCGCGGATCGAGAATGCGCGAGGTCGAAGCCAGCGGATCGACCGCCGGGTAAATGCCCAGCTCGGAGATCTGGCGCGAGAGCACGGTCGTCGCGTCCAGGTGAGCAAAGGTCGTCGCCGGCGCCGGATCGGTCAAGTCGTCGGCAGGCACATAAATCGCCTGCACCGAGGTTACCGAGCCCTTCTTCGTCGAGGTGATGCGCTCCTGCAACTCGCCCATTTCGGTGGCCAGGTTGGGCTGGTATCCCACGGCGGAAGGCATGCGGCCCAACAGCGTGGATACTTCCGAACCTGCCTGCGTGAAGCGGAAGATGTTGTCGATGAACAGCAGCGTGTCCGAACCCTCTTCGTCGCGGAAGTACTCGGCGACGGTGAGCGCCGTCAGCGCCACGCGCAGACGCGCTCCGGGCGGCTCGGTCATCTGGCCGTAGATCAGGGCAGCCTTCGACTTCGACGGCTCCTTTATGTTGACTACGCCCGACTCCTGCATTTCCAGCCAAAGATCGTTGCCCTCACGGGTGCGCTCGCCCACGCCCGCGAACACGGAAAATCCACCGTGCTTCAGCGCGACGTTGTTGATGAGCTCCATGATGACGACGGTCTTGCCTACACCGGCGCCCCCGAACAGGCCGATTTTGCCGCCCTTCAAGAAGGGCTGGATCAAATCGATGACCTTCACGCCGGTCTCGAACATCTCCATGGAGGTGGACTGCTCGTCAAACGCCGGCGCCTGGCGATGAATCGGATTGCGCTTGGCAGTGTTCACTGGGCCAAGCTTGTCCACCGGGTTGCCGATAACGTTCAGCACGCGACCCAGGGTCTCGCGCCCCACGGGAACGGTGATCGGTCCGCCGAGGTCGATGGCCTTCATACCGCGCACCATGCCTTCGGTAGGCTCCATGGCGACGCAGCGCACGCGGCCTTCACCCAGCTGCTGTTCGACTTCCAGGATGACATCCAGCGGGTGCGGGACATCGAAGCCGTCACTGGTAACGCGCAGCGCCGAATAAATAGGCGGCAGCGCCGACTCTGAAAATTGCACGTCCACCGCGGGACCTGCGATCTGAATTACGTGTCCAACATTTTCTGCCATAGTCAGTTGTCCGTTGTCAGTTGTCGGTTGTCAGTTGCCGAACAGACGGTTGTGACGAAAGGGGCTTCAACGATGCTATCAACGCGTTCAGAGTGCGTCCTAGCTCTTTCGCCTCTGTGAGCAGATTCGCCGTCTCATCCGCGCGCACATAACCCAGCCTTCCGGCAATCACGATCTGAGTTTCTAACTCGTATAAAGAGCCGCGCGCATGTCCCAGAAACTGTTGAAACTCTCCTCGAGTTGCGCGTCCTTGTCCTTCCGCGATATTGCTCGGTATCGACACACCGCAACGCCGCATCTGGCTCTTTTAGCCCATACATCTCCTCAGGCGGCAAGGTTGAAGTGACCTTATAAACCTGTTCAACCAGGGTAATCGCCATCTTCCAAGCCCGAAGATCCTGATATCTGCTAGCCTGCATTACCACTCCATGTGCCGGTAGCCTTTACTGACAACCGCGAACCGACAACCGACAACTGCGGCGCTATAGCGCCGCCGCTCCGCTGACGATCTCGATGATTTCCTTCGTGATCGTCGCCTGGCGGGCGCGATTCATGGTCAGTGTCAGTGAGTCGATGACGTCGTTGGCATTGTTGCTTGCCGATTCCATGGCCGTCATGCGGGCTGCATTTTCCGCGGCCACCGACTCCAGCATGCCCTCGAAAATCTCGAACGCAATGTAGCGGGGCAGCAGATCCGCAAAGATCTCGTTGGGCGACTGCTCCCAAATGTAATCAACCGGCTGGGTCGCAAACTTCTCAGCTTCGGCTTCCATCTCCGAGGGCTCCGGCTCTTTCAAGCTGATGCCCGCGCTACGGGCCGCTTCCCCCATGCGCTCGCGCTCTTCCAGCGAGAACTCTTCCGCCAGCGAGACTTCGCGGCGGCCCAACTCCTGTACCGGAAGAATTCGCTGAGCGATCAGGCGCTGCGCAATTACCGACTTGAACTCGTTGAAGATCAGATAGACGGAATCAATCTGTTCTTCCTTGTAAGCCTTGGCGATGCGCTCCGCGATCTCATTCACCTGCTCGTAATCTACCTTGGCCAGCAGGTTGAGGTGTTCGCCGATTACCTGGATTTGCCCAGCGCGCGGCTCACCGGCTTTACCCACGGGATAACGCCGACGCAAAAAGTCGCGTCCTTTGCGGCCGATGGCCAGCACGTCAATATTCTTGTCCTGGAAATAGCTGATGAACTTGGTGGCAGCCTTCAGAACGTTCGAGTTGAAAGCGCCCGCCAGTCCCCGATCGCCGGTCACCAGAACCAGTAGAATATTCTGCTCCGGACGCACTGCAAGCAGCGGATTGCAGGGCAGACCCGTCTTCGGATCGGTTACATCCGCGCGGCTCATCGTGGACTTCAGAACGTTGACCAGCATGTGCGCGTAGGGACGCGAGGACATCGCTCGCTCCTGCGCGCGGCGCAGCTTCGCCGCAGCGACCATCTTCATGGCCTTGGTGATCTGCCGCGTGCTCTTTACGCTGCGGATGCGCGTCCGGATGTCACGTATGTTCGCCATTCGTTCTTACGCGCTCGCCTTCGCTGCAGCTTGACGCTCGCTGACGAAGCGCTCCTTGAATTCCTTGATGGCCTTGGTCATAGCATTGCGCAGATCGTCGTCGAGTGTTTTCTTCTCTTCGATGTCCTTGAAGATGCTCGGGGCAGCCGTGTCCACGTACTGGTAAAGCCCCTTCTCGAAGTCGCGCAACTGATCGACCGGCAGGTCGTCGAGCAAGCCCTGCGTGCCGGCGTAGATGATCGTGATCTGCTTGGAGAACGGCAGTGGCGCGTATTGGCCCTGCTTCAGAATTTCGGTTAGTCGCTGGCCGCGCGACAACTGCGCCTGCGTGGCCTTGTCGAGATCGCTACCAAACTGCGAAAACGCAGCCAGCTCGCGATATTGGGCGAGATCGAGTCGCAGGGTACCGGCAACCTGCCGCATTGCCTTGATCTGTGCGCTGCCGCCGACGCGGCTGACCGACAGACCGACGTTCACGGCCGGACGAACGCCGGAGTTGAACAGATCGGTTTCCAGATAAATCTGGCCGTCGGTGATCGAGATAACGTTAGTCGGAATGTAGGCGCTGACGTCGCCAGCCTGCGTCTCAATAATGGGCAGAGCGGTCAGCGAACCGCCGCCGAGATCCGCGCTCAGCTTCGCAGCGCGCTCCAGGAGACGGGAGTGGAGATAGAACACATCGCCGGGATACGCCTCGCGTCCCGGGGGACGGCGCAGCAGCAGCGAAATCTCGCGATAAGCCACCGCGTGCTTTGAAAGATCGTCATAAATGCAGAGCGCGTGACGCTTGTTGTCGCGGAAGTATTCGCCCATGGCGCAGGCTGCGTAAGGAGCGATGTACTGCATTGGAGCCGGATCAGAGGCCGAGGCCGAGACGACGATGGTGTATTCCATCGCGCCGTAATCCTCCAGCGTTTTCACCACCTGCGCGACCGACGAGCGCTTCTGCCCGATAGCGCAGTAGATACAAATCAGGTCGCGGCCCTTGCTGTTGATGATGGTGTCGAGCGCGACCGCGGTCTTGCCGGTCTGGCGGTCGCCGATGATCAGCTCGCGCTGGCCGCGACCGATCGGAATCATGGAGTCGATGGCCTTGAGTCCAGTCGCCATCGGCTCCTTCACCGGCTGGCGCTGAATGACGCCGGGGGCCAGACGCTCGATCTCGATGAACTCCGTGGTGTTGAGCGGCCCTTTGTCGTCGATCGGATTGCCGAGCGAATCGACCACGCGGCCGACGAGCGAATCGCCCACAGGCACGCTCATGATGCGTCCGGTGCGCTTCACCTCGTCGCCCTCTTCGACTTCCGTGTACTCGCCCATCAGCACCACGCCGACCTGGTCTTCTTCCAGGTTCATGGCGATGCCGGTGACGTTATGCGGAAAGGAGAGCAGTTCGCCCGCCATGCACTTGTCGAGGCCATAAACACGGGCGATGCCGTCGCCGATGGACATGACCGAGCCGACTTCATCGACCGCAATCTTGGTTTCGTAGTTATCGATCTGCTCGCGTATGAGCTTTGTGATCTCGTCTGCTTTGATCTGCGCCATAAGGTTCCGTTCAAATACTCGGGTAGAGCTGGCCTTCAGGCCAGCGTCTCCGCCTGCAATCTTGATTCATCAAGCCGGCTTTAGCCGGCGACATCTGCCGTCCCTACGGGACTCGAATCTCTAAACTCACGCTACCCAGCACTCCGCTTCGCTCCGTGCTGGGCTAAGCTATTCCGTGCCTGCGGCACTCGAGCTTGATCTGGCGTCACTGCGAATCCGGCGCGAGCTTCATCTAACTACAAATTTCTCTCACGCCGCCGTTAGCTCACGGCTCAAAGCTCATAGCTGACTACGCCATGCTCAGCTGCTGGCGCATCTTCTCCAGTTGTCCGCGCACCGAGCCGTCGTAAATGGTGCTGCCCACGCGAACCGAAACGCCGCCCAACAGCTCCGGATTCAAGGCGTAGCGCGGCCGAACTTTCTTGCCGGTCATGCGCTCGACCCGGTTCTCCAGATCGCGCTTTTCTCCCGGAGTCAGCGTCCGCGCGCTGGTAATCGCGACCTCCACAAATCCCAGCTGCACATCAAGCTCGGCCTCAAACTGTCGCGCGATATCGGCAAGCATTGGAATGCGACGATGATCGATAATCACCGCAATGAAATTGCGGACGGGCTTCACTGCCCCCATCTGTTTTGCAATTCCGTCGAGCACCCCTCGCTTCTGCTCCGGCGATATTGCGGGCGACTCCCAAACCCGCCGCAGATCATCGCTTCCCTGAACCGCTTCCACGATCGACTGCAGCTGGCGGCGAGCGATGTCCGCATCGATTTTGTCCGCGAGAATCACCTCGACCAGGGCGCGAGCGTAACGGCTGGCAATAGCGGCCATAGCTTACTTGCCATCCTTTCCGAGATGATCCGCAAATTCGCGGATCAGCGCGTGGTCGGTCGTGTCATCGATGTGAAGCTGCCGTCCAGCGAGGTCAACCGCCAGTGAAGCGGCATATCCCTTCAACTCGCGGCGCGCATTGCGGGCGATCGCATCGATCTCTGTTTCGGCCGTCTGAATGATCTTCTGCTTGTCTTCCTCCGCAGCCTGACGAATGCGGGCTTCCTCGCCGGCAGCCTCGCGCTCAGCCGCTGCTCGGATCTGCTCCACTTCAGCGTCCAGCTTGCTCAACCGCGCTTCGATATCGGTCAGGCGGCGAGCTGCTTCAGCGCTGGCTGCCTGCGCCTCTCGAATGCCCTTCTGAATCGCCGCTGTGCGTTCACGGAAGGCTTGCGGCACCTTCGACTTGAGCAGCACGTAGCAGAAAATGAAGAGCGCCAGAAAATTAAATCCAACTGAGAGCGTAAATGACGCTTTCGGACCGATCCCCAGCGAGCGTCCCCATTTTTCGGCGGTGTGCGCCGCTTGCTCAGTTGTCTTGGCTAGAATCTCGCCGATGCCGGCATTGGCGTCGGTCGAGGACGGCTCACTGGCTTGGGTCGACTGAGTGCCACTGGCCGAGGAACTGCTCTGCGCTTCTTGCGCCGCAGCCGCACACACGAACAGACACGCCACGAACGCGATTAAAGACGCACGCCTCAAGAATTTTCTGGTCATTGTGCGCCGCCCGCTGCCGGCGCTGTTCCGGCGGGTTTCAGGATGGTCCGGATGATGTCGCCAGCCAGGCGCTCCGTTTCGGCCTGTAGACCGACGCGCGCCGCCGCCATATCCTGCTCAATCGCCTCTTTGGCCTGGCGAATCTGCTCCTGGGCGCGAGCCCGAGCCTCGGCCAACGCCTCGGAACGCATTTGTTGCGCCTTCTGGCGCCGCGCTTCCTGCGCCTTGAACACCGCCAAACGCGCCTCGCGCAGCTTCTCTTCGTATTCCTGGGTGCGGGATTCCGCGGCCGCTACGTCGGCGCGCGCCTTGAGAGCTGCTCCCTCGGTGCGGTCGCGCCGCTCCTTCAATATCCGCTCGAGAGGCTTGCGTACGACATTCTGATAGATCGCGTACAGCACCAGCAGTAGCACCACCGTCGGAACGGCGTCGAGCAGTAATTCGCCTACTTGTTTGAGAGTGGTATCCATCCGCTTGTCGTTGAGTGCCTACCGCTGAAGATGCACTGGGGGCGCTAGGGAAATAACTGGAACTATTGAAACTAACAGAGCGCGCTGACCAATGTCAACGAAGGCTGTACCAGTTTTGCGTCGGGTTTGCGGTGTCATGGCGCGCTCTTCACGAACTCTGGCTGTTTGCCTTCCGCCCACGGATCGTAGCTCTGCACGAAAATCATGCGATCGCGAATTGTAGGATGGTCCCAGGCCCAGAATTCCCAGAATTTGTTGACATATGGGTAGTCCAGAGACACCTCGCCAAGTTTCTGGAAAGCCATCGCTGCGGTGCGGCCCTCGTCGGGCACCAGTCCGTGAACAACCTCCAGCCCGTACTGGTCTGCCTGATGCTCAAAGTGGCGTGAAACCCCGCTGAATACCGGGGTGGCGAGGAACGTCAGGAGAAAGAGGATCAGCACCAGCATCGGTGGCGAGGCCCAGTCATCCAGAGTGCGAATACCCCAACTCTCTCCATAACGGGCGGATAACCCGCTCGCCAGCCTGAATCCCAGGTAGAACAAAACCAGCAACACCGCCAGATCAATCGCAATCTCCTTCGGGACGTGTCCGAGGACGTAGTGCCCCATCTCGTGCCCGAAGATGACGAGCGTCTCAGGAGTGGTCATGGCTTTCACCGTCGTGTCCCACACCACAACGCGTTTGGTAGCGCCGAAGCCGGTGACATAGGCGTTGAGCGTTGTGGTCTTCTCGCTCGCCTTCATCTCGTACATGCGCTGGGGCGGGATGTCCATTCCTGCGCGCTGTACTACACGTTCGATCTGCGCGACCAGCTCAGCATGATGATCGCTCAGCGGCTCGTACTTATTGAACAGGGGCTCGATCCACACCGGCTCAACAAACATCACGAAGATGACAATCGGAATCAGCGCCACCCAGAAGTAGAACCACCAGCGGCGGGGACTGCGGCGAATAATCGCGTAAAGAATCCATCCCAGCACGCTGGCGAAGACGCAACCCAGCAGCAGGCTCTTGCCCCAATCGCCAAACCAGGATCCCCAGTGCTGCACCGACAGTCCGTACTTAAGCCCAATGTGATGCTGGTACAGCTCGAACGGAAGCTGCGCAATCTCCAGCGCAAGTACGAAGAGCGACAGCACAGTCACAGCCTGCAGAAATCGCCGCCGCGAAACCCGCTCCGCCCAATCGCGCAGGCGCGCGCCGAAACGACTGCGCAGCATGATCAAAAGAACCACCACCGCCCAGATTCCGGTGATGAAATACAACGAGCCGTCGAGCAGGTAGAGCGCGTAGGCTTTGGCGAGTTTGTCCGGGGGAAGCGAGTACTGCATCAGCGGCGAGGCGGTTGTGCCTTCGGCTACCTGTTGAGAGCCTGAAGTTGTGGCTTGCGCAGCGGCGATTCCCGACGCCGTCGACATCAGTAAAACGAAAATTAACAGGGCTCGAGCGGCAGCGGATCGGCTCATGATTTCCTCGTCGCAGGATTGGACCTGGTTATCTGTTGCGGGTGAGCCGGAGGGCGACGTTTCTGCTAATGCGTCGTTTCGAGAGCACACCATCCTCCCTGTTTTCAGGCACTTGTGGCCGCTACCGTTCTTTTCGCAAAATATTGAAAATGCAGCAGCTTATCACGATTTCTCCTTGACTTTTCCTTACCAGGAGGTACCATAAAAGTATCACCTCCGATCCATTTCAGGATCGAATGGGCTCGGAGCCAAGGAAATCGTCACCGCTCCTTGGCATCGGGCCCATTTTATTTATCCCGATATTGGCAAATCGCGAACCAAGCCCAAATATCGAACAGAGTAAGATACTGAAGTAGACCCTGTCTCCCTGGATGAATTCAAAACTACTTTTCTTCTGCGGAATTATTTTCTGCCTAACGCCTTGGGCCTCTCCGCCATTGGCTCTGCTGGCCGGCCTTTTATTCGGAGCGATCGCCGTCCACCCCTATCCCGCCCCTTCGCGGCGCGCGTCGAAATTACTGCTACAGGCCGCGGTTGTCGGGTTGGGCTTCGGCATGAACCTGCAGGAAGTCATCAAGGCCGGCAAGAGCGGCTTCATTTACACGGCGATCAGCATTACGTTCGCGATGCTGTTGGGAACGCTGCTGGGCAAGCTGCTGAACGTTCGCGCGCGTCCGGCATTTCTGATCTCTACCGGCACGGCGATCTGCGGGGGCAGTGCAATCGCAGCCGTAGGACCGATCACTGGCGCCACCGAAGATGAAATGTCCGTTTCGCTCGGCACCGTCTTCGTGTTGAACTCCGTCGCGCTGTTGACGTTCCCGGCAATTGGCCTCTGGCTCCATCTATCGCAGACGCAGTTCGGATTGTGGGCTGCTCTCGCCATTCATGACACCAGTTCCGTCGTCGGGGCTGCTGCCAAGTACGGCGCTGTCGCTCTTGCGGTTGGCACCACCGTGAAGCTGGCGCGCGCCCTTTGGATCGTGCCCATGTCGATCGGCACTGCCGCCGTCAAAGGCAGCAAGACTCGCATCCAGTGGCCTTGGTTCATCCTGTTCTTCTGTTTGGCGGCGGTGGCCGATACCTACTTCTTCCCCGGCGCTCACGCGTATCACTGGCTGAGCAATCTCGGAAAGCTGATGCTGGTCATCACACTGTTCCTGATCGGAGCGAGCCTTTCGCCCGCGGCTATCCGCAAGGTCGGACCGCGTCCGCTTATCCAAGGCGTGGTTCTATGGATCATTGTCGCCGTGCTCAGTTTGCTGGCGATCCGCACCGGCTGGATTCGAATCTAGTCCGCAAATTCCAGTGCGGCCCCGGCATTCACGCGCAACCAAGCCGCGGGCGCATAAACACTGCCTACAATGAGCCGCGACAAATCCACGACCGCTCGGAGCCAACCGGACCCTCAGCCGAAACGCGGCTTCCTACTGCGCGTTCTTTACCGCGTGTACACAAACTACCTGGGAGTTACACCGCCCACTCCGGCGCAAGAGCGTGTGGCCGCCGTCTTCCTGATCGGAGGTACCGTCATCGGCCTGATCGGGATCGTGGCGCTGGTTTTGTTTCTATGGCAGACGTTTATGAAAGCGGGCGGGCAGTGATTCGCGATGCCATCGATACCTCACAGCCGGATCTCCCATAACAGCGAAAAGCCCCACTCAAGCAAAGAACGCTTGAATAGGGCACCCAAATTTCACCATGTATGCCTGGAAGCAATGCATTACACATCAGTTCCTACGCGTCTTCCGCTAAACCTGAAACTGGTGTTTACGGGTTCCCGCTGGGCTCGCTGGCCGAGGCCCGCTGCTGGCCCGCGTAATAGCCACTCCGCGTGCGCACCTGAAGCTTCTTGTAACCTTTCGCCTGCGCCTCCACCTTCACCGTCCGATAGCCGCCCGCGCTCTGCGGAGTTGTGGGTTTGTACTGGATGGTGTATTGGTTGCGGATGTCGTGTGCAATCTGCTGGGTGATCGCCTCCACCTCGTCCAGATTCTTCGGAAAGAACGCCACGCCGCCGGTGTCCTCGGCCATCTCGCGCAGCGCCCGGCGGGCACGCTTCTCATGCTCCTCGCCGAGCAGGCCGATGGTGTAAATCGTCGGCCCATTCTTTTCTTCCAGGCGACGCAGAGCCTGTTCCAGCGACTCGCGGCTCGCATTGTCTTCGCCGTCCGTGACTACAAGCAACACCTTCTTCTCCAACGCACCGCTCTTCTTCAGGTGATCGGCTGACGCGACCACTGCGTCGTACAGCGCTGTGCCGCCACGCGATTCAATCCGTTCCAGCGCGTCCTTCAGCTTCGGAATGCTGCCGGTGTAATCCTGATCGAGGAAGTACTCCTCGCTGAAGTTCACGATAAAAACCTGGTCCTGCGGATTACTCGATCGCACCAGGTTGAGCGCAGCCGCATTCACCTGAGGGCGCTTATCGCGCATCGAGCCTGAATTGTCGATCACGATGCCCAGCGCCACCGGAATATCTTCGTTGCGGAACGACGTGATCTTCTGCGGCTTGCCGTCTTCAAAAACCGTGAAGTCGTTCTTGGTCAGATCAGTGATCGGCCGGAAGTGATCGTCGACCACAGAGGCATGCAACGTCACTTCGTCAACTTCTTTCTTGAAGACGAAAACATCATTGTTCGAGGACGACGGCGGCGTTCCCTGCTGCGGCACCTGGACTGTATCGCCAGGCTGATTTGGCGCGGGCGTCGGAGCAGGCGCTTCCTGATCCTGCGGGTTCTGACCGGCGGCCGGCGGATTCTGTCCTGGGGACGGCTGTGTCTGCTGCGGCGCAGGCTGTGCCTGCTGGGGAGCCGTTTGCGTCCCGGAAGATTGTGGCGTAGGCGCCGGGGCGGTCGAATCCTGCGCTATGAGCCACGTACCCAGTAACAGAACCATGGCTACCGCGAAGAGATTACGTCTATTCCGTAGGTGCATAGTATCCAGTTTTGGCGTACACGTGCAGTGGTGGCAGCCCTTTCGGAGGGTTGAGCTTCACTTTAATTTTCCGCCACTTGCCATCGTGTGCTGGATTGGTTGGACGGTATCCGAGCACATATTGGTTGCGCAGCTCTATACCTATCTTCGTAGCGACGTCCGCCAATTCGTTGGGTGAGTTGATGATAAATGTCCTGCCACCAGTGGCTTCCGTGACCTCATTGAGTAGTTCCGGGCCTTCGCGCTCCTCCGGAGTTTTGGGCTGGAAATCAAACAAACCGATGCCGTATATCTGAACATCCGCTTCGCGAACCATCGATTTGATCTCGCCCTCGGTGTAGCGGCTGTGATTGTCGCCGCCGTCGGAAATGATCAGCAGCGCCTTGCGCTCATAGTGCGCTCTGCGCATGCGGTCCATGCCAAGATAAATGGCGTCAAGCAGCGCGGTACGCCCCTTCGGGATCGCATAGACTAACTTGCTCTGAATATCCTCGACCGAAGAGGTGAAGTCCACCAGGACTTCGGGCTTCTCCGAGAAGGTCACAAGGAAGAATTCATCCTGCGGATTAGCCGTTCGAAAGAACTCCACCACGGCCTGGCGCGACTTGTCAATCTTGTCGGCCATCGATCCGCTGACATCGAAGATCACGCCCAGGGAGATCGGCGCGTCTTCGCTGGAGAAATGGCGAATCTCCTGTGGCTTGCCGTTATCGGTAAGCTGAAAGTTGTCCTTCTCTAGGCCGGTCACCAGCCGGTTCATCGGGTCCGTGATGGTCACAGGAACCAGCACCAGGTCTACTTCCTTCTTGATCGGCTTGGTGTGAGTTCGGAGCGCGGGATCGGAGATGCCGCTGGGATCCGTCGTTGCCGCATCAGTCTTCTTAGCTTCGCGCGGTGTGATGTGAACATCATCATCCTGCGCCAGCGCCCAGGGCGCCAGCCAGCAGGCCAGCAGACACACGCATAGCAGAAGAAGAAATGTCTTGTGGGAGCGCACGACGGGTTGGACGGGCTGCGTTACAAAATGTCCCGCCGCACGTTCTTGATACCGAGCCTGAAAGGCCGAGCCGACTGACCCGAATCCGTTGAAACCACCGCGGGCCATAGGAAATCCTCTGGGGTGTGTGGTGAATGGTATCACAGGCCCAGGTGACGAAACCGCCTCCGTCGCACCGGTCCCACAGGTTTCCGAAATCCGGACTTGCTGAACCTCTAGATGTGACTCAGGTCATGATGGTTTCCTTTTTATCGCTGCTAGAATTTGATTTCCCCGAAGGTTAACCGAAATCATTTCCGCTTCGGGAAAAAGGGACTTCTTATGGCTGATATCTCTCCATTCCGCGCTCTTCGCTACAACTCCTCCAAAGTCTCGCCCGGCGACGTGATGACACAGCCGTACGACAAAATCACCCCCGCGATGCAGGACAGGTATTACGAGTCCAGCCCTAACAATTTGGTGCAGGTCATCCTCGGAAAACAGCGGCCCGACGACACCGACCAGCAGAACGTCTACACCCGGGCCGCAGGCCTGTTGCAGAAATGGCAGGACGAAGGCGTTCTTCAGGCCGACGCCGAACCCAGCCTCTACGTTTACTCGCAGACTTTCAAGGTTCCCGGCGATCCTTCGGGAGCCGAAGCCGAGCGCCGTGGCTTCATCGCCCTGGGTCGAGTGGAGGACTACGACCGCAATGTCGTGTACCGTCACGAGCAGACGCTGAGCAAGCCCAAAGCCGATCGCCTGAACCTGCTCCAGACCACGCGTGCACACTGCGAGCTGATCTTCATGGTATACAGCGATCCCACAGATGAAGTGGGCAATCTGCTGTGCCAGGGCGGCCCGCCGACCGTCGAGATGCGCGACGAATACTGCGTAATGCATCGCATGTGGAAAGTCTCCGATCCGGCGGCCGTCGCGGGGGTCCAGGCGAAGATGGCTGGCAAGAAGCTCATCATCGCCGATGGCCACCATCGCTACGAAACCGCGCTCAACTATCGCAACCAGATGCGCGAGCAGGCGAAGTCCAGCGATCCCGAAGCTCCCTATGAGCGCGTCATGATCAGCTTCGTCAACATGGATTCCCCCGGGTTAGTGATCCTGCCTACACATCGCGTGGTCTTCGGGCTCGAGGGCTTTAACCTCTATACCAAAGCTATGCAGGTGATGAAGTACTTCGACATCGAAGACCTCGGCTCTGTCAAAGACGTGCCCGACATTGTGCAGCGGCTGCGCGAAGCAGGCAGCGAACGCACGGCACTGCTTGCGGTCACCTCCAGCAATGCGTTCCTGCTGAAGGCCAAGCGCGACGTGCAATCGCCGAGCCTGAAGGACCTTTCTGAGAAACAGCGTTCGCTCGACGTAGTGCAGCTGCACAAGTTGATTCTCGAGGAGATCATCGGCATGTCGGAAGAGGACATTCGTGCGCAGAAGCACCTGAAGTACATTCGCGACGCCGCCGAAGCCATCGACGAGGTGCGGAAAGGCGACGCGCAGGTTGCGTTCCTGATGAATCCGGTGCGCATGGAGCAAGTCCGCGATGTGGCCTTCGCCGGCGAAGTCCTGCCGCAGAAATCGACCGACTTCTATCCCAAGATGCTCAGCGGTCTTACCATCTACTCCCTCGGTGGGCCAGCACGAGCCACGGCGGGAGGCAAGTAGCGCCGGGCGCGGTCCGAACGGACGGTACTCATGTCGATTTCTTCCACCAAAGCGCCATTACCTGTGGCGCTTTTTTCGTGAGCTGCTGGATTTTCGTGCCGCTCCGACGCTTATACTTGCGTCCAAAGTTGGAGAATTTGTGGTCTGGGGTGACCCGTGCGAAACCAAGTTGGCTCGATTATTTGCGCTCTCCTGTTCGTTAGCCTCGTCTCACTATCGTGCGGAGCCGCTTCCTCGCCCGGCTCCTCCAACCCTACACCTTCAGCGCCTGGGCAGAATCTTGGCATCCAGTTTCCGACCGACGTTCTCACTTATCACTACAACGTGTTTCGCCAAGGCTCGACGTTAGAAGAGACCACGCTGACGACGAGCAACGTCAACTCCGGCTCCTTTGGGAAAGTCGGCTTCTACACCCTTGACGGCAAAGTCGACGCCCAGCCTCTCTACGTCAACAAGGAATCCATCGGCGGCACTCTGGTGAATATGCTCTATGTCGTCACCGAGAACGACAGCGTCTACGCGCTGAGGGCCGACACCGGGCGCCAATACTGGAAGGTTTCGGTTCTGGGCGCGGGTGAAACCCCCAGCGATAGCCATGGCTGCGACCAGATCTCCCCCCAGATCGGCATCACCGCCACGCCCGTCATCGATAAGGGTACCGCCCCATTCGGCGATGGCGCCATGTACCTGGTCGCGATGAGCAAAGACTCTTCCGGACACTATCATCAGCGCCTGCACGCGCTCGATCTGCGCACCGGAGCCGAACTCTTCGGCGGTCCAGTCGAGATCGCGGCGACCTATCCCGGAACCGGCGATGGCAGCCAGAACGGGCAAGTGATCTTCAATCCAGGACAGTTCGCCGAGCGCGCCGCACTGCTCGAATACGGGGGGACGATCTATCTGAGCTTCACCTCGCACTGCGACGAGCGGCCTTATACCGGATGGATCATGGCCTACAACTCGCGCACCCTGGCCCAGACTTCGGTTATCGACGTGACCCCGAACGGCAACGAAGGTTCAATCTGGATGGCAGGCGATGGCCTGTCCGCTGACTCGTCCGGCAACATCTACTTTCTTCAGGCCAACGGCACTTTTGACACCACACTGAACTCGCAAGGCTTCCCCATCAACGGCGACTTCGGAAATTCCTTCATGAAACTCAGCACCTCTGGAGGAACGCTCGCCGTCGCAGACTACTTCGCGATGTACAACACCGTGCAGGAGTCCAACATTGATCAAGATCTAGGATCAGGCGGCGCAATCGTATTGCCTGACATCACCGACAACAATGGAGGAGTGCACCATCTCGCTGTCGGCGCGGGCAAAGACACAAATATCTATGTCGTCAATCGCGACAATATGGGCAAATTCAATCCCAATAACAACAATGCGATATACCAGGAGCTTGTCGGCGCATTGCCCGGAGGTTGCTGGTCAAAGCCGTCCTACTACAACAACACCGTCTACTACGGCGGCGTGACCGATCACCTGAAAGCCTTCGGCATCGTCAACGCCAAGCTGAGCAGCTCGCCAACCTCGCAGAGCTCGAATACCTTCCCTTATCCCGGAACGTTTCCGCTGATCACCTCGAACCTGGGCGCCAACGGAATTGTTTGGGCCGTCGCCAACAGCAATCCCGCTGTGCTCTATGCCTATGACGCGACTAACCTGGCGCACGAACTCTACGACAGCAACCAGGCCGCCGGAGGCCGCGATCAGTTCGGCAATGGCAACAAATTCATCACGCCCATCGTGGCGAATGGACTGGTATTTGTGGGAACACAGACCGGCGTTGCGGTCTTTGGGCTGCTTCACTAAAGCAGCCTGCGGTGGTCGATTAGTAAGTTAAAGCGGGTTTTCGTTCCAGGTCGGCCGTTGCCTTGGGACGCGAGCCGGTATCGACCGGCAAGAAGCAGGTCCTATGGCGTCCATCTCCTGGATTCGGTGCAGGACCCGTTCGATCGCTGAGTGCTAGATCGCTCGGGCACGTCCTATAATTCCTGTATGCTTCTCCACGGCATCTTTCCTCCAGTCACCACTCCGTTCTACCTTGACGGCAAAATCTACTTCCGCAAGCTCGAGCAGAACATCGAGCAGTATTCGCGCGGGCCAATTGCCGGCATCGTCGTGCAGGGTTCGACCGGTGAAGCCATCCTGCTGAGCGATGAAGAAAAACGCGAGGTGCTGAAATCGGCGCGCGAAGCAGCCGCTGATGACAAGGTCTTAATCGCGGGCACGGGAATCGAGTCGGCGACCGAAACGCTCCGGCTGACAGAATACGCCGCCGAACTTGGCTACGACGTTGCCATGGTGCGCACGCCGCACTATTACAAGGGCCAGATGGCGCAGCCCGAGAACATGCTGGCGTTCTATCGCTTCGTCTGCGATCGTTCGCCGCTGCCGGTCATCATCTACAACTTCCCGCAGGCCACCAACTACGACATTCCTGCCGAGCTGGTGATCGAACTGGCGGAGCATCCGAACCTCATCGGCATCAAGGAGTCTTCGGGTTCCATCGAGAAAGTTCAGAAGATGGTCGAGGGCACACGGCACATCAAGCGCAGCGCGACCGTGAATGAGACCTTCGCCGCCGTGACTGGTCGCATGTTGAAGTCTGCCGCCGCGGCATCGGCAAGCGCCGAAGGTGGAGCGCTGGTTACGGTAGGCGCGCTGGCGGGAACTGCCGCTCCCAAGCCGTCCTCCTCCGCAGTGACGATGGTTGGCGCGTTGAAAACCCGGCAAAAGGAAGTCGGCTTCCAGGTGCTCGTAGGAGCTGCGCACAAGCTGCATGCATCGCTGGATGCGGGAGCGGTTGGCGCGATCCTCGCGTTCGCCGATTGTGCTCCAACCGCCTGCTACGAAATTTATGCCGCCTGGAAGGACGGTGACGCAGCTCTCGCGCGAGAGAAACAGGAGCGAATTGCCAAAGCTGCCGAGCGCATCGTCGGGGCGCTGAGCGTCGTGGGCGTGAAGTATGCAATGGATTACAACGGCTACTTCGGCGGAACAGTGCGCCTGCCGCTGCTGCCGCTCACAGCCGAAAAGAAAGCCGAGATCGAGCAGTTGCTGGAGAACATCAGAAATTAGCCTCAGTCATCGGTTGCCTGTTGTCAGTGAAATCTTCGACACAGGTAGCGTTTATAGCGCTCCGAGGCTTATAAACTTCTCCGCTGGCGCTCAGAGTGCGTGAAAAAAAGTCCCTTCCAAGATGCACGCTTCCGTGCCGTCTTGAAGGGACTCGGTGTTTGTTCGAACTTCCCCAGCCTTGAAGCGCTAGGCTTCCTTATGCGGTCTCACTTGGCGGACCGGAGATCGGGTCCTGGCGAAATAGTAATCAGGACATCGACCACCGGCGTCTGGCAACCGGCAATCGTTACGCCCTGCGATTCTTCTTCTTGTTCTTGCCGTTCCCTTTGCCGCCGCCTGCGTTCTTTCCTCGCTCCGGGCTTTCCAGCAGCGTCTTGTCCCCGCTTACCAGGTTACCTGCGCCTTCGCGATCGCGCCCGCCTTTCAGGTTCGGCTTCTGCGGTTCGGTTCGGCCGCCGCCTGCACGAGGCGTTGCCGGAACATCCAGTTCACGCCGAGTCATCTTCTTATCGCGCTGACCGCTTTCTTCATCGCTCTCGTCCGAATCGGACTGGCGATTCGTGCGTCCGGCGTCCGCCCGCACCTTCGGCTGCTTGCCGCGCTGCTGGCGCGACTGCTCGTCCTGATGCATATCGAGCGGATGGGTGCCCGGATCCTCGCCCTCGGTCTCGCCACTGCGCGGATCGGTTATGAACAGCAGGTCGGAGAGATCGGCCGCGTGCTCCTCTTCGTCCTTCAGAATGCCCTCGATCATGACGCGCGTTGTGGGATCGTGGTCAGCAAAGTGCCGGATCATCTTCTGGTAAACCTCGATCACAATGCGCTCGGCAATAAGATCTTCCTTGATCATGTCGGAGAGCGACTTGCCCTCCGCATACTGCGAAGCGGAGCGCTCGACCAGTGAGGCGGGGTTGAAGTCCGGCTTGCCGCCGAGCTGCTGGATGCGGTCGGCGATCTTGTCGGCGTGTTCGCGCTCGGCGTCGGCGTGCTCCTTGAACTCGTCCCGCACAGCCATGGCGTGAACCCCGGTGGCCATGAAGTAGTGATGCATGTAACGAAGCACACACACGATCTCGGTAGCCAGCGCGTCATTTAGAATGGAAATGGTCTGTTCCGAATCGCCTTCGTAGGTTTCGGTGATCGGACCTTCTTCAATCTTCTCCGCAGCTCGCTTACGGATTTCTTCTACATCGGTAACAAAACTTGGCATGAGAACTTTCCTCGCTCGGGGGAACTCCCGCTGGTTAGCCGGTTACCGACACACGTATGTGCCCGGACCTCAGCGGTGCGCTACTTTGGATTCCAAGGCGAGGTAAGTAGATGCCTTGTTCCGAAGTTTAGGGACAGGGACAGGGCTCGAGGGTGGTCACGTTCAGCTCAAGGTCGCCGGATGCAAGGATCTCGACATGCACTGACCCCAGCGATTCGGCTACACAGTCCGCTTCTGACAGGGCGTCGAGCGGATAGGTAGTTGGAAAAGAGATCACGGTCATTCCGGCGGTCTTCGCCGCCCGAATACCTGCGGGGGCGTCCTCGAAGACCACGCAAGCTTCCGGCTGATACCCCAGCAGCCGTGCACCCTTCAGATATGGCTCGGGATTTGGCTTGCCATGGGTGATATCGTCGGCGGTGATCATCCTATCCGGGACCGGCAAACCCGCCGCCCTCAGTCGCGCAGTCGCCAGTCGGCGGCTGCCCGAGGTCACGATGGCGTAGCGCTCCAGGGGCAAGCTTGTGAGCAACTCTCTCGCTCCCGGCAGTGCCTTCAGGCCATCGACGTCATTGACCTCGCGCTCTTCAATTTTGTCGGTCTCGAACTTCGCATCCAGCTGTGGAGCGACCATCCGCACGGTCTCGATCGTGGGCCGCCCGTGAGCCATCTGCACCATACGCTCCGGGTCAAATCCCTGCTCCCGCGCCCAACCCCTCCAGATGCGGCCTGCGCAGGGGGTCGAGTCAACCAGTACGCCATCCAAATCAAAAAGAATTGCCTGACGAACAAATAAATTCATACCCTAAGTTTCGCAGAGTTGACGCTCCTTCGTAAAACCCTCCCGATCGAGTCGCTCTCACCGCGAATTCGCAAGCCGCCTTCAACAAATCTGCAACAATCGCAGGACATCGAATATAGTGAGTTCGATGCCCTCTCTCGCACTTACCGAACTCATCGGTGCGCCGGTTATCGATAATACCGGCGCACACGCGGGCCGAGTGCGGGAAGTCGCCATCAGTCCCCAGGAAAGTTCCAGTCAGATCTCCAGCTTTGTAGTCAAAACCCGCCACGGCAATCGCGTCGTCCCATCCAAATCCGTCAGCCTCATCGATCACCAGCTACGCGTTGCCACTCACGCCGAGGAGTGGAGCCCGTATGGCGGCGGCGAAGGCCTGTTGCTGCTGGAACGCGACCTCCTGGACCAGCAGATCATCGACGTGCACGGACGCAAGGTTGTGCGCGTTAATGATGTCGACATCCACGAGGAGAGCGGCAACGGACATCTGGTTCTGAAAGTCGGAGCGGTCGATGTGGGCGCACGCGGCGCCATGCGTCGCCTGCTCAAGGGCGTGGTGCCGGCTGCGGTGCTTCATCCTCTACTGCAGAAGATCCCGCCGCGCATGATTCCGTGGGAGTTCGTCGACCTCATCGAGATCGATCCGGCTCGACGCGTGAAGCTGAAGATCTCGCTCGACCGCCTGGCCAAGCTGCATCCCGCTGATATCGCCGACATCGTGGAAGACCTGGCTCCGGCCGAGCGCGAGGCCGTCTTCGAGACCCTGGACGAAGAAGTCGCCGCCGAGACACTGGAAGAGATCGATCCCAAGATGCAGGTATCGATTCTCAGTTCGCTCGATTCCGATCGCGCCGCCGACATTGTCGAGGAGATGGATCCCGACGCCGCCGCCGACCTGCTGGGCGACATGCATCCTGACGCTTCGCAGGAGATCCTCACCGAGATGCAGCCGGCGGAGCGCGCTGAAGTTACCGAGCTGATGAACTTCGAGGAGGATACGGCAGCCGGGCGCATGACCACGGAATACATGGCCCTGGGACCGGCGGCGAAGGTGGAAGATGCCGTCGAAATGCTACGCAACTTCGAAGGCGGGCTGGAGAGCCTGAGCACCATCTACATCATCGGCGACAACGAGAAGCTGCTGGGGGCGGTCCCACTGGCGAAGGTTGTGCTCGCGCCGCCCGGCACCCCGCTGATGATGCTTAGCACCGGACATATGACGACCATCCATCCCGGCGCCGACGAGAAGGAAGTGGCGGAGCTCTTCGATAAGTACAACCTGCTGACTCTTCCTGTGATTGATGACGACGGCGTGCTCACGGGCGTGATCACGGCCGACGACGTCATCAGCATGCTGCGAGCCAAGCTGTAGTTGCTAACGAGCACCGCCGCTGCCCGGCTGGATCAGCAACAGGCTCGGCAAAGACGCTGCAGAATGCGAATCCGTTATTTCTCCGCCAGCTCCGCGGTTGCGATGTAGCCGTACTGTCCTACGTTGTAGCACGACACCCGATGACAACCGTTGCTCTGTAGAAAAACCATGATGGATTCGGCCGAGATGCGGTGTCCCTGCGGCGGCCCGGGAGGCGACTCCTTGTCGCTTCGCCAGTCCAGTATCGCGATCTTCCCTTTCGCCTTCGCAACCCGGACGGCCTCACGCAGAGCGGCATCCTGGTCGTCGAGTTCGTGCCAGATATTGGCGTAGAAAGCGAGATCGACGCTTTCGTCGGAAAGCGGTAGTTGCGACGCTGCGCCCAGGTAAAGAGATATGTTCGCGGGCGCGGCAGGTTGATCCAGTTTCTCCCGCAGCTTATCGAGCATCTCCTGCTGCATGTCGACGGCAAACACTTTGCCGGCATTACCGACCGCTTTGGCGATGGGAATACTAAAATATCCGGTACCCGCTCCCACGTCGGCGACGCATGCTCCCGCTGCCAGGTGCAGACGGGACAAGACTTCCGCAGGAGGCAGCCACTTCAATCGTTCGGGATCTTCAAGTTTGTGGGCCTGGGTGTGCTTGAAAACGCGATCATTCATTTGCTGTCCAGTGGTCGCTTGTTTGCCTTGGAATCGTCGATACTACATTGCTGGATATCGCCCCGTGACCCGGAGCGAGGGGCCGTCCTTCAGGTCGGTACACCAAGCTTGGGCAGCAGCCACTGCGTCAAAACGAAATATGCGATTACGAATAGCGCGATGGTCAGGAACTCTCTCATGACTGTTCCGGCTTCCGAGAGCCACTAATCGGCGCGTGATTCGCGCTAGCTCTCTACATGAATTTTACTCTTGTCGAGACTCACAGCTTACCTCCTCACAAATTCCATGAGGGTCACGCCAGGGTAGGGGTCAACCAGACTGCGTGAAAGACCGTGTTGGTTGATTTTTTGTTGAATCCTGTCCACCTCAGCATCGTTCGGCTTCGCTCGATACACTACCAGCCACACGCGTGGAGCGCTATGGATCTGCTGCTCCCAATCGTCAGAAACCGGATCCACCGCAATCGGAACCGGCCGCGGCGCACTTCCCCCCGGCAGCCAGTCGCGATAGTTCTCGGCGGCGAACTCGCCCACCGGCTGGTAGTACAGCACCCTATCCTCAGGCCTGCCGTTTGCGATCAGATAGTGCACCACGTGTCGCCATTCCTCGGTGACGCGGTGATAGAGGACAACCGTACTTGCCAGCGACAGTCCGCAGATGCCGGCGATCGCCGCAACTCTCCAATGCCGGCTGCGGATTTGCTTCGCGCCTAGCGCCGTCATCAGCACCCAACCTGGCAGACAGATAACGAGAAAACGATGATAGAAAGCCGGCCGCACAACCGAAGCCAGCAATGTGATCACGACCGGTGTCGCCACCAGGCTCGCCACCAGCAGCCAGCGCCAGCGGCCGTCAGCGTCACTCCATGCTTTTAAAAAGCCTTTCACGAAGAATCCGATCAGCACCAGGTTTAACGCCAGCAGCACCGCTCCCACCACCTTGCCACTGGCCGCCGCGAGATATGCTCCCAGGTGATACAACTCCAGCCACGACGGCGGCTGCACCCAGGAGATGTGTCCCGTGTCCTGCGCGTGAATCAGCCATACGATTGGAGCGGCCATGAGCGCGATGATCACTGCCGCTGTAAGCAGCGGCTTCCATGGCCTTCGATCCGAGCGCAAGCCAATCACCGCCGCATACTGTGCCACCGGAACCAGCAGGCAGAAATAATGGAAGTAGCAGCCCAGCCCGGCGACGATGGCGTAAGCACCCGCGGCGGCATAGCCCGGCGACTCGATCAGTCGCACGAAAAGATAGCTCGAGAACAGGACCCCAAGTACGACAAAGCTATATCCCCGCGCCTCCTGCGAAACGAAAACCGCGCACGCATTCAGGGCCAACAATAACGTTGCAAGAATTGCGAGGCTCCGGCCAAAGAGCCTGCGCGCCAGAAGGTACATCACGGGGATTGAAAGCACTCCCGGAATCACCGACAGCAACCGCACTGTGCTTTCGTCATAGCCAAAATGCAACCACGGCCGCAGCAGCACGTAGTACGCCGCCATGTTGCCTTCGTCGTGCCACAGGAAATGCCAGAACACCTGCGAGGCCCGCCGCGCAATCGCCACACTGGCAATCTCGTCGATCCAGAAGCTCTTGTATCCAAGCGCAATCAGGCGCAGCACCGCCCCGGCAACGACCAACGCCCACAGCCACAGAACGGCACGAGCTCTCCCTGCATCCCCTCTGGAGCTCTCGTTTGTGCTCGTCGCACCCGCGTTGTCCGCGACAGACAAGATGTTCCGAATATAGCAGTTCAATTCCGTAGCACCGGGATACCCGCGAGACCACGGATCCATTACAACTACGTGAAGACAACGTGAATCTCTCTTGAATTCGCCGTTGTGCCTTAATGCCCTTGTAATCGCTTTTGCACTGGTCGATACTTTTTGTTTCGCCTTTCGCATGCCTACATTTGCCGCAGTCGATATCGGGTCCAACTCAGTCCGGCTGAAAATCGCAAAGGTAGTCCGTGGCCGCCTGCTCACCCTGCACGAAGACCGTGAGGTCACGCGCCTGGGCGAGAGCGTCTTCGCCAACGGGGCGCTCGATCCGCAGGCCATGGCCCTGACGCTGCGCGTGCTGCGGCGCTTTCATCGTTCCGTCCAGGCAAACGCCGTTGACCGCGTACGGGTGGTCGCCACCAGCGCCCTGCGCGATGCCGGTAACAGCCGCGCTTTCCTCGATTGGGTACGAACCGCCACCGGATGGAAGGTGGAAGTCATCTCCGGCCTGGAAGAAGGCCGCCTCATTCATCTCGGCGTGCTTGCGAACGCTCGCATATCGAAGGGCCGCGCGTTGCTGATCGACCTGGGCGGCGGCAGTTGCGAGCTTACCCTCTCCGTATCGGGGCACATCGTCGATATGGTCAGCCTGCCCATAGGCGCGGTCCGCCTCACGCAGACATTTCTGCACACCGATCCCCCGAAGCGGGCGGAATTGCAGCAGATGCGCTCCGTTATCCAGCGCGAAGTTTCTCGCATCAAGAAGCGCATCATCGACGCCAAGCTTCAGGTGGTCATCGCCACCTCCGGTACGCCGGCCGCTCTCTCGGGCCTCTACGCCTCAAAGGTTCGTGGCTACGACGAGAGCAAGCCGCACACCGTTCCGCGGACGGCGGTGGCTTCCCTGCTCGAGGACCTGAGCCGCCGCAACCTGGCGCAGCGGCGCTCGCTGAGTGGCATCGGTCCGCGCCGCGCAGAAATCATCATCGCCGGAGCCATGGTCTTCGCCGAACTGATGCAGTTGTGCAAGCTGCGCAGCTTCCGTTACATGCCGCTGGGATTACGCGACGGCCTGCTGGCTCAGATGATGGCCGACTACAACGCCAGCAGTGCGATGAAAGAGCAGGTCGAATCCGAGCGGCATGACGCGCTGCTCGCTGCCGCCAAACACTACGGCGCAGATCTGCCCTTCGCGCAGCGCATTCGCGATCTGTCGCTCGAATTATTTCGCCGGCTGCAATCTGTTCACCAACTGCCTCCGGAATACTCCGCCTGGCTTGAAGCTGCGGCCATGCTGCATGAAGTGGGTGCGTACATCAATCGCTCGGGACGTCGCCGCCACACCTACTACGTCATCTCCAACTCCGAGATCTTCGGCTACACGCCGCTACAGCGCCGCATCATCGCCGCCATCGCGCGTTTTGTCGGGAAATCACTTCCTTCCCCCAGCAATCAGGTCATGCGCGTCCTGCCAGGGGTCGAGCAAATTCACGTAACGAAAGCTATCGCCCTTCTGCGCCTGGCGCGGGCCCTCGACCAGGGCCGTCGCGCCGCCGTCTCCCAACTGAAGGTACGCGTTCATCAGGATGGACGCGTACGCCTGATGCTCAAGCCGGAAGCACCGGAAGGAATTGATCTGGAATTGTGGGCGGTCGAACAGGAGAGAAATTACTTCGAGACCGCCTTTGGACGCGAGCTGCTGGCCGAGGCCTGCTGAATCGATCGCACCACCTTCGGCGGAAAACACCATTTCAGGACGGCCCCTTTGCGTCCTTCTTTTTCCACTCGTGCGATAGCTCCCTTCTTCACTTCCACGGAGTGCGGTGCAGCACCGATCAGCTTATTCAGGAACTCCGTCATTGTGGGATTATGGCCCACAACTAAGATAGCGTCCTTGCGGCTGTAGCGGCGGAGCAGTTCCTGGAACTGTTCGTACGTAGCGCCGGGTCGCAGCGCATTGTCGGTAATCACCTTGTCTTCGTGATCGATCTCGTTGGCCACGACCGCAGCGGTCTGCGTAGCACGCCGCAAAGGGCTGGAGAGGATCGCGTCGACCGTGATATTCATGGCCGCCAGCGCACGTCCCACATCGTGGGACTGCTCAATTCCAAGCTTGTCCAGCGGACGTTTCTCGTCCTTAACGGGGTTTAGTTTTGGTTCACCGGCGTTGGCGTGACGCAAGAAGAAGATTTGCATGACGACTATCTGGCCCTGACGGTTTTGCCCACAGGACGCCGGCGCTGCGCCGGCAGCTGCGGAATGGAATCCAGAGTCACCTTACCTTCCGATAGCGCAACCAGGAACTCCTGCGCGTTGAAGTATACTCCGCGCTTCGAGGGACGGGAACCCGAGCGCAGTGCGTCGGCATACACGTATTTGCCGTCTGGCTGCAGTTTGTGCGCCTGGGCATTGTCCGCCAGGTAAGCCTCGAGGATCTCGCCCCGAATTCTCTGCTTCAACATGGCATCCTTAATGGGGAACAGCACCTCGACGCGCTCCAGTAGGTTGCGCGGCATCCAATCGGCGCTGCCCAGGTACACCTCCTCTTCCCCACCGTTGGCGAAGTAGAAGATGCGGCTGTGTTCGAGGAACCGTCCGACGATGCTGCGCACCGTGATGCGGTCGCTGATGCCGCGCACTCCCGGCCGCAGACCGCAGATGCCGCGCACGATCAGGTCGATCTGCACGCCCGCCTGCGAAGCGCGGTACAGCTCGCGCACGATATTCCGGTCCAGCAGCGAATTCATCTTGGCGATGATGCGCGCCGGACGCCCGTGGCGCGCATGGTCGGCCTCACGGGCGATCAGGTTGATGCTGCGTTCTGCCAGGTTGATGGGCGCCACCAGCAGCGGGTCGTAGTTCGGCCTCTCAGCATAGGCTGTCAGGAAGTTAAAGATGCTATGAACCGACGAGGTAATGTCGGGATCGGCGGTCAGCAGGCTCAGGTCGGTGTAATACTGCGCGGTGATCGAGTTGTAGTTCCCGGTGCCCAGATGGCTGTAGAGCCGCGTCTCGCCGTCAGGATCCTTGCGCACCATCATCGCCAGCTTGCAATGCGTCTTCAGTCCTACCAGTCCGTGGAAAACCTGCACACCGGCATCTTCGAGCGAACGCGCCCAGCGAATGTTGCTGGCCTCGTCGAAGCGTGCCTTCACCTCAACTACCACCGTGACTTCCTTGTGCGCAGCGGCGTCAATAAGGGCTCTGACAATGGGGGAGTTCTCGCTGGTGCGGTACAAGGTCTGCTTGATCGACAAGACATTGGGGTCTTCTGCCGCCGTGCGGATAAAGTTGACCACCGAGTTGTACGAATCGTACGGATGATGCAGCAGAATGTCGCGATGCCGGATCTCTTCAAAGATGTCCTGCGACTTGCGATTCAACTGCAGCTCGCGCGCCACAAAGGGTTTGAACTTCAGGTCCGGCCGGTCGGTCTCCTCGTAGAAGTGGAAGAGCCGGGAAAGATTGACCGGACCGTTGGTGCGGTAAATCTGCCAGTCTTCCAGCTCGAAGTAGCCGCGCAGGCGCTCGACCATCTCGGGATTCGCGTCGGCTTCGATCTCCAGCCGCACTGCATCGCCCTTGCGCCGGTTGTGCAATTCCGCGCGAACCGACTCCAGCAGATTGCGCGACTCTTCTTCCTGCAGGTACAAATTGCTGTTACGCGTGACGCGAAATGCCGCCTCCGAGATAATTTCGTAGCCCCGATACATGTCCACGGTGTGGGATGCCACCAAGTCGGCAAGAAAAATGTAATCTTCGGTGCCGTTACGACGAGGCAGCTTGATCAATCGTGGCAGAACTCGTGGCACCGTGACCACGCCCATGTACGTCGAAGACGCGCGTCGCCGGCGGCGCAGCAGCAAAGCCTGGCCCAGGGCTTTATTCAGCACCCGGGGAAAGGGATGCGAGGGATCGACCGTGACCGGCGTGAGCAGCGGATCCAGCTCTCGATCGCAATAGTCGGCCACAAACGACCGCTGCTCCGCCGTGAGGTCCTTCATGCCGACCACGCGGATTCCCTCCTCCGCCAGCGCCGGCCGCAGGGAATGATTCCAGCAGCGATATTGGTCGCGCATGAAATCGTGGGTGAGCTGTGCCACCAGCTGCGCTTCCTGCGCAGGGGTACGCCCGTCCGGCCCGGGATCGGTCTGGCCGTCTTCGATGCGCTGCATCAGGCCGCCCACGCGGATCTCGAAAAATTCGTCGAGGTTGCGAGCTGTTATGGCGAGAAACTTCACCCGCTCCAGAAGAGGGTTGCGCGGGTTCTCCGCCTCCTCGAGCACACGACAATTGAAGGCAAGCCACGAGGCTTCGCGGTTCAACACTAAAGATGGATCATCCAGGGAACGCCTGACCATAGAAAGGCGCTGTCTAAAGCGCAAGTTTTCCTATGTTACACGAAGGTTACAGACTGGGGAGGCAAATCTTTCTCAGATGGGCAGGCGAGTTTTTCGCAAAAACTTAGGCTTTACGGACGCCAGCTCTCAATATCCCACATTGTGGGATTTACTGAATCTGATCTGCTATCGGCTTTGCGGTAGTTGCAACGTCGAAGAACTGTGAGATTCATTCGACGGCTGCCCGCCGCTGAGCGAAGGCTGATGCGCGTGCATCGTCGTGGTTGACGCCGCTCGGTGTGGCATGGTCGTCGCTCCAGTTTGCGAGGGCTGCCGTTTCTGCGTATTGCTGGGTGGGGCAGGACGATGGAAAACCGTGTGGTCGCGTTCCTGATAGTGCTGCGCAAAGAGCGAACCGCCAAAAAAGAGCGTAATCGCAAATGAGAGCAACCGAATTTGGGAGAACCTGAACATAAGTCTCGGTTTAAGCTTCTATTCTACGCGGGCCGCCGGCCCGGAACCAGACAGATGGGGCAGGTTTCTACAACTTTCGGCGCAAGAGAGTTCCTGGAGCCTTGACCCACTTCTTTGGGGCCGCCTTTTTGGCGACTGGACGGGCAAACCGGTGTTCACAGATGGACAAATCCACCCGCCGGCCTTTAAACCGTACCCCTTCTGCCTCCAGCAGAAAACGTTGCTCCAGCCCAGCCTCCCGAGGCAGCGAGATGCGGCCGCCCGATCCCACGATCCGCTGCCAAGGCAATCCTGGAAGCTGCTTCAACACCCGCGCCACGTGGCGGGAGCAGCGGGGATAACCGGCCGCTTTGGCGATCGCACCGTACGTGCTGACGCTCCCTCGCGGAACTCTGCGGATCGCATCCGCGATGGCTATCGCGAGCGCTGGCTTGGGTTTGCTGGCGGAAGACATGCGGCACATACGATATCATTTGTAGCGGCATGACTGAACCCTCTCGCGACCCGCTCGCGCGCTTCTCCGACCGGGCAGAAGATTACGCTAAATATCGTCCTCACTACTCCCACGATGTGGTACATGCAGTCAAACAAGCGTGCGGGCTGACGCCGCAGCATCGGATAGCCGACGTGGGCTGCGGCCCGGGAATGCTGGCCGAGATCTTTCTCGACCATGGAAACCGGGTCATCGGCGTCGAGCCCAATCGGGAAATGCGCCTTGCCGGCGAGAAGTATCTCGCCAGATATCCGAATTTCAGCGCGGTCGACGGCAGCGCGGAAGATACCAGGCTGGCGGAGGGGAGCGTCGACTTCGTCATCGCCGGGCAGGCCTTTCACTGGTTCCGTCCGCCCGAGGCACGGACTGAGTTCGCCCGCATCCTGAAGCCGGGCGGCTGGACTGTGTTGGTATGGCACGACCGCGACATCGAATCCACGCCTTTTCTGCGCGCCTATGAGGCATTCCTGCGCCAGCATGCGGTCGATTATGAGCAGGTCACGCACAAATATCTCGCCAGCTACGAGGTGCTACAGCGCTTCTTCGCGCCCAACGAGGCTCAGCGGATCAAGCAGCACAACCAGCAGCGGCTCGATTTCGACGGCCTGCGCGGCCGGCTGCTGTCTTCGTCGTACATCCCGAAGTCCGGCGAGAAACACGAAGCCATGATGCGCGCGCTGCCGCGACTATTTTCGGAACACGCAACCGATGGCTGCGTCGTGCTGGAATACGACACCAAGATTTACTACGGGCACCTCGACCGATGAAGGCCGCTACCGCTCCGGTTGTATTGCGCACGGAGCATCTCGGCCGCCACGTCGGCGATGTGTGGATCGTTAATGACATTTCGCTCGACGTGCGCCACTGCGAATTGCTGGGCGTGGTGGGCGCCAGCGGTTCAGGCAAGAGTTCGTTCCTCCGACTTCTCAATCGCCTTGACGAACCTACCAGCGGCACCGTTTACCTGGGCGATCAGGATTACCGGCAGATTCCTCCACCAAGCTTGCGACAACGCGTAGGCATGGTTACGCAGCGGCCGTTCCTCTTTCCCGGCGACATCGCTTCAAATCTGCGCTTCGGTCCGGCGCAGCGCGGAGAGACCTTGCCGGACAGCGAAATCGCCAGCCTGCTCGAACGCGTAGGCCTGCCCGGCTTTGCCGCGCGTAACGTCGCCAACCTTTCCGGGGGCGAACAGCAACGCGTTTCGCTGGCTCGCTCGCTGGCAAACCGCCCCGAGATCCTTCTGCTCGATGAGCCCACATCCGCGCTCGATGAACAGGCCAAGACCGGCATCGAGGAACTGGTCCGCAAGCTGGTTAACGAGAATTGCCTGACCTTCGTGCTGGTAACCCACGACCGGGACCAGGCGCGCCGCCTGTGCCATCGCGTAGCGTTCATGGAGGCGGGCAAGATGGTGCGGGTCGGAACACCGGAGGAGGTCTTGAGTGCTTAAATCGCTCTTCCATTCACAGGTGGCGCTCGGCCTCGCGCAGGCAGCCATCGCGGCAGTGCTGGCGTTGCTGGTCGTCTTCCTCGCGCGCCGCCGCAACATCCATCTCGAAAGCGACGCCGCCATCGCGCTGGTTCGCGGCATCGTGCAGATCGTCATCATGGGCTCGTTGCTGGTGCTGTTGCTCAAGGCGCCGCGCTGGTCCAGCGTCTTCCTGCTGGCGGGCATGATCATCGCCGCCGGATCGATCTCGGCCAAACGCGCCAAGAACGTCCCCGGGGCACAGAAGGTTTCGACGTACTCCATCGCCGCTGGCGCAGGACTGGTCACTGCGGTAATGACCTGGGCGGGCGTGATCGACACCACCATCACGTCGCTCATTCCCGTAGGGAGCATGATCATCGCCAACGCGATGAACACCAACGGACTTGCGTTGAACCGCTTCCGCTCCGAGGTGCTGGCGCACGCAGGCGAGATTGAAACCGCGCTGGCTCTGGGCGCAGCGCCGGAGAAAACCATCGCCAGCTACACTGAGGCGAGCATTCACTCCTCGCTCATCCCGGCCATCGACAACCTGCGTTCGCTCGGCATCGTCTGGATTCCAGGGCTGATGACCGGCATGCTCATCTCAGGCGTCGATCCTCTGTACGCGGCGATCTATCAGTTCGTAGTGATCGCGATGATCCTGGCGTCATCGGGGCTGACGTCGCTGCTGAGCACCACGATGATCCGCGCGTACGTGTTCTCCCCGGCCGAACAGTTGCTGCTGAAGGAGAGCGCGTAGCCAACCGTTATAATGACTAAGTTAGCTGCTGGGCCGGACGGTCGCTGTGGGCGCAAGCTCGCAGAGGAAAGTCCGAACTCCACAGAGCGGTGTGCCGGATAACGTCCGGGGGGCGGCCGTCAAGGGCCGTTTACGGAAAGTGCCACAGAAAATATACCGCCGCGCGCGGCTTCGGTCGCGGGCGGTAAGGGTGAAAAGGTGCGGTAAGAGCGCACCGCGCCGCCAGTAATGGCGGTGGCAGGGCAAACCCCACACGGAGCAAGACCAAATAGGGGAGGAGTCGCGCGCTTCGGCGCGCGTACGTGCCGGCTCGGTGCGTCACAACTTCCGGGTAGGTCGCTAGAGCCGCACAGCAATGCGCGGCCCAGAGGAATGATCGTCATGCCGCTCTTTGTTCCTACAAATGTGCGAGTGGGAGCAAAGAGCGGCATACAGAATTCGGCTTACAGGCCCGGCAGCTAAAACGCCGCTACTTCAATAACTTGCGCTTTCTAAGATTTTCACTTGACGCACGCTTGACACGAAAATAATTTGGGCAAAAAGCCTGTTGGGAACTCCTATCAAATATGAACTGGTGGAAACTTCCGATATCGGACACAATGAGGGCTGAATTAAAACTTACAAATGCGCGCAAGTATCTGCAGCGCGAGCAGGAGCGGCGGGACCTGGCGCATCATCGCGGAGACAAAAGGCAGGAAGGTTGCTTCCCTGCGAAACCCAGCTCGAGCGTTACAAACGAAATAGGTTCCATTGTTTGGTCCCGCCGGCTGGCCAACTTGATAAACGTGGCCGAGGTACCCGTTCTGTCCAGATCCGTACGGGAACCCTTGCGTAGCAAAAGCGCCTGTTGAAAGCGCAGCAACGAAAGCTAGGAGAAGCAGAATGCGTTTCATTAGCAGCGTCCGCCCCCGACCAGCGTGCAAGTGAACTTGTTGTTCGTGATGGAGAGGACGGCCCCCTGCCGATCGAGATCGTGCCGTTATTGCCGAGCGTGGCCACCGAACGGTAGTTGTGACGGATCCATTCAGCGTGCAGGCGTAACTGCCGTCAGATTGCTGTGGACAAATGAAAGCTGAGTTTCGGGGAGACCTGTGGGCCTTGTGGACCCATTGGACCCGCTACACCCTGCGGTCCTTGAGCGCCGGTAGCGCCCTGAATCCCCTGTGGTCCCGCCACTCCTTGAGGACCAGCATCACCTCGTGGGCCGGTCGGCCCGGTCGCGCCTATAAGACCTGTGGGCCTTGTGGACCGGCAGGCCCCGGTGCGCTATCGCACCTGGAAATATCTGCCACGCAGTCGACGGTGGTTGTGTCGAGGTCGCAACTCGCGCGACGTACGAGCACGGCGCCAGACGCACGACCACACAGGCCGGGTAAACTACGCTGGACTGCCAATTCCCCATGAGTGGGAACGACTTGCACCCAGTCGCAGTGCTGGTCTGGGCGATCGCAGGCAGTGTTAATAGGAGAGCGAATAGTACTTTCTTCATGAGGACCTTCAAATCTGGGAGGACGCTGTTGTCCGGAAAATGGAATTCTTGGCTTTACAGCGAGAGCGAGGAGTGGGAGACTACAGGCGATGGAGAAGAGACTGGCGTTAGCTGCAATTGATCTGTTCTGTTTAGCTGGCGGGTATTTGTATTTGCGGATGGACTGGCATGTGAGCCGGGTTGCTGCGGTGTTCGCGTTCTGTATGTGGGCTATTCCCGGCCCTGCGCTGTGTCTAATCGGGTACAAGGGATGGTGGAAATGAAGTGGATACTGCCCACGATTGGGTTGCTGTTCCTCGCCGCCTGCTTGTCGCCCTGTGGTTAATGCCTGGAATTACGAATGGGAGGCTAGTAATGACAACCGCCGCAACGACACAGGTCGAGACCTTGCAATCGGTTTCGGAATCGTCGCGTTCATTGTTCTGCTCTTTGAATCTTTCCACTGGTTCGTGCTTCACTGAATTTTGATGCCAGATGTGGCTTTCACGCCGGAACTTGCCTTGCTGCCTACACCAACGACTGTCATTGTCGTCGGAGCGTCCTGAATCATCGTGTAAGCCCCACCGTTCGGATAACGTCCTGGGCTCGTCGTCCTGCTCAGCCCAGCGCTTGGCGATCCGTCCGGTTCGGTCTGAACCAGTGGCGGGCAGTACTTGCAGTGCAGCATGTGCGATCCGACAGGCGCGCCGCAGGTATAGCAGTCGCCCGTCAGCGGAGGCTTCCCATCGCTTGCTGAGCTCGAGCCACGCTGCCCTGTCGATCCGACTGCAGCCGATGCGGATCGCAGCCTTGCTCATCTTGATCAGCGGTTTGCTGCGCCCGCCTGAGGCGCTACACACATAGAAGGTGCTTGCTATCGGCCAGTACTCCAGCGTCTTTCGCGGCGCTCTGGCCGCTCGTTCGGACATGCGGCCCCGGTGGTTAACCCGGGCAGGTTCTCCCGGGCCCGTCCCACGTCTACTTGTTGGGTATGGGCGGTGTACCAAAACCAGGACCCTGCTCATAAGAACTTTCTACACCTCGTCTTCATGCGCTATGGCGCGGACACAAAGTTTGCCGAGCCCCGGAATTCTACCCCTCGGACGCCACCGTCATTGGTGTGGGCCGGCGGTACCTCCACGTTGGATTCGTCGATCTTGGCACTGGTGAGGTTGCGGAAGAGGAACCCGCATCCTCGCTCGCTGCCTGACCTTGCCATATGCTTGACATGAAGTCGAACAAAGTGGACAAAGTGTACACCATGATGTCAAAGCCGCCTGTTAAGAATAAGTAAGTTACGTGTTATCAGCAACCTACGGAGAATTCGGCTTACAGGCCCGGCAGCTAAATTTTCGCTTCTCGCCTTGCACTCTTCCTTCGCTTCTCGCCCGTGATTCTGTCCTCTTCGATGCCATCTTCTTTCGAGATATTGATTTGTGACATGGCACGTCGTGCCAACTCGCACACAAAACGAAAGGGGCTTTAGCCCTGCGTTCTCTGTGACCTCTGTTGGCCAATTCTGCAAATGGCCCGAGTTCGTGTCGAATGTGTTGCTGCGCGGGAAGTCCAACCCTGAAGGAAGATAAAGCCAAAGGCCGTTTGACGCCGTTACCGCGCCACCCAGGTGGCGGCGTTGGCTACGTCGTGTCGCGAGCGCTGGGAGCGTATCATGCTTGGCGCCTGAGCCTTCGCGCTATAAGTCGCCCTCTGCACGTCGAGTTCGCGGGAGGTCAAAACATGCGGTCCGGCCACTCGAACGTCGGCAACGGCTTGGGTCGAGGTCTGCACCCAAACCCCGTTTACCTCGCCGTAATTCAGAGTGACATTCAGGTTCTTGATCCAGAACGAGGGATTCTTGGCGGTTTCCCCTGCAATGCGTCGAATGTTGAAGCTGCTCGCATCCACCCAGGCTTTACCGCGTACCAACTCTACCGCCTCACGCTTTGGCGAGATACTGAGAACGTAGCAATCGTGGCCGTCGATGGTCTCTCGCCCGAGCAACGCAAAGTCATAGTTCGCCGGGGTAAGTTCATGCCCATCGCTGTGCGTAGCCATGCTGGTTTCATGATCCAGAACCTTGCGTACGATCCCGGTACCGCGATCGCTGCCCTCAGCTTTAATAATGGTGTAATCCTTTTGCGTGGGAGGCACGAAGCTGACCTGCGCGACCACACTCGAGTTCGCCTTGTTCGACCCCTGCGCCAGCAGCTGATATTCGCGAGTAACCGTATAAGCGATGCTGCGATCGTGTTCCGCCGCCCTGGCCTGCTGCATTTGGGCAAGAATCTGATCAAGCCGAAGGTTTGCCGTCTGCGACCAGCAGAGCAGCGGCCACGCCGCGAGAGTGCTGATTGCGAGTACGACTAGCCGCGTTATGGGAGATACCAGTTGCATCGCTTGACTCGGCCCGAAGGTTAAAACCCGCGGCTGTTTTTTTAGAAGCACGCCAGAGACCAACTGATGTCCGAAGATCGCTTCTTTCACAAGAAACGATTTGCCAGCGAGTCGCCCCGCGGCGCGGAGGTTCGGCCTTTCCGAAATGACTCGATGGCAGGAAAATCTTGCGCCTTAGATTTAGCCGTGGATAAGTCCGGAGATAACAGCGAAATGCCAGGTGGAAAATGACAAGGGTGTCATCCTGAGCATAGCGGTGCCCGCTATGGCGCTGCGGAGTCGAAGGACCGCTAGATTTGTTCAGCCCTTACGGTTACGGATGTGGGAGCGTGGGCAACTTCTTTGTAGATTTCCAGCATCCGGCACACGCTGGCATCCCACGAAAACTTGCTTGCCTGCTCCAATCCGCGCGTCTTCAGCTTCTCTCGCAGGGCCGGGTCGATGAGCACGCGATGCAGCGCTTTCATGATCTCGAAAACGTTCTCGGGATTCACCATGACAGCGGCGTTGCCAACCACCTCCGGAACTGACGACGTGTTGCTGGTGACGACCGGCGTAGCGTGCGCCATCGCCTCCAACGGCGGTAGACCGAAGCCCTCGTAGAGCGACGGAAAGACAAATATCTTCGCCTGGTCATAGAAGATGCGCAGAACGTCGATGGGCACGAAGCCGAGGAAGCGCACGTCGTTCTGTACGGCGCCCTTGATGCAGGCACGCCTGAGATCGGGATGCCGCGAGACTTCATCGCCGATGATAATGAGCTTCAAGTCTTCGTAGAGGCCTTCCTTGTTTAACTCGTTCTTCAACGCCGCGAACGCCTCGATGATGCGCACGACATTTTTGTGCGGGCTGATGCGTCCGGCGTAGAGCAGGAACGGACAGTTCACCTGGTAGCGCTCGGCGATGAACTCACGTTCGGCTTCACTGGCGTGACCCTGGCGGAAACGGTCGTCGATCGCGTTGTAGATGACCTCGACCTTTTGTGGAGCGACATTGAAGAGTCGCACAGTGTCGGCTTTGGAGAAATTCGAGACGGCAAAGATGCGTGCCGCGTGCTGCAGCACGCGCTTGGTGAACTGGAAATGCAGCGAACGTTTCAACGACGACTGGCTATTGACGCGATACATGTGGTCCAGCAGATCGTGCACGGTGACGACATACGGACACGGGATGCCCTGCGGCTTCCAGAACAGGTGCGGCACATGCAGCAGGTCGCAGCGATTGTCCTTCAGGATGCGATGCAGTTCGAGATAGCTGGCGACCGAGAACTCATTGGGCTGGGCGGGTACGGTGACGAAGTTCGCCGGCAAACGACCAATGTCGCCAATCTTGCCCCGCGGCCCGAGGTTGTCAGGAATGCCGATAAGGAAGTATTCGTTGTCGTGATCCAGCCGCGCAAGCGTGCGAATGGCGTTGCGGGTATAGGTCCCCACGCCGAACTCGGTAATGCGGCGAATGTCGATAGCAACGCGCAAAGGCTAGTGTAACAAGCTAGAGCTAGAAGTATGAGGCCACAACAAAGCGTTGTTTATCGCCGACGTCAAACTGCCGAAGAAGACGTCGTCTTGAGCGTAGGCAGTCTGCTGCCTTCGCGCCGCAGAGTCGAATGGGCCGATACCTCCAAGTCACGAGCAAATAGGTCACTGATCACCGTCCTGTCCACGGCAAGGTGTCATCCTGAGCGCAGGATCGCGTTTGCTGCGATCCGGAGTCGAAGGACCCCTATAGCGCCCCAAATTTTCCCATGACCCGCAGCCGCCAGCGCCACTACATCGTTTACATCCTCGGGAGCATCTCCGGCACCTTGTATATCGGGATTACGAATGACCTTGTTGCTCGAGTCCGCCAACACCAGAAGCACACGTTTATCGGCTTCACCGCGAAATACGACGTGACTCGGTTGCTGTATTACGAAATTTACGAGCAGGTCACCGATGCGATAGCTCGTGAGAAACAATTACAGGGCTGGCGCCGCGAGAAAAAAATAGCGTTGATCGAGAAAGAGAATCCGCAATGGAAAGATCTGAGTCGCGAGTGGGACCAAATGCGGTTGAGAACTTGATCGCGAGAAAGCGTGCTCGCGGCTAAAGCGGTCCTTCGACTCCGGATCGCAACAAACGCGATCCTGCGCTCAGGATGACACCCGTATTGTATCGGAGAGAAAACTAGGCCTTAACCGCCTCTGCGTGCCTGGCCCGGCGGCTTGCGTAAAGCGGGAACGCCTCCGCCAGCCCCAGCACCTCGCGCTTGATCCGTGCCAGCACCGCTTTGTCCTCCCGGTTGTGCAGTACTTCGGAGATCCACTTACCCACCTGCCGCATCTCGTTTTCCTTCATACCGCGCGTCGTCAGCGCCGGAGTGCCAATGCGGATGCCGCTCGGCTTCATTGGCGGATTGGTATCGAACGGAATCGCGTTCTTGTTCACCGTGATGCCGGCCTCGTGCAACGCGTTCTCAGCCTCGGAGCCCAGCATGCCCTTGGCGAAGACATTCACTAGCATCAGGTGTGTGTCTGTACCGCCGGAGGTGATATGAAAGCCCTGGTCGGTGAGTGTTTGCGCCAGCACCTTGGCGTTGGCAACGACCTGCTGCGCATAGTCTTTAAAGGTCGGCTGCATCGCCTCGCGGAAGCACACCGCCTTCGCTGCGATGATGTGTACCAGCGGCCCGCCCTGCATGCCGGGGAAAACAACTTTGTCGACGGCGGCAGCGTAGTCCGATTTGCACAGAATCATGCCCGCACGCGGTCCGCGTAGCGTCTTGTGCGTGGTCGTGGTGACCACCTGCGCATGCGGCACCGGCGAAGGATGCGCGCCGCCGGCCACCAGTCCGGCGAAGTGCGCCATGTCGACCAGGTACAGCGCGCCAACCTTGTCGGCGATCTGCCGCATACGCGCGAAGTTGATGATGCGAGGATACGCGCTGCCGCCGCCGACGATGAGCTGCGGCCGCTCGCGCTCGGCGATCCGCTCGAGTTCGTCGTAGTCGATGGTCTCGGTCTCTTTGGTCACTCCGTAGGGAACGATCTTGTAGGTCTTGCCCGAAAAGTTCAGCGGATGCCCGTGCGTGAGGTGTCCGCCGTGCGCCAGGTTCAACCCGAGGATCGTGTCGCCCGGCTTGATGATCGCCGCATACGCCGCCATGTTCGCAGTCGAGCCGGAGTGCGGCTGAACGTTGGCATGTTCTGCGCCAAAGAGCTGCTTGGCGCGGTCGCGCGCCAGGTTCTCGACCACGTCGGCGAACTCGCATCCGCCGTAATAGCGCTTGCCCGGATAGCCCTCCGCGTACTTGTTGGTGAAAACCGAGCCTGCCGCCTCGAGTACGGCTTCGCTCACAAAATTCTCCGACGCAATCAGCTCCAGCCCTTCATGCTGGCGTCGCTCCTCGGCCTCGATTGCCTGCGCGATATCAGGATCGGCTTCCGCCAGCGGACGCTCCATCGGATTGTTATTCATGATTCCGTCCCTCATCTGAAGTTTGAACCTTATATATGTCGGGGATGAACAGCTCCATGTGCCGTTCCGGCTTGCTCAAGGGAACAAATCCCACTTTGTGGTAGAGCGCGTGAGCATCGCGGGTCGTCAGATGCCAGCGTCGCAACCCCTGCAACTCGGGGTGATCGACGACGCATTGCATCATCCACGTCCCCAGGCCGCGTCCCTGGTGCGACTCCAATACATACACATCGCAGAGATAGGCAAAGGTCGTGCAGTCGGTCACGACGCGGACGAGCCCGATCTGGCGCTCGCCCTCAAACAGACTAAAGCAGAGCGACTGTCGCATCGCGCGCTCGACCGTCTGCCGCGGAATACCCTCACACCAATACGCACGCGAGAGATAGCCGTAAACCGCATCAAGGTCCAGACGCGCCGGGTCGGTGGTGATCAGAAATTCGCCGCGACGCGCTTCCCAGGCCGTACGTAACGGAGTTCCCGGCATTGTTGTCATTGTAGCGCGAGGCGTGGGGCGGACGCTGCGAGTGCGGGGCTATCAATACTGAAGGAGAATATCTCTAGGGGTCCTTCAACTCCGCAGCGCCAACAACAGCCCCGCTGCGCTCAGGATGACACCGTTCAGTTTCTGTAGCCAGTTGCTAGTTGCTGGCAGCTATTCTTCACCCTCGTAATATCCGTAATCTGTCATCCCGGAGATCACCGTCTCCGCTAGCGCTTGGATACTGAATAACCGGGCTTCCGGCTGACTCGAAAAGCCCATCAGCATTGGCGTGGACGCCGTAATGCCGGCAATGCTCGCATCGAGGTTGCCGTGGGTACTGTAGCTGATCGCGCCAACAGCCCCTCCCGGATAGTCCGTAAGCAGGGCGTTGGCAACTTTCGCGCCGCCGCACAACAGCGAGCCCACGGCCGCGCGCCGATTCCGTCTCCAAAGCCAGGCGGCGCCCAGAAAGAAGATCCCAGCAACGGCGTAATCCGCGGCCGCATGCGTGGTCGGAGTGATAACTTTCGGCATCCTGCGGGCAAGAGCGCGCGTTCCCTGTTCCCAGAGCGGCATGATGAGACCTCAATGTGAAGAATGCGTTCGGGATAAGCGCCCGACGGCGGCGCAGATGATTGTACGCCCGCGCCCCAATCAAACACCTGCGGTGAAAGATGCCGTCCTACAAGCAGAAGTTGGCAAAGGCACAGAAGCTGGTCACGAAACTAAGAATTCAGCATCTTCCCCGTGCCTCTGTGGTGAAGCTCGTCTTGGGTCGAACACACCTTAAAGTAGATCCCCGCCGCCGCCGATGAGATTAGCGGGAGATATCGACATGCCTCAGTTCAAGTGGGATTCCACCTATAGCGTGAAGGTCAAGCGCTTCGACGACGATCACCAGGAGTTGTTCCGCATTATCAATTCCCTCCATGACGGGATGATGGCTCGCCGCGGGCAGGAAGTTCTACAGAACGTGCTCAAGGAGCTGTTGCACTACACCGAAAAGCATTTCGCGGGAGAAGAAGCGGTCATGCGGAGCGCCGGCTATCCTCAGTTGCAGGCGCAGATTGACCAGCATCGCCGCTTCACTGAGAAGATCGAAGAACTGTCAGCGAAGTATAAGGCGGGCAGCCTGGGCCTCACTATCGACGCGCTCGACTTCCTCACCGATTGGCTGAAGAAGCACATCGTCGGCATGGACAAACAGTACAGCGATTTCCTGAACGCGAAAGGCATTGCCTAGGTTGGGGCCGCAATCGGGAGAGGGGGAGCCTGGGCAAATGGCAGGGGGTCCCGCCTAGCTGCTCTTCCCTCTCGCCAGAGCCCGCTTGATGGTTTCGTCCAGCGCGGCTTTGGCCTTGCTGTATTCCTCAGGCGTGATCTTTCCCTGCTGACGATCGATCTCCAACTGGAAGAGCTCTTCCTTCATCGCCTCCAGCAGCAGCGCGTTGCGATCACGCGCCGGCGCCGTGGGCTCGACAAAGTCGGCAAAGGCAGCAGCAGCCTCCGGAGAGACGACCTCGCCGCCGCTGGTTCGGCCGCCCGCGGCCATCGCCGGCTGCGGACGATTCGATCGCGACACGATGTACGCTCCACCCATCACCAGCACCAAAGCAAAGGCACCCAGTATGTATACCCGGTACTCGTGCAGAGGATCAGGAGCATCGATCGGCGCGCCCAGGCCGCCTCCGGGACGATTGTCATTCGCCGCCGCTTGCGATCCGCCGCCGCCCATCGCTCCGCCACTCGCATCGGGAGCCTGACCGCCTTGGCCTCCTTGCGCCGTCTCCGCGGGAAAATCACCCGTCCCGCCCACCCGGAAGCTCAGATCCTGGCCGGCCTTCACATTTGTAGCCACCATGATGGTCGCCTGTGCGTCCTGCATCTGCTGAAAGCTCTGCGCGTTCTTCGCTTCAAAGCTCATGCTCTTCGGCGTCATCACCACGAAGTGCTGCACATCGCGCAAAGGCTTGGGCGTGATGCTGGCGTCTCCGCTGTACGGCATATGAAAGGAGATCTGGAATTGCGTCTCGCCCGGCCGCAGCGGATAGGTCAGGAAGTAATGACCCTTCTCCGAACCGGGAGTCGTTTCGGTCGCGATCGGTTGGCCCCCGGGAGCGCGGGCCTGCGCGGTCTCGATCTCCGCGCCTGCCGGAAGCACAACTTCGAATGTGCCCTTGTCATTTGCTTCGGTGCGCGGTGGCTGCGACTTGTTGGTGACTGCGTAAAGGGTCACGCCATCGAGCTGCTTGCCGCCGCTCTGGAAGCGATAGACCTCGACCGTCTGGCTCAGCCCATCGACCTTCTTCGCCGAGTCATAGACAGTGAGATCCGCCGTCGTGCTGCCCGGCATCAGTGGCCCGCTCTCCGGAAAGTAGCTGACGCCCTCATGCGTGACGCGCACCATGTGGGGCACCTGTCCGGCATCACTCGGCGCAGGAAATGAGAAGCGTCCCTGCGCATCCGTCTTCGCATTGCCGATCACCTGCATGCCCTGAGATAGCGAGAGCAGTTCGACCTGATCGCCCGCGGCAGGTTTGCCCGTGGTGCCGTTAGTCACGGTCCCGGTGATGCTCTGCGCAGCGGCGAAAGTGGCGGTGCACAAAAGACAAAGCAACAGGACTGGGTAGAACACGCCTTCGGGCGTGCAGGAATGTATCAAGCGATGTAGGAGAGCCTTAGCCCCTGCGGCTGAAGCCGATCCGTTTTTCATCTCCCTCGTATGCACCGCTGAAGCGGTGCTCCAACTGCCTGCGACCTCGGGGCTTGTGTGACTCGACGCGGGCAGCGGTTGAACTCTCACGCTCGACTCCCATCCGGCCCCATGCCCGGACGCCGAGTCCCCTTGCGCACCGTGGCGCGAGCCTTCTCGATCGACTCCATCTCGGCCAGGATCGCTGCCGCTTCATCTTCCAGCGAAGCACGCTGAACCGCATAGTCCTGCTCGCTCAGCTTGCCCGCCTTGTATTCGAAGTTCAGATCGCGCAAATTCTCGTACGTAGCTTCCTTGCGCTCCAGTAGATACATCAGGCGAGTTTTTTCCTCGCCGGCGTCGACGTCACCGGACTCGTAGAACACATAAACGAACAGCGCCGCCGCGAACAGCGCGCAGCCAAACAGCGCGAAAGCAGTTTCCTGAGTAAATGCCATTGCGATTAAAAAGTGCATTAAAATTCCGTCTCCTGCCGAGCCTTCTTGCGCAGCTCGTCGAGCTGCTCAACAGCCATCTTGGGATGCGCCACCGGTTGCGCCACCGTGCGCGACTTCCACAGGCGCACCAGCCAAACCGTCATGAATACCGCCAGCCCGAACACCGCGAACGGCATGATCCAGGCGATGCGGTTGAACCCAGTAGTCGTGGGCGCGGCCAGTACGACATTGCCGTATTTCTGCACAAAACTTTGCAGGATGAGCGAATTGTTGTCGCCGCGCGCAATCCCGGCCGACAACTCGTCGCGCATGCGGCTCGAGAACGTGCAGCCGACGTGATTGCATTCCAGTAGCACCTGATTGCAACTGCACATGCACATCAGCTGATGGCCCATGGAATTGAAGCGAGCGTCGGTGTCGGCGCCCAGGAACGCCAGCGCCAGCACGGCAATTGCGGCGACCTGCGCGATGCGAAGTTTTGAAGTGCGAAGTTTCAAATTACGAGTTCTCAGTTTCAAAATGATTTCCCAACCACCAACCGCATCATCCCTCACTCCGACGTGTCATCCTGAGCGCAGGATCGCGCTTTCCGCGATCCGGAGTCGAAGGACCCCTATAGCCAAATTCGCCGTCTCTCGGAGTGTTCCGTCGTCCCTGAAGGGACTCTGACCCTAAACCAACTTCACCCGTCGATGAAGCACTGGCGATCCTGTCGCCGCCACGCGGCTCAATCTCCACCCACTCCCACAGCTCCGCGATGCTCCGCTTCCTCCAGCGCGCGATCTCGGTCCTTCACCGGAGATCCGCGTTGCGGCTTCATGTTCGGGATCAGCGCAATGATCGTGCCAATCAGTATCACGTGCACGCCGATCCAGATCCACAGCACCAGCGGATTCACGTGCGCCTTGATGATCGGCTTCCCGGTGTCGGGATTGCGCCCCGTATACACCAGGTATAGATCTTCACTTGGACGCGAGCGGTTGGCCACAATCGTCGACGTTTGCTGGCTGGCCGTGTAGAAGCGCCGCTCCGGGAACATCTGCCCAAGATACTTGCCGTTCTTGTAGACGTCGAGCACAGCCCATTCGCTGTCGTAGTTCGGCTTGCTGTCCTGGGTGTATGACTTGCAGATCAGCGTGTAGTGTCCGATCTGCATCTTGTCGCCGAAGCCCATCTCCTGCTCTTTGTCGACATTGAAGGGCAGGCCGGCGAAGCCGATGACCACCAGCACTACGCCGATGTGAATCAGGTATCCGCCGTAGCGGCGCGTGTTGCGCCGGGTGATAACCACCATGCCCTGCAGAATATTCACGCCGTTCTGCCGCGCGATCACGCGCCCGCCTCGCCAGAACTCACCGGTAACCGTAGCGATCACGAACATCGACAGCGCAATCGCCATCAGCGAGTAGAAGTACGCCGAGTCTTCCCAGGGCTTCATGCCGCCAATCAGCAGCACCGCGATGGTGAGCACCGCGATCGCTGTCGGCCACACAAAATTGCGTTTGACGCGATCGAGCGAAGTCTGACGCCACGCCAGGAGCGGGCCGATGCCGGTCAGCAGCACCAGGAAAATTCCGATGGGCACGTTCACGCGATTGAAGAACGGCGGCCCAACGGTGACCTTCGATCCTGTCACCCACTCCGACAGTACCGGAAACAGCGTGCCCCACAGCACCGCGAAGCACGAGACCAGCAGCACCAGGTTGTTGAACAGGAAGCTCGACTCGCGCGAGATCAGCGACTCCAGGCGATGCTCGCTCTTCAGCGTCTCGCGGTGGAGAACGAAAAAGTACACGCAAGTCGCAAACGCGATCGCCAGGAACCACACGAACCACGTTCCAATACTTGACTGCGCAAAGGCGTGCACCGAACTCACCACGCCGCTGCGCGTCAGGAACGTTCCGAAGATGGCCAGCAGGAACGTGGTGAAGATCAGCCACATGTTCCACATCTTCATCATGCCGCGCTTCTCCTGCATCATCACCGAATGCAGAAATGCGGTCATCGTGAGCCAGGGCAGCAGTGAAGCGTTTTCAACCGCGTCCCATCCCCAGTAGCCGCCCCAGCCCAGAACTTCGTACGCCCAGTGCGACCCCAGGAAGATGCCGCACGTCAGGAACAGCCACGCCACCATGGTCCAGCGGCGCGTGATGTGGATCCACTTCTCGCCGGGATACTTCATGATCAGCGCGCCCAGCGCGAAGGCGAACGGAATAGTCACGCCGACATAGCCGAGATAAAGCATCGGCGGATGAATTACCATCTCGGGATACTGCAATAGCGGATTCAGGCCGTTGCCATCGGCGGGAATCGTTCCGCTTACCAAGCCGAACGGGTTGGCCGCGAAGTTCACCAGCAGCAGGAAGAAAACCTGCACGGCCGCGATGATCGCCGAAGCATAGGCAAACAGTTGCGGATCCACCTTGTAACGCATCCGCAACACCAGCGCGTAGCTCGACAGCAGCCACGCCCAGAACAGCAGCGACCCTTCCTGGCCGGACCACAGCGCGGCAAACTTATAAGCAATGGGCAGGTCGCGATTGCTGTGGTGCAGGATGTAGGCGACCGAGAAGTCATTGCCGACGGCAGCCATGACCAGCGCCAGTCCGCCGATGGTGACGGCTGCCCAACAGGCAATGCCGGCGCGGCGAGCGGTCTCGCCCAGGCGATCGTCCTTGCGGTACAAGGCGAGAGCGCCCGCGACGAACGAATAACCTGCCAGCGTGAGCGCCAGCAAGAGCGCAAAACTTCCGATTAGTGGCATGAATTCAGTACCTGTACCCAGCTCAAGACGACGGCGCCATCCGATGCTGCAATTTTACTCGCAATACCGAGTCCAAAGTGTCGATTGTGACGTCGGTGTCTACAACTTTGCGGGAGCGCTGCTGCGAGGAACCGGCGACTAACACGTTCAGAACAAAATGGCTCTGGGGAAGCTGCAGCAGATTTGATATCGCGAGCATGACGCAATGCGACCCGGGTTAGAGCAGAGACAAGTCAGGGTGTCTCCATCCAGAATCTAGCTGAAGCGAGCCGCCACCCGTGCTTTCAGGTAAGCCTGCTTGATCTTCGTGCAGAGAGTGGGTCGCCCAAACGACAAAAAGAGCCAGGAAGGAGACACATCGATCCATTCCCTGACTCTCAATGAAGAGTATAGCACATTAAGGGGTGCATTTGGCATATTTTGGCGTAGCTATATTACCATTACATTCAACATATTAAGAGACTTTTGGCATCTAAGTGGGTCTTGACAAGTTCTTCCCAAATCGAGAATTTGCACAAATATAAGGGCACTATTTTGGACTCGATCGCTCCTCCCAAAACCGAGTCATCCGGACCCATCCGGGTCATGCGGGTACCCTTTCGCCGTCGAGGATCAGCACAAGAGTCGTGCTGAGCGCAGAAGCACTCGCCGTCAGCGCTACAGAGTCGAAGGACCGCTAGTACGCCAGTAAGGTTCCCGGCGATCTACAGAGATCAGCGATTGGGATTGGGCTGCGCTTGATCCGGCGATGAGGACGGAGGTGCTGGCTTCGAGTCTGGAGCAGGTGCCGGCTCCTGCGGAGAAGCTTGCGGCGGTGCCTCCGGGTTTGCTGGCGGTGCTTCCTGGGCAGGCTGATCCGGCTTCGGAGGCTGCGCCTGCTTGTCATCCGGAGCTTGCTGACCCGCATCCGGAGTTTGCTGCGGCGGAGCCTGATCCGGCTTCGGAGCACCCTGCTTGGCGTCGGGCGCTGGTTGTTCCGCTGGCGGCTGCGCCTCATCAGCTTTCGGAACAACCTGTTTCGCACCAGGTGCCGGCTGATCAGGCAGAGATTGCTGTTGTGGTTGCCTCTGAGGCTGATCCGCCTTCGGATTTTCCGTAGCCGGTGGCGCCTGCTCGCTGGTGTCCTGCTTCGGCTGCGCCGCTGGCTGCTCCGACGGTGATGCTTGCTCCTTTGGTTCCATGGTGTCCGGCGTGGGCTGTGCTTCCGGCTTTTCCGCGGCGGGTTGCGTCGGCACTGGCTCTGCCGCAGCGGGCATTTGCGGCTGAGGCGCTTCCGGCTGCACCGGATGCGCCGACTCCAGCAGTGGCGACTGCTTGCACGGCTCTATCTTGGGATCGGAAACCTGAGTCGGATCATTGCTCGGCTTCGGCCACAGCGCGGTATAGCATCCGGTTCCCTGCAGCTTGTCGTCGGCCAGGCGATATACCGCGAGCCCGCTCTCCTTCGCCGAAAGGTGATGCAGGAAGACCACCTCGAACCCGCCTTCGTCTCGTTTAGGGGTGTAGCTGGCGGCGATGGTGTTTAGCAGCGACAGAAATCCATCGTCGGTGTGGCGGAAGACCCACAGCGGACAGTTGCCCAGCGCGTCGCAGCCGCCCTCCAGTCCGATCGAGGTAGTGAAGATCAGCGGCTGGCCCGCGCCCACGTCGATAAACCGAATGCGCGTGGTGGTTGCGATCTCGCGGATGCGGTCGTCATCGTAGCCGGCATCGCCCATTGGCTTTTGCAACCGCAACACGATGGCATCGATCAGCGAGGTGCGCTCGGGTTCGGTCAGCTTCGAGGTGTTACCCACGCTCGCGTCCTCGCGCCCAATCACCTCCTGGTTGCGCCAGTCCCAGGCGAACTCCGGCTTCTGCGCAACCGCAAACGTTGCCAGAAAAACCAGCGCCGCACCGACAATCCTTCCGCAAGCCCTCATAGCCCGCTTGTACGCCAGAATGCGGAAACTGGCAACTGGCAGCTAGCAATTAGTGGACGGCTGCCAGTGCGGGATCCCTGTGATTCTGGTTAACCTGTCGCAGATGGTCGCTTACGGTCGGGTGCCCATTCTCCTCGCGGTTCGTGGCGAAAGGGTAAGGCGTCGTGTAGGAAGGTCATAGTGGCTGTAGCGGTCCTTCTTGCAAGTTGCCAGTTGCTAGTTGCTCCCCGAGCCCGGAACCACACCGGTGACATCCAATTCATGAACCTTGCTTTCGGCTGAAGCTGAACTCTGTTAGTCTCGCCGCAAAGGTACGACAGGCCATGCCACTCGCGAAATCCGCTAAACGCGTCCGCCGCAAAGCTGTGCAATCTTCCGCTGAACCTAAGAGCGCCCCCGGCCGCGCTCACGAGCAGCATGAGCTGGTGATCATCTCAGGCATGAGCGGCGCGGGCAAGGCCTCGGCGCTGAAGACCTTCGAGGACCTCGGCTACTACTGCGTCGACAATCTGCCCGTCGGGCTGATGGCTAACTTCGCTGAGTTGGTGCTCGACACCATGGAGATTCAGCGCGCGGCATTAGTGGTCGACATCCGCGAAGGCGCGCGCCTGGACAAGCTGCCGCAGACGCTGGCGTCGTTGCGCCGGCTGATGAAGACTTCGATGCTCTTCCTCGAAGCCGACGAAGACGCGCTGCTGCGGCGCTACAGCGAGACCCGCCGTCCGCATCCCTTGGGACGCAACGCGTCGGTGAAGGCATCGCTGGCCTCCGAGCGCAGGCGACTGCAGCCGGTCAAGGCTCTCGCCGATCTCGTGGTCGACACCACCAAGTTCAATGTTCATGAGTTGCGAAGTTTATTAACTGAACGATTCTCGCGCGGCAAGATCGACAAGAACATCCTGATCTCGTGCGTGAGCTTCGGCTATCGCGAAGGCGTGCCCGAGGACGCCGACCTGGTCTTCGATGTGCGCTTCCTGCCCAACCCGCATTTCATTCCCAAGTATCGACCCTTCACCGGACGCCACCCGGCGGTTGCGAAATACATACGCTCGTTTCCCCAGACGAAGGAATTCATCCGCCGCATCTCCGATCTGCTGGTGTACCTGATCCCGCACTACATCGAAGAGGGCAAGAGCTACCTGACAATCGCGTTTGGCTGCACCGGCGGCAAGCATCGCTCGGTGATGATCGCCGAAGACGTGAAGAAGCAGCTTGCCAAGGCGGGATACAACGTGAAGGTCGTGCACCGCGATTCGCCCGAAGCAGCGTAAGCAAGAAGAAAGGGCGCCCTCGCGAGCGCCCTTCCATCACCTCGGATTCCCTTACGGTTTAGAAGCTGATGTTCATACCGAACTCCATGGCGCGCGGCGCGCCAAGGTTGAAGACGCCAGTTCCTGCTCCGACGCGGTTGGTGACGCGGGTCGCCGAGACGGTGCCGTTGACCGAACCTGGCGCTCCCGTCAAACCGCCGGTAAGAGCATTCGGCGGCAGGTCGAAGTTCGCCATGTTGAATAAGTTGAAGAATCCCGCACTGGGCGAGAACGCAATCGTGTGGGCATAGGCTTCGAGCTTGTACGTCCACTGCAGTTTCAGATCGAAGTCGCGCAGATTACCCATGCTGACCTGGTTGGGAGGAGCGAATTGCAGGCTGCAGTTCGGACTGTTGATGCTGCCGCCCTGGATACATGGAGCCACAGCGCCCAACTGTTGTAGCTGAGCCAAAGTGAACAGACCGTTCTGGATCAGCGTCTGGCCTGCGGGCGTGGGTTTGTTGCCGTAATTGTTGTTGTAGCTGTTGAGCAGATTGTTGATGGTCGCGCCATTCACCTGCGATCCGAAGGCTCCGTTTGCCGTCCCGGGCAGCGGGTCCTGCGTGGTGCCGTCTCCCGTAAAGTCTGTCTGGAAGATGGCTCCCGGACCGCTGCCGGGAACTTCGATCGGTATCGACAGCGGTGAATAGAAGTGGCCGATAAACGACATCTGGAAGTTCCACGGCAGATTTCCGACTACTCCGAACGATAACTGGTTGGGACGGTTCAGCAGGGAGGGACCGAAGTACTTGTTGGGGTCTGCGTTGTCCAGCGAAGGCACAATGAAGTCCTGATCGCTGTTGGAAATGCCGCCAAGGGTGCCGCTGATGCCCGATCCGCCGCCTGAATTCTCGAACGAAGAATATGAGTAGGCGATCTGCATGTTTACCGAACGCAGTCCCTTGAACGGATTGTTTTTCTGGTAAACCAGCTTCACGTCCAGCGCGTTGTACTTGGAGATGCCGGCCGGAACCAGAAACGACATGGCCGGAGCATTCGGGTTCAAGCCGCCGAAAGCGCAACCGGTCGCGCAGGTTCCGCCTAAGTCGCCTTGCGAGTCAAGACCGTTAACGGCGAAGTCGGACAACTGCACTGGTCCGGGAGGAGCTCCACCAACGCCGGGATGAAGCCCAGGGCACCCGACGAGAGCTTGAGCAACGGTGCTGACGCCACACAGGGCCAAGGTATTGTTGATCGCCGTAGTGGCGTTAGCCTTGTTGAAGTACCGCACGTCGCCGGTGTGATTCTGATCCACTCCTAGCAACAGGCCCGTGGTCACGTTGCGAACGTAGTCGACGCTGAGCACGACGCCAGGAGTCAGCTCGTGCTGAATGCCTACATTGATCTGGGTTGACCTTGGGGTTTTGTAATCGGGCGCAAACAGCCCGAGCGGGAAGTTGACGCCTCCCGAGACGAAGTTCTGCAGGTAGTTGGGATTGGGATTAGTCAGCGTAAACGGCGACAGCGCTTGATACTGCTGTTGCAGCGTGGCAATGGCGCTTCCCGCCACGCCGATCGGAATTGGCGTACCGGAAGTACCGCACTCAGCTGCTGTGGCGGCCAGATTTACCCCGGGTATCGGTTGCGGATTGCCGCTGTCGCAAACCGTCGGAGTCTGCAGGAACGCTCCGTTGACCAGACGCAGCGGACGATCAAACAGAACGTTGTTCCAGATGACGTTCTCGTAGTACAAACCGATTCCTGCGCGAATGACAGTCTTGCCGCTCTTCCACGGATCCCACGCGATGCCGAGCGAAGGGGCAAAATTCAGATTCGGGTTCGGAATCGGATTTCCGAGGTTGGGCCAGCTCGGTATCAGGTTGTCGAGATAGGGCTGCGCGGGCAGATCGCTGTCCGTACGCCCGGTGTCGCGGTCGTAGCGCAAGCCAAGATTCACGGTGAAGTTTGGGAACATCTTCCAGGTATCCGCGATGTAGAGGCCGAGCCGGTTGTCGGGACCCAATCCACCGGCCGGGAAACCGAACGCTGCTTGCGTCGTCGAGTAGCCCTGGCCGTTGCCGATGACTACCGACTCCACCGGGTAATTCAATGGATTGCTGGCCCCGCCCGGGTACGGCCCCAGCGCGGCAAGCTGGATATCCGTACACGAACCGCCAATACCGCACGGATTCAAGACACCGTTGTAGCTCTTTACATTGGAAAACTGGTTCTGATTGGTGACAATTTGCGGCGCCAGTTTGAAGAAGCTGGCAAAGCCGCCGCCCTGGATGTGGTTGAAGTCCACACCATAGCGCAGGATGTGCTTGCCCACCGTCTTCGAGCCATCGTACTTGATCTGCTTGTCGCTCTGCGGCGTGCTCTGCGGAGCCAGCAGGTTCGGGCCTGTCGAAGGACCATTCACCACGTTGATATTCAGGTATTGGCCGCCGCCAGGAAAATTTGAGAGCGGCAGGCCGCTGCCGATCGTGCCGTCGACAATCTCGTTCTGGAATTTCAGGTAGCTGAAGCGCAGGCTGTGGGTCCATGAGCCCGTAGTGAAATCGGCGCCACCCACGTAGTTGCGCGAGTAGTTCTTGGACTGATACAGCTGCAGGCTATCGGAGAAGAACGTTCCGTCGGCGTTGATCTGCGAATAGCTGTAACGGAAAAACAGCTTCACATTGTGCGGCGCCACATAGTCAACGCGGCCGAGGAAATTCGGGTTCTTGTACGGCGCGTCGAAGCCGCCGCCAAAATTCTGGAAGGGGGTGGCATAGACCACCGGGCTGAACAGGTTTTGGTAGGTCGCATCGCCTTCCGCGAAGTAGAACAGCTTATCGGGAATGAAAGCCCCACCCAAGGTTGCCCCGTACTGGTTGCGGTGATAGTTCGGGTCGGGCTCGCCGGCAGGCTTGGGCAGCGAGGCGTCGATGTTACTGCTGCGGTAATACTCGTACGCGTTGCCGTGAATGACATTGGTTCCGGATTTGGTGGATACGTTGACCACGCCCGACGAGCTCAGGTCGTTGGAAAGGTCCATGGTGGACTGGGCGATCTGAAACTCCTGAATGGCGCTGGCCGAGATATTGCCGGTCGTCGTACCAACCGTCTCATCGGAGATGTCGGTGCCGTCCACCTGAATACGTGCGGTGCGGCCAAAGCGTCCGCCGATGGAGACTGACTGGTAGCCAATCTTGGTCGGATCGAAGTTGGTGCCGTCCTGAATCTGCACGCCGGGCTCGAGTTGCGCCAGGTCGAGGAAGTTGCGACCGTTGACCGGCAGATTCTCAATCTGGTTTGCCGTTAGAACGCCCTCCACCGAAGTCGTCTCGGTATTGACGCCGATGGAAGTCGCTTCGACGCTGACCGTCGTGCTCTCGGAGCCAACCTTCAGTTTGAAGTTGACGGCACTGTTGTTGCCGATCCTCACGGTCACCTGGGTGTCGGAAGTTTCAAATCCTTTGGCTTCGGCCTTCACCGAGTACGTGCCTGCAGCGATCGAACCGGAATTGTAGAAGCCGCTGGAATTAGTAGTTACGTTGGTCGAGACGCCCGTGTCGATCCGGGTGATGGTCACCTTTGCACCCGCTACGGCGGCGTCACTCGGGTCGGTCACGGTGCCGTTGATGTTTCCGGTGGATATCGTCGCTTGACTGTGAAGGATGGAAGGCAGAAGCAGAATCGCCAGTGCCAGGGGAGCAAACCGTTGGATCCGCAGATGCTTCAGTCGGGCCATGCACCTTCTCCTTTCCGTAGGCGGCAGACAGAGGAATCTGCCGGTTTCGCCCCAAACGGTTGAACCCCCCTTGAAGTCCGGAGGTCAGAGTCGGGAAGGACAGCGAATTGTCAGCTAGCTGATACCGCGACCGGCCCGCCGCGGAACCGTACTTAAAGTGCTGGTGCCATGACGCAGCGACGATAACGTTGCGAACAGCGCGGTCATCACCGGGATACGAGGACTACAAACTGTGGCGCTACGCCAACCACTCCGCGTTTGGCACAGCGAACCCCTGAGTACTACTACTTCGAGTGGGCTGGTTTGTCGCATTCGTGTTGCCAACATCTCTCCCTGCTAAGTGCTTGCGAAAACTGCGATTCGCAACCGAAAACGGGTCATTTGTCCCAAATCACGTATTTGTAAGGTTGGTTCGATTCCATTTCTTGTAGACGCGAAGCAGCTTTGGATTTTTGTCATCCCGAGTGAGGCGGAGCGGACGGACCTGTGTTCGCCGGCGGCGGTGTCACGTGTGGGCAGAAAGCAGGGACCTGCACTCCGCCGGAAGCCGTCCGTCGGGCTCACAATCTGAAGAAGAAGGCGAACTCGGCTTTACGCTTCGCCGCAAATGGCGCTGATAGTCTCAAGCGCCTCGCTGCACTGCTGACGGCTGACGTCGAGGTGGGTGACGAAGCGGATGAGTTGCGGCCCCACTCCGTTGGCCAGCACACCGCGGGCGGTCAGCTTCTGCGACAACTCGCCCGAAGTCATGCCCGTGCCGGAAATGTCGCAGATGAGGATGTTCGTCTGCACCTTGGCCGGATCGATCTTGATGCCGGGAATCTGCGACAGACCTTCAGCGAGAAACTTTGCATTGGCATGATCCTGCGCGAGTTTCTGGGGACCCTGCTCCAGCGCAATCAATCCGGCCGCCGCCAGAATGCCCGCCTGGCGCATTCCGCCGCCGAGCGCTTTGCGATAAATGCGGCCGCGATCAATTGGATCTGCCTTGCCCACCAGCAGTGATCCCACCGGCGCGCCCAGTCCTTTCGACAGGCAGAACATCACGGTGTCGGCCTTGGCCGTCAGCTTTGCCACCGGCACCCCCGTGGCGACCGACGCATTAAACACGCGCGCGCCGTCGAGATGCACCGGCAGTCCCGCAGCGTGGGACTTATCGCAAACCTCGTCGAAAATTTCCGCTGGCGTGACCGTACCGCCAGCCATGTTGTGGGTGTTCTCCAGCGAGACCAGCCCGGTCTTCGCGGCGTGGTAGCTCTTCCCTTTCAGCTTCGACTCGACATGCTTCCAGGTCAGGATGCCGTCCTCAGCCCAGACGGTGCGCGGCACCACGCCGGAGAAGTGCGCCATCATCGCCATCTCGTAGTTGAAGACGTGGCCGCGCTCTTCGCAGATGACCTCCTGGCCGTGGTGCGTGTGCAGCTTGATCGCGATCTGGTTGCCCATGGTGCCGCTGGGGACGAACAGCGCCGCTTCGCGCCCGAAGATTTCGGCCGCGCGCTTTTCCAGCCGGTTGATGGTTGGGTCTTCGGCGTAAACGTCGTCGCCCACTTCCGCTTCAAACATGGCCCGCCGCATTTCGGGCGACGGCTTGGTGACGGTGTCGCTGCGCAGATCGATGGCGGGCGTGGTGGACTTGGCGGTGTCGCGTTCGGTCTCAGGAGCGGAGGTGTACATAACAGCTCCAGTGTAATGCAGCGCGGCGGCCACAGTGTACGTGGGTTAAGGCACGGAAAACCCCAGGTCTCGAGACTCGCGAGACCTGGGGCACCCGGATTTTCTACTCCGTACCGACCTAGCTGGTGTGGTGCGACGAGTGGTGGTGGCCGGAGTGATGGTGGTGATGGTGATGATGGTGCGTGCTGGCGAAGGCCGGCACCGCCATCACTACCATGGCGACGAGCAGCAGCGGCAAAAGCTTTTTCATGGGCCGGATTATAGCCATGCTTTCCTGATGGTTCGATTCGTCTAAGGCAAAACGAACCATGCTTGGCAACAGAAAATCCGGCACCAAGAAACCAGACGCCTGTCCCACAGAAAGCGAACAGAAAAATAGCCGCAGCGCTCATCCCATCGGCATTTTGCGGGTTTGTGCTGCTTTCTCGACTCGCCCGCAACTTCGCCGGAGTCGTGGGGTTGCTATCAACGGACTCAACTATGCCTGAAGTCACATTGCAAGCTCCCGCCGTCAGCTCTCTGCCGCCCACCTCCTCGCATGACCGCATTCTCTTCGCCGGCAAGCGGCTGTTTGCCCGCAACGGTTACGAGAACACCAGCACGGTCGCTATCGCTCGCGAAGCGGGTACCAGCGAATCGCAGCTGATGAAGCATTTCGGCAGCAAGCAGGGTTTACTGGCTGCCGTCCTCGATCATGGCTGGGCAAAAATCATGCGGCGGGTCGATGCCTCGCAGAGCTCCCCCTCCCTGTTGGACCGCCTGATTGCCGCTCTGGAGGCGATGGTAATCGAGCTGGAAAACGACTCTGAGCTGAAGGAGTTGGTGACGCTGGAAGGCTGTCGCGTTCGCAAGGACAATCGCGACGTCCGCATGAGCGGCGGCTACCTTCAATTCTCGGAACTGATTAAGAGCTTGCTCAACCAGATGCGCGGCCAGCAACAGATTCGCGCGGACGTGAACCTGGATGCGTTGCGGGCCGGGCTCATCGGTATGACTGAAGGCCTGCTCCGCGACCAGGTGGTGGCCAGCCGCTCCGAATCCAGCATCAGCTACAGCTTCGACGACATGCGCAAGGTGCTGGAGGCGATGGTCCCCGCCATGGGCAGTGAGTCGGAACAGCGGCTTAAACTCGTCAACGGGTGAGGCCGCGAGTCGCGCTCGGCGCCTGAGGAGTGATAGACCCCATCGAGCTCCTCGCCTCCCACGGGAATCACATGCTGGGGCTGGTGTCCGGAGCTCAGGTGCTGCACCGCATAGCTTTCCAGGACGTTATTCGAGATCATAAATCTCCAGCTTCCCCAGAAGAGCAGACCGGCTGCTACCACGGCAGCGATCGCCAACGTGTGCAGGGGAGACGGCGCGTAGGTTGCGTGCGCTTGAACTGACATACTAGTACGAGCGAAGATAGCAAATGAAAGTTGCCCAGCTCAGCTGGAACATTCGCCTCTGGTCGCCGGAAAGTCTTACGCAAAGTCCACGATTTGGCAAGCCACCTGTCTGGTTCGGCCGGAATCGAATGGGAGTGATCGACTTCTCACGCGAAAGGACCGCGCCATGAAAACTGTCTTCCTGTTGGGCCGGCTGATCTTCGGCGGCTTCTTCCTCTACAGCGGAATGCACCACTTCCAGGACAAGAAGGCGCTGGCGCAATATGCGGCGGCGAAAAATGTTCCCATGCCCGACGTCGCGGTGACCGCCTCGGGCGCGATGTTGATGCTGGGCGGAGCCAGCATCCTGCTCGGCGTGAAGCCCAAGATCGGCGCACTGGCGATCGCGGGATTTCTGGCAGGCGTCTCGCCGATGATCCACGATTTCTGGCGGACGGAAGACAGCCAGCAGCGGCAGAACGAGATGGCGCACTTCATGAAGAACATGGCTATGCTCGGCGGAGTCATGGCGCTGATGGGCATGGAAGAGCCGTGGCCGATAAGTTTGCCCATCGGCCAACCCAGCCGCCTGGAGCAAGTGAAAAAGTACGTCCGTCGGGTGGCGGCGTAGCTCCTGCACAGCTGATTCGATGTGCCCGCAGAATCTGTGCGGGTGCGTTTAAGTAGACCGCCGCTTCAGGCCCGCGTCACCGATTGTCTGGGATGGTGAAAGCCGGCTTCAGCCCGGCAACACGTGTCCACATCCGACTTTGAGTGATAAACTGAACCTGACCTCGAAACCCTGCCGGTTTTTGCGAATCGGCTTCCTACCCAGTCGGGACGTGGCTCAGCCTGGTAGAGCACTCGCTTGGGGTGCGAGGGGTCGGCAGTTCAAATCTGCCCGTCCCGACCAAATTTAGCTCAACTTTCAGGCGTTCGGCACTCAGCCGAGGCCATCCAGCCCGCCGGAACTTTCCGTCCGGCGGTTGCGTATATTCCGTCGAACCGGACTGATCCTTCCCTGCATATCGAAACCATTCGAGGAGCGCACATGCAGTTGAAACTTTCGGAAGCCACGCAAATCCTGCGGCAAACACCGGCGACACTCACTGCCATGGTAGGCGGCATGCCCGAGAGCTGGTTGAAGTGTACCGAAGGCGCGGGCACCTGGAGCGCTTACGACATTGTGGGACACCTGATCCACGGCGAGCTGACAGATTGGATTCCGCGCACACGCATGATCCTTGACCACGGCGAGTCCAAGGCCTTCGTTCCGTTCGACCGCACCGCCATGTTCCGGGAAGACCAGAACCGGCCAGTCAGCGCGTTGCTCGATCAGTTCTCGTTTATGCGGGCGGAGAACGTCGCCATTCTCGAAGGATTGAATCTGAACTCCGACGATTTTTCGCGGCGGGGGCTGCATCCTGAACTCGGCAGCGTGACATTGGGGCAATTGTTGTCGGCGTGGGTGGTCCATGACCTGGGGCACCTCTCGCAGATCGCGCGGGTGACCGCAAAGCAGTACTCCCACGAAGTGGGACCATGGACGCAGTATTTGACGATCCTCAAGAAAAGCAATTAGCGGGTAGGAGTTGTGAGTTTCAGTTAGCAGTTAGCGACGAGTCGCCGGACAAAGGCAGGCATGCGGCCGCGGCCTCTGGTGCGGACGAAGGAACAGCATCTGGATGGTTAAAAGCTAAGGCTAGCCGCTAGTCGCTGCCTTCAATCCCCAAACGGCTGTGACTTCGGCGGCTTGTACGCCTTGCCCAGTATTTCTCCTTTGTACGTTCTCTCGTCGACGCGATGCAGCCGGTTGACCTGAGCCCTCGTAACCAGCTTGTAGTGCGGAATTTCCAGCAGGTAATACACGATGAACCAGATCGGCTTTTCCGTTGTCATCCACCCCTGATCATCGAAGCGCTTCAGGTTCACGGCGCGTGAGTAGTTCCTTAGCGAGCGCTGGCGGCGCATATTGAAATAAATCTGAAAGTAACTCATCGCCAACTCGCGCAACGAGCGATACACCGGCTCGCGTCCGCGGCAGTTGGTGTAATTCGATTTGGCGATCGATCCCCAGTGTCCTTTCACCTGGTAGACGGCGAGCACATGATCAGTGTCGTGGTCGGCCTCCAGATCGAAGATCAGCGGCGGATAGCCGAGCGAGCGCAGTGCGGCAGCGGCAAAGATGGCTCCCTCGAAGCAGTGCGAGGTGTTCTCGCGCAGCACGCGCCGCGGCGACCAGGCGGTGTCGCCGAGATGGTAAGGCATGTCGTCGAGATACCGCTGAATGCCGTCAGGGTCTTTCAGGCTGCGCAGCTTCCGCAGTTCGGCAGGAGTGAAACCAATGTCGTCTTTTACCATGGCGCGATTGAAAATGCAGTGTATCGTATCGCCCTGTGAATCCTGACCAACTCTCACCGGGCGCCTTACCCTGTCGACCTGTTCACTCATTCCGCAGCGCGATGATGGGGTCGACTTGCGTGGCCCGGCGCGCGGGAAGGTACGACGCGACCATGGCAATGACAAAAAGCAAAAACGCCACGCTGAGGAATGTCAGCCAGTCGGCTGCGCCCACGCCGTAGAGGATGCTGGTCATCACTCGGGTTGCGACCAACGCCGTCACCAGCCCGATGCCAACTCCCCAGACCGCCGCAACAACTCCCTGCCGAATGGTGAGCGACAGTATATCTTCGCGTTGCGCGCCTAGCGCCATACGAATTCCGATTTCGCGTGTGCGCTGTGCCACAGAGTAGGAGATCAAGCCATACAGGCCAAGCAATGCCAGCATCAGCGCCAGCGCGGCAAAGCTCCCGATCAGGTAGAACGGATAACGCCGCAGAAACACCGCGGGCGTCTGATTCAAGAAGTCTTCCAGCGACTGTGGCTGCACGAACGCCAGTTCGGGATCGATAGACCGCAGGACCGCCCGGGCCGATGGCAGGAGCGCCGCCGGATTGCCGTTTGTACGAATCACATAGTTGAGATAGGCGGTGTAGCCGGATTCCTGGTCCACGGGCACATAGGTTGTCGGGGGCGCGGGCGCGTCGAGACTGTCCTCCGCAATGTCTCCTACCACACCGATGATTTCACGATACGGTTCTTCCGGCGCGAGGGTAAAGCGAATGCGCTTGCCGATGGGATTTTCTCCACCGGGAAAGAAGCGCTTGACCCAGGCCTGGTTGACCAGCACCACGGGAGGAGCGTTCGCCGCGTCGGCCGAGGTAAAAGCTCGACCGCGAAGCAACGGGATGTGCATCACGGAGAAGTATCCGGCATCCACGATGCGGCCAACCGCGTTCTCCTCCTCGCCGGGATTCACCGCCCGACCTTCGATCACAAAACGATAGCCCTGCAAATTTTGCGAGACCGGCAAAGCGCTGGTGGCCGAGACGCCGACTACGCCGGGCAAGGCCCGCAGGCGATCCATGAATTCATGCGTGAAGCGCAGCCCATTTGGGTTGGTGAAAGGCCAGGTCTTGGCTACCGGGTAGGGTCCGGAGGGCAGAGTGACCATGAAGGTCAGGACATGTTCGGGATCGAAACCGGGATTCTGACGCAAGAGTAAGCGCAGGCTCTGCAACATCAATCCGCCGCTCACCAGTAATACCATGGAGATCGCAATCTCGCCGATCACCAGGGAGTTGCGCAGGCGACTGTGGGAAGCGCTGGTTCCGCCACGCGACTCGTCCTTGAGCACGTCGGAGATCGGCAGGCGGCGAACCGAGAGCGCAGGCCATAGCCCAAAAAGAATCGCGGTGACAATCGTGATCCCGCCAACGAAAGCAAGCACGGGAAGACTGACGCCGACGTCTTTGAGATACGGCATGAAGTCCAGTTGGACTTCGGAAACCGAGGCCGTCATCACCCAGATGCCGATGACCGCGCCTACAAAGCCGATGAGTGCTCCGATGACTGAGAGCGTGAGGCTTTCGATCAGCAGTTGCAGGACGAGATGCCATTGGCTGGCGCCCAGTGCGGTGCGAACCGCGAACTCGCGGCGGCGATCGACGGAGCGGCTGAGCATCAGGTTAGCCAGATTGGCGCAGGCTATCAGCAGCACGAAAGCCACCGCGCAAAACAACACCAGCAGTAGTGGGCGAATGTCGCCGACGATGTGCTGGCTTAACGACCCGACGGTGATGTGCGTGCCCGCATCTGCGTCCGGATACTGGCGGCCGAGTTGCGAACCGATGGCGGTCATCTCGGAGTTAGCCTGCTCGACCGTGACTCCGGGCGCGAGCCGGCCAATTACGCTGAACCAGTGCGCGTCGCGGGCGGTGCGCTCGTAGTTGTTCAGGTGCAGCGGTACCCAGATGGGCAGAATACCCGCCGGGTTGAGCTCGAAATCTCGCGGCAGGATACCGACGATGGTGACCAGTTTGCCGTCAAGGCGCACCGGGCGACCGATAATCTTGGGATCACCGTTGAAATCGCTGCGCCAGAAGTCATAGGTCAGTAAGGCGACGTTAGGACCCTGGCCGCTGGGAAGATCTTCGCCCGGCAGGAAGTCGCGGCCCAACACCGGCGTCACACCCAGAGTAGAGAAGAAGTTCGTGGTGACCATCGCAGCGAAGACAGTTTTGGGTTCGCCATTGCCGGTGATGGTGTAGGCGTCGCCACCGTAACCCGCGAGCGATTGGAAGCTCTTTGCGTCAGCTTTCCAGTCGAGATAATTGGGATATGAGGTCGAATACGAGCAGCATTCGATCTTCTGCCGGCTCTCGCCTACGGTCACCAGTTGACTGGGATTGGCAAACGGCAGCGGCCGCAACAGCACCGGATAGACGATAGAAAAGATTGCTGTGTTGGCCCCGATCGCCAACGCCAGAGTCAGGACCGCGACGGCGGTGAAGCCGCGTTGCTTTCGCAACATTCGCAGGCCGTAACGAAAGTCCTGGCTCAGAGTTCCCATGAGATCGAATCAAACAACCGCCAGCCAGCAAGCAGCTTTCGATAAAACTTCGGTGAAAGGGTCTGTGCGAATCATAACGTAATTGTCAAAAGCAGGCAGGACAAGATACACCAGCGGTGGTCGTTGCGGCTGGTTTTGGACACGCTGAAAAGGTAATCTCTCCTTATTTTCCGGGGGACCTGGTGCCGGACTTCTCGAGGGTACGGGACGCGGGGAGCAGGAATCGTTCTCCGCCCGGAACGCATCTGTATTTGTTCGCGGTCTGCTGTGGTGGCGCGTCCTGCTGTCAGTCGGGCAACAAATCTGAAATACCGGGAAAGGAATCATGGCAAGCGCTACCGTGGCTGGCTCGCAGGGAATGTCTATCAGTAAGCCTGTAGCCAATCCCTGGCTGATCGCTGTGTCGGTCATGCTGGCGACGTTCATGGAGGTGCTCGACACTTCCATCGCCTCGGTGGCGTTGCCCTATATCGCAGGTAGCCTGTCGGCCACCAACGACGAAGCTACCTGGGTGCTGACCAGCTACCTGGTGGCGAATGCCATCGTGCTGCCGGCCAGCGGGTGGTTCGCGCTGAAGTTTGGGCGCAAGCGCTTTCTCATCACTTGCATCATCATCTTCACCGTTTCTTCGTTTGCCTGCGGCGCGGCCTGGAGCCTGGGAACGATTCTCCTCGCGCGCGCAGTTCAGGGCGCCGGCGGCGGCGCGCTACAACCGATATCGCAGGCGATTCTGCTGGAGAGCTTTCCCCCGGACAAGCGCGGCATGGCCATGGCTGTCTTCGCGCTCGGCGTGGTGGTTGCGCCGGTGCTGGGGCCGACGCTCGGCGGCTATTTGACGGACACGTACTCCTGGCGCTGGGCGTTTTATATCAACATCCCCATCGGCATCTTCGCCATCATGATGATCCTGCGCTACGTCGAGGACCCGCCGTACATCAAGAATGCCAAGCCCGGAAAGATCGACGGCATCGGCCTGGGGCTGCTGGCCGTATGGCTCGGAGCGCTGCAGATCATCCTCGACAAGGGCCAGGAAGACGACTGGTTCGGCGCCACCTGGATCCGCTGGACCACGGCGCTGCTGGTGGTCTCGTTCATCGCGTTTCTCGTGCGCGAGTTCACTCACGACAAGCCGCTGGTGAACCTGCGCGTCTTTCGACACCGAAACTTTGCGATCGGCTGTCTACTTATCGCCATCTTTGGAGGCGGCCTTTATGGCCTGATCACCTTGCTCCCGCTGTTCTACCAGGAGCTGCTGGGGTATACGGCGCTGGCTGCGGGGTGGGCCGTCGCCCCGCGAGGGGTCGGTGCGATTCTGGCTATGCCGATTATCGGTATACTCACCAGCAAGCTCGACAATCGCTTCCTGATCGCGACCGGATTCGCCATGTTCGGCGTCTCCGGCCTGTGGTTCGGCCAGGTGAACCTCGCCATCTCGCAGTGGTCGTTTGTCTGGGCAATTATCCTGAGCGGATTCGGCTCGGGGTCAGTGTTCGTCCCGTTGTCGACGACTACGATGGCTGGTCTGAAGAACGAGGAGATCGGCAACGCCAGCGGACTCTACAACCTGTTCCGCAATGTCGGCGGCAGCATCGGCATTTCGATCGTGAACACCATCGTTGCCCGCCATCAGCAGCTCCATCAGAACGAGCTGCTGCATTCGCTGACGCCGAGCAGTCCTAACTTCCAGAACCAGCTGCACTCCCTGCAACAGTATCTCTACCAGCAAGGCTATGGACCGGTCGACTCGGCGAATAAGGCGTTGGGGTTGATCGGAGGACAATTGGAGGCGCAGGCCAGATTGTGGTCTTACGTGGATGACTTCCGCTACCTGGCGCTGCTCTGCTTCGGCTGTATACCGATTGTCTTCATGCTGAAGAAAGCGGTCGGGCGCAAGGGAGCGCAGGCGCCGGGACACTAGAAGCGATACTTGGCAATTCGTGGCTGCCCGGTCCTGATCTGATGCTCTAGGTACGGCGAATCCATCCGAAGACACCAACCGCTCCGGATGCAAATAACACAAGGCTGATGGGCTCGGGGGTGGTTCCCGTTCCTCCGGATTGCGAGCCCAACACGCTGAAGGACTCCGATGGAATCGAGCCGACACTGGCGTCCACTGCCATCGATGGACAGCCCACCGAATGGCAGCCCACTCCGTTGTTCTGGTCCCAGTAAACGGGATTGCCATCGGCGGATACTGCATTTTGCAGGTTCAGCCAATACGTGCCCGCGTTCAGCGTAGGACCATTGAATGTACCCGTCTCAGCACAGACGTTAAAGCCCTGAGAGTTTTCAAAGCATCCTGATGCTGTGAAATTGACAATCCCGTCGAAATAAGTGTTCCCGCTAAGCGGAAACTGCGTGATCGACACCTGGGCCGACTGCAGCACATCTCCTGGGAGCAACCATGCGCCGAAAGACAAGCCGTTGACCGTGGTGTTGGGATTGGTGAGTGTGAAGCTGTCGGAAACGAAAAAGCCGAGGTTGATAGCCCAGCCGAGCACCCCTCCGTTGATCGGACCATTTTCGTACAGCGTGTTTTGGGCCGTGGCAGGAATGGTCGCCAGAATAAGGCAGAAAAGACCAACCCAGAGAAGAGCGCGAGGCAGCATATCTATACCCCAAGCGAGCAAGATTGCCCACTCATGAGCAATCTTGTTGCCGCGCCAAATTCATGAAAACTCGGCCACAAAATTGCTTCCACTGCAATCGATTGCAACAAAGTGCTCGCAGACGGGCCTTCGTCGCATCACGCGAGTAGAAATCCACCACGATTGCAGGTTTGAGACAAGTCAACGACAAAGCTTCACTTAGAGCATACTTCCACGGAGTGCGTACCTGCCCATACGCGAGCCAAGTCTATTTTTCCGACGCGAAAACTCACCGCACTGGGCAGCACACATTAGCAGTCATCAAGGAGACCGGCGGGAGAGGTAGCATGAGAATAATAGTCCGCCGCCTCTTGCCTTTTTATTGTGCTCGTCATTTACTCTGTGCTGGGGCAGAACAGGTCTGCGACGCCGGTAGCTGGAAACGGCCTGGCATCTCCATGCTTAACGACATACTCATCATCCTAGGCTGTACTGGCGGCGCGCTGCTCTTTCTCTATGCGGTCGGACGCATTTCGCCGTCGCACGCGCGTAGAGAGTCGAACGATTTTACCGGGGCTGTGGTTGCTGTTATCGGGACCACTTATGCGGTGATTCTAGCTTTCACCCTCTCCGGTGTCTGGTACATGTTCCAGGGAGCACAGGCGAACGAAGAGCAGGAAGCTAATGCCCTGACGAACGTCTTCCGCATCGCTACCCAACTTCAGGATCCGAACGCGGAGCCCATCCAGGAGCTCTGTGTTCGATACGCTGACAACGCCTTGCACCGCGAGTGGCCGGCGCTTGAAAACGGCAGCATGCCGCCTGAAGGCGGACAGTTGGTGAACCAGCTCTGGCAGCTTGCCGGGCAAGCCCAGGCGCATGCGAAACCGGATGCTATCGCAGCCTACCAGCTCATGGAGGAATTGCGCGGTCTGACGCAATATCGCCGCCTCCGGGTCATGCAAGGCCGGGAGAGCCTGCCCGGGATTCTGTGGGCTGTGCTGGCGGCGGGCGGCATCATTACGGTCGCCGCGTGCTGCTTCTTTGGCGTGCCCAACTTCCGCTTTCACATACTCCAGGTTATGGTGTTGAGCTTCCTGATCTCTCTCGTTCTGGTGGCGATCGCCGATATTGACCGTCCCTATCAGGGGCCGGTAAGGGTTGATCCCCACGGCTTCGAGTTCGCACTAGCCACCTTTCAAAAGGACGCAGGAGCGGCCAAGTAGACGCCTCCTGAGGATTGGTGCGCCGTTCTGACGCGCAGTTTGACGCCGGCCCGGCGCCTTCGTTCAACTAGCCGATCATTTTGCGTTGCTCGCCGATACGGCGCTCACGATCGTTTGCGAACCGCTCGATCCCCGCGAAAATCGTATCGGGATCCAGATGCGCTTCCTTGATCACTTCCGCTTCCAGGCCGCCGGTCCTCCAGCAGTTGTCGAAGTCGGAGGTGAGTGAATACTCATCCGTCAACGGACCCAGGTTGCGCAGCGGCCACATGCGTCGCGTGCCGGTTGAGACCACCATCAAATCGTAGCGAGCCTCTTGCGGCAGCACCGAATCGCGATAGGCTTGCGGCTGGCGATCGAACAAATCCTCGCTGATGGCCGCAATCACCTTCACGTTCACACCGGCCGCTTCGAGCTTCGGCAGCACCTTCACCAGATTTACCGTGGAACTGGATCCCTGCGCGATCACGTAACCGTGGCGCGGCTTGTCCGGCGCGAAGTCGCGGATCACGTACAGGCCCTTCGCCGCAGCGCGCAAATCGGAGTCGGCAAAATGGCTACGGTCGGCGACCGCGAAATCGGGGCGCGCCACTTCCAGGGTGATGATGCCCACGTGCGGATCGCGCGCCGCGATTTCCGCCGCCGCGAAATAGCCGGGGGCGACATCGTTGTAATCCCAGAAGCTCAAGTTGATTACCTGGCCACGCGGGAACAACTTCCACACCTGCGGAGCGAAGATGCCGAAGTGGGTGCGCGCGTCGGCCGCGGTTTCAGGACCGGAGTGGGCAGTGAGAATATGCAGCACGCCGACGCGGAATTTGCTGTCCTGATTCTGCTGGCTCCAGACCCGCGCCGGAGTGTACATCAGCGGAGTGAACGCTCCGTAGGTGCCGCTCAAAGCCCACACGCCGGAGAATTTTTCGGGATCGACGGAAGCGCTCTGACTCACCATACCGATGGCAGTCGAAACATTGCCCGCTTCCTCAATAGGAGCTTTCAGGCGCGTGCCCAGCGGATTCTTCGCAGGATCGTAGTGTCCCCACAAACTGCCGTGCTCCACATTGATCGACTCGGAAAGATCGGCGGCCACGGTGAAGAACCGTCCGTCGGTGACGTAATTCATCCACTTGATGATTTCCGAAATCGCGCGCCGCGCTCCGGCCACCTCGCCGGGCTTCTTGAACAGCGCGATGCTGACTTGCTTCTCCGCGCCGGAAATCGCATTGCGAACCGAGACCTTCTGCGACTCTTCCGGCAGCGCCTTGACCCGCAGGCGATCGTCGAGGAAAGGATCGCTGGCCGCCGAGATGCGCAACTTCACGTCGTCGCGCACGGTGTCGCCGATTTCCACCAGGCGGTCGGCCAGACGGTCCCCTATTCCATTGCGGTCGAGCAGCGACATCACCACGTCGATATTCGTCTTGAACTGGATCAAGCGCTCACGATTGTCAGTGACAGGCCCTTTGCGGATGCCTTCGAACTCCACGCCATAATGCTTCTCGAAGGTCGACGCCAGCGCGAGGAAATACTCGGAGTTCATCTTCAGGGCGTAGGGGTGGCTGGCGTAGCTGACCAGTTGATCGCCGGGATAGTCGGCAATTTTTCCGTCGGCGGCAGCGGGCCAGTAGCCCTTGATGGTCTTGCCGATGGCGACGACAGGACGGCGATCCTTTGGATCCACTTCGTCCATGGCTCGCAGGGCCGCGGTCACTTCGCCGTAGTCGTTACCGTTCGCCAGCGTGAAGACGTTCCAGCCGTATGACGTCCACTGACCCACCAGGTCGTAGACCTCGCAGAACTGCGAGGAGATCACGCCGCCAATCGGGCCGCCAATGAGGCAGTCGTCGATACCCGCATTGTTATCGGAGATCATCACCCTCAAGCGCTTTCCTACTTGCAGCGCCAGCGCCTGCGTCTTCAACTCCTGCGCGTGACCTTCGGTGAGCGCGAACTCTCCTTCCAGCGCGATGATCTTCGGCGACTCCGGTGCTCCAGCCCAATCCCAGAACGCTGCCTTGCCCGCCGCGGTTGCGATGCCGATGCCGGACGGCCCGCCGTTCACATCGTTGGTCAAGTCGGTGCTTTCGGCATGCCCCATGAGAGCGCGAATGCCGCGGCCCTTCGCCTGCGCAAACAATGGATTGTCTTCCAGGCCCGTTTCCTGCAGCAGCGTCTTCAAGGCCCCCGCGCCACGGCGGAATCCCAGTGCGTCGATCGGCAGCATGGCCACGTGCGGGTCGACGTGGTAGCGCGGATCGCCGGTCTGCTGATACTTGCGATACAGCGCCTGGCCCATGATCATCCACAGCGCGTAGCAGGTGGGAACCGAGTGGCCGGCCGCCATCATGAACTTGTCGGAGTAAGGATGCTTTGGCCGGCGGTAATCGTAACGAAGTCCGCCGTTCTCAGGACCGGCTAAATGCGCCGCAACGTTGTACGGCGTGTAGGCGAGCGGTCCGCCCAGATGCCCGGTCTGCGCGTAATTGCCGAGCAGCACCAGGGTCATGCAGGTCATGTATCCAATGTCGTCGAGCAGCGGATCGTAGGCCAAAGTTTGCTGCCGGGAGGGAGAAGGAACTGCGTGAATGCGCGATGTCATAGATGGTTTCAAAAAGAGCTACCCCACTAGTATCAATGAAAATCTGGAAAATCGAGGCCAGGGTCGAATAGGCGTAAGCAATTCTCTTAGCGCGGATGTGAAAATGTCCAATGCACGCTGTGACCGTTGCTTGGCGACAGCAGACACTATCGTAACTTATCCCGCTGGGACGAGGGCAACATAGATGAATTGCCCGTCGTAACATCTCACCCGACTCTGTATGATCGCTTCAGCCCTACGGTGCCAGCGAGCGGTTTCGCTACGTGTGTTTGCGCTGGCGTAGCCGCCGAACTACTGTAGCAAAAGTCGCGCCTTGGAGTTTCCCCACAGCCGACAGAGTGGGAGTACACCTCGTCCTGGGAAACTGGTGGCGGGAGCCATGAACAAAGGGGCCTGGTTGTTCCGCCGTTCCGGGAGATCTGTCGTGTCTTTTCCGCCACCGCCTTCCGCAAACCCAACCCATGCGCTGGCTAACGCCATCCTGAATTACAACCCCGAGTGGGCAAGAATTGCGCTCGAACAAGGAGCGAACATCTTCGCCAAAGGCCGGCGAGGCGAGACCCTGCTTGCCGACGCACTTGTCTTCGGATTGCGTGCCTCAAAAAGCCGGGAAAAATCGGTCACCGGGCGGATGTTCGCCGAGGGACAGATCAAGATAGCGGCATTGCTGCTGGAGCACAGCCGGACCCAGCCGATTGAGCGATTTTCCCTGTTCGACGCCGTTGTCGCCCGCAATTTTGCAGCTCTCCAGCACAATCTTCAGCCGGCGCGCCTGGCACAAAACACCGCGGACGAATATCGCAAAGCGCTGGCCCACGCGGTGGAGCAGGATGATGCCGAGATCGTCAAGCTGCTGCTTTCGGTGGAGCGTTTTTCGCTTTCCGACGCCGTCAACGCCAAGGACCCTGCCGCCGTCCGCTCGGCGATACAGCGTGCGCCGCTCGAGGATAGCAATGCCGAGGAGTATCACAAGTGCCTGGTCGACGCGGTGCAACAAGACTCTGCCGAAATTGTGGAGTTGCTGCTGGGCGCGGGTATGAGCGCCAACACCCGCATAAACCGCCCGCGCGATGGCGAAAGCGAGTTGACACTACTCACCTCTGCCGCTCTCCCTTGGCACCAATGGCCGCTACTTACCTTTGCTGCCGCCCGGGGCAGCACGGCGGCGATGCGCTCGCTGCTGAAAGCCGGAGCCGATCCCAACGCGAAAGCCGACGCCAAGGCCCAACCGCATGGTCCCTTTCGCGATGGAGCTTATGAGCGCGGTCTGGCGATCGGCAGACGTGTCGCCCTCGCTCAGGAAGCGGCAAAGAAAGCCGCGTCAACCCAGCCGGATGCCGACGAAGACGCGCAGTCGCTTTCCGTGCTCAACGCCATCAACGCTGCTTTGACGTCTATGCCGCGAGCGGAGTATGCCGTCGAGTATTCCGATCACGCCGCGCACATTACTCCGCTCATGATTGCGGCCAACACATCCAGCCTGGAGGCGGTGAAGTTGCTGGTCGAGGCGGGCGCGGAGCTGGCGGCCCAAGACAAGAAAGGCAGAACCGCGCTGACTTATGCGAAAGAAGGCAAGTTCAAGCGGGTGGTCGCCTATCTCGAAAAGCTCTATGAAAAGCAGGACGCAGCCGGCGCGTTGACCTTGCTTGAGGCGGCGGCTACCGGCACAGTCTATCGCGTGAAGGCCTTGCTCGAGGCAGGCGCCGATCTCGAGCAAAGCGACGAGCATGGTCAGACGCCGCTGATGGCCGCTGTGGCGGCGGGCCATGTGGAGTTAGTCAAAATGCTGTGCGCGGCGGGCGCCAATGTGCATGCCACGCGCGGCGACGACGGTGGCGATCTCTGGAGCTGCGCCTTTGCCAAGCCCGACGTGGAGATCCTGCGTTGTCTGATTGAACATGGTCTCAGCCCCAACCAGCCGCGAAAGTCCGGACCCGCCTTATTGTTGACGTTCCGGCTGGAAAAGCCCAAAGACTTATTGAAACTCCTGCTCGACAACGGCGCCGACGTGCGCGCCCTGGTGCCGGCTGAGGTGATCGAGAAGGCGAACAAGAGACGTCAAAAGCCGTTGGCGTTTCTGCGAGCATCTCGACTGGGAGCCAAGCGCGAGAGTAAGGCTGACAACAATCTAAAAAGTCCGTGCAGCGTGCTGGAATTCGCAAAGCGCTTCGCATCCAGCGAAGTGTATTACATCCTCCACACCCATGCGGGGGGCGCGGAGGAGGGCGACGAATTCTTCTACGAAAGTATGCGGGATGCGCTGAAACAATGTGCTGCTCTGGCCGACGAGAAGTTCAAGGCGGAGGCGGCGCGCATCGGCACGATCCTGCATGCCAAGCCGATTCCGTGGAAACGGCGGAAGGGCGTCATGCACTACACGTCAGTGCTGGACAAGGCTCTGGCAGCGCATTACGAGCAACCGGCGGACGTAGCTGCCGGTCAGAAGATTCCGCTGCAACTGCTGCAACGGCTGCAGGCCGAGGTGGCAGCCAAAGGCTATACGCTGGTTTATACGGGACTGGCGGAGGGGTCATTGCAGCGGCTGCTGCTGTTTCCGCTGAACGAGCCGCTGGCCGCGCTCGCCGCCTGCGGCACCAACGCCGCCAACTATGGCCACAATACGCGAGAGGTTGTGAACTGGTGCGCCGAGACCCGTCGCGAGCACCCGCTGAACGTGATTGGCGTCGGGTTCGATTTCATGGATCTAGGTTTTGCGCAGCCGATTCACAATAGCGAAAAGCTCGCCGCCCGCATTGCCGAGTTCTGTCCCGACGTGCAGGTCTCCGCCAAAGACCCCCAAGCGGTCGCCACGTTCGCGAAGGAGTTGGCCGAGGGTGGGCGCTGTTTCTTCTGGTGGGATTGATGGTTCCCCGGTACAGGGCTAATCTTCCTCCTTCGCAGAGCAGAAGCTTCGCCAATTGTGAATCGCTCACTTGGGGGCTGATCGAGCTGCTCCTCCGCCTTGATCGGCACATTCTCCCGTCCGACTCTGCGTTTCGAGAAGCTGATTGTCAGCGTAGCTGACATATCAGCGCAGCAAAATTTTCAGCTCTCGATTTATCTGAATCATTCCAATCCAAGTAGCTGGTCTTACCGTTCCCCCTCGTACAGCAAAGGTTAGTCGCTCCTTTCTCAGCAAGTGAAACGTTGCAGTCGATAACCCTGGCGGCCGCAGCAAAGACCCACAATTCCGTAGAGCAACCGCGAATGTCGAAGGAAGGGAACCCATGAGTAAGATCGATAAGCTGACAGAACTAGTGGAGGCTCCGCTGAGCCGCCGCTCATTTGCCAAAGGAATCAGTTTTGCTGCCGCAGGCCTGGCGGGAGCCTCGATGCTTGGAGGAACGGTATTGCAAGCCGTATCCGCTCACGCCCAGGAGCTCGATCAATCTACCGGCCTCACCGTCACCGACGCCGACGTCCTGAACTTCGCTCTCAACCTGGAGTACCTGGAAGCAGAGTTCTACCTGATGGCAACCTGGGGAACCACGCTGGTCGGAGCTGGGATTCTGACCGAAGCAGAAACCAGCGGTCCCACCACCGGCGGACAGAAGGTGCCCGGGATCGCGCAGTCGCCGTTTGCCTTTGCCGCCAGCGGCCTGCGCACCGATGAAGTGAATCACGTGAAGTACCTGCGCTCGGCGCTGGGAGCCAATGCTGTCAAGAAGCCGGCGATCAACCTGAATGCGCTTGGATACGGATTCGCCAACCCCTCGGATTTCCTGAAGCTCGGCCGCCAGTTTGAAGATGTCGGCGTGAGCGCCTACGCGGGAGCGGCTCCCCTTATCAGCAGCAAAACGTACCTCGAGGCTGCGGCACGCATTCTCGGCACTGAAGCCGAGCATGCGGGAGCGCTCCGTTTCGCCTGTGTCTACTGGGGTGTGAGCAGCCCGGCCGTCGACGGCCAGGACGTGCCGCCCACGGCAGCGCATCCCTTCGACGTCGATGCCAACAGCCTGGCGATCTCGCGAACCACTGCCCAGGTGCTGAACATCGTGTACCACGGAGGCAACTGCTCAGGCGGATTCTATCCGCAAGGCATGAACGGCACCGTGAAGTGCCAGTCGTAGTTTCATTCTGGCGGGAGTGGACAGGGTGTCCCTCCCGCATTTCTTGACCGTCGGTAACCGTGGTAAGAACTCGAAGGGAGTACGCGATGTTGGAAGGTCTATTTCAGCCGATGCACCTGTTGGTCATTCTGTTTATCGCTCTGATGATTTTCGGGCCGAAGAAGCTCCCGGAGCTGGGTAAGGGGCTGGGCGACGGCATTCGCAGCTTCAAAAGTTCCATGAGAGACGACAAGCGGGACGAGGCCGCAAAAGAGAACGTCGACAACGAACGTTACGCGTGAAGAGCTGATAGCGATCGATATTGCCGGCTAAACGGGGTCAGAGGAATTCATCGCCAGTTGCGCCTCCCTGGCCGGTACGTATCGGCGCGAGAATGAGCTTTTACGAGACTGCGATGGATAAAGTTCAAACCTCAAGATCTCGTCCAAGTCGGTAAGAGCATTATCACAAGCGAGCTCGCTGCTGGGCGCAGGCTTACCATACGAATGGTATGAGCCTGGAACGGGTTCGGGAGCAGTATTCAGGATAGCCGACGAGTTCTCCGCGAAGAACTTTTTCTTCGTTAAGCAGACGAAAGATGAAAAGAGGGATCACCAAGGCAAAGACAGGCAACGAAACATAGGAACCTAAAGCCAACGATGTGGCTAGCAACATGACGATGGCGCCCAAATACATGGGGTGGCGAACCACAGAGTAAGGCCCAGTAGAAATCACTGTTTGGCGGGTTTCGACTTGAATGGTGCTGGCCGCGAATGTGTTGGTCTTCATGACCCAGATCACAAAAAGCATACTACCCAGGACCATGCCTTGGGAGAACAGAACGAGCCACAGCGGCACCGCGCCCAGGTAGGTGCGCGACCATCCGAAGCGGTAATCGAGGCCAGGGAGGAAGAAAGCAACCAGCATGAGCAGCTTTAAGAATCCCATCAGACGTTTCTGTTCGCTGATCTTCTCTTTGGTTTGTAGTCTGCGCTCGATTAACTTGGGATCGTGTCTATAGAAGTAAAGAAAAGAGGAGATACCGGGAACGAAGAGCAGGAACAGGAACACCCAGGCCTGCCAGAATTTCACAGAGCCTGCGGGAACGAACAAAACCGCGGCATAGGCGATCAGGCTAAGGCAAAACCTGAGAGCCAATTTTAGTTTGCCGGGCATCGCGCTGTTGAGTATGCCCTAGCCCCGACCGTTCGTCACCGGCGTAATCTGGCTGTATCCTACGCAGAAGTGGCACGAGCCAGTGGAAGCACTACCGCCCAATCTGTCACGCGGTTCTAGGTTTGCGTCTTGGGGAGTTGATGATCTGGAAGCGACATCTCTTTCATGCTGTTCTGAACCCGAGCGGCACCATCCGCCGCGCGGCGTCGAGCTTCCGGCTCCCAGAGATTATTGTTGGCGCAGGCTTGTAGCATTCCCATGGCTTTGGCTTTAGTCGCGATTTCAGGCGCGTACATTCCAAGCCTCTCCACTTCGACCACCGCCATCATCCGCACCTCCATGCCGCCGATCATCGCCATGGAGTCGAGGGGCGCTTTCAGTTCGTCGATCGCCGCGCTGAATGCGCGATCATCTTTCGAGGCGATGGCAATGTGTGCCACCGCGTTGATGGCCGGCATCCGGATTCCGTTGTTGCCGCTGCGCACCGACTCGCCGAGCAGTTGTACCGCGTCAAATGCCAGCGACGCCGATCCTGGAGAGCACATCATGCTGTTTACCGCATCCACCGCTGCCAGACGGATGGGCAATTGTCCTGCGACCACAGGGTCCTTTAACGTCGACAGGGCCTTGGACTTGACGGTCAGATCGGTGGTGCTGTTGGCGACCTCGGCAATCGCGTACACAGCCGGCATGCGGATGTGGTCCGATGCGCTTCCCACCGGTTCCTTCATCAATTCTAGAGCGAGTAACTTCACATTGGTGTCGTCGCTGTCCAGAGCGATGATCCACACCCGATGAAAGGCGTCCACCCGGGTACGTGTGTCGGGATCCTTCACTTTGTCTTTGAGACTGTTCAGCTCCGCCAGCTGAGCACCAACGGTGCTCTGAGCACTCTGAGCCAATGCCGATGCGACGCTGATCACCATTGCGAGAATGACAGTTGTTGTCTTCATGATTCGGTTCATCTGCTTGACTCCTGTATCGAAGCTTGAGCCGCGTGATCTTTCGCTTCCAAGCCTCAAGCAAATGCGCCTGAAAAGCTTTTCAGTACTAGTGGGCCGCAGGCGCTTGCGGCTCGAGTTCTACGGGCAGTTCCTTCTCTTCACCGGACTGCAGACGAAGGAACGCCGGTCGAGAGGGATCAGACGGATCGTGATAGATCCATTTCTTGTAGCCGCGGGCAGAGATTGTCAGGACGAGATATTTTTCCGGGGGAACTATGGCGTTCTTCATTCCAGGGCCGATGTGTTGCCCGCCGGAGTAGTCGCCATTCATTTCGTCGGAATCAAAGATCCTCCACCGTATCTCAAAATCCACTATGGGCTTTCCTGTGAATTTGTCCTTCACGCTGGGAAGGAGCACGCCCGCTTTAGGGCCGAGCCTCAACACAACGGTTGCCGAGGACTGGTTCGCCGATAAGGTGACCACTTCGCGTACGCTGGTGCCGGCAAAAGCGACATAGCCATCTTCCGGCTTGATTGCCTCGACGCTGATCTCTCCCATCGCTACGTGATCAATGTGGAATTGGCCCGCTTCATCGGTTGTGGCAGAGCAGTCGCCGCGCGATTCTTTGGATCCTGACGGCGCGCCTCGCATGTAGGTGCACACCTGTACGCCTTTGAACGGTTGCAAATTCGCATCAAGCACGGTACCGGTGATGGTGCCTTCGGGCTGGGAGGAATTAGCAGTCTGTGGAAAGACCGGCAGTGACGCAAGAAGTAAGAGCGTGAGCAACGTAGGTCGCATGAGCCGGAATTTCCTGGCTGGCTTCAAGAGCGGCACCATAGTACACCCGTCTCACGGTTCGCGACACTGTCCAACGGTTTGCGGCCGGGAACTAATGGTTAAGGGCCAATAGCCAGCCACCGTGAAGTCCGTCCAAAAAAGAAACCCGCCCCTTACGAGGCGGGTGTTCAGGCCAACAGAGGAACTAGGAGCCGTTCTGGCAGATGCGGGTGAACGGGTAATTCTGGAAGCTGTACCAGCTGTTGACGGAAGTGCTGAGCGGCGCACCGAAGTAGCCGATGAACACTTCGTCCTGCATGTGGTACGTGAAGCCGTGCAGCGTATAGGGATAATCGCCGTAGTTGGCGGTGGTTTCCAGCGGGTCGCCGACTTCCAGGATGCCGCAAGGCGTGTTGTTCTGGTGAGGCGTCAGCGGATCATCCATCCACTCACTCACTTCGTGCGACAGAGCAGAAATGTCCTGCGAGAAGTCGCCCGCGTAGGTGATGTAGGTGAAGTGCGAGTACGACTGGCTGCCGTTAGCGCTGTGATAGCCGCCGATGCAGCATCCACCTGAGGTCAGGTAGGTGTTCGCCGTCTCGAAGATCGGGAAGGTCGCCGGGGTAATGTTGGCGTGCTGCGTCATGTAGTTGCTGATCTGAGCGTCGAAATAGTTGATGTCGACTTCAGCAACCTGGTGACCGAACGGGCTGCCGAGGTGACCGCTGCCTGAAGGCACGTTCAGCGTCAGCTCAGGCAGAACGCTCACGTACGAGGTAGGTCCACCCAACAGGACGTGATAGTTGGGCTGGCCCTGCACGATGCTCCAGAAGTTGCCACGCTGGAAGGCATCGACGTACTGGGTCGTTCCCACATCCACGCCACCCTGAGTGTAGGTGGTGCTGGTATCGAAGATTGGGGAGATGAGCGTGCGAGCCAGCGGGCTTCCGGTTCCGCCACTGAGCGGGTCAAAGACCTGGCCGCCCGACAGAACGATCTTCACGGGAATGACAAAGGTGGTGATGACGGAGGCCTGGCCGGTGCTGGGATCCTGGCCGACCATCACATAGTTGTACGGCGTGCCGTTATAGGTGAACGAGCCATTCCATTCCTGCAGTGAGGCCGGGGACAACGGGGTGCCCGGTGCAGCAGGCTTGGGGGGAATTACAACGAACCGCGGCGTTGCTTGATCAGCCGCGAAGCTGAAAGCCGACAAGAGCAGAATCAGTGCCATAGCCTGGCACACGCCTGCAAAACGTGTCTTCATTAAGTTACCTTCTCCTCAAAATGTTTAGTGAAACGGTTGGCCTTTACATCCTTAGCAGAGATACCCCACGACACTTGCCTTCACTGGCCGTCCTGTACGATCAACGGAAAACGAACAGGCGTTGTAGAGAGGTCAGGATGATGTGCAAAAGAGTGTAGCAGTTCCGGAGCCAGATTGACGAACGTTTGTTCAGTTTTTTTCCTTCTGGGTTGGTCTCGTAACCGATGGAAAAAAGACTGGTTAGCGGCCCGGGCGCTCAGATTACAAAATGGTCACCATTGCTTAATGGAACATAGTCGCAAATTTTTGCAGTTGCTGTAATACGAAGAGCAATAGTTTACGTCACCCGGACAGTCGCGATTGATCGAGTGCCAATCGGCACAAAGAAAGAGCCCGGCAGGCGCGAGGTTCGATGAAGTCGATCTCCAAGCTGATATCAGTAAGGCCTTGTGGTGGCTGGGAGTGCCCACTTCCGTGCACCGACGTTTTCGGGAGTGCTGGAGCCGGAGAGCCAGGGTCCCGCCGCCGCGAAGGATCGCTCTGGAGGCTCGCCAGCCGAAGGCCCTCCACGCCACCCGTCCGCCAGCGGCGCCTCGTCGGCTGCGTGGCACCGGAAATAACCAAGTTGTCATCCGGCCGAAGGGAACCGGACGCGCGATTGCGGAGGAACCGGCGCGTGTAACCTTCATGCGCTTCTTCCAGTTGTCCCGTTCCTGCTGATTTCGATTGATTAACCGATTAATTACAGAGAACGTATTTACAAATCACGCAGATAAGGGCACAATTTTCTCTGCAGTTAGGCAGTTCTGGGGGAGGGCTGCCTTCCGGGCGCTCTGCGGTTGATTCCGTAGAGCGCTCTCGATTTTTGGGCAGAACTTCGCTACACCCGGGGTTCCTGCCGGCCATCGCATCTTGCCTGAAAGCTATTGCCTGCGTTCGCAGGGCTCTCCAACTGCGGCTGACGGCCCTCCGGTTGCGTCCTGCAGCATCTCTCTGCATCTAATCCGGTATCGGGATGTTACGATGAACGAATGGGCCCGCCGAAGCCTTTGGCGGGGCTGAAATGAGCTCCCGCAGGAGGAAGAATGGCAAGTAATGCAATCGTGGAAGTAACGGATGCGAACTTCGATCAGCTAGTGCTGCAGTCAGACCAGCCTGTCATAGTGGATTTCTGGGCGACCTGGTGCGGCCCGTGCCGCGCGCTGGCGCCGATCGTCGATGAAGTGGCGCAGAGCTATAACGGCCGCGTCAAGGTGGGCAAGATGGACGTGGACAAGAACGCTGCCACCCCCCAGCGCTACGGCGTGCGTGGTATTCCGACGCTGCTGGTCTTCAAGGGCGGCCAGGTGAAGGAGCAGATCGTGGGTTATGTGTCCCGCGAGGTAATCGAGAAGGCACTCGAAAAGAATTTATAGGCTTGCAATATTTTGTGGGCGGAAGGCGCGGCCGGGCGGCCGCGCCTTTTCTATTTCTTGATGTCCCACACTGTGGGCGGTTAGCGCTAACGCCAGGATGAGCCGCGTACTGCCAGCTCATCCCTGGCGATCTCACGGCTTTCCCCCAAGCCGCTCGATTTCTGTAGATGCGGTTTACTGGTTAGGGTTGATGCGGGCGTGATCGCTGATTCCATTGGCATCCGGCATTACCGCCCGATCAGGAACGCCGACGGGACTGGCTGGCTTGACGTTATTGGCCCCGGGAGCTTTGGCGTCGGGGGCGACTCTTCTGGTGGTGTCGGGTCCGACTCCCGTGGCGTCCGAAGATGTTGTACTGACATGATTGGGGGCGGCGACGGGGGCGGTGCGGTCAGGGCCGACTGCATCCGGCCTCACCGGGCTCGCCGGCGACATGGGACCAATATCCGGGCCTCTGACGGCAGGACCGACGTGGCCTACGGCAGGACCGATGCCTCCGGTAGACGGTCCCACTCCTCGACTGCGTTGCGCAAAGCTCAAGCTCGTGGCCAGTGCGAGCAACATTCCACAAATCAAGATTCGCTTCATAATCTGTACCTCCGCGAATTCGTTGTCTGGCCTGCGAGCAGTCCCGCACGCAACCCTGCCATGCACGACTGTTTGCAGGGACTCATCGCCCCAAGGTGTGTAGGTAGCAATGGCGTGGCCAGAAGCTAAGCAACGTAAAACATTGAGGTTGCGAATGCCGCCCGGAGGTGACGGAGGGAAAGTTTTACGCGTCCGGGCAAGATTGTGCTAATGCAGGAGGGCAATGACTACCGACGCAGGTCAGTTCCACTCCTGATAGTTTTCGCTGATCTATAAGCTTGCGGCATGCGCCGTAGTAGAGGATGCCACGACTCACGCTCCTGATGGCAGGCCCACAACTCACACCCGGCAAGCGTAGCGGATGTCCGCTACGACAGTGCCGGAATTTCCCAACTGCGAGAAGTCAGTCGACCTACTGCTTCGGCGTTGACTGGGCGCCGCTCGAGCCGCTAGCTGGACACTTGCTGGTTCCTCTACCGATACCTTGAACATCGATCGAGGAGTTCCCCGTCTTACCGCCGTTGTTTACATTGCCCGCAACCTGCACCGGTTCCCCTACGTGCTGCGCCAGCTTCGACGTATTGGCGGTTGGAGGAATGTTCAGTTTGTACGTGGTACCGGCCGTATCGGTTATCGTGTAGTTCGGGTCGCTGCCGCCCAGGCAGCCCTGGGTGACCGGCGCGTTCGCGCCGGGATCCTGCGGCCCGGCCTGCGCTCCACCTGGCGCTGTGTTCTGGTCAGCACTGCCGGGCATCGAGGATTGCGGTTGACTCGCACCGGGCATCTGCGAATTCGGAGAGGTGGCCTGGCCACCGTTCTGTCCGGGCATGGTGCCGGACTGTTGTGCCGCCGCCCACCCGACCGTAGCCAGTACGAACAGAGCTGTTACCAACATCTTTTTCACTAGGAAACCCCCGTCAAGAATTCTGCGCGGCTACGCTTTCGAGAGTAGAACCGGCGCAGATGGATACACGTTAGAGCGTCGCGCTCTCTGCCGGTTTGCCTCAATGCCCACACATGATCCCGGAGCTCTCGTCGCGGCCGTTAAGAAAGTGAAGGTGTGGGAACAAATGGACGCCTAAGTTTGATCGCAACCTGCTGAAGGATTGGAGAAAATCCGGCATAACGGCCAAATTGCAGGACAACATTTCGACGAAATGTGGCTGGTAAAGACTCACCACCCTGCCGGGGTATCACCGCGATTCGTCCCAACACTACGGGCGTGCGGGGTAATTTCCGGCTATGATGTTCGGCAGCCAAAGCACCAACAGGCGCGTGGGACGCCTGCATCTCTCCGCATTTTCAGGATGCTGCATGAAGCTGTTCGCAACCAAGTCCGTCGAGACCCTGTTGAAGGAATCCGAAGAGACAGGCGAGAACAGCCTGCGGCGCGCTCTCGGTCCGGTCAACCTGCTCACCCTCGGCGTCGGAGCTGTCATCGGCGCGGGAATCTTCGTCATCACCGGGCAGGCTGCGGCGCAATTTGCCGGACCCGCCATCCTCATCTCGTTCGTGCTTGCCGGCATCGCCTGCGCCTTCGCGGGGTTGTGTTACGCGGAGTTTGCCTCGATGATTCCAATCGCGGGCAGCGCGTACACGTATTCGTATGCCACGCTGGGCGAGCTGGTCGCCTGGATCATCGGCTGGGACCTAATCCTGGAATATGCCTTTGGCGCGGCTACGGTTGCGGTGGGCTGGAGCGGCAATCTGCGCGCCTTTCTGCAGGACCTCGGCTTCGGCTTGCCGCAGATGCCGCACTCCGACCTCGTGCTCTTCGGCACGCCTGTCCACGTCACCTACGACTACATCAGCTTTGTGGTGATCTTGATTATCACGGCAATCCTTGTCGTGGGTATCAAGGAGTCGGCCAACTTCACATCGGCGATTGTCTTCCTGAAGGTGGGCGTGGTCCTGGTCTTTGTGGCCCTGGCGACGATGTTCCTGATGAAGCACAGTTGGAAGCCGAATTACTGGCATCCCTTCCTGCCGCCGAACTCCGGCGAGCGCGGAATCTTCGGCTGGTCAGGCGTGCTGCGCGGCGCGGGAGTGGTCTTCTTCGCCTACATCGGCTTTGACGCCGTTTCCACCGCGGCGCAGGAGGCAAAGAATCCCAGACGCGACATGCCTCTCGGCATTCTTGGCTCTCTGATTATCTGCACGGTTCTGTACATCATGGTTTCCGGCCTGCTCACGCACATCGTGCCGTACTCGCAGCTCAACGTGTCCGATCCGGTCGTGGTCGGCGTTCGCGTGATGGGTCAGCGCTGGGCGACATTCCTGGTGGAGATCGGCACGCTCGCCGGTTTGTCGACGGTGATGCTGGTGATGCTGCTGGGACAGTCGCGGGTCTTCTACTCGATGTCGCGCGATGGACTGCTGTGGCCGTGGGCCAGCCGTATTCATCCCCGCTTCCGCACGCCGTATATCAGTTCGATGGTAGTAGGCTTGTTCGTCGCAGTTCTGGCGATGCTGATCCCGCTCAGCATTCTGGACGAGATGGTCAGCGTGGGAACGCTGCTGGCGTTCATGCTGGTCAGCGCCGGGGTAATGGTGATGCGAAAGACGCATCCTGGGCTGAACCGCCCCTTCAAGACGCCATGGGTTCCGCTGGTGCCGATCCTGGCGATCCTGTTTTCCGGGGCGTTGATCATCGGCCTGTCGACGATGACGCAAATACGCCTGGTGGTCTGGCTGATCATTGGACTCATCATTTACTTCACTTACGGGCGCAGGAACAGCAAGGTACAGCGCGCGATGGAAGAGGATGAGATAAGGGGCGCGCCGGAAGGGTCGATGGCGGATTAAGCTGCGCGAGGAAGGGCCAGCAGCTTCGCCTTCGCAATCTGAGCTCTCAAACGGCGACGACTATCGCGCAGTTCCATCCGCAGGAGATAAGTATTGATCTTGTGAGCGCGCGATCTCGCGATTTGCAGACGGGCAGTACGGACTGCTTCGATCGCAATCGTGACTCTGTCCTGCAGCGGGTCCTTCCATTGATCAGTCATAAGAGTCACGATCAGGCCCTTCCTGGCTTGCATCTCAATCCAATGTCGTACAGTGCGGCGTTACTTAGCAGCGATGCGCGAATCGATGAATCTCAAGCCGGCGCCGTAATTCGACGATTTCGTCCCGGGTGGAGCCGCAGTCGGCCTGGGCTGACAGGAAGACCTGGTGGTTCTGGCCGATGAGGTTCAGCAACCGTCCTGTCATTGAAGACAAACGACTGGCTAAAACCCATACTCTTTCTTCCAGATTTCTTCTATCAGGGCAATATTGGGAGGTTAGGTCCATTCCAACTCCTCGCTTTGCAAGAGGAGCCAGCCGGTCTCAGCGGTTTAGACGGCTCTCGTACGTATATCGATTAGATGCTCAAACCCGGCATGTTGCAACGGCTTAGGCGTCCTGATCCAGAGATAGGCCGATCGACTGGACCGCAACCAGATTCTTGATCGCGTCCAGGGTCTCGGCGCAGGCTTGCCGGGTCGCAGCAGTGCTCCGCATCAAATCCGCACAGCGTAGGCGGGCTAGAGCACTCTCTTCCAGGGCTCGGGAACACCGTTCAAGCAGGGAGCCCTCGAAATGATCGGCGCCGTCGGGAATGGCCGACATTCCCATCAGCGCATTGAGATCGCGCCGTAGCGACTCGTTTTCAGTCAGCAGCTTATCGACTGCTGTCCGGAGCCCGTCCAACTCGGACAGGCCTCGTTCGCGGTTACGCGTGTACTCAGCCCTCATCCATCCATCAATCTCTTCTGCAAATGCGAGCACCCGGCCTTTCTGACCGTCTTTCGGGCGGCGCACGGGAAGGCCTTCGCGCTCCCACCGCTGGACGGTGCGAACGCCCTTGCCGAGGTGTTGCGCGATCTCCTTCCAAGAGGTTAGAGCACTTGCCATATCACTCACCTACGAGAGGTTCAACTACCAGCTTGCGGCCGGCGATCTGGAGCACGTACGCCAACGCACTCAGTTTTCGATGCTCCGGAAAATAGCATAGATGCCTTCATGCGGAAACAATTATTGTGTGCCTTGCAAGCGCACCTTCTGGCTGCAAGCCGCTGGTTCACGGCGCGGTGTTACAATCGCCCGCATCTTCGTTGAGCGTTGAGCGGCTGACTGCTGATGCTCTGCCTGTCGGCGGCTGGGCTGCGGCCCCGTACGAACACTTGCCAAATCGCGGGCGCTCCAGAGGAGGTCCAGATGAGCACTGCCCCTGCGCTTCCAGCCCCGGACAAGCCGCTGTCAGAGGTCGAGCGCGTCGTAGATACTTTTATTGCCCCCACCAAGACCTTCACCGATCTACGCCGCAGCTCGAACTGGGTGTTGCCTGTGGCGCTGTTGATCATCTCGACCATTGCGATGGTCTGGGCGGCCGACAGCAAAATCGGCTTCGCCAAAATTGTGGACAATCAGCTGGCCATGCAGCCGAAGGCGGCCGATAGGCTCGACAAGCTATCGCCCGAGGATCGCGCTCAACGGATGGAGACGATCATCAAGTTCAATCGCATCGTCTCGTATTGCTCGCCGGTCATCATCATTGTTTACCTGATCATCGTGGCGTCGGTGCTGCTGGCTACCTTCAACTTCGGCCTGGGCACAGAGCTTACCTTCAACCAGTGCATCGCGGTGTGCATGTATAGCTCTTTGCCGGGAGTCATCAAGGCGCTGCTGGCGATTTTGGTTATCCTGCTGGGGGCGACCGGCAATTTCACCTTTCAGAATCCCATCGCCAGCAACCTGAGCGGGCTGGTCGATCCCAGCTCCCATTTTCTCTACAGTCTTTTTACCTCCATTGATGTCTTCACCATCTGGACGCTGCTGCTGGCAGGGATCGCGTTCTCCTGCCTCACAAAAGTGAAACGCGGGACATGCCTGGCTGTGGTGTTCGGCTGGTGGCTGGTCTTCATCCTGGTGGCTTCCGGCCTAGGTGCGGCATTCTCCTAAGAAAGTAGCCGCCAACGCGGATTTCGGCATCTGTTGTGATTGACTCCGGAGAGAATTCATCGCCCGGCTGGACGATTCTCACGTAGTCGCCAACAGGAACTCATTCGTACGCGAGTTCCTGATATATACTTCGATTGTTCTCGTTGTGATACTTCCGCCGAACGTTGGCGGATCGGGGACCGCTCCTCTTTCATATTCCCCGGAAGATTCATACTGTTTGGTTTCGAGTCAGGCCACTTGTCGTGTCTGGAACAGGACTGAGTCGCCGGCATGCTCTCTGGTCTCATACCCCCGGCGCACATTATTCTGACCGCAGACCCCCAGGTTTGGCCATGGGAGGTGTGGCGTGGATCTATTTCTCATACGGTTTTTATTTGTCATTGTTACTGCGCTATCTTGTTATGAACTTCAACCGCTCGGACTGGGCCGCACGGCCGCCGCAGCTGTCGGCGTGGTCTTCGGAGTCGCCGTGGTGCTGTTTGAAATTCGACTGCGTCAGGTAAGCCTGAAGCGGCTGATCGGCGCCGTCATCGGCAGCATTCTCGGCATCATCGGGGCGTATCTCTTCAGCCTGGTCATCCACAACAGCATCAAGCCGGGGCCGACGCAGAGCTTTCTGCAGCTCTTCGTGATGTTGTTGATGGCCTACATCGGCCTGATCGTCGGCGCGGGTAAGGGTGAGCTGCTGAACCTGGCGGCGCTGGGAGGCATTTTTGGCGGCGAAAAGCAGGCGAAGCGCAGCTATAAGATTCTTGACACCTCGGTCATCATCGACGGCCGCATCGCCGACATCGCCGAAACCGGCTTCCTCGATGGCATCATCGTGATTCCACAATTCGTTCTGCGCGAGCTTCAGCTGGTCGCCGACTCCGCAGACTCAATGAAGCGGAATCGCGGCCGCCGTGGGCTGGACATCCTGCAGCGCATCCAGAAGATCGCGACGCTGTCGATCCAGATCGTGGAGGACGATTTCCCTGCCGTGCGCGAGGTCGACCTCAAGCTGATCGAACTGGCGAAAGTCTACGAAGGCAAGATTGTCACCAACGACTTCAACCTGAACAAGGTCGCACAGCTGCAGGGCGTCGAAGTGCTCAACATCAACGAGCTGGCGAACTCGCTGAAGCCGATCGTGCTGCCCGGCGAGATCATGAAGGTCTTCATCCTGAAGGAAGGCAAGGAATACAACCAGGGCGTCGCCTATCTTGACGACGGAACAATGGTGGTCGTCGACAATGCGCGCAAGATGATCGGCAAGACCGTCGACATCTCAGTGACCTCGGTGCTACAGACCACGGCGGGCAAGATGATCTTCGGCAAGTTCGATGAGCGTGGCATGAGTGTACCTCGGCCTGAGGTGCGCACAGAGCCGAGGCCAATGGATCCCCGCCCGGACATGCCGCGGCCGGACGTGCGGAAGTCCGGGCCGACGCCGGCAGCCGTGAGCGAAGGCATCAAGCCGGAATAACTGCCGCTATGATGACGGTGCGTGAGCCCCGCCCTCTCGCCAAAATCGGAGGAGGATGGGGCACCCGCGTTATTCACGAAAGGCTCGGCAACTCACTTGTTACCTGGCAATCTTGGCGCGGTCGCGTAATACAACTGCACCATCACAATGAAACCGATGCTCCAGTAGGTGCTGAACACGCACAGGAGCATTCCGCACGCATAGAGCGACTGCGCCACGATGATCCGCCCCTTGATGGCCGATGTCACTTGCTCCGGAAGATCGTGCTTCACCAGCTTCTTGTCCAGGGCACATAGCCAGCTCAGATACAGCGTCGATCCCAGAAGAAAGATGTTCAGCCAATACACCACCAGCGCAGTTCGATAGCGCATGAACTCTGCCAGGAACGACGTCGAAAACGGCACCAGGCAGACCACAGCCAGAAACGCCAGATGAATCCATGAAAGGCCCCGGTCGCTGTGCTCCAAATGATTCAGTTGCGTCTGCTGGCCAACCCAGAAGATGCCCAGGGTAATGAAACTCATCCCCAGCACGAACAGCCGCGGCGCCAGCGTCACCAGCACCCGCCAAAGATCGTGCTCCGTGTGTACCGCCTCGGCCGCCGGCGCGTGGATGTCCAGGACCAGCAGCGTCATCGCGACTGCGAAGATGCCGTCGCTCAGCGCCGCCAGCCGCTCCACGCTTTGCCCGGCGATGCGGTCGTAGGAAGAGGGCATGGTTTTACAGGATACACACAGGGGAGCATCTCACCACCCGGTCACAGAGATCCGAAGCTTCTGCTTCTTTAATATCCCGGATGATATGTGCTTAGGTCCGCGTTAGAAGTGAACTGTAGATTTTTGAACTCTGCGCCTCAGTGCCTCTGTGGTGAAATGGCCTTTTTGCCCGCCAAAAGGCATACTGGAACAGAGACCCATGAATTCCTCAACTCAAACTGATACCGAAGCACCCGTAATCAGTACCATTCGCGAAATCGGGCAGCACGAGGGCCAGACCGTCACCATCCGGGGCTGGCTGTACAACCTGCGCGCCAGCGGCAAGCTCATTTTTCCGATTTTTCGCGACGGCAGCGGCATCATCCAGGGTGTCGTCGCCAAGCAGCAGGTTTCGCCCGAATTGTTTGACGCCATCAAGGGCCTGACGCAGGAGTCCAGCGTCATCGTTACCGGCAAAGTCCGCGCCGACCAGCGCGCACCGGGCGGCTATGAGCTCGACGTGACCGACGCGCAGGTCATGCAGCGGGTGAACCCCGACGACCCGTACCCGATCACGCCCAAGGAGCACGGCGTCGACTTCCTGATGGAGCATCGACACCTGTGGCTGCGCTCGCCGCGCCAGGCAGCGATCTTGCGGGTGCGCGCCGAAATCATCAAGGCAGCGCGCGACTTCTTCGACGATCGCGGCTTCACCCTGACTGATCCGCCGATCCTGACGCCGGCCGCCTGTGAAGGCACCACCACGCTCTTCCCGGTCGACTACTTCGAGGAGCAGGCATTCCTGACGCAGTCGGGCCAGCTTTATATCGAAGCTACGGCCATGGCGCTGGGCAAGGTCTACAGCTTCGGCCCGACCTTCCGCGCCGAGAAATCGAAGACGCGCCGCCACCTCACCGAGTTCTGGATGGTCGAGCCCGAGGTTGCGTATCTGCAGCTCGACGGCTTGATGGAATTGGCCGAGCAGTTCATCACCTTCATCGTGACGCGCTGCCTGGAGAAGCGCCGGCCGGAGCTGGAGACCATCGGCCGCGACATCGCCAAGCTGGAAAAGATTGCGACGCCCTTCCCGCGCATCTCCTACGACGACGCGGTGAAGATGTTGCAGGAAGGCCACGCGAAGGGTCTGGTCGAAAACAAGTTTGAATACGGTGGCGACTTCGGCTCGCCGGACGAGACCTACATCTCGTCGCAGTTTGATCGTCCTGTCATGATTCATCGCTATCCTGCTGCGGTGAAGGCGTTCTACATGGAGCCCGACCCGGAGCGGCCTGACCTGGCGCTGTGCGTGGATGTGCTGGCGCCGGAAGGTTACGGCGAGATCATCGGCGGCTCGCAGCGCATGGCGTCGTACGAGTTGCTGCTGAAGCGCATTCACGAGCACGAACTGCCGGAAGAGGCGTTCAAGTGGTATCTGGATCTGCGCAAGTTCGGCGGGGTGCCGCACGCAGGATTTGGCATGGGCATTGAGCGCGCGGTAGCGTGGATCTGTGGCCTGGAACACGTGCGCGAAACGATTCCGTTCCCGCGCATGCTGTACCGGCTGTATCCGTAACCGGGTAGCAACGGCTCATCGGGCCCGACAAAAAACAGGCGAGCCCGTTCTGGCCGAGGTTTCGGGCTAGCGCGGGAGGAAGTCGGAAAGGCTAAGGAGATAGGGGGCCTTCGACTCCGCGTCCGCAAACCCGGCGGCCGCTGCGCTCAGGATGACAACTTTTTTTGCGTAGGATCAGGAACCAGGAACGTTTATGGCGACCAGTCCAATCACCAAACCGCTGCAGAACATTGAAACCAAGCACATCCGCATCATCGGCGTGCCTCTCGACCTAGGCCAGTCCCGGCGCGGCGTCGACATGGGGCCTTCCGCGATGCGCGTTGCCGGCCTCGAAGCCAAGCTCGAAGCGCTGGGTTACGACGTCGAGGACGGCGGCAACGTCCCGGTAGCCATGCTGGAGACCGAGGCCGAAGGCGATCCTCACGCAAAGTATTTGACCGAGATTACCGAAACCTGTAGCGCACAGGCTGAGCTAATCATCAAGACTCTCGAAGGCGGACAGATACCGCTGACGCTGGGTGGCGACCACTCCATAGCGGCCGGCACCGTGTCAGGAGTCGCCGAATTCTATCGCCGCAGCAATCAACGCGTCGGACTGCTGTGGATCGATGCGCACAGCGACATCAACACTCCGGAAACCTCGCCCAGCGGCAATGTTCACGGCATGCCACTGGGCGCCATCATGGGGCTGTTCAAGTCGCCGCTCACCGATCTATACGGGTTCACTCCCAAGGTGCGTCCGGACAACTGTGTGCTGCTCGGCATTCGTGACGTCGACGAGCACGAGCGCGAAAACATTCGCAAGTCCGGCGTGCATGTCTTCACTATGCGCGACATCGACGAGCGCGGCATGCGCGCGGTGATGGAAGAAGCGCTACGCCTGGTGGGCCGAGGCACGGTTGGCTATCATGTCTCGTTGGATCTGGACTGGATCGATCCCGAAGACGCTCCCGGCGTCGGAACGCCCGTGTGGGGCGGCGCTACCTATCGCGAAGCGCATTTGGCGATGGAAATCATCGCCGACCACGGGCGCATGTTCAGCTTCGAAATGGTCGAAGTGAATCCGGTACTCGACGAGCGAAACCAGACGGCCGAGTTGGCGGTTGAGCTGGCGCTGTCGGCGTTCGGCAAGAAGATCATGTAGAGGATATCGGCGCCCCTGTACAGAATTGTCATCCCGAGCGAAGCCGAGAGATCTGCGGCTGGCTGGCCTGCGGAGGATGCAATCTTGCTTGCCGACGAACCGCAGGTCTCTCCGCTCCGGCGGGAAAAACGTCGCCTCCGGTCGGGATGACAACTGCAAAATTCGCATGAGCTCTCCCCAACTCGTCTTTCCACCTCTTCCGAACCTACGCAGCACCAAGGTCTTTGATCAGACAATCAAGTACTACGATGTGGGAGCAGGGCCGCCGCTGCTGCTGATTCACGGCATTGGCGGCGATGCGGATGAGTGGGCTTTCTGCTTTGAACCATTGAGCCGGTCGCATCGCGTGATCGCCATGGATCTGTTGGGCTTCGGGCGATCCGACAAGCCGCTGATCGAGTACACGATTGCCGGATTCGTCGAGGTGGTTGAGCAATTCCTGCGCGTTTTGGAGATTGAACGTGTGGTAGTGCTTGGCGAGTCGATGGGCGGCTGGATCGCTTCGGCTTTTGCGCTAAGGTTTCCGGAGCTTGTCGAAAGGCTGGTTCTGGTGGACGCCGCAGGGGTCTGGGGCGATCTCTCCACGTTGCCGATTGATCTGCGTGTTTCGACACGTGCACATCTGCGAGACGTATTTCGGCTCGTGTTCCACGACAAACGACTCGCGACCGACGCCCTGATTGATATGGCTTACGAACTACACCTCGAACGTGGCGACGGCTACACCATCGACAGCGTTTTGCGCAATGAGCAGGGTGGTCGCGAGCGTCTAGACGAGGTCATCAGCCAGTTAAGCGTGCCGACGTTGATCGTGTGGGGCGAGCAGGATGAGATGATCCCGCTATCCGTCGGGCGAAATCTGCACCGGCTCATTCCCGGTTCGAAGCTGGAAGTGATTTCGCAGTGCGGGCATTTGCCCGAGTTAGAGAAGCCCGAGGAGCTTGTGCAGTGCGTGCTCGAGTTTCTGGCGGAACCCTCCGATAAAACCGTGCTATAGTTCCGCCTACTGCTCCCAGGCGCTCCTCAGCCGCTCTCAACTGGAGTTGCCGCCCCAATACCCTGGAGGAATCACCATGCCCAAGCGCATTATCTTCTGCTCTGACGGAACCTGGAACGACGCCGCCACCAATACCAATGTCTACAAAATTTTCAAGGCCATGAACTTCACCGCCGAGCAGTGTCCCATCTACGATGATGGTGTTGGCGCGGACGGCAACCCCGTGCTGCATTTTCTGGGCGGCGCCTTCGGCGAGGGCCTGGATCAGAAGATTCGCGACGGCTATACCCGCCTCTCGCATCTCTACGAGCATGGCGACCAGGTCTTTCTCTTCGGGTTCAGCCGCGGCGCTTACACGGCGCGCAGCCTGGGCGGAATGATTGTGGCCTGCGGCCTGCCTACCCAGCACACCGACGATAATCTTACGGCGCTGGCGTTCGCAGCCTATCGCGAACATGATCCGGCGAAGAAGCAGCCGCTGCTGGCTGCGCTGAAGCAGACCTATGCGGTCGAGCAGTGCCATCACCATGATCGGCGTATGGGACACCGTCGGCTCACTGGGCATTCCGGCCATCTTCGGCGGCATCGACATGCTGCGCTACAATTTTCTCGACACCAAGCTGCATCCCTGCGTGAAGAATGCCTATCACGCGGTGTCCATCGACGAACGCCGCAGCGAGTTTCCTGCGACGCTTTGGTCAGGACCGCCGCGCCGGGGCAGACGATCGAGCAGGTGTACTTCACCGGCGTGCATTGCGATGTCGGCGGCGGCTATCCGGAGACGGGCTGTCCGACATCACGCTGGGCTGGATGATGCGCAAGGCTGAAGCACTGGGTGTGGACTTCGATCCCGCCGTGTATGCGCTGTATGCGGCATCGACGCCAAACACGCACTCGATATGAAGCACGAGTCGTGGTCGGTGCATTGGGGATTTCCGGCGGCGCGAGAGATTGCTCCCAATGTCTGCATCAGCAACAGCGTGCAGATTCGTCTGCAGCACGACTGCTTCGTACAAGCCGAGCAATCTGAAGGCGAGCGGCGGCGTGCTTGCCTCGAGTTGCAGCATGGTCCCGGTGGTGACGCTCAGAGGCGTCGGGCGCTGCGGCGGGTGGAAGCGAACGGAAAGCAAGGTTCGAGAAGTCGCAGGGATATACAAATGGGCTTGAGTTTCCGCGAATGCTTTAGAGACTCAAAGCCGATTTAGTTACATCGCTTTTGGCATGGTTGCGATCCCTCGTCGGCCTGAAGGCCTCCTCGTGATGACAATAATTAAGGGTTACTTCGGCGCACCTGAAGGTGCGCCCCTTCAAAACAGTCGGTATCGAGTTTTTCAGCAGCCTGAAAAGTCGTAGCCTGACAAAAGCGCACGAAGTGAGACACCCAGTACGATTTGACGCGTCAGCTCAGGGCTACTTCACGACCGTGACCTGGAACTCGACCGGAATATTTCGTGGGGGATAGCAGGCGCTGTGATCGCAGGCCTGGAAGCGCAGAGTTCCCTTCACCGGATAGCTGCCTGCGGTGGCGTTGGCTGGCGCTTTAACGAAAGCGTCGATGGTGAAGTCGCCACTATAGACATTCAGCTTCTCGTCGCCGGAAAAAGCGAAGCTCACATCCTGGCCGGCGGGATACTTGACATCTCCGAGCATTACCGGGTGGCTGCGCTCCAGCTTGAGCACCGTAGGAATCAACAGAGGGGAGTTCGGGGTGTGCGAGTTGATGTGGTACTCGGAGCCGACGCGGAAATCCAGGTTGACGTCCTTGGTGGCTCCGGCACGCAATTGGACCTTGCCGACGGGGGCCATGATGACATACGGCTTGTCATCCATCGATTGCGCAGACACCAAAGCGTCAGGAAAAGGCTGAGAGTAACAGAAGAGGAATGCTTCATCGAGTCACTCTCTATCGGTTCAGGGACTGGGGGCGCGGGTTTAGGTTGGGCTTCAGCCTGGTTCTGTTGCACGCTGAGAGGTCTCACGGCGTACCAGGGTCGGTGGCCAGAGTTTTCTTCACATCGTCTTCAATGTCCTTGCGATCCAGCAGGCCGGTCAACTTGTCGACGATGGCGCCATTGCGTCCGATGAAGAAGGTGGTCGGCAGATACTGTACGTCGCCGTAATCGTCGGAGACCTTGTCGGTGCCGAGCAGGACGGTATAGTTCACGCCCAGGTCGCTGGCGAATTTGGCGATCTCGGCAGGCTCAGAGTCGTCCATGGCGACGCCGAGGATGACCAGTCCGTCCTTGCCATACTGCTTCTGCAGATCGACAAACCAGGGCATTTCAACTTTGCAGGGAGGGCACCAGGTCGCCCAGAAATTCAGCAGGACGGCTTTGCCGCGATAATCGGAAAGTTTAACTTTCTGTCCATCCAGGGTGAGCAGAGTGAAGTCTGGCGCTTCGACACCTTTGACATCGCCAACAAGCTTTAGGGGCCCATGCTTCCGGGCGCGATCCAGATACTTCCCGCTCGCCAGCATGGCCAGTACCGCCACCGTCAGAGCCACGAACACCAATGCGTTTCGTCTCACGAAGATACCATTACAGCGCGAACCGGTTTAAGAAACAGAGATAGCCGGAGAGCAGGCGCAGGTTGTTCAAAAAAATCAAGACTCCGATGGCGATAAGAAGTATACCGCTGAGCACTTCGACCGTGTGTAAATGTTTGCGAAATCGCCCATAGAAGGCTAGGAAACGGTCGACTCCCAACGAGGTGAGCAGGAACGGAACGGCTAGGCCGAGGGAGTAAACCGCAAACAACACAACTCCTTTCATTACAGTCCCTTGCGCGCTGGCTAAAACCAGGATCGTTGCCAAAATGGGACCGATGCACGGCGTCCAGCCGAACGCGAAAGCGAAACCGACGGCAAACGAGCCGACAGCGCTGGAGCTGCCTTTCACTTCATGCATACGCTTATCGGCGTAGAGCGCTTTGATCTTCAGGATTCCTGTCAGATGTAACCCGAAAATGATGACGATGATGCCGGCAACTTTCGACAGTAGCGAGTGATACTCGTTGACGACCTGGCCGACGCCGGTGGCTACCGCTCCCAGAGCGATAAAAACAACACTAAAGCCCAGCACAAAGGTGATGGAATGCAGCATCACCGTGCCCAAAAGGCGGCGCTCGGAGGACTGCAACTCTTCCACGCTGGCGCCCGAAATCAGGGACACATACCCCGGCACCAGCGGAAGTACGCAAGGCGAAAGGAAGGACAGAATTCCCGCCAGAAATGCAGCGAGCGGCAACGGCAGGTTATGCATAAGTCATTGTAACAACGCCTGAACGACCTTTGGTGTAACGAAAGTGTGACAAAGTATTTCGGCCAAACTGGCTCTGTCTGCTAGTAGGACGCAAGAAGGCCGCAAAAGTTACGCTAAGGTTTGGGAGTTTACCGCAACCTGTTTTTGCGGCAAAACGATGGTCGGCTTGCGCAGTCCCGACCAGGTTTCCGAGATGACGATGGAGTCTGAAGGATTGTGCGGATCGTATTTCACCGAAGCCGGCAAACCCAGCCGGCACGAGTACAAGTCGATGAACTGCCGCAGATGGGTGACGTCCTGCGAGGCCTCATAGGTGACGCCGGCGACATCGTAGTTGTAGACCAGCAGGATCATCAACTGGCCGGTCTCATCGTCTTCCAGTTCAAGAACGTCGATCACGTTGCCGTCGAGGATGCGGCCGCCTCGAGTCAGATCGGTGCGGCGTTCCTTTTCCAACTGTTCGGGAGACTTCTTGTTTTTTCGTGACAGCAAGGCATAACCGATGATGGCTGCGGTTGCACCGAAGGCGAGCACGGGATAGAGCTGACCGAGTTCATGGGGATACCGGTAGAATTGAGATGAAGATAGCGGCAGAGCGGTCGCAAGGGAACAGGAAAATTTGGTACGAGATTAGAAAGTTCGTTCTGGCGGGCGGATAACCTGCGCGACACCAATACGAAGGTGCGGACGACTAGGCGCGATCGACCAGCGGATTGCGCAGAGTACCTACACCCTCTACCGTGACCTCGACTACGTCTCCCGCCTTCACCGGACTTACGCCCTGCGGAGTGCCGGTGGCGATCAGGTCTCCCGGCTCCAGCGTCATGACAGAAGTGATGTAGCGTAGCAGCAAGTCGAGTGGGAACAGGAAATCGGAGGTGACGCCGTTCTGCCGCAGTTCTCCATTGACGTGGGTTTGCACCCGCACACCTTTCCAGGGATCAAGACCGTCGACGACCACTGGTCCGACCGGACAAAAGGTGTCGAAGCCTTTGGCGCGTGACCATTGGCTGTCCTTGTTCTGGAGATCGCGGGCGGTGACGTCGTTCACGCAGGTGTAACCGAGGATGTACGACCGCACGTCGTCGGCCTCGCGCAAGCGGAAGCAGCGCTTGCCGATCACGACGCCTAGCTCGCCTTCGTAATCCACGCGCTCGGAGAGATCGGCTGGGCGGTGGATGGTGTCGTCCGGCCCAATGATCGAAGATGGCGGTTTAAAGAAAAAGAGCGGCTCCGTCGGAATAGGGTGGTTCAGTTCCTTGGCGTGCTCGCGGTAGTTGCGGCCGATGCACACGATCTTTGTTGGCTCGACCGGAGCCAGCAGCCGGACAGCGCTGAGCGGAAGATTGCTTTTTTCACCACCATCAAAGTCAGAGAACGATCGTGGTGCGCGATCTAGCGTGCGCGTGATCGTCTGTCCTTCGATCAGGCCATAGCGAGCGATGTTCTGCTGCGAGAATCTGCAATATTGCACGATAAATCCTCTGATTACGTAGCGATATACCCCGAAGAGCGATTCCGTCAAACCTTCACGCGCCGCCCAAAAAAGCAGATCCCTCGTCGGCCTGAAGGCCTCCTCGTGATGACAATCAAATTAAGTCGCGACGCGCTTACTTGGCGGGCACGGCTTCGGTCGCCGCCGTCGAGCGCGGACTCTCGTTGCCGCGCTGGTCCACAGCCGTTACCGCATAAAAATACATCTTTCCGGACTCGATGGTCTCGTCCCTATAAGATGCCGTTTGCACCGGTTGCACATTGAGCTTCTCCGGCGGGCCACCCTCGACCCAGCGATAGACGTTGTATCCGAGGAGATCGCCTTCCATGTTCGGCGCCCAGGTCAGATCGATAAACGGCTTCTGGCCGACGCTGGAGAACACGGCCTGCAATCCGGCCGGCTGTCCGGGCGGATAAACGTCTTTGGTGAATACCTCAACTGGCGAGGAATCCTCGCCCTCCACTCCACCGTTCATGCCTTCAGCACGCACCTGGCTCAGCGTGGTGATTCGATATTCGTACTTCTGCTCCCAGGCGAATGTCTTGTCGAGGAAAGAGCCGGACGCGGATGGTTGCACGTCATCGAGCACGATGTAGGCGGGCGCGCCCACTGGACGGCGCATGATCCGATAAAGATAGGTCACACCCCGTGGCGGCGCGGGCGGCTCGGGTGCCGACCAGGTTATGTGTACGCCGTCGGCTTTCACTTCGGCCTCTACCTTGTCGGGAGCTGGGATCGTCGGTACGACCGGAATCGCAACCTGGTTCGACAGCCCGGCGCTACGTCCGTTCTTGTTCAGTTCTTCGACAGCGTAGGTGACGAAGCCCGCGGGGTCTTTCATACCAAGCTGCGAGGGAAGCGTGTCGACATAATGAATGCGAACGTCGCCGGGCGGGCCTTCTCCCTTCTGTTTCTGCGGAGCTTTGGCAGTGGGTGGGGTGACCTCGGCCACGACCTCGCATTTATCCATCAAGCTTGTGCCTTCGTGTCGGCAGATCAGCGTGGTGGGATTGCGCTTAACGTTGGTGCGGTCGGTGTTCTTGCGCGGTTGCGTCCAGTCGAGATCGACCTTGTTGCCGCGACGCGACGCGGTTAAGTCCTCCACCGGGCGCGCCAGATTGAGCGAAGGGAGGGACGGCGCTCCGGGAGTTCCGCACCCGCCGAGCGCAACCACCATCAGAGAACTACCCATCAGGCCAAGCAGCCGTAGTTTCATGGAAACTAACAGGGTAACAAATCGCCGGGATCTTGCGGCGACCAGAAGGTGGTACGCTCGCCCATTGAAACGCGGCTGCGGCTCTGCGAGAATCCGCTCATCCACACTGTTGTCCGGAGAAGTCATGCATCGCGCATTGATCGCCCTCTGCTTACTGGCTCTTTCCCTGCCGTCGGCCGCCCAAAGCAGCTCGGCGCCATCCAAAGCTTCTTCGGCGAAGGCCGCAACCGCGGCGCCCGTCGATCGGCCTTATCTGCAGAGCATCTGGGATGGCTGGGCATCGGCCGATATCGAGAAGCAGGGCCGCTTCTATGCGCAAGGTCCCGGACACCTGTTCTTCGACGTGGCGCCACTGAAGTACAACAGCTGGGAAGAATACAAGGCCGGCGTTGCTCCCTCGCTCAAAGATTCGCCCAAGGTGACCTATACGTTAAGCGACGACGTGCAGATCCATCCGGCCGGGCCGTACACCTGGGTTGCGGGAACGCTGGAGATGGCGGGAACGTCGCCGCAGGGTGAAGCGCAAAAGTTGACGCTGCGTTGGACCGCCGTGCTGGAGCAGCAGGACGGCCGCTGGGTGATCACCCACGAGCATGTGTCGGCTCCAGCTGAGGCGTCGGAGCAATAGGGCTCGCCATCGTCGTCATATTCTTTCTAGTTGTCATCCTGAGCGCTGTTGAAAGACCCCTATCCTCTCAACATCTTTCCATGCTTGTAATCCCGAGCGCAGGCGCGCCCCTTGCGCCGGAGTCGACAGATCTGCGGTTTGCACGCAGCGGAAGCTCCTTGCGCTTCGCAAGGATTCTCAGGATCCCTGCATTTCAGCCGGAATGACCCTTGCACATCACCACAACAACTTCAGCGCGAACTGCACCTGACGAGCCGTCGTCGACGTGCTGGTGATTGCGCCTGCCGTTCCCGACACGCCTGATGGTGTGAAAACAATCAAGTTCGGAGTATTGAAATTCGTCCGGTTCAGCAGGTTGAAGATTTCGGCGCGGAACTGCAGCGTCAGACGTTCCTGGATGCGAGTGTCTTTCACGGTGGAGAAATCCCACGTCGCCAGACCCGGACCGATCAGCGTATTACGGCCGAGATTCCCATAGAAACCGCTGTTTGCCGGCGGAGCAAGAAAAGCCGCAGGGTTAAACCACTGGTTCGGATTGCCGGTGATGATGTTTCCGGTGAAGTCGGGGTTCAAGAATGGCCGCACGGGATTGCGGGTGTCTCCGTTATTTGAAGGGTTGTAGCTAAGCTGTGGCGTAAACGGGAAGCCTCCCTGCAGCAGCACAATACTGTTCACCGACCAGCCGCTCACCAGTCCGCCAGCAAAGCCGTTCCACTGATTCACGAATTGCTTTCCTTGACCGATCGGCAACTCATAGACGGTGCTGATGGTCGCGAGGTTGCGCACGTCGTAGGTGGCCAATCCCCAGTCCGCCTTGATGTCATATGGATTCGCGACGAGCCCAGGCGCGTTCCCCGCTGTCGTCTGGTTCAGCGAGTCGCCATCGTCCAGCGCCTTCGACCAAGTGTAAGCGGCGCGGAAAGACAGACCATGACTGAAGCGATGGTTGAAGTCCAACTGAAGTGCGTTGTAGCTGCTGTCGCCAACCGAGAACCACGTCCAGGTATTCGCCAGTTTGGGATTCGCCTTCGGCGTTCCCATCGGAATGTAATAAGTGCCGGCAGGAACCGGCGTGCCTGCCAGGGGCGCCGGAAAGTTGGCGGGATAAACTGCGGGACATGGTGACGCCGGGCAGATCACCGGCACGGGCTCGTTCGCGTCCACGCCAATCAGTTCGTGATATCCGTGCGACCCCACATAACGAATCGTCAGCGAGGTGTTCGGCGTAATCTCCTGCTCGATGCCGAGAGAGTATGAGATCAGCGTGGGCATCTTCAGGTTGGGCTGAACTCCACCGGGAACCAGCAGCGCCTTCGCCGGTACCGGCGCGAGGGGATTGATCGGCAGCTGCGAGACCGGCAGCGCAGCGATGCTATACGTCGGATTGAAGGGCGCGTTCTGGTCCATACGATAGCCGAGCGCGTCCTGCAGCTCGTTGTATATTCCGAATCCGCCGCGCACGACGGTCTTGTCGGAGATCGGACTCCAGGCAAAGCCGATGCGAGGCTCGGGCAGGAAAGTGGCGTTGTTCGCCGTGAAGGCGTTACTGGCAATCCGTGGCTGGCTGGAGATCACGCCGTTCGGAAAGGTGTAATTGGCCGCGCGCCCGTGAGCTTCGTTCCATCCGGTGGAGGACTCGCCGCGGAAGCCCACGCTAAGCGTGAAATTCGGAGTCACGCGAATCACATCCTGGGCATAAATCGCAGTGAACAACGAGCGCCAGTTCATCTCAGTCGCAGCGGGATCGTACAGAAACGAGCCAGTGGTTCCCTTCAAAAACGTTTGCAGGCTGGCGAAGGTCGCCTGGCCATACTGGCTGAGCGCGAGCGTCTCGTTCGACTGGAACTGCTGCACCCAGGCGCCGAAGCTGAACTGATGCTTGCCATGCGTCCAGCTCACACGATCCTCGTAGGTGTAAATGTTGCGCGCGACGGTCAGATTGCTGCCGTTGTTACTGCCCGCCAGGCCGACCTGCGCCTGCGGATTCGAAGCCGCGCTGCCACCAACAACGACTGCGCCCACCGGATCGCCCAGCAGGAATCCAGGCACGCCGGCTGCAGGGGTTCCAGGTGTCGGCTCGCCGGTGAAGAAGTAGCCGGCCCGCGAATAACCGAAGCGCGCGACGTTCAATAATGTCGGCGAGAAGACATGGGTTTCTTCCAGCGAGGCGACCTGCTCGCGCAAGGTCAGAATGTCTGTGCTGTAGGGGTTAGCGGTCGTCGGGGTGAAGTCATTGCCGTCGTCGATGGTGTAGATCGCCGAGAAAGTGTCTTTCGAAGAGAAGATGTGGTCGACGCGTGCGTTGCCGAAGTTCTCGCGAATCGTCTGCAGCGGGCTGCTGAACACCTGGGCAATGCCGTTGAAATCGGGGGCATTGGCTGGCGGCGTTATCCAGAGCTTCAGCAGGGGCTGTACGCTGGGTGCTGCGGCGGCGCGAGAGGCGAGATCGGGAACAAAAGCAGCGGAGGTTTGATGGAGGTTCTGAATCAAGCCTTCATAGTTAGCGAAGAAAAATGTTTTGTCAGTTTGAATCGGGCCGCCCAGCGATGCGCCAAACTGATTGCGCTGAAACGGCGGAGCGGAGCCCTGGTCGAAGTAGTTGGGGGCATCGAGCGCATTATTGCGGATGAATTCATAGAGAGAACCGTGGAGTTGATTGGTTCCCGACTGGGTAACAATGGTGACCTGCGCACCCGGACGCATGCCATATTCGGCGCCATAAGAGTCGCGCAGCACATTGAACTCGCGCACGGCGTCGACCCCTAGCAGGTTTCCGCTGGCTCCACCTGGCTGCATGTTGTTCTCGGCGGCGCCGGTGAATTCGACACCATTCAGCAGGAACAAGTTCTGTTGCGGCCGGTTGCCGGCGACGGAGAAATTATTCCCGGTGCTGGAGTTCGATACTCCGATGCCGCCGGTCTTCTCAGCGGTAAAGTTCACGACGCCGGGGTTGAGGGTCATCAGCAGATCGTAGCTGCGCCCATTGAGGGGAAGGGCCTTCACTTCCTTCTCGCCCACCAGTCCGGAGATGTCCTGGGTGCTGGCATTGACCACGGGAACGTTGTCGGTGACCTTCACCTGTTCCGTGACTTTGCCGACCTGCAGATGCAGATTGGCAGATGCGTCCTCGCCGACTACGAGAACGATGCCGCTGCGGATTTCCTCAGCGAAACCGCTCTTGTTGGCACGAAGCTCGTATTGGCCGATCGGGAGCGCCACAAACTGGTAGCTACCGCTCGCTGTGGTCGTCGTCGCTCGTGACAAGCCGGTGTCGCGATTCGCCGCGGTGACGGTGGCTCCTGCGACGGCAGCGCCAGTTTGGTCGGTGACCCGGCCGGAGAGACCGGCCGAGACCTGCGCGTAACCCGAAATCGAAAGAACTGCGCAAAGAAAGAGAGTTACCCAGGCCTGACGCTGGTATTTCAAGCACTCCTCCTATGTGTTGCGCCAAACAACTGCAGGACGACAGCCTTGGCGGACGGCGCGGATCGAACCATATTGTCGGCAGTAATCTACGGTTCTATGCGGTTTAAATCGAGATATCAATGTAATATACGTCGTATATAGATGGCAAAAGGGCGAGCCGCCAGACGGAATGAGGCATGGGGCGGCAGCAGGGCGACGTATGCGACCGGATTGGGGCGATAATAGAGAGGGCTAGGATTGTTACCTTACGCTTACACGGGAATCGTTTTGCCGAAGATTGTCAGATACTTGACCATTTCTCCAGCCTGAACTATAAGTTTTAAACTGGGCGGATTCCGGTAACGGATTTTCGACACCCTGGGCCGACATGAGCTTTGTTGCCAATCGTGAATACCTTCGTCGGATCCTGGCGGTCTCAGTCTGCCTTGTAATCTTTGCGTTCGCCTTGCAAGTAAGGCCCGATCTTCATGGAAAGGGCGTACTTAACCAGATCTACCCCCAGGATTCTCACAAAGCACGTCTTGAAGCGAACTCGTTCAAGACGTCGCTTCCCGCGATTGTCGTGTTCTGGTTCACGGCGGCGGGGATGTACTATCTTTTGTTCCGCGGCCAGCCGCTGGTGCAGAGGGTCTTCAGCTCCCTCGTTAGCCATGATGCGGCCCTGCTGTATAGCAGGCGATTCGTGCGTCCTCCACCCCTCTTTTACTCCTAGTCCTGGTTTGAAGCGGATGCGCTGCCCGCGAAAGTACGCGGGCTGTGACCCAAAAGGCTTAACAACGACCCCGGGACCAATCTCTCGATGCCTTACTGCGATCGGTTTCGCATAGAGCATTCGCGAGGTTATCAAGACAAGCTGGCAGCGTGCGGCTGGATTTTCCGGACGGAAGCTGGTGGTAACGGGGTCGGTAACACTGGATACGACATAGGAGGAAAAGAAGTGCGAATCGCGATCGCTTCTGATGAGCAAGGCAAGGAAATCAGGGAACGGCTTACCGCATCCCTGGTATCGGCCGGGCACGAGTTGGCCGATCTGGCAGCCGCCCGGGCGGACAGTAGCCCTTCCGAGTATGCGGAACAGGTTGCGTTGGTGGTGCTGCGCCATGATGCGGAGCGCGGAATTATCATCACCAGCCGGGCTGTCGGTGCATCGGTGGCCGCCAACCGTGTGCCCGGTATTCGAGCGGCGCTCTGTGCTGACGCGCAATCCGCGCATGTGGGTGCAAAGGAAGAAGGCATGAACGTCCTGGTTCTGCCGCTACCGTTGCTGCGTGAAGAGCAGATGAAGGAAATTGTGCGAGCTTACCTGAGCGCCACGCTGGCCGCGATCGAGGTGGTGGGCGGATTGCCCCCGCGCCGATTGCAACGGGTCTTCTCACACATACAGGAAAACATCGGGCAGGAGCTCAGCGTCACCGAATTGGCTCAGGTTGCCGGAATGAGCCAGTACTACTTCTCCAAGCTCTTCAAGATGAGCACCGGCATAACTCCTCACCAGTACGTAATGCGCCAGCGGGTGGAGCGCGCTCAGGAGGATCTGCGCGAATCCCGAACCGCCTTGGCCGATATCGCGATAAAGGTGGGCTTTGAAACGCAAAGCCATTTCACCAGCGTCTTTCGGCGGCTGGCGGGTGTCACGCCGAAACACTATCGCGAGATGCATCGACGTCGACACGAGGACAACACGACGTCGAAGCCGGAAAAGCCGCGACGGCAGCGTAAGTCGGGCAGCCAACGTCCCACTCAAAACGTCCCACTCAAGCACAGTCTTGGGTGGGATTTTTCTTCTATGCGGCGCTGGCGAGACCTAGATGGCTTCAGCCGCGCTTGCCAGAGTCGCCGGGACAGCCCGCCTGAAGTCCGCCAGGCTCAACTGCACGCCTCCGAACTCGGGATGCTCGTTGTAGTCAACCGTGAATGCCAGGTCGAGAACGTCCCCGGCAAGCAGCGGGCTTTCGGCAGCGCGTTCGGCCATGCGCCATCCCAGCACATCGTGGGCGCGCTGGAAACTTCCGTCACTTGGGAGGGGATCAGATGGAATGGCGCGCAGCTTCAGGTGCTTCTCCTTCAGCACGCGAGCCGGTTGGATCAGCTTGGCATTGCGTACGACGAAGGTTGGCGTTTGATTGCCCACGCCATATGGCTCCAGCCTTTGCAGCGCCAGCCAGAAGTCGTGGTTGACCTCTTCCAGCGAGAGTTCGGCGTCATATTCCAGTTCGGGGATAAAATCTTCCGGCGTGAGCCGCTCGCGGGCGTAGGCATCCATGCGGGCGCGGAGTTCGGGGACGCGCTCGGCTGGAAGCGCACATCCCACAGCGTGGGAGTGGCCGCCGAAACGCGTAAACAGCTCCGGACAGGACTCCAGCGCCTCCAGCAGATGAAAGGCGCGAATGGAACGGCCTGAGCCGTGCGCCTCGCCGTTTTCGCAGGAAAAGATCAGCGCCGGGCGATGATAGCGCTCGACCACGCGCGTCGCGCAGATGCCGATGACGCCGCGATGCCATCCGTCGCCTTCGAGGACAATGCAATAGGCGTCCTTCATTGCGGGCGTTGAGTCGATCTTCTTGTGAATCTCGTCGACGATGCGCTGCTCTTCCTGCTGGCGATCGCCGTTCAGCTGATTGAGCTGCATCGCCATCTCGGCGGCTTTGCCGGCATCCTTCTCGGTGAAGAGCTGGATGACGCGTTCGGCAATATCCATGCGTCCGGCGGCGTTCAAGCGCGGGGCGACGCGGAATGCTATGTCGCCTGCGCTAAGAGGGCGCGAGCCATCGAGTTGGCAATTCGCAAGCAGAGCTTTCAGGCCGGCGTTCACTGGCTTGCGCAGCCCGTCCAATCCAAGCTTGGCGAAGACGCGATTCTCGTCGACGAGGGGAACGGCGTCGGCGATGGTGGCGATGGCCACCATCTTGAGGAATGACGGCAGCAGACGCTCGCGGCCGCTTTCCACCAGCAACGCTTGCGCGATCTTGAAGGCGACGCCCGCACCGCAAAGCGATTTGCAGGGATACTCGCAGCCCTGCTGGTTGGGATTGACGACAGCCAGCGCCTTCGGCACACCTTCCGCCTGCGGAAGATGGTGGTCGGTAACGATGAGATCGAGGCCGCGCCGGGCGGCTGTGTCAGCGGCAGCGAAGGCGCGAATGCCGGTATCGACGCTGATGATGAGCCGGATGCCGCGATCGGCGGCCTGCTCGATCACCTCATCGCGCATGCCGTAGCCTTCGCGAATGCGGTGCGGGACGTGGTAGTCGACCTTCCCTCCGCACAGCTCCAGCGCGGTTTTCAGGATGACGATCGCGGTGGTGCCGTCGACATCGTAGTCACCGTAGATGAGGACGGTCTCGCCGCGCGCGATAGCGGCCTTCAGCCGTTCGACGGCTGCGCGCAATCCGGTCATGCGGTAAGGGTCGTGAAGATCTTGCAGGGAGGGTGACAGAAACTTATGAGCTTGTTCGCCGCACTTAACACCGCGAACTGCAAGGAGCCGCGCCATCCAAAGAGGCAGATTAGTCTCGAGCGCGAGACGCTGGACCTGTTGAGGATCGGCGTTACGAAGAAGCCAGCGCACGCTAGTGCTCGTCGTCCTGTTCGCCGTCGTCGATGGCCATGCTGCCGAAGTCTTCTACAAGGTCGAGCAGGTGCTGATAGCGCTCGTACCACTCCGTGGTCGCCTCGAAGAGAAACATGATGCCCTGGTGTGGCCAGCCCAGCTGGATGAAACCTGTCTTGCCGATGTAATTCCGCAGCCAACGCGCCTCGTCGAGGTCTTCGTCGCTGGGAAAGCTGGCGTGTTGCAGCCGCTGGACAAGATAATCGAGCTCGTCGCGCTGGAGCACCTCTTCGTCCATCGAGAGGAACTGGGAGCCCGCCTTCTTGGCGAGTTCGACGAAATCCTTCCAGCTCTCGGGATTGTCTTTCGGATCCCACATGACGCTGTGCACTTCTTCGGTCACGTAGCCCTGAAAGCGGCTCAGGCCGTGGCCTAGGATGAAGGCGTTCATGTCGTCTTTTAAGGTGGAGAGATCGTCGGACATAGGTGCTCGGGCGGCGCGAAAAATCGCGCAGCGAAAATCATCATACTCCGATGGCGCTGCCCACACACAGTGCTCGCAGCAAAATCGCGAGGCCCGGGCACTCCTCTGGCCGCTGAAACCGCGCCCAAGCAGTGTGTTAGACTAAAGTGTTTTCCCAGTCGTCTTGAACTCGCATGCTCTTCTCTAAAGAATATGTGGGCTATCTGGCCCGCGAAATCACCAACAAGCTGGTCGAGGGGGAGTTCATCGAAACTCCCAACAAGGCAGCGGTCACGGAGCGCGTTAATGCTGCTCTGATCGACGAGCTGACCCTGGAAGACCGGATCAACGACGAAGTCCGCATCATTCTCGACACCTATTCCGACGAGATGCAACGCAGCGGCGCCAACTACCAGGAGATGTTCAAGAAAATAAAGAACGAACTGGTGCGGAAGTACAAGGCGGTGCTATGAGGAGATCAGAGCGCTGCATTGGTTTTATTGAACGGAATTCCAGATCGGCCGGGGCCCCCGACGACCGCCGCTTTTGCGGTTGTTGGGGTGTTTATAAGGCGGTGCTATGAGAATAAGCCGCGAGAAGATCAATAAGCTGGCGCACGCCGTAGCCGACACACTGGCCGACATCGAGAATGTCGACTTCGTCGAAGACCGCAACAGCATCCGGCTGGAGACCCGCCGGTTACTGGAACTCCTGATGGCTCAAGAGGCTAAGATCGATGCTGCCGCCCGGCAGAAGATCGAAAGTCAGCGACGGACCATTCTGGAAGGCTCGCAGGAGTGGGACATCCTCTATCGCAAGTATTACAACGAGGAAGTCAAGAAGCTGGGAATTTAGACGCCAGCCTGATGGAATCCTTTATCACCTATCTGTTCTCGCTCCTCAAGATTCGGGCCAAGAGGTACCAGGATCAGCTGGTCGCTGCGCGCCTGGAATGTGTCGGCTTCTCCCGGGCCTAACTCCTTTTCCGCCCGATGTTTCCCGGAGTGACATAGGTCACTTTTCGAGGTGACTCCAGTCACGGCCCCTTTGCCCATCCTGAGGCGAAACTTGTGTGTAAGAGAGTGAGGGCCGGAGCCGCTGGATTGCACCCTGCCGTTTGCAACCTGAGGCCGAGGTTAAGAGGTGAGCCATGTTGTTGGCATACCGCCTGGTCAAGCTAATTGAAAACCATTCCGATGGACTGGCACGCAGCTTGCAAAACCGCTACCGCCAATGTAGCAAGTGCTCGGCTTACGCCAACGTGCCGGACCGCGAACTGACCGACAAGGTCTATGAGGTCTATCACCATCTGGGCGAGTGGCTGCTGGGCAAGACGGAAGCGGACATCGAACAGCGCTACCTGGAGATTGGCGCGCAGCGCGCGACACAGGGAGTTCCCCTCAGCCAGGTGGTTTGGATGATTTGCCTGGTGCGCGAAAACCTGTGGGAGTACCTGCAGAAACACGCGGAGCTGGAGCGTCCGGCGGAGATCTTCGGCGAGCTTGAACTGCTGGAGATGCTGGACAGATTTTTCCATCTCGCCATCTACTACGCCTCGCTGGGGCATGAGCGGGCCACGGCCGGCTATTCGGTGAGAACGCAAACAGTACCTGCCTAGGAGAGGGCATTTGTTCATGTCGTGGATCGATCAATATCGCAGCAAGCTGGTAACCGCCCGCGAGGCTGTGAACTGCGTGGAGTCGGGGATGCGCGTCTACATTCACCCCGGCTGTGCCGAACCGGAGGCGCTGGTAGAAGCCCTTATCTCGCGGGCGCCCTACGTCAAAGATGTCGAACTGATTCATCTGCTCACTCACGGCACGTCACCCTACTGCGCGCCCGACATGGCGGAGAGCTTCCGTCATAACGCGTTGTTTGTAGGCGGCAACGTGCGCGAGGCTGTGAATGACGGCCGCGCCGACTACACGCCCATTTTCCTCAGCGAAATCGAGGCCTTGTTTGAGAGCGGTGAGATGCCGATTGACGTAGCGCTCATTCAGGTTTCGCCGCCTGATCCGCACGGCTATTGCAGCTTTGGTGTCGGCGTCGATACGACCCTGACGGCAGCGAAGAACGCCCGCAAGGTTGTCGCCCAGGTAAACGCGCAGATGCCGCGAACCTATGGAGACAGCTTCATTCACGTCAGCAAGATTGACTCGATCGTAGAGTTATCGCGGCCGCTCTGCGAATTGAAGGCGCAGAAGAGTGACAAGACCTTCGAGCAGATTGGCGCTCGCGTGGCCTCGCTCATCGAAGACGGAGCAGTCTTACAGTGTGGGATTGGAGCGATTCCCGATGCCATTCTCCCCGCCCTGATGGACCGCCAGGATCTCGGCATTCACACCGAGCTGATTTCCGACAGTGTAATTCCCCTGATTGAAGCCGGAGTCATCAACGGCCAGCGCAAAAATCTGAAGCCGCGCAAAATCATTCTCGGCTTCGTGCTAGGCACGCGGAAGTTGTTCGACTTCATCGATGAGAATCCGGCTTTCGAGTTCCACCCTTCGGCCTACACGAACGATCCTTTCCGCATCGCCGCCAACGAGCGCATGGTGGCTGTCAACTCGGCCATCGAAGTCGATCTGACCGGCCAGGTTTGTGCCGAATCGATTGGATCGCAGTTTTACAGCGGATTCGGCGGGCAGCTCGACTTCATCCGCGGCGCGGCTCGCTCCAAGCATGGCAAGCCGATTATCGCCATGCCCTCGACTGCCAAGAACGGCACGGTCTCACGCATCACGCCACGGTTGGCGCATGGGTCCGGTGTTCTGACCGGGCGGGCCGACGTGCATTACGTGGTCACAGAGTACGGAATTGCCTACCTTCACGGGCGTACGATCCGGCAACGCGCCCAGTCGCTGATTGAGATCGCTCATCCCAAGTTTCGCGACGAGTTGTATGAGTACTGCGAGCAACAACGCTGGTTTCAGCGCAACGTTTACGAAGTGGAAATGCGAGGGTAACAAATGTCATCGCAACCGCGCGGTAATGTAATCATCGATCCCGAAGAATGCAAGGGCTGCGGCTTGTGTGTGGACTCATGTCCTCCTGAATGTCTTGAATTAGCGCCCGAACTCAACCATTACGGTGTGCATGCGGCGCAATATACCGGCGAAGACTGCACCGGCTGCGGCGCCTGTTTCTACTGCTGCCCCGAGCCGGGAGCCATCATCGTCGAACGCCTGGCGCCCGTCGCAAAGACAACTCCCCCCGTTCCGCAGAAAGAGGAGGCCGCTCATGCGCCAGCTGTGTAAAGGTAATGTCGCCATCGTGAAAGGCGCGGTCCTGGCCGGATGCAAAGCCTTCTACGGATATCCCATCACGCCGGCCAGTGAGATTGCCGAGTATGCGGCGCTGCTGATTCCTGAGGTCGGTGGAACTTTCTTGCAGGCCGAAAGCGAAGTGTCCGCGATCAACATGGTTTACGGAGCTTCGTCGGCGGGACAGCGTGTGATGAGCGCATCGTCGGGACCCGGTCTCAGCCTGATGCAGGAAGGCATCTCGTATATGGCCGGCGCTGAGTTGCCGGGCGTAATCGTCGATGTGGTCCGCGGCGGTCCAGGATTGGGCAACATCGCTCCGGAGCAGAGTGACTACTTCTGCGTCGTGAAAGGTGGGGGCCACGGCTGCTATCGCAACCTCGTCCTGGCTCCGGCTTCCGTGCAGGAGATGTTTGACCTGACCGTGCTCGCCTTCGACCTGGCCGATCGGTATCGCAATCCCGTGGTCATCATGACCGATGGCTATGTTGGCCAGATGATGGAGCCTCTTGAGATCAAGATGCGCGACATCGACCCGCCCGCGAAGGATTGGGCGGTCAAGGGCAATGCAGAGACGAAGAAAAATCTCATCAGCTCCATCGTGCTGGAGCCCGACGATCTGGAGCGGCACGTACGCAAGCTGGAGGCGAAATATCAGCTAGCGCAGGAGTTGGAAAGCCGCTACGAGAGCTATCTCACCGATGACGCCGAGATACTGCTGGTGGGCTTCGGTATCGTCTCGCGTGTACTGCGGACAGCGGTAGACCAGTTGCGCGCCCAGGGCATGAAGGCCGGGTTGTTCCGTCCGATCACGCTCTGGCCCTTCCCCTCACGCGAGCTCTGCGAGACAGCCAACGATGTGAAACAGGTGCTGGGAGTCGAATTGAGCACAGGAATGATGGTGGAAGACGTAAAGCTGGCGTTGAACGGTGCGGTCCCGGTGGAGTACTACGGTCGCGTCGGCGGCAACGTACCCAGCGCAGAAGAGATCACCGCGCAAGTGTTTGCGCGCATGGCAGCCCACGTATAAATAGCCCCGACAAGCGCAAAATCAGCGCTTGCCGGGGACCCCGGTTGAGCATCAACCGACAGGAGAAAATTGTGGAAGGCTATCAAGTAATTCACGAAAAGTCGCCCGCGTTCTACGACAAGTACGAGCGCAAGGCTGAGTTGCAGCAGCAAACGCATTACTGCCCAGGCTGCGGACATGGCGTCGTCCACAAGCTGATTGCCGAAGCACTGACTGAACTCGGCGTAGAGGACCGCGCTGTGCTGGTCAGTCCGGTTGGCTGCTCCGTTTTCGCGTACTACTACTTCGACGTGGGCAACGTGCAGGTAGCGCACGGTCGCGCTCCTGCTGCGGCCACTGCTCTCAAGCGCGCCAATCCGGAGTCCATTGTCATGGCGTACCAGGGCGACGGCGACCTTGCCGCCATCGGCACCGCCGAGATCATTCACGCCGCCAATCGCGGCGAGAATATTTGCGTATTCTTCGTCAACAACTCGGTCTACGGCATGACCGGGGGCCAGATGGCGCCGACCACGCTTGTCGGCCAGAAGAGCACGACTTCTCCCTGGGGGCGTCGCTCCCACAATGAAGGACTCCCGCTCCACGTGTGCGAACTCCTCGCTGCACTGGAAACACCGACCTATATCGAGCGTGTCGCTTTGAGCGACATGAAGAACATCATGAAGGCCAAGAAGGCCGTGAAGAAGGCCCTTCAGATTCAAAAGGACGGCGGCGGCTTCTCGCTGGTGGAATTCCTCTCGCCCTGCCCGACCATCATGAAGATGGATCCGGTGGTGGCGCGTCAGTGGGTTGCCGATACGCTGGTCAAGGCGTTTCCGCTCGGCGTGTACCGCGATCGCAAACCCGAGTTGCCCGTGGACGCGACCGTTCCTGCAAAGACCGTTGCTCAGGCGCTCGACGCCGAGGAGAGCACGACCGAAGCGCCCACCATGAGGCGGCATCACCACACGAGGGAGTTAACGGTGAAAATGGCTGGCTTCGGCGGCCAGGGCGTTCTGCTGATGGGGCAGTTGCTCGCCGAGATGGGCCTGCGCGAGCACATGGAAGTCAGCTGGCTTCCGTCTTACGGACCTGAGATGCGCAGCGGCAGCGCGCACTGCCACGTCACGCTATCGCATAACCGCATCGGCACACCACTGATCTCGCAGCCGGAAGTACTGGTTGCGATGAACGAGCTCTCGCTGTACAAGTTCGCAGCAACGGTCGCCTCTGGGGGTTTGATCCTCTACAACAGCACCAAGCTCCCCGATGGCTTTAGCGCTCCACAGGCACGCGTCATTTGTGTACCTGCTTCCGAAGTCGCGGACGGGATGGGATCGGCCAAGGTCGCTAACGTAGTCATGCTTGGCGCCCTGCTGGAAGAGACCGAGTGCCTGCCGACAGAATCGGCGATCAGCGTACTCGAGGAAATCGTCAAAAACCCCAAACTGCTCGAACTCGATCGGAAAGCGATTGCGGCCGGGCGTGACTACGTCGACACGAAGATTGAAGTGGGCGCCGTCTCGCAGCCAGACGGGTATTCTTACTAGCAGCTATTAGCTCTTAGCCGTTAGCTGTTGGCAAACAACTTGTCGCCTCCGCTTTTCAGCGGAGGCGTTTCCATTGATAAGTGTCAGCCCGAGCGGAGGTGCGCTCCTGTTGCGCACCGGAGTTGAAGGACCACTCTTCTCGAAGACTCCTCACATCCCAACGTGACTTCCCTCACTGCGCAGATCACCCCAGGGGCTTGCAATATAGTCGTCTGGAGCTAATCTCATGCAATCTGAAAACGAGAAAGTGCTTTGCCCGCTCTGTCACGGTCATGGTCGTGATCGGAAGGAGCTGCTGGTCGTGCGCTGGCGCAGCCGGGAGTTCGAACAGGAGATGCAGCGAATGGCAGACGAAGCCATATCTGGATCAGGCGGCGGCCTGGATGTCGTCTTCGAGGAGGAGGCGGTTTACAGCAACGAATCTGATTGAACGGCGGCATTGCCGAGGATTGTGACCGACCTCAACGTGGCACGCGCTGAACGTCGCTTTTTTCTTGTGCCGCGCCCTGATCACGGCGTAGCAGATCGCATATACCACGAAAGCCGAGCCCAGCACTACGAAGAAAACTCGCTGATTCAAGGTGATGGCGAAGGCCACCACGGACAGCGCTAAAACCCACATGAATGCCTCGCCGAGGAAGCCGTCGCCCCAGTTGGGCGTTCTTCCCGCCGATGGCACCTTGGGCGCAAGAGCAGGCAGCAGGCGCGGTACCGCAGCGCAATAGGCGCGATAACTCTCGCCCTGGCTCTGGCGAATTCCCGCCTCTTCCCGCAGAATGAGCCGGTAGTCGAAAAGAACCATTCCCACTACCAGGATTGCGTAGCCGATCCGGCTCGCCATTAGACCGAAGCCAATCGCCAGGAGGATATTTCCGAAATAGAGTGGATTGCGCAGGTATCGATACGGGCCGTCTGCGACCAGTCGCGAAGTGTGCAGTTGCGCATCGACCATTACATCCGAGTTGAGATAGGAAGTGCCCCAGGTTCGGATCATGGCGGCCGCAATGCAGAACAAAGCCCCGACCGCAAAGATTCCGTGATAGGCCGCTGGCGGAGCCTGCACTCCACGCCAACTCGCAATCGCATTCACGATCGCTGCTCCCGCGTTCTGGTGGTCGACCGAGTAGGTAGAAAATGCCAGCCAGAAAAGTGCGCCGAAAATCCAAAAGCGAAACTTGAATTCGATTTTACTGGCTACCAACATTCTGGGCCTTTGTGCAATTAGTACTTGGGGCTGGAAGATCATACGCCAGGAAGGGCCAGAGTGCCTGAAGTCCGGGTGTTGGCCGCACGTTCCTTCGCCACCAAAGGCGTAGTAGTAAGGTAGCGTCAAGCATGGAATCTCCGGTGTTTACCGGAGTTCTCTTGCCTGCACCCTTTGTTATGGTGCATGCATTCATGCAACATTTTCGAACACTGACCTTGGTGTTGGCCGTAAGTGTGCTTACCCTTTCGGCTGCGGCACAGCAGACCGCAAACCTCCAATTTGGCGATCGTTTGACGACGGCGTCTTTGGATGCTGCCGCCCCGATTCCTGCCAAAACTTCGACGCCTGCGCCTTCGGGAAACGCGCTATTTCGAGCGGTCACGCCGGAGCAACGACCCCAACACAAGTTCTTCGACCGACAGCAACTTCTCGCACTTTATGTGCACAGTGGAGTTCGCCTGGCTGACACCATCAAAACCTGTCGATCAATTTCCCACGGCGGCGTGGAGGATTGGATCCCAACGCAATCGTGCGGAGGAATCGCGGCATGGCAGGCGGGATCCGTTGGCCTGGCGTTGGGGGTTGGCTGGCTGTTTCATCAGCACGGACACCACACTTTGGAGCGCATCACTCCCTGGGTAGGCACCGGAGCGTCCTTGGCAGGTTTGACTAAAAGCGTCTTTAACATTCACTAGAGCTGGGCCGCTTCTTCCTGAATTCTCTTCCAGGCACGCGCAACGTGCCGGGGCTCGGTGTTGGTCTGCCCCACACAGAAACGCAACGTGAATTTTCCGTCTAACTTGGTGTGCGTCAAGTAGAGATCGCCGCTGCGATTCAGGCGGGTCATCAACTCCTCATTAGCCTTGTCTCCGCCACGATGACGAAAGCAAATCAAATTCAATGGTGCTGGGGCAGCGACTTCAAAGCAATCTTCCTGCTGAACCCATTTCAGAAACTGCTGTGCCATCGCCACATGGCGCCGCACGTGAAACTGAAGCCCTTCGATGCCGTAATGGCGAATCACCAACCATAACTTCAGCGAACGAAAGCGGCGTCCCAGCGGAATGTGCCAGTCGCGATAATCAAACACTTCCCCTGACTCGGAGGCCTGATTGCGCAGGTACTCGGGAAGTATGCTCAAGGTATTGATGAGAGACTTGCGATCGGCGACATAAAAGCAATTGCAGTCGAAGTTGGTAAACATCCACTTATGCGGGTTAAAGGTATAGCTGTCGGCGCGTTCCAATCCGTTTTGTATGTAGCGGAACTCCGGACAGAGTGCGGCGGTACCGGACATGGCCGCGTCAACGTGAAACCATAAGTTCTGCGCACCACAGACCGCGCCGATCTCGGGCAGTGGATCCATCGCGTTGGAAGATGTAGTCCCCACGGTAGCCGACACGAAGAAAGGTACAAGTCCGGACGTGCGATCTTTGTTAACCTGCTCGGCCAGCGCCTCCGGACGCATGGCGAAATGCTCGTCGACCTCGATCAGCCGCAGGTTTTCGACGCCGATACCGCAGACCATGGCCGCTTTCTCGATAGACGAGTGCGCCTGAGTGGAGGTATAGGCAACAAGTTTGCCATCGCATCCCCAACGATTGCTCTTGAAATGGGTGGCGCGCTCGCGTGCAGCTAACATGGCGCATAAGGAGGCACTTGAAGCGGTGTCCTGAATTACGCCTCCGCCCTGGCCGCTCGACAGGAACTTCTCTGGCAGGCCAAGCATTGGAATCAGCCAGTCGAGAACGTGGGTTTCCAGTTCCGTGCAAGCCGGGCTAGTGGCCCAAAGCATACCTTGGACGCCCAAAGCGGAAGAAAGTAAGTCACCCAGAATCGCCGGCCCAGATGCATTTGCGGGAAAGTAGGCGAAGAAATTCGGCGACTGCCAATGCGTAACTCCGGGCAGGATGACTTCAGTCATGTCTTTAAGAATGGCATCGAATGTCTCGGGGCCATGCGGCGCTGCCTGCGGTAAGTGCTCCCGAATGTCGCCAGGCTTGACTTGCGAAAGCACCGGCAGCCGCTCGATATTCTCGTAATAGTCGGCGATCCAGTCCACCGCTGCTCTTCCGAATTCCCGGAACTGCTGCGGGGTCATGTGGTAATTCTGATCAGGCACAGAGAATTTCTCCCTCCGTGGGATGGTGCAGCCGAGGCAAAACAAGAGTAATCATCTTACTGAGATTGTCTGCCGCTTCTTTGCTATAGCGAACTACCATATTAGAGGATGTTTCTGTCCGTCCTATGTGCCGACGGAGATGGCACTCCGCCAGCATACAAACTCAATGCTTTTACGGTCTCAACATTCAGTATTATTGTAACCATGCTGTTACACTACTCGGGTTGTCAGAACGAAAGGAGAAGCATGGATATTCAGAACATACTCGGTGATCTCAAGAAAGAGCGTGCGAGGATCGACCAGGCGATTGCTGCGTTGGAAGGTCTTGGCGCCGCTGCACCTCGTCGCCGGGGAAGGCCTGTTGGTAGCGGTAATAAGAGTTCTGCTGGTCGTCCGCGCCGCCACATGAGCGCGGCAGCTCGTAAACGTATTTCTGAGATGATGAAGCAGCGCTGGGCCGAGCGTAAACGTAAGGCGAAGTCCTAGTACTGTAGCTAGAAACCCGGGTCATCGCACAAGCTTTTTCTCATGCCACTCGCTCCCGAGTGGCATTTTTGTTGGGCGGCGTTGCAAGCTTAAGAATTCTAAGCCGGCGCCGGCACGTTGAAGCCGGTTGCGGGTAGAGAACTCTCTCTACCCGCAACGCGAGCTAGAAATGGAAGCCGATCTGAGCGGTAATGGCACGCGGACTTACATAGTGAGTGCCGCTAAAAGTAGAGAGGAAGTTGTACAGCGCATAGTTATTGGTGAGATTGACCAACGTCAACTGGGCGCTCCATTTGTATTTGTCCCCCTTGAAGAGATTGTCGTCGCCGATCGCCAGATCGAAAAGGTTACGGTGTGAAATGCGCGGTGGATTCTTGTCATCGTTCTCAGTTCCCGGGGTCGGCACCTGGGTCAGCGTAGATCCGAACTGCGATGCCGGACATACAGCCGGGAGAGGAGTGGTCGGCGTGGCATGTATTCCATTGCACGTGAACCCCGCTTGAAATTCCTGATCGGCAGTTAACGGAATTCCGTTCGTACTGACCATGGCGATGGCCGGTACCCCGTCGAGGAAGGTTGATTGTGGGCAGGTGTTACCAGGACCAATTCCGTAGCAAGGCACCTGTCCCGCTACCAGCCCGCTGTCATAACGCCAGTTGAAGCCAACCCATGGCGCCACGCGTTTCCAAGGCGTCTGATATTGCAGATGTGTGGTTTGATTGAAAGCTTCGTCGTGGTCGATACGGAAGACTCCCAAAGGCGCCGTGGGAGTGGCCCCCGCGCCACCGAGCTGCGGGGTGAAGAATCGAGCGGCAACGCTGGACATCACGACCAGCGCGCTGAAGCCATGGTTTACAGGCATGCTGGCGCGTATCGCAAAGCCCGGAATTTTCGAGTTGTGCCATTCGATCGGGAAGGTAATTGGAGTATTACCCAGAACGCTGAAGTCATAAGCGTTATGGGTGTACTTCCAGATGTATTCTCCATCGATGACCAGATATTTCCCGAAGGCCTGCTGCAATCCGGCGTGGAATTCATTGCGGTAACCGGGACTCAACGGCGTCAGCGTGTTCGATGAGCAAGCCAGCAGAGGATTCAGGACGGCAGAGGCGCACCCAATGCTGGAGAGCACAAGATTCTCGTTGAACGGAGTCTCGAGCGTGCGGGCGTAGGAGATCCGCAGCACCGTGTTGGTCTTAGCGATGTTGTAGGAAATGCCCAGGCGCGGCTCGGCCTGACTCGCGGTAGTGAGACCGTTGTACAAATCGCCCCGAATGCCGAGATTGAAGGCCCAGTTTTTTACTGTAATGGTGTCCTGCACATACATTGCCAGTTCCTTGACATCGGTGTGGCCGACAAATGGAAACAGCGTTCCTCCGCGGGTGAGGTCATAGGGGAGGAGAACCGGGTTGAAGAGCGGGTAAAGAGCCGAGTTGGGCGCGTTCGGGTTGGAAACTATGTTCGATTGAAGCCCTGCCCCGGCGCATTGCGCAGGATTGCTGAAGCCGTTGACTGGCATGGCGCCCGCATTCAAACAGGGTGCGTTTAATGTTGGATCGACAATCCCAAGCTGATCGTTCTCGTTGAGGAATGTTTGCTCGTATGTGACGCCGGCCTTTATGTTGTGAACGCCCTTTGTATAACTGATATTGGCAAGGGCCCCGGCATTCAGCAGGCTTCGCTGCTGCGCAACAGTTTCCCTCTGCAGGTTCGCCGGACCAAGATCATTGAAAGGATCGTCGCTCGGGTAGTAGTTATATGCGTCTCGCCGTACAAAGCCAGTGAGATTAAAAACGGCATTGTTGCTGATGGTGTGCGTCCACGTGGGCGCTATGTCAAAGGTCAGGATCTTGGAATGCTGGTCGGTCGGCCCCAGCTGAACGCCTGTCAAAGGGTTCGGGTTGGGAATACCGTTGGGCGTCTGGAACTGCTGGTCGTACGAGTTCGGCGTCTGAAACCAGGAACGTGTGAACTGAAAGTTCAAGTGAAATGCATCAGCGTTACTTAAAACATAATCCACACGATCGAAGATGTTCTCTTCATTACCGTGATCGTGGAAAACCTGGAACTCGGGCGGATCCAGAAATCGCCCAGTATTCACACCGCTCAGAGCGATAAAGTTTCCCCAGTTCTTGCCTCCATAGGAAAAATCGCCATCCAAGGTGGACGTGCCAAAGGTGCCGTACCCGGTGGTGATGTTGCCATGAGGGGTGGAAGCGCCCAAGCCCGAACGGGTGGTCACGTCAATGATCAAGCTGGTTTTGTCGCCGTACTCGGCTGGCGGAGCGCCAGCAATCACGGTCATCGACTGCACGGCGTCGAGCGGAATCTGGTTCGAGAAAACCTTGCTCTGCTGATCGGTAATCGGCTGGCCATCCAGAGAGAAAGAATTCTCGGCGTGATCACCCAGTCCGTGAAAGAGGCCGTTGGAATCGGCGGCGATTCCAGGCGATGCCAACGTGACCAGCGAGCTAAGCTCCGACGATGTACTTTCCAACGGGATCTTCGAGAATAGTTGTCGATCCACGTCTGTGTGGAAGGTCGGGTCGTTTTCGACCAGGTCGCTAGCCTCACCTTGAACCGTGACACTTTCTGCGTTCTGGCCGATCTGCAGCGTGACTTTGATAGTGAGCGGCACCGCCGATCGCACATCGACGTCTTGCGAGTAGGACGCGAACCCGGTCAAGCTGACGCTGAGGTGGTAAGGATTGAAGGGAATGTTCGGGAAATTGAACCTACCATCGCTATCGCTGGTGGTCGATCGGGTGAATTGGCTGACTGGATTTTGGATTGTTACGGTAGCACCCGGCACGACTGCGCCGGTGGGATCGGAGACGATTCCGCTGAGCGCCGAGCTACCCGTAGTTTGTGCGGTTAGACCGATGACCCCCAAGACCAAGTAGATGATTGCCAGCACACCCACATTGAATAAACCGCGACGGAGATCCGCCCCGATTATTTCTCGCTTCGACATTGTCTTTTCTCCAATCACGCGGCTTTTTCCCTTCCACCCGGCAAGAAAAACTCGAGGCAGAACGGGAAGCACCTGGAAGAACAGATACCCCATGGATGAACGTGTCACGCAAGCGTGACTGTACGTTCCTCATTCGACAATTGGACTAGCCGATGGGAGGTGCGCGTGAAGGGAGACGAAGGTCAGCCTGTAATGAATCGTAGTTGACGGCTTGCAGTGCAGTGTGGATCCAGCGAGGGTTGAGTAAATCTATCTTGGGAAGCTTCGGGGTACCTGTGGCGTTGTGACCTACGCGACAGAGCTCGCACTGATCACTTGTCCCCGAAGTCATGTCTGTGTTGGCAGGTGCGCCGGATACGGACAGATGAGTGCTGACTACTTTGCTGACGCCGATCGCATGCACCCAGGGATGGAGCATCACGTGCGCAAACAGCAACATCAGTAGCCAACCACGAAACTTCAAATCAACCCTCGCCCAGACAGAGACCTTGCCGGAGACGTTATTGTCACCTACATGGGCGAAAATTGTAAAGCCGGCCGCAGATTACTCCTTGCAAATCTTTGTAAGCTCTTTTTCGACTGCGAGGCGATCGAGACTCATAATCGGCGCGGAGAAAAACCTCGCAGGGCTGGTGGTTCACCGCCCAAAAGAAGTGGAAGCGGCAAGCCCTGAGCCGCTTCCCACTTGTTTAGTTGGCCTTGACCTACGGCGCGAAATAGCTGGAGATATCTACGATCAGTTGCGTCAACCCGGCGGCATAGGAGTCGATGGAGCCATTTGAGGTCGGGACAATAGCCATATTCGAGGTGGTAACTTCGTCCCCGGCGTTCAAGGTTGAAACCAGTGGCTCAAGTTGAGCGTCGGGCCACAATGTCAGATAACCAAGTGGGCCGGTGGGAACCACGGTCGCATTCAGCACATAGCTCGTGGCACTCAAGGGCACCGAGCAGGGACTGGCTGCAACATTCACGGTTCGCTCTCCGGTAAAGGGAGTACCGGGCGGAATCTGCCGCGTATCCAGGACACGACACGGCGTCAGATTGTACAGCGACCTTGGATTTGGGCCACTGTTGGCTGGCGCGAAGTAGCCGTTGATGTCGATGATCAAATCGGTGTTATTGCCGCTGGCGTAGGCCATGATGTCGGCGCCATTGCCTGCCGGAATTATGGCCGCGTTGGCGGTATTTGTTCCCGTGGGGGCATTCAGGGTTGAGACAACGGGCCGGCTCGAACCTGCGGGCCAAGTCGTGACGTACCCTAACGGTTTTCCTTGTTGTGGCAGCGCCGTTACGTTGAACGAGTAGGCCTGAGCAGAGCTCGGGATATTGCATACCGTCGCCTGCAATACCGGGAAGTCACGTTGCTGCCCATTCTGCAGCGCCGGGCCACCCAACGGTCCACTAGCATTGCGCGTATCGACGACGCGGCAAGGGGTAAGCGGAAAGAATGCGTACGCCGATGGGTCCTGAACAAAGTAGCCGCTGATATCGAGCACGACGTCGGTTGTATTGCTCGCATAAACGCTTACTGACTCGGAAGCGCCAGCCGGAGTAATGGTAGCGTTCGCTTTGGTACGCCCGTCCGGTGAGTTGAGCGTCGACACGACTGGCCGCGCCGCTCCGGTCGGCCAGACCGTCAGGTAAGAAAGCGGTCCGTGAGGAACGACGGTCGCGTTCAATGCATAAGCCCGAGCCGTCGTGGGTATGCCGCAACTTCCCTGCGGGATAGCGAAGTCGCGAGACGTCCCCCCGCTGATCGCCGGGCCTCCGAAGGTGCCACGAGCACCGCGTGTGTCCACCACTCGGCAAGGTGTAACCGGCACGAAGCGAAGCGCAGGCGTACCTTCACCGATCATCACATCGTCCAGGTACATGGATGTGATATAGCCGTAGGTGTCGCCATCCTCATGCACATTGAAGTAGAGTTGCACGGTTTGACCCCGATACGGAGTCAGGTCGAAGGAGATGTAGGTCCAAGTCTGGGTATTCGACGCGACCTTCATCACCTGGGCCAGCATGTTGCCGCTGGTATCGCGAATCAGGGCTTCCTGCCAGTCATAGCCAATGCTGTCCAGACTGGCGGGCCGGAACCAGAAGCTCAGAGTTGGACTCTGCAGATTGGCTGGGACGGTTACCGCCTGATAGATCCAGGAATCGCCGGCCGGTTGAGGCAGGCCGATCGCTCCGAGTTGTGCGCTGAAGCTGCCGCCATGAGCCTGAAGCGTCGATACGTCAGGAGCCAACGCTCCGCCGACGGTCCAGCAATCCAGGGTGCCGCTTTCAAATCCGCCGTTTGACAAGGTATTGCTGATACAAGTGGCCGGCGTTGTGCCCAATCCCGTCAAGCTGGCGGTACGTGGACCACCGGGTCCGTTATCCATCACGGTGAGAGTGCCGGGCCTGACTCCGGGGGCTGTGGGCTGGAAGGTGACGGTGATCGTGCAACTCGAATTGGCGGCCAGAGAAGTCCCGCAATTGTTGTTCTGCTGATAGTCGCCGGTGACGGAGACGTTGCTGATGATGAGCGCAACCGACTGGTAATTGCTGAGCGTGATCTGCAGGGACGGGCTGGAGGTGCCGACCGGCTGTATGCCGAAATCCAGCGTGTCGGGATAGAAACCTATGTAACTTCCAGTGGCACAACCCGGGAATTTGAAGTTCGCGATTCTGGTATTCCAGTTCCAAGTACCATTGGTGACCAGGTACTCCTGGGTGTACCAGAAAGTGCAGTCGTCGGCAGGATCGACCGTCATCGCACTGTAGTCGCCCCAGCGAGACAGTGTTCCGGTTTGCGATCCACTGCCGGTCATGATCGTGGTCTCGGCTTCCAGAGCGCCCGCCGGATCCGAAGGCACGCGTCCGGCAAACGCCACACCCGGATAGACCGCTCCGCTGGAAACGCTATAGCCGATGGCGAGATCTCCGATCTTGTCCATCGCCGCGCTACCCATCCAGCGATAACTGGAATCAGGGGCGTACGTTCCCTGCTGCGCGACAATCGGGGTGCCGTTGGGGGCCTGAATTTCGTACCAACGGACACCCCCGCTGCCGCTTACTGCGACCGATTGGCTCACGACCAGCGACTCGTGGCTGCCAAAATTTCGATACGCCAGACGGTACATAAGGCGATCGGCCAGCGAATCCAGCTTGTTGCTAGTGCCGGGCTGGGGCACGCACTGCGCCGCTCCATTACAGAGCGGTGTGAAGGACGCGACAGGAATCGTTCTTGGGCCGGTAAATGTGGAATTGGAAGGAGTGCTGAAATCGACATGAAACTTGAACAGCAGAAGAGAGTTTGTCCCGTAAGTCAGCATGTAATTCGGCGAACCTGTGGGAGGTGAAGTATTGCCATCTACATCGGAGGGCAATAGGCCACCGACGGCAGAGCTTTGCTGAAAGCAAACCTGGGTTGCCGGCTGTCCGTTCAACATGGCCGTGCGGTTGTAGGCACAGGCATCGCTGCCGACAAAGAGATTGCCGTTAAACATATTGAAGGTTTCGTAGTATGCGTCGGGCCAGACACCCATCTTGGGATAGTCATCAAAATACGTGTACTGAAATGAGTAGCGATGCCAGGCGCCGGTGGCATCGGAGGTTGACGATACTGCGATGCACTGAAGATAGGGAGTGGTCGAGACAGAGAACTGGCTCATCACCCATCGATTGGCAAGCTTGTCGTACAACACTATCGGATCGCCGTCGTTATTGCTCTCGCAGCCGCCGCCGAAGCCGGACCACAAAACATTTCCGGGCATGGGACCGGCGAGTAAAGCCCCGCTGCGCTTGTCGAAGACGGCGAAGTAGGTGTTCACCCACTGGAAGTACTGGGTGGCTCCGACGGCACCATTGGTATCCGGTGGTGCATATTCGACGGTGAAGCCATACTGACCGTCGCCGATTCCCTCAAAGTTCAATCCCACTTGCGGAGAAAATCCTGAAGTCATCGGCTGCCGCAGAGGGTCTTCCTGCAGACTCTGCATACTAGCCGGAAGTGGGATGGCGCGCCTGGGCTCAGCTTCGTGCTGCTCGTACGGCGCGCCCCGGAAGGTGCGCATCATGTCGATCAGCGGCAGCGAAACATCATGATGGAGATCGCGACGGACCGTGGTTGGGCCATTTTGTTGCTGCGCTGAACCAGCGATAGCCAGAACCGTGCATAGTAAGAACGAAAAGATCGCGCGGACGGGGAAACTCGTTCCATTCGACATGCCCACTTCTCCGGGACGGATCCGACGAGCCGCATCAGCGCGGAAACCGTTCACCGTTTGCATCGGCAGTAGCGGGGGTATTCGATTAGCGAAATTAAGTTAGAAATACCTAATCGAGCGGAGAGAGGGGAGCCGCGAGCCTGCGACGTTTATTCCGCGGCTCACATGATTCCGATGTTCTACGGAGCGAAGTAGCTGGAGATATCGAGGATCAGCTGCGTTAACGCCGAGGCGTACGCGTCGATGGAGCCATTGGTTGTCGGCACGATTGCCATGTTGGAGGTCACAGCACCGTCGGGAGCGTTCAGCGTGGAAACTGCTGGTTGTCCCTGCCCGTCGGGCCACAAGGTCAGATATCCGAGTGAACCGGTGGGCAATACCGTGGCATTCAGGACATAACCCTCGGCGGCAGAGGTGACGTCGCAAGGGCTGTTAGTCACGTTAACGGTCATCTTGCCGCTGAACGCGCCACCGCTTTGTCGCGTATCCAACACACGGCACGGATTGAAGGTGTACAACGAGAGCGGGCTGCCCTGCGATGAAGGCGCTGCAAAGTAGCCGTTGATATCGATCAGCAGGTCCGTGTCGTTCCCCGATGGATACACATCGATATCGCCGCTGGTGCCTGCTGGGACGATAGCAGCATTGGCCGTAGTCACTCCGGTGGGAGCGTTCAAGGTGGAAACGACAGGTTGCGCCGTGCCCGCCGGCCAGGCCGTCAAATAGTTCAAGCGCTGCTGGTTCTTCGGAATCGCGGTGAAGTTGAGCGAGTACGCTTGGGCGTACGACGGTATATCGCAGCTCGATTGCAATATCGGAAAGTCTCGAATATGGCCGTTCGCTAGAATCGGTCCCCCTAACGGGCCGTTAGCTCCCCGTGTATCGACGATGCGACAAGGCGGCAGGGAGAAGAAGGCCAGCGTGCTGCTTCCCGGGGTTGTGAAATATCCGTCGATATCGATGATCACATTCGCTGTGTTCGTAACGTAGATGCTGACCGAACTGCTTTGACCCGCGGGCACGATGGCGGCATCGGCCTTGGTCCGTCCATCGAACGAATTCATCAGCGACGTCTGTGGACGAGTAAATCCTGTTGGCCAGGCAGTTAAATAACCCAGACGCCCCTGGGGCACGACTGTGACATTCAGCGAATAGGCCGCGGCATTGGAGGGGATACCTAAGCACGAACCTTGTGGAATCGGGAAATCGCGCGAAGTGCCGCCTTGAATTGCTGGGCCACCGAATTGCCCATTCGCCCCCCGCGTATCAACTACACGGCATGGAGACAAGGAAACAAATTGCAGTGCTACGGGAATGTTGAAGACCGCCGTGACGCTTCGAGCAGCAGTCATGGTCACGGTGCAACTGAATCCGAAGCTTGAATCGCAGTTCTGCCATCCCATGAAGTTCGAGCCGGCAGCCGGGCTTGCGGTCAGTGTCACAGGCTGCTCATCGTAATAGGGCGCCGAGCAGAGACTGCCGCAGTTGATGGCTCCATCCATGCTGGTCACAGTACCCTGACCGGTGCCGGGTTTGGTCACTGACAACGTGAACTGCGTGTTGGAGTCGATATAGAAGCAGCTAAGCTCGGGACCTTCCTGATTGCCGGCTACATCGATGCTGTAACCCTGAGCACAATGGTATCCCGGAAGATAAGCGTAGACAGGACCGGCGTATGGCTGAAACGGAGCGTAATCCACCGAAAACCAGGTACTGGCTACTCCGCTGGCATTGTCCGTGGCGCTCAACGAAATAAGCACCGGACCGGTGTAGTGCTGCTGCTGTTGCTGGTTTCCGGTTAGCGCAATTTGCGTAACAGGGGGAATATTGTCGAAGCAGAGCGGGCCGTAGGCCGACAAACTGGAGTTCCCGGCATTGTCCCAACCACGAACATATGCGGTGTGACAGCTTTGGGAGAGATTAGCCAGACCATTACCGGATCCACTGGCGCTGTAATTCTGTAAGGCGTAAAAGTTAGTGCCTCCGCCAGGAGTAGGCTCGGAAGAGGGATCGCCCGGATCCACATCCCAGGCCGCGCCGAAGCCGGCTACTCCGTTGGGCCGATGACCGTTTCCGGTTTGATCAGTCAAAGTCCAGTTAATGGTTTGGTCAGTGTTGTACCAATGATTGACCGGGGGGCCGCTGAATGACGCCGAGGGTCCAACACCATCGCCGGCAAGCGCATAATTAATCGACCAGGCGAGTTGGAACATGTTGACGGAACCCCATCCTGTTACCCGATCGTACCCGGGAGCGGAGCAGAAATATTGCAGGTGAAGCAGCTGGGTGATGTCGTTGTTATTACATCCCTGGGTGATGTCGTAAAACGGATAATGGGGAGCGTAGCGATAGTAGCCCTCGCTATAAAAGTAGCTATTCGCATTTCCCAGCGGAGCACAGGGCGCGGAGCCATTGGGTCCGCAAGTGTTCCCAATGACGTTCGTCAGGTATAGAAGGTAGGAGTTTTCCTGGGCGATAAAGCCGGAGATCTCCGGCGCAGCAATGCTGGTGCCGCCAACCCCGTACCAAGTTCCCTCGAAGTAGTACACCTGGGGCGAATTGTCCGCGTCGGCATTAAGAGCAATGTCGGGGATACTGCGTTTGTGACTACTGCAAGCCGGACTTGCCTGATATCCAGGCGCTGCGAAATACGTACTGCACCCACCTCCGCTGCCTCCATCGTTTTGGGAGCAACCATCGGGCGTTCCGCTCCAACTCCAGGCATGCTCGTAGTTGAACTGGCCCTGGGAGGTCGAAAGATTGGTCCCACCCACCGCCACGACGTCGGGATCCGAGGCCGGATAGCTGACCGAAACGGTCTCGCAGTCGGCGGTTGCCCCCTGGTCCCCGGACGCTACCACAATCGTCCAGCCCTGCCCCACCATTTGATTGAAGACATTGTGATAGGCGCCCATCTCCGCCGTGCCGAAGCTCGCAAGCTCGCCTCCTCCCCAACTCATGTTTAGGACGCGAGCATTATTGGTTTGCAGCGCACAACCGACCCCGTCCAACATGGTATTGAGATACCAGTTGGGCGACATATAGTAGTAAACCTTGGCGGTGCTTGATGCTTGACCGAAATTATTGCCAATTGAGGTCGACCATTCCGTGTCCAGGGTCCCCTCATCCGAGCAGCAAGCGGCCGTGCCGTCGACAAGATACCGTTGCACGTTATAAGCCTGCCCGTAGGTAGAGGCGAAGTTCTGTATATCGGAATTGTGAAAATCCCCTTGAATAGAGATGGCGATGGAAGACTCGCGCGGTGAATTGTTGGGATTGTTCAGAGGGTTACAACAATGTCCCAGGTCAGTAAGTGGCTGAAGATCGTAAGCGTAGGAGCTGTAGATGTCGGGCGGTTCATAGGCGCCGTCGACCAAGAAAGGCTTCAATTTGCCTGCTCCCTTAGTTGTCTTTTCCAGGCCCCCGGGATTGCCGTTCCCTTGTATCTGTGTCCCGGCAGCACAGGTCGGGCCCGCGGAATATACCGGATAATCGAGCTGGTCGAAGTTTCTGCCTGCCGAGAACGGCCGAACCACCTGGATGTTATTCAGTCCAAGCACAGCCTGAGCTATATCCGCCAGCGCGGACGGAATCGTTGCATCACGATCATTCGAGAAATACTGTTTTTGTCCGATCTGATAGGCGTTGATATTTACGTTCAGCGCCTTCTCGATAACTGCCACCGTCCCGTCTGCATCGACCAGCAAGCGGCTGGAGTAACGCTGTGTGACTCGAAGTCCCTGACTTTGCGCCCAATCCACCACGGCCTGCTCATCCGACGCGGCTGGAGCAAACCGCTCATCCCACTCCTGCTCGCTAAGGTATTGGTGAAATTGTGGCGAATTCGGATCCTGTAACTGGCTTAGAAACTGTTCCTCCTCCTGCAGGTGCGGCGGTTTTAGCGCGATGAGCAACCTCAGCATCTGTTGAGGATTGTAGGGACCAACGAGTTGGGCAGAGCCGTTCTGGACAGCGAGGGGAACGCGTGACAACGCAACCTGCTCCTCAGCTCGCGTGTAGCCACAGACGATCAACGCAAAAAGAAAAAAGAGGAAGAAAGAAAGCCTCTGCGCTTTTCGCAAATCGATACGTACAGGAGGAGACGAGAATGGACGAAGACAACGCATCGGAGCCCTACCTCGCGGAGGTTAACGCGTGGGAGCGAACTACACCGGACATTGGCCAGACCGGTAACGAAAGGAGAGTAGCACAATTATTCCGTAACCTCTCGTTAATTTCGCACGAGAGCGCTATCGAAAACGTACAAAAATTGCGAGAGCGAGCTAGCTTGGCGGCCCAATTTCAGTATAGTAAGGCGTCTGGACTAGGTCGAGGTTGCCCCCGCGTCATACATATCCCCGATCCTGAATTGGGAAATTATGGCGTAATGACCTCGATCCAGTCGCTGTAGGGAGCTGAGCAAATCTGTTTCGCGATAAGACACAGGGATTGAATGCTTAAATAAACAGTAGGCGCCGCGGGGCTTTGCAGGAAAGCCCCGCTTACCGTTCAGCTAAACAGGAGGGCGGACGGACGACAGTAAAAACGTCGGCCAGCCGCTTCTAGTGCCGGAAGTGCCGTACACCAGTTAGAACCATCGCTAGTCCCAGCTTGTTCGCGGTGTCGATGACTTCCTGATCGCGCACGGAACCACCAGGTTGAATGATAGCCGTTGCTCCAGCATTCGCGATCTCCTCGACCCCGTCGGGGAATGGGAAGAATGCGTCGGAGGCGGCGACCGAGCCCTTGATTCCGAGCACGGACTTCATGGCTCCGATCTTCGCGGAATCCACACGACTCATCTGACCGGCACCCACTCCGGTGCTCTGACCATTACGGGCGTAGAGAATCGCATTTGACTTCACATGCTTGCAGACCTTCCAGGCAAAGAGCAGGTCTTTCGTTTCCTGCTCGGTGGGCGGGCGCTGGCTCACGACCTTAAGATCGGCTTCGGTCATCGGATGGACGTCGTTGTCCTGCATCAGGACGCCACCCGATACATTCTTCAGCACCCACTTCTGTTCCATAGGAACGACTTCGACCAGGCGCAGGTTCTTCTTGGCAGCAAAGATTTCACGCGCAGCCGTGTCGAAGCCGGGCGCCGCAATGGCTTCCACAAACAGCTTCGCCATCTCCGTCGCGGTGTCGCGATCAATCGGGCGGTTTACGCCGATCACGCCGCCGAAAGCCGACACTGGATCACATTCGAGCGCCCGTTTATACGCTTCGGCCAGAGTGGCCCCCACAGCGGTTCCACATGGGTTCGTGTGTTTAATAATGGCGCATACCATCTCGTCGAACTCCTGGGCCAAATCCCAGGCTGCCTGCAGATCGACAATGTTGTTGTAGCTGAGTTCCTTGCCCTGAAGCTGCTTGCCGTTTGCGATTCCCTTACCCGAGCCGTCCGAGTACAACGCTGCCTTCTGGTGCGGATTCTCTCCATAGCGCAGGTCGAAGGTCTTATTGAAGTTGAGGCGCAGTGTCTCGGGAAATCCGGCGGAGCCTCCCAGCTCAAACTTCTTGCCGTCGCCCTCGGGAGCGCCAATCTGCTCGAGAGTCGACGCAATCGCCGAGTCGTAAGCTGCCGTGGTTGCAAATGCTTTTTGCGCCAGCCGCCACTTAGTCTTCAAAGAAAGCGATCTCCCACCGCTCTCCATCTCTCCGGCAATCGCCTCGTAGTCGGAAGGCGAAGTGACGATGGCAACATCCTGAAAATTCTTGGCTGCCGAACGCACCATGGATGGCCCACCGATGTCGATGTTCTCGATGATGTCCTCAAACTCGACGCCGGGCTTAGCAGCCGTTTTCTCGAAGGCGTAAAGATTCACGACAACCATGTCGATGGGCTCGATGCCATGCTCGCTGCAGGCGGCAAGATGCTCCTTCTTGCTGCGCATGTGGAGAATGCCGCCATGCACCTTGGGATGCAGGGTCTTCACCCGGCCGTCGAGCATCTCGGGGAAGCCAGTCAGATCGGAGATATCTTTTACCTTGATGCCTGATTCGCGGAGCAGCTTGGCTGTACCACCGGTCGAAACTAACTCAACATCCATTGCTGCCAGTCGGCGGGCGAAGTCCACAAGTCCGGTTTTGTCGGTGACGCTTAGAATTGCTCGCTGAATTCTCGTCATGAATGCCTTTCCATTTGGTCCCTGGCGGGGCGAATTATCATCTACGCCAGAGCCTCGGCCAGTCCTTTAAGTGAGCCTGTAAGTCCAACAGGGTGCACGACATAACGGGAATGGACAGCAACTATCCCAAATCATGTCGGAGGTCGTATTTAGAATAACTCATCCCGAACCTGCTCTGCCGTGCATCTAATGTCAACGGATGACGCAGAATCAAATTGGCATCGTTATCGCTGACGACCACATGGTCTTGCGCGAGTCACTCACAGCGCTGCTGCAATCGCAGCCCGACTTCCACGTGCTTGGAACGGCAGCCAATGGCGAAGAGGCGGTCCGCCTGGTGCAGCAATACAGCCCACAGGTTCTGGTGCTGGATCTTTTTATGCCCGAGAGCGACGGCTTTGAAGTTTTGCGCACACTGGAACGCACCGGCAATCGCGTGGCCTCGGTTGTTCTCACTGGCTCGGACAGCCAGAACGACTATGTTCAGGTGGTGCGCCTAGGGGCGCGGGGATTAGTTTTGAAGGCTGACGCTCCGCAAAAGCTGTTTGCGGCAATCCGCGCTGTGGCCGAGGGGGACCTCGCCTTCTCCGACGACATCGCCCACACCATTCTGAACGCCATGGTTTCCGACCAACCGACTGTTCCGAGTTCGATGGCCCGCTTATCGGAGCGTGAGCGACAGATCTCCTACATGGTGGCCAGAGGCATGCGAAATCGCGATATTGCCACCGATCTCAGCATCAGTGAGAACACGGTCAAGCGCCATCTGCAAAGTATCTTTTCGAAAACCGGCTCTCGCGACCGACTGGAACTGGCGGTGCTGGCGCTAAGCGAGAGCGGTAAAGCGGCATAAAAAAGCCGCAGCATCGAACGCTGCGGGGGCGTCGGTGCTACCAACTATCTTCCGGCGGTGGCTGCCATCTTTTTGACCATGGCGATGACCAGCTTGCGATCGCTCTCGTTCAAATTCGGAGAGTAGCGCCGGATCTGGGTCAGGAAACGCACCTCATCTTCCGCCAGTTGAGGAACCGACTTGTTGCCGTTCTCACCAATGCTCTCGCTGAAGAATCGCGCGAGAGGAATATCCATTGCCGTTGCAATTCTCGCCAAGGTATCCAGCGATGGGATGGTGTGACCGTTCTCTACACGGGACAGATAACAACGCAGCAGCCCAGTGCGCTTCTCGATGTCTCCTTGCGACATACCTTTTTGCAAACGGAAGTTTCGAATCGTCTCGCCTATGTTCATGAAAGGTTCGCGTCCTGAGCGGAAGTGGCCATGGGGTTGACTGCATAGTAACCACTGTAAAGACGACTGGCAAGTGAATTCTCGCGCGGCGGAGACAATCAACAGGACTGCTGTTGCTGCAATGATCGGGCCCGAACTTACGCCAGCGTCAATTCCATGTAGATCAGCCCCTCGATAGGCTCCAGCGGATCAGGTTGGACCTCGGCAAATCCCAGGTTGCGATACATCCTGATCGCGGCCTGCATGCTCGGAGCGTGCGAATCCAGGCGCATGGAACGGTATCCCAGACTGCACGCCTCCTGCACGATGCGCTCTGCCAATTTCTTCCCGAGCTTGTCTCCCCGAAACGGCGGCCGCACGTACAACCGCTTCATCTCGCAGCTGCCTTCGGTTGGAAATGGCCGCAGACCGACGCAGCCCACTGGCTGGCCCACAACCTTGGCCAGCAGCAGCTTGCCTCGTGGAGGCGCATAACTGCCCGGCAACGCGGCGATCTCAGCGTCGAAGGAACGTAGGCAAGGTTCTACGGCGAGCTCTGCGCGATACTCTGTGAACAGGTTCCTCACCTGTTCGATCTCTTTTTGTGATGTAGCTTCTACGATTTCACACACATTGCACCCAGCAGGGTCTCATCCCATCAGTATTCCGCCGTTCACATTAAGCACGTGCCCGGTTACATATCCAGCTTCTTCGGAAGCGAGGAATTTTACCGCGTGAGCGACATCCATATCACTCCCCGAACGTCCGAGCGGAATGTTCTTAAGGAGGTTCTCCTTCAACTCAGCCGGAAGCACCTCAGTCATGGCCGTCTCGATAAATCCGGGCGCAACGGCATTAACGGTAATGTTTCGCGAGCCCACTTCGCGCGCTACGGCCATCGTCAGGCCAATCAAGCCGGCTTTCGACGAAGCGTAATTCGCCTGACCCACTTGGCCGATTTGTCCGAAGATGCTGGTGATGTTGATGATGCGGCCCCAGCGCTGCTTGAGCATGGAGCTGATCGCAGCTTGAGTGAGCAGGAACGGGGCAGTCAGGTTCGTATTGATGACGTCGTCCCAATCGGCGCGCTTCATGCGCATGACAAGCTGATCGCGCGTGATTCCGGCATTGTTAACGAGAATGTCAAGTTTTCCAAACTTCGCCACAACCGCCTTCACCACGCCCTTGATGTCGTCTTCGCTGCTCACATCGAGTTTGAACGCCGCCGCCTCGCCCCCGCCATTGTGGATCTCATTGGCTAACTGGTCGAGCTTCTCCTGATTCCGGGCGCACAGCGCGACCTTCGCTCCCGACTTGGCCAGCACCAGCGCGCACGCGCGGCCGATGCCTTGCGATGCCCCCGTAACCAGCGCGACCCGACCCTCTACTCCTGCCATGGTTCCTCCCCGGATGAAAGCAAAGCAGGATTATACCGAGCGGCGCTCAACCCATGGGAACGCGTTCTTGTTCGTCGAGGACAATTTCCGGGTTCGCCGGAATTTCGTCGCGAAATAAATAACGGAGCACCGGCGGCGGGATGAGAGTCGTCACCGCAGTCATAAAGATCACGATGGCGTATGCTCTCTGCGACACCATATTTATCTGAAGCCCAATGAGCGCAACGATAAGCGCGACTTCGCCGCGAGGAGTCATGCCCACTCCAACCTTCAGCGCGTTGCGCCAGCCTTCTTTCAGCATCGGCAGCCCGCAACCCACAACTTTGCTGATTAACGCCATTACCGAAATGATTACCGCAACCACGAACACTCCGCCCTTGAAAACGTGGATGTCGAGACGCGCGCCCATGGTGAAAAAGAAAAATGGCGCCAGAAATTCATTGATCCCGTAGACGCGCGGACGCAGCCCCCATTCCGGCGAATAGTCGGAAAAGATGAGGCCGGCGAAAAACGCCCCGATGATGGCAGCCATGCCGATCTTCGTTGCGGCCACGGACAGCAGCAGGCACGTAGCCAGCGCCAGCATCAAGGGAGCATCCCGGGTCGAAAGCCGCTGGAGGCCGGGTCGCATCCGGCCGACGACTCCGGGTCCGAAGTAAATCATGAAGACGGCGAAGCCTGCCGCTTCGGCGATGACCACCGCCAGATGCAACCAGTGCACGCCTGTTCCGGAGGAAACACTGACGACAATCGCCAGCAGGATCATGCCAAGTATGTCGTCAAAGACTGCCGCCCCCAGAATGATCTTGGCCGCCCTTGTCCTCAATACATGTAAGTCTTGCAGAACACGAGCTGTTATTCCCACGCTGGTGGCGACCATCGCGGCGGCGATGAAAACGGCTTCATGAGTCGATTCATTGCGCAGTTTCAGATAAAGCAAGCCACAGCAAAACGGCAGGACAATTCCTGCGATGGCTACGTTGAGGGAGCGTTTGCCGATACGGATCAGTTCGTGTGGACTCGTTTCGAGTCCAACCGTGAATAGCAGGAAGATAGCCCCGATTTCGGCGAGAGAGATGATGGTGTCGCTTGGATCGATGATGTTCGCTGCGTAGGGGCCTAGGAGAACGCCGGCGAGAATCTCGCCCAGGACTGCAGGCAGGGACAACCGTTCGAATATCTCTCCGCAGATCTTCGCACATACAAAGATGGTGAAGAGTTGCAGGAGAAGAGTGTCTGTTCCGTGCGACATACCTCGGGGACAGCATTACACTCAGAAGCGCCCGCCAGAGCAACTGTTGCTCCCAGTTTTCCCTGTTCGAGCCTAAATCGTAAGTAGCCGCTGCTCGCATGCCGCATTCAACAGCTTTCGAATTTTGCGGCGCCACTCTGGATCCATGCCATGATGGGGCTTTGTTAATCCGACCCATCCTTGCGGGAGATTAAGTTTGGATCTAGGCAGGTTAAGTTCTCAGGCTCTCCGCGTGCTGATTGGTGTGGCGCTCGCGCTGGGTGCATCCTTGATCTCCGCGCACGTTTTTGCAGGAACTGGTTCCAGCACGGCGGTTCCGCTATGGTTCATTCTTGTGCTTTACGTATTAGCCTGGCGCTACGGCTTTGCCGCCGGGGTAATCGGCTCGCTTCTGTGCGCTGCAGTTTTTGCCCATTTCCTGTTCGACCCGACAAGGAGTTGGCATGTCGCAGATGCAGCTGCGCGGAAGAGTCTCCTGTGGATGGTAGTCGGCACGATCGCAGTTTCTTATCTGCTGACTCCGCCGCGTTCTCAGCGGAACGGATCCTGAGCTCTTCTCTTAGAGTTAAAGCAACCGTTCAGGCGCCCAGAACAACACTTTTAGCTCACGTACGAAGAACGCGAGTTCAGCCTCCGGGGGAAGCTGCAGTCCAGTGGGTTGCGCCATCGTGTTCTGCTGCATCTCGACTTGCGCCTCCTGCAGATCCCACGGCAGGTGATGGATGTCGCCGCGGTAAAGACGCTTTCGCGTGGTCGTGTAGAGGCAGTAGCGCTCCGTCAGGAAATGCTCCAACGAACCCGGCCGCGCGCGGAATGTGCGGGTGTTTGCCGGCCCGTAGGTGCACTTCAGTTCCGCTGGTTTGGGACCGTGGTGCCGCTTCGAGTCGTAGTCGATCCTCACGCCGCCCTTTCCAGCGACTTTCATCGAAGCTTGCCAATAAGGGAGCCGATAGAAGACTCTCGCTCCCCACACAGCAGAGAGATTGCTGGCGTCAAGACTGAAGAAATACACGCCGGGTTTGCCGTTGTAGCTGACATAAGTGCGCACGTTGATTTCGTTGAAACTTGAGAACCACGGCACCGAGGGCACACCGGGCGGGCGCAGGTGATTGATCCAGAAGGGCGCCACTGTTACCCAGGCGCGTTGGCCATAGGTATCGAGTGTCAGCACCTCGGGAACCTTGGCCCGCACCAATTCGGGGTCGAGCGAATAATGAAGGAAGAGGAGATCGTTCCAACGCTGGGTCATGATCCATGGCGCCGCGGGTAGGGGCCAAGGGCGATGCGCGGTGGCAAACAGAATCGAATCTGCCCCGACCCATTGGGTCCGAACATCTTCCTGTCCCGGTTCCGTCGGAACTTTGGTTCTGGACATTGGTTTTCGCTTCGTACCTAAAACCTAACCTGAGACGACCCTTGTTTGGCAATGAAATGCGCGATTTCCCACAGGTTCGCCGGTTGCCTGCTGCACTTATACCGCATATGATTCACCGCAATGTCTTCCGGTCACAAACCTGCCGATAACGGCGATCGTGCCGCCGACCACGAACCCAGCACCGAGGTGTATGCAGTCCACGGCGCTGATCCCGAGGTGCAGGCATACGGCATGGCCAAGTATTCGCGCTCGGCACTTTCCATGCGGGAATCGCTGGCAGAGATTAACGATCAGAAGGCCGAGAAATTTCTCAATACGTTCTATTTTCAGTACGGCCACCGGAGCATCGCGGATCTCGCGCACGTAGCCTTCGCTATCGAGCGGCTGTCGATTCTGGCAGCGACCATTGCCGTCGATGAGCCGCGTTGGGATGGGCAGGAACGTTCCACCCGCTATCAGGACTTCCGGAAAAGCGGCTACTACGTTCCCGATTTTGCGGGCGACGACGCAGCCCGCAAATCATACATCGATACCGTTGATCAGATCTTTAATGAATACCGCTACTTCTCCGAAGAGATGTTCGGCTACTTGAAAGAGCGTACTCCTAAGCCCACGGAGATGAAGCAAGACGCTTACGAACGAACACTGCGCGCGCGAGCCTTCGACCTTTCGCGTTACCTGCTGCCGCTTGCAACCAACACTTCTCTGGGCCAGATCGTCAGCGCTCGGACCTTGGAGAATCAGGTTTCACGCCTGCTCTCGCACACGCATGCCGAAGTGAGACGCCTGGGAGAGCTACTGCGACGCGCTGCTCAGCAGCCGGCCTATAACGTCAGCCACGCGAAGGCCCGCGAGTTGCTGGAACAGATCAGCAGCAACTCTACGGACATTGCCGAACGCGCCGCTGACTTCCTGCTCCGGGAGGTTCGGGTGGCACCCACCCTCATGAAGTATGCGGAGGCCAACGCCTACGAGATCGAGACTCGGCGCGATCTGACGACTGCAGCGGCCGAAATTTTCAGGGGCACGGCGATCGAGGATGCCCCCACCGTCGATCTGCTGGACGATGATCCGCTGGAGATTGAACTGGCGGCGACCTTGCTCTATCAGTACTCGCATCACTCGTATCGTCAGGTCCGGAACGTAGTCGTGGACATGTCAGAACAGCGGCGCAGCGAAATCATCGATCTTGGACTGCGGCATCGCGGCCGCTTCGATGAAGTCTCGCGAGCGTTCAGTTCAGGCCAGCAGTTTCGCTTCGACATCCTGATGGACATCGGCGGCTTTCGCGATATGCATCGCCACCGGCGCTGCGTGCAGATCATGCAGGATTACACGACTGCTCACGGCTACGAGATGCCGGAGGAGATCGAATCGGCGGGCTTGGCAAAGCGTTATGACGCCACAATGGAGCATGCGCGAGAGGCTGTCGGGCAGTTAAGCAGCCGCGATGCGACGGAATCCGGAGAACAGGCTCAATACGTCATTCCTCTGGCCTTCCGCAAACGCACATTATTCAAGATGGATCTGGCCGAGGCTATTTACATCAGCGAACTGCGCACCGGCGCCGCCGGACATTTTTCCTACCGCAATGTTGCCTTCGCCATGTACGAGGGTGTCGCGCGGCGTTATCCTGCGCTGGCGAAGTACTTCCGGGTCACTGACGTCCGCGAGCCCGTGGACCTGTTGAAGCGATGATTCCGAATAACAGAAATGGTATGAAACTCGTTCCACTCCTGGCGATTCTGTGTGTGATGTTCGGCAGTTCGTCTTGTCTAGCGCAGGCAAATCCACGCCAATCGGCGGCTACAAGTCAGAAGGATCTGAAGGAGAAGACGATAACCATGCATGCAAAAGGGCCTTTCGATGTAAAGCCCGCTCCCCTGGCTTCACCCGACTTGCCCCAAGGTGTACTCAGCCGCATGTCTATCGACAAGCAGTTCCATGGGGATCTCGAAGGGACCAGCAAGGGCGAGATGCTCGTAGCTGGCACCGACGTCAAAGGCTCGGCCGGCTATGTCGCCCTGGAGCAGGTGACAGGAAAGCTGAACGGCCGCACCGGAAGCTTCATTCTGCAGCATAGTGCGACCATGAATCGCGGGGTACCCCAGCTTTCCATTACGGTGGTCCCCGATTCCGGCACGGGTCAGTTAGTCGGACTGACCGGCAGCATGAACATCGTCATCACGGATGGCAAGCATGCTTACGATTTTGAGTACACTCTGCCGGAAATACATTGAGCCTTGATTTCCATTTCCATTAATAAGCAAAGGGTAACGATGGAGTATGACTTCTCCCGAGGGCCGCTGGTCGAGCGTGCTGAACGCCCCCTTTGTAGTCTGGGTCACATCCCAATGTGAGACACGAACGTACTAGTACTTTCGTTTTACCCTATTTCGCTATTTGTTCGCTTTTTGAAGATAACTGGATGTATAATAAGCCGTCAGTATCCATGCGCTCTTCACCGCGAATTGCCCGTTACACGGCGCCTGCCTCACTGACCCATTGCAAATCATATTTTCCTGTTCTCCCGGGCCGACCTGGCCGCGGCAAAGAGCAGTCAAGGAGCGGCATTCATGGCCGACGAGAAAGCTGAAAAAGGGCGGGCTGTTGATCTAACGATGGCCCAAATCGAGAAGCAGTTTGGTAAGGGTTCCATCATGAAGCTGGGGAGTAAGGGAGCGATAGTCCCTATCTCTGTGATCTCCACCGGAGCCATCTCGTTCGATGCCGCCTTGGGCGTCGGCGGATTTCCTCGCGGCCGCGTAGTTGAGGTATTTGGGCCGGAATCCTCGGGCAAAACCACGATCGCGCTCCAGGTAATTGCCGAAGCGCAGAAGCAGGGCGGAATGGCGGCCTTCGTTGATGCCGAACACGCTCTGGACCCGATTTATGCGACAAAGTTAGGGGTCGACGTGGACAACCTGCTCGTATCCCAGCCCGATTATGGCGAGCAGGCCCTAGAGATTGCGGAAGCTCTGGTCCGCTCTGGCGCTATCGACGTGCTGGTGGTGGATTCTGTCGCAGCGCTTGTCCCCAAGGCCGAACTCGATGGCGAGATGGGTGACAGCCATGTGGGTCTGCAGGCGCGCCTGATGTCGCAGGCTCTACGGAAGCTGACCGGCATCGTAGCCAAGTCGCACACCTGTCTGATCTTCATCAACCAGATTCGCGAAAAGATCGGTGTCATGTTCGGCAATCCGGAAACCACGACCGGCGGCCGCGCCCTCAAGTTCTATTCGTCCGTGCGCATCGATATCCGTCGCATCGGCGCCATTAAGGATGGCGACCAGGTGGTCGGCTCGCGCACCCGTGTGAAGATCGTGAAGAACAAGACGGCCGCGCCCTTCCGCGAAGCTGAATTCGACATGATGTACGGCGAGGGCATCTCCCGGGAAGGCGACCTGCTGGATCTGGCGGTAAACGGCAACATGGTGGAAAAGTCCGGCTCCTGGTTCAGCTATAAGGGCGAGCGCATCGGACAGGGACGCGAGAACGCCAAACAGTTCCTGAAGGATAATAAGGACATCACAGCCAGGATTGAAACCGACGTACGCAAGTCTCTTGGGCTGATCTCTGTCGCGGATAAAGCACAGGCTGCTGCCGCCAACGCGGAGGCCTCGCCGACGCCGGTACCCAAAGGACCAGCTGGACGGAAGTAATCAATACCCACGTTTAGATCACGAAAGGGGCTTCGCAACTCACGCGAAGTCCTTTGTTGTCTCCGGGCAGTGAATGCGCCGTAGCCTGGGCCCGACAGCGCACTGCCATGCATTACCGTTGCTTGTAACAGGCACGCCAGAATAGAATCATCGAGCGTATTTCCGCGGCTCCGAGGCTTCTTGAAGAATACTGTTGCCATCTATCCCGGATCGTTCGATCCCGTCACCAACGGTCACCTGGATCTGATTCACCGCGGGAGTAAGCTGTTCGATAAGTTGATCGTAGCCATAGCCCGCAATCTGGAGAAATCTGAGACACTTTTTTCCATGGAAGAGCGGCGGGAGATGCTGGTGGCGATGACCTCGGAGCTCGACAATGTCTCTGTCGACACCTTTGAGGGCCTGCTGGTTACCTACTGCATCAAGAACAACGCGAATGCGGTGCTGCGCGGCATCCGAGCTATCAGCGACTACGAGTTTGAACTGCAGATGGCGCTCATGAACCGCAAGATGGAGCCGCGGGTGGAAACGGTATTCATGATGCCCGCGGAACAGTATTCATATCTCAGTTCACGAATTGTGCGCGAAATCGCCAAGCTGGGCGGGCCGCTGAACGGATTAGTGCCTACTATGGTGGAAGGACGGGTCCGCGAGAAAATCGCGCATTTCCATACCGCTTCTCAAGCAACGCATCTCTTATAAGGGTCAAGCTATGACTGCCGTTGGAACTCAGCTCTCGTCGTTTCTCACAAACCGGATTCAGCGCATTGAGGTGTCCGCCACCATGGCGGTCGCCGGCGAAGCGGAAAAACTCCGCGCCACGGGAGCCGACCTCGTTGACTTCGGCGCGGGCGAGCCGCACTACGATACGCCGGCTCACATCAAGGAAGCAGCCATAGCCGCCATCCAGAATAACTTCACCAAGTACACGGCCGTGGGGGGCACGGCGGAGCTGCGCGATGCCATCGTCAACCGGCACGCCGCAGACTTCGGCTCGGACTACAAGCGCGAAGACTGCATTGCCTCCACCGGCGGCAAGCATGCGCTGTTCAATGCGATTCAGGTGCTGGTGGATCACGGCGACGAGGTAATTCTGCCCGTTCCGTACTGGGTATCGTTCAAAGACATTGTTCGCTACGCCGGTGGGGAGCCGGTGTACATCGCTACCGATGAGAAGCACGACTTCACCCTGACGGCGGATATGGTTGAGAAATCCATCACCCCCCGCACGAAGGTCATCATTCTAAATTCGCCCAACAATCCGTCAGGCTCGGTAATGAAGCCGGCAGACATGACCGCTGTGCTGAAGCTGGCGCATGATCGCGGCATCTACGTGGTTTCAGACGAATGCTACGTCTACCTTAACCACACCGGGCACTTGTTTTCCGCGGGTTGCGTGCATGAAGTGAAGGAGAGGCTGATCATCATCGGGTCTCTCTCCAAGACATACGCCATGACGGGCTGGCGCTTGGGCTATGCGCTCGGGCCTGCGCCCATCATCGCCGCGATGAGCAAGTTGCAGAGCCAGAGCACATCGAATCCGACGTCGATCGTTCAGAAGGCAGCCGTGGCAGCACTGACAGGATCGCAGGATCCTGTGAGGCGGATGCTCGCAGGCTACATCTCTCTACGCGACCAGGTGGTCGAGGGTCTGCGCGCGATCCCCGGCCTGACCTGCGCTGCACCGAACGGCGCGTTCTACGCATACCCCAATGTCAGTCATTACTTCGATCGCGGGGGAATGAGTTCGGGCTCCGATGTGGCCCGGAGGCTGCTCCACGAAGCCCACGTCGTTGTTGTTCCCGGTGAGGGCTTCGGCACGCAGGACCACATCCGCGTGTCGTACGCGACCTCGCCGGAAAACCTCCAGCGTGGTTTGGAGCGCATGCACAATTTCTTCGCCGGCGTATAAACGATGCCGCCACTGTATCCATTCTTGATGATCCCTATTTTTGACGAGCGTCCTTGGGGGGTACGCGATTTGCGCCCCGTCTACACCAAGGTTGTCAAAGAACCGATCGGGGAGAGTTGGTTGACGTGGGAGGACAATCGCGTTGCCAATGGGCCCCTCGCCGGGCAAAGCCTCGGCGATCTCGCCAGGAAATATCGTCGCGACCTGGTGGGATCACTGGCGTTCTACGAAGACCGCTTTCCTCTGCTGATCAAATTTCTTTTCCCTGGCGACAAGCTGTCGGTCCAGGTTCATCCCGATGATAATGGCGCGCGGAAATACGGCCAGGCTTGCGGTAAGACTGAGTGCTGGTATGTGCTTCGAGCCGAACCCGGAGCGCAGGTAGCGCTCGGCCTGAAGCCTGGGGTAACGCTGGAAGAGTTTCGCAAGTCTATCGAAGACAGACGCGCTGAGGAACTACTGAACTGGGTGAACGTTCATGCGGGCGACATGCTCTACGTCGCCGCCGGCACAGTGCATACGATTGGCGGCGGCATGGTGCTGGTGGAAACCCAGCAGACCTCGGACATCACGTACCGGCTTTACGACTACGGCCGTCCGCGCGAACTGCACATCGAAAAGGGCCTCGAAGCCGTTAAGCTTCAGACCAATGCCGGCAAGGTAATCCACAACGCGCCCCTTGGCGATCATGAAATGCTGGTTTCTTCCCCATTCTTTCAGGTAGAGAAGGTAACGATGCGGGGCAAGGTCAACCAGATACTGCGAATGCAGCAAATGGAACCGCTCTCGCCGCGAATTCTGGTAGCCGTCAACGGCTCGGGCATAGCGGAATCGCCCGCGATGGAACCGGTAAGCTTCGCCACCGGCGAGGCGGTTGTTGTTCCCGCTTGCGTAACGGAATTCACAGTTCGTCCGCAATGGGAGCTGGAACTGATGTGGATGTCTCTCCCAAGTCCAGACAACGTGGCAGGCGAGCCCGAGACGATTTTGGCGCAATCGCTCGGCACACGTTAGCTCCTGGCCAAGGCGCGCCACAGCCTATTCATCCCCTGTTGATACAATTTAGAGTTTAGGAAGGCGCCGCGCACGCGGTGGGGAACACAAGGAATCAGGTGTCCAACTCAGCTAAATTCAATTTCTATCCCGTCATTCTCGCAGGTGGACGCGGCACGCGCTTCTGGCCGTTGAGCCGCAAACGCATGGCCAAGCAGCTGCTGCCGCTCAATAGTAAGAAAAGCATGATCCAGGAAACAGTCGAGCGCCTGCAGCCGCTCGCCAAGAACAAGAACTTCTGGGTCATTACCAACGACGATTTGCGCAACCCGATTCTTCGACAGTTGAAAAAGCTGGAGAGGAAACAGATTGTCGCCGAGCCCATCGGCAGAAATACCGCTCCGGCAATCGGCCTGGCTGCATTCTTGTTAGCGCGATTCGATCCAAACGCAGTGCTCGGGTTGTTTCCGTCAGACCATGTCATCATCGACGAAAAGCGTTTTCGCGAGGACATCAGCCGTGCTGCTGATATCGCGTCGCAGGGCGCGAGCATCGTAGTCATCGGCATCAAGCCGACTCGCGCGGAAACCGGATACGGTTACATTGAGGGGGGCGGCAAATCGCAGAATGGGACGATGCAGGTAAAGCGCTTCACCGAGAAGCCCACCGCCGATGTTGCTGAACGGTTCGTGAAAGCCGGCAATTTCTTCTGGAATAGCGGCATGTTCATCTGGAGCGCGCGAACCTTGGCCAACGCATTGACGGAGCATCTGCCCAACACGGCTCCGCTGTTGCAGGAGATTGCGGCGAACTACGGCACTCGCAAATTCGAAAAGACCTTGGCCAAACTCTACCCGAAATGTGAAAACATCAGCGTAGACTATGCAGTTCTCGAGCCGCGTTCGGCGAAGGGCGAGGGCAAGTCGGGTATCTACTGCATACCTGCGAGTTTTGGATGGAACGACCTGGGTTCATGGACGGCGCTCTACGAACATCGCAGCTCCGGCAACGAGGATGGCGTAAACATCATCCTAGCCAATCAGAGCTTCACGTTGAACGCGACCGGCAACTTCATCGACTCGCCTGGCAAGTTTGTAGCGGCTGTCGGAGTAAATAATCTGGTAGTCGTGGAAACTCATGACGCCCTACTGATCACAACGCGCGAGCACGCACAGGACGTCGGCAAGGTCGTGAAGTATCTCGACGAAAAGAAGATGAAGCGGCTGGTATAGCGGCTTACGAATCCACACGAAAGCACGGATCGATGGCAACTCAAATCAAGTTCGGCACCGACGGTTGGCGGGGCATCATCGCCGACGACTTCACTTTCGACAATGTCCGCCGCGTCGGTGGCGCGATGGCGGCTTACGTTCGCAAGAACGAGGACGTGAGCAAAGGTCTGGTTGTAGGTTACGACACGCGCTTCGTGTCCAAACAGGCCGCGGAAGTAATCTCTGAAGTCTTGGCGGCTGCTGGTATTCAGGTACGGCTGTCGGACGATTACACGCCGACCCCAGCTCTGTCTTACGCGGTGAAAAACCTGGGCGCGGCTGGCGGCGTGATGATCACCTCCAGCCATAATCCGTACAACTGGAATGGCGTGAAATACAAAGCCAGCTACGGTGGCTCGGGAACGCCTGCTGTTATGAGATCCATCGAGAACGAACTCGATTCGCCGCGGCTTCAACATGACGGCGGCAGCGTGACGATTACCGACTTCAAGTCGCCATACATTGCTGCTATTAAGGCTTTTGTCGATCTTGAAGCCATCAAGAAAGCACATTTCAAGTTCGCCATCGATGTGATGTACGGCGCAGGGCGCGGAGTACTGAAGGAGATCTTCAGCGAAAACGGCATCAATCACCTTGAAATTCGCGGAGAACTGAACCCCCTGTTTCCCGGAATCAACCCTGAGCCGATTCAGCCGCACATCGCCATGCTGCAGCAGACTGTTGTACACGAAGACTGCCAGGCGGGGATGGCCACGGATGGTGATGCCGACCGTCTGGGAGCGGTCGCCGAAGACGGCAGCTTCGTGGATTCGCACAAGTGCTTCTCAGTAATCCTGGAATGGCTGCTGAAGCGCAAGAAGTGGCCAGGAGAGATCGTTCGGGCATTTAATACCACACGCATGCTCGACCGCATCGCAGCGAAGTATGGCCGGAAGCTCCATGAGTGCGGCATCGGCTTCAAGTACATATGCGATCTGATGCTCGAACGCGACATCCTCATCGGTGGCGAGGAGTCGGGTGGCATCGGCATCACCCGCCATCTTCCGGAGCGCGACGGTATTCTGAATTCCCTGCTGCTGGCCAACATCATGGCCGAAGAAGGCAAGCCGCTTGGCCATCTGGTGCGCGATCTGCAGCAGGAATATGGCGAACATCATTACGGCCGCATCGATCTTCATCTCAGCAACGAGGTAAAAGGCGAGGCGATGCGCCGCGCCAATGAAAAGCCAGACACGATCGGCAGCTTCGACGTCCAGAAAATCGAAAGTCTTGACGGAGTGAAGTTCTTTCTTGACGCGCCGACGAACGGAAACGGCGCCGAAGCCTGGGTGCTGGTACGAGCGTCGGGTACCGAGCCTCTGCTGCGTATTTACTGCGAAGCAGCGTCTCCTGAATTGGTGTCACAGATCCTGCGTGAGACGGAAGCGTTCGTGCAAACCGGGAATCGCTCTCAAGTAATTGCGCCCGCTACAAGCTGATCTCAGCCGCTTTTTTTACCCGCCTATAGGTCTGCTCCAACAACATGTCGAGTGTTATGGGTCGGCTGCGCTCGTCGGTCGGCTTCCTCCGCGCAAAGATTCTTAGTGACAAAGGTCACAGACTTGAGCCAACTCCCTGGAGAACAATGCTCACAGGATGAGTACCAAACAGCCGTTGCGAAGGACGGTTTCGCTAGTCCTGGCTCTAGCCGTGATGCTCTGGGCGGGGGCTGTACCGGCGATGTCCTCTTCGCTGACGTATGTACACGCCTGTCGAATGTCTCAGTCGGCAATGCATGGTACGCAGCTCAGCTCGCACCATTGCTGTCCACGGCAGATACACACATCATCCTCTCTGCCCGAACCGATTGTCTTCACTGCTGTCGCGTTGTGTTACCAGGATTGCTGCGCGGTGCGGAGTCACCCTGCGCGCGGTTTCACCTTCCTGGCGAGGGACGGCAGGCCATCGGCAGACACCTTTCGCATTTCCGTTACGGCTACTGCGACACCATCGGCAACCACTTTCGAACGTCGGACCGTATCCGCCCCTCGGTTCACCAAAGCCGTCTTCGACCTCAAGGCCGACCTCCGAATCTAGACCCAGCACCATTCTCCAGACGACGCCCACGGGACGGCTTATCGGCCTACTGCGCGCAACCTCATCGCGGACAGCTCGTCCGCCCAATCGAGTACTCTGAGGAAGATATGAAATCGAAAGCTCTAATAATTGCTAGCACATTCGTTATGGCTCTGGCTCTGATGGCCCAGAGCACGTCTCAAACCACGCCGCCCCCAGCCGAAAATAACGCCAAGTCCTGCGCCTGCTGCGACCATGCCAGAGCCGATGGCAAGATGGCCTGTTGCGGCAAGGATGCAAGTTGCTGCGCCAAAGGGGGCGCGTGCGGCAAGGATGGTACCTGTTGTAAGGGGAAGGACGGCAAGTCATCCTGCTCTATGATGTCCAAGGATTCCAGCGGTAAGATGGGGTGCTGCGCCGGCGGCAAGTGCGCCATGGCGTCCAGTAAGGACGGCAAGACTTGCTGCGGCGGTGGAAAGATGTGCGATCGGCCACAAAGCGGTGCATAAGAACATCCCCCTCCTAGCCTCGTAGTCGACGAGGCCCAGTTGTAGAGCAGCGCCCCGGATCTCCCGGGGCATTGTTCCTAACCTGTACGAACATAAGGTGACGATGCTCGGCAACTCTCATCGGTACCATCAGGCAGAGTAGCGCGACAAAAATTTGACAAAGTTTGGACCTCAAACCAGCCAGCATCGGGTATAGAATCAGCCCACTTACGTCGGCGAAACCCGAAGGTGCTTGCTGAGTTCGTTTTCTCCGGGCCGTCTCGCCGTTTAGCTTCGGGCAAGGTTTCGCAGTTCCATTCGAGTAACCACGCCCTCGACTCGCGGGATCGGATTCATTGAATACCGGCTCGGGGAGGTAAGTATGCAGCCCTTGCGTTGTCTCGCTCCCATCCTGATCTCCCTTCTCGTCAGCACCGGCCAAGCCCAGTTCAGAGGCGGGCCGTCTAGCATAAGCAACGTTGGCAACGTTCACATTCACGTGGTTTTGAATAATGATCGGGATGCCGGGCCGTACCTTCTCGTTCGCTTAATACAGGGATCGAGCAGTATGGTCGTGGGCACGACCTACACGAATGATCGAGGTGAAGCGCAATTTCTTGGCGTGCCGGTTGGCGACTATCACGTAGAAGTCAGTGGCGACGGGATTCAGGCCAAGGAAAGCGATGTCTTCGAGGTAGACGATCGCAAGATGAGTCAAGCGCAGTATGTCGTTGTGAGCAGGACTGACGAGTCTGGCCCAAAACCTCTCTCGGCCCAATCCTCCACGGTGTCTGTCGGGGACTTAAATGTCTCTCCGAAAGCTCGTAAGGAGGTTGACAAGGCTAACGAAGAGATGGCAATGCGCAACTGGAAGAAAGCTTTGGAGCACCTGAATAAAGCAATCACGCTCGCGCCCCAATACGCCACGGCTTACAACAATATGGGAGTTCTATACGACAAGATGGACGACATTCCCCACGAGGAGGAAGCGTTGCAGAAGGCAGTCAGCCTGGATGGGCATTTCGCGCCAGCGCTGTTGAATTATGGCAAGCTGTGCTTGCGTCAAAAAAATCCGGTGCAGGCAGAAACGGTGCTGCAAAGAGCCGCAAGCTCCGATCCAAATGATGTCGAGATTGTGACCCTTCTGTCTTATGCCGAATACTTGAATCGCCACTTCGACGCGGCCATCAACAATGCAGTGCAGGCGCACTCATCCGGCCGCGACCACTCTGCTTTTTTGCATTACATAGCGGCCCGCGCTTACCAGCAGGAAAATCAGCAGCAGCGTGCGCTGGCCGAATTTGAGGACTTTCTGAAGGAAGAGCCGAAAGGCCCGCGCGCAGATCTGGTGCGGGCCGATGTTGCCAAAATGCAGCAGCAAGCGCAGGCGGGGAGCCCGCAGTAGCCAGCGACGTGCCCCCTCAGCTGTCAATGGCATTGCGGTAGGTCAATACAAAGTCCAGGACCCGGCACCCTCAGCCTTCCGCGTTCTTAATCTTGAGGCGGCTCTTATTCTCCTCCAGAAACATCCGGATCTGCTCAGCCTGATCAAGTAATCGGATCCACTGTTCGTAGTACAGGGTCACGGGAAAGCGTCCCAAGCCATAGACACTCACGCCGCCCTTCTCGCTTACCTTGAAATCCAGTGCGCCTCGCCTGCGGCCTTGTACCTGTTTTTCCAGCTCGGCTAACTTCGCTTTCAACTCTTCATAGCTTGGTTCTGACATTGCGTGTCACCTCAGGAATCAGGTATGACGTCCAAAATCAACGGTCATCTCGAACCACAATCTTAGCCGAAAGCGGTCTCGGGCGTGTGTGCGGCCCAGCACATTTCAAAGTTCCAAAAACTGCCGAAAGTCGGGGCGACTACGCTTCCGGAGAACGCCACTTCGCGATGTTGTACCCGTAGATGGCGAGGCAGAAAACATTGGCGGGAATAAAGCCGAGTTGCGCTGTGCGAAATCCGATCAGGCAGATGATGGCGCTATTGGCGCAGGCAATGATCCATCCCTGCCACATGCGCCGACCCACCAGAAGGGTAGAAAGAACGGTAAGAAAACAGGAAAGATAATCCAGACGAAATGCCACGAACCAACCCTCGCGCTCCGCAATTACAGTCGGCGGGCGTTCTAACCATACTATGCTGCACAATCCCTCAGTCGTCTGCTAGCTTGATCACGAACGCAGGTGAGCACCGTCACAAAGGGCCGATGGTGGGACCGGTCAAGCTACTTCTTTTCGCCGGTTGAATTGCCGACGGCAAAGTGCTCCGTCTCGCTGGAAATCTGCCGGGCGGAGTCGCGAGCGCCGGGCTGATTCGCCGGATGTAAAGTATCGAGGAAAGAAACCAGCGCATCGACCTCCGCGGCATTCAACTGCTTGCCATAGGCGGGCATGTTGCCCCCGCCCTGTACAACTTGGCGAACCAGTTGTGCGTGAGTTTTGCGAACGGCGACGCTGTCCAACGTCGGCCCGCGCAGTCCTCCCGTACCGCCAATGGAATGACAGTTACGGCATTGCTTCTCCTGAAAGACGGCCGCGCCCGTTCGCTCCAGTGGCGACCGCCCGTTCAGATACTGCACCGGCACGGGATCGCCACTCCAAGCATTCATGATGGGACTCCAGGGCGTGTAACTAGCCAGATGAGTCAGTGTGCCAAGAGTCACAGCGGTCAGAAGAATCGTTACAACCGCGACAGGGCGGCGCGACCAATGCTTCTCGCCTTCCCCGGCAAAGAATGGCAGGCAAATCAGGAAGCCGAGGATGATGACCGGCCCGATGAGCAGCGCCGGAGTTTCCATCTGAGGCGGCAGGAATGCCAACAGCGCGTAGAGCCACTGGAAGAAAAAGTCCGGCTTAGGAACGGTCTGAACGATTGTTGGATCGGGCTGCCCGCTGGGTCCGAAAGGTCCAAAATAAGCCGCGCACGCCATCACGCTAAAAATGATGAACGCAGCGAAGATCATATCCTTCCACACCGCCCCGGGCACGAACGGCATGCCGTCCTTATGCGCCAGTTCTTCGTATTCCTTGACGTATGTAGAGCGGCGCACCAGGCGCCCGGGCATTGGCCATTCGTTGATGCCGAGCTTCAGGACCATCAGCAGGTGCACGGAAACGAATGCAATCAGCAGCCCGGGAATAACGAATACATGAAAGTCAAAGAACCGCGAAAGTGTGTCACCGGCAATGATGGGGCCGCCCAGCAGCAGGTGCACCACCCAGGCGCCGATCAACGGTACTCTGCCGCAGATGGAGGCCCCGATGCCTAAGCCCCAGTAGGCGTCTTGATCGAAGCGCATCACCTGTCCGGTGAAAGCCATGCCCAAAGTCATCAGCAGCAGAAACACGCCGACGATCCACGTCAACTCGCGCGGGAATTTATAAGCCCCGAACATCGCCACCTGCACCATGTGAATGAGCACAATGGCAACCATGAAGTTCGAGCCCCATCCGTGCAGCGCCCGGATATACCAACCAAGCGGTACTGAATGATTCAGATACTGCAGGCTGTTCCAAGCCTCCCCGGCCGAGGGCACGTAGATAAGCGCCAGCATGATACCGGTCAAAATTTGGATGATGAACACGGTGAGCGCTGCGCTTCCGAAGACGTAGAACCAGCTGGCTGACTTGCGCGGCACCGGATGCGTCGCGACTTCGCGAATGGTTACGCCGAGCTTGAGGCGCTGTTCGAACCAGTCGCCGACTCGCTGTATCAGCCTTGGCATCCGTTGCTCCTCGTCTGCAGACTGGCGCGAGTGGAGAGCGTCGGCAGCTCGCCGGCTTCGATCATTAAGCGACCGCCGTCGACCTTGTACTTGTACTCAAACAGCCCGCGCTCCGGCGGTCCCGACGCGCGCGAACCATCCTGGTAGTACACGCCTCCGTGGCACGGACACATAAATAGTCCCGATTGCGGGAACCAACGCACCGGACATCCGAGATGCGCGCAGTTGATTGCGAATACCTGAAACTGCTCACCCTGAACACGTCGCACCCAACACGGGATGTTGTCGGTCTCGCCGTCCCAGGGATTTGAGATCGGATTCTTATACTTCGCGAGCCTCGTCTGGCCCTCCGGAAACTCGTCCAGTTCGCCGAGGTCGATCCATTTCTGATAACGACCTCCCTGCCCGCGAATCAGCGGTGCCAGTAAGTATCCGACGATGGGCGTAGCCAGAGCGACGGCTGCAAAGCCATTGAGCACAATTCCAAGCTTTACAAAAAATTGCCGTCGAGAGACATCACGATCGCTCACTGCTGCCCTCCGGGCACAGAAGTATTCGCCGCTGCCGGCGTGGCCGTAGCTGCGGTTGGCGGCCGTTGCGAGGCCAGCCACGCCACTACATCGGTGATCTGCTGGTCCGTCATGGGGTGACCAGGGACATTGTTCCGCCAGTCAGGTGCATTGAAGTCCGGCCGGCCGATGATTACAACGGTCCGCAACCCTTGATCCGTAACCAGGCTGAGATAATTTGGATTCACGATTGAGCCGACCTTCGCGGAACCCTTCCCATCCGCGCCGTGGCACGACGCGCAGAAAGTTAAAAAGACTGGCGTTCCTTGTTGCGGGTTGCCGGCCGACTTTGCCGCATACGATGGGGCGGTCACGTTCTGCAGGATCTGCGGCTGTCCCCAGCGTTGGCGCATGCCTTGAACGATCGCATCGACCTGTTTGCTCGTCAGCATCCCGCCTTCACTCACAGCAAAAGCCGACATTGGGGTACCAGGTCTACCCTTTGCAATCGTGTTGCGCAGCGTTTGGTCGTCAACAATCGCGAGATACACTGGATCGCCGATAGGAGGCGCGGGCCCCTGCCTACCATCGGCTCCGTGGCATCCCGCACAGTTCTGGCCATAGAGCGCAACCGGATCCATGACATCCGCCGGACGCGGCACAATGTCGGCGGGAGTCGGCTTTCCAGGCAGGTTACAGCCGGCCAAAACTAGCAGCACGAGCAACGAAAATGCGGAGCCTGTCCAGCGCATTTTCACGGCTTTTTGCCCTCATCGTCGCGCTCGTGCATCAGACCGGGAGCTTCAATACCTGCCCGCAACGCCAGTGGCAGGTTCTCCGCGGTGAGCACTTTGTTTTGACGCGCCACCACCAGACCAGCCACGATTCCAAATGCTGCTTGCGACGCTGCGAACCACCACCAGTTGATACGTTCATCGAGCAGAGGATTCACGTAACCGATAACGTGATAGAGCAGTCCGGTCCATAGAAGAGGCCCGATAATTCCGCCAAGAACGATGGGCCGCCGTGGCAGCAAGGGCAGCATCGCACCATAGAGAAGTCCCACAAGCAGGCACATGGTGAGGTGCATCGCCAGCGCGAATAGAAACCAGCCCATGCGGAAGTGCAGCATCTCTTCCACTGTGGGAGTAGCCGAAGGTGCGTATAAGCTCCCGGCCAACAGATTGATGGGATACCAGATGCTGTGATGAGAAACGAGCCCGTAGATCACAGCAAAAATCGCCATCGCGACGCCGCCGGCCAATCCGCCCTTTACGCCTGCGGAGATCGGATAGATCTTGAGGGGGACCCATGCTCGGTGAATCTCAGCGGCAACTTCCAAACGCTCGACCCGCCTCGGCGGAAGGACGCGCGGTGGCTCGGCCGCCTCTACCGGCAAAATCTCGTGATGCTCGTGAGGGAGCACTTGGCGAAACCAGCCCACCGCACCGCAAATTGTCAGTATGCCACCCAAAATACTCACGGAAACATCGGTGAGCAGGCCCATGAAGGTTAACGCCGAACCCAGCGCCATGGCGAAGGGCCATGCGGTAGGAGCGGGCATCATGACGCCCGATCGTTCGGAATCTCTGCCTGTTTGTGTCTGCTCAGCCATGCAATTATCGCGTTATGAAATAAACCACTGACAACACCACTACCCAAATGGCGTCGACAAAGTGCCAGTACATGGCAAACACGCTCACCCGGGCCGAATGTTCCTGCTTCACCGCGCCGAACAACGTGCAAATCATGATGATGGTCAGTCCGGTCACGCCCACGATAACGTGAAACGCATGCAGACCAACCAATGAATAAAAGGTCGTGCCAAACAGGTTGGTGCTGATCGTCAGTCCATCGTGGTAGATCAGGCCATACCATTCACGAGCTGTACCCACCAGGAAAATCACGCCCAGAGCTATGGTAAGTAACCAGCACAGTCCGAATCGCTTGATGTTCCCGTGGTGCAGCGCTTTCTCAGCCAGCAGAATCGTCGCGCTGCTGGAGAACAGGCAGATAGAGTTGAACCAAGGCACACTCAGCACCTGCGCCGGTGTCGGACCACTCAGGCTTTTGCCCGCGTAATACAGGTAGGCGACGACGAAGATGCTGAAGATGGCAGACTCCGCCGTAATCAGGCACCACATCCCAACTTTGCCGCGGTAGCTGGCCGCCAAGGGCATCTCGCTCTGCGGAACGGTGTATGTCGCTGCTGCCAAACCGCTCTCCTTACCGACATGCTCCCACAAAGTGGGACTTGTTATTCATACTTCCAGTCGGGATCTTCGGGATGTTTTAGGTCCCACAATGGCCGACGACTTCTGACCACCGGAAGCTCCGCGAAGTTATAGTCGGGTGGTGGCGAAGTGGTATGCCATTCCAAAGTCCAGGCATCCCAGGGATCGTTCCCCGCCCGAGCGCCCTTATAGTGCGTCCAAATAAGATTGATGACCCAGAACAAAATCCCCAGTATCTGGAAGACTACACCGACGGAGACGATGAGGTTCCATATTTCCCAGCCTCGACTGGCGTCATACGTGTAAATCCGGCGCGGCATGCCTAGCAGGCCGGGAATATGCATGAAATCAAAGGTCAGATGGAAGCCAATGACGAATAGCCAGAAATGCCATTTCCCAAGGGTTTCGTTCAGCATCTTCCCGGTGACCTTGGGATACCAGTGGTAGACTCCGGCGAAAACAGCCATCACGATGCCGCCCAGGATCACGTAATGGAAATGGGCTACCACAAAGTAGGAGTTGCCCAACTGCCAGTCAAAAGGAGCGGCTGACAGCATAATTCCCGTCAAACCCGCAATCAGAAACTGGCACAGAAATCCCACGCAAAACATCATGGGCACGGCAAATCGGATTTTGCCTCCCCACATCGTCCCCAGCCAATTAAAGATCTTAATACCCGTAGGAACTGCAATCGCCGCAGTGGAGGCTACGAAGAACGCATTGGCATAAGACGTCATGCCAATCGTAAACATATGGTGAGCCCACACTCCCAGGCTGATGAAGCCGATAGCGAGCGTGGCAGCGACCATGATGGAGTAGCCGAAAATCGGCTTGCGCGAGAAGACCGGTATCACCTCGGAGATGATGGCAAAGGCCGGCATCACCAGGATGTAAACCTCCGGATGTCCGAAGATCCAGAAGAAGTGCATCCAGATGACGGCCGAACCGCCAGCCTGCGTGTCGAAGAAATGTCCGCCAAGGTAGCGATCAATCAGCAGCATAATCTGCGCTGCCGTTAGAGGTCCCAGGGCCACAAGGACCAGAAACGCCATCAGCCCATTCATCCAGGCGAAAAGCGGCATGCGTTTGAGCGTCATGCCCGGGCAGCGCATGCAGAAGATCGTAGTCAACACATTTAACGCTGTGCCTATGCTGCCAAAGCCACTGACCAAAATGCCGATAATCCAGTAATCGGTGCTATGACCCACCGAAAACGCCGGCGAAGTCAGAGGTGCATAGGCAAACCAACCCACATCCGGCGCGCTTCCGGCGCCATACAACCCAAATCCGCCCACAAAACTGAAATAGAGGATGAGGCCGCCAAAGGCGCTCATCCAGAAGCTCCACGCATTCAGGCGAGGGAACGCCATATCCCGGGCGCCCACCATAAGCGGCGTCAGATAATTGGCGAAACCAAACACGATGGGCATGGCCGCGAAGAAAATCATCGTCGTGCCATGCATCGTGAACAACCGATTAAAGACTTCCGGGGATACCAGGTGGCTGTTAGCAAACGCTAACTGGGCCCGCATGATCGAGGCCTCAATCCCTCCGATCACCAGAAAGATAATCCCGTAGGAGAAATACATCAGGCCCAGTTTTTTATGATCGACTGTGACAATCCAGTCATGCAGCACCTGCACCATTGGCCGGGAGTTCTCCCGCTCCGTCGATATCACCATCGGTGGCAGTATGGGTTGGGCGTCAGCCATCAGTTTCTCCGGGCTAGTGCAGGCTCATGAGGTAGGCCACGAGAGCATCTACGTCGTGATCGTTCAGTTGCATCGCAGGCATTAGACAGCCGGGCTTGATCGCGTCCGGCGTCTTCACCCACAACCGCAGATTTGCTTCATCATTGGGCGCGGCGCCGGAGGCGATCGTGCTTCGGCTCATCAAATGCGTAAGGTCAGGACCAAACCGCCCGTTGGCCGTGGTTCCGGCGATGGTGTGACAACTCATGCAGGCGTTCGCCTCGAACACCCGCCGGCCCTCCGAAACCTGCGGAGACATTGCCGCCGGAGCCTTCTGCTCATCGGCCCAATGCTGGAAATCATCCGGTGATTGCACGACCACACTCAACAACATCTTGGCGTGCTGGGTTCCACAATATTGCGCGCATTGTCCCACGAACGTCCCAATCTCATGGGGCTCGATCCACATTTCGTTCTTGCGATTGGGAATCAGGTCGGTCTTCCCGGCCAGTTGTGGCACCCAAAAGCTGTGATCGGTGTCGGCGGAGAGCAGCACGATGTGAATCGGCAGCGATTGCCCGTTTGCGCTAACCGGAACATGTAACTCGTTTGCCGTGACAAAGCCGTACTTGGGATATTGAAACTCCCACCAGAACTGATGCCCGGTAGCGGTTACCTCAATCGCGTCCGGCGGGAACTGCGCATCTTCCACGGCGTGGATTACGCGAGCCGAAGCCAAAAAGAGAACCACGACAATGAGGACAGGAATGACTGTCCAAGCCAACTCCACTTGATTACTGCCATAAACCTGCGGTGGCTCGCAGTCGTCATCGGAAGGCCGACGCCTGTACTTAAACGCTGCGTACACAATCAGGGTAAAAACGATCAAGAAAATGCCGGCACAAATTGCCAGCACGAACAGCGACAGGTGATAGATATCATGCGCCGGCGTCGACGATGGATCAAAGATAGAAGGCACGGGTGAGGGACCGGACGTCGTCGCGAAAAGTGAGCCCCCAAGAACGAACGTGAACAGGAGGAATGACACCGCCGCAGTTCTAAACCTGATGCGATTCGGGAGACAGTTCCGACCTGCCGGATTTTGACGTTCGCAATTCGCTGATCTCGGCTGCATTTGGACTGGGAACACCGATTAGCCAAGCCTATTCTTGGACTGCTTTGCCCCACCTTACGAAGCCGGCACCGGAAATGTGATACCCGGGTTGACCCCGCCTTACGCCAGCTCAGCTGAGCTCGGCTCCCTGCTCAAACTCTGGGTGAGTCCGCTTCTTAGCCCAAACAACCACAAGGCAACTGGGAGAATGTCTCGCTTTATACCTTCAAAAGAAGAGATTTGCAAGAACTCATTCGATGCGCTTCGCGTTCGTACTTTCAATCACATACGCCTGCTGACATTCTGGTTTCCCTACGAACAAAATGCAGCCCCATAGACCGCTGCAAAATTCGTCAATGACCCCGCTTTCATCAGACAAGCTGGAGCGACATTGGCGACGAAAATGGTGGGAGCTTTTCCGCGACGCTTGGCCATTTTTGTCATCTCACTCTAAGACCATAATGCGTCCGCTTGGACCAGGACAACGAACGTTTGCCCGCTGCCGATTAGTGATCTGGCTGGCCAGCTGGATTGTGCCCCGGCAGCAACGGACAACCTGGCGGGAGAACTGCACGCGGCAAGTTTGGCACTGGTGCCTGTTCCTGGCCGAAAACGACCAGCTTAACCGCGACCAAAAGCTGGAATTGGCAAGATTCTGCTGGAGCGCCTTTCCTTCGGCGTTCTGGGTCCGCTTCGATCAGCAGGAGTTTCGGCAAAAAAGCGCGCATCTGCGCCGCTCTCCTTCCATCTTTCTGATCTCAATTTCGTTGGCTATCCTCATCCTGGTCCTGTCCGGCGGAATCATTCCTGCGATGCGGTCGTTGGTTTCTTCGCCGATTCCCGATCCCGATCATGTATGCGTCATCAGCCTGAACGGGAAGTTTCGTCGGGTGCACTCTGAAACGCTTCTCGATCTGGCTGGCGCTTGGCAAGGTAGCAAGCTGTTGAAGAACGTCGCCGCTTTTTCTTGGGGCGCCACCCAGTTGCTGGCGCCCCGACGAACGGTGCCGGTTCTGTCCGCACAGGTCGCGCCGGAATTCTTTCAGGTCCTGGACCTACGTGCGAGCATTGGAAGAACCTTCCAGTCAGGTGACGACAAGAATTGCACTGGGTGTGTTGTTCTCAGCGATGAAATCTGGCGTTTGCAATTCCACAGTGATCCCTCGGTCATAGGCCGCCAAGTTACGGTTGGCGGCATCCCGCGCACAGTCATCGGCGTCCTCCCCCATAACCTTTACCTGCTCGCTCCCGGAATTTCGGTCTGGACCATGCTTGATGCCGGAACTCCATCGTTCACAAACTCGGTAGAGCGTATAGGCGCTGTAGCACGGGTCCGCCCTGGCGTTACGGCACGGCAACTGGAACTCGATCTCGCCGATCGTACTGAGAATGCGGGCTACATCCTCCCCGCTTCGTTGTTGGTGGTAACCTCTCGACGCGCCGAGGTGCGGGCATACATCGCTTCATATCTGCTCTTCCTTCTCCTGGCCGTAGGTTCCGCCATGCTGATTGTGTATGCGCGTTTCAGCACCGGCGTCGGACGCTCCCCGTTGAGAGTGCGCGATCGGCTGCGCTGGTGGTCATTCTTTGTGGCGAAGGCAGTATTGCTGCTCGCCTTCACAGGCCTGCTTTCCTGGACGAGTCTGCGTATGCTGTCGGTCTACGTTTTCGGCTCCGTGCAACCGATTACAAACGGGGTTGCGCTCTGGCTCTTCCTCATCCTGTCCATTGCACCACTCTCGTGGGCGATTACCGATCAACAGAAACGCTGCCGCGTCTGCCTGCAACGCCTGGGCACACCTATACAAATCGGAGCGCCCGGACATGTTTTGTTGGATTGGTCAGGCACCGAGATGATGTGCCCTCTGGGACACGGCGTTCTTTACTTGCCGGATTCGCAAACGAATTGGCTGGAGCGCGACCGTTGGGACAATCTGGATGATTCGTGGGCTGGATTGTTTAAGGATTAATGTCCGCGTCAGCGATCAGAATTGACCGCGCGCGCTTGCCCGTGTTCGGCGATCAGGTTCGCGATCAAGCCGGTCCAGCCAGTCTGATGACTCGCTCCCATACCGCGGCCATTGTCGCCATGGAAGTATTCATAAAACTGCAGGTGATCACGGAAATATGGGTCGGTTTGCTGCTTGGCATCGTCGCCCAGCGAAGCGCGACGGCCGTTTTCGTCTCGCAGACACAACTTCATAAGTCGGCGGGCAAGCTCCTCCGACACTTCCCACAATGTCAGATAGTTGCCCGACCCTGTGGGACATTCCACCTTAAAATCATCGCCGTAGTAGTCGTAAAAGCGGCGCAGACTCTCGATCATCAGATAATTCACCGGCATCCATATTGGGCCACGCCAGTTGGAGTTGCCACCGTAAATGCGGGAGCGAGATTCAGCCGGATCGTAATCGACTTCATAGTGCGCCCCGCCTAAGTCAACCACATAAGGATGTTCGAGATGATATCGGGACAGCGCACGAATTCCGTACGGCGAAAGAAACTCGTTCTCATCAAGCATTCGCGCCAGAATGCTCTTCATCCGAAAAGCGCGGGCCAACGAAAGCAAGCGCCTGCTGTTAGAGCCAAGGTCTCCCCACCGCGAAACCAGAGCCGCCAGATCCGGCCGCTTGTCCAGGAACCACTTCAGTCGCTCCCGGAAATGTGGCAGGGCATCGAGGAGTTCCTGTTCAATTACCTCTACGGCAAAAAGCGGAATCAGTCCGACGACCGAACGAAGTCGGATAGGAACATTCTGGCCATTCGGCAGGTTCAGTACACTGTAGTAGAAATTATCTGTTTCGTCCCATAGCCCAATTCCTTCTCCTGCAATGTCAGACATGGCCCGAGCTATATACAGGAAGTGTTCGAAGAACTTGCTGGCGGCATCCTCATATGTGGAATCTTCGCGTGCCAGTTCCAGCGCAATCCGCATTAGATTCAACGCATACATTGCCATCCACGCCGTCCCGTCGGACTGATTGACGGTGCCGCCGGTTGGCAACGGCTGCGACCGGTCAAAGACCCCAATATTATCCAGGCCGAGAAATCCACCCTGAAAGATGTTCCGGCCCTGCTCGTCTTCACGATTGACCCACCACATGAAGTTGAGCATCAGTTTATGAAAGGCCCGCTCCAGAAAATTACGGTCACCTTTCCCGGTGCGCATTTGCTCCAGTCGGTAGATTCGCCATCCCGCGATCGCATGTACCGGTGGGTTCACGTCGCTGAAGTTCCATTCATACGCGGGAAACTGGCCGTTCGGATGCATGTACCATTCCCGTCCCATCAGAACCAATTGACGCTTGGCAAACTCGGGATCAACCAGCGACAAGGCGACACAGTGAAAGCCCAAGTCCCACGAGGCGAACCAGGGATACTCCCATTTGTCCGGCATGGATAAAACTTCATCGCCATTGAGGTGCTCCCAGTCGCGATTGCGGCCACCCTGTCGCTGCTGGGGCGGAGGTGGCTGACCGGGATCGCCTTGCATCCAGTCGAAGACGTTATAGTGATAACACTGGCGGTTCCAGAGCATGCCGGCTAGCGCCTGCCGCTGCACACTGCGTGCATCATCGCCATTCAGTCCGGCGTGAACTCCTTCATAGAATTCGTTGGCCTCATGTAAGCGATCCTGGAACAGCTGATCGAAGTCGGCGAAAGCATCGCTGGTGGTTGGAGGTCGCATGCGCATACGCACCGTGGCGCTCGCCCCGGGCGCCAGGTTGAGGCGATACAAGCCTGCCGCTTTCGTTCCTTTCTTGGCGGGATCCACTGCCTGCCTCGCACCGTGCACGACATATTCGTGAAATGCGTCCTTGAAATAGCCGTCGCCTGTCCCGGTGTTGAAGACACGACGCACATTAGTCTCGTTTTCCGTGAAGAGAAATTCTTCCGGCGGGTCGAAGTCTATCTGGAACGTGCCCAGCGTGCAGTGCGTCGCAAGCAGGCGAGTCGCATTCGTTTGTGACAGCTCAGGTTTGTGCGGATCACGTCCCCAACCCCAGGTATTGCGAAACCAAACATGCGGTAGCAAAACTAAAGAAGCCGCCTCCGCTCCACGGTTGTGGACTGTGACACGCATGAGAACGTCTTCCGCATCAGCCTTCGCGTACTCGACAAACACATCGAAATAGCGATCGTCGGCGAAGATGCCCGTGTCCATCAACTCATACTCGCGATCGTTCAGTCCTCGCTTGCGGTTCTCATCGAGCAACTGCTGATACGGGTAGCCAGCTTGCGGATACTTGTACAGCATGCGCGCGTACGAGCATGTGGGAGTTGCATCGAGGTAGTAATACAGCTCTTTGACATCTTCACCGTGATTTCCCTGTTGGTTGGTGAGTCCGAAGAGACGCTCTTTCAGGATGGGATCCTTGCCATTCCACAGCGCGACTGCCACGCACAGTGTCTCTTTCTCGTCGCAGAAGCCGGCAATGCCATCTTCGCCCCAGCGATAAGCGCGGCTGCGAGCATGATCGTGAGGAAAGTAATCCCAAGCTGAACCATCCGCGCTGTAGTCTTCGCGAACCGTTCCCCATTGCCTTTCGCTGAGATACGTGCCCCAGCGGCGCCAAGGTTTTATCTTGCCTTCAGCTTCATCGAGGCGGTTCTTCTCGGCATTGGTTGCCGCTTGAGGCTTGGCTGGATCGGCGGAAGTTGGCATCGTTCGGTCAGAGAGAGTGCAGTAGCTTTCGATTCAGAACAACAGATCCCTCGCCGGCCATCATTGCCTGCGATGACAACATGACAATGAACTGATCTTACTACCGCGTAAGCTCGCGAACGCCCGTCTTGGCGGCAACTACCACAGTGTGGGTCAAATTCAGAAAAAGGCCGTGCTCGACAATTCCCGCGCGTCGTTCGAGCTCGCAAGCAAGCTTTGCTGCGTCCACAATGGGCCCGAAATCGCAATCCAGAATCAGATTTCCCTGATCCGTATGGTACTCCCTGCCGTCTGGCGTTTGGCGCACGACATATTTTGCCCCAAGAGATTCAAGAAACCGCGCCTGCGAACGCCACCCGAAAGGCAACACCTCGATCGGCAAAACATGCAGCGTTCCGAGCCGCGGAGAAAGTTTGCTCTCATCGACAACGATGATTTCACGCTTTGAAGCCTGTGCTACCAGCTTTTCTCGCAGAAGCGCACCGCCTCCGCCCTTGATCAGGTTTAGCTTCGGATCGACCTCGTCCGCCCCATCGATGGTGACGTCGATGCCCTTCGGCAGATCGTCCGTCAGCATGGGGATCTTCAACTCGACCGCCGCATCCCAGGAGGCCTTCGAGGTAGCAAAGCCGATGATGTTCTTCAACTCGCCACTTTGTAACAGAGCACCGATTTGCCTTATCGCGAAAATTGCCGTTGAACCGGTCCCCAGCCCGACGGTCATGCCGGAGGCGACGTAGCGTAGGGCGTACTCCGCCGCCTGCTTCTTTAATGCGGCATTAGGATCGCGCGATGCGGTCGGTGCGTTCAGAGCAACTCCCTCTCGAGCACAGCTCGTGCAGCAGTACAGGGGCGCACCGACAGGTGTGCCCCGTTCAGATCAGCTCTTTCTACCTAGAGCCTTGCGATAGCGACCAATCAAGTTGTTCGTCGAGCTGTCGTGCTTCAATGCCGGGACAGTCTCGCTCTCCAATTCGGGGATGATGCGCTTTGCCAGCACCTTGCCTAACTCCACTCCCCATTGGTCGAACGAGTCGATGTTCCACACCGCACCTTGCGTGAAAACGTTGTGCTCATAGAGCGCAACCAGTGTACCCAAAGCTCGCGGCGTTAATTTGTCGACGAGGATCGTATTGGTAGGACGATTCCCCTCGCAAACGCGAAACGGCGTCTGAAAATCGGGCGAACCTTCCGCCTTCAACTCCTCGGCCGTCTTGCCGAAGGCCAATGCCTCGGCCTGGGCAAAGACGTTGGCAACCAGATAGTCGTGCATCACTGTGAGCGGGCTCAGGGGCTGGAGAAAGGCTATGAAGTCACACGGGATCAGCTTCGTCCCCTGGTGGATCAATTGATAGAACGAGTGCTGACCATCAGTGCCAGGCTCGCCCCAGATGATCGGACCAGTTTGCCAGTCAACGTGATTTCCTTCCAGATCGACGTGCTTGCCGTTGCTCTCCATCTGTAACTGCTGGAGATACGCCGGAAAACGCTTCAGGTTGTCCGCGTACGGCATGATGCCGACCGTCTGTGCGCCGAAGAAATTGTTGTACCACACTGTCAGAAGCCCCATGAGAGCGGGAAGATTCTTCTCCAGAGGCGCTGTGCGGAAGTGCTCATCCATAGCGTGGAAGCCGGCGAGCATCTCCTCATAGTTCTGCGGCCCGACCGCGATCATGGTCGACAAACCTATCGCCGAATCCATCGAATAGCGTCCTCCGACCCAATCCCAGAAGCCGAACATATTCGTCGTGTCGATGCCAAACTTAGCGACACCTTCGGCATTCGTCGACACAGCAACGAAGTGCTTAGCCACCGCCGCTTCATTCTTCAACGAATCCATAATCCATTTGCGGGCCGTCGCTGCGTTGGTCATGGTTTCTAGCGTGGTGAAAGTCTTGGAGGAAATAATGAAGAGTGTCTCGTCGGCATTCAGGTCGTGCGTCGCGTCGGTGAAGGCCGCGCCGTCGACATTAGCGACAAAACGGAACGTCATCGCGGGATCAGTGAAGTCGCGCAGCGCAATGTACGCCATCTCCGGCCCCAGATACGAGCCGCCAATACCGATGTTGATCACGTTCTTGATACGCTTGCCGGTGAAGCCCTTCCACTCGCCGCTGCGTACGCGGTTCGAGAAGGCCGCCATCTTGTCCAGTACGGCATGAACGTCGGCGACAACGTCTTTACCATCCACTTCGATCTTTGTGCCTCGGGGGGCACGCAGAGCCACATGCAAGACCGCACGCCTTTCCGTGATGTTGATCTTGTCACCGCGGAACATGGCGTCGCGACGCGCCTCCACCCCGCGTTCGCGAGCCAATTGGACCAACAGTCCCATGGTTTCGTCGGTGACACGGTTCTTGGAATAGTCGAGATATAAGCCAGCGCCCTCGGCGGTGAATCGTGCCCCACGCTGTGGGTCATCTGCGAACAACTGCCGCATATGCGTGTTCTTGATCTTCTCGTAGTGCGCCTGCAGTGATTTCCAGGCTGCGGTATCGATCGGCCGCTGGGTACTCATTTTCGGCTCCGGCATGAGGGCTCCTTATTTCAGTGCTTTGCTCTTGGACTCAATCGAACTCAACAGGTCCTTCCATGAGTCGACAAATGATTTCGCGCCTTCGGATTGCAGATCGGCCGCCAACTTGGCCACGTCAATTCCCGCCTTGCCAAATGCCGCCAGAACTTGCTCGCAGTCTCCTCCGTCTCGAGGGAGAGCATTTCCGACGCTACCGTGCTCGGCAAAGGCGAGCAGGGTCTCCTCGGGCATCGTGTCAACCGTATTGGGCGCCGCGAGCGCGCCGATGTAAAGCACGTCCGACGCTTTGGGATCTTTGGTTCCCGTGCTAGCGAACAGCAGTCGCTGCGGCCGCGCTCCAAGGTTCTCCAGTCGCTGCCATCGATCTGACTCAAGCACGTCGCGATAAGCCTTGTAAGTCTGGGCGCCAACCGCAGGACCAATCTTGTCGCGCAATTCGCCGGGGACCTTGTCCATCGTGGCCTTGTCCCATCGGCTAACGAACAGCGAAGCTACCGAGCGAACATCAGCGCTCAGGCCGGCATCAACACGCCGCTCCAGCCCCCGCATATATGCCTCAACCGCCCCCAGATAGTGTTCCCGGCTGAACAGCAAGGTTACATTCACCGAAACGCCGGCGAAGATCGCCTCTTCAATCGCGGTGCGGCCTTCGGTTGTGCCGGGAATCTTGATAAACAGGTTCGGCCGAGCCGCCTTCTGGTGCAGCTGCTTCGCCACCGCCGCCGTTTTCACCGCGTCGTAAGCCAATAGGGGCGAGACTTCCAGGGAGACCCAGCCATCGACCGTTGAGGTGCGCTGATGAATCTGCGCGAACAGATCAGCCGCTCTCCGCAGGTCGTCAATCGCCATCTCGAAAAAGGCATCTTCTACCGATTTTCCGGAGGACATCAGCTTTGCCATGTCGTCGTCGTAGGAGTTGCCGTGGGTCATAGCGTGATCGAAGATCGTCGGATTCGACGTCAGCCCGGTGACCGAGAGCTCGTCGATATACTTCTTGAGGGTGCCACTGTCGAGCAGTTGGCGAGTGATATTGTCGAGCCATAAACTCTGTCCGAGCTTGTTTAATTGCTGCGTGGCTTTCATTTCGCTGCCTCTTTTTTCTGCACCCATGAGCGCAATTCAATGTCCAGCAGATCGGCGATGCGGCGGATGCTAATGTCCGCAGGCCGATACTGTGCGGTAGCCTTCTTGTCTCTTGCGTAATGACCCTGCTGAACGAAAACGGTCGTGACCCTATCTTTCCAGATGTCTTTGATCGCCTGAAGGAGTCGTAATTTGTCGTCGACCATGACGTAGCGACGGGCCGGATAAATGTTCTCCACGCACTCCAGTTCCTGCTCTTTGTGGATGAAGATGAGCACGTTACCGGCAACCGCTTTCCATAGCCCAGAACGCTCGACCTTGCGGGGCTGGAAAACGGCATCCCCGTCCGACAGGATCACCGCCTGCCCCCAACTACGTACACGTTTCACGACATCCAGAGCTCCCGGATAGAGGCGTTGTGGAAACGGATATTCGATGACCCAATTGGCCATGTGGAGAAAGCGTGGATCGTGCAGATCCTGCTGGCGATAGCGCTCAAGCGCGCCGAGGTAATCTGCATATCCAAGCTGCTCGCGCAGCTCCTCGAAGATTACCAGGTAACGCTCGCGGGCCTCGCGACCGAACTCCCGCTCTATGTGCCGAAACAAGTCGCTCTGAAAGCGGTCGTTGTCCAGAAGCGTGTTGTCGACGTCGAAGAGAAACACCAAGTCCTTGACGCTCTTCTTCTTTGACCCATCGCGGACCGTGGTTTTTGCCTTTGCAGCTTTTCTCACGCTCATTTAGCTCCGGCTGGCGGCCTGCGACCGGCTCTCTTCCGGCGCCGTTGTGGGATTGATCCAAGGACCATCGGCGCCAATCAACTGGCCGGCTTCATCAGGTCCCCATGTTCCCGGCTCGTAGGTATATACCGGAGTAACATTATCGAGAATCGGCTGCACGATGCGCCACTGAGCCTCAACCAGATCCTGACGCGCAAAAAGCTCGCCGTTACCGCGCATGGCATCGCCCAACAATCGCTGATACGGCGGCATGTCGGATGTGGCGTGGCTCTTCAGCTTCAGCTCGACATCTTCACCCACCATGCGCTCGCCCGGCACTTTCACGCGCACGCCAAAACCGATGCTGATATCGGGACTCACCCGCATACGCATATGTGACGAGCGCACCGGCACGATCTCATTAAAAGTCTCACGCGGAGGGCGTTTGAATTCGACCAACGCCTCCATGCAGGTGACCGGCAGACATTTTCCAGCGCGAATATAAACTGGCACGCCCGCCCACCGCCAGGTATCGATGTAGAGTTTGATAGCGATGAAGGTTTCAACCGTCGACCCTGGAGCCACACCCGCGACCTGCTTGTAGCCGTTATATTGTCCGCGTACTACGTCTTCCGGCTTCAGCGGCCGAACCGCCTTCAACAGGGCTGCCTTAGAATCGCGTTCCGCCTCGTGATCTTCTCCGGTCGGCGGACCCATAGTGAGATTTCCCAGCACCTGCAGCATGTGGTTCTGCACCACGTCGCGCAGAGCGCCGGTCTCGTCATAAAACTTGCCGCGGTCGCTTACGCCGAAGTTTTCCGCCATGGTGATCTGAATGCTCCGCACATATTCGCGGTTCCAGATGGGCTCGAAGACCGGATTGGCGAAGCGGGTGTACAGAATGTTCTGCACCGGTTCTTTCCCGAGATAGTGATCAATGCGATAGATATTCTCTTCGGGAAAAAACTTGTGCAGCGTTCGATTCAACGCCTGCGCGGTTGGCAGGTTGTGGCCAAAGGGCTTTTCTATAACAACTCGCGCGTTATCGGCGCAACCGGATTTTGCCAGCCCTTCCGCAACCGTACCGAACAAACTGGGCGGCACGGCGAGATAATGCAGCGGCGCCTTGGCATCACCCAATTGCTTGCGAAGCTCGGTGAACGTAGCGGCGTCAGCGTAATCGCCGTCAACGTAGCGCAGCAGGCCGATGAGTTTCTCAAACGGACCTTGCTCCAGTCCTCCGTGCTCTTCCAGGCTCTGCTTGGCGCGCGCTTTCAGTTGGTCGAGATTCCATCCAGCCTTGGCGACGCCAATGATCGGGACATTGAACCCTTCATCGCGGATCAGGTCCTGGAGCGAGGGGAAAATCTGCTTGTAGGCAAGATCGCCTGTGGCTCCGAAAAATACAAACGCATCCGACATTCCGTTCGACATGTTTGGTAAGCTCCGCCCGTTCTTACTGCTTCGAATTCGCTATCGCTTGCTTTGCTGCCGAGACGACATGCTCGACGGTGAAGCCGAAATGCTCCATAACGACCTTCATCGGCGCCGACATGCCGAAGGTATGCATTCCCAGTACTACGCCAGTGCGTCCGGCATAACGGTCCCAGCCAATCTTCGACGCCTCTTCGACCGTAACTCGCGCGCCAATCGCAGGCGGCAGCACGCTCTCGCAATAGGCCTTATCTTGCGCGTCAAACAGCGCCCAGCACGGCATGCTGACGACGCGTGTCTTGAAGCCTTGCGCGGTGAGTTGCTCCCACGCCTGGACGCACAGTCCAACTTCGCTGCCGCAACCGATCAGGATAACGTCTGGCTTCCCATCCGGAGCGTCGACCATGACGTAAGCGCCCTTGGCCAGCCCGCTCGCCGCCGCAAACTTCGTGCGATCGTAAATCGGCAGCGCCTGACGACTACAGATGATCTCGCAGGGATGGTCCTTGATCGAGAGCGCTATACGATACGCCTCGGCCATCTCATTCGCGTCAGCTGGGCGAATCACCAGCATTCCCGGCACCGCCCGCAGCGAGACGAGTTGCTCGATCGGCTGATGCGTCGGACCGTCCTCGCCCAGGCTGATGGTGTCGTGGGTCCAGATGTGTAACGCCGGAATCTCCATCAGCGACGAAAGACGAAGTGCTCCGCGCGCGTAATCGGTGAAGATCAGGAATCCCGAACCAAACGCGCGCAGGCCGGTCAACACCATGCCATTCACGATGGCACACATAGCGTGCTCGCGAATACCGAAGTGGAAGTTGCGGCCCTTGTAATTGCCCAACTCGCCCTTCGCCTGGAAGTCGCCCGCAAACTCAAACTCCAGCCGCGTCTTGGTACTGGGATACAGATCGGCCGCGCCGCCCATTAACCAGTTAATCTTCTGGGCCATCGCGTTCAGCACTTTGCCTGAGGCATCGCGAGTCGACATACCACTGGCGCTCGGCGCAAACGTCGGCAAGGCTTTCTCCCATCCCGCGGGCAGATCGCGGGTCTTCATGTTTTCGAGGTCGGCCGCGAGATCGGGATATTGCGCCCGGTAGCGGGCGAACATCGCATCCCAGTCCTTGCTTAGCTTGGCACCGCGCGCCCCCATCCCTTCCGCAAAATGTTCGCGGACGCCAGTGGGAACAACGAACGACTCGTCAGGCGAGAAGCCGAAGAACTCTTTCGTCAGCCGCACTTCTTCAGCGCCCAACGGCTCGCCGTGAGCTGCTGACGTATCTTGCTTGTGCGGAGCGCCATAGCCGATGTGGCTGTGGACGATGATCATCGTCGGTCGGTCCGTCGTCTCGCGGAAGCGCTTGAGAGCACGCTCGACCAGCTCGATATCGTTAGGATCGCTGACTCTGGTGACTTCCCAGCCATATGCCATAAAGCGCGCTGCCACATCCTCGGTAAAGGCAAGGTCGGTGTGGCCTTCAATCGTCACGTGATTGCAGTCATAGATCCAGCAGAGATTCGACAGTTTCAGGTGTCCGGCAAGCGAGGCCGCCTCGCTGGAAATTCCTTCCATCAAGCAGCCGTCACCGCAAAGCGCATATGTGTTGAAGTCGAATAATTCGTATCCCGGGCGGTTGTAGTTGGCAGCAAGCCACCGGCCGGCGATCGCCATTCCAACGCTGTCGGAAACACCCTGCCCAAGCGGGCCGGTTGTAGCTTCCACGCCCGTCGTCCAGCCGTATTCCGGGTGACCGGGACAACGGCTTCCCGCCTGGCGAAATGTCTTGAGGTCGTCAAGGGTTACCGCAAGGCGACCCTTCTCGGTGTAGCTGGCGTTCTCCGCTTTGATTCCCGCAAGATGAATCAAACCGTAGAGCAGAATCGAAGCGTGCCCCGCGGAGAGCACAAAGCGGTCGCGGTTGGGCCACCAGGGCTGCTGCGGATCGTAGCGGAGTATCTTCTGCCATAGCGTGTAGGCTGTGGGAGCAGCTCCCAGCGGCGTACCCGGGTGTCCGGAATTGGCTTTCTGCACGCCATCAATCGCCAGTGTGCGAATGGTGTTGATGGCCAGTTGATCCATGTCCGTGCGAGTAGCACTCTTTGCCTGTTGCGGAATCATAGCCCGGCCTCGTTATGTAGTGCTCGTAGCAAAATTGTGGTCTTCTTGCTGAACCGAAATAAACAGCAAACGTTTCGTTGACGTGCCGCTGGGAGAGGAATTTGAACTGTGGTGCAGTGGCTCAGAACGAAAGTGTCGCACATTCTATCCCAAACGGGACAAGAATTAAATCACATTTCTACGCCCACATTGTGGGATATCCAGGAATCAGGATCAGCGGGCCAAGAGCTTCACCGTATCGCCCCGCTCCACCCGCTGGAGAAAGGAAATAGCCTGCCGCTCGGCCCAGCGTCCATCGTAGCCGTTGGCATCGGCCAGAAAGGCGCAGTGGCCGCCATGAGCGGTCTCAATGTACGTAATGTTCGGATTTCGTAGCATTTTTTCGCGCGTCGGCGACAACACGCGAATAAACGGGTCGTCCAGAGAATGCATGATCAATGTGGGTACGGCAATGCGATCCACCACCTGCGCCGCGGCGGCTCGCGTGTAATAGTCCTGAGCATCACGAAATCCGGAGTAGCGGGCCGTGATCTGATCGTCAAAGTCTCGCAGGCTGCGCATGCCCCTCAAGTGTCGGACATCGTAACGCTCTGGAAAAAGCGCCGCCTTCCGGCGCATGCGCCGGCGTAGCCCCCGTAGAAATTTCCACTCATAAATACGGTTAGCCGGGTTATGCAGAGCGTCTGCCGAAGGTGCCAGATCCACGGCTGGCGAAACGCCCACCCCGCCCTTCACCTGCGGAGGCGCGTCGGTTCCCCATTCCCCGAGCAGCTTCAATACCAAATTTCCACCCATCGAATAGCCCACGAAGGCCAGCTTCTGCAGACCGTCCTCAGAAATCAGCGTCTTCGCGATAGCGCCAACATCAGCCGACATACTCGAGTTATAGAGCGTTGGCCCAAGATGCTCGGTGTCGCCGCAGTTGCGCATGTTCATGCGAACAACGTTCATTCCTGCTGCCCACGCTTTACTCCCTGTGCCGATCACGTACTGCGAATCGCTGGATCCTTCCAATCCATGCACGATGACGACGGTCATCGCGGTCGCGCTTTTCGCCTGCCAATGACATTGGCACAGCACCTGGACCCCGGGTTCGACATTGAACAGCCGGGCCTCCGGGGGTGGCAGAACGTTCTGACGCGGCAGATAGTTGCCGGCGATGGTCTGCGCGTGGCCATTGATGAACGGACGGCGCGGACGGAATGGCTCACCGAAAAAATCGTGGGTACTCGTTCCTCCGGCGGTCGCGTTGCGCGGCGCTGGGGAGACTTGTAAGGATGGATCGTTTGCGGCGATGAGAAGTGGCTCCTGCATTTATAATAGAGCTTCTGATGCTGCGCCAAGTAAGTCGCAGTAAAGCTATTTTTGTCAGAGCTGGAGGTATTGATGCCGATCTTCGAATATCGATGTGAGTCTTGCGGACATAAATTCGAAGCTATTCTCTTTGGCGAGCAGACGCCGGAGTGCCCGAAGTGCCATACCGAGAAGCTGGAGAAGCAGCTCTCCACCTTCGCGGTTAGCGCGAAGAGCAGCTCTGCCTCGCCAGCCGCGGGTTGTGGACAGTCGAACTGCTGCATGATGAATGGTGGCGGCTGCAACGTAAACTGATTCCCTCACGCTGCCGTTGCCGCGGACGACGTCGATCGACGCCGTTTCGGTTCGGAGCAACCTTCCCGCCGCGCATCGGATTTCGGCCCCGCCCAGGTTGAGCCCGCTTTGTCGCCAAAATTAGCTATTCCCATCTCCGCTTATTTGCAGTACATTTCCACTTCCGCTTAAATCGCGTTTCCCGCACTCGTCCGACAGCAGCCCTTGGCCGCACTGCCCGTTCGCAGGCAACTGTGAATGTGCACATGGGTTTGCCCGGCCGCGAGTAGATTTGGCTACCAACCGGAGACACGAATGCCACAGTTGCGCCGTCGATTAACGTTGTTGCCCCTAATTGTCCTTTTCTGCCACGTACTAACAATTTCCGCTGTCGCCCAAACGCCGCTGCGACTCAAAGCGGTGACTCCATGCCGCTTGGTTGATACGCATACCGGCCAGCCGATTCAGGGCGGCACCGCTCGATCGTTTAACCTACCCAATCTGGCTCAATCCGGAGGAGTGGGAGGTGCATGCGGATCATTCGATCTGTCCTCGGCATTGGCTTATTCCCTGAATGTGACGTTGGTCTCAGGCGGGACGCGCGTGCGTTATCTGACGATCTGGCCAACGGGAGAGCCTCAGCCTGTGGTCTCCCTGATGAACTCGTTCGACGGTCGAACCAAGGCAAATGCTGCCATCGTCCCTGCGGGTAATAGTGGCGAGGTCAGCGTCTACGTCAGCGATACCACGAACATCCTGATCGATATCAACGCCTACTTCGCTTCGGCATCCGACAGCTCCGCATTGGCCTTCTTTCCGCTGCCTCCGTGCCGAATTGTTGATACCCGAAACAGTGGCGGCCCAATCCCGGCGCACCAGGAACACGACTTCTCCATTCCTGGGAACTGTGGCGTACCCACTAATGCGCAAGCTTATTCTTTCAACATCACAGCGCTGCCTTCCGGTCCGCTGGGCTACGTGACCGTCTGGCCAGCCGGCGAGCCCCAACCAACGGTATCTACCCTCAACGACTACACGGGCACAAATGTCGCGAATGCAGCCATCGTGCCGGCTGGCAGTGAAAATAAGACGGCCATTTACCCCAGCGCCGCGACGAACCTATTAATCGACACGAACGGGTATTTCGCGCCGGCCAGTTCGGCGCCAGCTGCGCTGTCGCTGTACACCCTTACCCCGTGCCGGGTATTGGACACACGCCAGACCATCGGCCAATTCAATGGCACGATCCCTATAGGCATCGTCGGCAGCTTGTGTGGAGTGCCCAATGTTGCACAAGCGTTCACCTTGAACGCGACGGCCCTGCCATCTGGTGCTCTCGGCTTCCTGACCTTATGGCCCGAAGGCTCAACTCAACCAGGCGTTTCCACTCTCAACGCGCCGGACGGCGCCGTGACTTCGAATATGGCAATTGTTCCTGCTGGATCCGGGAATGAATCGATCAATGCTTTCGCGTCGGGCTCCAATCCTACCCAGTTGCTCCTGGACGTGGCCAGCTACTTCGCGCCAGTCGCCAACCTCGGAGTGCTCACCTCTACCCTGCCGGACGGAACGCTGAACAGCGGCTACACCGTGCAACTGGTCGCCACCGGAGGAGTCCCGCCGTACACTTGGACAAAGACCAGTGGGAGTTTGCCGACGGGCCTGAACCTTGCTTCGACAGGCTTGATCGAAGGAACAGCGATGGCCAATGGCAACTACAGCTTCAGCGTCAAGGCGACGGACTCCAACTCCCCCGCCGCCATAGCAACAGCCAACCTACAAATCACGGTGAACGGCAGCACTGAAACCTTAACCATCAACACTGGCTCATTACCCAACGGCACGATTAACACCCCGTACAACGCGTTGCTATCAGCCAACGGTGGCATAACCCCGTACAGCTGGACCATAGCCTCCGGCGCCCTTCCAGTCGGCCTTAGTTTGAACTCTCACTCCGGGCTCGTAAGCGGAACGCCTGGGGTAGCCGGAACCAGCAGCGTAGCGATCAATGTCACGGATGTGCAGAACAACACCGCCACCCAGACGCTTACCATTTCGATTAACACTGGGGGCGCCAACGGCACGTTGAACGGAAGCTACGCCCTCGCCTTCCAAGGTTACGATAATAGCCACGCAATCGCTGCGACCGGCAGCATCACGACGGACGGGAACGGTCACATTACCGGCGGCGAAGCGGATGTGAACAACACTGCCTCTGGCGTTGAGCACGACCAAATCACTGGAGGGACGTATTCGATCGGCCCCAATGGCCTGGGCCAGATCAATTGGACCGATAACCACGGCGGAAATGTGCAGATGCTAGTCGCAACTGGTGCCGCGGAAGACATGCGCATCATTGCGCTCAACGAGAATGGTTCGAGCGGGACGTGGGGAGCAGGCGTGATGCGTCAGCAGAATCCTTCCGACTTCACTCTCGCTGCTCTGGCGGGCACGTGGGCTTTCGGCTTGCAGGGCTTCGATCCATCGGGAAATCCACTCTCTGCCGATGGTGCTTACACTCAAAGTTCCAGTGGAGTGTTCAACAATGGAGCCGAGGACATCAACGACTTCGGCACCCACAGCCAAGTGACGTTCACGGGCTCAGTATCAGGAAGTATCGACTCGAATGGGCGGGCGACGTCGCAGCTTCATATTAATGGCGCGACCATTAACTATGCCGCTTATGCAATTTCCGCCAATGAGGTGTTCCTGCTCGACATTGACAACGGAGGGAGCTTGACGATCACCGACTCTCTGCGCCAAAGCGGGAACATGAACAACAGCGTTCTCGATGGCAATGCCGTTGGCCGCGGCAGCCGAATACACAATGCCGGGCAGGGCAATGCCAACAGCCAGGCGATTGTTCTGTTCATCCAAAGCGACGGCAACGGTAACATGAATATCTCGATCGACGCCAATACCGGCGGTACTTATTTGCAGAGCCAGGAGTCGGGCACCTATTCCGTTGCGGCTAACGGCAGAACTGCCCTTAACCTGCCCGGCGGCGCGGTGGTTGTCTGTTACATGGTTGCTAGCAATCAAGGCTTCTGCATCAATGCCATCGCCGGCACCGGCGACGTGAAAGGCGCCGAAGTTCTCTATTTCGAACCCCAATCTGGCGGACCGTTTACCGATAGCTCGTACCTGGGTGAATACCTCGGCGGATCGCTGCCGCAATATCTTTCCGGCGACTTGAGCCAGGTCGATAGCAGCCTCGCCAGCGGCACCGGGAGCTATTCGTCTACTTATTCGCAAAGCGGTTCGGCTGGTACGAATCAGAACCTGACGATCATCGGGACGTACTCCGTCGATTCCAACGGAGCAATCTCGATCACGTCGAACGGTAATCCGCTTTATGCGGGATATCTGGTGTCGGGGACTAAGGTCGATCTGGTTACTGCGGGATCAGGCTCCGCTCCCTTGTCGCTGGTCGAGTCGACCTCCGCTGCGCCTCATCACCACTAATCGTTGCGATCGCAACTAAGAAAGCCCGCCGCCCAGGCGGGCTTTCTTGCTTAGCTAACCAATGCCCCGCATGTTATTTGGGGCTGCCGCCGGTGAACCATCCTAGTAAACCCATTTTATTGCGATGCTTGGAACCGGATGACCCTATGAATTGTGGAGGGGCGACGGAAAGTGTGGAGAATGCAAAAATCCCCAATTTCCGCTTGACAGGCAACGGTTTAGGAGTACGATACGTCGTAAGTGGTACAAAGTGGGAGGCGGTGGAAACAGTCGCTCAACCTCGAAGAGTTTTTGGATGCGAACGAAGTTCATTGCCATTGCTGGATCGCAGCCACACTTTGGGGTTGGTGACGTTCACCTCCTTGGTGAGAGTTGACGTTAAAGCCAAACGCTATGTTTCGCGGCACTCATTTAACCCGACTGGACGAAAAAGGGCGCTTAAAGATGCCCGCGGAATTCAAGCGCGAAATCGACGAGAACTACAGCGCGCAATTCTATATCACGAGTTGGGACGGCAGAAGTGCCAAAGTTTATCCCATGCAGGCCTGGGAAGAGATCGAGCGGAAGCTGGCTGCGCTGCCCGAAATGCACAAGACCAAGCAAAAATTCCTGGAACGCACCAGCTACTACGGGCAGGTTGTCGAATTCGATGGTCAAGGCCGGCTGCTGATGCCGCAAATTCTGCGAGAGAGCGCCAGCTTGAAGGGTGAGGTCGCGGTGATGGGCAATCTGAAGCACCTGGTGGTGCGAAATGCCGAAGAGCTTCGCAAGTCAGTTGCCGAGCCTTTCACTGAGGATGACGAGGCCACGCTGAGCGTGCTGGGGATTTAAGCAGAGCGGCGCTTTACGCCGCGTTAAGGCTCCTCCGATTTTGTGATCGCGAGCGGACTTCAGTTCACAAGCGATTTGATTGTTGGGAGTGAGTGGATAACCGGTTTTCAGAATCGAGCGGCGCCCCTGGGGGCGGACATGGCGTGTCGAAATTCAGTCATGTCCCAGTTCTTTTAAAACCAGCGATCGAATTCCTGGCCGTTCGGCGTGGCGGGACTTTTATGGACCTGACACTCGGCTTAGCTGGGCACGCTTGGGAAATTGCAAGCCGCCTCGGAGCAGAGGGCCGTTTGATTGGCTTCGATAAAGACCCGGCAGCGTTGGAACGGGCGCGCGAGCGGCTGACACGGCCGCCGGCGGAGCTGGCGAGTGACTGGCCGAAGGTTGAGCTGGTGCACGCTTCCTTCGCCACCGTAGCCCACCATGTTGCGGCAGCCTCCGTGGACGGATTGCTTGCTGACCTGGGCGTCAGTTCCATGCAACTGGAGAACGCAGCGCGAGGATTCAGTTTTCAGGCGGAAGGGCCCCTGGATATGCGGATGGATACGCAATCGGGCCTGACCGCCGAACAAGTGGTAAATCAATTCGACGAGCGCGAGCTTGCCGATGCGATTTACGAATTCGGTGAGGAAAGGAGGTCGCGGAGAATCGCCAGAGCCATTGTTCGGGCGCGGCCGATTCATACCACCGCACAACTTGCGGGTGTGATATCGGCCGCGGCCCGGCCAGTGAACCAAGCCGAGCGGCGTATTCATCCGGCGACAAAGACTTTCCAGGCACTCCGAATTCTGGTGAACCGAGAGCTAGACGACCTGCGAACGCTGCTGAGTAAAGACGCGGCTCCGCAAGTCCTGAAGCCGGGCGGCAGGTTGGCGATCATCAGCTTCCACTCGCTGGAAGATCGCATTGTGAAAGATGCGCTGCGAGATGGAGCCCGCGACGGGATGTACCGCGTGCTGACCAAGAAGCCCGTGATTGCTGATGAAGAAGAGATCGATCGCAATCCGCGATCACGCAGCGCGAAGCTGCGGGCGGCGGAAAGAACGTAGAGAGGTTGTTGGTTTATCGATTGCGCAACTTCGCAACCTTCCACTGGGTGGCTGCGGAAAAAGCTGTGGGGAATGTGAATAAGTCTAGGGCTCCTGGAATTCGGCCCGTGTACCCAAAAGATGATCGCCACCGCGACGTTTAAAGGCGGTTCGGCAGGAGAAAGCTATGGCAGCCGGAGTACTTTACCCGACCTTGGCACAAGCTGGTGAGTGGAACGAGCAGGTCGCCGCGCAGCAGCAGCCCCGCGGCATGTTCATTGGCACACCGGAAATCTACTTTACCAAGCGTATCGATAACTCGCGGGTAGCGATGGTGACTGATCCCAAACGGCGTCGCGAGATGGTGACCTTCGGCATCACGCTGGGCATGCTCTTTCTCCTCGTCATGGTCTACCTGTGGCAACATTTCAGCGCGATCGAGTATGGCTACAAGATCGAGCAGCTCAAGTCACAGCGTGACTCTATCTCGGAGGTCAATCGTACGCTGAGCTTGGAAGAGGCTTCGCTGAAGGACCTGCCCCGCATCGATCGCCTGGCGCGCGAGTTGGGTATGCAGCGTCCGGCCGAAGGGCAATGGCAGTCGATGGACGCCGGCACCACCGATCCGGCCACCCCGGTTATGGCAAAGGCCGGCGGGATCATGGTGGTTTCAGGCCTGCAGTAGCGCAAGAGGTAAGTTCGTCACTGTGGCGAGCACATGAACTTCTGTAGGCGGTAGTTCAAACCAGTTTCGACCGGCGGTCCGCTTATCACGGACCGCCTTCGCCACGTAAAGCGGCCCAGTCATATTCGCAGTAGGCTGGCTCATCCAGACCGAAGCGCAGCAGAACGGAGTTACCCGGGAATGCGGGCGAGTGCTCCCAAAACGCCGAGCAAGCGGCTGTACATCTTCGCCGTGCTGCTCTTCATTTGGATCCTCATCATCTGCTTCCGGCTGGTGCGGCTGCAGGTCGTGAAGTACCACGACTTCATGCTGCGGGCTGCGCGCCAGCAGAACCGTACAATTCCTGTCGAGCCGCGCCGCGGCAACATTTACGACCGCAACGGTTACGCCCTTGCGATGTCCATTGATGTTGATTCTGTTTTTGCCGTTCCCAGTGAAATCACCGACCCGCAACAGACAGCAAACCTTCTGGGCAAAGTTCTCGACATGGACCCTCAGGAGATAGTCGCTCGCTTGCAGGGCAACCGAAATTTCATCTACCTCAAACGCAAGATCGATGCCGACACCGCAAATCGCGTCCGTGAACTGAACCTGAAAGGCATCGGCTTCCGTAAAGAGCCACAGCGCTTTTATCCCAAACGCGAATTGGCAGCCCAGGTCCTCGGCTATGTCGGCATGGATGACGAAGGCCTCGGCGGCCTGGAGCGTGAATTCGACGACGACCTCCGCGGCATTCCTGGTCAGGAGTTGATATCGGTTGACGCGCGCCGCAAGTGGTTCAGCCGCGTCGAGCGCCCTCCTGATCCGGGCCAGAACCTGGTGTTGACGATCGATCAGACGATCCAGTACATCGCCGAAAAAGAGCTGGATCAGGGGATGGAGGACACGAAGGCGATCGCTGGAACGGTCGTCGTAGAAAATCCTCGCACCGGCGAGATTCTCGCGCTGGCGAATCGCCCTAACTTCAATCCCAACGTCTTCAACAGCGTTCCTACTGAGGCCCTGAAGAACCGAGCCGTTAGTGACATTTACGAGCCTGGCTCGGTATTCAAGATCGTCACGTACTCAGCCGCCATCGACCAGCATCTGGTTACTCCCGACGACAAGATCGATTGCCAGCATGGTTCCATCGACGTCTTCGGGATGAAGATTCATGATCACGAAAGCCTGGGTGTGATCACGATCGCCGAGGCCCTTGCTCATTCCAGCGACGTGGCGGCAATCAAGGTCGGCATGAAGCTGGGCCAAGACCGCCTATATCAGTATCTCCACAGCTACGGCTTCGGACAGCAGACAGGAATCGAACTGCCTGGCGAGACTCGCGGTTTAGCCAAAACAGTCAATCACTGGTCGAAGGTTTCTATCGGCGCAATCTCGATGGGACAGGAGATCGGCGTTACGCCACTGCAAACCATTTCGCTGGTGTCTACCATCGCCAATGACGGCGTATACACGCCGCCCCGAATCGTTGCCGGCGAGTTGCCGCCCGACAGCAAAGCGTTACCGGTTGTCTACCATCCGGCGCAGCAACACCGCGTCGTTTCGACCATGACGTCGGCGCAGATGAAGAAGATGCTGGAGGGTGTGGTGCTCTTCGGCACCGCCCGGCGCGCGATCCTCGACGGCTACACGGTTGCCGGCAAGACCGGCACCGCGCAGAAGGTCGACCCGACAACCGGAGCTTATTCGAAGACCAAGTACGTGGCGTCGTTCATAGGTTTTTCGCCAGTCAATACGCCTGCCATCACCATTGCGGTGATTCTCGATTCGCCGACCGGTCTACACCAGGGCGGCCAGGTTTGCGCCCCAGTGTTTAAGCGCATCGCGCAGCAAGTGCTGGAGTACTTGCATGTCCCGCACGATCTGGACGTGAAGGCCCCGCAACGCCAGACGATGGTCGCTTCGGCGAAGGACGATGAGGATGAATCCTCCGATCACCTGGGCGCTCCAATCCAGGACGAACAGGCGGCAGCCTCGACTGCCGCTACGCTACATCCGCCAACTGTGAGCAAGGTCAACGCTTTCGCTGATGCAAAGGACACCGTTGCTGCCCCGACGGCTTCGGCTCCGGAGGCGGCCCAAGCACAGACCATGTCGCCAGTACAGTCGGCCTCAGCGCCTGAGCACACTCCAGGCGGGGACACCGTTGTCCTAGATGTCGGCGGTGGAACTGTGGTGCCTTCCTTCCTCGGCAAGCCGCTCCGTTCAGCGGTTGAGACGGCACAGCAATCCGGGCTAGAGATCAACGCGATCGGCAGCGGCATCGCGCGTGAGCAGTGGCCCGCGCCTGGCAGCCGGCTCCTCGCAGGCCAGCACATCACTGTGCGCTTCGGGCACTAGTGGTTCTCATTAACTGAGTTCAGAGCGGGGCATCATCGTGCGTCAACTCACGATGCGCACAAATACACAGCTATAATGCGGGTAGAATGAACTTCCTCGAGTTGTTGGATGGTGTTGGATACCTCGCGCAGCAAGGCAATCCTCCCATCGCAGGACTGGATTATGACAGCCGGCGCGTCAAACCCGGCTGGTGCTTCGTCGCCTTGCGTGGCGAATCTACAGACGGCAACCAATATATCGATATCGCGTTGAAGGCTGGCGCAGCCGCCGTCGTCAGCGATTCCCTGCCGCCACAAGCGGACATTGCCTGGGCGCAAGTGGAACATGGGCGGCGCGCACTGGCGCGGTTGAGCGCGAACTTCTGCGGACGTCCGGCCGAAAGGTTAAGAATCTGCGGCATTACTGGTACAAACGGCAAGACCACAACATCGTTTCTGCTGAACGCAATGCTGCGCGCCAGCGGACGCAAGACCGCACTCGTCGGCACTGTTGAATATCGCATTGAGGATCAGCGCTTCCCCGCGCCGCACACCACCCCCGAGGCCTTGGAGCTGAACCAGTTCTTCGCACGCGCACTGCAGGCCGGCTGCACGGAAGCGGTGATGGAAGTTTCCTCCCACGCACTGGAGCAGCAGCGCGTTTACGGTATTCCTTACGACGTCGCCATTTTCACCAATCTCACGCGCGACCACCTGGACTATCACGTCACGATGGAAAAGTATTTCGAGTCGAAGGCGCTCCTGTTTCAAGGGTTAGGGACAGAGCCGCCGCGAGCTGCTGTAATCAATATTGACGACGAGTATGGCAAGCGTGTCATCAAGCTCTGCAAGAAGCAGCAGGAAGTCTTCACTTACGGAATGGAAACCGGCGACTTTCACGCCGAAGGTGTCAGCATCCAAAGCAACGGCACGAAGTTCACGCTGGCTGCTCCGTCGGGCAAATACCCCATGTGGAGCCCGCTTCTCGGACGCGTAAACGTCTACAACCTCCTTGCCGCTGCGGCTGCGGCCTATGCGCGAAACGTCGAGCCGAAAGCCATTGCCGACGCCTCTTACCAACTCGACCGGGTCGATGGTCGCTTTCAGCGCGTCGATGTCGGCCAGCCGTTCACGGTAATTGTCGACTACGCCCACACGGATGACGCATTGCGAAATCTCACGGCCCTCGCTCACGACTTTCTAGCGCAGCGCGGCGGAGCGGGCCGCGTCATCACGGTCTTCGGATGCGGAGGCGACCGCGACCGCAGCAAGCGTCCCCTGATGGGCGACGCGGCCGGTACGGGCAGTAACTTCGTAATCCTCACCAGCGATAATCCCCGAAGTGAGAATCCGATCGACATCATGAACGACGCTCTACCCGGCCTGCAGCGCAGCGGGACGAAGTACACTCTCGAACCCGATCGCCGCAAAGCCATCGCCTTGGCAATCGATGAGGCTAGCCCAGGCGACATCGTTCTGATCGCAGGCAAGGGCCACGAAAAGGTTCAGGTCACCAGCGCAGGAACCGTGCCCTTCGACGATATCGACGAAGCCACTAACGCCTTGCTCACCGCCGGCTATGGGACAGCGCAGGGACAGGCGGCAAAATGAAACTTAGCCTGAGCCGTGCTGCCCAGTTCATACCTGCCACCGGCGACTTCAATCCGGAAGCGGTGGCAGGCGGTTACTCCATCGACTCACGGACACTGCAACCCGGTGATTTGTTTATTGCCGTGCGCGGAGAACAGCTCGACGGCCATGATTACGTGAACGCCGCCCTCGGCAAAGGTGCAGTCGGTGCCGTTGTAGAGAAGCAGTATTTGGAACGATTCCCTTCCAAGTCAGGGTTGCTGGTCGTGCAAGACTCGCTGTCGGCGCTGCAACGCCTGGGCGCAGCTGTCCGGCGCTTGTGGGGCAAGCCTTTGATCGGGGTAACGGGATCGGCCGGTAAAACCACAACCAAGGAAACGATTGCGCACGTGCTGGCCACACGGCATCGCGTTCTGAAGTCCCAGGGCAATCTCAACAACCATTTCGGTATGCCCCTGCAGCTGCTGAAACTCGAGCCGGAACATGAAATCGCCGTTATCGAGATGGGCATGTCCCACGCGGGTGAGATCACAGCTTTGGCGAAGCTGGCTGAGCCGGACTGCGGGGTCGTGACTATGGTGGCGCCGGTACATCTGGAGTTCTTCGAGTCGATCGCCGGAATTGCTCGGGCGAAATACGAGTTGATTCAGTCGCTGCCGCCCGGCGGGATTGCCATACTGAACGCCGACGACGAGTACGTGTCGCAGTTTGGACGGGATTTCCATGGCCGGGTGGTGATGTTCGGCTGGCATTCTTCGGCGGACGTGTCGGCCCTGAACGTGGAATCCCGCGGGCCCGAAGGCTCGGAGTTCGACGTCGTTGCCGACGCGAATCAGGCTCACGCTCTGCTGCCGTTGCTCGGCGAGCACAACGTCTACAACGCGCTGGCCGGGATCGCTGTCGGACTGCAATATGGGGTTTCACTCAACGATGCGGCCCAATCGCTGACCACGTTATCAGCTGGTGACAAGCGTGGAGAAATCCTTAATATCGACGGCGTGACCGTGATCAACGATTGCTACAATTCGAATCCGAAGGCTCTGGACAGCATGGTGCGCTCGCTGGCGAAGATGCCGGCGCAGCGCCGGATCGTTGTCGCCGGCGAGATGCTGGAACTCGGTCCCGCAGGGGAAGAAATGCATCGCGCATCGGGACGTCATATGTCCGAGGCGGGAATTGATTTGCTGATCGGCGTCCGCGGCTTGGCGCAGGCAATCGTGGATGGGGCCAAAAAAACGGGAGTGCGGGCAGAGTTTGTAAGCACGCCGGAAGAAGCGGGCGAATGGCTGAAGCGCGAAATGAAGCCCGGTGATGTGATTTTGCTGAAGGCCTCGCGCGGCGTGCGGCTGGAACGGGCTCTAGAAAAGTTAACAGGCAAAGCGCCAGCAGTCGCACATTAGGTTGGGAAGGGCAAGGCGCGCTTTACAGGCTGCTGAAGGTCGAGTGCACTGAAGTCTTGGGTAGAGTTGGCCTTCAGGCCAGCGTCAGCGCCGTTTTATTTCTCGCTCGGAGTCGGCCCAGCCGACGGCTCGGGCCGCGGTACGAGTTTTTCAGCGCATTGTTGTGCGTGGATTGCAGGTTTGATTTGTATTTACGCTTCAGCGCTTGAGGTACGGCTTCGTCAGCGCCTGTGGCCGGCGCTTTCGTCGACTTGCTAATGAAGCGGTAAAGCGGTGCTGCACCCGACCGATCGAACCGGCTCGGAGCGATGAGGCAGTGCTTCAACGGCGTACCTAAAGGTGCGTCCCTTCAAGTCAGGACGGGCACGAATTTGCTCTATTGGTTGCTCTATCAAAAAGGATTTGTCGTCTTTCATATCGGCCCGTTCCGAATCTTTCGCTATCTCACATTTCGTACCGTCTTCGCCAGCTTAACGGCCCTCTTCATCGGACTGATCATTGGACCAGCGGTCATCCGACGCCTGCGCGAATTCCAGATCGGTCAGTACATTCGCGAGGACGGCCCCAAGGACCATCAGAAGAAAGCCGGCACGCCGACCATGGGCGGAGTGCTGATCGTAGTAGGCATGGTTATACCCACTCTGCTATGGGCAGATCTCACCAATCGGTTCGTATGGATCGCAGTTCTGTCCACGCTGGCCTTTGCGGCCATCGGTTTCGCAGACGATTACCTGAAGGTGGTGCACCGTCGCAACCTGGGGCTCACCGCTCGGGCCAAGCTGCTGTACCAGTTCCTGGCAGCCATCCTGATCGGAGCGGTATTGAGTGGCCTCGAAACCCACGGCTTGTACTCCACTCGCCTGATCGTGCCCTTCCTAAAGCACTTTCGGCCCGACTTGGTGATCGGCAAGTGGAACCATGGCTACATGGCGCCGCTCGCGTTTCTTCCTTTCGTCGCCTTTGTGGCACTCATCATTGTGGGGTCAAGCAACGCCGTAAACCTGACCGACGGATTGGATGGCCTGGCGATCGGCTGCACCGTAATCGCCGCTGGCGCGCTCACGGTGCTGACTTATGTCAGTGGTCACGCCGTATTCGCAGATTATCTGGAACTCTCGAAGATGCCGCAGGTGTCGGAGGTGACGATCTTCTGCGGCTCCATGGTGGGTTCGGCCATCGGGTTTCTCTGGTACAACGCCCATCCAGCGGAGATCTTTATGGGTGACGTCGGCTCTCTGGCGCTAGGCGGCGCGATCGGCACGGTCGCAGTCATCATCAAGCAAGAGCTGTTGTTGCCCTTCATCGGCGGTGTATTCGTGATCGAGGCGCTATCGGTGATTCTGCAGGTTGGCTCCTACAAGCTGCGCCGTAAACGCATCTTCAAGATGGCGCCGATTCATCATCACTTCGAACTGCTGGGCTGGAGCGAGTCGAAAGTCATCGTGCGCTTTTGGATTGCCTCGCTAGTGTTTGCACTCTTTGCTCTCACCACGTTGAAGTTGAGGTAGCGGCACCTGGAACGTGGCACAATGGCGAGTTGGTCGCAAAAAATCGATCGTCGGTGGCGTTGCTGCCTCGGAATGACAAATAAGCAGGTTAGGCGCACCTGAAGTTGCGCCCCTTCATCATGGATGTTAAAGGCCAACGCGTGCTGGTAGTTGGGCTGGGGAAATCCGGCGTGGCCAGCGCCTTATTTCTCGAGAGCCGAGGAGCCAAAGTCGCCGTCTCCGACGCGAAATCGCCCGAGCAACTACGCGATGGCATTCCTCAACTGCTCGATCACGGTATCAGCGTCGAAACCGGCCAGCATGGGGAGCGCACCTTTCGCGATCAGGACCTGATCGTGGTCAGTCCCGGCGTTCCCTACGACGTCCCGCAACTGGCTCATGCTCGCCAGCGAGGTATTCCGGTAATCGGCGAGGTGGAACTGGCGGCACGCTTCCTGAAAGGTCACATCGTCGCCATCACCGGATCGAATGGCAAGACGACAACGACGACTTTGGCGGGCGACATCATCGCCGCCGGTGGCCGCAGGACGCTGGTTGGCGGAAACATCGGCACTCCGGCAATCACGTTTGTCGATCATGCCACTGACGACACCTGGCTGGTGCTGGAAATCAGCAGCTTTCAACTGGAAACCATCGAGACCTTCCACCCGCAGATTGCCGTGGTGCTGAATATCACGCCCGACCATCTCGACCGCCATCACACGTTTGAGAACTACGCCGGAGCCAAGGCGCGCATCTTCGAGAACCAGAAATCGAGCGATTTCGCGGTGCTGAATGCAGACAATGAGCCCTGCGCTGGCCTTGCCGCGCGGATCAAGTCCGCAGTCTACTGGTTCAGCCGCCGGGAAGAAGTCGATCGCGGAGCTTTCGTACACGGTAACCAGGTCGGATGGCGGGATCACCTGGGCACGCGGGACATCATGCCCGTGAGCGAGATCAACCTGAAAGGCTCGCACAACGTCGAGAATGTACTCGCGGGGGTTTGTGTCGGAATGCTGGCCGGAGTTCAGCCCGAGCAGATTCGTCGTGCCGTGGCAGCGTTCAAGGCCGTCGAGCATCGCCTGGAGTACGTGGGTACAGTCGGCGGCGTCGAGTACTACAACGACTCCAAGGCCACGAATGTGGACGCGACGATCAAGGCGCTGGAATCTTTCCCCGGCCGCATTCACCTGATCCTCGGCGGCAAGGACAAAGGCAGCGATTATAGCGTCCTGAACGATCTGCTCAAACAGCGCGTCAAGCGCGTTTACACCATCGGCGCTGCAGCGGCGAAGATCGAATCGCAGACGAGCGGGACGGAGATTGTGGGAGTAGCAACTCTCGAAGCGGCCGTAAAACGCGCCAGCGAAGCAGCGGCGGCGGGGGACATTGTGTTGCTCGCCCCAGCTTGCGCCAGCTTCGATCAGTTTGAAAGTTACGAGCATCGCGGGCGAGTTTTCAAAGAACTCGTCCGGCAATTGGCAGCAAGGAAGCAGGAGCGCGAGCACGTCGCTCCTGGAGGCAGCGAATAAATGGCCAAGCGCGTCAGCGTCGATAAATGGCTGTTCACGGTCACGCTATTGCTCGTGTTCATCGGGCTGGTAATGGTCTTCAGCGCCTCGGCCGTGATGGCGAAGGAGCGCTTCGGCTCGCCGTACGGATTCCTGGTGCGGCAAATGGCGTGGGCGGCGGCCGGGCTGATCGCCATGGTCGTCGTCATGAATGTGAACTACAAGCAGTTCCGCCGACCGACGGTGGTGTTCACATTCCTGGGCATTACCTCCCTGCTGTTGATCGCGGTGTTCTTCTTCCGCGACTCCCACAACACGCATCGCTGGATCAAGTTTGGCGGCTTCTCCTTCCAGCCGTCGGAGGTCGCCAAACCAGCGCTGATCCTGTATCTCGCCTACTTTCTCGAGTCGCGCTGGCAGCAGATCACTGACATCAAGAATGTGTTGCTCCCGGCAGCAGCTCCCACTCTGCTGTTCGCCTTACTCATCGTGAAAGAGCCCGACCTCGGCACGGCCATCGCGTGCGTCGCAATTTCGACGGCGGTACTCTACGTGGCCGGCATGAACATGAAGTACCTGTGGGCCGGGGCACTGGCTTCTCTCGTTCCGTTGTACTTCCTCATAGTGCGGGTTCCCTGGCGCTGGGCCCGGATGCAAGCATTCTTCGACCCTTTCAAAGACCCTCAGGGCAAAGGCTTCCACATCATTCAGTCAATGATCGCCGTGAGCACTGGCGGCATCACCGGGCTTGGCCTGATGGAGGGCAAGCAGAAGCTCTTCTACCTGCCTGAGCCGCACACCGATTTCATCTTCGCGGTCACGGCGGAAGAGCTGGGTTTGTGGGGATCGGTGCTCGTGGTCACGCTTTTTGGCATCTTTCTATATCGTGGCATCCGGACAGCGTTGCGCACCGAAGATATGTTCGGAAAATTCCTTGCCACGGGCATAACGGCAATGGTTGTGGTTCAGGCTCTTTTCAATATCAGCGTGGTGCTCGCCCTGGTTCCGGCGAAAGGCATCCCGCTGCCCTTCATCTCGTACGGCGGGACGTCCCTGTTCATCACTTTGGCTACTGTCGGAGTGCTGCTCAACGTTAGTCAGCAAGCAGGGTGAGCATGCGCGTCATTATTGCAGGAGGAGGCACAGGCGGCCACGTCATTCCTGCGCTCGCCATCGCGCAGGAACTCCGCTCCCGTTACCAAGCAGAAGTGATGTTCGTTGGCACGCCACGTGGCATCGAGAAGAGGCTCGTGCCCGCCGCGGGATTCGATCTGCGGCTAATCGAAGTCGGCGCGCTGAACCGCGTGGATCTGACGACACGGGTTAAGACTATGCTGGTCTTACCGCGCGCCATGATGGCCTCCTCCAAGTTGATTCGCGAGTTTCGTCCGGATGTCATGATCGGCGTTGGCGGCTATGCTTCGGGCCCAGCGATGCTGATGGGAGCGATTCTGCGCGTTCCGACCATCGCCTTCGAGCCGAATGTCGTTCCCGGATTTGCCAATCGCCTCGTTGCCCGAACCGTGAAAGAGGCAGCAGTACAATTCGACAGAACATGCCGGTACTTCCGCAATTGCCAGGTAACCGGAGTTCCCGTACGGCGCGAGTTCTTCAGCGTTGCTCCGCGATCCAAAGACGCGGCGCCTACTTTGCTGGTCTTCGGCGGAAGTCAGGGAGCTCACGCCATCAATCAGGCGGTGCTCGAGGCATTGCCGCGACTGGCGGCGGCGGTCCCCGGTCTCTGCATCATTCATCAGACGGGCGAAAAAGATTACGTCGACGCGCAGGCTGCATATCTGAAGCACATGGTAGCCGCGGAAGTCTCGCCCTTCATCGACGACATGCCGGGCGCCTTCGCCCGCGCCGACCTGGTACTTTGCCGCTCCGGTGCGAGCACCGTCGCTGAAATCACAGCCGCCGGAAAGCCGGCGGTGTTTATTCCTCTACCCACTGCAGCCGACGACCATCAGCGCCACAATGCGGAGATCCTAACCGCGGGCGACGCCGCCCGCTTACTGCCGCAATCCGAGCTATCCAGTGACCACCTGGTGGCCGAGATTAGCTCCCTTCTATCCGACCGCGCCCTTTTAGCGAAGATGTCCGAAGCTGCACGCCGCTTTGCTCATCCCGATGCAGCCGCTACAATTGCGGCCATGGCTGCGCGCAACGCTGGCATCCAGACCCAGCACGCGATAGCCTAGATCTCTCGCAATGTTTGCAAAGATTCAGCGCATCCACTTCGTTGGCATCGGTGGCATCGGCATGAGCGGAATCGCCGAAGTGCTGCTGAACCTCGGCTTCAAGGTGTCTGGTTCCGACCTGCGAAAGTCCGCGGTCACGGCCAGGCTGGCCAATCTGGGCGCGTCCGTCTCCGAAGGGCATCGGCCTGAAAACGTTACCGGCGCCGAAGTCGTCATTATCAGCTCCGCCGTCCACCGAGATAATCCTGAAGTCGTAGCCGCACACGAACAACATATTCCGGTGATCCAGCGCGCCGAGATGCTGGCGGAACTGATGCGCCTGAAGTATGGCATTGCAATCGCGGGCATGCATGGCAAGACCACGACAACATCCATGGTTGCGGCTGTAATGGCGGCAGGCGGACTTGATCCAACCGTCGTTGTCGGCGGCCGCGTCGATGCGATGGGCTCCAACGCGAGGCTCGGCAAATCGCACTATCTGGTGGCCGAAGCCGACGAGAGCGACCGCTCGTTCCTCAAGCTGTCTCCGATCCTTTCGGTGGTGACCAACATCGATCGCGAGCACATGGACTGCTACCGCGATATGGAAGACGTGGAGCAGACCTTCCTGCAATTCATGGACGCGGTCCCGTTCTACGGAATGATCGTCGCCTGCAATGACAATGACGATCTCCGGCGGTTGCTCGCCGGCGTGAAGCGCAGAACAGTCACCTACGGCTTGCGAGAAGACTCGGATTTCCGCATCTCGCACCTCCAGTGCGGCCGCAGCCAGGAGAGCGCAGCGCTAAGCCGCTTCCGCGTCAGCTATCGTGGCGAGGATCTGGGCGGATTTGAGCTGCGAGTTCCGGGCGTACACAACGTCAGCAACGCCACGGCGGCCATTGCGGTGGGCATAGGCCTCGACGTCCCAATCGAGCAGATTCGACAGGGCCTCGCTGAATTCAACGGCGTCGATCGCCGCTTCCAACTGATCGGGAGTGCCGACGGAGTCACAGTGATCGACGATTACGGACATCATCCTACCGAGATTCGCGCCACCCTGGCTGCGGCGCGACAATGCGGCTTTGGACAGGTCCACGTCATCTTCCAACCACACCGTTACTCGCGCACACAGCTCCTGATCGACGAGTTCGCTACCGCCTTCCGCGATGCCGATTCCGTACTGGTGCTCGACATCTATCCCGCCAGCGAACTGCCTATCCCCGGAATAACTGGGGAGATGCTGGCGAACCGCATCACCGAGAGTGGGGGCCAGGAAGCGCTCTACGTACCTTCCTTCGCCGTGGCCACCGAGCTGGCATCGCGCGGCGCAAAGCCGGGCGACATGATCCTGACGCTCGGTGCCGGCAGCATCTCGCAGCTCGGACCGCAGGTGCTGGCAGCCCTCGAAACCCGCTCCGCCGAGAGCGTGAGCTAATGGTCAAAACGGGCCTTAAAGACTTGCTGACGGCTATAAACCGTGCGCAGACCGATGGCGTAATCGATCAATATGCCGTCGGTGGAACGCTGGGGACCATGTTTTACATCGAACCAGCGGTCACTCCGGATGCAGAAATCTTCGTAAAGTTACCTTCCCAGGCCGATGGGTCTGTCCCGTCGCTTGCGCCCATTTTTCGGTACTTCTCGTCGCGCGGTTACGCTGTCGAAGGCGACGTCGTTACGATCGGTAATTGGCCGACGAAATTCCTTCCGCTCGCTAATGAACTCGAGCACGAAGGGTTTAACGAGTCGCTTCCAAAAGAAGTTGATGGCGTGAAAACTTGGGTCATGACCCCGGAGCACCTGGTCGGCATCGCACTCCAAAGCGGCCGGCCTAAGGATCTGGCTCTCGCCTCTCAATTTTTAGACAGCGGAGTGGTCGACCGTAATAAGCTACATCTCATGCTGCACCGCTTTGGTCTTGGACCGCAGTGGCATCAATTTTCAAGTAAGTATTTGGAGAACTGAAACCAGCCCGCTTTCCTCCTGCATAGGCCGACAGACGTCGAATAAAACCTATAGCGTGCCTTCGCCATTTACCTTTGTGGTTCATGTTCTCCTGCCCGCTCATCTAGCGCCAAAAGCATTGCCGCAACGTCTTCGAAAACAGTTATAGTGAGGCGAATAGCCGAAGTTTTCGGCGTTTTCACCCTGTTTTCATGGCGCGCAAAAGCTCATCGGTAATCTCGGACGACGAACAGGAAAGCAGGGAGCGCACGCCCTACGCTCGCTCGCTGGGTGCCGACGAATCGCCGCTCGACCAGCGCATGCTCGACCTGGACGAGGAGGCCGAGTCGCCTTTTTTACGCGGTCAAAAGCGCGTTCCCGTTCGGCGCGGAGCGCTGCCGCGCAATGCCGCGGGCCGTCTTGCTCTCATCCTGAAGATAGCCGCGGTCGTACTGGTCGCAGGCTTGATCTGGCTGGGATTAGAGCGTTATGGCGCGCAATCCTGGCGCTTTCGCCTCGACTCCAGCGACAACATTACTGTTTCCGGCACGACCAATGTTGCGCGCTCCCAAGTCCTGGATGTCATGGCGAGCGACATCGATCGCAACATCTTCTTCGTGCCGCTGGAGCAGCGCAAGAAGCAGCTTGAGCAGATTCCGTGGGTGCAATCCGCCGCTGTCGTGCGTTTACTGCCAAACCGCATCAAGATCGTCGTCTCCGAGAGAACGCCGTCAGCTTTTGTCGAAGTCAACTCGCACATCGAAATGATCGACGCCAACGGCGTCATTATGGAACCTCCTGCGAACTCGTCGCACTATTCGTTCCCGGTGATCATCGGAATTTCGGACAACGATCCACTCTCCGTTCGTGCGGCGCGCATGAAGATCTATACGCGCTTCATGCAGGAACTGGATTCGAGTGGCGCGCATTATTCCGCTGACATCAGCGATGTCGACTTGTCCGATCCCGACGACTTACGGGCGACCGTGACCGATCCGCACGGTGCCGTGCTGGTGCATCTTGGTTCCTCGAATTTTCTGGAACATTTCCGGGTCTACGTCACGCACGTGCAGGAATGGCGCACTCAGTTTCAGCGATTGGAGTCGGTTGATCTGCGCTATGACCACCAGGTGATCGTCAATCCGGATTCGGCCAGAGAGACGGCAAAGCCAAATGCGGTTCACGCCGGGAGCGAGAGCGTACCGGACGCAAAATCGGCGGCCGCGCGCAAGAAAACGCCAGGCAAAGTGAAGAAGCACACGTAAACGATGGGAAGCCAAACAGAGAACCTGCTTGCGGTGGTCGACGTCGGTAGCGCCAAAACTTGCGTTATCGTCGCCGAGGTAAACGACTACGCCCTGCGTTATCGCGGACACGGCATCTCCGATTCGCGCGGCATGCGCAAGGGCGTCGTAGCCGACTTGGACAAGGCCGTCGGCTCAATCAAGAAGGCTGTGGAAGAAGCCGAAAATATGGCGCAGGCGCCCGTCGAACATGCCATCGTCGGTGTGGCTGGCTCCCATATTCGCGGCATTAACAGCCATGGCGGCATCACTCTCGGCTCGCGTTCACGTGAGATCAGCCGGGAAGATGTTCGTCAGGCAGTCGACAAAGCTCGCAGCATCAACATGCCCGAGGACCGCGAAGCTCTCCATCTGCTGCCGCAGGAATTCATCCTCGATGGTCAGGGCGGCGTGCGTGACCCTGCTGGACTGATGGGCCGCAAGCTTGAAGTTCGGGTGCACATCGTCACGGCGAGCGCGACGGCAACCCAGAACGTCGTGACCGCGCTGAACCGCGCCGGCGTTCACGTTGACGACACGGTGTTCGAAGCTCTGGCCTGCGCTGACTCCGTATTGCAGACCGATGAGCGCGAATTGGGCGTCTGCCTGATTGATATCGGAGCGGGATCCAGCGACCTCATTGTGTACTACGAAGGCGTGGTGATCCATACCGGAGCGATTCCCATCGGCGGCGACCACTTCACCAACGATGTCGGCGTCGGTTTCCGGACGCCGCTGCCCGACGCCGAGAACATCAAGAAGATGTTCGGCTGCGCCATCGTCACGCGCATTCCCGAAGGCAACGAGATCGAAGTCCCATCCGTTGGCGACCGCCCTGCTCGCATGATGCAACAGCGCATGCTGGGCGAGATCCTGGAGCCTCGTGGACGCGAACTGATGGAGATGTTGCGCGACCATCTGCGGCATGCGGGCATGGACGAACTCTTGGGCGCGGGATTGGTATTCACCGGCGGCGGATCGCGATTGAATGGGCTGCTTGAAGTAGCGGAAGACATTCTCCGGCGTCCAGTCCGTCAAGGTTACCCGGTGCCTATCGCCAAGCTGCCATCCGATTTGCTGGAGCCGGAATTTGGCACTGCAATCGGAATGGTTTTGTACGGACATCGGTCTCGACAGGCGCGCATGAATCTGGACCGCAGTCTGGGCGCAAAGATCAGGGCGCTGTTCGCCAAGCAGGGCGCGTAATAACGTTTGGCAGGATTAGGTCGGGGACCGCTGCGCGGTACTCTACCGAAAAGCAACGAGTCAGCATGAACCGGGCGCGAAGGCGCTCATTGAGGTAGAGATGATTGAAGACTTCAACGACAAGAATCAGCCGGAGAACGACATCCGCATTCACTTCAACGAAGAACTGCTGAACAGCGCCAAGATCAAAGTTATCGGAGTTGGCGGCGGTGGCGGGAATGCCGTGAATCGCATGATCGAGTCGCACCTGGAAGGGGTGGAATTTGTCGTCGCGAACACCGATCTGCAGGCGCTGAAGGGCTCGAAGGCTCCGGTGAAGATTCAGCTGGGCGTGAAGCTCACGAACGGTCTCGGTGCTGGCGCGAATCCCGATGTTGGACGTAAAGCTGCACTGGAAGATGCAGATAAGGTCATTGAAGCCCTCGAAGGCGCAGACATGGTGTTTGTGACCACGGGTCTCGGTGGAGGAACCGGAACCGGCGCAGCGCCAATCATCGCCTCGCTGGCCAGCGAAATGGGCGCGCTCACAGTCGCAGTCGTTACCAAGCCCTTTGGCTTTGAAGGTAAGCGCCGCCTGAATCAAGCTGAGCGCGGCCTGCAGGAGCTGATCGATTCTGTCGACACGACGGTCGTAATTCCTAACGAGAAGTTGCTGGCCGTAGCGAAAGATGCGGGCTTCTTCGAGTCATTCCGCGTGGCTGACGATATTCTCCGTCAAGCCGTGCAAGGCATCTCGGACATCATCACCATCCCAGGCATCATCAATCGTGATTTCGCCGATGTGAAGACAATCATGGCAGGAATGGGGTATGCAGTGATGGGCACTGCGACCGCGAAGGGCGAGGGACGCGCGACCGCTGCGGCGCAGGCTGCGATCGCTTCCCCGTTGCTCGAAGCCGGAGCAATCGACGGGGCTCGTGGGATCCTCATCAACATCACGGGATCCAACTCGCTGCGGCTTGCCGAAGTGAATGAGGCCTCCAGCATCATCCAAAGCGCGGCCCACGAAGACGCCAACATCATCTTCGGTGCGGTGCTTGATGAGAAGATGAAAGACGAGGTCAAGATCACGGTGATTGCAACCGGCTTCAAGGAGGTACGAGGACGACGCGATCACTCCGAGCCCACTGCAGCCGTGCGGCACAACACGGCCCGAGCTGCTTCCGCCAGCGTACACGCAACCTACGAGGTCGCGGCGGAGATACAGCCGATTGTGGAAAATAAGGCTTCTGTGTCGCCGCGGCCGATCAGGGCCGTAGATCTGGAACCCCCTCAAGACCATCAGCAGGTCATGCCTTATATTCCCGACAATCTGGACGAGGAGTCAGAAATTGTACGACACGCTGAACCTGTGGAAGAGATCCTCCTGCGGCAGAACGTCGTAGCTGACCCGGTCGAAACGGTAAGCAGTAGTGTCGACATCAGCTACAACTCGGACGATCTGGAAATCCCGGCGTTCTTGCGGAAGCGAGCGGAAAGCTAGATCACGGAATCGGCTGCGGCCGCTGAGCCATCAGTTCTTCGAAGCGCTTATCGGTCCGCAGCGTGGCAAACTCCTGGTCTTTGTACACATCGTTGATATTCTTGTAACCATTCTCCATCGCCTTGCGCAGATATTCGATCGTGTGGTCCACGTCTCCCGCGCGCGCATACATCTTGGCGACCATGAAGGAGAACGCAGCGCGATCCTCGGGTGAAGTGGTCTGCGCCATTACCCCAGTGCGCGAAACTCGGACAAAGATATTAGGATCCAGGGCGAACGCGGCCTTGTAAGCCTGCGCCGCTTTAGCGTACTGATGATCACTGAAGTACGCAGAACCGATGTTGTACTCGAAGACAGCATCGCTCGGGCGCAAATTCGCGGCCTTCATGTAGTACTTGATCGCCTTGTCATACTTCTTCTTGGTCTGCTCGATGTAACCGCGGTTGTTGTAGCCTTCCGGAGCCTGCTTGTCCGCCTTGATGGCGTGGTCGAAGCATTTGGCCGCCTTGTCCGGACGCTGCAGCATCAGGTAGGACATTCCCTCTTTGTTCCACAGCAAAGCCGTAGGCTGTTTCGCCAACGCTGCCTGATAGAAGTCAATCGAGTCAAGAAACCGCTTCTGCGCGCGCAAGTCGTCACCTTGATCTTCAAGCTCGGCAGCAGAAGCATTCTTATCTGGGAGCGTGGGCGCGATGACTTGCGCTGGCGGAGCGGCTTGAACAGCCGGACTGGTTTGTGCGTCTTGAGCGAAAGCGAGGCGAGGCGCAAACAGAATGAAGCCCAAGCAGCAGGCAGGGACAACCAACTTCCACGAGCGGAGACGAGCCATAGCTAACCTCCTAGCCCCGAGCACCCCACATCTTCACGCAAGAATGGCGCAGAAGGAGCCCTTTACTGCCTAATAATAGACCTATTTGGGGTTAGAATTGTTCCCATTTTGTGCGGCGTTCGTCCCACTATTTTGCTGTTCATCCCCGTTGTCGCCTTTGCCAAACAATCGGCTGAAGAATCCGTGCTTTTTCTTCTTGCTCTGCTCCTGTTGCGTTTGGGCCGATTGCGCGTTCTGAGAATTCTGCGCTCCGGGACTTCCCGACCCGTTTTGTGAAGGGCCGTTTGTGTTCGGAGGTGGGGCTGCGACCGGCGGCGATCCAAGGCCGAAGATCTTAGTGAAGAATCCACGATGATCTGCTGTCGCCTGATCGCATGTCTGTTTTGGCTCGGTGCCCGCGATGAACGCAACGGTGTAATCCTCCGGACAGGAGGGAGTCGCAATCAAATTCGTCGCCTTGTCGAGCTGTAACGTGACGACACCGGATGGCGCGGTGAAGTCGCTGACTTTCGAGTACTGCGGTAAGTTGACGGCGCGCTTCATAAACTCTGCCCAAATTGGTGCGGCCGCCGCTCCGCCGGCGAGTTTGATATCGGTGTAATCGTCGTTACCGACCCAAACGATGCAGAGCAGGTTACTCGTATAACCAGCGAACCACGCGTCGTGCGAGGTGCCTGTCTTGCCTGCAGCAGGCGCTTGGAAACCACGCGCGCGCACTGGATATCCAGTGCCGTTGTTGATCACGGCTTCCATCATCGTGGTCAGAACGTAAGCCACGCGCGGATCGAGAACGTCCTTGCTGTCGCTGTGATAGTTGTCGAGGATGTTGCCTTGCGCGTCGCGAACGGACTTCACCATCAGCGGCGACAGTCGCGTTCCCGCGTTAGCGAATACCGTGTAAGCGCCGGCCATTTCGACCGGAGTCGCGTCATACGCGCCCAACGCGATTGCCGGCGTCGCGCGCACGCTGGAGATTCCCGCAGCCTTCGCCAGAGAAGCGACCTTATCGAAGCCTACTTCCTGGCCGAGACGAACTGTGGCGTTGTTCAGCGACTCAGCTAATGCATATCGCGCCGTAACTTCGCCGTGGAAGGTCTCGTGATAGTTGCGCGGCTCGTAGACATCGTCGCCATTGGCGATGCTGACTTGTGAGTCGTCGATCAGGCTCGCAGGCGTGAACACGCCGCTGCTTTCCGTCACAACACCCGTATCGGGATCGGCGTCTCCCGCGGTAAGCGTCTGTCCAGTCACTGCAGTGTTGACGGCAGCAGCATAGACGAACGGCTTGAAGATCGATCCCGTTGGACGTTTGGCGATCGCATGATTCAGCTGGCTCATACCGTAATTGCGCCCACCAACCAGCGCCAGCACCTCTCCGGTATGCGGATCAAGAGCAACTAGCGCAACTTGCGGCATCGGACCACTCTCGACCTTGACCTCGGTCTTTGCGTCTTTGCCAGTTCCAATCTTGGTCTTGTGAGTCCGACGTTTCTCTACCAGGTCGTCGACGGTCTTCATGCCGACATCAACAGCTTCCGCGGCGGCGCGCTGCAGGTCAGGATCGATGGTGGTATAAATCCGCATCGCGTGGTTGTTCAGCTCTTCCTCGGTGAACTGCGGCGAGAGCTGGTCTTTCACCAGGTCGACGAAATACGGAGCATCGCTGGCTTCGACATTCGGAGCGGTCAGCTTCAGCGGCGCCGCTTTGGCAGCGTCAGCTTGCTCCCGTGTTATCGCTCCGGTTTCTACCATCGAATCGAGCACCAGATTGCGGCGTTCCAGCGCGCGCTTCGGATACTTGTACGGCGAGAGATAGTTTGGGCGCTGAATCATCCCTGCGAGCAAAGCAGCTTCGGGGAGCGTCAGGTTCTTGACATCCTTGTTGAAGTACGCGTGTGCAGCTTCACCAAAGCCGTTGATGGTGAACGAACCGCGCTGTCCGAGGTAAACCTCGTTAGCATACATCTGGAAGATGCGCTGCTTGGAGAACTTCTGCTCCAGCTCGATGGCGATCAGCATCTCCGTGAGCTTGCGCTTGATGGTCTTCTCCGGCGTGAGGAAGAAGCCGCGGGAGAGCTGCATCGTCAGTGTCGATCCGCCTTGTCCGTGACGGCCTTCACGCACATCGACAACGGCTGCTTCCATCAAGCGGAAGTAATTCACGCCGCCATGCTGGAAGAACCGACGATCTTCGATGGCGAGCACCGCGTTCACCAGAACTGGTGGAATGTCCTCGAACTTGATGAGCTCGCGCTTGCTGCGTTCCTGGCCTTCGAAGAGGGCGGTCACCAACTCCGGCTCAAGCTCATAGGCCTGAAGCTGTTCGCTGCTGCTATCGCCTGATTCCCTGATGGACGCGATCTTGCCGCTGCTGAACTGAATCTCCGCACTGTTTGAGGCGTGGAACGATTGCGGTCCAGGCATGATCTGGATGGCGTGGTGCGAGAGCGTGTAATGTCCGATGGCGGAACTGCTGTCGCTGGAGCCTTCGGCGTATCCAGCGCGACGCAGTTCAGCCGCAATCTCCGAGGCTTCCATCTTCTCGCCTACGGAAATCACCGAAGGACGCGCATAAATCTTGGCCGCATTGCTGAAGATTCCTCCAGCCATGCGGCGATCGACCACGCGCTCATACTTGAAGTAGAAGTAGGCAAACACAGCCATAAAAGCCATGCCCGTGCAGACGAAGGCAATGACGAATATCTTGACAAGCGGATCACGCACCGAGAAGTGGCGCACACGAGCCGCTTTGCCCCGGGGACGCGAGTTGCTCTTCGACGCTCGAGGGCTGGGACGACGATCAGGTACTTTTAGTTTGATTGCCACGTTTATTAATATGCAGAGAAGCCGCTGGTGCTTGAGGATAAGACGGCAAAATGGCGATTTTCGTTACCTTCGGATGCCAGCTCGCCCGACGAAATCCTCGTTGCTCCAGGAACTCAGCCTCGACGGTTGGAATTCCGCCCAGCTGACGTGGTCAAGATCAATCACTACGGCCAAAGCAGACTCCATTGTAAAGCAGATAGCGATCACGCATCAGCGAAGTGCTCGACCGGTAACCAAAGCGACACGGTTTAGCTCTAAGTCACTTAGAAGCTAATTATTTAGCAATCCTATGCTGCCGGTTAGTTTAGTTACTCGCCCCCCTTGAAGCCTGCAGGCGGTTGAACTTGAGCCAGCACCGCTAGAACCCGACCGTTATCTAGCTACCTTAGTTAAGCTACTGCAAATAAACTACTTAGCTCCAATACGGATAAAACCTGACACGTGGGCAGGATTCTGAAATAATTCTGCGCATGGAGCCGGTCTACTACATGTTGCTGGCCGTAGCAGCCTCCGTTGGCCTTTTTGTGTGGCTGTATCGAAGGGATCGGTAACCGCCGCCGGTAAGTCCTGACGACTTATGGCCACTGCCAGAGACTGAGATCAAGACACGACCCAGGCGTTCGACCTCGCGCCCGATCAATAATGCACCCGCGCTATCGGGCGAGTTGTTTCCTCCCTAGCTGTGCTAGATACCGCCATTTGCTCGCGATAGTTCCTTTCAAGCGAAAGGTAGTAATATGGCCCTCTTCTTCTCTGAAAATGCCTGTAATCAGAAAGGCGATACCCATGCGCATTGTCCGGCCCCTGCTGCCCACCATCGTTCTGATCCTGTTGGCTTCCCTCGGCGCTTCCACCGCTACCGCGCAGACTTGGTGGGTGCAGAGCGCTGACTACGGTGCCGGCAATCGGCGGCAGGACGTGACGAACACCGTGCGGCGACTGGTGAGCGGTCCGAATTTCCGGGTGAATAATGCCACGCTGGGAGGAGACCCTTACAAGGGCGCCGACAAGACGCTCCGAATCGTAGGCCGCGATGCGCGAGGCACCGTTCGGGACTTCAAGTATGGCGAAGGTTCGACGGTGAACTCGGCGATGTTCCGCGGTCAGGCCTGGAACGGCGGCGGCTCCAACAACAACTACATGCTGCAGATCGTTTCTGCCAGATGGGGCTCTGGCTCACGATTCCAGAACGTGACCCAGCGCCTGCAGGGGATGGTGCGCAACAACCGTCTGTCGATCAAGGTAATCCCGCAGAACCTGGGCGATCCAACTCCGGGCGTCAGCAAAACGCTGATCGTCGATTACCGCTACCAAAACCGGCAGCAGAATGTGAAGCGCGTCGAAGGAGAGATGCTTATCCTGCCATGACCTCCCGCTTACCGCCGGACTGGACGGAAATTAAGGACGTTAGATCTGCAATGCAAAACGGCTCCAGTGCTGGATGGCACGCTGGAGCCGCATCTTTGTAGCGAAGTCTATCTGAGTGCCGCAGCCAGCTTTCCTTTGGCAATTACATCCGCGACCCTGGCGAAGTCGGGAGCGAAAATACGATCTTCGGTGATCTGGGGAGAGACAGCGCGTATGGCGTTCAACGCTACCCGTCCGCGCTTGCTGGTCTGCAAAGGAGCGCGGAAGTCATGTGCCTGTGCGGCTGCCAGAGCTTCTATGGCCAGAACGTTGCGCGTATTTACTACGACGCGCAGCAGCTTGTTGGCAGAAGTCATGCCCATCGAGACAAAATCTTCCTTATTGCCGGAGGTGCTGATGGAGTCCGACGAGGCGGGATGCGACAGGACTTTGTTTTCGTTGACCAGCGCGGCCGCTGTGACCTGCGGCATCATAAACCCGGAGTTTAGACCCGCTCCGGGCGCAAGAAACGCCGGCAATCCCTCGTTAAGCGCAGGGTTGATGAGCCGTTCGAGTCGGCGCTCGGAGATTCCGGCCAGCGCGCTCAGGGCAATCGCCATGAAATCGAGCGCGAAGGCCAGCGGCTCGCCGTGAAAGTTTCCGCCGGAGATGATCACCCCGGGGACTGCCACGCCGACCGCCCGCTTAGGCGCGCCGACCTTCTTCTCCTCCGGAAAGACAAGTGGGTTGTCGACCGCGGAGTTCATCTCGATCTCGAAAACGTGCCGGCTATGCGTGAGCGTGTCCCGCACCGCGCCGTGTACCTGAGGCATGCAGCGTAGCGAGTAAGCGTCCTGAACCTTCTGGCATTCCAGATGCGACTCGCGGATGACACTGCCCTCCAGCATGCGACGCAAATTCTGAGCGACGAGCAATTGCCCCGCATGCGGACGGGCATTGTGAATGCGCTCGTCGAAGGCGACGTCAGTGCCCTTGAGCGCGTCGAGCGTAAGAGCTCCTATAACGTCGGCAGTGTCAGCGAGGATTTCTGTCTGCAGTATAGTTAGTAGCCCTACGGCCAGCATGGCTTGCGTGCCGTTGATCAGCGAGATTGCTTCCTTGGCTTCCAGAGCGAGCGGCTTGATGTCGGCCCGTTTCAGGGCCTCCGCCGCAGCCATCTTTTTGCCCTCGAAGACAGCTTCGCCTTCGCCAATGATTCCCAATGCGAGATGGGCCAATGGAGCCAAGTCTCCGCTGGCGCCGACGCTGCCTTGCGACGGTATGACGGGGTGCACGCCGCGATTCAACATCTCGCAGAGAGTATCGATTACGATCGGGCGCACTCCGGAAAAGCCTTTGGCCAAAGAGTTGGCCCGCAGCAACATCATGGCGCGAGTTACGTCTTCCGCCAGCGGTTCACCAACTCCCACAGAGTGAGAACGGATGAGGTTCAACTGGAGCTGGCGAATGTCCTGGCGCGAAATGCGCATGTCGGCGAGGTGACCGACGCCGGTGTTGACCGCGTAGGCGACGCGCTCGTTCTCCACCAGATCATCCACGATGGCGCGGGCGCGTTCGACGGCAGCACGGGCTTCCGGCTGCAACAGCACCGGGCGGCGCTCATACACCAACTGCCGCACATCTTCCAGAGTTAGGTTGTTGCCATTAATATGAAGGGCTTGCATAAATATTCAGTGTACCGCGCTAAGCCTTACCGGCAGCTTGCACAAAACGCTTACGGTACTTTTCCGGCAGGGGCCTGCGCTTGAATTCGGCATCCACCACCAGGTGCACGGTCTCTCCTTCGGCCAGCAGAACGCCATCGGCTTCGCGAAGTACTTCGTATCCGAAGTGCAGCAAGGAATCGCGAACATTCAGCAGGCGCGTGCGGACAACGATGGAATCATCATAAAGCGCAGGCGCTTTGAAGCGGCAGCGCACCTCGACGACTGCGATATGCGTGCCGTCCTGCTTCTCCATCTCACGATAAGTGAAGCCCAGGGAACGAAGCATCTCGACGCGCCCAATCTCGAACCAGATGATGTAATTGGAGTGATAGACCACGCCCATCTGATCCGTCTCCGCGTAGCGCACGCGAACTTTAGCGTCGAATACTTCCACTGCGATGTTTGGCGGTTCTGCCGATTTCATCCGTGCTTTCACCCTGTGATGGAAAAGCGGACGCACACCGGATGGGCGCGTCCGCTGAACGATCAGGCTATTGCCGCCAGAATTATTTGCCGGCCGGCGGAGATGTAGAAGGAGTGCTGGATGCGCTGGGAGTAGCTGCCGGATTGTTCTTGACCAGTTGGCCGCGCTTGGGCTCCCCTGAATCGACCGGCTTTCCGTCAGCAATGTAATTGACAAACAGTGCTGGCACTGGGGTCCCCCCACCCCGCTGCAATTGGAAGTGCACGTGTGGAACGGGGCCGGCTCCGCTGTTTCCGCATTCGGCAAGCTCCTGGCCCTGCTTCACCTCGTCGCCCACCTTCACTTTCAGACTATTCTGTTTCAGGTGATTCATGAATGCAGTCTCGGTCGTCTCTCCGCTCCCAAACACGACAGTGACCACGTTACCATCCGCAGGGTCGCCGGTCGGCTTGCCGGGAGGATTGTCGTCGTAACCACCTTCTGCCTTGATAACCTTGCCGTCCGCCGGTGAAAGGATAGGCTGTCCAAAGCAGTAATACTCTTCCACCTTACTTCCCACACCACCCGCGCCTGCAAACATGCGACCGTCTCTCAAATAGACAAAGTCCAGAGAGTAGCGGGTGTCGTCGTTTACCGCATAGCCGTTATCAAAGAGATTACGGCCGCCCTGATAGACCAGCCATTCGTTATTGAAGGGCAGGTGCAGGTTGTTCTTGCTGGAATATCCTGCGAATTTGCCTTCGGCGACTGAGGGCACGGGCTGAATCGACATCGCATCGATCTGGCCGCGCTGATTGATGGTAATCATAGTCATCACAGGGACGGGAACGTTCTGGAAATTTGAAAGCCGCGAATAAACCGTATCCGGAGCGAAGAGGTAGGGAACGATGTTCTCCTCCAGCATCTGCGTCTCGGGGCCCATCTTTTCATGCAGCTTTTTGTTGTATGCAGAGTAGTTCGCCTCGGTCTTGGTCCGTTGCTTCAATGGCTCGACCAGCAAAGCCCACATTTGGGCGCCTTCCCCATGGTTGAACATCTCGAACACCTGCCTCCCGTGGTCCTCGGCCACCTTGCTCATCACGGGATAGGGTCCACTGAGCACGGGCTTGGCCGGAGCCTCCGGTGGCGCCTGCTCGTTGGTTGTGGCTGAAGGCGGAGTTCCTTCCTGGCTGGCGGATGGCGTGCTTCCCGGCTTCGCGGGCGCGGCACCCTCCTGTGCCACAGCCAGGGCCGAAAGCAGCAAAGCAGTTATTAAGATGACAACCATCGAATGCAGACGAAATCTCATCATGTTCTCCCCAAGTTCGCTGCGGCGAGCCCTTCCTCTGGCAAGAGCCTCCGCATTCGCTAACTTTCCCTTTTCAGATCGTTTTTCCGCGAGCACAGCACCCTTCCAGTCTTTCATCGGATAATGACGAGTCCGAATAGAAATGCTCGAAGAGAGGCATTGTAACAAGAGAACGGCGAGTGCTGCTGAATCTGCCTTGTATCATAGACGGCACTGACCTGATTCGGCACTTTCTGCACGAATTCCCACCACTAAAGGCTTGCCAACCATGGCTATCGTAGCGTCTAGTGCCCCGTCCAGCGTGGACTGCGCTTTTCCAGGAACGAGGTGACCCCTTCGCGGAAATCTTCTGTCGTGCGGATACGTGCATTCTCCTCCACCGCGGCATCGATTTGCCGATCCAGTTCCTGCGAGGAATAACGCTTCATCAGCCGCTTGGTAGCCAGCAACGAGGCTGGACTGTTCTGCAATATAGCGGCTGCCAACTCGCGCGCCCTCGCCTGCAGTTTCTCTGCAGGGACGATCTCGCTGGCGAGACCCATGCGGAAGGCATCTTCAGCGCTAATGATCCGGCCGGTCAGCAAAAGATCGCGCGCCTGCTTCTCGCCCACCTGACGGAGCAGGAACGTAGAGACAATGGCGGGAACAAATCCGATGCGCACCTCGGTATAGCCGAACTTTGCCTCCGTCGAGGCGAGTGTGAAGTCGCACAGTGTCGCCAGACCGCAACCTCCGGCGATTGCAGGTCCGTTCACCGCGGCCACTGTGACCTTGGAAAATTCGTAGAGCGTGCGAAACAGGCGCGCCATGGTGGCTGAGTCAGTTCGGTTCTCCTCGGCGGTGCGTCCAGTGATCGAACGCAGGTTGTCGAGGTCCATCCCCGAACAAAAGGCTTTGCCACTTCCCGTCAGGATCAGGATTTGCGCGGATGACTGTTCGACTTCACTGAGCGCGCCAAGCACGTCGTCAATCAGTTCGTAGCTGATGGCATTGCGCTTTTCCGGGCGGTTCAGCGTGACGACTGCAATGGCGCCGTCGTATGCAAGGGTAAGCGTCGAGTAGGAACTATTTGGTTTGGACATAAATGCGGCGAAGTCGTTAGGACATCTCTGACAGCTGACAACTGCTACATCTTAGGCCCGCTGAAGCGATCGCCGATATCGGCAGCCATCTGCGACAGTTCTATGATGGGCTTATTCAGCGGCACGGTGATTCCACGACTCTTTAAAGCCTGCAATACGCTCTCGGTTGCGATGTTGCCCACCAGCACGTCCTGCGCGAAGGGACACCCGCCGAGACCGCCGATAGCCGAATCATAGCGGCGGCAGCCCGCGTCATAGGCGGCCAGAATCTTCGGTACCGCGTCGTCGGGACGGCTGTGCAGGTGCACTCCGATTTCAACATCGTCAAAACGTTCCAGCACAGGACCAACGACCTCGGAAATATGGCGGGGGCTGGCGAGGCCTACGGTATCGGCAAGGGAGATCGCCGGTATGCCTAGGTCAGCAAGCAAACTGACGCCCTCGATTAGCTCTTCCACGTTCCACAGGTCGCCATAGGGATTGCCGAACGCCATCGAGATGTATACGACAGTGTCGAGTCCAGCATCGTCGGCCTTTTGCTTCACTTTTTCGAGAACATCCAGATTTTCTTCCGGCGTCTGGTTCTGGTTGTTCTTCAAGAACGTTGGCGAGAGTGAGTACGGAAATCCGAGAGTGCGTACAGCATCGGTAGCGATGGCTCGTTCTGCTCCACGCTCGTTGACCACGATGCCGATGATCTCCACGTCATCGGGGGGATCGAGCTCACTGAGGACATTCTCCGAATCGGCCATCTGCGGCACCGCCCTGGGCGAAACGAATGAGGCGGCGTCGATGTGCTTGAATCCCGCAGCAACCAGCGCCTTCAGGTATTCGACCTTGATAGATGCGGGAATCTGGCCGCGCAAGCCTTGCCAGGCATCGCGTGGACATTCAACGAGTTTGATTGAATCAGCCATTAGCCCGAATCGGGTCCATCCTTGTCGCCCGAAATTGGCGATAGGGAGGAAACTCTGTCTTATGCCGACGAACCGCAGATCCCTCGGCTTCGCTCGGGATGACAATTCATAGTGGTTTGCCCGGTTCGGCGTAACATCTCACAAATCTTCCCGTACGACATATCCTGGTCAACGAAAACGAAATGCGACAGCGAAAGCGCCTCTTCCTAGGTCTGCAGAACCCCCACACTGAACTTCGGCACGTCGGGATTCAGCGACGCCGCTTCCAGCGCAGTGAGGATCGCTTGGCGCGTCTCGGCCGGATCGATGATCTTATCAATCCACAGACGCGCGGCGCCGTAGCGAGGATCCATCTGCTCGTCGTAGGTGGCCTTCACCTCGTCGTACAGCTTCTTCTTGTCTTCCTCTCCCAGCTTCTTGCCGCCGCGTTCCAGTTGCTTGAGCTTGATCTCCACCAGAGTGCTGGCCGCCGATGCACCGCTCATAACGGCGTATTTGGCTGTCGGCCAGGCGAAGACGAAGCGCGGGTCGTAGGCCTTCCCACACATGGCGTAATGGCCCGCACCGAACGAGCCGCCGATAATCACGCTGATCTTCGGCACCACCGAATTCGATACGGCGTTCACCATCTTCGCACCTGCGCGGATGATGCCGCTCCACTCGGCGTCACGGCCGACCATGAAGCCGTTGACGTCATGTAGAAAGACGAGCGGAACCAGGTTCTGGTTGCAATCCATGATGAAGCGGGCGGCCTTCTCTGCCGACTCTGTGTAAATCACGCCACCAAATTCCATGCGCTTGTTGCCGGCATGGTCAACCTGCTGCACGTGGGTTTTCTGGTTGGCGACGATGCCGACGGCGAAGCCGCCAATGCGGGTGTAAGCACAGAGCAGCGTCTCTCCGTACTCCGATTTGTACTCACTGAACTGGCTGTCATCAACGATGCGCGCAATGATCTCGCGCATATCGTACTGGCGCGCTGGATCGCTGTCGACAATGCCGTAAACGTCCTGGGCCGTGTAGCGCGGCGCTGCCGCTTCTTTGCGGTCGAAGACGCCCTGAGGACGTTTGCCCATCTTATCTACCAGGAGGCGAATCCGTGCGATACAGCTCTCATCGTTAGGCTCGCGGAAATCGACTGTCCCACTGATCTGCGAGTGCATCTTGGCGCCGCCCAGCTCTTCTGCGGTGTATTTCGCGCCGATTGCTGCCTGTACCAGCGCCGGTCCAGCGAGAAATAAACCGCTGCCTTCGGTCATCAGGATGTGATCACACATGAGCGGAAGATAGGCGCCACCGGCGACGCACATGCCCATGATTGCCGCGATTTGCGGAATACCCATCGCGGACATCACCGCATTATTGCGGAATACCCGGCCAAAGTCGTCGGTGTCGGGGAACACATCCTCTTGCAACGGCAGGAAGACACCGGCGGAGTCGACCAGGTAAATCGTGGGAATGTGATTTTCGATCGAGACATTCTGCGCGCGTATGACCTTCTTCGCCGTCATCGGAAAGAATGCGCCCGCCTTCACTGTCGCGTCGTTGACGATGAGCATCACCAGCCGGCCATGCACTCGGGCCAGACCAGTGACGACGCCGGCCGAAGGCGCTCCGCCCCACTCCTCGTACATACCCCAAGCTGCGTACGCACCGAGTTCAAAGAATTGCGTATCCGGGTCAATCAGCAGGGAAATCCGTTCGCGCGCGGTAAGGCGGCCCTTCTTGTGTTGCGACTCGATGGCCTTCTCGCCGCCGCCCTGCCGGATGATGTCTTCATCATTGCGAATCTGGCCCACCAGGTCGGCGGCGGCTCTCTGGTTGCGTTCAAAGCGCGAGGAGTCCGACTTGATCTTGGTCTCGAACGGAGAACCGGGATGGTGTGGTTGGTCAGTCATAGGTTCACGGAGCAAACCATCCACGATAAAGCAGGGAGGCGAGGCTGCGCAAACCAGGTAGCCGTCGGCTGGAAAAAGCGCCCTCGCGTGATCACGAAGGCGCTGGCAGGGGAGATTAGACCAGGGTGCGGCGCGAGAGGGCGCCCAATCCAAAGATTCCCGAGCCGAACAGCATCAGGCTACTGGGTTCGGGCGTTGTGCCGGTTCCCGTTTTGCTGCTGCCAAGTATCGTGAATGACTCGGACGGAATCGTTCCCGCGGAGCTCTCAGAAGCGAGCGACGGACCGCTGTTCTGGTCCCAATAGACTGGATCACCCGTGTTGACGACCGCGTTCTGCAAATTCAGCCAGTAGCTGCCGGCGTTCAGCCGCACGGCACCGAAGGTACCGCTCTCGGTACAGACGTTGAAGGCGAATTGATTCTCGAAGCAGGTGCCCACTTGCGTGAAGCTGACGGTTTGATCGAAGTAGCTCGTGCCCCCAAATTCGCTGGAGGTGATCGAGACTTCAGCCGTTTCCAGCACATCACCGGGAAACAAATGAGCTACAAAGTTAATGCCGTTTATCGTCGAATCAGAGCCTAGGGTGAACTGGTCGCTGACGGTAAAGCCGAAATTCATTGTCCAGCCGACTTCTTGGCCATCGGTCGGTCCGTTGTCGTAGAGGTCATTCTGGGCGATGGCGGGAGTGACTGCCAGGCAGAAAGTGAGTGCCAACAGCTAGACGCAGCCGCATAAATCACCCCACAGTAATGATCCGTGGGCACTTGCAATTCGGCTGCCGCACTAAATATATGCGAATGCGGAACTCTGCCCTCTGCTCGCGCAAAAGTTGCGCATAGTTCCCGGAGTCTACTAAACAGCAGGCGCCGGAATCAGCAGCAATCGGACAACGAAGCTGCTTCTGGCTAACGAACCGGGGGCGACACGGAGATAGCGAAGGCCACGATAGTCTTCCCAACGTGCCCGCATTTGCGAAGGTCGTCCACCAGTTCCTCTTCCAGCCCATCGGGATCGACGGGCATCTCACAAGCGGCGATCTCCTCTTCCGTCGCGCCGTGATAACAAAGCTCGCAGACGCCCAAGCCTTCTTCCGATCGAACCGGAGGACCGAAGACGCGACACGTCATCGGCCGGGAAGAATATAGGTCGCAACCGCCGATTGCGGGATCGAGGATCGGACAGGGCTCATCGTTAGCGAAGTGCTCGAAGCGGACGGCAGCCTCTTCGCTTTCCTCCAGGATGCCTGTCTGCGCATCGCCGGGAAACTCATCTTTGAGCCGCGCAGCCGAGGCTAGCGCGCGTTCTTTCACTCGCCTTGCCCGTGCGGGATCGTCGGCCACGAGTTCGGCGAGTCCATGTTGCAGGCGTAGCGCGTCGAGTTGGTTGATGGCGAAGACGCCGATACAGCACTGGGTGCATCCCAGCTTGCAGACCAGCCACTCTCCGCTGCGGCGGGCGGTGTCAGCCAGAGCCGCGTCGATGATCTGTACCAGCTTCTGATCGCCAGATGGAAGGGGAGCGGGCATCAGGAAGATGATACCGCCGAATGATGCGGCGGATTCAATGCGGCCTCCATAGGGTCGTCGGCGATCGCATCCACCAGGCCGATCTGGAGGGCTTGCGGAGCGCGTACCTTCTCCGCCGCTAGAAACATCTGCAGGGCGCGGCCTTTGCCGATCAGCCGCGGCAGTCGTTGCGTGCCTCCCCATCCCGTGATGAGCCCTAGCGCAGCACCGCGATGTCCGAAGAGAGAGTGCGGCCCGGCGATGCGATGCCGGCAGGCCAAGGCAAGGTCTAGTCCGCCGCCCATGCAGTAGCCCTGGACCGCAGCAATGGTCGTAGACGGAAATGTTGCCACCGCGCTCATCAGGCGCTGACCCATGTGCGCGAAGCCAAACGCCTCGGGGCCGGTGAGTGCGGCGATTTCGTTGAGATCGGCTCCAGCGGAGAAAAAATGTGTGTTGCCGGTAATGATCAGGCGCGACGGTGGCTGGGTCGCGAGTTCTTCGATGACATTTGTCAGCGCGGTCACGCGCGCTCGGGTCAGGCGATTGGTGCTATCGGTGGAAACCAGGCGGAGTATGACAGCACCGCCCTGGCGCTCAAGTTCGTACAGATGTTGTTCTGCGGGATTCACCAGAGATCCGGTGATCAGAAGATCTTCAGGTAGATGGTGAGGTACTTCTTCGGATTCTGGCGAACGGCCTTGATCAGGTTGCGGGTTTCCACCAGCAGGTCATTGGTATTGTCGTAAAGCGCCGGATCCTTCAGGAACTTGCCGGCGGTACCCTCGCCCTTATCGAGGCGGTCGGCGATATTGTTTATCCGAGTGATGGTGTTATCAATCTTCTGGGCCATGGCCTGGTCTTTGGTAAGCAGGCCCAGCGTGCCCTTGCCCGCGTTGATGTCGGAGATGAGCTGATTGCCGCCGGCGACCATTTTGTTCGCGTTGTCGTACAGCGCCGGATCTTTCAGGAACTTGCCGACGGTTCCGTTGCCGGCGTTCACTTCATCGATGATCTTGTTGAGGTTGTCGACCGTACCGTTCAGCTTATTGTAGAGTTCCTCACTGTTGAGCAGTTTGCCGATAGTGCCATTCGGCGAATTGATCTGGTTCGTAATCTGCTGCAACTGGCCGACCGTGGCATTGGCACGATCGAAGAGCGACGGGTCGTAGATGATCTTGCCAATCGAACCTTTGCCGCTCTGGATATAAGAGACGATGTCGTCCACACGTTTGAGCAGGATATCGAGGTTCTGCAGTGTGCCCTGACTGGCTCGCACCACATCCTGAAATTGCGGAACATCCTTCGTAGCGAGAATGGAGCCGGTCGTCAGGGGAGCGCCTTTGGCCTGCCGGCAATCCAGATCGATGAAAACCTCACCCAGCACGCCTGCGGTAGTGAGCAGCACTTGACAAGCGGTGCCCATACTCTGCTCGTACTTGGTGGTGATCTTCATGGTGATTTGGACGGGATCGGCGGGATGAGCCGGCTCGGCGACCACGCGAATGCCGGTGACGTTACCGATGTCTACGCCTTCCAGGCGCACCGGAGCGCCAACGCGCAGGCCACCCGCATTATCGACATACGACCGGACAATAATTTTCTTGGTGAACAGACCGGTGGTTCCGGTCATCAGGAAGATCAGGATCGCCAGCGTGATCAGGGCGACGAGGACAGTAATGCCCACCCTCAGCTGTGACCATCGGACCTGTTTTTCACTTGGCACGCTCTAAACGATCGCCCCTCGGAAGCGCCGCACCCTGTCGCACCGGCGCCAAGTCACTTCAGAAGACCCACAGCTACCTTCTGCGGACTGCCCTATGCGTCTGCATAATACCACGCTACCCTGCGCCGCCAAGCCTGTTGCGGCAGCTTTCTAACGATTTGCTGCCATTTGGCTGATGCTCTTTTAGGTCTCCCTAGGTCAGCCAGCGGGTGGCGCCCTTAAATGTCAGCAGACTTTACCGGGCCATGTTCTCCGCAATCGGTCCAGCAATGGGCAGCGCAAAGCGGGATCCCGAAGCGGCTTTGACAATGCAGACAATCCAGAGGACGAATGTCAGCAGCGAGAATATGCTCAATAAACCGAGACCCAGACCGAAGCTGCCCCATCCCCCGTATCCCATGTGGTGATGATAGCCACCGAAGAGAAAGCCGACGCCGAAGATCATCGCCAGCACGATCCGGATGATGTGCAGGCCGCCGAAAGTGACAATGGACTGCGCGGCGTGAAAGCGCACATAGGGCCGCTTATCGATAACGAAGAAGATGACACCGGTGATCCATCCCAAAACATAGCTGAGGGCCGCAGCGGTATTCTCCGTCATGCCGTTTGGCCTGGCGGCGACCGGTGGAATGGAAGCCGGCGGTGTCGGCTGCGGCTGACCGCACGTCGGGCAGAACTGGGCAGTGGCGCCAACTTCCGTCCCGCACTTGGTGCAATGCGGCATAAGTTGCCTCCTCGTTGCACGCCATAGTATCAAACGACCGCAGGACTACCGGCAGCATATCAACCTTGGACGCTGTCGAAAATTGACACAGCGACCGCCAATTAACTTCGGTACGGCAGAAAGCATGCCACCGCATCGAATCCAGCCGCAAAGCAGCGGCTGTGAAGTTAGCTTAGACGGAAGCCCCAAGTTTCGGCTAGAAAATGATTCCAGGTCCCTTGAGGGGCGACACGATTTTCGGCAGCGGTAGCAGCTCAGGCCGACAGAGCCTCTTCCGTCGGTTGCGAATACGGATTCGTCGCGGCTCCGTTCAATAACTCTCCAAAGAAACGATCTACAGCGTCAAGGATTTGCTGGCTCGTCCTTGACTCGTACACAGCCTTGCGAAGATGCGCCCCGTGCGGCACGCCGTGCGTGAACCAGGACGCGAACTGCTTCATCTTGCCTTCCTCGCCTCCCCGCTTCTCGTCCACCAGCATTGCGAAGTACGTGCGGATCATGGCATATCGGTCGGCATCGCTCGGCAGATCGTATGCGCCGGTGAGCGTGTATTGCTCGATCTGGCGGAAGATCCACGGATTCGACGCAGCGCTGCGTCCGATCATCACAGCATCGCAACCTGTTTGAGCCACCATTGCGGCGGCATCTTCGGGCGAACGCACGTCTCCATTGCCGATAACTGGAATCCTTACAGCGTCCTTCACCGCAGCGATCCACTCCCAATTCGCCTGGCCGCTGTAACCCTGCTCGCGAGTGCGGGCATGTAATGCAACTGCCGCAAGTCCGCAATCCTCGGCCATCTTGGCGAGATTGACGTGCACGACTTCCTTGTCGCTCCAGCCGGCCCGGAACTTCACCGTGAACGGGACCGTTACCGCTGCACGGACAGACTCAAAGATGTTCTTGATCAGCGGCAGATCGCGCAGCAGTCCTGAGCCCCCGTTGCACTTGACGACCTTTTTGGCCGGGCAGCCAAGGTTCAGGTCCACCAAGTCGAAGCCGAGATCCTGCACCACGCGCGCAGCGTCGGCCAGGGTTGTGGGATCGCTACCGAACAGCTGTGCCGAGATCGGGTGCTCATTGCCATAGAACGTCAGGTACTGCTTGGCCTTCTTGTCCTTGTGACGGACGATGCCGTCCGCCGAAGTGAACTCGGTCATCATCAGGCCGCAGCCGCCAAGGTTGCGGATGAAGCGGCGAAAGACCGTGTCGGTGACGCCTGCCATAGGCGCGAGCACGGTAGCGGGGCGCACTTCGACTCCACCGATTGAGACGGACGCGGGCACGCGAGCGCCCGAGGGCGCAATCCGCTGGGCCGGATTGTCGAAGAACTTATGCACGCAGTTATTGTAAACGGAGCTGGAAGAGCGGAGCTATCGTCAGTGTGGTGCAGGTCTCGCTTTCAGCAGTTTAGCGTTGAGCAGACCTTGCTTTGAGCAGTCCTGCTTTGAAAGGGGACGCCTTCAGGCGTGCCGCCATGGATCCTTATTTTGGCTTCGCGAGGCGGCCGTCAGGCCGACGAGCCGACAACAATGCCTACGGCATTATGGCGGCTACATTCGGAGGGTTGCCGGAACTGCTCGGCGTGGAACCCTGCTTGGGCGTAGAGTTCGGGGCTGCGCTCGGAGTGCTCGCCGCCTTCTTATCAGGTGTCGGCAGACGGAACTGCACGCCGCGGTCGTCGTTCGCTTTCACAGTAGCAGGAATATCAAGCTCCGTCAGCGCGATCTTCTTCCGCCCCTGATCGAAGACGTAAATTGCATCCCCCATGATGGCGTAGCTATTCACTTCCGCACGGCGGCCGTTGCGGAAGACCAACTCAGTCGGATCGCCCGGCTTGTCGTCGGGCAGCGGCTTGGGAGGAGGCGCCACATACGCTTGAGACTGCGGGGGGTCAGCGGGACCATATAGATTCGCCGGCGGCTGCTCCGCGACGATGTGAAGAGAAGGATCGTAGGGTCCCGGCGGGGGTCCCGAGTACAAGTCGGGACCACCGGCTCCTACGTAATCGTAACCATAGGCCGAATTATCGACCGGATAATAGTACGGAATGGAATAAGCCCAGCCACCGACATAACCATTGTTGTAACGACCGTAGCGTCCATTGTGATAGCCGCCTGCGCCTGGCTTGTATCCATAGTTCGGAATGGAGGTAACACTCGGCAATGGGGGCGGCATGTGCATGCCTCCCACCGAGGTAACGCTCGGCGGTGGCGCAAGAAAATGCCCACCGACCTGCGTCGTGGTGGGCGGATGAATGTAGACCTGTGCGGCCGCGGGGAATGCCACAAGTACGGCGAAAGCAACGATAGCGATGAAGAGGTTTCGCGCTGAATGCCCGACGATCGGCCTTGCGGATTGGCCCTCGCTCTGCATGATGCCCTCAGTGTATTCCAACCCTTTAGATGCGGGAAAGTTTTTAGTGGGTTCGGGAAGTAAGATTTGCAAGGTCGTAGACCTCAATCATGACGTTGGCGATGAGGGCGCCAAAGATGATGGCGTTGAAAGCGAGGGCATAGCGGCTTTCCAGCAGATCAGCCGAAACTCCGGCGATAAACAACAACAGGAAGGGCAATCCCAGAATGAGAAAGAATGTTCCCGAAAACTGCATGCGCACTGCGAGACTTAAAAGTAACAATGTCACAAGCAGCGGAGCGGCCGTCCCAAAAAAGCGGGTGCGTTTCCAGACAATAAAGGCCACCAGTGTGACTGCCACCAGGATCAGCGAGCCCAACCCGTGATCCAGGAATAGGCTGTGCAGCAGCCACGACATTCCCGGGCTGACGTTTTGCCTCGAGCCGATCTCCAGCCAGCTCGCGCGCTTCAGGGCATGTACGAAGGCGACGGGACGAAATCCGTAGAAGGCCCAAAGGACGATTGCTGCCACGACACAGGCCGCGCTGAAAATTACCAGTACTGCTCCCGGGCGCACATGTCCCACCCACAACATGAACAGCAGCGCCGGCAGAAGCAACACCCAGAAAGAGAACTGCGCTCCGACACAGATCGCGATAGAAAGACCCATCAGCAGGATGCGGCGCCAGTTCCACAGCACCACTTCGCGCGGAGCATAAAGGGTATGGGCCACCGCAATGCTGGTGAAGATCAGGCCAAAGCCTCCCCATGCGCCCACTACAGCGGGGCCGATCTCGCTGGCTGAGCCGATGGTCAGCGGAGAGAAGCTATAGAGCAGCAGCGCGACATATCCGCCGGTGTTTCCATAGAGACGACGCGCCACGTACCACAACGACGCTCCCAGCAACACGCCCGCGATCAGAAATGGCAGTCGCATGATCATGCGGTAGTCGTTGAACTCTTCGACATGCTTCTCAGCGCCGCTCATGCGCGCAGCCAGACCAACCATCAAGGGCACCAGCGCGCTGTGCTGCGGAGTGTTGGCGTTCGTCAGACCCTCGAGGTGGAGCAGGCCCGCCTCCACATACACGCCCTCCATCGCCGACAGCGGAATATGTGCCATGAACCAGACGCATTGCCCGGCAAAAATGAGCAACAAAACGATGGTAATAATCTGCGGTGCACCAAGACGAGAGGGCAGAGAGGAAATCGACATGCGCTTTTGTTGTAACACGGCGGCGGGGCTGGACGCGAAAGCTTGCCGTCGGCGGAAAAGGGACGCCGACGGCGTCCCTTGAAGAATGTTACAGCGTCCTCAGATGTCCAGGTTCTTCACATCCAGCGCATTCTCTTCGATGAACTTCCGGCGCGCCTCGACGTCCTCGCCCATCAGCGTGGTAAAGATCGTCTCGGTCTCGGTGATGTCTTCCAGCTTCACTGAGAGCAGCGTACGGCGTTCAGGATCCATGGTGGTGTCCCACAGCTGGGTGGAGCTCATCTCGCCCAGACCCTTGTAGCGTTGCACGTCGTAGTCCTTACGGCCTTCGTTGAAGACGTAGTCGAACAGATCGCGCGGCGAGCTCTTCTCCACCGTTACGGCTTCGGTCTTGCGCTTCGAGACTCGCGGAGCCTTCTGCTCGGCCTTTTCCTGGTCGGCTTTAGCGGCGTCGCTCAGTTCCTCAGTACCGTTCGTGCTGCTGCCCTCTTTCTTTAGCGGCTCGACGAAATACGGGGGCTGCATGTACTGCTCGATCTGCTTGTACTTCGACATCATCTGCCGGTACTCCGGCGTTGAGGCCAGCTCCCAGTTGATGACGTGCTCGGCGCCCTGCGAGTTGACGTAAGCCAGCTCCCACAGGCTGTGCTCTTCCTCGAATCGCGGCTCCTTCACTTCCTTAATCTCGCGTTCCTTGGCAACCGCCTTGAGAGCTTTCTGCAGCGCGGCCAGCTTTTGCGGCGGCTTCTTGCTGTCGCCTTCGAAGTCGACGCGCTTGATCAGATCGGCGCGAGAAAGCAGCTCGGTAATCTTCTGATCGCGAATACGCTTGTCAACCTTGTCGTAGAAGCCGATGAAGTCGTTCAGCGTGGTCATGAACTTGGTCAGTGGAGCGCCCTCGAGCACGGCCGCACCTTCGCCGTAGCGCACCACGATGCCGTCGGCGGCGCGTTTCACCATGACCTTCACCAGTTCGGCATCGTTCTTGATGTACTGCTCGAACTTGCCCTTCTTGATGCGGTAGAGGGGCGGCTGCGCGATGTAGACGTTGCCACGCTTGATCAGCTCCTGCATGTGGCGGAAGAAGAACGTGAGCAGCAGCGTGCGAATGTGCGAGCCGTCCACGTCGGCGTCCGTCATCAGGATGATCTTGCCGTAACGCAGCTTCGAAATGTCAAAGTCGTCTTTGCCGATGCCGGTGCCCAGGGCCGTGATCATGGCACGAATTTCTTCGTGGCCCAGCATCTTGTCGTAGCGCGCCTTCTCTACGTTGAGAATTTTGCCCTTCAGCGGCAGAATCGCCTGGAAGCGGCGATCGCGTCCCTGCTTGGCTGTGCCGCCTGCGCTCTCTCCCTCGACTAGATAGACTTCGCAGCGCTCCGGCTGCCGCTCGGAGCAATCAGCGAGTTTACCCGGCAGGCCCCCGCCATCCAGCGCACCCTTGCGGCGAGTGAGGTCGCGGGCTTTGCGCGCAGCCTCACGGGCACGCGCCGCCTCGATCGCCTTGTTGATGATCTTCTTCGCTACGGCAGGATTCTGTTCTAAGAAGGCTCCGAGTCTGTCATTTACAAAAGCCTGAACATTGCCTGCGATGTCAGAGTTGAGCTTGCCCTTGGTCTGACCTTCGAACTGCGGTTGCGATAACTTCACGCTGACGACGGCGACCAAACCCTCGCGCACATCGTCCCCGCTCAAGTTTTCCTTTACGTCTTTGAATAACCCGAGGCTCTGTCCCGCAGCATTGATGGTGCGGGTCAATGCAGTACGAAATCCTTGCAGGTGCGTGCCACCATCCACCGTATTTATGTTGTTGGCGAAGCTGAATACAGATTCCGAATAGCCATCGTTGTACTGCAAGCCAATTTCCATCTGGATGTTGCCGTAACGCGCGTTGTCACTCACTCCAGTCGTAGGCGCCTTACTTGCGTCATCGGCCCACTCCATGTAAATCGGCTTATCGTGCAGTACAGCCTTGCCGCGGTTCAGGTGCTTTATGAATTCCGCGATACCGCCGTTGTACTTGAACTCCGCCTTCTTCGACTCACCGGTCTTCGGATCTGTGGTGCGTTCGTCGGCCAGCGTGATCAGCAGCCCCTTGTTGAGGAAGGCCAATTCGCGCAGGCGCTGCGCCAGCGTGTCGTAGTTGTACTCGGTGACGGTGAAGATCTCTTTGTCCGGGACGAAGTGAACTTTGGTCCCGCGCTTCTTGGTCGTGCCGGTCTTCTTCAGCTTGGAGGTAGGCTCGCCCTTGGAGTACGTCTGCTCGAATACCGCGCCGTCGCGCCAGATTTCCAGCTCCAGCAGGTGACTCAACGCATTCACGCAGGAAACGCCGACGCCGTGAAGACCGCCGGAAACTTTATAAGTGGAACTGTCGAACTTGCCGCCCGCGTGCAGCACGGTCATCACGACTTGCGCTGCGGGCAGACGCTCGCCGTCCACGTCCATCTCATCGGTAGGAATGCCGCGACCGTTATCAACGACCGTGATCGAATCATCGATGTGAATGGTCACGTCGATGCGATCGGCAAATCCGGCCAACGCTTCATCCACTGAGTTGTCGACAACTTCGTAAACAAGATGATGCAGTCCCATCTCGCCCGTCGAGCCGATGTACATCGCGGGACGCTTGCGCACCGCTTCCATGCCGCCAAGGACCTTGATGGAGTCGGCGTTGTACTCTCCATCGGGCTTGCCGTTGCCGTTCTTGACGCCCTTGCTGGAAGGCTTATCGGCGGAAACACCGTTGAGCTTGTTGTTGCCGTTGTCAGGGGCCGCCGCAGCGGCCGACTGGGAATCTTTCGAGGGCATCCTGCTCCATTCGTAAGCAACCGGCGTGGTCAACCGATTGCCGCTTTTCACCGGGATCGAGGCCGCCGAGCATTAACTCGACAGATACTCCATATGTACTAGGAATTTCAGTAACTTAGGCGGCCCATGACCCATAAACAGTTTATCATAGATGAAGCTCGATTTCGATGTTCTTGATTGCGGATAACCGCCAATAGTTCAGCAACTTAGCGGTCAGTTGCCGATATCCACAATAGCTTGCGAACAACTCATCCGGGCAGGCCCGGAATCCTACCTCACTTAGTAACGAATTTGTCACGAACACAAGTGGCCTCACTGAAGGACAAAATCGAGAATGCACTTAACGAAACCAGGATTCTGGTATTGGGAATACAAATTCTCATCGGCTTCGGGTTTCGCGGATTCTTCGAGCCTGGCTTTAGCCGCATGTCTGCTCAGACACAGCAAATTCAACTGGTAGCTCTGGCATTGATGCTGGTGGGTTTCGGTGTGCTCATAATTCCCGTGCCGTATCACCGCATTGTGCTGCACGGACGCAATACCGCGCACCTGCACCGAATGGCGACGATGACCGTATCGGCCGGATTGTTGCCGTTCGCCCTCTCGATTGGTCTGAGCTTCTATCTGGGAGCGCATTGGGTGCTGGGAAACGCGGGATCGGCAGTTCTCAGCGGAGGCGTGCTGATGCTTACCCTTATCTGCTGGTATGGAGTGGAGATCGCAGCGCGTCGACGCAAGCTGGGCGGAATTCAATTGTACGCGGTCCTCGATCCATTGAAAGAAATTGATATGAGTGCAGAGCAGAAAACGGATCTCACTACTCGAGTCAAGCAGGTCCTCATCGAGTGTCGCGTGGTGTTGCCCGGAGCTCAGGCCCTGCTTGGCTTTCAGTTGATCATCATGTGGATGACCGAGTTCTACAAAATCCCGCAAGCCTGGAAGCTGCTACACCTCGCAAGCTTGGTGGCTGTCGCCATCTCGACCATTCTGTTGATCACACCAGCCGCTTATCACCGTATCGTAGAGCAAGGCGAGGACAGCGAGATGCTGGCCCACATTACTGCACGCCTGCTGTTGGGCGCGATGGCGTTTCTCGCGCTCGGAATTTGCGGCGACTTCTACGTGGCTTGCCGGATCACAGGCATCAACAAAAGCATCGGCATTACCGCGGCCTTGGTCTTGCTGGCCTTCTTTTACGGCACTTGGTTCGGTTACACACTGTGGAAGAAACGCGCCGTACTGAATCCGAAGCTGACAAAGTCGCACTTGAAAGATCCGAGCGCAGCGTGATCCGGCCGCTGCTATACCGGCTGAGTGCAGAATGCACAGCGATGCGCGTCAATGGGAATGTCGCTCTGGCACTCCGGACATTTCTTCTTATCGGGCAGAGCTTGCTTCTCAAACCGCTTCATCAGCGCGTTGACCGGAAGAACGACGAAGTAATAAACCGCGGCCGCGACCAGCAGGAAAGAGATGAGCGCATTGATGAAGTCGCCGTAGAGGAACTTGGCTCCGTTCACCTCGAAGGCCATTCCGGAAAAATCCGGTTTCTTCACCAGAGCCGCGATAACCGGGGTAAGCAGGTCTTTGACAAAGGCAGTCACCACCGTGCCGAAGGCAGCGCCGATCACCACACCTACGGCCAAATCAACCACGTTGCCACGAAGAACAAACTCACGAAAACCTTTGAACATGCCCGCCTCCTGGGACTTTTGGCGTATCAACTTGGGATGCGGAACAACTCGCGCCACCGCTGGTATAGCGGCCGCCGTAACATCTTGGTCTGAGCAGTATCGTCGTTACGCCACCGCTTCCGCAACCGTAAACTCGCCGACGCAGCCCGACGCGGGAGCAGCAGGAATCCCGTAAACGCGAGTTGCTCGAAGACGCGGGGCATAATTGCTTTCTCGGCTTGCCCACGCGTTCGATCGGCCAGGATAAGCGATGCGCTGTTGGTCACGTCCTCCAGCTTCAGAAGCAAATCGACCAGACATCGAATCAACGAGCCCGGAGCTTACCAGGGGCGTCGTTTCATCCAGCTGCAATCCGGGTTTGCGGACCAACTTCGCTACTTCCTCCAGCATTTGCTGGCGATCCACTCGACGCGGATTCCTGGGATCGCACAAGGCGGCGATTCGGTGTTCACGAATCACAATGAGCTCTCCGGCTTCGAGATCATTCCCCGGCTGATTTTGCCGTTCATCATCACTACGATCGGCGACTCGAAGCGCAGATGACGAACGCAATCGAGTTCTTCGACGGCCGGCTGGTCGCTCAGCCACTGCCAATCGATAAAGCCTTCACCGGCATCAGGGTTGACGGTGAAGTAGCCGATCTGGAAGGCGGTGAGGTTCTGGAAGAAGTGACTTCCCTGCGAGGGAGCGACGCGAAAATCGCGGAAGCCCGACTCGACGATCACGCGCGCGCCCGAGATCTGGTCCCATGCAACCGGAATGCCGAGCCAGGGATCGGTCGACCCCCAGCGCCCGACGCCGATGAGTAGGTATGGCCTGTTCTCGGCGCTGAGCTTGGCATTCAAATGCGCGACCGCCTGCGCGACTTCCCTGCTGCGTGGACGCTCGAAGCGATGCGAGTCGACGACAATTACATCGCGTAAATCCTGAATGCGTCCGTGGCCCAGCACAACGGAACTCTGGCAGATGAGTCTTTGTGGATCGACTTCTTCCAGGCGAATGTCTTCACCTTCGCGCGAGAGCACAAGAGGCCGCAGCTGCAGGAAACCGAAGTTCGCCGGCTCGCCCTCCCTCTGCGGCAGTCGTACGGCAAATTCAATCTCTACCGGACGTCCCAATGCCTGCTCGCCGGTCGTCATCAGGCGGTCCAGCAGTTGCGGCAATGGGAAACGTCCGTGCTTCAGGATGGGCGCGAAGCTCACAATTCGCGCGCCCGGCCGGCTAAGTCCATCGTAAACAGCATGATTGTCCACGGAATAGGTCGAGGCCAGCATCTGCAGCGTGCCGTCTCGCTCGGCGACATTCAATCCGAAGGAAACTTCGCGCAGGCTAATTAAGGGATCGGTAGAGTCTGCCGTGTGATCCAGTTCCAACGCCCAGAACTCGGTCTGGGAGTTGGCCAGCACATCTTCCACCGACGAAAACTGTACCAGGTGCTGCGGATGGCGCGGGCTGAAGGTCAGGCACTTGCCTCCGCTGACCACGGCGCGTCCGAGCCCAAGCGCCACTGCCGCGAAGCCGTCAGCGACGGTGATATGACCCATCGGATAGAAATTGCGCGAGCGCACCACGCCGGAAAAATCAGGATAGAAGCGGTTAGCGTGGGTGGCTCCAACCACCTGCTGCAACACGACTGCCATCTTCTCTTCTTCCAGGCGATACGGAGTCGCTCGCACGTAAGCCTTCGAATGCTGGCTGAAGGTGGAGGCGTACACCAACTTAATCGCTTCCAGCAGTTGCTCCAGACGAAGCTGGATGTCCTGATTGGAATTGGCAAGCATGAAGGTCTCGTACACGCCTGAGAACGGCTGATACTGCGAATCTTCCAGCAAGCTGGACGAGCGAACGGCAAGCGGGTAGTGCACACCCTCGAGAAACGCGAGCAGGTTGTCGAGCAGAGAAATCGGGAAGGTTGATTGTAAAAACCTGCGCGTGATTTCGGCGTCATCTTCGCTATGAATGGCGAAGTCGAGCAGATCATTGTCGTTGAGAAAGCGATCGAAGACTTCTGTCGTAAGGACAAGCGTAGGCGGCACCGTGATGCGAATTCCGGGGAAGCTGCGCGCGATGCCGCGTTGCCGCAGGATGTGGCGAATGAAAGCCAAGCCACGCGCTTTACCGCCAAGCGAGCCGCCGCCGATCTGAAGGAAGAACGTTTCGCTCGGCTGAAACGTCGCGGGATTGAATTCGCCAATCAGTGCCTGGCTCTGCTCGCGGCGATACTCGGCGATGGAATCGATCAGGTCACGACGCAGGTTTTCGAGGCTACCGAAATCGGCCACTGTGCGCGGGCGCAGCTTCTGCGCCAGTGCGAATTCGGTGCGCGCCATCAGCCAGTGCGAGAAGTGGTTACGCTGTCCGTGAAACGCAAGGCTCTCTTCCGGCACGGTGCGCAACAATGTCTCCAGGGCGTTGAGGTCGGCCGCTCGCGCCACTTCGGTCGTGCCGTTGGGCTCGCGAAAGACAAAATCGCCGAAACCCATCTCTTCCGTCAGGATTTTGCGCAAATCGCCAAGCAGCGTGGGGGAACGCTTCTGAAGAAAGGAGAATCCCTCTTGATGCGCGCGGCCCAGGAATTCGGCGCGGCTGGACTGCAACACAATCGGGACATCGGGTACCGTCTCGCGCACCATACGCGCGAGTTCGAAACCGGCTTCGCTGGTCAACTCGCCGGCGCGTGGGAACTCCACATCGGAGATCACGCCCAGCAAATATTCACGGTACTTCAGGACCTCTCGCTCAGCTTCCTCGTAGTTGGAGCACAGCAGGATCTTCGGGCGTGCTCGCATGCGAACCAGTTTGTGCGCCACATTTAACGCCTCGCTCAACAAACGCCGCGACTGGCTGATGATCTCGGTGTAAATCACCGGCAGGAAGAGCGAGTAATAAGTAATGTCGTCCTCCACCAGCAGAAGCAGGGGGACGTTCATGGCCTTGGTGTCATGCAGGGCGTTGCGCTTGTCTTCAACGTAGTTGACGATCGAAAGCAGGATGCGCGCGTTGCCCTGCCACAGGAAGATACGGTCGATGTCGGTGATCGGATTGCGGGCGATGAAGTTCTGGATCTCGCGATAGTCGTAGGCCAGCACGACAACGGGGACATCGAGGCCAGCAGCCTTCACGTGGCGAGCGAGTTGAGCGGCGTCCATATCACCAACCTGCAGGTTAGTAACGATGAGGTTAAAGCGCCGCTGCGACTGCGCCATCTCGACGGCTTCTTCGCCGCTGGAAACATGTGTAATTCCAGGAACCTGGTGCAGATTGAGCTCAAGCGATTCGCCGATCAGCAGCTCGTTGAGCCTGCCGTCTTCGCGCAGGATGAAAGAGTCGTAGAGGCTGGAGACTAGCAAGATGTCGTTGACACGAAACGGCATCAGATTCTCGAAGCCTTCGAACAGGCGCTCGGAGGACGGGGCGGGATCGGGAATGGAGCGCGGCGTACTCATGGGAGGCAGCCTGTTCCGCGGCGACCACGAGACGGTGAGCGCTGACCACGATTCGCCCGAGCGCCCCGGGCGCTTGCCATGACAGCCCAGCATGGAGCGAAGCGGAATGCTGGGTGAGGAAGCGGAAGATGCGGATCGACTCCCCGTGGGACGACACAAGGCTGTCGCTGGCCGGATACGCCGGCCGTAGGGCAGGTATGCCCCCCTCCCCCCTGTGGCCCGTAAAATCTTGAAAACACTAGCAGAGCTGGGCAAAATCTTGAGCCCATGAGAGTTACAGTCAAAATCTTTCGGATCAGAGACTTAGCGCTGAAATTTCGGGGCTGAGCTGGTCTGGAATCGTCCGATAGCAGGCGAGGCGGGCAGGTGAGGTAACGACTCGAACGTCGAATCACTCAGTCACACTCTGGAGGATGTGGTCAGAAGCTGCCCGGACACAACTTCTCCTCATCCTTCCCACCTTAAATTCTACTCAGCCGCGCAGGCGAAACCAAGCGAGTTCGTCACACAGGCGTGTGATGAATTGGGGAATGATGGGCCGTATCAAAGCATTGCCTTTGCCGTGCCGCGGCTGGAGCCGCGATTGGTTTTTAGATCTCAATTCCCAGAGCTGAAGCTCGGGACGTCAACCGCAAAGGCCCAACTCTTCCGCCTCGAAACAGCGCGGGGTGGATCGCTCCACCCCGCATCGTATTCGATGATGTCCGGGCTGAAGCCCGGCGTTTTTGTAAGGTTGATGACGCGGCGCTAAAGCGCCGCTCTACCTGTTTACACCAGTCCCTGATCCAGCATCGAGTTTGCGACTTTCAGGAAGCCGCCGATGTTGGCGCCGTTCACCAGATTGCCCGGGGTGCCGTACTCTTCGGCGGTCTCGAAGCAGGTCTTGTGGATGGCGATCATGATGTTGTGCAGCTTGTGGTCCACTTCCTCGCGAGTCCAGCTCAGACGCGCGCTGTTCTGCGACATCTCCAGACCCGATGTGGCCACGCCGCCCGCATTCGCCGCCTTCGCCGGACCGTAGAGGACTTTCGCCTCCAGGAACAGCTTGGTAGCCTCCAGCGTGCTCGGCATATTCGCGCCCTCGGCAACCACCGTCACACCATTCTTGATCAGGTTGGCGGCATCCTTGGCGTTGATTTCGTTCTGCGTGGCACTCGGGAAGGCGCAGTCGGCCTTGATGTTCCAAAGCGGGTTGTAGCCCAGCTTCAGATCGGTCGGCATGAAGATCGCCTTCTTGTACTGGTCGGCGTAGTCGCGGATGCGGCCGCGCTTGGTGTTTTTCAGTTCCATGACCCACGCCAGCTTCTCGCGGGTGATGCCGTCGGGATCGTAGATCGCGCCGTCGGAGTCGGAGAACGTCACCGGCTTCGCGCCCAGATCGAGCAGCTTCTCCACCGTGTACTGCGAAACGTTGCCGCTGCCGGAGACCAGGCACAGCTTGCCCTCGAGCGTCTCCTTACGCGTCTTCAACATCTCTTCGGCAAAGTAGACGCAGCCGTAGCCGGTCGCCTCCGGACGAATCAGCGAACCGCCCCAGTGCAGGCCCTTGCCCGTCAGCACTCCGGTGAACTCGTTCCGAATGCGCTTGTATTGGCCGAACATGTAGCCGATTTCGCGGCCGCCCACGCCAATGTCGCCGGCGGGAACGTCAGTGTCCGGCCCGATGTGCCGGCACAGTTCCGTCATGAAGCTCTGGCAGAAGCGCATGACTTCGTTATCGCTCTTCCCTTTCGGATCGAAATCCGATCCGCCCTTGCCGCCGCCCATGGGCAGTGTGGTCAGCGAATTCTTGAAGACCTGCTCGAAGGCGAGGAACTTCAGGATGCCGAGATTGACGGATGGATGGAAGCGCAAACCGCCCTTGTAGGGGCCGATGGCGCTGTTCATCTCGATGCGGAAGCCGCGATTGATCTGGATGTTGCCCTGGTCGTCAAACCATGGCACACGGAACATGAGGACGCGCTCGGGTTCGGTAATGCGCTCAAGGATGCGGGCCGAGATGTATTCCGGGTGACGCTCAAGCACGAGGCGTAGAGACTCGAGTACTTCCTGGACAGCCTGATGAAATTCGGGTTCGGCTGGGTTTTTGGCCTTTACCAGCGCCATCGCGTCGTTGATGTAGTTACCCGGTGTCTTGATGCCGGGCGTGGTAGTGATTCCAGCACTCATAGAGGTCCTCCTCGAACCGTTTAACTCTTTAGGGCCGGTACTGAGATAAGGTGTTCGCCAACAAGCAGGCGAACATTAATTGAGGCCGGTCTAATTGCAGTCCTATTACCACGAGTTGGCAGTGACTGCTATCACCCGAAGTGGTGACTATCCCGGATTATGGTAACGCTGCGCACCTCCGCCGTAACATGGAAATAACTGTTCATCCAAAATCCGGAGTAGCGCATGCTTACGAATCAGGCTGCAGCTCTGATCCGAATGCCTGCTGCTTTCGCCTTTCGAATAAGCGCGAGGGACTGGGGAGACATCCCGTTAGGAGAGATAACCATCAAAGTTAGTGTTTGAGTTACTAACTAAAGTATTACAGGGAGCTAACGATGGAGAATCAGAACCAGCAGAATCAGAACGATCCCAACCAGAAGAAGCAGCAGGACCAGCAGGGCAACAAGCAGGGCCAGCAGAGTGGCCAGAACCAGCAGGGCGGCCAGAAGACTCCGCAGTCCGATTGGGATCAGAACCAGGACAAAACCCGCAAGCAGGCTTAGTTATTGGCCTAACATTCTACGCTGGCCCTGAAGTTGCGCGGACGAGCGCGATTTCAGGGCCTTTGCCGTCGTGCGATTAGCTTGTCAGTCATTAGTCCATATGAACATGGCTTAATGGGTGGTCGAATCCTGAGTAGCTGCAGTTGCTGGTCACGTCACGGATGTGATCTGCGGTAATGGTATACCACCCCACACCGGTGGTCGCTTCCCGTTGGTCCCAATTTTCAACCATACTTTGGGCGTTGTTTCTACCTGTCGGTCCGTCGATTTCTACCGTGTGTCCAACTTTTCCGTGTAGCGCCGTGGTATCTCCACCCACCACGCGATATTGCTTGGGTCCATTACTCACTACTGCCAGAACGTAACTGACGCCGTTGTAGGCCAGGCAGCCCTCAATTTGGCGAAAGGTATTCCCCTCGTCAGCCGAGTTCCGGGATTGCGAGCTGCTCGCGGACATACTGTTCTGCGCCGCCATCCCCTGAAGAATTGTCAATGTAAAACCAAGAATCAATAGAAGTGATTTCTTGTGCATCGAGCTTCCCTCCACATCAGCCACTAAATTTCTAGGTGACTCGCTTAATTAGATAACTGGCAGCCTTGGACGAACGGGCATTCGAGTCCTGGTCATCGTTTGCTTGCCATGGAAGAAAATCGAAGTGCGGAAGTTTACAGAGCGGAAAATCTCCGATTAAAAAGAAGCTGGCCGGAAAAGCAGTTGCGTTTGCATTTCCGCATTCGATAGAAATCTCCGAGTAGTTAGCTACTCGCGATAGTGGGCTCCGCCATGCCGGACATCGGCGCCGCGCACCCAGAAGATGACATCCTCGGCAATGTTGGTAGCGTGATCGGCGATGCGTTCCAAATTGCGCGCGATCAGTAGAACGTCGAGAGCCTGACGTGTGCAGGAAGGATCATCGTGCATCTTCTGCACGAGATTAACGAAGGATTCGTCTTTCATGCGATCGACGATGCCATCCATTTGCAGAACGGCTTCGGCAACTTCGGCCTTGCCATCGAGAAATGATTCCAGAGCGCGCTGGACCATCGTGCTCACGCCGTCGGCCATGCGCGGGATGTCGACCGGCAAAGGGATCTCCGGTTCGCTGATCAGATCGAGCACGCGCTGCGCGATGTTGACTGCCTGATCGCCGACGCGTTCGAGATCGGCATTGATCTTCAGCACCGCGAGAATGAAGCGGAGATCCACGGCCATGGGCTGCTGCATGGCGAGCAAATCCAACGACAGTTCATCGATCTCGCGTTCGGCGTCGTTGATGGCGGCCTCGCCAGTCAATACCATCTGACAGAACTTGCTGTCGCGCGTACGATAAGCCTCGGTCGCACGGTCGATGGCCTGCTCCGCAAGCCCTCCCATGCGCAGGAGCTTCTCTTTGAGTTCGTCCAATCCCTGCTGAAAGCGGCTTCGCATTATCCGAACCTGCCTGTCACGTAATCTTCCGTCCGCTTGTCGGCGGGGGTGGTAAAGATCTTCTCCGTCTTGTCGTACTCGATAAGGCTGCCCATTAGGAAGAAGCCGGTAAGCTCGGCCACACGCGCCGCCTGCTGCATATTATGGGTAACGATGACCACGGTATAGTGCTGCTTCAACTGAAAAATCAATTCTTCGATCTTGCTGGTCGAGATAGGATCCAGGGCCGAAGCGGGTTCATCCATCAGGAGGACTTCGGGCTCGACCGCCAGTGCGCGTGCGATGCACAACCGCTGCTGCTGGCCTCCGGAAAGACTGGCTCCCGACTTCTTGTGCAGGTTGTCTTTCACTTCCTCCCACAACGCCGACAACTTCAACGAGCGTTCCACCAGTTCATCCATTTGCTTGCGATGGCGGAAGCCGTTCAACTTTAGCCCGGCGGCGACGTTGTCGTAAATCGACATCGTGGGAAACGGATTCGGCTTCTGAAACACCATGCCAATCCGGCGGCGCACTTCCACCGGATCGGAGCCGCTGCCGTACACATCCATTTGGCCGACTTTCACGGAGCCTTCGGCGCGGGCTTCGGGAATCGTCTCATGCATCCGGTTCAGGCAGCGCACGAAGGTACTCTTGCCGCAGCCCGACGGACCGATCACAGCGGTCACATGATTGGCCGGCACGATCATGTCGATGGACTTCAGCGACTGGTTCTTGCCATACCACGCATTCAGTCCACGCACTTCGATTCCGACACCCATACGAGCTCTTATGCTCCCTTTAATCTTCCGCGACTGGTAGTGATACGCACCGCCGCAACCGCACCTACGATCAGAACGATCAGGATCAGCGACCCGGCCCAGGCTTGTTTATGCCAGTCGTCATAAGGAGAGATGGCATAGGTGTAAACCTGCAAGGACAACGCAGCGGTGGGCTGGTTCAGCTTCAGGTTCCAGAACTGGTTTCCGAAAGCGGTGAATAGCAACGGGGCGGTCTCGCCGGCCACACGCGCAAATGCCAGCATGCAGCCCGTGATCACACCGGCTGAGGCCGTGCGCAGGCTGATGGAAAGCGTGGTCCGCCATTTGGGGATGCCGAGACCATAGGCGGCCTCTCGGATCACGTTGGGGACCATCAGGAGCATCTCTTCGGTTGCGCGAGCTACGGTCGGGATCATCATGATCCCCAGCGCCACGCCGCCCGAGAATGCGGAGAAATGCTTCTGCCGGACCACGATGAGGGAATAGACGGTTATGCCTACCACGATCGACGGAACCCCATTCAGCACGTCCGCCGTAAAACGAATCAGGTCGCCGAACCGGTTACGCCCGTACTCTGCCAGATAGATTCCGGAGCCGATACCGAGCGGAATTCCGATAACGCTGCCGACGGCCAGGATCAAGCCCGTACCCACAATGCCGTTCGCCATGCCGCCACCCACCTCGCCGGGCGGCTTGGGAGTCTGCGTGAGAAAGGAGATGTTGACCGACCCGATGCCTTTGATGAGCAGGTAAACGAAAATCGCGAGTAACGGTACGATCACCAGAATCGCAGCCAGAACAGCAAAGCCGGTCGCTCCCCAGTTCGTCATGCGGCGCCACAAACTGACTTTTTGCGAAGTTGACGCTGGCAAGGAATTAGGCACTGGGCCTCGCAGTTCCGCCGGTGATACTCCAGACCAGCAATCGCGCGAGCGCGTTGACGATCAACGTCACGATGAACAGCGCCAGACCGATCTCCACCAGTGCGCTCAGGTACATGTCGCCCGTGGCTTCGGTGAACTCGTTTGCGATCACACTGGCCATCGTATAGCCGGGTGCAAACAGTGATTTCGCCATCTGGGGCGTGTTGCCGATAACCATCGTTACCGCCATGGTTTCGCCCAGCGCGCGACCCAATCCAAGGATCACGCCGCCAACGATGCCGATGCGCGCGTTGCGCAGCACCCCCATCCGAATCATCTCCCAGCGCGTGGCTCCCAGGGCAAGGACGGCTTCACGCTGGTTCTGGGGAACGGCTGTCATCACCTCTCGCGTGATTGACGCGATGACGGGCACAATCATGATGGCGAGAATGATGCCTGCCGCCAGCATACCCAGGCCGTACATTGGTCCCCCAAACAATCCCGTCCAACCGAATGTCTTCGCGAGAAACGGTTCAACGTAATCGCGAAGCAAAGGAGCAAGAACGAAAATTCCCCACAGACCGTAGATCACACTCGGGATCGCAGCCAGCAGCTCAACCAGGAACGAGATATACGAACGCAGGCGCTGCGGACACATCTCGGTGACGAACACAGCCACTCCGATGGACAGCGGAACCGCCAACAGCAAAGCCAGGAAGGAGGACACCAGGGTGCCGTAGATGAACGGCAGGGCGCCGAAGCTCTCATTGACGGGATCCCAGTCGTGTCCGTAGAAGAAATGAAGCCCAAATTGATGGAGAGAAAGCCGGGACTTATCGACTAGTTCCCAGACCACCAGCACAACAATCACAAACACCGAAATCGCACTCAGAAGAATGATCCAGCGAAACACCTCATCCGGCATCCGGCTGCTGCGCGGAGACCAGTTCCGGATCTTCTCCAGAGCTGCCGTCGGCTTATTCCCCGTACGTCCAGCATCCACCTTGGCCAGCGACGACATCGCCGTAACCGGCTTCGAAAGCTGGCCGAGGGGCTGGGTTGGCTTCATGGGATCAACGCTATCAGACATGTGTTACAGCCCGGTTAAAGCAGCAACTAGCGACCAGTCAAACCCGTTTGAGGTCTCATCCAGCTGAGTAATCGTGCACAAACCGAGACATAGACCGTTGTGAGTTTTGCTAGTTGCCCGAAGCTAGCTGCCAATTGCTATCAGGGTTTCACCTGCGCCTGGACTGCAGCCTTTTCCTTGGCCACGACTTCGGCCGGCAGCGGCGCGTAAGAGAGCGATTCCACCATGCTCTGTCCCTTATCCATCATCCAGAAGAGGAAGTCCTTCAGGATTTTTCCCTTATTCTGGTCGGCAGGATTCATGGGGATCAGCAGCCAGGTGAAACTGGCGATCGGATAAGCGTCCTTACCCGGCGGGTTGGTGATCGACACGCGGAAGTCGGCAGGCATCTTCACACCCTGCGCTGCTTTCGTGGTGCTGTCCAGGCTGGCCTTGATGAAGTTCTTCGAGGAGTTCTGCACGCTGCCGAATGGAATCTTGTTCTGCAATGCGTAAATCAGCTCGATGTATCCGATGGAACCGGGCAGCTGGCGAATGGTGCCGGCAACGCCTTCGTTACCCTTGCCCCCGATGCCGACCGGCCACTTAACGGACGTCCCCTTACCGACGCTGCTCTGCCAGTCGGAGCTTATCTTTGAGAGGTAGTCGGTGAAAATGTAGGTGGTGCCGCTGCCGTCCGAGCGGTGAACGACCGTGATGTTCTGATCGGGGAAGTTGACTCCGGGATTGGCTTTGGTGATGCGGCCATCATTCCACTTCGTAATCTTGCCGAGATAGATGTCGGCCAGCACATCCGGAGTGAACTTCACTTCGCCGCTGATTCCCGGAATGTTGTAAGCCGGAACGACAGCGCCCAGCACCGTGGGGACGTGCAGAACTTTGACCTTCGATTCGGCGATCTGCTGGTCGGTCATCGGTCCATCGCTCGCCCCGAAGTCAACCGTACCGGCCTGCACCTGCCGAATACCGCCACCGCTACCGATGGACTGGTAGTTGATCTGAATATTGGAATGTTCGTTGTGGTACTCGTTGAACCATTTCGAATAAATCGGGTACGGGAAGGTCGCTCCCGCGCCATTCAACGTCGTCTGCGCCAACGCGCAGCTCGCAAGCACAGCGATGCACAACAGCACCCTGAGAGAGCGAATCACGTAGTTTCCTCCTTGATTTTACTGTGTATAAGAACCACTGGAGTTTTACGCCCACCGTGTTACAAACCGGTTACATGGCAGTAAATATCCCGTAAAGACGGGAGCTTGCCGTGAGCGAAAGGCTGGATATTGTTCAACTTGCGAAGGTTACCTGGTTCCGGGAGTGTCGTATCTCCGCCGCTCCAAAACGTTGAGCAGTTCGGCAATGAGCACCTGCTTCCAAACCTGCCACTGCGAGCCAAGCGGCGCGCTCGTCTTCCCTTCTTGCTTGTTGCGTCTTTTCCAAGTTCACAACACTTCCATCGGGGGCCTTGGCCGAACCTGGAGCAGACATCTTCTCTCACCTCCGCTACCAGGTTTGATTCGCGCTGGAGGAGCGAAACCGATGAATTCTTCGTGAATTCCCGGCCATCTATTTCGCCTTCTTCTGGCGCCGCTTCAGATCTTCGATGAACATCTGCTCCACCGGCATATCGTAAGCGCGCAGCACATGCCGAACGCTGTGCCCGCTGACCAAATGGCAGATTTCTTCGGCCAGGTTCTTGGCATGATCGCCGGCACGCTCCAGCGACTGCGTCATGAAGAGGACGTGGAAGCTCTCCGTCCGCGGCGCACCGTCGTGGTTGTCAATGTGGCGCAAGAAGATCAGATTACGCAGGCGATCGATTTCAGCGTCGGAGCGAAGCACCGAGAGCGCTTTATTCAGATCACGTTGACTGAAGGCATCGTGCACATCGCCCAGCATCTTCTCCAGGCGGGAGGCCATCACAGTCAAATCTCGGATGTCCTGCAACTCGATGCGGCTGCCAACCGATGCAGCGCGGTTACTGCAGTTCAGCAGGAGATCGCCGATGCGCTCCAGATCGATGATGAACTTCAGACAGGCCAGCAATTCACGGGCATGCTCTGGCCCCGCCTGGGTGATGATGGCGGTCACGCTCCCATCGATCTCCCGGTCGAGATTGTCGAGTTCTTTCTCGCGCTCGCGCACGCCGTCCAGGACCGAGGCCACTCCGGTCGCGATTCCTTCGGCGACGACGCCGGCTGCGGCCTTGGCGATGCGGCAGGCTTTGAGGGTCTGCTCGTGTATTTGCGTGCAGATCGCTTCGGGAGTCGGAAGAGCGGTATTGGCTGAACTCATTCTGTTCTCATGGACTCGGTTGACACAACAGCACCTTGCCTGGGCCCATGGCCGCTGAGCCAGCTTTCCAGCCGAAGTATGGAAGTCCTGCAGCAAGATTAGGTGGCGGCTGTAAATTCTCGATGAAATGTGGATGAAGTTCGGTTTAATTCACAGGCCAGGCGTACTCGGATTGCTATGGCGGAGGCGAGGCGGAGCATGGCGTAAGCTTAAAGCCGTGTCATCCTCGGCTTTGTTCTTGTAAAAGCGAGGGGGCTTTCGGGTCGACGAGCCGGTTTAATCTGTTCAACCTTTCGGCACGGCTGAGCCGTGCCGGTTCAAAGCGGTACTCCGTCCCTCACACTGTCACCGGTACCGGCTGTCTCGGCAGGATGAAATAGAACGTCGACCCGTGGTTCAACTCGCTCTCCGCGCGAATGTTCCCGCAATGCGCGCGCACCACGTGCTTCGCGATCGCCAGGCCCAGCCCGGTACCACCCGACTCTCGCGAGCGCGCCTTGTCCACGCGATAGAAGCGCTCGAAGAGCCGCGGCAGATGCTCGCTGGGAATGCCACCGCCGAAGTCGCGCACATAAAATTGAACGCCCTCTTCGGTTTCGCAGGCACCCACCAGCACTTTGCCACCTTGATCGCCGTACTTCAAGGCATTGTCGATCAGGTTGGCAAAGACCTGGTGAATCGCGTCGCGATCGACCCAGACTGCCGAAGTTGCCGTGTTCATCATGGACAGCTCAATTCCCCGGCTGGCGGCGATCTCCTGAAAGGTCTGCACCGCATCTTCCAGCAACTCCTGCGGCATCACGATCTGAAAGTTAAGTTTGAGTTCGCCGGATTCAACGCGCGCCAGCACTAGCAGATCCTCCGTCAGGCGTGACATGCGGGATGCGTTCTTGCGAATGATCTCGACGAACTCGCGCAGATTCTCCGCCAGGCTCCGGCTGTCCAGGATCGTCTCGGCGTAGCCTTGCACCGAGGTCAGCGGCGTGCGCAACTCGTGTGAGACGTTGGCGATGAAGTCGCGACGAGTCTTTTCCACCCGCTCGATCTCGGTTTGATCGTGCAACACCGCGACAGCGCCGCCGCCGGGCATGGGCGCGGCAGTCACGTCGAAGATGCGGCCGGAAAAAATCTTCGCCGCGCGAGCCATGGTTACGTCACGGGTGGTCACGGCCGTATTAATCGACGCCAGAATTTCAGGGTCGCGCACCGACTGCACCAGCGGCGCTCCCAGGCGAATTCCACTCGGCAATAAACGCTCCATGCGCTGGTTCGCCCACAGCACGCGCTCGTCCTGTGACACAGCGATAACCGCCTCCTGCATGGAGTTCAGCAGTGTTTCAAGCGTTTGACGGCTGTTTTCAACTGCGCGAAATCCTTCTTCCAGCTTGCGCGCAGTTTTGTCGAGCGCCGAAGCCACGTGGGCGATCTCGTCGGTGGATTCTTCTTGAATGCGTGCTGAAAGATCGCCTGCCGCTACCCGTTCCGCGAAATCGGTGATGCGCAACAGCCTTCGGCCGATTGATTGAGTGGCGAGGAATGCGAGCAACAACGCCAGCAGCGCCGCGACCGCGGAGGCTTCGGCAAGATCCCAGCGAATATGCCGGTTGGCTTCATGAATCGAACTCAGCGGATACGCCATGCGAACCGCGCCCCCAGGCATCGGGACCGCAACATAGAGCAGTTCAACGCCGATGGTTTTGCTGACGCGGGTCGAGCTGCCGACCTGGCCCTGCAGCGCAGCGACGAACTCCGGCCGCCGCGAGTGATTTTCCATTCGCTCCGGATCGGCTTCCGTATCGGCAAGGACTTTGCCGCTCGAGTCGATGACCGTGATGCGAGTTCCGGCAGCCTTCGCCGTTTGCTCCGCGATTGGCTGTAGGTCTTGCTGGGGAGTCGCCTGCACGCGCAGAGCGAACATTTGCGTCTTCTGGCGCAGCGAAGTGTCAATCTCGCTGCGCAGCATGTTCTCCCAGGCCCGGTGGATCAGCACGTCCAACGAAATCGTGCAGGCGGCGATGACCACCAGGGCTGCGGCGAACAGCTTAACGAAGATACGACTCTTCACAGGGTGAGCTCGTCAGGACTTGGGTATCTCGAAACGATAACCCGCGCCGCGCACGGTCTTGAGGTAGCGCGGCTCGTCCGGATTTTCCTCGATTTTCTCACGAATGCGGCGCACATAGACGTCCACCGAACGGGGCGTCACGTAGTGGGTGTCGCGCCAGACGGCGTCGAGCAACTGGTCGCGAGTGAAGACGCGTCCGGGATGGCGCGCCAGATATTCCAACAGGCGGAACTCGGTTGCCGTAGTCTGCGTGAGTTGGCCCCGCACCATCAGCGTCATCCCGCCGCTGTCGATTTCAATGTCGCCGGCCTTCACGATCGCGGGTGCCAGCGGACGCTCGAAGCGACGCAGCACAGCGCGCACACGCGCTACCAGTTCTCGCGGGCTGAACGGCTTGGGGATGTAGTCGTCGGCGCCCAGTTCCAGGCCGATGACGCGGTCCGATTCGCTGACCTTGGCGGTCAGAAAGATGACCGGAATCATCGCCAGCGAAGACGTCTGACGAATGCGGCGGCACAACTCCAGGCCGTCGCCGCCCGGCACCATGATGTCCAGCAGGAACAGCGCCGGAGCCTGCTTCTCGGCCTCGGCAATAACACCGGCAGTATTAGAAAAAGTACGAACGCTGTATCCCGATGCTTCCAGATGGTGACGAACCAGCCGGGAAATATCGGTGTCGTCTTCCACAGCAAAGATGGTTTGCTTCACGGCTGTATTGTAGCCGACGGTGGGCGAAGAACTGTCATATGTCGGGATCACGTCTATTAGGGTACATGCACCATTGTTACAGGATGATGAAAGTTTACTGAAAGAATGCGGCCCGTCTCTCAAGGTGCAACTTATCGCAACTACCACTATGTGGGATAGCGCGGAACATTGCGACGTATCTACCACAAAGTAAGAGTCCGGCATTACTCCGGGCAAAACAAAAGCGCTCTTGAAGAGCGCCTTGGAATCGAGAAATCCGCCGTCCTAGTGAGACACGTAAGTCGACCAGCCGCGGGTCAGATAATCGGTCATGCTGAGCGAAAACATGATGAGCAGGAAGAAGATGGCTGCTACCACGGTCACCATCGTCAACTTGGTGCTATAGCGCAGGTGCATGAAGAACAGCACCACCAGTGTCCCCTTGATGGTGGCGATCAACAGCGCCACAACAATGTTGAAGATGCCCAACTCGACCGAAGCCGCGTACACCGTCAGGCCGGTGAACACCATGAGCGCCGCCCAGATTCCAACATACATGCTGATGGGCGCCAGGTGCGAGGTGTAATCGAAGTGTTCCTGGTTCGCGCCAGGATGAAATTCAGGTGCGCCGTGTTTCATCGTTTAACCATGTTTCTTGCTGATCAAATAGAGCAGCGGGAATAAATAGATCCACACCAAATCGACGAAGTGCCAGTACAGTCCGACATTTTCCACTGGACTGTAATACGACGGGCTGTACGCTCCCATCAAGCCAGCGATGATGATCCAAGTCACCAGGCCGATGCCGATGATCATGTGCAACGCGTGCAGCCCGGTCATCGCCCAGTACAGCGAGTAGTAAATCTCCGTGTGCACGGGGTCGGTAGCCGGATGTGCCGGGTCGTCGGTCTGGAAGTGAAAATTCGGGCCTGGGAACTCATGATGTTCCCAGTGCTCGTGGTACTCGACGCCCTTGATGCCGAGAAAGCCGAAACCGAAGAGCATGGTGAGACCCAGCAGGATCGCCATCATCCTGGTCTTGCCCAACTGAGCGCAACGCACAGCCAGCGCCATGGTCAGCGAACTGCAGATCAGCACTGCGGTGTTCGTGGCACCCAGCATGATGTTCATCTTCTGGCTGCCTTCGACAAAGGCCTGGTAGTAAGAGGCGCGGTACACCAGGTAGGCGCAGAACAGGCCACCGAAGAACATGATCTCCGTCAGCAGGAACATCCACATGCCGAAGGTGGACGTCTCCCGTTGCTGCTCCATGTCAGCGAAATGATGTTGCAGCGCGTGCTCAGCGACCTGGATATCGCTAGTGGCCAACGGTGACCTCCTCTTGCGGCTGGTGCTCGTAGTCGTAAGCCTCCCACGTCACAATGGGAGTCTCGTCGAAGTTATGCGTTGGCGGCGGAGACGGGGTCATCCACTCCAGTCCCACGGCATTCCATGGATTCGGCGGAGCAATTTCTCCGTAACGCAGCGACCACAGGAAGTAAATCATCGGCATCACGTAGCCCACGGCAAGGATCGAAGCGCCCGCGGTAGAGAGTACGTTCAGCACCTGGAATTCCGGCGGATAAGCATGATAGCGGCGCGGCATTCCCATGTATCCGAGGATGAACTGCGGGAAGAACGTGGTATTGAATCCGACGAACACCAGCAGCGCGGAGAGCTTGGCAAAGGCTTCGGGATACATTCGTCCCGTGATCTTCGGCCACCAGAAGTGCAGCCCTGCCATGTACGCCATCACCATGCCGCCCACCATCACGTAGTGGAAGTGAGCTACCACAAAGTAGGTGTCATGGACGTGAACGTCCAGACCCAATGACGCGAGAAATACGCCGGTCAGGCCGCCCACAGTGAACAGCCCGATGAAACCGAAGGCATAGAGCATCGGCGTCTCGTAGCGTATCGACCCCTTATACATGGTCGCCGTCCAGTTAAAGACCTTCACCGCCGACGGGATTGCTACCAGGTAGCTCAGCAGCGAAAACACCAGCGCGGCGTAGACGGAGATGCCGGCGACAAACATATGATGCGCCCACACCAGGAAGCCGAGAACCGCGATCGCGATCGATGCCAGAGCGACGAACTCATAGCCGAAGGCGCGCTTACGCGAGAAGCAGGTGACCACCTCGCTGATGACCCCCATGCCCGGCAAGATCATGATGTACACGGCGGGGTGCGAGTAGAACCAGAACAAATGCTGAAAGAGCAGCGGATCGCCGCCCAGTTGCGGATTGAAAACGCCGATATTGAATGCACGCTCGAGAGCTACCAGCAGCAACGTGATCGCGATTACCGGCGTGCCCAGCACCATGATCAGCGCAGCCGCATAATTCGACCAGCAGAACAGCGGCAGGCGCCGCCAGGTCAGGCCGGGCGCGCGCATGCGGTGGATGGTGACTATGAAGTTCAGTCCGGTGAAGATCGACGAAAATCCGGCGATGAAGATGCCGATCGCAGCACCGATTACGTGCGTGTTCGAATAAGTAGTGCTGAAGGGGGTGTAGAACGTCCATCCGGTATCGACGCCGCCACTGACCATGGCAACCAGTGCGGTGATTGCGCCGGCCATGTAGATGTACCAGCTCAGCAGGTTAATACGCGGAAATGCCAGGTCCTTCGCGCCTACCATCAGTGGAATAACAAAGTTGCCGATGACGGCCGGCACGGACGGGATCAGGAAGAAGAACACCATGATGATCCCGTGCATCGTGAACAGCTTGTTGTACGTGTCGGACGAAACCAGGTCGCCTGCCGGAGTCAGCAACTCCAGGCGGATTAGCATGGCGAAGAAGCCGCCGATCCAGAACATGGCGGTAATGGAGATGAGATAGAGCAGCGCGATTCGCTTATGGTCCGTCGTCAACAGCCACGACTTGATGCCATAGTTCGAATTCAGGTAGTTCTCGCGCTCGACTGTTTGTACCGCGGTTGCCATGTCACACACCTTCGGGTCTAGCCTTACTGCACGCTCGACGTCTCAAGAGGCCGATTGTTCGGCTGTTGGGGTTGCGCCAGCGACTTCACATACGCCACCAGAGCCATCAAATTCTCTTCCGAGATCTGGCCCTGGTAGCTCGGCATAATGGGTTTAAAGCCGGCCGCAACCTGGGCGCCAGGATTCAAGATGGACTCGCGAATATAGTTTTCGTCCGCCATCACGGTCCGGCCGTCGTCCAGCTGCACTTGCTTGCCATAAAGCCCGTCAAGGTTGGGACCTCGTCCCTGCTGGTCGGAGCGATGACAGGTCGAACAAGCCAACTGCTGGAAGAGTTGCTGTCCGTTGGACGCGAGTGTTCCGGTTGCGCCCCCGGAGGTCAGCCAAGCCTGATAGGCGGCCGGTTCCATCACGATGACCTGGCCGATCATTCCCGAATGGTCCGTTCCGCAATATTGCGAGCAGAACAGGTGATACGTGCCAGTCTTGGTCGCACGGAACCATGTCTGGGTAAAGCGGCCGGGAAGCACGTCGGTCTTGATGCGAAAGGCCGGTATAAAGAAACTGTGAATCACGTCCTGCGAGCTCATGACCACCTTTACGTCGCGTCCCACAGGTATGTGCAGTTGATTGATCTCGCGCTGGCCGGTCTCGTGTTCAAATTTCCACATCCACTGCTTGCCTACGACGTAGACCTCCATCGCTCCCTTCGGCGGACGCGCCTCCTGGAAATAAATCAGCGAACCCCAGGCAAAGAAGATCATGCAGATGCCCAGCGGGATCAGCGTCCACGTCAACTCCAACGGCAGCGAGCCTTCGATGGGCACCGGATGCGGATGCACGGAGCGGCGGTACTTGATAGCGAAGACAAAGATCAGCAGGAATATCAGTATCGTAAAAAACGCCGACACTCCGATCAGCAAGAAATAAAGACCATCCACCTGCCATGCCAGTGCCGAGGCACGCGGGGGAAAGAGTGGTAAGTTCTGCCACATATGATCAGGCCCGTCCTGTTTCCTTTTTGCCGTCCTGCGGATCTTGGTTGCCGTGCGGCTCGTGCCGGAACATGATGAAAATCATTCCACCCAGAATCAGCATGGTGGCGGCTCCAGCCAGTCGCATGATATTGGCGATCACAGCGCCGTATCGTCCGGTCTTCGGATCGTACTTACAGCAGTACAGCAACACCTCGTCGACCACGTTGCCAATCTTGTCGTGCGAAGCTTCGATCAGCCCGAGGCGAAGGTCGCGGGGCGCAAACTCTACCCCGTAGTAATACTGAGCAATCTTGCCGGCCGGCGTCACAATCGTCAGACCGGTCGCATGAATGTACTGCTTGGTCTGGGGATCGTAGCGATAATGAAACCCCACGGCGTCCGCCAGTTGCTTGATCTGCGCCTTCTGTCCAGTCAGGAAGTGCCAGCCCGAGCCATCCATCTTGGGTTCAAGGTGCTCGTTGACCCGGTCCACATACATCTTCTTCTTGGCCGCGGCGTCTGCCGGAGTTTCATCTGGATTGATGCTTACCGAGACGACTTCATACTGATTGCCCGGCGTGAACTTCAGCATCCCTAAAGCGCTGGCCTCACCCGACAGCTCCTCGCCGCACAACATCGGACAGGTGTAATAGACCAGGTTCAAAATCACTGGACGGCCGGATTCGAAATAATCACCGAGTCTGACGGTCTTTCCGGTCTCATCCTTGAACTGCAGATCGAGCGGCAATTGCTGATTGAGCCGCTGATCGATTCCGATGTCCTTAAACTCAGGTGGATTGACCTGCGACGCCGTGCCGCTCTTGGGATCCATGAAGCTGGACGGCGCCTGGGCGAGCGCTAATGCGCCGGCCACCAGCATCCATCCCATCACGAGTTGTTTAAAAACCTTCACTGCTTGTACATCCACTTTCTTTGCGTCAACACATTGCTGTGACGCTGCTATTTACCTTGCTGCTCTGCCGGTTTTTTCCCTGCGGCTCCCGGAGGCAACGAGCCCGGCGTCTCGTTCAAGATCTCCGGATTGCCCGCGCCCGTCTCACTGTTAAGCTCCGGCGGCGGAGATTTTGGACGCACCGGCAGTCCCCGCTCGGCGATCAACTGCATGGCCATCGAGATCGGGATATGCACCGCGCCCGTGGAATCCATGAACGGCTGCTTCGTATCCAGCTGCTCGTTCTCCGAATTCAGGAACTGAGACATCTCGCCGGCGTCATTTGTCTGCAGGCGGGGATAGGGAAACACATTCAGGTTCACACCCGGCGTGTTCTGCAGAACCGAACGGGAGTTGGTCTCGTCTTTTGAGTTCTGGGCCGTCATTGGAGTCTTCTGGCCCTGCACGAAGAGAATCTCGCTGCGCGCCATGAAGTGGAACATCCCCCAGATCACTAGTTCGATGAAGACGCCGCAGATAAACAAGCCGATCAGGAACCACAAAATGCCGCTGGGGCTAAGATCGGAGCGGTCGTAATCGACCTGCGGATTCCGCAAAGGATCGTGCTTGCTGTTATTAGTGGCCATGTCCCGATCCTTGATGCAAGAAGTTCGGTATCTGCGGATCATAAAGCGGCAATAACGGCCGCTTCCTGAAGTTGTAGAAGAAGTAGCCCAACCACAGTCCACCGATCGCAATCGGGGGCACGATGTACCAGATGCTCAGGTAAAAGTGTCCGCGCTCGTGGGCAAAGTTAGGCACCACATACCAGTAAATATCGACTACCCGCATGAACATCAGGAAGATCGCGATACCGATCAGACGGCTGCCGGCGCGCTTGCGTTCGCGCGAGAGCAGCAGCGCAAAAGGCAGCGCGAAGTGGAAGAGGATGATGATGAGAGCAACGACGCCCCAGCCTCCATGAATGCGGTTCAGGAACCAGCCAATTTCTTCCGGCAGATTGCCGGCCCAGATGATCAGCCATTGCGAGAACGAGAAGTAGGCAAACAGCATCACGAAGGCAAACATCAGCTTGCCCAGATCGTGAAACTGCGTCGGCTTGATGATCTCGCGGTACGGGCTGTGGCGCGTAAGCAGCGTGAGAATGGTCACGCTGAACGCTAGCGCTGACAGGCCTTGACCCGCGATGAAGATCAATCCGTAGATGGTCGACCCCCAGTGCGGATCGAGCGACATGACCCAGTCCACCGCAGCGAAGGAGATGCTCAATGAGTAAACCACCAGTCCCAAGCCGCTGATTCCCTGAAAATGAGGAAGAGGACCGCTCAACGGACTGTAGAGCCGCTCGCCGCGACGGTTCAGGATCGCAGCCAGACCAATCCAGAGCACGAAGTAAATAATGGCGCGCGCGAACCAGCCCCCCAGGCCGCCGGTATGCAGCCACCAGCTATTCCGCGCGGTCAGCGACGGATCACTCATCCACGCGTAAAGATCGTGGCGAAACAGTGCGATGGGGATGAACAACACGGCCATCAGCGGCAGGCCCTTCACCGCCGCTTCCAGGGTGCTTCGGATCGCCAGACCCCAGAAGCCGCCGGAGAGATACTGCACCATCAGGAGGCCCAGGCATCCCATGCTCAGGCCCAGCCAGAACATGAAACCAATCAGATAACCGCGCATGAACTGATCGCGCGAGACCACAGCGCCGGCGATGCAGGCTAGCACTCCGACCAGACCCACGCCCAGCCAGATATTCTGCCAGTGCGCCGCCTGCGCGGGAACCACGTCGTCGGATTGCCGTAACTCCAGAATTGTTTTGCTCATTGCTTAGGTTCGCCTCCCGAGCCTGCCGGAGATCCGGGCGTAGGCGGAGTCGAGGCGGCCGCCGCGGCACTCTGCGTGTCATACGGCGGATTGAGAATGACGCCCGGCGGCGGAGTCTTGGCGACCGGCGTTCCGGCCGGCACATCCGCTTCGGTCGCGTGCTGGCTCAATTGCAGCGCGCGAATGTAGGCGGCGATCGCCCAGCGATCTGCCGGCTGCACCTGCTGCGAATAGTCGGGCATGGCGCCGTAGCCGTTGCTCATGACGTCAAAGAAGTAGCCAATCGGCGCCTTACGCAAGCGCTCGATGTGATACGACGGTGGATGCTTGAAACCGCGCTGCACGATCATTCCGTTGCCATCGCCGAGTTCGCCATGGCAAGGCGAGCAATAGATGTTGAAGCGCTGCTGACCCCGGGCCAGAACCTCCGCGGTAGCCGGAAACGGTAGATAGTCGCCGTCGCTGGCGCCGATCTTTCCGGTAAAGAAATACGTGTCTGCGTCCAAATGTCCACGGGCCACCGTGCCGGCGATGATCGGACGAGCGGAACGGTGATCGGGATAGAAGTCGCTCGATACCAGGGGCCGCTCGTAGGGCTGGTTCTGCATATCGGCGCGGCAGCCGGCCAGCAGCAGCAAGGCCACCGCCGCCAGCAGGCAGGCAGGAGCCTTGCGGCGCCACAGCGTTTCACCCGAGGAAGCCGTCTTAATTTGTGCTGGCCGATTAATGCGGCACCTCCGAAATCGAACGCGGATGAAGACTCTCCATAAACTGTTGCGTCCTGATCAGGTCGAAACGGCTGTCGGCGGCCTCCACACACAGGAAAAACTTGTCGCGAGTCACCATGGAAAAGCGGTCGACATTGAACAGCGGATGATGCGGCATCGGCAGTCCATTCAAGGCGAACATTCCGGCCGCACCGCAGAGCCCGGCAAACAGGATCGTCAACTCGAAGGTCGGAACGATGAAGGCCGGCCAGGATTGATACGGCTTGCCGCCGATATTCAACGGATAGGAGATGCAGTTGATCCAGTACTGCAAGCCGTAGCCCGACGCTCCACCCAGCAGACCACCGAGCAGAACGATCAACGGCACGCGGCTCTTATGGAAGCCGACCGCCTCGCTGGCCTCTTCGATGGGGAACGGACTGTACGCTTCCATCTTGCGATAGCCCGCCGAATAGGCAGCCTTGGTTGCTTCTACCAGTTCCGTCGGAGTATCGAACTCCGCCAGCAGTCCGTAAATGGGCGGTGAGAGCTTTGCGTGGCTCATTTTGCTTTCACCTCCGCCTCAGGCAGCAACGCTCGGATTTCGAAGATCGAAATCGCGGGCATGATGCGGATAAAGATAAACATCGCCGTAGTGAACAGGCCTATGGTTCCGAAGAAAACCGCGTAGTCCCAGCGAGTGGCGACATAATGGCCCCACGACGACGGCAGATAGTCGCGCGACAGGCTGGTCACGATGATGACGAAACGCTCCAGCCACATTCCTACAAGGATCACCAGCGAGATCAGGAACAGCCATCCCGTCCTGGCGCGGATCTTGGGGAACCACAGGATCTGCGGGAGCAGAATGTTGAAAAGGATCAGCGACCAGTAGAACGGCGCATACGATCCGAACCAGCGGTTCTGCATCATGAAGCGCTCGTAGGTCGAGCCGCTGTAGAACGCGATGAATGCCTCGAAGGCATAGCCGTAAGCGACAATCAGACCCGTAGCCAACATGATCTTGGCCGAGTTCTGCAGGTGCCGCATGGTGATCATCCCTTCGAGGTGGTAATACTTGCGGATCGGGATGGCCAGCACCAGCACCATGGCGAAGCCGGAATAAATCGCGCCCGCGACAAAGTATGGCGGGAAGATCGTCGTATGCCAGCCGGGCATGATGGCGACCGCGAAATCGAAGCTGACGACGGTGTGTACCGAGAGCACCAGCGGAGTCGCAATGCCGGCTAACAGAATGTAGAGTGCTTCGTAATTCTTCCAGTGCCGGGCCGAACCACGCCAGCCCATACCCAGCAATCCATAAAGTTTCTTGGCCGCCGGATGCGTCGCCTTCTCGCGCATGGTGGCGAAATCAGGCACCAGTCCGACATACCAGAACACGGCCGAAATGGTTGCGTAGGTCGATACCGCGAAGACGTCCCACACCAGCGGACTGCGGAACTGCGGCCACACGCCCATGCTGCTGGGATAAGGGAACATCCAGTAGGCCAGCCACGGACGGCCCATGTGCAGCAGCGGGAACATGCCGGCGCAAGCTACAGCGAACAGCGTCATGGCCTCAGCAAAGCGATTGATCGAGTTGCGCCAGGTCTGCTTGAGCAGCAACAGAATGGCCGAGATCAAAGTGCCGGCGTGGCCGATACCGATCCACCACACGAAATTGATGATGGCGAAGCCCCAACCGATGGGGATATTGATGCCCCAGATGCCGACGCCGATCAGGAACAGGTACGTCACTGCCGCCATCAGCACGCCCAGCAAGGTCATGCCGATCAGCAGGCCCAACAACCAGCCTAGGCCGATGGGACGCGTTAATACGGCATCGGCAATGGTATCGGTCACACTGCCGAACGTCTGCCCCGGCAGCAATACAGGCGGTTCGTCCGGCCAGGGCACGTCCTGCAGAATCGTTTTTTCTTCTGGTCCCTGCTGCATCGCTAACTGGGCTCCGACTCTTCAAGTTCCGGATTGATGTTCTGCACCACAGCCATGTAGGTAGTGCGTGGACGCGTATTCAGATCTTCCAGCAGCTGATAATTCCGCTGCTTCGCCTTGAGCTTCGACACCTGGCTCTCCGGATCGTTCAGATCGCCGAAGACGATCGCTCCTGCCGGACAAGCCTGCTGGCACGCTGTCAGCACTTCTCCGTCGCGCACCTTGCGGTTTTCCCGCTCGGCGGTAATGCGGCCTCGTGTAATGCGCTGAACGCAGTAAGTGCACTTCTCCATGACGCCGCGGCTGCGAACGCTGACTTCCGGATTGCGCATCATCTTGTACTGCGGCGTGGTGAAATCCTGGAAGAGCAGGAAGTTGAAGCGGCGAACCTTGTAAGGACAGTTGTTCGAGCAATACCGAGTGCCGACGCAGCGGTTGTACACCATGTCGTTCAGGCCTTCGGTGCTGTGCACCGTGGCGCCGACCGGGCAAACCACTTCGCAGGGCGCGTTCTCGCATTGCTGGCACGGAATCGGCTGATAAAACATCGAGGGATTCTCGGTGCCGCCCTCGTAGTACACATCGACGCGCAGCCATTGCATCTGGCGTCCGCGCATTGTCTGATCTTTGCCGACCACCGGAATGTTGTTCTCCGCCTGGCAGGCCACAATGCATGTCTTGCAGCCGATGCAGGAGTTCATGTCGATGGCCATTCCCCACTTCAACTCGGTGTACTGGTAGTTGGTGTAGAGCGTCATCTCCGGCGGCGGGGTCTCGATGCCTTCATGCGCGAAATCGGGATTCTTGATGAAATCGGTCAGCGTCGCCTTGCGAATGATGTGCCGGTTCGACAGCGGCTCGGTGAAGCCTGGCAAATCCGAATGATCGATGTACTGGAAACCCTGCGGATGCGCGAAGCCGAAACCCGTGCCGACCTTCTTGATGCTGACCGCGTCGAACCAGGGCGCATTGCTGCTGCGCAGCTTGTAAGCGCTGAAGCCCACTCCGGTGCCGACATGCCCAGCGTGCTCGCGTCCGTATCCGAGAAACACCGTAATGGAGTTTTCCGGATGTCCCGGCTGCGGCCAGATTGGCCCATTCACCTTGCGGCCGTTGACTTCCATCTCGACGATGTCGCCGGTGTCGAGACCGGACTTCTTCGCCTGGTTGGGACTGATCAGCACTGCATTGTCCCAGCAGAGATTCGTGATCGGCTTCGGCGTTTCCTGTAGCCATGCATTGTTGGCCCGGCTACCGTCGTAGATCAGCGGATCGCGGCGGAACATTACTTCCATCATTCCCGCTTCAACCGGGCTGGTCGGCGGAATATTGCCGCCCTTCACAGAGACCGTCTTCGCCGGCAACGCCGTGTTGGGCAGGTAGCCGTCGTTCAGAGCCTTCCGCCATGCCGTATCAAAGTCGCCTTTGACTTGACCTTGCCAGTAATCGCGAACGATGTCGTAACCGGAGCTGTCCGAAGAATTAATCAGCGCGGAAATAAATTCATACTCGCTCCTGCCGCCATACAGCGGCGCGATGAGCGGCTGAATCAGCGAAACTGTTCCATCGAAGGCGCGAACATCGCCCCACTGCTCGAGGTAATGCGTTCCGTTGACGTGCCAGTGGCAACGCGCGCCGGTCTCGTTGACATAGAGCCCGTGCTGCACCCGCGTCGGAACTTTCTCCATCGCGTCGGCGAAACCAAAGTCTACCGGCGCGTCGTAAACCGGATTGCTGCTCAGCACCAGCAGCATGTCGACCTTGCCCGCATTCATCTCGCCGATCAGTTCCTTCAAGGCCGTGGTCTGGTCCTGCGGCTTCACTTGCACCGGTTCAGTGAAAATGACGGTGTTGCCGTTCGCTCCCAACGCCCCGTTAATGGCATGTGCCAGCGCGTGGACCGCGGGAGGCTGATTGTCGCCCGGGATCACGACCACTGCGCCCTTGTGCGCCTGCAGATCTTTCACCACGGCGGCAACAAACTTCTGGGCATCCGGACTCAAACCCGTGCTCGGTCCGGTGCCCGCGCCAACTCCGGCAGCGATGGCACGCGCCACGGTCTCGACTTCCGACGCACGCACCGGCAGACGATGATCGGCCTTGCCGCTGGTGTTGGTCGGCGTACCTTGCACCGAGTAGAAGCGCGACATCTTCTCTTTGAGCTCAGGATTGCGCCGCTTCGCGAATTCGCGCGCGTAATACAGGAATCCGGGGAAGCCACTGGAGAGGAAATCGCCGTCAAGCGACAGAATGATGTCAGCCTTCTCCAGGTTGTACCGGGTCTCCACGTACTGCCCAAAGGCCAGCATCGATCCGGCGCGCACGTTGTCACGATTGACCGGTTCCCACTGAATCCACTTGGATCCGGGATACGTGGTCTGCACCTGCTCCATCAGCGATGCCATGGTCGGCGAGCTGGTGGGCGCGCTGAGGATGCGCAGGCCCGCGCCCTTGTTCGCCCTCTGCACGTTTAACGCAGCCCCGAGCGCGACCAGGTAGTCGCTCCAGTTCCGGATCTCACCCTGGTAGGTAACGATTTGCGCCCGGTCGGGATCGTACATGTCGAGAATCGAGGCCTGCATGAAGACGTCACTGCCGCCCAGTCCCGCGGGATGATCGGGATTGCCTTCAATCTTGGTCGGCCGTCCTTCGTGACTTTCCACCAGCGCTGGCAATCCATAGGCGCCAAACGGCATCGCGCTCGCAAAGAAGAGCGGATTGCCCAGGACAATCTCATTGGGCTGGCGAACGTACGGAACGATCGGCTCGAGCGGTTGCTTTACGCACGCCGACAAGCCGGCCAGCGCCATGGAGGCGCCCATCAGCTTCATGAAGTCGCGGCGCGACGTGCCCTCAGGCAAGTAGGAAGCTTGACGCGGGAATTCGCGGTGCAGCATCTCGATGAAGGCATCGCTCTGCGCCAGCTCTTCCAGGCTCCGCCAGTATTGCGGGCCCTTCTTGACCCGCGCCAGCTGGTCCCGCACCTCAGCGAGTTCCATCTTGCTGGGACACACCGCCTCGGATTTTCCGTGAGTCTCGTTTTCCATCTTCTCGTCGGTTCCTTGTCCCTCCGCCAGTCCAGTCACCCCGTCGCTCGTTATGTCAGAGCCTGATCTGTGACCGAGAACCTTGCCCGGTGGGACCACACTTAGTAAAGCGCTTGCTGTTCCTCGCTGCCTGTCGCCAACCTCAACCCCGCTAGCGATGGCAGGTGCTGCAACTCGTAATGTCCTGCACGGTGCGAATGTTGTACTTGTGCTTCAGGGCATCGCCCAACGCAATCTGATCGGTATAAACAGCGCCGTCCAGCGTTACTTTGTTGTCTTCGCTGGGCTGCTCGTACTTCATGTTGAATACCTGGTCGCGAGGCCGCAGGAACTTCTCCGGCGCGCGATGGCAGTTCAGGCACCACTCCATGCGCAGTGAGTTGGCCTCCAGCATCAACGGCATCTTGTCGACCTGACCGTGACAGCTGACGCAGCCCACGCCCTTGTTCACGTGAATACTGTGATTGAAATACACGTAGTCAGGAAGATAATTCACGCGGGTCCACTCCAGCGATTTGCCGGTGCGGTAGCTCTCGCGGACCGGTTCCAGCATGGGGGCATTCGTCCAGATCTGCGAGTGGCAGTTCATGCAGGTCTTGGTGGGAGGAATACCGGCAAAGCTGGAATTTTCAACCGAGGTGTGGCAATAACGGCAATCGATGCCATCGCCGGCGACGTGATGCTGGTGACTGAAGGGCACCGGCTGCGCCTGGGCGACGTCCTGATACGTAGCATAGGGCGAGCGCTGCATCTCCAAAGCCGCCCACAGCACAACGGAGACCACCACCACCACTGCGATGATGGAAGCCCGCGCAATTGTATTCGCACTACGATGGAAGATCTGGGCCATTTACGTGAAGTTGTCCACTTTGCGGGTTCGGGCTCCGTCTACCCTAACGGTGCCCAGTGCGTGCGGTTGAGGTGGCATGAACACAACCTGCTGTGACATGCATCACCCAAACGAGTGATTATAGCAACGGAAATTGAATTTGGGGCAAGTGCGGAGCAGCTGCGCTGATAAAAAATTTGCGTGGCGCGAAAAGGCAGAACTCCCGATCGTCGCGAAGCCGCGAAAACACTGCTCGAAAACGCATGCCGTCAAGATTAAAAAAAAATGCGAGGGGCTGCCCATCGGAGCCCTTCGCCGCATTCAACACGGGGAATTGTTTAAATTCTCAACACTGTTTGCAACTAGCGGGAGTGTCTGATTCGTGATGGAGTGCCGACGCGGCGATGCTCAGCCTCGCAAAGGCGTGCCTTATAGCAAGCTGTTGCTAGTGGCTCGCCGCTTCTTTGCCGAACGTCGGCAGCAGCAACATCGCAATCACATACGCAACCGCGCCGCAGGCCAGCGTGACGGTCACCCCAAACTGGATCGCGACGACAATAGCCAGCACCGATCCCAGCACACTGGACGCGGCATTCATCGCCCACGCCCACTCCACTGCGCCGTGTTTTGAAGTCGACGCTGCCGACGAGATCGCCCGCAGTCCGCTGGGGAACGGCATCCCCATGGCAAATCCGAGCGGCACCAGGAGCACTGCACTCAAGGCCAGCTTAGCCGCGAAGGACAGACCGATCATCGCCTCCAGCATGTGCGGTAGCGCGAAAACGTAAGCCAGCAAGGCAATCACGATGAACACCAGAGCCACCGCGACCCGTGTCGGCTCACCGAACCACTGACGCGAAACCAGGCTGCCGGCGCCGCTGGAGAGCAGCATCAGGAAGATCACCACTGTCAGTGCGTAGGTCGGGTATCCGAGAAAGAGCACGAAGCGCTGGAGGAAGGCGATCTCGACCATGATGTAGCCGAGTCCGATCGCGATGAAGTACAGCACGCGCAGGCTGCTTCCAGAACGCGTGTCGGGAGACAACGCCAACGGCAGCACCAGGAACAGCAGCACAGCTGCGATCGAGACAATCAGCACGATCCCCAGAATCGCGATGCCGAGGTTCACCTTCCAATCGATGCCGCCTTGATCGGAGCCGCGGAGAACCTGTTCCGGTTTGAGGGTGAAGAAGAAGAACGGCGCGTTGTCGGTGACCGGCGTGATGTTGTAGGGGTACGACGCCGAAAAGCTCTGCGGGTCCTGGCCGAGAATGAGCTTCGCGAACGCCGGGTGCGCCATGCCGGGCCGATCCCCGGTCGCCGGCATGTAGAGCACGTGCAGGTTCAGGTTGGCGCCGTTTCCATCTGCACCTTCAATATGGTTGAGCACCGCCTTCTGCTCCTCCAGTGTGAAAGGCGTCTTCTTTGCCAGCACCACCACCGGCTCACCATCAGCCGCCAGTGAGCCGTCACTGACCACGATGAAATTCTGCGTGGTGTCCTGCACGCCTAGTTCGTGCAAAGCCTCCATCGCCTGCGAGACCACCCGAAGCGCTTCGCGCGGTTTGGCAAACTCCCAGCGGGTAATGGCGATCATGCCATCGGGCTTCAGATGATCGAAATACTCGCGGAAAGCCTCGACCGTATAGAGATTGTTTTCGCTCAGCGCGAAAGCGCCCGCGGCGGTCGATGCCCAGGTGTCGACCAGCGTCATCTGCACCACGTCGTACTTATCGTGGCTGTTGCGGACAAATGACCGTCCATCGCTGACATGCATGTGCACCTCAGGAATCTGGTAGAGGTGGAATGCGTAGTCGGCGAATCGGTCGCGCATGATGTTGCTGGCGATGATCGGATTGATCTCGATGCCTGTAACATTCGTGCTTCCGTTGGCAACGGCTCGCAACACATCCACACCGCCACCTGGTCCGATGATGGCGTAGTCGCCGTGCGGACGCAGCACATTCGCCAGCGACGGCGCAGCGGACATCAAATTGCGCCGGTAGTCCTCACGCCAGTGGTGCGGGTCGGTATTCATCAGCGAGGTCTGGGCATCGGCGTCGATCACGATTGCCCTGCCTAATCCCTGCTGGTCAACCTCGACCCGCGACAACGCATTCCACTTGGCATAGAGCGGCGCGTCACGCTTCATGCCTTTGGCGTAAACAATGTCGATGAGCTTGTTGTTGAAGTTGCCCGCGATCAGCAACAGCAGCGCGACGGCAATGCCGGCGGGAACGAGACGCCGTCCCGGAGCGGCCCAGGCCACAGCCGCCAATGCCGTAACCACACTGGCAAAGACAATCGTATTCGGCCCGCCAACGAAATTGAGCAGCGGGACCAGCGCCAGGCACGCCAGCGATCCCCCGAGCAAGTCGGCCCCGTAGAGCTGCGTGATGCGATCCGAATGGCGCGCGAAAACAACTGAGAACAGCAGGCCGGTCAGGAAGAACGGCAGCGCCGCGACCAGGTAGAGAAGAGTAAGCCGCCAGAAGTTCGGCCAGTTGAAACTCAACGACACCGAGGTGTGGAGCACGACCTCCAGCACAACAAGGATCACCAGAGCATTGAGCGAGCACAACGCTGTTCCAAGCTGGCTGACTGACCATCGCTCCAGCCACTCGCGCCGCAGACACGCAAACACCGCTCCGCCGCCCAGACCGAGTAACGCCACGGAGATCGCCAGGAAAGCGAAGTGGTAGAACAATACCACCGAGAACAGCCGCGTCAGCCCGAGTTCCAGCAGGAGGGCGGTAAAGCTCATGAGAGCGACAGCGATGGTTACACTGCGAGAGGACGCCACAGTTGCCGCCCCGGGCGAGATCACTGTTTCGGTTGTATCAATCATGAACGACTCAGATTACTACGAACCGGTCGACGAATTGGGCGTAGGCTTCACCAGCTGTCAAACCATCTGGCTCAAACCCGATGCAGTTCATCTCTTAATTCAACAGGACGACGGTTGTAGGCAGTGATTCCTGTTTAGAATTTACGGACCGCCAGCCGAAAACCAAGCGGCTGCCGGAATAATCAGGGGGATGCCATGAGTGCTTTGCAGGACTTTCCTCGTATCTCGCCATTTTTGTGGTTCGATTCGAACGCCGAAGAGGCAGTCGATTTCTATCTCACCGTATTCAAAAACTCCCGCAAGCTTAGCGAATTCCGGAACCCAGATGACAACCCGGCAGGTTCGAAAGGCAAGGTCATCACCGTCTCCTTCGAGCTTGATGGCCAGAAATTTACGGCGCTGAACGGCGGGCCGCACTTCAAGTTCACCGAAGCGGTCTCGTTCATGGTGCGTTGCGAAGGCCAGGCGGAAGTTGATTATTACTGGTCGAAGCTAACGGCAGACGGTGGCAGCGAGAGCCAGTGTGGCTGGTTGAAGGACAAGTTCGGTCTCTCCTGGCAGATTGTTCCCGCGCGCGCGCTCGACCTGATCAAGAACCCTAAAGCAATGAAGGCCATGATGGGGATGAAGAAGCTCGACGTAGCCGAACTGGAACGCGCCGCGCAGTCGTAGGCGGAGCACCGTCGGTTCAAACTGGCCCATGGCCCGAAGGGCTGTGGGCTTGTTTTGCCATCCAGTTGACGGTCAGATCGAAACGGCATTGATCCAAAGCGTGATCGCCCGGCGCCTATACATGCTGCAGGTTGAATCCGACGCCCTGACTGCTGTAGCGAACCAGAGTACGAGCGTAATCATCTTGCCCCAGCGTTCAAACGTAAGTACCTTTGATGGCTGGTGAGGCGGCAACAGCTTGAGATAGGAACGCAATTTTCCGTAATCTCATTCATAGAGAAGTTAGCCAGACTACTCCGATTCCAGAATTACCTGGGCCATTGCCGAATCCTTCGTGTGGGTGATCGATAGGTGGGAGCGAACAGCTCCGAGTTGACGGAAGAACTCGCCTGCCTTGTTATGAAACTCCATGGTCGGTCGGCGGCCGGGAGCTCGTCGTACCTCTACATCGCGCCAGCTGACACCATGATTCCAGCCCGTGCCTATGGCCTTCATCGCTGCTTCTTTGGCTGCGAAACGTCCAGCGTAGCGCTCTGCCTTGTTGGCTTTCGATTCGCAATAGCAGATCTCATCCGCTGTGAAGATACGTTCCAGAAAGCGGCGCCCAAAGCGCGAGATGGAATTGGCAATGCGATCCACTTCAGCGATATCGATACCGGTTCCTACGATCATGTGTGAGTTCCGCAATTGGCGGAATAGCTTTGATAATACCGAAGCGGAAACAGCTGCAAGCTATCGTATTAAAAATAAAAGTCTTTCGTGTCTACCCACAGTGCAGCGTATCGAAATTGCTTGGGCTTCGAGAGCTGTACTGCTATGATGACCGTGCTCGATTGATCGACGTTGTACGCAGCAAAGTTCCTGCCTAGCAGCACTCCCTGCCTGCATCACATCCCGATCGAATTGCAGCTACATCAATCTTGAAGGAACATGCATCACCATGGAACAAGGAACAGTTAAGTGGTTCAATGACGCGAAGGGCTACGGCTTCATCAGCCGCCAGAATGGCGAAGACGTTTTTGTTCACTATTCTGCGATCCAGTCGAACGGCTTCCGCAGTTTGCAGGAAGGCCAGGCTGTCCAGTTCAACGTAGTCAAAGGGCCCAAGGGCTGGCAGGCAGAGAACGTACAGCTTCTGTAATTCGAGCTCAAAGTTCTGAGAGAGGCGGCTGAATAGGCCGCCTTTTTCATTTCGACAGGATCGAACTCAACGCCAGCTTTCATTTGCCCAATTACGGCCCTCCGTCGCCGCACCCGCTGACTGCCAGATGGCAACTGACCGGTCACGTCCAACCCCGTTCTCAGGCAGCGCCTGCGCTCTATGGTTTCAAGCGGTAACTATCGCCCAGTTTTCCCGCTGCTTGCAGGTGTTTTCGCGCTCTCACCAGCTCAGCGATCTGCCGGATATGTCCCAGATCGTGCATGCACCACTCATGCAGCATTTGTTGCAGGGTGATTTCGCCGGCCTCCTGATGTCTCGCGCGGCGTTCACCGGCACTTCGCGGCAAAGTCCGCAGATACTCCAGATTGGTCTCGCGCTGGTCTTCAAAATGATCGAAGGCGTCTTCCGCATTGGCATTGCGGTATAACTCCAGGTACATGTGCGCGTCATCCGGCTCGAACTCGGGCAGTTCCTCACTCACGAACCGGTCGACACGCATTCGATAGCAGTGGCCCTCGGAATGGGAAAGGTGCGCGAGCACTTCCGCTATCGAAAAGCGGTCGGGCGCGGGCTTCCATTCGGTATCTTCGACCGACAGGTCGCACATCAATCCGCGCAGGATCGCGGGGGTCGCTTCCAACTGGTCGAGGCAGTCTAATTCCACTTTTTGCATCATTCGATTCATCGTACGATGTTCTCGCCGCCGTCTACTGCAGCGGATTGCCAGTGAGCCAACAAGTTAGCGAGCAAAGCGACTTGTGTGCGCCGTGCTCATTTTCCCCAACCTCGCTAACAGGCTCGAATACCTCCCCTTCACCCCCTCAGACTATAATCGCCCCACCAATGACTCTCACCTCTGGCGAGAAACTAGGCCCCTACGAGATTCTCTCTCCCTTAGGCGCAGGCGGCATGGGCGAGGTGTATCGCGCCCGTGATACGCGCTTAGGCCGCGAGGTCGCCATCAAGGTTCTGCCGGAGTCGTTCGCTTCCGACCCCGACCGCCTCCGGCGCTTTGAGCAGGAAGCGCGTACGGTCGCCGCGCTGAATCATCCCAACATCCTCGGCGTATATGACATTGGCCAGCACCAGGGCTCGCCCTACATGGTCAGCGAACTTCTTGACGGTGAGACGCTGCGCGAGAAGATGCAGGAAGGCCCGATCTCGCAGAGGCGCGCTCTGGAGTACGCTTCGCAAATCGCCGAGGGCCTGGCGGCCGCGCACAACAAGGGCGTAGTACATCGCGACTTGAAGCCAGAAAACGTCTTCATCACCAAAGATGGCCGCGTCAAGGTGCTGGACTTCGGCCTGGCCAAACTCGCGCGTGCAGAGGCTGGAACTTCTCAGCCCGGTGACGGAGCCACGGCGACGGTTGCCGTCCACACTATGCCGGGCATGGTCCTGGGCACAGCGGGGTACATGTCGCCCGAACAAGTACGCGGCAAGGAAGTTGACGCGCGCACCGATATCTTCGCCTTCGGCGCAATTCTCTACGAGATGCTGAGCGGCCGCCGGGCCTTCAAGGGCGAATCGTCGATTGAGACGATGAACGCCATCCTGAAGGACGATCCGCCGGAGCTGGGCACCGACCAGCTGAGGATATCGCCCGGGCTGGAGCGCATCGTTCGCCGCTGCCTGGAGAAGGAGCCGGCACGCAGGTTCGACTCCGCTCGCGATGTGGGATTTGCCCTGGAAGCCATCTCCGGCACATCAAGCACCGGCACTGTACCTAAACGCGCACTGGCTCCCGAGCGCAGCCGCTGGTTGAAAACCGCAGGGCTGGCACTCATGGTCGCGGCAGCAATACTGGCAGCCTACTTTGTGGGACGCGGACATGCGACGCCGAATGCTGTCAGCTATTGGCAACTCACCTACGAGCCGGGCTATGCCGGACCGGCACGTTTTACGCGCGACGGCGACACCGTGCTCTATTCGGCGGCATGGAACGGAGGAGCCAAGCAACTCTACTCTCAGCGCAGCAATAGTCAGCAGTCAACGTTGCTGAACCTCGACGCCGATGTGCTCGGCATCGCCGACAACGGCGACATGGCCGTCATTCTGAACCGCCATTTCCTCGCCAGTTGGCTGCAGCGCGGAACCCTGGCGCGCATGCCCCTGGAAGGCGGAGCGCCTCGGCCTATTCTCGAAGACGTTTATGAGGCTGACATTACCCGCGACGGAAAAGAGTTTGCGGTGGTGCGCCGCGAACGGGGCAAACAGCGGCTCGAGTATCCCATCGGCAAGGTATTGTTTGAAACCTCCGGCTGGATCACCGACGTGCGTATCAGCCCCGATCAGAGCCAGGTAGCGTTCATCGAGCATCCGGTGCTACCTGACGATCGCGGAACCATTGCGCTCATCAACAAGCAAGGCAGCATCCGCCGTTTGACGCCGTCCTACTCCACCGGGCGAAGCATGTGCTGGACGCCCGATGGAAAGGAGCTCTGGTATACCGCCAGTCTCGAGGGCGAAGATCCCGGCCTGTACGCCGTCACGCTGGCCGGAAGAATTCGAACCGTATTGCATTCTCCGACTGAGTTGGTCATTCAGGACATTTCGTCTGCGGGCAAGGTGCTGCTGGAAAGCGTGCGCTTTCAGATTGAGTTAGGCGTGAAACGTAGCGGCGAGGACAGGGCCCGCGATTTCGCCAGCTCCGTCGACCTGGGGTCCATCTCCTCTGACGGGCAGTGGATCGTCTACAACCTTTATGAAGGCCAGGATTACGAGAGCTACGTAAGGAAAATCGACAGCCCATCGGCATTAAAGCTTGGAGACGGGTACGGCGCCGGCATCACCGCGGACGCCAGCATGGTAGCGGCGGCCCAGAACTCGCAGCCCCACAAGCTCTACCTGTATCCCACAGGCGTGGGCGAGCAGCGAGTGATCGATATCGGGGAACTCACCGCCGCCTTCGGCACGTTTGAGAATGACCTGACCTTTTCCCGCGACGACCGGGTAGCAGCGTTTTCCGCCTTCGACAAGAATGGCGAGATCCGCGATTACCTGCTGGATATGAGTAACGGCAAAATTCGTGCCATCACGCCTGTCGGCACCCGGTCAGGCAAGCTGTCGCCCGACGGCGCCAGCATCGTAACCCACAATATCGCCGCCGAGAAATATGTAATGGTAGACATTGCTTCCGGCAAGAGCAGCGATATCCCCGGACTGGAGAAGGAGGATGAAGTTTTGGGATGGACCGCGGACGGTAGCTCGCTGAATGTGTGGAACCAGCAATTGCCGGCGCGTGTCTCTCAAGTGAACATATCCAGCGGCAAACGGCAACTCATCCAGACTGTCGAGCCTTTAGCCATGCTGGGGTCCATGTACGCGCGCATGGTCATCTCCGCCGATGGCAAAACCGCAGCCTATCGGCTCAGGCGCGGACTGTATGCAATCTATATCGCAGACGGACTGCGCTAATTACTGATTCTTCTCAAGAGTTTTGTGCTGGACCGATTTACTGCCGAGCATTGAGCGCATTCACTTGGCAGCCGCAATAACCGAAAACACTGCATGCACCAGCTTTGCATAATTTTCGACGTTGACGGGTCCGTGCGTTTGCCAGACGACTCGTCCCTCGGAGTCAGCCACAACCACGTAGGCGTCCTCGTCCTTGCCGAAGCCCACTAACTTCTTCAACTCCTGCTCATGTTCGTAGATCGGCGCAAAGTGTGAGTGCTCGGAGAGAGGAACCTCTTTTCGCATACCATGCAGGATCATGGGCTTCACAAATCCGGGCACGCCCTGCAACTCGGGAATCTCGAAGTACCCCACCTCGTCCTTCGATGAGTAATCGTTCGAAATACGCTTCTCCCAAGCTTCCGCCTGATCGGCTGACTTGCGCGAGAAGCCGAAGACCAGGATCAGCGCGTGATAGCGGCCTGCGTCAGGCAGCACGACCCTCTGGTTGGTGAGAGTCGTAGCGTCAAGTCGGGGAAGATTCTGACCGACCTCGCCAAATCCAACGACAGACAGGAGACACAAGATCGAAAGCAGCAAAGCGGATCGCTTCATGAGGATTTCCGGGAATCCGATGCAGGAAACAAGGCTCGGGGACTTTCCCTTCCTAGTCCCACGCTTGACCTCCGCTCTCTACACTCCCGCCGCAGCAACTCCTTCGTAATGCCGCGTGGTTCTCGGCAGCTTTTGCGAATAGCCCAGCATAAAGAAGAACGCAGTCGAGAGCAGGCATACCACAAGCCGTACTCTTGCCAGAGGCAGCGGCGCCAGGTCCATGAACTTTCCGAAGCGCCATGCTCCCCAGTTGATGACCTGTGTGGGAACGACGGTCCAGATAGCAACATAGAACCAGGCACGCTCGGCACCCTCACCGAAGGTGTCTCGCTTGGCGCGCGGTATCCAGTCGAACACCGTCGCCAATACAACCGCCAGGGCCAGCGGATAGTAGCCGTAATGGTAGAGGTCCTTAAGTATCCAGCGGCCGTTGATGGAAGCGAGGACCAGGCCGATGAGGTTGAGCGCGTAAGGAACGATGATGTCCACCCATGCGGCCGTGTAGCACACCACGCGATACCACAGGTTCGGCTGATGGACCCCGTAGTGCGTGATGTAAGGACGCGGCTCGCATCCGGGCAAGCGCCCGGCCAGCCCGCGCCACGCGACAAACACGAGGATGATTGCCAGCCAGATCCAGTGCCTGCGGTCGGGGCCGTGAGTGTAGAGGTCGTAGGTCAACGGCCATCCGGGAAGCACCCAGAAGACCCAAATCCAGATCGGGGTATGCAGAACGCGATAGTAGCGCTTGTTGCGCTCACGGAAGACCGCCTGTTTTGCCATGGATATTCGATGGTAGCAAAAAAATGCCGTCGACTATCGGCTGTCAGCTAGAACCCAGATTTACAAAAACATACCGACGAGGGTCACAGCTGTGTCGATCAGGGCCTATCGCTTTAGCCGATGGCCGACAGCCGACAGCTAAAAAAGTTGTTGCGCATCGTAGATCAGCTTGCCGTCAATCAGGTGCGCCTCGGCCATCAGCCTATGTTGCCGTGGCGCGCGCTTCTCATCGTCAATGTGCAGAACCGTGTGGCCGTGAGCTGTCAGGTAGTCGCTCACCAGCATCCGGTGACATTGAAAGTAAACTCGCTCCGCACACATGTAAGCAGTGTTTCCACCGGGTGTCCCACCCTCCTCGTCCGATTTTAGCGAAAGGGTGGGAATCGAATCCGTTCCACCCGTCATCCCGAGCGCAGGCGAGCTTCCCGCCGGAGTCGAGGGTTCCGCGGTCTCTTCCGCGATCCTCAACAGCCGCTCAATCGCCTCCGCAAATTCCGGCGTCAACATGTAATCAGCATAGTTGCGGAACGAATCGTTACGTAGCCCGGTATTCGGCGAATCCTCGCGAATCTTCTTGCGATGCCCGCCCAGCTCCTTCATCCACACGTAACGAATCCCGCGCTTGGGCAGCTCCACTTCCAGCGACTCGCGATTAAAGTGTGGCATGCGTCGGGACATCGGGAACGCCCGAATATCCACCAGCTTCGAAACCCCGTGCGCCCGCAGCGCGGCGGCAAGCTGGTCGAAGGTACGCGTGGAATGACCGACAGTGTAGAGAGTGGACAAGAAGCTTTTAGCCTCTAGCTCTTAGCCTTTAGCAGGAAACGGCAGAACTTCAACTGTGATATGAAATCCATGTGAGATGAAATTGTCATCACGAGGAGGTCTTCAGGCCGACGAGGGATCTGCTTTCCCGCCCTCGGTAATACTTTCCAGCGCCGCCACGATCTCCCCATCCTGCTCCGGCGCAACGGTCCGCAAATCCAGCAGCACGCGATCATTTTCCACGCGCGCAACAATGGGCGTGCGCCATCGCCGCAAGCGCTCGAGTGCGCGATCCGCTGACACATCCGCAACTTTCACCGCTAGCGCCCTCGACGGCAAGGTCGCGCCAGGCGCCGAACCTCCACCCAGCACGGACCGTGACTCAATCACTTCAACTTCAAGCTGCGGCGAGCTAACGCGCAGCTTTTCTACGATCTGTTCGGCGCGACGCTGTAAGCCTTCTTCGCCGGCCCGCATCATGCGCAACGTCGGAATGGAATCGTAATCCTCGCGTAAGTACGTCAGCAGCGTCGCCTCCAGCGCCGCGTAAAACATCTTGTCGACGCGTAGCGCGCGGAACAGCGGATTGCTCCGGATCTTCGTCACCAGCTCGCGATCGCCGCTGATCAGGCCCGCTTGCGGCCCGCCCAGCAACTTGTCGCCGCTGAAGGTGACGACGTTGATGCCCGCACGCAGGCTGTCGGTCACCATCGGCTCGCTATAAACACCTACGCTGCGCAAGTCGAACAGCTCGCCGCTGCCCAGGTCTTCCATCACCGGGACATTGCGCTTGCGTCCAAGCTCCGCCAGTTCCTGCAACGACGGCTGCTCGGTGAAGCCGACGATCTGAAAGTTCGAGCGATGAACGCGCAGGAGCAGCTTCGTCCGATCGGTAATCGCGCGCTCATAGTCGGAGATGCGCGTGCGGTTTGTTGTGCCGACCTCGCGCAGCAGCGCGCCGGACTTCGCCATCACATCGGGAATGCGAAACGAGCCGCCAATCTCCACCAGTTCGCCGCGCGAAACAACGACTTCGCCGCCCTCGGCCAGCGAATTCAGCGTCAACAGCACCGCGGCGGCGTTGTTGTTGACCACGATGGTAGAAATCTCACGCTCACAGTTCAACAGTTTCGCAAACAAGCGGCTGACATGGACGTCGCGCTTTCCTCGTTCGCCGGTGGCAAGATCGAACTCAAGATTCGAGTAGCCCCGCGAAACTTCGAGAACATGCTGGAGCGCCGCATCGCTTAGCGGAGCGCGTCCAAGATTGGTGTGCAGGATGACGCCTGTGGCGTTGATGACCGGTCGCAGCGAATAGCCCATGGAGTCGCGGAGATGCTTTTCGATCTCCAGTGCGCCTCGTGCGATCGCCGCCACGAGTTCGTCATCGTCGAGCGAGCCGCCGGCAATGTTGGTGCGCAGGATGTCGATGAATTGTCGTGAAGCCTCGACCGTCGCGGCATGACCGAAGCGGGCCGCCAACTCCCGCATGGCAGGAACGCGCAGCAATTCGTCGATCGAGGGCAGCCGGCGGAAGAGCTCGGGCTTGGTGGTCACGGTTGGATTAGTGTGCTCTGTACTTCAAACAGTTTCAAGGCGATTCACCTCCGACAACGCAATGCGCGCCGCAGTAACAACCCCAGCACAACTCCTCCGACCACTAATCTTGCTGCCATCTTCGGATCGAAGAAGCGGATGAAGCGCGTACCGCTCTCTGACACCTCAATCACGCCGAGCGGTGTGACCTTCACGCCTCCTCCGCCGCCTGAGCCGCCGGCGGCATCGTCGGAGCCGCTCTTGTTCTCGCCGCCACCACCGGCGCCAAGGCCATACTTTACGCTGGCAACGGGAATGATGATCTTGCCGTGAGCCTCGATTGGCTCGCCGAAAACGTTTTGCACCTTGCCGGTCGTGGCGAAGCGGTCCGCCATTGATGTGAGGATTTCTTTAGGATCGAGCATGAGTGCCTCCGTCCGGGTTGGATGCGAGGCGACGAAAGAAGCTTCGTTCAATCGGACTAAAGTCCTTAGTCGGAATGACAACCTTGGACTTTGGATGTATGGACAAAATCATCCTACTTCCACCAACCCGTACCGCCGATTCCAATGGCTGCGCAGGTGCGTCACCGCGCGATCGATCTCGCCTTTACTGACTTCGGCGTTCGGACCGGCGAGAACGTACCGCGCTTCTTTACGCGCGGCTTCCAGCAGATCGCGATCGCGCAGCAGATTCGCCACTCGGAAGTTCGGCACGCCCGCCTGACGTGTGCCGAAGAATTCGCCTGGGCCGCGCTGCTGCAAGTCGAGCTCGGCAATTTCGAACCCGTCCTGCGTGCGCACCATCGCGTCCAGCCGCTGCTGCGCTTCAATCGACACCTTGCCGCCGGTCATCAGCACGCAGTATGACTTAGCGGCGCCGCGTCCGATGCGCCCCCGCAGCTGATGCATCTGGGACAGACCGAAGCGCTCGGCATGTTCGATCACCATGACATTGGCGTTTGGCACATCGACACCAACCTCGATCACCGTGGTCGAGACCAGCACGTGAATCTCGCCGCGCTTGAAGTCGGCCATGGTTGCGTCTTTCTCCTCGGCGCTCATGCGGCCATGCAGCAGACCCACGCGCAGGCTGGCGAACTCATGCGTACGTAGCCGCTCATGCATCTTGATCGCCGCTTTCAATTCTCCTGATCCGGAGTCCCCAGCGCGATCGTTTTTGGCGCGTTGGGGTGTGATTGCACCTTCTTCGATGACCGGGTACACGACATACGCCTGATGCCCGGCGGCAACTTGCTTCTTCACGAACTGCCACACTTCGTCGGCGCGTTCGTCACCGACGAGGCGCGTAGTAATCGGCGTGCGGCCGGGCGGCAGTTCGTCCAGTACGCTGGTGTCGAGATCGCCGTAAATCGTCAGCGCGAGCGTGCGCGGGATGGGAGTCGCGGTCATCACCAGCACGTCGGGCTCGCGCGCAGCCTCGTCTTCTGCTTTCTTCATCAACTTGAAACGCTGCATTACGCCGAAGCGATGTTGCTCGTCGACGATTACCAGCCCGAGCTTGTCGAACTCCACAGTCTCCTGGATGAGCGCGTGCGTCCCAATCACCAGCTGGGCATTGCCCTGGGCGATGTGGTTGCGGACCAGCTTCTTGCGGCCAGCCTCCTGCGATCCGGTGAGCAGCACGATGCGATAACCGGCGGCTTCCAGAATCTTTCGTGCCGAAAGATAATGCTGCGTCGCCAGAATTTCCGTAGGCGCCATCAGCGCCACCTGGTAGCCATTCTCGATCGCAATCACCGCAGCTTCGAACGCGACGATCGTCTTGCCCGACCCGACGTCGCCTTGCAGCAGCCGTCGCATCGGCGCCGGTTCGGCCATGTCCGCGGCGATTTCTTTCAGCACGCGCTTCTGCGCGGTCGTGGGATGGAATGGCAAGATTCGTTTGATCGCGGCACGCACAGCGTCGTTGATAGCGAAGCCGATGCCGGTCTGCGAGCGCATCTTGCGCCGCTTCAATTCCAGCCCGAGCTCGAGAAAGAACAGCTCTTCGAAGATCAGCCGGATGTGTGCCGGGGTGCGCGCGGCCTGCAGGTTCATCAGGCTCTCGCCGACCTCTGGCCAGTGCGCCTGCCAGAAGGCGGTGCGTCGATCGATGAGCTGCATGCGACCGCGAACGGCCGCTGGAATCGCGTCGGCAATGTCCGGCTGCAGGTTCTCCAGCATCGCGTGAATCACGCGGCGAAACCAGCGGGTGGTCAGGCGGCCGTTGCCGGCGGCTTCGTAAATCGGCACGATGCGGCCGACCTCGAGCGACTGCCACTTCTGATTATCATCGTTGCTGCCAGCCGGAGTTTCCCCTGGGTCGTGCAGGATCTCGAATTGCGGCTGGAGAATCTGGAAGCGATGCCGATTGCGATCACCCGCTTCGACTTTGCCGTAAAGGGCAACTAGCATGCCAGCTCGAAATTTATCTTCCAGGTATCTCGCATTGAACCAGACGCACTTCAATGTATCGCGGCCCTGCCCGACGGTCATCTCGAAGATCGGCATGCGGCGCGTGCGAAACAGTCCGAAGGTGCGCACCTCGGCGATGACGCTGGCCATCTCCCCCGCGCACAGCTCGCCGATACCGCGCGGATTCAGCCGATCTTCGTAGCGAAACGGCAGGTAATAGAGCAGGTCCTCGACCGTGCTGATGCCCTTCTCCAGCAGGATCTCCGCAAACCGCGGGCCGATACCTTTGACGTATTGGACATTGGTGGAGAGCTCGAGCACAGGGATGATGGTAAATGAAGCGGCTGTCAGTTCTCAGCTATCGGCCGTCAGCTCAAGCGTTGTTTGGCCGAAAGCTGACAGCCGACGGCGCATAGCTGTTTTCCTGGCATCAAACCATCCGCTTCCGGTGTCCAACATAGTACGTGCTGCGACGACTCCTCAAACAGACCCTTGCCGTAGTTGCCGGAAACCTCTTGTATTTTTTCGTGTTGATGCCGCATTTGCCGGCCGCCGGACGGCACCGTCCGGATCAGCTGGATCTGGGATTGATCGTGGATTTCTGGATTTGCGTCGTGGTGTACGGGGTGATTGAGTTGATCGACCGGCGTCTTCGACGAACGGCCTAATGCCGTCCTTGCGGCTCGACGGAAACCGCGCCGCTTCGCAGCCTGTCCTCGGCTGGAGCCGACTTGAGTTTACAAAAGGAAGAGTCTGGACGCTGACCTGAAGGTCAGCTCTACCCGACGCCTCGGGAAAGCGTTTTTGAGCAGCCGCTGAAGTCGTGCCCGTTCCAACCCTGAAAAATTCAGAACTGCTGCTGCTGGAAGCCTTTCATCATCTGCTGCAGATCGAGCTTCTGTTGTTCCATCTGCTTCTTCAGCTGCTCCATCTCCTGCTGCATCTGCGGCGTGAAGTTCTTCATCGATTCCTGAATCTGCTGCCGCATCTTCTCCACGTCCTGCTGGCTCGGCATTGAGGCCTGCATCTGTTGCTTCATTTTGTCGAGCTCCTCTTGCGTCGGCATCGACGCCTGCATCTTCTGTTTCATCTGGTCGAAGTCCTGCTGGCTGGGCATGGAGCGCTGAATCTCGGCGCGCATCTGCTCCATGTCCTTCTGCGACAGCTTCGACGACTTGGCCAGCTCCTTCGACATCTTCTGCATTTCTTTCTGCTGGGCCTTCATCGACTTCTCGATGTCGCGCCGCATCTGCTGCATTTCTTTGTCGCTTGGCAATGCCTGAGCCATCTCGGCCGATTGCTTTGCGATCTCGGGCCGCATCTGTTCCAGTTGCTCGCCCACCAGTTGCGCATCGGTATCGAAGTTCAGGATATCGCCAGGCGAGAGCCGCGAACTGTCGCCCGGGCCGGGAACGTTCATGGTGAAGGTCCATTCCTTCCGGTCGCGCCAGATCTGAACGGCTACCTTCCCCTGCGAGTGCATGCCGCGCTGCCAGTCGGACATATCGTGCACGTCCAGCGCGTTGACTTTCAGGATGATGTCACCGGCCCTGAGTCCGGCCACGGCAGCCGGGCTGCCGCCTTCCACTGAACGCACCAGCACCCCACGTCCTCTCGTGATACCGAAGTAGTCCGAAAGCTGCGGGCTCAGGCTTTCCACGACCAGACCATGCCGCTCGGAGAGAAGAGTGAACGACGGAATCTCGAGATCCGGGGCAAAAGCGCGTGGCGGAGCAGGAGACGCCAGATTGTTGGCGGCGTTGAAGGTGTGCGCTCGCGACATCACGTTCCAGCTGCCCAGCGTAACTTTCACGTCCTTGCGCTGCCCGCTGCGCATGATCGTCAGCGTAACCGTCTTCTGCGGAGGAGTGACATGAATCATGTTCTGCAACTGCTCCGGACCGTCGATCTTCGCACCGTCGAAGGCCACCACCACGTCGTTCTCCAACAGGCCGGCGTGGCAAGCCGGACCGTCCCGGTCGACGTAGGCGATGATCGCTCCCGATGGAGCCTGCAGCTTCAGCGCGGTCGCGCGCTCCGTGGTGACGGCTGTCACCTGTACGCCCAGATACGCGCCGGAGTGCGCTTCCGGCCAGGGAGGCGCACCGCTAGCGGCGGCCATGGCCGACAACATCGTGAGTGCGGCGAATACGGCGAGAATCGATCTTGTATTGCGATAACGCATGATGCTAACCCTGACAAGAAAGTCGGAAACCTAGTGGAGGGCTCGTCGACCTTGAGGTCGCCTCGCCCGAACATCAAATCAACCTTCAACGGCACGGCTAAAGCCATGTCATTGCAAAATGTCCTACTGACATCTGCGCAGAGCAATCTGACCAATCGTGGTACGGATGCGCAGCATGGGGCCTCCACCATTGATCGCACCTTCTACCCAAACCGACCGCGGACTGAATTGCCCACCTTGCCAGGTGACATTGAGTCCGGGGAAATCTGTAATCACGCCCTGTCCGCTGGCCATGTCCGACTGTGCATGAACACTCACACCTTCGCTGGGGGCGAAGCAGACCTTCACATCTCCCGAAGCGGTGTGCAGAAATGAATCGGTGACACTGCGATTGCCCACAAACTCCACCGTGATCGGACCCGCGCCGGTCTCTACCTGCGCCCCGCGGCTGAGGTTGAACAGTTCCACACTTCCGCCGCCCGTGGTTACGCGAACCGGACCGCTCGCACTGCCCAGCCGAACACTGCCGCCCTGTGTATCGGCCTGGACTGCGCCCTCCACGTCTCCCAGATATAAGTTGCCACCGCCGCTGGTGACGTGCAGATCGCCGATGCACTTCTGAATCTGAATACTGCCCGCGCCGGTTTGAATCGTCGAGGCATGCGACGAGCCGATGTAAACGCGCCCGCCTCCTAGATTGACTTGCGTTTGCCCTCCAACGTTAGCAACCCTGACATCCGCTGCCCCGCTGGTTACGCTGAAGTCGTTGCCCAGATTGCCGCCTTCGATGTTGCCGCCGCCGCTGACAATCTTTACCGGACCCGCCAGATCATTCAGCTTGATTAGCCCCGCGCCGGTCGACGCCACGATGGTCGCCGCAATCGAACTGAAGGACAGCGATCCCCCGCGCGTATCGACTTTGACCAGGGTCATGTCGCGCGGCACCTGCACGATAAACTCCGCGCCGAATCGCATGAGGTTCTTGCTGGTCAGCTTGCCCTGAATGATGTCGCTCTCGCCTGCCTTGGCACTCGAGATCCGCATTTTCTCGAACTGCGCACGCGCCAGCTCTTGCGTGGGAGCATACGAACGCTTGCGAATCGTGTACGTGATCTTCGGGGCATTGCCCTGCACGTCCACCGAACCTAGATCGGTGAAGACATGCAGCTCACGCGCCACTGGCAGAGTACCCGTCATCTCTTCTACCCAGGAATTGCCGTCGCGATAAATATGCGACTGTTGCGCCCATACCGGAATGGCAATGCTTAAGAGCACCACGAGGGCAACAAAGCAAAGAGGCGGGTTTCTTAGGATGTTGCTCTCCGTCTCTGCCTCTGGCCTTTGATTGTGGCTCTCTTTCTGGTTATGCTCGCCCATTCCTGAGAATCGGTTCCTTTGTTTAGTCAATATTGGGCATCGAGGCCAGCTCACGCTGCGACTCGGTGCGAATGTACGCGCTGGGATCTTCCTTGGCCAATTGTTGCAGGGCCATCCGGACGCTGCTGTCGGCGCGTACCGGCTCCAGAGCCTGCAACGCACCGCTGCGCACACCCAGGTTGCTGTCGTTCAATAACGCTTCCAGGACCGCGTTGCGGACGCGGATGTCCTGCTTCACATACTTGCTAAGTCCGTCGAGCGTCTTCAAACGTACGCCGGGATTGCTATCGTAACGCAGCGCGTAGGTCAGCGCCTCGCGCACCTTGGGATCGTCGACTTTGCCGCTCAGCATGTCGACTGAATCCAAGCGCACGCCGGAATTGTTGTAATTGCTCTTGGCGGCGAACGCCAGCATCTCCTGGATCTTGGGATCGCTGGTGGTGCCTTGCATGGAGTCGGGAACAATGCGCTGGTAATTAATCTGGACTCGGTCGGAGTTTGGCTTGTGGTCGATGGAGGTGATGCCGCCGATGGAACTTTGTACCGACTCTGTCGAAGGTGGCTTCGGCTGATTCCCGCCCAGCACTTTGTACATTGTGCCGATGCCCGATCCAAAGCCGACCATCAACAGCACCGCCGCCAAGGCGGGCGAGAACTTCATCTGCCGCAGCCACGCAGTTGGGTCGAAGGCCAGCCGGTGATACCACGACCGGTTCTGCTCCGCCGTCTCCAGAGATTCCTGCAGCCGCATGCGCGCCGCCGCCAGGAAACTTGCCGACGGCTCTTCCACCGGCAACACGCTCATCTGAGCCTGAAATTCCTGCTGAGCCGCCAGCTCCGCCGTGCAACTGGTGCAGCGCCGGATGTGCTGCTCCACTTCATGCCGGGCGTCGTCGGCCAGCTCGTTATACAGGTACAGACAAATGTTTTCTTGTACCCAATCGCAATTCATAGAACCTCTCACTTCGTTCGAAGGCAATCAGCAACTAGCCGTTAGCAATTAGCCGAACCTTCTGATTCAACCTGCTTCTCTCACGGCACTACTGGGCCACAAAGTCTTCTTTCCCTCAGTGCGCACCGTGCCTCCGTGGTGACAAGCCTTGCCAAATGCTAAGTGCCGATCTATCTCATGTCCTTCAATGCCGCCCGCAATTTTTGCGTGCCGCGGAAGAGCGTGTTCTTTGCCGTCTCTTCCGTCGTATTCAAAATCTCGCCGATGGTGCGCAGCTTCAATCCCTGGTAATGCTTCATCTCGAAGACCATGCGTTCGCGCGGCGTCAGTTTGGTCAGCGCTTTCGCGATGCGCCCGCCCAACTCGCGGCGCATCAGGTCCTTCTCCGGACTCGCGCCCGCGCGGTCGTCTGCAACCGAGTCCATCAGGTCGTAGGTGCCGCCTTCGGAGTCGGTCGCGATCGCCGAGTCTTCTTTGCGCACTTGCCGTTTTCGCAGGAGATCCAGACAGAGATTGGTGACGATGCGGTAGATCCAGGTGTAGAACGAACACTCAAAGCGGAAATTGTTGATGTTCCGGTACGCCTTGAGGAATGCTTCCTGGTAAATATCCTGCGCGTCCTGCTCGTTGCGGGTCAGGTGGTAAGCCAGGCGCAGCACGGCATTGTCGTACTGGCGTACGAGATCCTCGAACGCGGCGCGATTGCCGCGCTGTGCTTCTCGGATCAGCTCCGTATCGTTCATGCGGCTTCGGGCCTGCCCCACTACATTCCCTCGCTCGGAGGGTACTGCGGACGCCGTCTCCTGCCACGCCTCAGGAGTACGGAGTGCCGGGGTTCCCGCACCGCGTCGCTTATCTGCGGGTTGGGTTGCAAGTCCCGGGCCAACCGTGAGGGGAACTGCTACCGCTTCGGCCGGCATGCTGGTTTCTACCTAACTTTGCAATTGCAAACCAATTCTTGTGTCTGCAACTACATAGACGCGCGCGGCAGGAAACCGTGAGCGAATTATAGCTCCCGCTTCTACTTACGTGGGAAACGGGCTGGCGGTTCGAACGGTTACTCGCAGTTAGCATTTGGCTTGGCGTCCCGAAACAAAGGCTGTATTTACACCGCCCCTCGACTGCGCTCTGCCGCGGAGGGTACAAAGCTTTGATTTTCCATCTCTTCCATGCGCTCTGGCACCGCTGTGATGAACTGCTTCGCCCTTCCAATTGCCATGATTCTTCAAATTCTTGACGCCCTAAGGTTAGCTAACTAAGATTAGCTAATGAGCTACACCGTCCATCAAGCCAAGACCAACCTGTCCAAACTGCTCAAGGAAGCGGAAGCCGGGCAGGAAGTGATCATCACCCGCGGCAAGGAGCCGGTGGCTAAGCTCATTGCTTTTAATCACCTGCAGGACGTACCAGGTAGTATGCAGGGCCAATTCAAATCGACCTTGCACGTTCTCGATCCGCTGACCGACGAGGAGTTGCGGGATCTAGGTTTGGAATAGCCAGCCCGGCGCGCGCTGACTCCCCGCACAAAGAAAAAGGCGGGAGCACAGAGCTCTCGCCTTTCTCAATCTTACAAATCCAGTATAGCACATTGAGTGGGTATTTTGGCGCAATTTTGCAACTTTATATCCAACTCCATATGTGTAACTTAGCTGAATTTCCACCACTTTCATGGTCTTGACAGTGCTTTTTCCGTATCGAAAATCAGCTGCGTCTTGGTAGGCGTCCGACGTCGGATTATGATGGCCAGAGATCCGGAAAGGTGGGGAGCCGTGAAGCTCAGCTTGCAAGTCTGTGCACTGTTCCTGGTGCTGACGCCTCCGGCCGCCTTTGCCGGCAAGCCCAACTGGATCAGACGCGCAACCGGCTTCGCAGGACAATGCGCCGACGGTTGCCCATCCCTGCACGTCGTCGCTCCAGACAAAACCACCACCGTCGAAGTGCTCTACCAGGACGGCGGCGCTTACCTGCGCCTCACCCAGGCGGGCAAGCCGGCGCGCGAGATTCACGACGTCTTCACCAGCCCGCGCAACGATCTGCTGTGGGCTCCCGACTCGAAGGCCTTCCTGGTCGACGCCGGAGAAGGTATGACCTCACCGAGCTTCGTTCAGGTTTATATGCTCGACGATCCGCAACTGCGCTCCGTCGACGTCACCCATTTCGCCTCACAGGACGTGGTGAAAACCTTCCCGCCTTGCCAGGCGCTCTTCGTCGATCCAGTCGCATGCCGCAAGATCGAAGCCAGCCCCGACTACAACATGACCGCGATCGCCTGGACGAAAGATTCGTCGGCGCTGGTTGTGCTGGCGCAGGTACCCTGCACCTCAGACTACGGCGGCATCAGTTGCCAGTCGATGGGCTACGAGGTGGGAGTGCCGAGCGGAGAGATTTTGAAGCGCATTCCTCCGGCGGAGTTCAAGAAGGAATACCAGAAGTTCATGGAGCAGAAGTACGAAATCCCCGAGCCGCCGCAGTACGATGCCCCGCTGCAAGGGCGATGAAGCCTCGACGCGGCGGTGCTCTTCTTGCCTGGGTAGACGGTCTCGGATGGTGCTTTTTCATCCCCTCCCAACATCGTCATCCCGAGCGGAGGCGACGGGGATTGCCGCCGTAATCGAGGGATCTGCGGTCCGCCCGCAGAGGCAGGAACCTCCCCATCGCGCCCGGCCCGCCGTTCAGAGCAAACAAAAGCCGGCGGCACCTCTGCCGCCGACTCGATTCCAAAAGAAGTAGTGCGGGCCTTCAGGCCAACGACTCGGCCTCATCCCCTCCCAACATTGTCATCCCGAGCGGAGGCGGCCGGGGTTGCCGCCGTAGTCGAGGGATCTGCGGTCCGCCCGCGGAGGCAGGAACCTCCGCATCGCGCCGGCCCGCTATTCAGAGCAAAACAAAAAGCCAGTCGGCTCGATTCCAAACGAATTGAAGGTCCGCGCCCCGCGGCGTCATCCCGACACAACAACCGCTTTATGCTTCCGCGCCGGCTTCTTCCGTCGCGGCAGGAGCAGCAGGCGCGGCCGCCTCGTCGCTGCCGCCTTCCTTCAGGATCTTCACCTTGATCGGCACGCTGACTTCCTTGTGCAACTTGAGCGACACCTGGTGATTGCCCACGGTCTTCAGCGGTTCGTTCAGCTGGATCTTGCGGCGATCGACGTTGAAGCCCTTGCCTTCCAGTTCACGCGCGATATCGGACGAGGTGACCGAACCGAAGAGCTGATCGTGCTCGCCAGTCTTGCGCGTGAAGCTGAGCTCGACACCGGCAAACTGCTTGGCCAGCGTTTCGGCATCGCCCTTCTCGCGAGCCAGGCGGCGCACGGCGGAGGCCTTCATCTGCTCGATGACGGCGCGGTTGGCCGCAGTCGCTTCGATGGCGAGCTTGCGCGGCAGCAGGAAGTTGCGGCCATATCCTTCGGCCACCTTCACCACGTCACCGCGGGAGCCGAGCTTATCTACGTCTTCTTTGAGAATGACTTCCATTTTCAAACTCCGTGTGGACGCTGGCCGATGCCCTCGTCCCTTGTGTCGTCCCCGAAGGGACTCTAATCCTTGGCGCTCTCATCCAGCGCTGAAGCGCCGGGCTAATGCTCTGCCGTTCCACTCCGTGGGACTTGGTACTTGGCGGTGAAAACGACGTGGCCGAAGGCTGCTGCCGTATCAGCCAGTTTCCACTGACAACCGACAACCGGCCACTGGCAACTGTCGTTCTACCGTCCGCCGAAGGGCAGCAACGCGATATTCCGCGCCTGCTTGATCGCATCGGTCAGGCGGCGCTGGTGTGGCGTGCACACGCCGGTCAGGCGCCGGGGAACGATCTTGCCGCTCTCCGCCACGAAGCCCGACAACAGGCGCACGTCCTTGTAGTTGATCCCGTCGATCTTCTCGACGCAGAACTTGCACACTTTCTTGCGGCGGAAGAATTTCCGTCCGCCTTCGCGGGGACCACCGGGGCCGCCGCCAGGGCGTCCACCCGGGCGCGGGCCGCGGGGACCGCCGCCGCCTTCGCGAGGTCCGGAGCTGCCGCCGCCATCGGGACGGGAGGCCGGTGCGTCGTTGGCCGGAGCCGCTGATCTAATTGGTTCGTCTGCCATGATTCTCCTTCGGGCCTGAGCCCCAAACTTTTCCGGAGCGGAAAGCTCCACGATCTTCGCCGGCCTGAACGGCCAGCCGGGGCTGAAGCCCCGATTCATTGCTATCCGGAGGCGCGGACCTAAAGGTCCGCTCTACCCATTTACGCGCTGACCGGAGTCGTCTCGGCGCCTTCGGCCGGGGCGCCCTCAGGCGCCTCCGCTTCGGGAGCCGGCGCATTGGCGGCCGCCTCGGCTGCTGCTGCTTCCGCCGCTGCTGCGCGAGTTCCCTTGCCACGAACCTTGGTGTCGCGGATGGCCTTGATCTTGGCCAGGCGCTTCTGCTCCTCGTCCACGCGCACTGTGATGAACTTGATCACCGGCTCGGTCACACGCAGGCGGCGCTCCACTTCCTTCACCATGCCGCCGCCTTCACCTTCCAGGGTCATCAGCATGTAAATGCCGTCCTGGAATTTGCGAACCACGTAGGCCAACCGGCGCTTGCCCATGCGTTCTACACTCTTCACCGTGCCGCCTGCGCCGTTGACCTGGGTCTCCAGGTTCGAGATCAGTTTGTCCTGGTCCTCTTCCGGCATGTCGGGCCGAACGATGAACATCAATTCGTAAGTACGTTGCATTGTTTTCTCCTGGCCATCAGCCGTCAGCCCTCGGCCTTCAGCTAATGCCGTTCTCCAAACTCGTGTTACTCAAACTCGTGTCATCCTGAGCGGAGGCGATTCGTTTTTGATCGCCGGAGTCGAAGGACCCCTTACCCACCCCAAGGCTGCCGTCCCTACGGGACTTCGACCGTTTTGCTTACTCGTGCACCGCGGGCTTACGCCCACGGCTAACTCAAATCACGACCTTCGGGCTCAGTGGCATCTAACCCCTATCCTCTGGCCCCTGCTCTTCTTCCGGCTTGCGATTAAACCGGTTCATCGCCGCCTGCAACCCGTCCGCCAGTATCACTCTGACAGCGTCAGACGCCTGTTCCAGAACCTCGCTCACCGTTTCCAGCTGCGCCTTCTTGAACTGCGACAGCACATACCTCGCGCCGTCGCCTACCGGGTGATCCGGCCCAATTCCCAGCCGGACGCGCGTGAACTCCTGCGTACCCAGCGCGCCGATCACCGACTGCACTCCGTTGTGTCCTGCCGAGCGGCCGCGCGGCCGCACCCGCAAAGTGCCGAAGGGCAGATCCAATTCGTCGTACAGCAGAACCAAGTCTTCTTCCGGCTTGGCCTCGTACTCTCGCACAAGTTCGGCAACCGAAGCGCCGCTCAGGTTCATGAAGGTTTCCGGCTTGGCCAGCACCACTTCGTGTCCGGCGATACGCGTCCGCGCCGTCTGCGCGCGGCAGTGACGATTGTTCACGCGTACGCCGCACTCTTCGGCGATGCGGTCCACCGCCAGGAAACCCATGTTGTGCGGTGTGAACTGGTATTCGATGCCCGGATTGCCGAGCCCGACGATCAGCTTCACAAGCCTTACTTCTTCTTCTCGGACTTCTCTGCCTTGGCGCCCTTGTCGCCACCCTCGGCAGCTTCGCCCTCGTCTGCTTTGCCCTTCTTGATGACTTCGGGCTCGGCCGTGGTCGCGGCAACCTCGACGCCTTCCGCCGGAGCTGCTTCGACGACTTCCTTGACGGCGACGACGTGAACCACCGTCTGATCTTCATCGGTAATGAACTTCAACTTCCCACCGTGCGGCAGCTCGGAAACCCGGATCGAATCGCCGAAGTTCAGGTTGCTGACATCGGCGTCAATGTGACCCGGAATATCCGCCGGCAAGCACTCGATCTCCACCTCGCGCAGAACCTGCTCGAGGATGCCGCCCTGCACCTTCACGCCCGGGGCTTCGCCCTTGACCGTAATCGGCACGCTGACGCGCAGCACCTTGTCCATGGCGATGCGCTTGAGATCGACGTGCAGCAGCGCGCTCTTGATGGGCTCGTACTGCCAGTCGACGATCATCACCTTGGCGGTGCTGCCGTCGAGGCTCAGATCGAAGATGGAGTTGTGACCCTGCTCAGAATTCAGGATGCGCCGGATCTGCTTAGGATCGACGGCGACGGGCTGCGAAGCCTGTCCTGCGCCGTAAACCACGGCCGGAATCAGGCCGCTCTGGCGCAGCCGGCGAGCGTCGTTCTTGCCGCCACCTTGCCGCGGCTTGGCTTCTACATTTTTTTCTGCGGTTGCTGTAGCCATAATCTTGTCCTTTACAAAAACAGTCTGCTGACTGAAGTCTCTTCGTGTATCGACTGAATGGCGCGTCCGATCAAGCCGGCGATCGACAGCACTTTGATCTTCGGCTCGTTGCGCCCCGCCTCAGTCAGCGGGATGGTGTTGGTCACAACTACATCGGCCAACGCCGATTGCGAAATTCTCTCCACCGCCGGCCCCGACAGAACCGCATGCGTGGCGCAGGCGTGCACCTCGCGCGCTCCTGCTTCCCTTAACGCCTGGGCTGTCTTTACCAGCGTGCCCGCGGTGTCGATGATGTCGTCGAGGATGAGGCACGTCCGGCCCTTCACATCGCCGATCACGTGCATCACCTCGGTCACGTCCATCTCCACCCGGCGCTTATCGACGATGGCCAGTGCCGAATCCATCTTCTTGGCGAAGAAGCGCGCGCGCTCCACGCCGCCTGCGTCCGGAGAAACCACCGTCAAATCCGGAAAAGCCTGTTCCTTAAAGTGCCCCACCAACACCGGCGACGCGAACAGATGGTCCACCGGAATGTTAAAAAAGCCCTGAATCTGCGGCGCGTGCAGATCGACAACTAATGCGCGATCGGCACCGGCGGTGGTCAACAGGTCCGCCACCAGCTTCGACGAAATCGGAACGCGCGGCTTGTCCTTGCGGTCCTGCCGGGCGTAGCCGAAGTACGGAATCACCACCGTGATGCGCCGGGCTGACGCGCGCTTCAGCGCATCGATCAGCAGCAGCAACTGCATCAGGTGCACATCCACCGGATCGCAGGTGGGCTGCACCATGAAGACATCGGCGCCGCGTACGTTCTCCTCGATCTGCACATAGGTCTCGCCGTCGGAGAAGCGCTTGATACATGCCTTCCCCAGCGGCAACTCCAGAAAGGTGCAGATATCTTTGGCCAGGGCGTCATTCGCCGTGCCGGAGAAGATCTTCCACCGGTCGTCCTGGCGCGTCCGCTGCGGCTTCTTCTCGCTCAGCGGCCGCTGATCGGCAACCGGAACCTGTTTAGCGCCGCTGCCATCGGCAGGCGCCACGACTGGAGGAACTACGCTCGTTTTCGTCGCTGCATCCATCGCATCAATACCCCGCTTCACCTGGTTTGGTTGTACGCCGGGTTCAATTTGGCTGTCGGCTATCGGCCGTCAGCGTTTAACTATTGCAACTTTGGCTGGGCGGCTAGGATTCGAACCTAGACAAAGTGCTCCAAAGGCACTTGACCTACCATTAGTCGACCGCCCAACTAGCGGATAGCAACTAGCAGCTAGCCATCGAGTCCTGATCCTAGTCGCTAATTGCTGATTTCCAGTACTCATCCCGCGTAAGCGTCTTCGTCGCGACCGCTGCATGTCCAGCGGCACTCATGCGTTCGGCGGCGGCCTGCGCCTGATCCTGCGTTTCAAAGAGCCCGTACAGTGTCGAGCCAGACCCGGACAACGAGGCATAGCGCGCGCCTTCGCGCAGCAACCGTGCCTTTACCTCACGCAAATCGGGATACTCAGGAAAGACGACCTTCTCGAAGTCGTTTTCGATCCCGGCTCGGACGAGGTCGAGAAGCGGTGTCTCGGCCCGGTCCCCGCCTCGTGCGGGAACACCGGATGCAGTATGGGCACCTTGACCCACCTGCGGAAAGCCTGCGCTCAGCCAGGCAAACACACTCTGACTGAACTCACTTATTGTACCTGCGGCCGGAGCATGGGTCAATGCGGCCTCCAGCGTGTTCAGCTCATCCCAGCGCGCAAAGGCCCGCGGCGTCGATACGCCGATTGGCGGCGTAACGACAACTACGTGCAACGGCGGCAGATCAGGTAGCGGAAAAACCTCTTCCCCGCGCCCGACGCCCAGCACCGTTCCTCCGATCAGGAACAGCGGCAGATCGCTGCCAACCTCGGCGGCAATGCACAACTTGTCCTGCGGCGAGAGAGTAATACCCAGAGCGCGCTCGATGGCCAGCATGGTGGCGACGGCATTCGAGGATGCCGCACCCATCCCACCCTGTAGCGGCAGCCGTTTCTCGATCTGGACGACGATCTTGCGGCGAACTGCGGTGTGAATCTCGTGCTGGACGCGCGCCGCCTGCGCCGTGCCATAGAGATTCGTGTCGACACCGGGCTGAGCTACCTCATTGAGATTCGTGTTGACACCGGGCTGAGCCAGCTCTTTTAAATTTGGGACGATGGACTGAGCCACCTCTTTGAAATTGTCATCCCGAGGGAGCGAAGCGAGTCGAGGGATCGGCGGCTCGCCGGCTCCGCCAACAACCTTCCCCTGCTGAACGGCCCGTAGTACTCGTTCCGCCACTTTCCAGCAGGTGTTGGACTGATCCAGCGGCACCCGCGGATCGTCGCAGCGAATCTCAATACCTTCGCCGCTTTGCACCTCGACGCGAATGACATCGTGCAGCGCCAGCGTCTGATAGACGGTGCGCAGCTCGTGAAAGCCGTCCGGCCGAGCCGGCCCAATCTTCAGCCCAAGATTGATCTTCGCGAATGAGGGAATGGAAATCATATTGTCGGTTGTTGGTTGTCAATTGCCAGTCTAACAACCAGCATTGAATGGAATTGTCATCCCGGCCGGTGGCGGCTGATTACCAAGACGCTTAGCGCTTCCTGGCCGCTATCACTCTCGGGATTCCCTGCAAATCCGGCACCACTCGAACGTCCTCCCACAACGTGGTATTAAATAGATTCACCACCGCATCGCGCATCGAATATCCGATCTCCATTGCGAGCCAGCCGCCGGGCTTCAACGCCTGATGCCCCTGTTCGATCAGTGGACTGATGATGTCGAGTCCCCGCCTTCCGGCGAAGACTGCCATCTGAGGCTCGTAATCGCGAACCGATTTCTGCACCTTGTCGGCCTCGTCAAAGCCGACGTAGGGCGGGTTGCTGACGACGAAATCGAAATCGCGGAAGGAAGAGTCTCCGGCGATAGGGGTCTCTCGACTTCGCTTCGCTCCGCTCGGGATGACACCTGCTATTTGAGAAGGTTGTTCCTCGCTCGGGATTTGAAGTGGCGTAAGCACGTTGCACTGCGCGAACTTCACCCGCCCGTCCAGTTGCAACCGCGCGGCATTGGCGCGGGCAATCTCCAGCGCGTCGGCAGAGAGATCAACGGCGTAGACCTCCGCTCCCTTCAGCTCATGGGCCAGCGCCAGAGCGATCGCCCCCGATCCGGTGCCCACATCAACGATCTTCGAGCGAGACAGCTCGCGCGCCAGCTCCAGCACGGTTTCGACCAGGTGCTCGGTCTCCGGTCGCGGAATCAGTACCGCCGGCGAGACGACGAAGTCCAGGCCCCAAAACTCCTGATGCCCGGTGATGTATTGCGACGGCATGCCCGTTGATCGTTGTGCCAGCACCTCGTCGTAGCGGCCTTCTTCCTCAGCAGTGAGTTCGCGCTCGGGATGAGCGTAGAGATAGGCGCGATGTACACCGAGGACGAACATCAGCAGCACCTCGGCGTTGAGCCGAGGCGAGCCCACCTCGGCCGCTTCCAGACGATCGATGGCGGAGGTGAGGGCTGGCTTGAGTTGCATAAACAATTTGGCGAGAGCTTACTACGTCATGCTGGCGGTGCAGCATTACGAATTGTCATCCCGACCGGAGGCGGCTGCTGTTGCCGCCGCAGCGGAGGGATCCGGGGTCCGTTGCCGGGCGAAGATCCTGCCGCCGTACCAACCGCAGATCCCTCGGCTCCGCTCTGGATGACAATCCTTCAAAGGAAACGCGGGTGCCCCATCCTCGTCGCCTTCCTTCGGCGACAGGGTGGGTGACCGCTTTACGCCATCACTTCCGATTGCTCCTTCATCTTCTCTGACTGGAAGTGGGTGATGAGCGCATCGATCATCGGCTGGATGCGGCCGTCCATAAACTCGGGCAGTTGGTGCGCGGTGAAGCCGATGCGGTGATCGGTGACGCGGTTCTGCGGGAAGTTGTACGTCCGAATCTTCTCGCTGCGGTCACCGCTGCCGACCTGGGCCTTGCGCTCTTTCGCCAGCGCGTCGGCCTGCTTCTGCTGCTCCATTTCGTAGAGGCGGGCACGCAACACGCGCATTCCTTTTTCGCGGTTCTTGATCTGCGACTTCTCGTCCTGGCAGCTCACCACGGTGTTGGTCGGCAGGTGCGTGATGCGGACGGCCGAGTAAGTGGTGTTCACCGATTGGCCGCCGGGGCCCGACGAACAGAAGGTGTCGATGCGGATGTCCTTGGCCTCGATCTTGATGTCGACGTCCTCGGCTTCGGGCAGCACCGCAACCGTTACCGCCGAGGTATGCACGCGGCCCTGCGTTTCGGTGGCGGGCACACGCTGCACGCGATGCACGCCGCTCTCATACTTCATCCTGGAGTACACGTGCTGGCCTTCGATGATGGCGATAACTTCCTTCAGCCCACCCACGCTCGACTCCGAGCTCGACAGCACTTCCACTTTCCAGCGCTGCGACTCGGCATAGCGGTTGTACATGCGAAAGATCTCGGCCGCGAACAGCGTGGCTTCATCGCCACCGGTACCGGCGCGGATTTCCACGATGACGTTCTTCTCGTCGTTGGGATCCTTGGGCAGCAGCAGGACCTTCAACTCTTCCTGCACCTCGGCCAGCCGTTTTTCCAGCTTGGCCATCTCCTCGCCGGCGTAGGCCAGCATCTCGGGATCAGTCTCATCGGCAGCGAGCGCCTTGCTCTCCTCGATGCCGCGCGTCAGGTCCTTGAACTCGCGATACTTCTCCACTAGGGGTGCTATTTCGCTGTGCGCCTTCGCAGTCTTCTGGTAACGCTGCGAGTCGGAGACGATGTCCGGCGAAGCCAGAGCCCGGTTCAGCTCTTCGTATTTCGTTTCGATTTGTTCTAAGCGTTCAAACATGGGTTCAACCCTATTGTACGGAAAACGTTCGTGAAATCTGCTTTCAATCTTGTGATTGTCATCCTTAGCACAGGCGGCGTTTTTTTACCTCCGGAGTCGAAGGATCTGTGGTTCGTCGTTGGAAGCAGTCTTCCGCTGCCCGCAACCGCACATCCCCTTGAATACCGAGGCTGGCCTTGTGTCAGGGCACGACTTCAGTCGTGCCGTCAGCAGACCTAATGGTCTGCGGCTTTAGCCCCTGCTGCTTTTTGTCGAGCCAAATATGCGAAGGAAAAGGGGAACTCGTCCACCGAACCCGCAAGTCCCCTCTTCACCGGGTTCTGAGCTATGTATTCTCGATGCCGCAGAAAGCTTTCACGATCCTCGATGCGAACATCTGAAAATCCGCGTTGCCAAACTTCACACGAATATCCGAATTCTTTCTTCAATCGATAAGAAAATCCGCCTTTGATGAGCTGCACGGCTTTCTCAATCGCCATCTCCTGATCGACTGAGATCAACAGATGGACATGGTCCGGCATGACAACGAAATCGTGTACGCGGAACCTCCCAGCTGCGACGTACGAACGCAACACATCGATGAATAGAATTGCATTCCGCTCCGACTGCAACAAAGCGCGTCCCATGCTGGTCTTTGTCGTTACACAGAACGTCCGTGAACGAAGAATTTCCGCAGCGCTCGAATTGCGATCCGGCTTCGACATGGTGCAGGGGCTAAAGCCCTCTTTCTTGGACGACGGTTGCGGCACGAGTGAACTCGTGCCCTGACACAGGGCTGATCTTCGCGGCCCAATGCGGGATACATATTCGCGCCGCCTTCACTCGACTTATGAAATTGGGTATCGCAGTATTCGCGGGGAGCCCCGCTAGGCAATTACCAGCTCGCCGCCGCGCTGTTTTTCCAGCTCCATAGCTTCATTCAGCGCAGCAATGGCGGTCTCGACCTGGTCGTCCTCGGGAGGCTGCGTGGTGATGCGCTGCAGCCACAAGCCGGGTTTGGTCATCAGGGCGAATAGCGAGGAGCCGTGCTTGGCGGCGAAGCGAATCAATTCATACGAAATAGCGGCTATCACCGGCAGCAGCGCCAGCCGCGAGGCAAAGCGTCCCCAGAAGGTCACGGCCGGGACCAGCATGTAAATGAACATGGCGATCAGCATCACGGTCATCAGGAAGCTGGTGCCGCAACGCGGATGAAACGTCGTGTATGCCTGCGCGTTCTTCACCGTCAGCGGATCGTTGTTCTCGAAGGCGAAGACCGTCTTGTGCTCGGCACCGTGATAACGGTAAACCCGCTTGATATCGGGCCACAGCGAGATGCCCCATATGAACAGCAGGAACAGGCTGATGCGAATCACTCCATCGACCACGTTGAACAGGATCTGGTTGCCGAATGCGGGATAGTGGTTCTTCAGCTTGGTGGCCGCCAGCAGCGGCACAAACTTGTACATGAAGACGAAAAAGCCGAGCGACAGAATCACGTTAACGGCGAGCACCCAGCCGCTGACCTCGGTCTTCTTTTCTTCCTCAGGCGACAGATCGCCCAACTGCACATTGGCCGAATAGCGCAGTGCGCGGAAGCCCAGCGCCATGGCATTGCCCAAGGTCATGATGCCGCGCACGAATGGCCACGCCATCCACTTGTGCGTATCCGAAGCCTTCTCCAGCGGCTCCGAATGCGTCGCCAGCGTGCCGTCGGCACGCCGGATGCAGATGCCCCACGCATGCGGGGAGCGCATCATCACGCCTTCGAGCACGGCCTGGCCGCCGACCAAAGTTGTTTCTTCGCCGCTTTCCAGAGCCGGCAAAAGTTGGAGGGCAGTCAGAAACTTCAGGTGGCGGAGCAATGAACGCATAGGGATTGGATGTTCCTCAACGGCGCTGGACGCACAGTATCGCTACTTTAGGGTAAGCAGCCCACACAACGATGTCAATCCGGGAACCGCCTTACGACGGAGACGGAAATCCCTTGCCCCATCGGGAGATAGCAGGCATCATGATGCGGCTCCAGCGTTTGACCTGCTGTTCCACTCACAATCAGGAGACTGTGCAATGCTATCCAAGGCGTGTCTGTCGGTGTGTGTGCTGTCCTTAGCAATCCCATTCTCGGCGCAGCAGGCGAGCAGCTCTTTCGTTCCCGGCAGCCAGTCCGACGAGGCTGTCATTCGCGAAATCATGAAGCAGCGCGCGGCCGACAAATCCGACCCGCATGTTGCCGCCGACCTCGACTGGGAGAACGCCTTCGGCATTCGCTACAACAATCTCAAGAAGATGACGGCGTTCTACGGCGAGGCTGTCACCCCGCTGCAGAAGAATGACACCGACAACACGCTGGAAGTGAAGGTCAAGTTCATCACACCGGAGATCGCCGTCGCCGACGAGTACTGGCACATCGTCGGACAGCTCGATTACAAGACGAACCAGCCCGGTCCCGATCGCTGGGGACGCACTACCTACATCTTCAAGAAAGAGAACGGTACCTGGACGGAAGTCATGGAGCGCGTCGCGGACCTGCGCATTCCGTATTTCAAACACTACGACGCGCTGCCCACCGCCGCGGCGGTTCCGGCAGCTACGCTGGCGTCGTACGCAGGAACGTACAGGCGAACGCTGGGAGGAGCGCCGGTCACGATCAGCGTGAATGGCGACCGCCTCAACGTCGTCTCGAAGCACGGTAAGTTCGTGGCGATCCCGACGTCGGCAACGGAATTCCTGGTCTTCGATCCGAACGATCTGGCGGAGTACACGCACTACACCTTTACGGCTGACGGCTTGAAGATCAAGGTCGCCTATCCCGAAGGCGAGTTCATTGCTGATTTGACGCGCGTGCCGTAAGCGGGGCCGGCCCGGAACGCCAGCCGGCCCCTCGTTCAGCAGCAGCTACTTGTCATCGTGATCACGGTTGTGATCGTGATGCGCGGCGGGACGACGAACGTACATCCGGCCATCCTCGCCCTGGTAGTAGTAATAAGGCTGGCCCTGGTAGGTATAAGTCCGGCAGCCATACTTCTTAGCCTGTCCCGGCGGCATGCCGCAGTTGTCCCATCCCGTTTTCCTGCCTTTGCTCCAGCCGGGAGGATGTTCACCCTGGTAGGTTCGGTATTCGTAACCCTCCCTGGTTTGCCACCCTTGGTCGTCATCGTGGCCGTGGTTGTCCTGGGCGAAAGCCATGACGGCCGGGCCGCTTAAGGCGAATGCTGACAGCAAAGTCAGAGTAGGTAACAGGCGCTGGCTCATTGATCCTCCGCCCGGGATCAGTGCAAGTCGCGTTCCGTTCGCCGTGGCCCTGCTTTCAGCGCTGCGCGAGTTGAGCAACCCTGGTGGTCGGGAAGTTCTTACACGAATCGCAACCTCGTCAAACAGACGTGCCGCAGAAGCAGCCGCAGCGGGAACGGCCACCGATGGCCCGGAGGAACTGGTTCCCGGCTGCGCTGCTCTGCGGCACGACAGCCGTCGCCTGGTTGACGGCGGCGGCTGGGCTGGAAAGTGAATCCGCGTCGATTTCTTGTCGCACTTTCCGTGTTGCTTGCATCAATCATAGAGAAAACTAATTGTCGTATCATGCAAAGCGCCACCCGGCTATCAACGTCTGTAACAGTCGTGCAAATATCCACGGGCGATTTGATTGCCAGGAAAATACGAGCAGAAAGGGCTTCATGCTAACTCAGACGATCATCGACGGACTGGAACCCTATCGTGTAGGTGAGAAGATTCGAACGCTGAGGCTGCGCAAGAGCATGGGGTTGGTCGAACTGGGCAACCACACCGGCCTCTCGCCGGCTATGTTGTCGAAGCTGGAGCGTGGCAAGCTGTTTCCCACGCTGCCGACTTTGCTGCGCATTGCGCTGGTATTCGGGGTCGGGCTGGAGCATTTCTTCACCGACGAGCGCAAGCGTCACGTCGTGTCGATCGTGCGCAAGAAGGAACGGCTGCGTTTTCCCGAGAGTCCGGGCGGCGGACCGGTCGCCTACCACTTCGAGAGCCTCGACTTCAAAACCACCGAGCGCAAGCTTAACGCCTTTTACGCAGAATTCGAGGAGGTGCCGGCCGAGAAGGTGCGCCAGCATCAGCACCCCGGGATCGAAGTGCTGTACCTCATCTCGGGCAAGCTGGAGATAACGGTCGCTTCGGACGGTTTTCAGTTGGCGGCGGGCGACGCCATCTACTTCGATTCGAGCGTGCGCCACGGCTATCGCCGCCTGAGCAAGACGGCGTGCAGCGGGGTCGTCGTGACCGCGTGAAGCACCGCCGCTCTAGTGCGTATCCGAGGGCTGGCTATAGACCGTCACGGCGGGACGGCGCGCGTACACCCGGCCATGTTCTCCGGTGTAGTAATAGTAAGGGCGGCCCTGGTAGCTGATGGTCTTGCACTGATATTTCTTGGCCTGCGCGGGTGTCATGGCGCAATTATCGGGTGAGGTCGAAACGCCGTCGGGCCAGTCGGTGGGACGCAGCGGGTAGACGCGGTACTCGAATCCATTGCGGGTCTGCCACTTGTCCTTGTCCTGGTTGGTCTGGTTCTGGTCGGGCGCGGCGGTCTGGGCCTGGGCGGTCGATGCCAGCGTGTTCAAGCCGAGCGCAGCCAGCAGGGCAAACACTGCGATGAAGTGTTTCGTCATTTCTCCTCCCGGTCTGGAAACAACGGCGATGCCCCTGTGGGCGAAGACGATCTGTCAGCAATTTCGCACGAGTAGCGCCGGGCGGCAAGGCTTATAAAGCCTGGGAGCGGAAGACCGGAAGAAAGCGTTGTACAGATTGCGGTTCGGCTCGAACACGCCATACGACCGACGCGCCACTCGAGACCTCAGCCACCTGGCAAGTGCGTCAGCGAGGCGCTGTCAGAGAACTCGGCGAACGATCAGGAGTTGCCGGAGGTACTGAGGTAGCTCGAACGACCGCAGCCGGTTGGGCGGCCGGGCCAGCGCTGGTCGCCACCGCCTGCAAATCCAGCAACAATATCCTGCTATCCGAGTGATATGGCTCGCCTGAAGCGGTCGTTGCTTCGAAGACCGGGGTCACGCCGGTCAAGTATTCCTGGCCGCTTACCGACGCGGTTTCGGTCAGGTCGCCGCCGATGAAGTCGCGCTCGGCGTCTACTTGGGGATCGATGCGGTGATTGATCAGCCGCCCGTTCTTGGCGATCTCGATGGCGACATCATGCGTGGCCGAGCCGACCCAGATGGGCGTTCCATTCTGCGTGTAATTGGTCTTCCAGATCCGCAGATGATGACGCCGCGAGACGATCGCCTGCGGATCGGGCAAGGCGTAGGAATAATCCTGCACTCGGCCGAACAGGTAGAACCTGGCCATGGGAACGTGGGCATCGCCGGTGCCGTGCCGCATCAGGTGCCACACGAAGATTGGGTTCCACTTGTCCGTCTCTACCCAACCGGCACGCTGGAAAGCATCCTGTAATTGCTTCTGCTGCGCCACGAAGATCAGGTTCACCATGTCGCCTTCACGCCCTTCGCCGCTGAAAACGCGCGGCGGCAGGTAGTCCATCATCTCTGCCAGATCGGAGGTGCGGCCGGTCGTTCGCGACAAACCGGCAATCTGCACCGACGCCGGACCCTCGACCTGCGCCGTAATCTCCGTGGTCTTCACGACCGTACTTTCCCGTCCGCGGGTTAGAAGAAAAACGGGTGTAGCCGGCAGGAAGATGATTGAGGTCGCGATCATTGCGCCCGCCATCATCTTGGTGCGGGAGCCGCCTTTGACGACCTTGCTGGCGCGCAACTTGAGGGTTTCGCCATCGGGCAAATCCACCGAATCCAGCCGCAAGGAAATCTTGGCGCCGATACCCACAAATCGCTTGCCCTTCACTTCCGTAATCGTTCCGCGCGCCATCGTTCCCGCTGGGACCAGCGTGTAGCCGCCGAGGTTCACGTCCTTGACGACGATAAAATTCAGACGGTCGCCTTTGTGGGCGTGGTTTGAGGAAACACTCTCCACCAGGCGAAGCTCAATCGGAGTGCCGTCGGGAATCGTCAGCTGAGCGGTCGTGTCTTTTACCTGCTGGGCTGAAACCGACAAGGCAAGCAATGCAATGAGGAGAATGTAGCCTGATGTCCCGCGAGTGTAGAGCTTGAGCAACGAAGGCTTCCCTTCCTGGAAGTATGGTTTCCAGTTCCGCGATAGCCAACGTTACAGAAGCGATGGCAAGTTCGGTAATACATCCTAACCTAATCGATGCATTTGAACATGTTCAATTCTGCACACATCAAATTACAAATCTGAAATAAACAAATTGGAGGAAGCCGAGTCACAGACCAGAGTAGTAGCCCTCTGTTCTCTAAGATTGATAGCATCCAACTTCGATGCCAGGCCTATGCAACAGCTAGCTGAACTTTGCGAACGCATCGCTGCCACAACTAAGAAGACCGAAAAAGTCTCGATGGTAGCAGAGTACCTTCGCTCACGCGAGTTGCCGGACGCGGCGATCTCGGCGGTGTTCCTTTCCGGGCGAGCCTTTGCGGGCTTCGACGAGCGTACGCTGCAGATTGGCGGATCGCTGCTGTGGAAACTGGTCGGCGAGATCACCGGAGCGCGCGACGCCTCGCTCACCGCCGCCTATCGCCAACGCGGCGACCTGGGCGCGGCGGCCTACGATGTGTTGCTGGCCAAGGCGCCAAAGACTTCAACTATCTCGTTGCGCGAAGTTCGCGAAACCTTCGACCGCATCGCGGAAACGCGCACCGCAGCGGCAAAAACGGCCGTCCTCGAAGCACTGCTGGAACGCGCCACCGCGCTGGAAGCCAAGTACATCCTGAAAATCATCACCGGTGAGTTGCGTATCGGGCTGAAGGAAAGCCTGGTGGAAGAGGCGATTGCCAAGGCTTTCGAAGAACCGGTAGCAACGGTGCAGCGTGTCAACATGCTGCTGGGCGATATCGGAGGGACGCTGCTGTTGGCCGTCGAACATCGACTGGGCGAAGCGCGCATGCGCTTGTTTCATCCTATCGGCTTCATGCTGGCCAGCCCGGCAGCCGATGCGGAAGAGGCGTTCCAGTACTTTGAGCACGCTCAGGTCGAGGACAAATACGACGGCATTCGCGCGCAGGCACACTGCGGCTCGCGGCAGGCGCGGCTGTTCTCGCGCACGCTCGATGAGGTGACCGGATCGTTCCCCGAACTGGTCGGGCCGCTCAGCGACTTCAGCGGCGAGGTAATTCTCGACGGCGAGATCGTCGCCTGGCGTCATAACGAAGAAGGCGGCCATGCCATGCCTTTCGGCGAAATTCAGAAGCGGCTCGGCCGCAAACAAGTCAGCCGGAAGCTGATCAGCGAGGTGCCGGTGGCGTATGTCGTCTTCGACGTGATTTATGCCGGCGGCGAGCTTACGCTCGACAAGCCGCTCCGTGAGCGGACTCAGATTTTGGAACGCGTCTTTGCCGGTGCCGAGCGGGTCGCGCCGCGGCCGGTGATTAACTCGCAGGGCAACCTGATGTTCGAACCGGAGATCGCCGAGCAGGCCGCGTCGGGCTGGGTACTGCGCGCGCCGTCGATGCGCGCTGATTCAGTCACGCAGCTCGAAGAATATTTCGAAAAGGCGATGGCGCGGGGCAACGAAGGCCTGATGATCAAGGATCTCGCTTCGCCATACATGCCGGGGCGTCGCGGCCGCTGGTGGCTCAAGCTGAAGCGCGAACTGGCAACGCTCGATGTCGTGGTCACGGCGGCGGAGTTCGGGCACGGCAAGCGCATTCACGTGCTCAGCGACTACACGTTCGCCGTCCGCAAAGGCGAGGAGCTGGTCAACATCGGCAAAGCATACTCAGGTCTTACAGACAATGAGATCGCTGCGCTTACCGAGTGGTTCTTGGCGCACACCACCGCCGACCATGGCCATTTGCGCGAGGTCGAAGCGAAGATCGTGCTGGAAGTAGCATTCAACGCCATCATGCGCAGCGAGCGGCACGACAGCGGCTACGCGCTGCGCTTCCCGCGCATCGTCCGTGTCCGCGAAGACAAGCTGCCCAAGGACATCGATACAGTGGAGGCGGTGGAGAAGATCTACAAGCGGCAGCACGGAAGGTGATGCAGTTGTCAGTTGGCAGTGGTACGCGTGCAGTAGTGTCCAGAGCCCTTTCAGGGCCGACGGTATTCGTTGCGACGCCGGTTTCTCCGATCGTGGTCGGGCGCGTTGGCTCCCACGAAAAGATTTCCTACGCCGGCCGGCTCAAGTCGCTGATGCTCCACCACGGATCGCACGGCAACGGCTGAAGCCGCTTGCGAGCCGAGACTCCGCGCTGGCGCAACAATTCGGCAATCAACTCGAGGGCAATCGGCATCGACCGCTCGACCTCTGCACCTAACTGCGTGCTCACCTCGAAGCTCTCTCCCACGACGCCGACCAACAGCACATCCGGCGGACAAACATCGGCCGTCTCGGCGGCGAAGAGCGTCTCCTGCAGGCACGGCTGGTGAGCGCTCAGCCGCATGTTGGGCATGAACTCTCGCAACTGTTGGCGGTCGAAGGTGAGAATCTCTCCCGGCTCGCCGCCCGACGAGACCGCGTCGAGGATGATCAGCGTATCGCGCCCGACAAGATAGTCGACGAAGTCCAATCCCGGGGTGCCGATGTCGATCAGCTCAACCTCGCTGCCGATTTCATATTCTGCCTCCAGTCGCGCGATGGCGTGCGGACCGAAGCCATCGTCCTCGAGCAGAACGTTGCCCACGCCGGCAATGAGGATTCTGGGGATCACAGTACCTTCACCGATGCGATCTTCTTGCCCTCGGGATCGAAGGTGTGACAGGCGCATGCCATACAGGGATCGAAGGAGTGCACGGTGCGCAGGACCTCCAGCGGCTTCTCCGGATCGGCGATGGGATTACCGAGCAATGACATCTCGTAGGGCCCGGGCTGTCCGCGATTGTCGCGCGGACTGGCATTCCAGGTCGTAGGTACCACAGCCTGGTAGTTGGCTAGCCTCCCGTTACGAATTACCACCCAGTGGGACAGGGTGCCGCGCGGCGCTTCGTGCGTGCCCACCCCTTCGATTTCCCCGTCCGGAAATTTCGGCGGATTGTAGGTCGCGAAATCGCCTCGGCTGATGTTGCTCACCAGGTACTCCCAGTGCTTCGCCGCCAACTCTGACAGCATGGCACAGCGGATGGCGCGCGCCACGTGGCGGCCCATGGTGGATTGCAAGTCGTTCACCGTGACCTTGCGCTTGCCGATGGCGGCGATCTTCGCCAGCGCCAGGTCAGTCCACTTCTTTGTCAGCGGATGTCCCTGCGCGTAGCCGATCAGTACCTGCGAGAGCGGACCCACCTGCATGGGATGTCCATCGTAACGCGGTGCCTTCACCCACGAGTATTTGCCGTTCTCTTCGAAGTCGGTGTACTGCGGCTGGGTCTCGCCCTGCCAGGGATGCTGCGGCTCCGCGCCCTTGTACCAGGCGTGCGTCAGGTCTTCGGTCACAGCATGACGGAACTCCGTGTCGGCCGCGGTGTAAAAGGTCTTCACGCCCCCGAAGTTTCCATCCATGATGATGCCGCCGGGCAGATCGAAGGCCGAAGCCTCGGCATTCAGCGGCAGATCGGGGATAGCGAGGTAGTTGCGCACGCCGCCACCGTAGGTCATCCACTCGGGATAAAGCGCAGCGACGGCGCAGGCGTCGTTGAAGTAGACCTGCTGCACGAAGGGTACGACTTCGTCCATCAACGACTTGATGGTGTAGAGGCGGTCCATGTTCAGCGTGCCCTGGCTGTCGAGGTTGATGGCGTTCATCACGCCGCCGACGGCGAGATTTTGGATGTGCGGCGTCTTGCCTCCCAGGACGCCGACCACCTGCAATGCCTTGCGCTGATACTCGAGCGCCTGCAGGTAATGCGAGAAGGCGAGCAGGTTCACTTCCGGCGGAAGGTGCATCGCCGGATGTCCCCAGTAGCCGCTGGCGAACATGCCGAGCTGTCCGCTGGCCGCCAGTCCCTTTACCTTGTCCTGCGCTGCGGCCAGTTCCTTGTCGGAGTTGTTGGTCCAATCCGAAATTGTCTCGGCCAGCGAGGCCGCAGCCTTTGGATTAGCACGCGGGATGGTCATGATGTCGACCCAGTCCAGCGCCGACAGCTGATAGAAATGAACGATGTGGTCGTGCAACGCGTGATTGATGAGAATCAGGTTGCGGATGAACTGCGCGTTGGGCGGAATCGGCAGGCGCAGCGCGTCTTCGACGGCGCGTACGCTGGCCATAGCATGCACCGTAGTGCACACTCCGCAGAATCGCTGGGTGAAGAGCCAGGCTTCGCGAGGATCGCGGCCGAGCAAAATGTTTTCAATGCCGCGCCACATGGTGCAGCTGGCCCAGGCCTCCGAGACGCTGCCGCCGTTCACTTCTACGTCAACGCGGAGGTGACCTTCAATCCGCGTAACTGGGTCTATATTGATCCTTGTCGCCATAACCACTCATTTGTACGTAGGGATAAATGCGCTTGTAATACTCTTCCAGGCCGTACCACTGCTCCACCGGCGCCGGCAAAATCGGCAGGCGCTTCACTGCCATCAGGAAAAGAACGATGCAGGTGGAAACGAATCCAAGAGAAATCAAAGTCTCGATCACCGACGGGGTGTAATACGTCAGGCTCCAGGGCCGATACGCAAAGGTCGTCGGATCGAAGCGATATGCCATCCCGCCCAGCACGATCAAGGCGCAGCAACTGAACAGGTGATAGTTGCTCTCGCGATACTTCTTCTTCATCAGGAAGAGCGTCGGCAACAGCACCAGCTGGATCTCGTCCCAAAATAAGAAGCTGCGGAAGCCGGAGTTGAACATCAACAGAAACTTGCCGCGCAGGATGATATCGATGAGCCGCACCGCGACCCAGGGCAGGATCAGCACCGTCATGACCTGGACCAGCTCATCGAGGATCGACTGATCGAGCGGACGCTTCCACGCCAGGCAGCAGAGCATCACCGCGCCGATGGTAGTGGCCACGCCAATGAAGGCCGCGGCCCACATATACAACAGCGGCAGAAGCGGCGTTTGCCAAAGTGGATATACCTGGTTGCCAACCAGCAGCATCAACCCACCCAGCGCCGACTGGTGGAGCATCGGCAGCGTGTAGGCGAGGGCGACGACGAAAGGATAGGTTTTGCGAATTACCGGAATGAGCCACAACACCAATCCCCGAATCGGCGGGAAAAAGTAATACCACTGCTCCAAAATGGGCGGCGTGTTCTCCAGAAAGAGCGGGAACAGACAGTACAGCGGCATGCACCACAGTACCTCCCACATGGGAGAGCCTGTGTTCCAGCGGAAGACTGAGACGAGGTTGTAGACATTCCATGGCCGCGATACGTCGACAGCAATCGCCAACAGTCCCGTGAGATAAACCAGGAAGCTAATCAACAGAGTGATGCGCATCACGGCATGCAGCTTGCGCTTGTGGAAGATCCAGGCGGCAATGCCGATCGGGAAGCTGCCCGAACCTAGCGCGGTCAGCGTCATCACGTTGAAGGTCTTCCAGATGCCCCAGGGGTAGCCGTCGCTCAGACCGGTCGCTGCACCCAGCCCGAAGATCTGCCGGTAGACGATGAGCAGATATCCCACGGCAGCGAGCCCGCAGAGGAAAAGGAAATTCCTGGTGACGATGGGCACCCCGAAGATGGGCACTCCTCGCTGCCATTTAACAACTGTCAGATCGCTGGTGGATTGTGCGGTCATTTCGCTCGCTTAAATCTGCGGTAGCAGTCCTGTCTTCTTGTGCTCTTCGTTCATTTCCTTGTCATGCTCGCGAAAGTTCTGCTTGAGGAAGCCGACAATCACGCCATACACCCCGATGGGCAGAATGAAGCCCTTCATGATGCGCTCCTGCCAGCGCAGCCAGCGGCTGGGATGCTCATCCGGACTCAGTTTGGGCAGGCCGAGCTTATTGAAGTCCACCGCCGACAGATACAGCACCTGCGTTCCGCCGCCTTCCTTCTCGCCATAAACGCGGTCTTCGAAGTACTTGCCAGGCGATTCCTTGATGCGGCGGCGGGCTTCGCGCAACATCAGGTCGCGGCGTCCGAAGATCACCGCCTTCTTGGGACAGACGAACGTACAGGCTGGTTCCTGCCCCTTCTCCAGCCGCTCCTTGCAGAATTCACACTTGATGATCTTGGCGTTGAAGGCGTCCCAGTCGAACTTCGGCGTCTCAAACGGACAAGCCAGTTGGCAGTAGCGGCAGCCAATACACTTGTCCGCTGTCCACGAAACCACTCCGGTGGTCGGGTCCTTCGACAGCGCATGGAACGGGCAGGCCGCCGCGCAGAAAGGATCGACGCAGTGCATGCACTGCCGCTTCACGAAGGAATACGGACCGCTCTCGCCAGCAGCGGGCGTGTACAGCTTGATGATGTTCTTGGTGAAGGAATTCAGATCGACGGGCGCCTGGTGCAGGGGATCCACCCGCGTATCGGCGGAAAGACCGTTGGCATTCGCGCAAGCCACCACGCACGATTTGCAACCGATGCACAGGGTCGCGTCATAGAGCATGCCTACGGCGTCATGCGGTGCTGCCGGCTCTTCTTCGGCGAGCGCTGAGCCGGTCAGCGCAGCCGACGTTCCGCCCACAACTCCGATCTTCAATAGCTGGCGGCGAGTCAGCGACATGTCACGCTCCCTGCCCGTGCCCGTTCGACTTCGGCTTGCCGTCATCCACGGGCAGCATCTCCTTCGGCGGTTCAGGAGGATTCGCTTCGGCACCTTCCTGACTGCTCTGGAAACGTTGCGCTGCGGTCCAGGCGGCTCCAATCGCCGATCCCACCACCAAACCCGCGAGGCCGGTAGCGATGTGCGCCGGATGGCCTGCGCCGGTTTCTATCGGAGGATAGGTCGCTGGGGGAGTGAAGTTGTGCACCGATGCCTGCTGAAACATCGGGACCTTGAACGCAATCTCTTTTTCCGTGCAGCCAACGCAGGGAGCGCCAATGCCGATCGGCCACACATCCGGCATCTCGTTGAAGCTCCGCGTTGAGCAGGCGGCATGCGTGTCGGGACCCTTGCAGCCCAGCTTGTACAGGCACCAGCCGTGACGATGGCCATCGTCTCCGAAAACCTGAACGAAGCGTCCGTTGTCGAAGTGCGCACGCCGCGGGCACTGCTCGTGAATCAGGCGGTCATACGCGAACTTCGGCCGGAGATTGCTGTCCAGCTCGGGCAGCGCTCCGGTGCGAACGAACTCCAGCACCGTTCCCAGCAGGTTGTACGGATTCGGAGGACAGCCGGGGAGATTGACGATGGGCACGCCCTTGATCAGGTCGGCAACTCCGTTCGCACCGGTGGGATTGTCACCGGCTGAGGGCAGTCCGCCCCACGAAGCACAGGAGCCGATGGCGATGATTGCGCCTGCCTTCGCTGCCACTTCTTCCAACAGCTGCGTTCCGGGCTTGCCTGCGAGCTTGAAGTAGATGCCGGCTTCCTTCGTCGGGATCGAGCCTTCGCAGACCAGCACGTACTTGCCGGCATATCTTGCCATCGCCGATTGCAATTGTTCTTCGGCCTGCTTGCCGGAGCCGGGCATCAGGGTCTCGTGATATTCCAGGTCGATGATGTTGAGGACGAGGTCGGCGACGCCCGGACGCGAGGTGCGCAACAGCGTCTCGGTGCAGCCGGTGCAGTCCTGGAAGTGCAGCCAGATCACCGGCGGCCGTTGCGCTTTCAGCAGGTCGGCGGCGACTTCGCCCGCCCAGGCCTTTTTTGTGATCGACAGGCCGATGGGCGCGACGATCATCAGCTCGGTGCAGAACTTCAGAAAATCGCGGCGGGGAATGCCGGCACGGCGCAGTTGCTCGCCTATGGTTGAAGTTTTGTTCTCGTCATTCCTGACCATCTCTCGGGGTCTCCGTCAGAAAATGCTGTGTAAACGAACGTTCGAATTTCCGGGGCGCTCTAAGAAGTGTCTTATCCGGGCGGGAGATCACAGTAGGATGATCGACACAACGGGACGTGATTTGGGTCACGGCCAGGTTGTTTTCGGCTCACAGGGAGGGGGTAGCCGGTGAGAGGGTGCCCGTAGACACCCTCTTCCAGAAAGCTCAGGCGAGCCGGGATTCGCGTTCGGGAGCGAGATCGATGGGTTCCTCGCCGGGTGATTCGGCGGCGGGCGCCAGCCTCACGCGCTGCGGCGGTTTCCTGCGCAAGCCGACGACGTCGGCGGGAACGCGGCGCCGGTTGAGCTGCCGCTGGCGCCGGTCGGGATTGCCTTCGCGAAGCAGACTGGCTTTCAGAAAGATCTCGCTCAGGCGATCGAGAGCCTCGTTGAACCACTGCCGGACGAGCGTCCGCGAGCAGTGCATCATCTGGCTGACCTCGTCGTAGGAGTAGTCGTACAAGCCCAGAAGGGTCAGGACTTCGCGATGGTCGCCGCCCAGCTTCTCCAGGCAAAGCTCCACATCGCGAGCGAACACGGCCTGCTCCTCGAAGCTGGGGATGGCGTGATGCGAGACGCGCGAGCGAAAGAACTCGCGGCCCAGCAGCGACGAGACGCGGCCCACCTGCGACGAGAGCTCGAAGAAGTGACGCACCAGCGCCAGGGTTTGCCCGCGGAAGCACACCATCTCCGGCCGCGGATCGATTTCGCTGCTGGTGTCTCTGGACTCCACCAGCAGGAGCTTTGCCTGATGAGCGGCAAGTCGCGAGACTCTCATTGCAGCCTCCCGCTCGCCAGTTCGGCTTCGCCCTTAATCTGCGGCGGCATTGCTTTCTGGTTCCTGGTTCTGCGCAGACGCGACCGACGACTCGCGGCGCCAGGAAGAAACACATGTGTCAGGATCTGCGCACAAGATTCGCAGTAAGTGTCGGAGGAGTGAGCGCGACGCGTGCCCAACGATCCGCAGCGCTCGCAGTACTTCAGTTCATAGGTCCCTTGTTCCATTACGTGTTCCCCTTTTTACCTGCAAAAAATCGAAGCCCTGCGCCGCGCCCCATGCACATCCGGGGAACGTACGCAGGGCTCGTTTCAGTTACGATGACCTGCTTTCGGTTATTTAGTTCGTGAGAAACGGGCCGGCCGGGGCGAGTGAGCCAACTATGAAGATAATGGCGTCGTACATACCCTCACGTCGCGTCCAGCATCCGGATTTCAAGGAATCAACCGCTCATCCTCGCGGCGGGTGAAGTAGCCCTCTTCGTATCCGGATTTCAATATCGTTCCGTTCTTCACAATCACGCTGAGCCGGCCAGAAAAACGCAGACTACGAAGGAGTTTTTCGATCGTAGCCTGGAGAATTTCATTGTGGCGCACCTTGCGACGAAACTCAGCGAAGCTTCTGTCTTCCATACTCGGTTCAGTGTCCCTCATTTCTCCTTCATTCCTGAGAACCGCAGAACCGGGACACACTTCGAATTTGGCATGGAGGAATCCGCGTAGTCAACAAAAATGTTGCAGTCCGCAGGTTACTAAAGTACATGTATTGCTTCTAGAAATAACCTCTCAACATGAGCTTCCTAACTTTGCAGGACCAGCTGCGTGATCACATTCGCTCCCGTATCCGCAGAAGAGAGCTGACCGGAAGTGGTCTGGCTCGCGCAGCGGGGTTTCCGCAGGGGCACCTCTCCAACTTCCTCAACTTCCGCCGGGGCCTCAGTCTGGAATCCATGGACCGGCTGCTCGAAACCCTCGGCATCGGCGTGATCGACCTCATCGGCTCGGAGGAGATTCAGCGGCGAGCGGTTCCTTACGAGACCGACGAGGATGTCGAGCAGGTGGCGCTGGTGGCGCGCGAGAATGCGACCCTGGCGCGTTTCACTCCGGAGCAGATCCTGGAGACGCGCGGCTTCAGCAAGTCTTTTCTGCGCCGATTGAAGCCGAGCAAGCAGCACCATCGCAGGGATTGGCGGCGCTTCGTGCTGATCAAGCTGGACACGCCCGCTGCGCGCAACATCTTCGCCGGCAACGTCGCCCCGGCTACGCTGCTCATCGACCGCTACTACAACACGCTCGAACCCTACCGCCGCATGCAGCCCAATCTCTATGCCGTGAACTTCGGTGGAAGCTGCCTGGCAGGATACCTCGACTTCGTCGAACAGAGCTTGGTACTGCGCACGCGCGATCCGCGGCGGCCGTTGCAGAGTGCACGCATCGCAGCCGGCAGAAGCTATTCGCAATACATCATCGGCCGCATCTGCCACGTGGGCCTGGAGGTCTGACTGCCCCGCTCTCTGCTATGATTTTTGCTGCTACGTGAGGAGGCCATTTTTATGGAGGAACATGGCGCAAGCGCGCCGGGAACACGCCGCGATCAGGACATCGCGCTCGACATGATGAAGTTCATTGCCGTCACGACCGGCTATGGCCGGGCAGGCGCCGCCGCAGCCGGATTCCAGTCCGGCGGCGAATCCAAGGCCGAGGACTACGCCAAACATCTGCTGGACCTCTACGGTCAGTGCCTGACAGCGGTGCAGGGCAAGAAGTAACTTTGCTGTCAGCTATCGGCTGTCAGCCATCAGCTAAACAATTTTATCCCGAGTAACAAGCACCCGCCGAAGGGTGCTTTCGCTTTCAGGGCACCCGGGGCTTGTACCGCCGCGCCAAAAGTATGCTGCCGCTTTGCCGCCGGTTTGACATTCAATCGGCAATTTGGCCAGGTCTGCCGGACAGGCCTATGAATCCGGCCCGCAACCGCCGCCATCGTGTCACACCCGCCCGTGATCTTGGTCACTGCTCAACCGGTATCCGGGGACGACCATCGTGGCAGCGAGGTTTCCCATGGCAAGCCTGGATCCCAGCTTTCATCGACAGACCGCAAACATCCATCGTGAACACGAGGAGTTGATTGCCCAGCTCGACACGCTGGACGCCGCCTTGGAGCAGATCGTTTGCTACGCCGAGATCTTCTCCGATCTAGCCACCGCTAACCAGGCGATCAGCAGCGGCCAGTGGATGGCGGAGTGGCTGCCCAGGCATCATGCCGAAGAAGAGACGACGGTGCTGGAGACCATGGCCAAGATGGGGCCGGAGTTGGCCTCGTTTGCGCGGGAGATGAAGCGGCAGCATACCGAGATGCGCATTCGCCTCGAAGCCTTCCGCGACCATGTCGCCCGGCTGGGAGAGAACCGCGATCTCGAAGCAGCCGTCTCGGAGCTCAAGCGCGAAGGCAAGGATTTGACACGCATGATCCGACTCCACATGGCCGCCGAGGAGAAGAAGTTGAACGGGTTGGAAAACTAGGCCGCAGCCCTCAAGGCCAGCCAGGCTAGAAACCTTCTATTCCCCCGCCACCCACTAAGCTGAGTCGTCCCGCATGCCCGGGACGGACTTCACATCGAAGGCTCTCGGTGCCGCTCCCCGAGCGTCCGCGAATATCGGCACTCGCTTCAGGTCATAACCAACACTTTTGCCGCCGATAACAATTTCTGATGACGAACTGCGCGTCTTCGACCGCGCCGCGGTGATCTACTGAGCAGAACAGGCCGGATCGTAAAGGCCTGTCTGGAGCTCCGATGGATTCCCTGCGCCCACCCCGCTGGAAGATTCTGCTCGCCTTCAGCATCGTGTATTTCGTATGGGGCTCCACGTTTCTCGCCATTCGCGTTGGTGTGCGCGAGGTGCCTCCCTTCCTGCTGGCTGCTATGCGATTCCTTCTGGCCGGATTGATTCTGTTCGCGTGGATGCGCGTGAAGAAAACCCCGTCGCCCACCACGAAACAATGGGGCTCGGCGATCCTGCTGGCCATTCTGATCTTCGTGCTCGATTACGGGCTGCTGTTCTGGGCGGCGCAACGAGTGCCCTCCGGCATTGCTGCCGTCATGATGGCGACCATTCCAGTCTTTATGTCGCTGTCGGAGATTCTATTTCTGGGAACGCAGAAGCTGACGGCGCGGCTGGGCATCGCGCTGCTCGCCGGAATTGCCGGCGTGCTGGTGCTGGTCAGTCACTCGCTCGGGCTGGGCGAACAACCGATTGCGACTTCTGGTGCGATCGCTTTGCTGATCGGATCGATCAGCTGGTCGATCGCCTCGGCGCTGTCGCGCAAGCTGCCACTGCCGGAATCGAAGCCGATGAGCTCGGCGGCGCAGATGCTCAGCGGCGGCGTGCTGCTGGCGATCACCGCGGCGGCACTTGGCGAACTCCGTGGATTTCGGGTGCAAGATGTTTCGCGTGGCGCGTGGATAGCGCTGGCTTATCTCGTCGTCGCGGGATCGATCGTCGCATTCACGGCATATGTGTGGCTCATCCACCACGAATCGCCGACTCTGGTTGGTACGTACGCTTACGTGAATCCGGTGGTCGCGGTCATTGTCGGATACTTCTTCGGCGGCGAAGGTCTGGGATTGCGAACTCTACTCGGGACGCTGCTGGTGCTGGTGAGCGTGGTGGTGATCACCACCACTCCGCAACGACACCGTGCGGTCGAACCACGGGTCGGCGAGGGCAATTACGCCACCGATCAAACGGTCGGCGACTGAGACGGCGCTCAAGAATTCAACCGAACAGTTATTTGGTTATCATCCCGACCAAGGACTGGCCCTCGTTGGGACGGTTTAGTCCGCGTGGAGAGATCTGCTGCCTGCGTGCACAGGAAGGATCCTTCCGTGGCCGCGAACAGCAGGTCCCTCCACTCCGCAACGCCAAAGGCAGGCGCTGCTCCGGTCGGGATGACAATCGGAATTGTTTAGGGAGGGAAGCTTCGGCGCATAAACCCACACCCACGCTTACTGATTTAGAATCTCCTGCGAGGGTGGCAATCGTTCATGGCGGCAGTTACTTATCTTGAGGCAATCCGGCAGGGCATTTGGGAGGAGATGGAGCGCGATTCTTCCGTCTTCTGCATTGGCGAAGACATCGGCATCTATGGAGGCGCGTTCAAGGTTACCGACGGCCTGATCGACCGCTTCGGCCCTGAGCGCGTGATCGACACGCCGATCTCCGAGATGGCGATCATCAACGCCAGCTTCGGCGCGGCCATCACCGGCATGCGGCCGGTCGCCGAATTCCAGTTTATGGACTTCATCGGCTGCGCCTTCAACCAGATCACCAACCTGCTGGCCAAGGCACATTTTCGCTGGGGAGCGCCCGTGCCTGTGGTCGTGCGTGGCCCGTCCGGCGGCGGCGTTCACGGCGGTCCTTTCCACTCGCAGAATCCCGAGATGTATTTCGCGCACACGCCCGGACTGAAGGTCATCTGCCCGGCCAGCGCCCGCGACGCGAAGGGTCTCATTAAGTCGGCTATCCGCGACAACAATCCAGTGCTGTTCTTCGAGCACAAGTTTTTGTATCGGCGCATTAAGGAAGAGCTGCCTACCGAGGATTACACCGTGCCGATCGGCAAGGCGCGCGTCGCTCGCCAAGGTCACGATGTCAGCGTGATTACCTACGCTGCGATGGTCTATACGGCGCTGGAGGCGGCGGAGATTCTGGCTAAGGAGGGGATCGAACTCGAGGTCATTGATCTGCGGACGGTGCTGCCGCTGGATCGGGATGCCATCCGCGAGACCGTCGAGAAGACGAACCGTGTGATCGTGCTGCACGAAGATACCAAGACCGGCGGCATTGCCGGTGAGGTCGCGGCGGTCATTAACGAAGAGTGTTTCGATTCGCTGGACGCGCCGATTACCCGTATCGCGTCGTTCGATTCGCCGGTGCCGTTCTCACCGCCGCTGGAGGAAGTGTTTCTGCCCCGGGTGGAAGACGTAGTGCGCGAAGCCCGGCGGCTGAAGAGGTATTGAATTCGGTTGTCGGCTTTTCAGCTATCGGCTTTCGATAAACCTATTGGTTGTCATCCCGACCGGAGGCGGGCTGTTTTTGCCGCCGGAGCCTAGGGACCGCGGTTTTCCCAGGTAAGGAGCCTTCCGCTGCGGGCTAACCGCAGATCCTTCGACTACGTTCGTCGGCTTCGCCTCCTCACTTCGCTCTGGGTGACAATCTCAGAAAAAAGGACCGCCCGCGCTTGGACAAGCGGCGGGAGCATTTGGGCGAGAGTCTACGCCGCACCCCAGCCACCGCCGCCCGGAGTTTCCACCCGAACACGTTCGCCGCGGCGCAGACGCGTGCTGGCCTTGCTCGGTAGCTGCTCTTGGGAGCCGTCGTGACGCAGGATGGTCGTGCGTCCGACGACGCCATCGTCTCCGCCGCTTAGTCCGTAGGGCTGGGTCTTGCTGCGGTCGGAGAGCAGGGTGACTGCAGCGTCGGTCAACATCTCCAACTCGCGCACGATTCCGTCGCCGCCGCGATGCTTTCCATTCCCGCCACTGTCGAGACGCAGCGAATACCGTGTCACCCGAAATGGATAGTTGTACTCCAGCGCCTCGGCGGGCGTGTTGAGCGAGTTGGTCATGTGCGTGTGTGCGCCGGAGACGCCGTCGTGCGCGGCGCTCGCGCCCGAGCCGCCGGCGATTGTCTCGTAGTAAGCGAACGCCACCGGCTCGCCGCCGCGCGCGTCCAGGCCGCCGATGGTGAGATTGTTCATGGTTCCAGAAGACGCCGCTGGAATGCGAGCGGGAAGCGCTTGCGCTAAGGCCCGCAACAGAACGTCGACGATTCGCTGCGAGGTTTCAACATTGCCGCCCGCGACGGCAGCCGGAGGCCGCGCGTTGACGACCGAGCCTGAGGGAGTGGTGAGCTGAAGGGGACGCATCAATCCCGCAGTGGCCGGAACGTCGTCGCGGAGCAGGCAGCGAAAAACATAGAAGCAGGCGGAACAGGTGATCGCCTGAACCGCATTGATGCTGCCGGCGACCTGCGGCGAGCTGCCGGTGAAATCGATGGTTACCAGCTTCTTCTTCGCGGCGCCGCGTGGGATCGTGATCTTCACCGCAATTCGGACCGGCTTGTCGGTGATGCCGTCGTCGTCGAGGAAATCTTCGGCCGCATACGAACCGGGCGGAACGGTGGCGAGAAACGCTCGCATCATCTGCTCGGAGTAATCGAGCAGGGCGCCGCCGGCTTTCTGTACGCGCTGCAGTCCGTAGCGAGCGCAAAGCTCTCCCAGGCGAGAGATTCCGATGTGGCAGGCCGCAAGCTGCGCGCGCAGATCGCCTTCGCGCTCCTCCGGGGTGCGGACATTGTTCAGCAGAAGCGCCAGCACATCGCGGTCGATCTCTGCGCCGCGGACAATCTTCACCGGAGGAATACGGAAGCCTTCCTGGTAGATCTCGCGGCACGGGCCCATCGATCCGGCGTAGGTTCCGCCGACGTCGGCATGATGCGCCCGCGCGGCGACGAAGAAATCCGGAGCCACGCGCTTTCGGTCGGACGCGCTCCGACGCGAACCGCGTCCCACACGAAACATTTGCGATTTCTTCCCCGCAACAAACACCGGCGCGACCACGGTGATGTCGGGCAGATGCGTGCCGCCGCGAAACGGGTCGTTGAGCATCGCGACATCGTCTGGCACAAGATCGAGTTCGGCGACGGCGGCGCTTACCGACATCGGCATTGAGCCCAAGTGCACCGGCATGTGATCGCCCATCGCCAGCACTTCGCCCGCGCCGTCGAAGAGCGCGCAGGAATAGTCGCGACGCTCCTTGATGTTCGGCGAGAAGGCCGTGCGGCGGAGTGCGGCGCCCATCTCTTCCGCGATGGAATGGAAGAGATGCTTGAAGACTTCGAGCTCGACGGGATCGGCGCGCATGCAGGCGAGTTTACCTCGACTTGATTGCGCCGATGCGTGACAAGAATGCTCCACAACTTGTGCATCACCACAAAACCGAGAGCGGCGCAAGAAAATTTTGTACGATTTTTGTTGACATTCCATGGCAGTAACCGCAATATCTTGCGTAGCTGTATTGCCCATGCAAGATATTGGGCACGTGTAAGAGTCCATCAAGGGAAAGTTCCACAAGTTCTACAAAGGAGGCTTAACGATGGCAACGAAGAAGAAGGCCACCAAGAAGGCTGCCAAAAAGAAAAAGCGGTAACTGATCGCGGCGAGGCAATCGGCCTCGCTCTTTTTTTGTCTAACGAAAACGGCCTCCGCAATGTGGTATCGCGGAGGCCGTTTTCTTTTGCCAAGACGTTCTCAGTTTACGGATGTCCCTCAAGATGTGGATCGCAATCTCCGTTCGTCGGCTGGGTCGGCAACGGCGGCACCGTCAACATCTGCGGTGAGCTGAAGTCGAAGAAGCCGTTCTGCGGATCGGTCATGTCGCCCGCGGTGGCATCCCGCTGGGTCAGCGGCGGAACGTTGAAGCGGGTTTCGATCAGCTTGAGGATCGCCGTATAGTCCATGGGCAAGTGCGACACGTAGTGCGGCTTCACCCAGGGCGAAACTACGATCACCGGCACGCGGAAGCCAGTCACGTTAAACAGACCCTGCTGGTCCCCTGGTTTGAGGTCCTGCGGGGGCAGATCATCCGGAGGCGTTGCCAGGATCGGTCCCACGTGATCGAACAGGCCGCCGCCTTCATCGTAGGTGAAGATGAACGCGGAGTCGGGCCACGCAGCGCTGGTGAGCAGCGCGGTGATGATGTTCTGCACATCCGCCGCGCCGGTTTGAACATTGTTGTCGGGATGTTCGTCCAGTCCGGTTGCGCTGGCTCGCTCGATAAAGACCACCTGCGGCAGATTCTGGTCCGCATTCGGGCTGGAGAGGATGTTGTAGTACTCCTGGATGTTGCGCACATTCCCCTGAATCGTCGGGTCATTCCAATCCGCCCAGTTTGCCAGGAAGACGCTGTTGTCCTGGTAGTAATAGCGCCAGGTAACATGCGCGTCGTTCAGAGCGCGGAAGAATGTCTCAACCTGCCAGGCAGGATCGCTAGGACTCGTCGGCGGGAAGGCGTGTCCGTGCGAGGTTGCGGAGAACAGGTACATGCGGTTCGGCACGGTGTTCCCCGGGATGGGCGAGTACCAGGTGTCGCTGGTCGCAAACTGCGCGCCCAGTTCGTAGTAGAACGGCAGATCGGTCTGATCGTAATAACCGAGCGGCCGGGAGTGCGTGGGATCGTACTGATCGCCGCTGCCTCCCGACAGAGTGGTGTCGAGGAAGCGGTCCATCTTGTACACCGAGTTCTGTGACAGGTTCAGCCAGTCGTCTCCCACCAGGTCCATGTCGTAATGCGTCTCGTCCCATGAGGGAGAGAGATTCTCGATGCAGACGGTGCGAGCATGGAACGGTCCGAAGCACGAGCCCTGCGGATTGCAGATCTGGTAATTCGGAGGCAAGGTATGCAGATCGTTGACGTCGCTGAGTTGCGCGCCCGGAATATGGTCGACGTTCACCCGATAGTTTGCGAAGACACCGAGATAGTTATCGAAGGCACGGTTTTCCTGCAGCATGTAGATGATGTGGTTGAGATTCTCCACGCCACCCGTATTCACGGTAACCGTCACCGACGCGGTCACCGGCGGCGTATTCGGATAAATGGAAGTCGCCGTCGCGGTGTAAGTGGTCGTTTGCGTGGGATTCACTGTTGCCGACCCGGAGAGCGGCTCGTTGCCGAGGCCCGGAGCGATGCTGACAGCCGAAGCATTCTGCGAAGTCCAGGTCAGGGTGGAACTACCGCCCGGCTGAATATTCTGCGGGTTCGCCGTCAAGGTGATAGTAGTAGCGCCGCCAACGGTGATTGAGACCGTGGTCGATTCCGCTTGTCCGCCGACTGGGCCATTTGCGGCGGCAGTGAACGTCGTGTTCGCGTTCAGCGGGCTGGTGGTAAAGGTGCCAGTACAGGTGTTGCCGCTGCACGTCGGAGTCGGGAGTGGCGTGGGATTCTGGTTTCCGCCGATGAGCAGTTCCCAAGTGCTGTTATTGTTCGGCCCACTATAGGTCAGGGTGACCGTATTTCCTGCTTCGATAGTGGTCACGTTGGAAGTCAACGTAACCGGGACTACGGTCAAGGTAACGGTTGCCGGCTGCGAATTCGTTGTTCCGTTCGAAGCGACGCCAGTGAACGTGGTGTTTTGCGTGGGGGCGCTAGTGTCCTGGAAAGGACCCTGCAAGGGCAGTGCTTGATCGTCACCGTTGATCGTCGGCGTCACTTTCATTGTGGTGGCATTGGCCGTCGTCCAGTTGAAGTTGACGAACTGGCCGACACCGTTTGCGCCGGTACCTGCAATGGTCGGCGAGAGGGTGAAGTTCGTCAGCGTCGGCGCGGGCGTTCCCCCGCCTCCGCCCGAGCCGCCAGACCCACCTGAGCCACCTGAACCGCCTGAGCCACCGGTGCCTCCGCCGCCATTACCATTGGAATTGCTGGATCCTCCGCCACAACCGACGGCGATCACGATTGAGAGAAATGCTGCCATTGTGGCAGCGCTGCGTAGCCGGAACATAGATGCAACCTACCTCTGCCTGGCGACCTGACGAAGCTCGCTTGAAATTGGGAAACGAATCCACGCGCAATGGTTCAGCCGCACTTCGCCGAACCCGTGCCAGACTTTAGGATTCAGCCGCTCACAATGGAGTTGTTCCGGCTTTGATCTTCGTTTGACTGGGATGGCTCGTGATTCACGAAATTTTTACTGCTAGGGCGAGTTTCGGAGACAGCGGGCGAAACCAGAGTACAAGCCCGGACCGCTGCACCTATGGGTGAGAGGTGGTTTGTGCGGAGCTCGCCTGGGCTGTATTGGGTGGTGTCGCGAGTTGCGCCGCACGTTCGCGTGGTTGGTCGGGAAGGACCGTAACCCACGTCCTGCCGTCACCGGCCACGCCCGATTTCGAGACGCCATAGGTGCACCAGGCAATGAAGGAATTCGAGAAGTAGCGCACCGACTTTAGGTTGCGTATCTGATCCTCGATCGAAATAGGGTCGACGATCAGTGCCGAATATGGGGCTGCGGGGGCATCGGCATTCGGGTGGAATGCACTCATCAGTGCGGGATTGTAGTCACGAGGCCGGTCTACCCGCTTGACTGCGCCACGGCTCTGGATCTCTCTTTCTGCCTCGATGGTCACGGCGTCGGGATGGACTATCGCTGTGGATCGATACACCACAGTTCCGTTCAGCTGGTCCGCGCGAAACCAGACATAAGGTCCATCCAGCCTTGTCCAATCATGCTCAAATTTGCGGGCGACGAGAGTGGTGTCCACCATCTCATCTTTGGGTTCGATCCACGTGGGATTCCACTCCTTCTCGTCCGTCGTCAGGTAGACGGGAAATTGTTCGACTTCGAAGCTGCTTCCTTTTCTCTTCATCACCACGACGTCGGCCCGCTCTTCAAACTCGTCCTTCGAAAGCGGATGGCTCATGACGCCCGGACGGTACAGGAAAAATGCCGCAGTCTCTCCATCGATGATTCGCCGCGGCAATTGCCAGCGGAAGCGGTTGGAAAAATCAATCATGTCGGGAGCAGGCGAGTCAGCTTTATCGGCCCACTTGGTTTCGATTCGTATCAAGGCTATGGTCATCGCGTACAGGCGTAGCGCCTGCGCGAACGACAGCCTGGTCTTGGGCCTCCGATACTTCACGCCCTGTGCCGTCTTGGCGGGATCGGTCATGTTACTGACGGCCTCGCGAAGGGCATCCAGCTTCCAGGCTGAGTAGTCTTCCAGCTCCAGCGCCGGCTCCAGCTCATCATGCAGAGCCCTCAGGCGCCCCGCCAGTTCAGAACCAGGCAGGGACCAGACCATGCACAGCAGCGGCATGGGACTGTCGCTGGCGTCTTCGCTAAGGCGATCGGCGAAGAAACGCCCGTCCATGGGGTCGTCGGGATGGACCTTCTTTTCGGTTCCCTCGGCTGATGTGCCAAGAGCAGGAAAATATTTGTGGACCAACTCCCAGCCGGTGTAATTGACGGCTGTCAGTGACGCGGTAGTGCTGGCGACGGGTTCGCCCTTGCTGTCGTAGGCATCGAGTTCATCGCGGCTGAGTCCCATCATGTTGTAGGGAAGCTTGGGACGGCCGCTGCTCTTCTTTTCTTTCGACGACGCACGGCTTACGCCCGAAAAAGACAACAAAATTGCGCCAGCCAGCAGACATGGAAGTAGAGCCCGTCCATGCGGACGTGTCCGCCAGGCAACACGCTTGAGAGCGGGGAGCACGATGCCCGAGATTGTGGCTCCCTGCCGGGCCGGTGTCAACGATTCGATGTCAGCGGGAAAGTGCGCGTCCAAGCTTCATGCCGGTACTCGGTGTTCCGGTCGGAAAGTCACAAACCACGGTCTCGAAAATCGCGAGACCCGGGTCGCCCGCTTCGCACCTGCTTCGTACAGGGTTGTTCCGGGCCCAGGTTCGTGCTAAAAGTGCTGCAGACCGCATGACGTGGGGGCGGGTATTCTCTTGCAACTCGGGGCGTTAAGCCCGAAACTGTCACTGCATGGCTGAGAAACAAACACGCCGGAAAAAGAGCGCGTCGCCGCAGCCGGTCATTCCGGACAAGCTCTACTTCCGCATCGGAGAAGTCTCCAGCCTGTGCAAGCTGCCGGCCTACGTGTTGCGCTTCTGGGAAACGGAGTTTCCCCAGCTCAAGCCCGTCAAAAGCAGTACCGGCCAGCGCATGTACCGCCAGCGCGACGTGGAAAACGTTCTGCACATCAAGAAGCTGCTCTACGACGAGGGCTTCACCATTGCGGGCGCGCGCCAACAACTAAAGGATGAAGCCAAGCCGGCGCGCAAGCAGTCGGGTCTGCCCTTTCCGAAGCAAAAATCCGCCGACGGAATCAATAAGGTTAGGCAGGGGCTGCAGGAGATTCTGGGCATCCTGTCGAAGAGCCGGAAAAAAGCATAAGGCAGTGGATAGCGGTCTCAAGTAGTCGGTTCACTAGCCACCAGCCACTGTTTTTATGAAGACCAACGCCGTCCGCCTGCTCGACAGCCTCGACATTCCTTACGAACTGCGCGAGTACGAAGTCGACCCCGACGATCTTGCTGCGGAAACGGTGGCGGCCAAGATCGGTCTGCCGCCCGAGCAGGTCTTCAAGACGCTGCTGGCGAGCGGCGACCGTAACGGACCCGCCTTCGCCGTAGTCCCCGGCAATACCGAACTTGATTACAAGGCGCTGGCCAAATTCACTGGCGACCGCAAGGTCGAACTCGTTCCGCTGAAAGAGGTGCAGCCGCTGACCGGATATATTCGCGGCGGCGTGACCGTGCTGGGCGCAAAAAAGAACTATCCGGTCTACGCGGACGAGACTATAGAGATGTGGGACGTAGTTTCGATCTCTGCCGGAGTGCGGGGTACGCAGATCCTGATCGCTCCCGCCGATTACCTGCGTGTAACAAATGCTTCTGTGGGCGCAATTGCCCGTTTGAAGAGCTAAACTCTAAACTAAATTGTGGAACAAACCATGTCCGATATCAGCACTGCCTATCTTGACGATCTCTTCCGCAGCTTGCGCGGCCATAAGCGCCTTGCGGACAATGCCATCGCCCAGCTCAACGATCAACAGTTCTTCGCCGCGCCCGCTCCCGAGGACAACAGCGTGGCGGTCATCGTCAATCACGTGGCCGGCAATCTGCGCTCGCGCTTCACAGATTTTATGACCAGCGACGGGGAGAAGCCCGACCGGCATCGCGACCAGGAATTCGAACTCGCCAAAGATGCCACGCGCGAGCAGGTCCTGAACCGGTGGGAGCAGCATTGGCAACTGCTCTTCGAGACCATCAACTCGCTGCACGCCGACGATTTGGAGCGGACCGTGACCATCCGGGCACAGCCGCACACTGTTCTTCAGGCCTTGCAGCGCGCGATGTCGCACCTGGCTTATCACACCGGTCAGATCGTCTGGCTGGCCAAGCACTGGAAGGGCGAGGAGTGGCAGTCGCTCAGCGTTCCCAAAGGACAAAGTGAGCAGTTCCGGGCGAAGATGATCGAGAAGTACAAAGCTCAGTCGTGAGGTGCGGGGTTCCGTTCTCGAACCTTCGGCGAGAACGCACGCGATGAACTTCACCGACCGCACCTATCTCGCGGTACACGTTGCCCTCGGGCTTCTGATCGGCGCGCGGCACCAGCACCTGTCGCACTGGCCGGCCTACCTTGTATGGGATGTCGTCGCCATCCTGCTCATCCTGCTGCTGGCGCGCAAGCAGCACGACAGCGAAGCTTGGCGCTTCGCGCATGACTGGCTTCCCGCCATCTTCTTCATCACCGTCTTCGAGCAGGTTTCATTTCTTTCGCTGTCATTGCGCGACGGCTGGCAGAATGCGGACGTCATCGGCTTCGAGTCTCGTTTCTTCGGCCTGCCGCCGATGGAGTGGATGCACCAGCACGCACGCGATTGGGTGATCGAGTTCCTCGAGTTCGGCTATTTCGCGTTCTATCCGCTCTACCCCGTTGTGGGAGGCCTGTTCTGGGGGTGGCGCGAACGGCCGCCCTATCGCGGCGCGTTCCGCCGTCTCACCGATACGCTGACCCTCGGCTACGTGATTTGCTACACGACGTACTTGCTGTTTCCGACGCAGAGCCCGGCCAACCGCGTGGGCGTGCAGCAGATCGGCAGCACACATGGCGGCATCTTCGAGCGCGCGGTCCGCGACATCCAGAACCACGCCGGGGTACACGGTAATGCCTTTCCCAGCGCGCACATCATGCTGGCCTTCGTGGTGCTGGTGTTTGCCTATCGCTACCTGCCGCGCGTGGCGCCGTGGCTGCTCTTTCCTATCCTGCTGATGTGCGTAGGCGCGGTTTACGACGGATATCACTACACGACCGACGTCGTAGTGGGGGCGGCGCTTGGAATTGGGCTGGGGATAATCGGAGTTTCGAAGTTAAACAATATGGCGCCATCCTGAGCGGAGGGAGGAGCGAAGCGACAGAACGCAGTCGAAGGCCCCCTTACTCCCCCTGGTTCTCGAGATGCTCATCGCACACGCAGGCGAAGCAGTCTTGAATGACGGCGCCTTGAACGAACAAGGCGTCCGCATGATGAAGCGGCAGGCAGTTCACGCCGGGCACAGGGTCCTTCGACTCCGGCGTACAGACGCAGCATGCCTCCGCTCAGGATGACACCAATTCTGTTAGGTTGATGAGCAAGAGCGACAGGCGAGAAGCAAAGCGCGACCCACGATCAACAAGCAAAACCCTCTCCGGATGGAGAGGGTCTCAGAAATGGCAACGAATCAACCCTACGCCTTGGTAACTTTGCCGCTGCGCAGGCAGCTGGCGCAGACGCGCATGCGCTTGTTGGCGCCGCCCTGCACTTTGGCCCGGACCGGCCGCAGATTGACGTTCCAGCGGCGACGCGACACGTTGTGCGCGTGGCTGATGTTGTTTCCAAATAGCGGCTTCTTGCCGCAGACTTCACAAACTTGTGCCATGAGTAACTCCAGACGATTGCCAAGCTGGCTGGGTAAACAAGAATTATAGCGGTTTAAGGCCAAGTCCGGCAAATTTCGATTGGGGCCGCCGATTGCAAACAAACCACATTGATCTAGTCTTGATCTATAAGCTGGCTGAGCATTAGACCCTCGAGATATGAGGCGAGCTCCGAAACGTTGAAGTGTCCAGCTTCCCATTGTCGGTCGGCGGCCTGCAGAGCTGCATAGTAGGGTTCACGATTCTCTCGTATGCGCTCCGGAACGATCTTTCTGCCCGGCAGGAGCATACCTTGTCGTAAGCACATCAAGTAATAGCAAGCAGCCCTCGCCGTCCGGCCATTGCCTTCAACAAAAGGATGTATCCAATTCAGCCTCCAAAGTGCATATGCAGGTAGCAGAGTGGGTTGCTCAAGTACCGTCCAGTTTTCGTGGATGATGGAGAAGAAACGGTCCATTTCATTGGATACATCTCTGAAATGGGGAGGCGTGTGTGACCCTACGTAAATCGGCTCTTCGCGATAACGGCCGCCGAACTGAGCAATATTCGAAACAGCAGCATAGTTGAGAGCCCACAAGGTGTATTTGTCAAAAGCCTCAATACCCTTTTCCAGACCGATCTCTACGCAGTTTGACAGCAATTCATATTGCCGCAAGAGATTCTGTTCTTGAATTCTTCGGAATAGCTCTGGGTTGTCTTTTTCCCTGACGGACATAAGTAAACCGTCCGCATAATACGGACGGCAATATCACGTTAGCGCAAGCTTATTTTCTTCGAGGCTTGTCGCACACTGTCCTTCGTAATTGATTCGGAGGCAAGCGCGTTTCCGAAAGCAAAGCTAATCCTCTGCTCTCGAAGTTCTTCCTCGCTTACTGATTTATCGCGTGACTTTTCTAAGACACTCATCAACTCGGGGTTCGGCTCCGTTACCCCCTCGAATTGTTTACGGTCGGCCATCGGACTGCCTCCAGTTCTCCTTTTCTTCGCGCCCTTGAGCACGTCGCACAATTTGGTGTGCAACAACTCAAACCCCATTATGGCTCATTGATTTATAAGGGCTTTGCAACATCTGCACCTTCATTATGAATCAGCTTGCACCGTGGGGTCTATTAATTTACTTACGGTAACACACTTGATCCTCCTGAGCTGTGACCCAATTGTATGTGCGAGGCGCTCGAAAACGAGAACACACTAAAGAGTGGTTTGAGGGGTCTCACCGGATGTTGGGCAATTCCCGGTTTAATTCGCGCCGCAGCCGCCCTTCGTGCCGCAGGCGCAGAGGACGCCAATACGTGATCAGTCCGAAGGCCGCGATGGCCGCCAGCAGCAGCACGCTGCTGACTCCGAAGAACACGCTGGGCGCCTTCGTGGTCGCGATGCGCGCCAGCACGTCGACATTGCGCGGCTTCAGCGTAAGCGCGAAGGCCAACGTCAGCATGCCCATGCCGGCCAGCAGGTTGGTGACGTTCTTCGCCCACCGCCCGGTAGCGTGATACTGCGCGAAGAGCGAAAAGCCACCGAAGATCAAGCCGCCAATGAGCAGGAAGTTGGCAAGCACCGCGATACCGTCACGGATGTCCACATCGAATTAGACGCCCGCGGGCAGCAGCAGGTTGCGAGCGAGTGGCCGGCCAGAGTTCCCGGCCGTCCGTTAAGCTCCCATTCAGCTTTACACGTCTACAATTCCGGCTAGGATAAAGGCCTGATGCGTGTCCTGATCGTGGAAGACGAGCGCCGATTGGCCGAGAACGTGGCGCGGAGCCTGCGCGAGAGCGCCGGCTATGCCGTCGACGTCGCCTTCGATGGCGAGGAAGGCCTGTTCATGGCCGGGTCGAATCCCTACGACCTCATCATCCTCGATCTCATGCTGCCGAAGCTGGACGGCAAGACCGTGCTGCACAAGATCCGGCTGTCAGGATCGGGGGTTCCGGTACTGGTGCTGACCGCGCGCGATGAGAAAGAGTCGATTGTCGCGCTGCTCAACGCCGGGGCGGACGACTACGTGGCCAAGCCCTTCGATCTGGGCGAGTTGATGGCGCGGGTGAAGGCGCTGATCCGGCGGGGCAAGGGACAAAGCGCCGCGGTGCTGAAGGTCGGCGATCTGGAGATCAGCACCTCGGACCTGACCGTGCGCCGCAAGGGCAAGCTGATCGGCCTGACTGCCATGGAGTACCGCGTGCTTGAATATCTCGCGCACAGGCCGGGCGCGGTCGTTGCGAAGACCGAGCTGCTCGAACATCTCTACGACTTCAACTGGGAGCGCTTCAGCAATGTCATCGAGGTATACATTTCCGGGCTGCGGCGCAAGCTCGACGACTCCGGCGATGACAAGTTGATTCACACTCTGCGCGGGCAGGGATACATGTTGCGCGGCTGATGCCAAAGACTTCTATCCAGCGACGATTGATCGCGGCAGTCGTGATCTCGCAACTGCTGCTGGCGGTGGGCCTCGCCATCGTCGCGGTGTACTTCACGCGGCGGCAATTGCGCGAGGCCTTCGACGGACAGTTGCGCGGCCGCGCCATGACCATCGCAGCTCTGGTGCGTTACTCGGAAGAGGAGCACCCACGGCTGATCTTCGAGGACGACCTGGTGCCGCCGCCTCTGGAGAAACAGCACAACGACCTCTACCAGGTGCTCGGCAGTGATGGGCACCTGATCGCGCGCTCGCCCGAGTGGCCCGCCAACTTTCAGCCTGTTCCCAGGAGAAATCGCCTGCACGCTGATTTCGATCTTGGCGGCGTCCACTACCGGGCGGTGTTCCTGCCGAAGCTGCCGGTGCTCGATCGCGAGCCGGACATTGCGCCTGGGGATGTTCTCAATGTCATCTATGCCGCTCCGACGGAAGAAATGACGCGCGCGGTGGCCTTCGCCGGAGTAGGCATCGCGATCGGGACTGCGATTCTCCTGCTCCTCACCGTTGGGCTGGCGGTGTGGGGATTGCGGCGAAGTCTGCGCCCGCTGGCCGAGCTCGCCGGGAGCGCGTCGGCTATCTCGACCTCAAACTGGGAGCTGAACCCCAGCGACGCGGCGCGCGATACGACCGAACTCGCTCCTTTGACGCAAGCGATGACGACGATGCTCGATGGCCTGCATCGCGCCTTCGATCAGCAGCGCGAATTTCTTGCCAATGCCGCACACGAACTGAAGACGCCGGTCGCGATCCTGAAATCGACGTTGCAATCGCTGCTGCAGCGGCCGCGCCAGGCGGAAGAATATCGCGCAGGTTTGGAAGAGGCCTTGGACGACATGGCGCGGCTGGAGAAGCTATTGCACTCCATGCTGCGCCTGGCAAGAGCGGAGCAGTGGGCGGCCGGCAGCGCGCGCCGCGATCTGGAAATCATCGACATCACCACCACCTGTCAGAGTGCGATCGATCGTCTGGCGCCCATCGCGCGCCAACGCCATATCGCCATCGAGCTCAGCGCCGACGGAGCGATGCCAGTGCGCGCCGACGCCGAAGACCTGGAACTTGTGTGGGCAAACCTGGTAGAGAACGCGATTCGCTTTAGCCCGGATGGCGGGCGAGTGCAGGTTCGTCTGCACACCAACGCGAGCCGGGGCACCGTCGAGGTTGCCGACGATGGTCCGGGAATGTCGCAGGACGAACTCGCCAACATCTTCGAGCGATTCCATCGCGGCGACAGCTCGCGCGCGCGCGACACCGGCGGCTACGGTTTGGGGCTGGCGATCTCCAGAGCGCTGGTCCTGGCGTACGGCGGAAGCATTACGCCGCAGAGCGCTCCCGGCCAGGGCACGCGCATGATCGTGTCATTGCCGCTCAAAGCTGAATCGCCGCTCAGAACCTGAAGTCGATGCCCATGTTCTGCGCCATCTGCCGGGTGGCATCGCGGAATTGCCCCGGACTGCTGATGAATCGCGACTGCCCTCCGGTGCTGGAGGCCAGCGCCTGTAAACGCGCGCGGCCGTCGAACTGATTCACGTCCACGCCGATACAGAAAATGCGCACACCGGCAGCGTTGATCTCGGCTGAGGTCTCGAGCGGCGAGGCGTGGCTGTCGATGTTGTTCCCGTCGGAAATCACCAGCAGAATCCGATTGGGATATTTTGCAATGCGCGCCAGATGTCCGGCGGCAAAAGCGATTGCGTCGTCCAGCACCGCTCCCTTCTGGGGCTTGATACTCTCCATCGCCTCTTCCAGCGCGTGCGGATCGGTGGTGAGGTCCTGCTCGAAAACCAGGTTGTTGTCGTACGTGAGGACGAAGGCTTCGTCGCGGTCGTTGAGATGACGCAGCATGTCGACCAGGCTGTTGACTACAGCCGAGCGGTTCTCCTTCGTGGCAAGCGAGGTCTCCACCAGTATGCCAAGCGACATAGGACCCGTGGTCGCCGGAATGCGTCGCTTGCGGACTACCGGATAGTTCGTCGTGTCGGCCCACACCGATGGTGCGGGTTTGGAGTTCGTCGTTCCCACTGATGGCGGCCTGATCGACGCGGTCTGGACCGGCTTCGCGTTCTGTAGCGGCGGATGCGCAACCGCCGGCGGAGGGGGTAGTGACGCCATCGCCGCGTAGGACGAGGTTGGCGGCGCGCTTCCCGTCGGCCTGGCTGACGCCAGGAACTCGCTCCAGTCGCTGGTGCTCCCGCCATCTTTCACGTACCGGGCGCGAGCGAATCGCGCCATCTCCATGCCCTGTGGAGTTCCCTGCGCGAGATCCACCGCGCGCGCCATGTACCAGTAACCTTCCTTCGGATTTTTGTCCGGCCCGTTGAGATCGGCGAGCGCCATGGCGTACGTATCCTGCGCGCTGTTGGGATTGACATACACGGCGTTGTGCAGGTAACTGCGCGCAGAAACGTAGTCCTTCAAGTGCAGCTCAGCCACGCCGGCCGCACCGCTCAACATCGCATTGACCTGGCGGCTGAGGAGGGTAAAGTCGGCCCCGCTCATTCCGAGCGGACGCCGCAATTGCGGCAAAGCGTTCAACCCGCGAGTCGACATAGCCAGGAGACGATCGGGCTTCATACTGCCCTTCTCCACCGATTGTCTGGCGTCATTGCTCAGCAGTGCGAGCGCAGCAGCATTGTCCGGATCGGCATCGGCCAGCGGATGCGCCCACGCCAGGGCATGCGCCTCGTTGTGCGTGCGCAGATATTCCCAGACAACGAACTCCAGCGCATCGATCTTCAACGGGCCCGACTGCGCGTTAATGGCGAATCGCTCCAGCTGGATCACGCGATCCGCCGGTTGAACGCGCGCCACGGCGTTGGTGTATTGGCTGAGCTCGTTTGGAAATTGCTGCGCGACAACCGGCGCAGCAGCAAACATCACCAGCAGCAGGGCGGCCATACCGGTCCAGCACGAATTGTTTTGTCGATGAGGCATAGGCACAGCGCGATCCCGGTGAAAGATCGCGACCAGAGTCACGGCCAGGGAACTGGGAAATGGCTGCTGACTTGGATGGAAACGGTGGGGTCGGGGCTGGCCCGAGCTGTTGGAAATTTCAGCTACTCTCGTTGCCCGTCAGGAGCACTGGGCTAGTTCTTCGCCCGAAGGAACTGCTGCAACTGAATCGGCGGCGCCCCCGACAACAGAATGCTGCCGGTGGGAATATGCTCCAGTTCGCTCGATGTCGGCGCCATCAGCGACCACACCAGCAGCAGCTTGTTGAAGCGCGTAGCATAGATGGTTTGCGATAGCCGCTGCGAAAGATCTTCGGTCCGCGAAGCCGTGTCGTAGAAGCCGTTAAAGACCATAAACAGATGATCGGAGATGGTCCGCAACTGGTCAGTGCTGATCTGGCCGAACTCGCCCAGCTCTTCCAGGGTTGCCGCCGTTTCATCGAGCGCGCGCTTGTCGCTGAGCGTGACCGCCGTCCGCATCGAGAGACAGTTGTAATCGAGCGCGCGCAGCAGGATCATCGGCCCAGCGAAGTAGCTCTTACCGGGCGGCGGCTGCGGCACTGTGCGCAACAGTGTCTGGGAGCATGCGCGCAAGAAGTGGAACTCGCGCGACGCATCTGCCGGCGGCGGATCGCTCCTATTTTCAGGCAACACCTGCCATCCGGTCGGCAGCGTATATTGCAGGCCGATGTCGGCATTCCGATACACTCCCCCGCTGACCTCGCCGAGAGGAATTGTCTTTCCGGGCTGCTCCTTCAGCGCCTTGTTGACCCGGAAGGTCGGCACCGTCGGGCCCTGATAGGGTTCGCCGACAATCTTCACCGGCTTTCCCTTAGTTGTCGTCAGGGTGCCATCTTCCTGCGGGCAGTAAAACTGCACCTCGGCCATGGCGTTTTTCGCCTTGCTCATGAAGTCTTTGTCGTTGGTGTTGATCACCACCTTCACAACATAGTTGTTGATAGCCGTCCAGTACTGTGCCGCGGAAACCTCGCCCTTGTGCCGCATGGAGTAATACCAGTGCCCGGTATGCAGCATGTATTCGGGAACCGGCATCTGCGGCGGCAGGCCCATGGGGCCGCCATTCTGCGCCCATATCCTTAGCTGCTGCTGCTGTTGCTGCTCGGGAGTCTTGATGTCCAGACCGGGCTTGGGATCCAGTGCCGTGATGGTGAGGTAGCCCTTCTGCTGTCCCTTCTCGAATTGAAGCGAAAGCAGAGCATGCTCGCGCTCGGGCATCACCGGCAACATGATCTCGTGACCCTGCACCGTCAGCGGCAGGTCCATCGAGAAGCCGAAGAACTGGCTGGTGTAATGCGTGTCGGAGAGAAATCCGGCTTCGGGCAGAATCGGCTCCTCCAGCGGCGGAGGCTTCTTCGGATCGGGGAAGTTCGTCATTCCCGGCAGCGTTGCGTCCGCTTCGTCATCCTGCGATGAGCACTGCGCATACATCGCGGATGCCCCCAAGAGCAGCAGCAAAAGCACGCTGAGAGCGCGGAGCGCAGGGTGGACTCGAACCGTGGCTGGGCGGATGAGGGTCATGCAGGACGCCTTCCAGGGCTGTGGAAGGGGTAAGGGCATGATGCCAGCAGCGGCGAAGCCACGCAAGTAGCACAGAGTTTTGATAGAGCCCGCTGTCAGGCCTGCGGTCGCGCTTCATGTTTCTTTGTAAGAGTCGTAAGAGTCGGCTCCAGCCGACGGCACCAGATCGCATTATGGCGTTTTCCGCCAGCTTCCCCTTATCGTGTGCAGCTTGGGCTGAGCACCTGCAAGGTAAGCACACGCAACTCGCGGTGTGGAGGCTCGGCCTGCGGATTTGCCGGTTGAGCCGCGGAGCTCTGTTGCGGTGGCGGCGGAACCTCCTTGCCTCGGATGCTGACCGCATGAAAGATGTGCTTGGAAAGATCGACGTCGGCATTGCCGGAAACCAGCTCCCATGTCGTACCGTTCTGGTCGGCGATGACATACGTGCCCGCCTGATTGCCGCGCTTCATGCAGCCAGTGATGAGGATCTGATCAGTCGCCCCGGTAGTCACCGGAGGTTTCGCGGTTTGTTCGTTGCCTCCACTCTGCGCGAAGGCCGACGGCGCCAGGATGAGATAGGCCGCCGACCCAAGGCAGCAGCCGATTCGGAAAAAATGCTTCGTCGCGCTTCCTCCCGATTTGTCACAGGATTGTTACAAATCACTGAGACGTAGCCAGGACTTCTAGCATTACGGATAGCCCGGACTCACCAATCAGATAGACCAAGCCTACACTTTCAGCGTCTGAGAAGCACTCCGGCGCAGAGCTTCACCGGTCCGGCTACGCGAAATTGCTCAAGGTCAAGCTTCTAGCGTACTTCCCGCAAAGGGCGCCGACTTTGGCAGGAGGCTTGCTCTTACTTAGAGACAAAGGGAGCGATAGGAGTGGTGCTGGCAAGTCATCATTCCTTGATATATCTTCTCGGCGCGGCCACGTGGAAGTGCGGCCGCGCTGAGAAGAATGGTGTTTCAGGATTCTTCCATCCAACTGCCGATCAGCCCAGAGCACGGAGTTCCTGTGTACGAAGGGGCGCACTCTCAGGTGCGCCGTTGCAAGTGTTGAGATCCAGTCATCCCGAGAGGACATTCAGGCCGAGGAGGGATCTGCCGTTATATCTCCTCTTATTCTTATCGCGTAGAACTATCGCACGAACACACTCACCTCATACCCATCCTCCGCCGACCGCAGCATCTCGCGCCAGCCGCTCTTGACGGGCCGTAAGGCAGCTCCGGGTTGAAGGCTAGCCTCAACCACCAAATGCGGATTCTTCTCCGGTACTTCCATCGACAGCACGCCGTCCATGTACTGCGCGTCGGCCGTGCGCTGGCCGTGAGTCACGTACATGCGCCGTAATTCCAGAAGCCGCCGATACCACTCCGCCATCTCGCGATTCTCCGCACCATCCGCCCAGGTGAGCTTCGAACGCTCGAAGGTCGCGGGATCCTCCGGATCGGGCACCTCGTGGAAGTCGAAATCCTTGAACTCGCCGCGCCGCCCCTCGCTGACAGCTTTCTTCAGCGCCGGGTCCTGAAAGTCGGCGAAGAACTGGAACGGTGCAGTCTCGTCATACTCCTGCCCCATGAACAGCAGAGGCGTGTGCGGCGCCAGCAGCAGAAAGGCCGCAGCCAGTTTGCGCGCTCCTCGTGGCACCAGCGCGGTCAGCCGCTCGCCCTTGGCGCGATTGCCGACCTGGTCGTGATTCTGGATGCAGATGATGTTGGCTGGCAGCGGCACTTCTTTGGCGCTGGTGCCGCGCGGCTTGTTCCAGAAAGTGAAATTCTCGCCCTGGAAGACATAGCCGTCTCGGAGAGCGCGGGCGATCAGTTCGGGCTTGCCGAAATCCCGGTAATAGCCTTTCCGTTCGCCGGTGAAGAAGGCGTGAATGGCGTGATGAAAATCGTCGCTCCAGACAGCGTTCAGCCCATATCCGCCAATGTGGGAGTCCTTCACATAGCGCGAATCGTTTTCATCGGTCTCGGCGATGACGCAAACGGTGCGGCCTAACCCGCGCGCGAGCTCCTGCACGCGCTCCCGGACTTCGGCGACGATGTGCTTCGGCGAATCGTCCTTGATCGTCTGTACCGCATCCAGACGCAAACCGTCGAGGTGATACTCGCGAATCCAGGACAACGCGTTCTGCACAATGTAATTGCGGACGTGCGCCGAGCCGTCGCTGTCGTAATTGACGGCGTCGCCCCAGGGTGTATGGTGCTGCGCCGTGAAGTACGGCCCGAACTTGGGCAGGTAGTTCCCCTCGGGCCCGAGATGGTTGTAGACCACGTCGAGCATCACGGCCATACCAAGCCGGTGCGCCGCGTCGACGAAGCGCTTTAGTCCGTCAGGGCCGCCGTAGTTGGCCTGCACCGCGTACAGTGAGACGCCGTCATAGCCCCAGTTGCGAGCGCCCGGGCAGGCAGCGACCGGCATGATCTCGACGACCTTGACGCCCAGTTGCTTAAGGTATTCGAGCTTGCGCGCGGCGCTGTCGAAGGTTCCTTCAGGGGTGAACGTCCCGATGTGCAGCTCGTAGAGGACATAATCGCGCAGGTCGAGGCCATGCCACGTCGAATCGCTCCAGGCGAACTTCGCCGGATCGACAATCTCGGTGGGCCCATGAACGCTCTCCGGAAGAAACCGTGAGACCGGGTCGGGGACAGCGAGGCCATCGGGGAAAACATAGGCATAACGATCGCCGGGCAAGCCTTCTGCGCTCGCCACAAAGTCCTCGCCTTCGCGATGCATGGGGATGTCATGCGAATTGCCGCCGCGGTGGATCAAGCGAAGCGTGAGGGTTTCAGGCAGTGGCGCCCAAACCCGAAAGTCGATATTGCCACCGTTGATAGCAGTCCCGTAGGAAGAATTCTGCGTCGCGGACTTCACTCCACATCAGACGTGCCAGCTTGCTTCAAGGATGCACATAGCCGAATCGATACAATCGAAGCCATGCTGATTCTCGCCTCAGCGTCGCCGCGCCGCTCCGAGCTTCTGCGCAACGCCGCGATTCCCTTCACCGTCGATCCGGCACATGTGCCTGAAGAACCGTTGCCACAGGAAGAGCCGCTGGTCTACGCGCAGCGCCTGGCTCGCGATAAAGCGCTCGCCGTCTCCGCTCGGCATCCCCACGATATCGTGCTCGGCGCCGACACAGTAGTCGTGGTCGATCAGCATCTGCTGGAGAAGCCCGATGACGCCGACGATGCCGCGCGCATGCTGCGCCTGCTCTCCGGCCGCGCGCACCAGGTGATCACCGGCGTATGTGTCGTGGCTGCAGGATTCGAGCGCACCGAGGCGGAGGTGACACAGGTGTACTTCAGCAAACTTTCTAACGAAGAGATCGAGAGCTACGTTCGCAGCGGTGAACCCATGGACAAAGCCGGAGGGTACGGCATCCAGGGAATCGCGTCGCGCTGGATCGGACGAGTCGAGGGCTGCTATTTCAATGTAGTGGGATTGCCGGTGGAACGCGTGTATCGTCTGCTGCGCGCAGCCGAAGCAAGAACCGGCCACAAGCTGCTGCTCTAGACAGACCGGGCCTTGAAAAGGACGGTCTTGAAAGGGCACGGCTGCAGCCGTGCCGGCATGATCTTATTTGTGATTGTCTCGACGAGGCGGCTTAGGCCGATGAGCCTCGGAGTTCCCACCGCGCAGGTCTGCCTATTTTTTCTCTTCCGGCGTCGTGACCGTGGTGGTGGGCGTAGGGGGCGCAGGCACGATAGGCGCCGGGGCGTTTGTTACAGTCGTCGCGGGCGGCGAAGTCTTGGTCGCATTGCCCTCGTTCATCGACGACTTGAAATTGCGAATGCCTTCTCCCAATCCTTTGCCCAACTCACCCAGCTTCTTGGGGCCAAAGATCAGCAGGACGATCACCAGGATCACCAGCAGGTGCATGGGCTGGAACAGACCTTCCATAACCACCTCCGTAAGCACAGCCCGGTGCAGATCCCATTCGCAACGGCTGCAACTGCTCAAATTCTAGGCCGATGATAGTGGCGCGTCAAAACAAGCTTCCTCTAGGGAATGGCTTGAATCAAGCCCGCCAACAGCGCCGCGCGTCGCGGCAACTCAGCCGCAATCACATGCTCATGGACGGCATGCGCGCCATCGCCTACGCCTCCCAAGCCGTCCAGAGTCGGAATCCCCAACCCCGCTGTGAAGTTTCCATCGGATCCGCCACCGACAGCGATTTCGCTGAGCTCGAAGCCGATCTCCTGCCCGGTGCCACGTGCCATCTCGAACAGGGCCGCAACCTGCTTCGTCCTTTCCAGTGGAGGCCGGTTGATGCCGCCGGTGATTGCGAGCCGGCACTTGGCATTCACCGGCTTCAGAGCGAAAACCTTGTGCTCCATGGCTGCGCCGTCCTGCTTGTGCGCGATGCGAAGATCGACCTCGGCGCTCGCCTCCGATGGGACCACATTGGTTCGCGTGCCTCCGCGAATCACGCCGACATTCAGCGTCACACCGCGCTTCAGATCGGTCAACCGCGTGAGGGCGTGAATCTGGTGCGCCAGTTCGACGATCGCGCTCTGCCCCTTCTCGAAGTCGAGGCCAGAATGCGCCGAAACGCCCGTGACCTTCAGCGAGAACGATCCCACACCCTTGCGTGCAGTCTTCAGCGCGCCTCCCGGACCCGAGGGTTCGCAGACCAGAACCGCCGCGCACTGACTGGCAACTTTTTCAGTGATGGCGCGTGAGGTTATGCTGCCCTCTTCTTCATCGGAGACCAGCAAGACTTTCACCGGGCGCGACACGCCACCCATCGCATCGCGGAGGGACCACAGCGCAAACATCATCTGGACAATCCCGGACTTCATGTCGAAGACGCCCGGCCCGTAAAGCCTGCCTTTGCTCTCGCGCCACGGCATCTTCTCCAGCGCGCCGAGGTCGTACACCGTATCGAAGTGGCCCAGCAGCAGGATCGGCTTGCGCTGGCGAGGCCCGGCGAAGTTCACCTGCAAGTGGTCACCGGCGGTGCGCTGCCGGTGAATCTTCACTTCGCCGCCGAGCGAGGCGAACCCGTCTGCGAGGTGCGCGCACAAGGCGTCGCAATCATTCTTGCTGTGCGTGGGCGATTCGCGCAGCACGATCTCGCGCAGGCTGGCTACCATCTCGGCCTGGCGTTCCGAGAGCCACGCTGCAACGTCATGAATACCGGCGTCCGCTTGCTTGTTCTTCGGCATAATTCTGCTGGCAATCCTAACCCGCGCGCGCGTTCGCGACGACACATTTCGCAAATCAGCCGACTTCGAAATGTATAATCGACCTTTTCGCGATGCCACAATGACCGATCAGCCCAATCCTGCTCCTGAAACTATCGACATCGGCGGCCTGCTCAAGCTTCTGCCGCACCGTTATCCGCTGCTCTTGATCGATCGCGTGATTGAAATCGTGCGCGCCAAGCGGATTGTCGCCATCAAAAACGTCACGATCAATGAGCAATTTTTTGGCGGACATTTTCCCGGCTACCCGATCATGCCAGGCGTTCTGATCGTCGAAGCGATGGCGCAAGCCGGCGCGGCGCTGCTGTTTACCGAAGTCACCGAGCGCGATGACAAGCTGCTGGTCTTCACCGGCATCGAGCGCGCACGCTTCCGCCGTCCCGTAACTCCGGGCGACCAACTGCGCATCGAGGTGAACGTCCTGGCCTTCCGCGGAACCGCTGGCCGTCTGCAGGGCAAGGCCTACGTCGACGGCAAACTGGCCTGCGAAGCGGTGGTCACTTGCCGGCTGCTGCAGCGGCCCAAGGCGCAAGCGGCCGAAGCGGCTCCCGCGACTGAGACGACCGAAGCTTCATAACTTCAGCATGAGCATTCATCCGACAGCGATTGTCGATCCCTCCGCGAAGATTCCTGCGTCCTGCAGCATTGGACCGTATTGCCTCGTTCACGCCGGCGTCGAGCTGGGCGAAAACTGCGAGCTCATCTCGAATGTCGTGCTCGGCGGCCCCAGCCGCTTCGGCAGCAATAACAAAATCTATCCCTACGCCGTGCTGGGCATGGACCCACAGGACATCACGTATAAAGGCGAGCCCACGCGGCTGGAAGTGGGAAGCGATAACGTCATCCGCGAGTACGTGACGATTACCCGCGGTACCAGCAAGGGCGGCGGAGTGACGCGCATCGGCAGCCACATCCTCATCATGGCGTATACGCACATCGGGCACGACTGCTCGATCGGCGATCACGCCATGCTGGTCAACGCGGCGACACTGGCGGGGCATGTGACGGTGGAGGAGTGGGCAGTTGTCGGTGCCTTGTGCCCGGTGCATCAGTTCGTGCGCATCGGAGCACACTCCTACATTGGCGGAGGCACGACCATCACGCAGGATGTTCTGCCTTACTCGATGACCAGCGCCGAGCGCGACACCCACGCCTATATGCTAAACAAGGTCGGATTGCAGCGCCGCGGATTTTCGCACGAGCGCATCGCCGCATTGCATCACGCCTTCAAGGTACTGTTGGCGTCCAAGATGAACACCTCGCAGGCGATTGAGAAGTTGCGCTCCGAGGGGGGGCAAGGTGAAGACGTGGACGCCTTGTTGAGCTTCATCGAGAGCGCGAAGCGCGGTGTGATTAAGTAGTCAGCCGGGTTTTGAAAGGGCACGGCTTCAGCCGTGCCTTCATAGGTCCCTTCTATTATCGCTTTCGGGAGGCGGCAAAAGCGAAGGGCTCGTCGGCCCTCAGGACGGCTCGCCCGGACAATAACATATAACCTTTGACAGCACACCTGAAGGTGTGCCCCTTCAAACCATGGCAGATACTGCACAGCCACGAATCGGCCTTATCGCCGGCAACGGCAAATTCCCGCTGCTTGTGCTGGACGCTGCACGCTCGAAAGGCCTGGACGTCGTCGTCGCGGCCATCAAGGAAGAGGCCTCGCCCGAGATCGAACATCACGGAGCCTCGGCCGTCTACTGGCTCTCGCTCGGCGAACTTTCCAAGCTCATCGACACTTTCCAGCGCGAGAACATCACCCGCGCCATCATGGCCGGACAGGTCAAGCACAAGCAGATCTTCAGCAGCATCAAGCCCGACTGGCGGCTCGCAAAAGTATTGCTCTCGCTCACCACGCGCAACACCGATTCGCTGATCGGCGCCGTCGGCAAAGTTCTCGCCGACGAAGGCATCACTCTGATGAATTCCACCGAACTTTTGGAGCCGATGCTGGCTGCGGAAGGCGTGCTGACCAGGCGCGCTCCCAGTGACGCCGAACAGACCAACATTACCTACGGCCGCGCCGTTGCGCATCATTTGTCGCGCTTCGACATCGGCCAGACCGTGGTCATCGCCGAGGCCGCCTGCGTTGCCGTTGAAGCGATGGAAGGCACGGACGCCACCATCCTTCGAGCCGGCGAACTCATGCAATCGCCCACGCTGGGCAAAGAACCGTCGACGCTGAGCCGCTCGTTGACGGTAGTGAAAGTTGCCAAGCCTAACCAGGACATGCGCTTCGATGTGCCGGTTGTCGGCGTGCACACGGTCGAAACCATGAAGCAGGCGGGCGCCACCTGCCTGGCGCTCGATGCCGGTCGCTGCCTGATGCTCGACAAAGACGCCGTGCTCGCAGCCGCAAACGACGCGGGAATTTGCATCGTGGCCGAAACCCCGGTCAGCCACATTCCGCATCATCAGCTTTAAACTTCTTGTTATGCATTCTGAGCGGAGACGGGTTGACGAATTGCGCGTCTTTCTCTCCGCCCCAGCACCCGACTGCGAACACGAATTCCTCGCCGCCGTTGTCCGGAGCGACGAACTGCATTATCCCTGGGTTTTCCCTCCGCGTACTCACGAGCAATACGCCGCATATTTACAACGCATCGGCGACGGGCGCGCCATCCCTTTCTGGATTCGGCTGCGTGAGAATCATCAACTCGCGGGCGTCATCAATATCGGCGAGCCCGTCATGGGTGTATTCCAGAGCGGCTATCTCGGCTTCTATACATTTGCGGCATGCGAGCGGCAAGGCTACATGACCGAAGGCCTCGCGCTGGTCCTCGACAAAGCTTTCCACGAACTCGGCTTTCATCGCCTGGAAGCGAATATTCAGCCCGGCAACGTTGCGTCGGCGGCGCTGGTCTCGCGTTTGGGATTTCGCAAGGAAGGCTTTTCTCCCCAATACCTCTTCATCGATGGAGCCTGGCTTGACCACGATCGCTGGGCGATCCTGAGCGACGAATGGGCGGACCACCGCGATCGGCTCTTTGCCTCCTGACCGCCGAATCGGCGAGAATCACAGCATGTCCAGCAAAGACGGCGCCTTGCGCGTCGGAGTCGTCGGATGCGGCTCCTTCGGCCGCAATCATGCGCGCGTGTATCGCGACCTGCACAAAGATGCGGCGCAAAATGTCGAGTTCGTCGGCATCGCCGATTGCGACAGCAGCCGCGTTCAAGCCATCGCCGGCGAGTTCGGCACTCGCGCGTTCGCCACTCCAGAAGAGCTGATTGCTGAAGGCGTGCAGGCCGTTTCGATTGCGGTGCCCACGGTTTCGCATCTCGAAGTTGCCCGCACCATGATGGAGAATGGTGTCGACGTCCTCATCGAAAAGCCGCTGGCGGCCAGCGTCGCCGAAGCGGACGAATTGATCGCCCTGGCGCAGAGGCACGGACGCGTAGCCCAAGCCGGTCACCTCGAGCGCTTCAACCCTGCGGTGCGGGCGACGCTTCCGCTGCTCAAGCACCCGATGTTCTTCGAGGTACACCGGCTGAGCGTGTTCACGCCGCGCTCGCTCGATGTGGACGTGATTCTCGACCTGATGATTCACGACCTCGACGTCGTGCTCTCGTTCGTCAACTCTCCGGTGAAGGAGATTCGCGCCGTCGGCCTGCCGATCCTGTCGAAGAAGGTCGACATCGCCAACGTGCGCATGGAATTTGACTCCGGCTGTGTCGCCAACTTCACCGCCAGCCGGGTCAGTACCGAGCGCATCCGGAAGCTGAGATTCTTCCAGCCGCATCAATACATTTCGCTCGATTACTCGCGGCAGGACGTGCTGGTGCTGACCGTCGACGATACCAATGAGAGCGCGGCTGACGCCGATCCCTTCAACCCGGCCAGTGTGGCCGCCAGCGCATTTCCCGGCATCTCACCGTACAAGCCCAAGGTCGAACAGCAGGAGCCGCTGCGAGCCGAGTTAAGCAGCTTTTTGCGGGCGGTGCGCCAGCGGTCTACGCCGGAGGTAACCCTGGAGGATGGACGCCGCGCGCTGGCCGTGGCCACGCAGATTGTGGACGCCATCAATGAGCACAGCCGCAGGGCCAATTTGTTGCAATTGACTCGGGCCGAAAGCTAGCCTAGGCTACCCGAAACAGCCATGCTGGAAGAACTGGTGACCATCTCAAAATTTCTGAGCTTGGGTGAGGCTAAGCTGGCTCAAGGCAAGCTCGTCTCCGCCGGAATCACGGCCTTCGTGTGCGATGAAAACATGCATGCCATGAACTGGCACATGGGTATGGCGCTGGGCGGAATCCGGCTGCAGGTTCCCGACAGCCAGGTGGTGCGAGCGCTCGAGGTGCTGGACGACTTCGAGCCGCAAGATTCCCAAGCGCTGCAACTGGAAAGCGACCAGGAAGAAGAGGACGGCGAAGTCGAAGAAGTCGCCTGCTGTCCCGAGTGCGAATCGCTGGAGATTCGCGAGGTGCCGAATACCAGCCCGCGTCAGATCACGCTGTGGTCGGCGGCGATCCCTTTCCCTGAAGCGCCCGCGCAGACCAGCCACCGCTGGCGCTGCCTGATGTGCGGCTACCAATGGCGCGACGCCGACGAGTAGCTCCGGGCGTGTCAGTAGGGATTGAGGGTCATGTTTGAAGGCATTTGTAGCTTCAGCCGTTCACTAGGGTAATCTTTGTGCTCGGTTGCTTTGGCATGGCCAATCGTGGATTTGTTCGACTTGGAAGGTAATCGGTTTTGCCCATGAACGAGCTGTCACCGCGGGAAAGGGCCGTACTGGCAGGCTTATACCTTTCAAAGTTCGATTCGCGTGGGTTGCGGCGTCTTGGTTTTGATAGCTTCGTGGAGGCATTCAACGTTATCGGGTCGGCTTTGGGAGTTCGGCCGGCGTCGGTGAAAAACTATAGGGATGAGTTCGATCCGTTATTTCCGAACCGAAGACAGGGATGGCACGGCAGACCTATACGCGAATATTGCAAGGCCGTCTTCGACGCGTACGGCGGTCTGAATCTCGAGAAGTTCACTGACTTGCTGGAGCGCGTTATCTATGAGAGGCACGATCTTGACGTGCTAATGGACGCGGTTGAACGGCAAGAGGGAGATGACTGCTCCTTCGCGAAAAGGCTCATAACGGGGCAGGCGGCGGAGCAGTACTTCAGGTCGGTATACAGAGAAATTGACTTCTTCAGGAACATGGAGCTTGAGGACACGACGGACCTTGGCTGCGGGTTCGACTTCAGGCTCCTCACGCAGGACACCTTCTACGGGGTGGAGGTGAAGGGTATGAACGAACCCACCGGCAGCATCAGCCTGACCAGTAAAGAGCACTCGGTCGCTTCCATCCTGGGACGAAGATTCTTTCTCTTCGTTGTAAGAAACTTTAGAGAGAATCCGTTTCACGAGCTATATCAAGACCCGTTAGACGGACCATTAGTTTTCTTACGAACCGAGCATAAGACTGTTCAGATCAACTGGACCACAAGACTAGGAAGTGGACCGCGAAGGAGGGAATGACTAGCCAGCAACATTCTATGAAGCGGAAAAGACAGCGAGCCGGAACGTTGAGCAACTCGAGAGGAGTTCGGGTTTGCTTGCCCGAACGTGTCGTGGAGGCGCGCGCCGGCCTGATACCTTCCGAAAGGAACGACGGTTGCCCGCCCCCGGTTTGGTTGAGCGTCACGGAGTTGTCCGCTTGGCACTGCGGGCTGCCGGTCGTCGTATCTAACCTCACCATCGTTCGGCGACTGAGAGGGCGTCAGCACGAAAACTAAATCTTGCGGTCCCTTTTAGTTGGGTCAAAAGGCAGGGAATGCTCTTGATGGCTCTGGAAGAAGGGAGGTCACATACCCTGAGATCATAACTAGCCCGTCACGCGGCTCTTAGAGAACTATTTCCGTTTCAGATTTCTCCCTCCGCGCGACCCCTCGGACGTGCGACAATAGAACTTCCTTCCTAGTTATGAACCCAGTTGAGAGTGCTGCCAGCCACGCCAAAGAAGCCACCATTACTCCCGAAGTTTTGCGCGACCACGGCATCTCGCCGGAGGAGTACGAGCGCATCCTGAAAGCGCTGGGCCGCGAGCCCAGCCTGACCGAGCTTGGCATCTTCAGCGTGATGTACAGCGAGCATTGCTCCTACAAGTCGTCGCGCGTTCACCTGCGGCGCCTGCCGACGCATAGCCGCCGGGTGGTGCAGGGGCCGGGCGAGAACGCCGGTATCATCGACATCGGCGACGGATGGGCCTGCGCTTTCAAAATCGAGTCGCACAATCATCCCTCGTTCATTGAACCGTTCCAGGGCGCTGCAACCGGCGTTGGCGGAATCCTGCGCGACATTTTCACCATGGGCGCCAGACCCGTCGCCATCATGGATTCGCTGCGCTTCGGGCCGATCACAGCACAACCCGGGATGGACCAGGCCACGCTGCACAAAAACCATTCCGTGATGGAAGGCGTCGTAAGCGGCGTTGCCTCGTACGGCAACTGCTTTGGCGTGCCCAATGTCGGTGGCGAGGTCAAGTTCGAGAGCTGCTACTCGGGCAATCCGCTGGTCAATGCTTTTGCGCTGGGACTGGTGCGGCGCGATCAGATTTTCTACGCGAAGGCCGCGGGCGCGGGCAATCCCGTGATTTACGTGGGCTCCAAGACCGGGCGTGACGGCATTCACGGCGCCACCATGGCGAGCGAAGAGTTCAGCGAAGAGTCCGAAGCGAAGCGTCCCAATGTGCAAGTCGGCGACCCCTTCATGGAGAAGCTGCTGCTGGAAGCCTGTCTCGAGGCCATGCAGACCGGCGCGGTGATTGGCATTCAGGACATGGGTGCAGCCGGACTGACTTGCTCGACCTGCGAGATGGGCGGGCGCGGCGGCGTCGGTCTGGAAATCGAACTCGACCTGGTGCCGCAGCGCGAGACCGGCATGACGCCTTACGAGATCATGCTGAGCGAGTCGCAGGAGCGCATGCTGCTGGTGGCGGAGAAGGGCCGTGAGGACGAAGTCTTCCGCGTCTTCCAGAAGTGGGGACTGGATGCAGTCACCATCGGCCGCGTCATCGACCAGCCGACCATGCGTGTGCTGGAGCACGGCCGGGTAGTCGCGGAAATTCCCAACGCGTCGCTCACCGACGACGCGCCTGTCTACCAGCGTCCGTTGGAACGCTGGGAGCCGCAGTTGCCGCGCGAGATGCCGGAGAACATCAAGCTGGGCGAGCGCGCCGAATTTACCGACGACCTGAAGCGCCTGCTGGCCAGCCCGAACATCTGCTCCAAGCGCTGGGTCTACGAGCAGTACGACTCCATGGTGCAGACCAACACGGTCGAAGGGCCGGGCGCCGAGGGCGGCGTAATCCGCGTGAAGGAAACGAATCGCGGACTGGCGATGGCGCTCGACGGCAATAGTCGCTGGTGCTATCTCGATCCCAAGCTGGGAGCGATGCACGCCGTGGCCGAGTCCGCGCGCAACGTTGCCTGCACCGGTGCGACACCGATCGCGGCGACCAACTGTCTCAACTTCGGCAATCCCGAGAAGCCGCACATCATGTGGCAGTTCTCCCAAACCATCGACGGTATTACCAAAGCCTGCGAAGAGCTGGAGACGCCGATCACGGGCGGCAACGTCAGCTTCTACAACGAGACGCTGGGCGAGGGTATTTACCCGACACCGGTGATGGGCATCGTGGGCATCATCGAGGACGTCCACAAAGCTGTCGGACCGCACTTCCGCGAGGCTGGCAAATCGCTGGTACTGCTGCGGGGCTCGGAGCCGGGCGACGCCTCTGATGTCGAAGCCGAGTTTGGCTCGTCCGAATACGCCAAGGAGATTCTGGGGCAGGTCTGGGGGTTCCCGCCGTCGCTCGAGCTGGACAAAGAAGCCGCTCTGCAGAAGGCCATCATCGAGATGATCGACCAGGGCCTGGTGGAGTCCGCCAAAGACTGTTCCGAGGGCGGCGTGGCCGTGACCTTGGCCGAATGCGGCTTCGCCCGTGGCGTTGGTGCGAAGGTCGACCTTAGTTCCAACGATTTAGTGGCGGAATTCGCGCTCTTCGGCGAGGATGCCAGCCGGATCCTGATTTCCTGCGACCCGCAAAACCTGGGGCGAATCAAAGAAATAGCGGTAAAATACGGTCTCTCCGCGGAAGCCATCGGAGAGACGGATCCGGACAAGTTAGAGATTCGGGTGGCCGGCGGAGTCGCTGCCGCTGCAAGTGTCTCCGAATTACGGGATGCGTGGGCGGGAGCGCTGGAGAAGGCGCTGCACGTTGAGACTGAAGAGCGGCTGGTTCCGGAGACGCTGCAGAGGAGCTAGGGAAAACCATAGAGCTGGCTTCAGGCAGGCGTCTGCGAGTGAAGTTTTGAAATGGCAGGCTCTGGGCCAGCGCACTGCCGAGTTTTGAAAGGGCACGCCTTCAGGCGTGCCGTTGCGGCGCCAACACGGCCGGCAGGAACGCGTAGAGCCGGTCTGAAAATTGTGGGATGGCTGGACGCGGACCTGAAGGTCCGCTCTACCGTTTTGACCGATTGGACGAACCAGGGCGTGGACGTCCTAACCAGGCTGAACCGCAGGTCCCTCCGCTCGGACTGAAGTCCTCGGTCGGGATGACAAAGTATTGGGGTAGTTGAAAGTGCCGGGTAATTGAACGCGTTGGGTTGTTGAACGGGTTGAGTAATTGAACGTGTGGGTAGTCGAACGGCTTGGTTAGTTGAAGGTGTGGGATTAGGCTGAAAGTCTCGATCAGGTGAGCCATGGACATTACATCCGATAAGCTTCGCGAAGAATGTGGCGTGGTGGCCATCTACGGCCATCCTGAGTCCTCCAAGCTGGCTTACCTGAGCCTCTACGCTCTACAGCATCGCGGTCAGGAGTCGGCGGGTATTGCCTCGTCCAACGGCGAGAAGGTACAGCTCCACAAGGCGATGGGCCTGGTCTCCGACATCTTCAATGCGGACGTTCTGGCTCGCCTGCCCGGCTCGATTTCCATCGGTCACACGCGCTACTCCACCACCGGCGACTCGGCGCTGCTGAACGCGCAGCCCATCATGGTGGAGTGCAACAAGGGCAAAATCGCCCTGGCGCACAACGGCAACATCATCAATGCCCTTGAGATACGCGCGCAACTGGAACAGGCTGGGTCGATCTTCCAGACCACCAGCGACACCGAAGTCATCATGCACCTCATCGCGCGCTCGCGCGAACAGGCGCTGGCCGACGCCATGGCCGACTCGTTGCGCCGGCTCGAAGGTGCGTTCTCGCTGGTTATGCTGACGCCTGACCGCATCTTCGCCGCGCGCGACGCCCGCGGCTTCCGTCCGCTGGTCATGGGCCGCATCCCCGGACAGGCCGCGCATCGGGCCGACACCATCGTCTTCGCCTCCGAGACGTGCGCCTTCGACCTGATCGGCGCCGTCTACGAGCGCGAGGTCAAGCCCGGCGAACTCATCATCGTCGGCCCCGAGGGCGTTCATTCGCGTTTCTATGCCGCGCAGCAGCCGCAATCGAGCTGCATCTTTGAGCACGTATATTTCTCGCGACCCGACAGCATGGTCTTCGGACGAGCGGTCCAGCAGACGCGCGACGCGATGGGACGCCAACTCGCTTTGGAATCGCCGGTGGTCGCCGACATCGTCGTGCCTGTGCCTGACTCCGGCGTAACCGCCGCGATGGGCTTCTCGCATGAGAGCGGCATCCCGCTGCAGTTTGGATTGATCCGCAACCACTACGTCGGCCGCACGTTCATCGAGCCTGAACAGCGCGTGCGCGACTTCGGCGTCAAGCTGAAGCTTAACCCGGTGCGGCATGTGCTCGAAGGCAAACGCGTCGTCCTGATCGACGACTCCATTGTGCGCGGAACCACCAGCCGCAAAATTGTCCGCATGGTGCGTGACGCCGGCGCAAAGGAAGTGCACATGCGCGTCTCCTGTCCGCCGACGATCTCACCCTGCTACTACGGTGTGGACACGCCTTCGAAGAACCAGCTCATCGCCGCCAACAAATCGGTCGACGAGATTCGCGAATACATCGGCGCCGACTCGCTCGCCTATCTCTCACTTGAGGGTCTGCGTCGGGCCGCCGGCGAAGGCGACGACAAGTTCTACTGCACCGCCTGCTATACCGGCAAATATCCGACCAACATTGTGGACGTGGAAGACATTACGCCGGCAATGGCTGCCGGCGACTAAGTCAGCGCGCTTCACGGATTAGCCGCTTTCCGTCTCCCCTGCTTGTTTTGCGGCACAATCTTGCTCGCAATGGCCCCGTCAATCTGCGAGTTCACCTCCGCTCCCAGCAGGAGCATCATCCCGGTCACATAGAACCAAAGCAGCAAGACCATTACCGCGCCCAGCGATCCGTAGGTCGCCGTGTAGGAGTGTGAAAAGTGTAGATACAGGCGGAGCGCCACCGATGCTCCAGCCCAGGTGATGATGCCGGCCAGCGAGCCCGGCGTGACCCAGCGCCAGCGCGGCCACGGGATGTTGGGACAGAAGTAGTATGTAAACGAGAATACGATGGCGACAAAAGAGAAGGCGATCGCGAGCTGCACGATCTTCCAGCTCCAAGTGGCAACGGGGCCAAGAGCAGCCCGGTTCGCGACGTAGTTTACTACCGTGTCTCCGCACAGGATGACTGCCAGCGCCAGCAGAACCAGCAGCCCGCAAATGATGGTGGCGGCAATCGCTATGCCATAGACCTTCCAGAGTGGGCGCGACTCCTTGACGTTGTAGACCGCGTTCAGCGTGTCTTCCAGCGCGCGCATGCCCGCGGTGGCCGACCATAGGGCGGCGAGGAGACCAAAGCTGATCTTGCCTCCGCCGCTGGTTTCGATCGTGTGCTCCAGCGTCCTCGCGACCAGCTCAAAAACCGCCCTGGGCATGATGTTCGCCAGATAGCTGACCAGCGTGTCGTGGAGGCGCGAGCCCGATCCTGCAAGCATCCCCATCACCGAGGTCAGGCAGATCAGCGCGGGAAAGAGCGCGAGGAAAAAGTAGTACGCCAGCTGCGCCGAGCGATTGAAGATGTCGTCGTCGTTGAGCGATCGCCAGAGACGCACGACGAGCTCGCGCCATGACAAGCCGCCGAGCTTCCATGGCGAGACTGACTCCGGTCCCGGGCTCGACTGTTGTTGTACGTTTGTCATTGCAGCGACATCGAATGCTACCACTGCGGGACTTTTAAGGGGCGCGCCTTCAGGCGTGCCGGAAAGCGGTTGTTGAAAGGCAGGACTTTATCCGCCGCGCGTTTATAACCTTGTCATCCCGAGCGAAGCCGAGGGATCTGCGTTTTGGCTGCGGCAGGGAGTAATTCCACTGCGCGACGAACCGCGGGTCCCTCCGCTTCGGCGGGCAACTACAGCCCGCCTCCGGCCGGGATGACACTGTTAGAAACGTGTACACTGGCGCACCCGGCGCGGCAACCCTCAAAACCGCTTAACGCCGGCCTTTTCCGCAGCCTGTGAAGGCGACCTCCGCCCGTCGGAATCATCGCCCAGGTTCAGACTGACCCATCACGCCAGCCCTGCGGCAGTAGCGAGGACATCCGCGCCGCTGCTAAACTTCGCCTATGCTCGCTTCGTATGCCGTCCGCGCTGAAGACTCGCGTGGACGCCGCTATCCCGAGCCGCCGCACCCTTACCGTAATCCATTTCAGCGGGACCGCGACCGCGTTATTCATGCCCGGGCATTTCGCCGGCTCGAGAACAAGACTCAGGTCTTCACCCGCCGCTACTCCGATCACTTCCGCACCCGCCTGACACACACGATGGAGGTCGCGCAGATCTCGCGCACCATTGCCGCGCAGCTCAACCTGAATGTCGACCTGGTCGAGGCCCTCGCGCTCGTGCATGACATCGGGCATCCGCCCTTCGGACATGCCGGCGAGCGCACTCTGGACCTGCTGATGCGGCAACATGGAGAGTTCTTCGACCACAACCTGCAGGCGCTGCGCACGGTTGAAGAGATGGAGCTTCGCTACGCGGAATTCCATGGGCTGAATCTGACCTTCGAAGTGCGAGAAGGGATCATCAAGCACTCACACGATTACAGCGAAGCGCAGCATCCGGAGCTGGCCGAATACCTGCTCGACCTGCGGCCTCCGCTGGAAGCGCAGCTCATCGATTTGACCGACGAGATTGCCTACAACACCGCCGACATGGACGATGGCTTCGAAGCCAGGCTGCTGCGCCTGCCCCAGATTCGCGAGGGGGTGCCGGTCTTCGAACGCTACTACGTTGAGGCAGAGGCGAAATGTCCCGACGCTCCTGACAAGCTGAAGTTCAACGAAGCTCTGAAACGCATGCTCGACCGCTTTGTCACCGACCTGATCGAGAACACGCAGCGACGGGTAGAGCAGTCGGGAGTAAAGACGCTCGACGAGCTGCGCCGCTATCCGGATCGGCTGGCGGCCTTCAGTCCCGAGGTGGAGACGGAGCGCCGCGAGGCCAAGGCGTTTCTTTCGAAGGCGCTCTATAACATCAAGCAACTGGAGCCTGAGAAGCGCCAGGCGGAAAAGGTCATTACCGAAGTGTTCAACCACCTGATGGAGCATCCGGAGGCCATGCCCCGCCTGTACCAGGAGCGCGCCGAGAACGAAAGGCTTGTGCGCGTGGTTTGCGACTACATCGGCGGCATGACCGATACCTACATCGAAGACCTGCGCAAGAAGCTGGCAGCCGCTAACAAGAAGATCGAAGCCTGAAACGACAAAGGCGCAGCCGAAGCTGCGCCTGAACGCAGAGCACTGTTCCTGCTACTTCTTATTGACGGCTTTCTTCAATTCGAGTCCGGGCGTGAATTTCACCACGCGCTTTGCCGGAATCTTGATCGCGCTTCCGGTCTGCGGATTGCGTCCATTACGCGCCTTGCGCTGAGAGATGGAGAAGGTGCCGAAGCCGACCAATGTCACCCGGCTGCCCTTCTTCAGCGCGCTGGTGGCCGAATCGATGATCGTGTCAATGGCGCCGCCGGCGGCGGTCTTGGTAATGCCGTGTGCTGCCGCAATTTTCTCGACCAGGTCCCCCTTGTTCATGAGTCGCTCCTCGTCAGGTGGCTACCTGAATGTGAAGCGAGTATTTACATGCGAAGCAGGGGCGCGTGTCAAGAAAGAAGTGGAGGCTGGGACTGGGATGTGGGGGTTAGGATGTCCCGGACGCACGTTAACCTGTCATGACCGTCCGGAAACTGCGCCGCACCGCCTGGCAGAACCTTTTTGTCGAGAACCGGCGGAAACGATCGCATCTCTGCTGCTCAACACGACGACTCGTGTTCCGGCCCTGCATTGCCAATTACCCCGATGAATCCCCCCGCGCGATTGTGATAAACTCCGCTGCACTTGAGTAGCGAATGACCCTCTTCCAACGTCTGTTTTACAAGCAAGCCAACTTCAATCCCTGTTGTCGATGAGGTCTCGTGATGAGAAAAGCAATTCTGGCCGCGCTGGCGTCGCTGGTGGTGCTTACCATGTCCGCCTGTGGTGGAGGCGGCAATCCTCCGCCGCCAAACAACCCAGTGGTGACTGTGTCCCCGGCGACGGCGAACGTGCAGGAAGGTTCGCAGCAACAGTTCACAGCAGCCGTGACCAATACCAGCGACACCGCGGTTACCTGGCAGGTCAATGGCGTCACCGGCGGCAACGCGAGGGTCGGCATCATCACGAGTGCGGGTCTCTATACGGCGCCAGACGCCATTCCCAGCCCGCCCAGCGTCACCATTACTGCGTTCATCACCGACGTGCCCAGCATCTCAGGAACGGCGATTGCCACGATCACCTCGGTGCAATTTGGTCCATCCTCGCTGAAGGGCAATTACGTCTTTAGCCTGAGCGGTGTCGACTCCAACGGCAATTCCTTTTACGCTGCCGGTGCAGTGACAGCAGATGGCAAGGGAAATATCACCGGGGGAGAAGAGGATTTGAACGATGTGACCTCTGGATATCTTAACGCGACCTCCATCACCGGAACCTACACTCTGGGGACGGATGGGCGCGGCGTTCTGAACCTGAACAACTCCATTGGCCAGTTTCAGTTTGCTTTCGCCATGCAGGCGCTAGACAACGCCGTGCTAAACGAGATTGATAACACCGTGGCCGCCGGCACCGGCAATCTGGACGCACAGGCTACCTCGGTCGCCGGACCTTCCGGCAATTACGCCTTCGGCTTCTCGGGAAGCGGTCTGGGCTGTGGAGCCGTGAATTCTGCCGGCATCTTCGCGCTGAACAGCGGCAACATCCTGGGGCCGCAGGATCTGAACTGCGGCGGCAGCATCATCCAGTCTCAGAACATGAGCGGCACCTACGCCACCACGGTCGATGGCTTTGGACGCGGTACCGGTTCGTTCAGCGGCACCAGCAGCGGCACGTCCGATATCATCTACTATGTGGTCTCCGGCAACCGCTTCCGCTTCCTCTGTCCGGACACGAACACCTTCTTCCTGGGCACCGCCGACCTGCAAACGCAATCGTCGTTCGCGGCTGCAGACTTCAATGGAAGTTATGTGATCAACACCTCCGCTAACACATCCGCCGGAGTGTCCTACACGCTGATCCAGATCAACGCTTCGGGCGGGAATGTCTCCAGCGGTTACTACGACGTCAACGACACCGGCAACCTGGGACAGGCTTCGTTGTCGGGCGCGTACAATCTCGGCACGAACGGATACGTGAAGGGCACTTGGAACGTGAACAACGTGGGGTTGCCATTCGGACTGTATCTGAGCTCACCGACATCGGGCTACTACGTCGATGAGCGTACCAGTGCGGTTGGTGGCGGCAACATCTCCGCCCAGAGCGGCTCGGTGACCACCAATGCTGCCTGGGCCGGCAGCTATGCCACCAAGCAGTTTGGCTACTTCCTGGCTGGCGGAGTCATCAACTCCGGCAATGCCAGTTCGGTCAGCGGCCAGATTTCCGCCGACGGCAACGGTACTCTGGCGGGCACGCTGGATCTAAACGATCCGAGCGGTATCCTCACGAATCAGACGCTGCAAGGGTCCTACAGTGTGGGGAATACGGCGCCGGGACGGTTTACGGCCTCGATTACGACACCGACCGAAGGCACGCGCACCTACGTGGGATACATTCTCGACCAGGGGCGAGTGCAGCTGCTGGAAACGGACAACAACCTGGTGTCGGCAGGCAACGCTACCCGGCAGTTCTAGAACACAGTCAATCGAACCGGGAAATCCGGGTGTCCCAGGTCTCGCGTTTTTCGAGACCTGGGGTTTTTAGTTTGAAGTGGGTATTCCGTGCTCGGCGACGTTCTGAGTGAGATGGGTAATCGAAATAGGAAACCGAGCCGACGCTCACAGCTCTCGAAACGTGAGACTTGGGGCACCGGAATCTTCAGTCGTGGGCTGATACCTGCGGCGTGGCGAACTCCGACGGCACCGTCGACACTGGGATCTCCTGGTCCTTGTACTGCAACTGGTAAAGCTTCCAATAAATCCCGCGCTGCGCCAGCAGTTGCTGGTGCGACCCCATCTCGCGAACACTCCCTTTATGCATCACGATGATCGTGTTCGCGCGTTGAATCGTGCTCAGTCGATGCGCGATGATGATCGACGTGCGCCCTTCCACCATCCGGGTCAGCGCTTCGCGGACGCGGAACTCCGTCTCGGTGTCGACGCTGGAAGTAGCTTCGTCCAGGACCAGGATTCTGGGATTGTGCGCCAGCGCCCGGGCAAATGAGATGAGCTGCTTTTGCCCGGTCGACAGCGTGCTTCCGCGCTCCCGAACTTCCTCTGCGAATCCCGCCGGCAGTGAGCGAATGAAGTCGGCCACGTTGACCTGCTCGGCCGCTTCCTCAATCGATTCATCCTGAATCCATCGCGATCCCAAGCGAATGTTGTCGGCCACCGTGCCCGAGAACAGGAACGGATCCTGCAACACGACGCCATAGCGCCGCCGCAAATCGTTCAGGTCCATGTCGCGGATGTCGACGCCATCGATGCGAATCGCGCCTTTCTGCACATCGTAAAAGCGCAGCAGCAGCGAGATGATGGTCGTCTTGCCCGCGCCCGTGTGGCCGACGATTGCGACGGTCGAACCCGGCTCAATGGTGAACGATGCATCGCGCAAGACCCAGTCCCACTCGACCTCGGTGGACTGATCCGAAGTCACGGGAACCTTCAACTTCTCGCCCTTGCTGGCTGCCTCTTCCGCCGCCTGCGCCAGCGTGCGATAGGCGAACCACACGTGATCGAACTCGATGCGTCCCGGACCCTGAGGAACCTTAGGCGCGGCGGGAGAAACGATCTCGGGCGGGGTATCGATGAGCTTGAAGACGCGCTCGCTGGACGCCATTGCCGCCTGCAGGATGTTGTACTTCTCGCTCAGGTCCTGGATGGGCCGGAAGAAGCGCTGCGCGTACTGCATGAACGCCACCAGCACGCCCAGGGTTACGACGTTCCGGATCACCTGGTTGCCGCCGAACCAGATCACGCAGGCGATGGCGATCGACGACAGCACTTCGACCACCGGATAGTACACGGCGTGTGCGAGAATCGCGTCCTTGAAGGCGTCCATGTGCGTCTGGTTGACCTTCTCGAACTCTTCGTAGGAGCGCTTCTCGCGATTGAACAGTTGCAGCACAACGATGCCGCTTACGTGTTCCTGCAGATACGCATTGATGCGGGCAATTGCAACACGAATGCGCCGGTAGCTGTCGCGAACCTTGCGGCGGAAGATCGACGTCGCATAGAAGATCACCGGCAGCACGGCAAAGGTGATGAGCGCCAGGCGCCAGTTCATCTTGAGCATGATGGTCAGGATGAACGCCAGCACGAATATGTCTTCGAAGATGGACACCACGCCGGCGGTGAACAGTTCGTTCAGTGCGTCCACGTCGCTGGTCACGCGCGTTACCAGGCGCCCGACGGGATTCTTGTCGTAGAAGGAAATGTGCAGCCGCTGCAGATGGCGGAAGATCTGGCTGCGCAGGTCGAACATCACCTTCTGTCCGGTCCACTGCATGATGTAAGTCTGCGCGAACTCCAGCAAAAAGCTGAACAGCAGCAAGCCCACATACATACCGGCAATCTGCGCAATGCCGGTGAGCGGAGACGAACTGAGGAAACGGTCGAGCAGTGAGTGGGCTTCGGTCCTGTTGGCCAGATATTTATCGATGGCGACCTTAGTGAGATAGGGTCCCAGAACGTCAGCGCCGGCCTTCAGTACGATAGCGATCAGCGCGACGGCGACCTGCCAGCGATAGGCGTGCAGATAGGTCAGCAGGCGCTTCATCAGCCGCGCATCATACGCCTTGCCCAGTACCTCTTCTTCGTGAATTCCAGCCATGAGCCCTTAGTCGATTGTATGCGAACAGGCGAAGTTATATAGACGAGGGCCGTGGGCGCGGGGATGGAAAAGATGGAGACACCAAACCGTTTGCGCAGGCGGTGGCCCCGCGGGCATGCGCTTCACCCCAGGTTGCGCAGCACCAGCGCCGAGTTCTTCGATCCGAAGGCAATGCAGTTGCATACCGCATGCTCGATCTCGGCCTGGCGTCCGGCTTCGGGCACGTAATCCAGATCGCACTCCGGATCCGGCGTCTCCAGGTTGATCGTCGGCGGAAGCTGGCGGTGATGCATCGCGACCAGCGTCGCTGCAATTCCTGCCGCGCCACACGCGCCCTGTGGATGCCCGATCTGCGACTTCAGACTCGACATCGGCGTCCGGTACGCCTTCTCGCCCAGCGCAAGTTTCAACGCGCGAGTCTCAATGCGATCGTTAAGCTGCGTCGACGTTCCGTGCAAATTCACGTAGCCAACATCGCCGGCAGCGATTCCAGCATCTTCCATCGCCATCTGAATCGCACGCGCTGGCTCCTCACCGCATTCCTGCAAACGCACGCGATGAAACGCCTCGCACGTCGAACCGTATCCCGCAACCTCGGCCAGGATTCTCGCGCCTCGCGCACGCGCGTGTTCGTACTCTTCCACCGCAAACATCCACGAACCTTCAGCGACCACAAAGCCGTCGCGATCGAGCGAGAACGGCCGCGAAGCCCGCTCGGGTTGGTCGTTCCAGGAAGTCGTCATGATCTTCATCAGCGTGAAGCCCTTCATGATCCCGGGCGCGATCGGCGCGTCCACGCCGCCCACCAGCATCATCGGCAGGAAGCCGAATTGAATCTGCCGCAATGCATATCCAAAAGCGTCGGTAGACGAGGTGCAGCCGGTGGTGATGACGTGGCTCATGCCGCGCAGGCCGAAGCGCATACTGATTTCGCTGGACAGTGTGCCCATCGTCCCGCTGGGAATGCAGAACAGGCTGACGTTCTTCACGTGGCCGGTCAGCCACAGGCGTACCTGCTCCTCCGAGAACTCTTGTGCGCCGCCACCCGAGCCGAGCACTACGCCGATCTCGCGCTGTTGCTCCAGCGATAATTGCGAAACCTCTAAACCAGCATCGCGCAACGCTTCAGTGGACGCCGCCAGCGCCAGCGGAACCACCCGCGAAACATGTTTGCGCTCGCGCGCTTCCATCCAGGCTAGTTCGTCGAAGTCCTGGATCTCGCCCGCAATCTGTACCGGCAACTCGCTGGCATCGAAGCTGCGAATGCGCTTCACTCCGCTCACACCGTCCAGAACCGCGCGGCAGAATGCCTGATCACCAATACCATTAGGGCTGACCACGCCCATTCCCGTGATGACAACGCGTTTTTTCATAAGCGGCACTTGGCCGTTAGCAGTCGGTAGTTAGCTGAAGGTAGTCGCTGCACGTCTGCAGATGCCCGGAAGCATCTCAGATGCAAGCTGACGGTCGTCGGATGGTGCGAGCAGGCATTTTCGAACACGCTGTAGTATGAACCTCGCAAAATGATACCGGACGGCTGGCAGGGTTTCGGCCATTGCCGCATGCTAACCGCCAGCTACCGATGGCATCCGTCCCGCTCTGCTACTCTATTACTCAAGCCAGAGTTTGGCGACCCTCTTGTCAGTAGGAATTTACATCTCCGTTCCGTTTTGCCGCACGAAATGCACATTCTGCAACTTTGCCTCGGGAGTTTTTTCGCGCGCCGTATTTGATAAGTACGTGCAGCAAGTGTGCTCGGATGTCGCCGCAGCGGACATCATCGCGAGCGAGGTAGGCGGAAAGCTCGACCACGGCGTTGACTCAATCTATCTCGGCGGAGGCACGCCTTCCGTTCTCGCTTCGGATCAACTGGACCGTATCTTCCACGCAGTTCGCGACAATTTCGATGTCACCCCCAGCGCCGAGGTCACCGTGGAGTGCGCGCCCGGCACGCTTGGCGGCGAAATCCTGGACAAGCTCCTTCACTGCGGCGTCAACCGCGTCAGCCTTGGCGTGCAGTCCTTCGTGGACAAGGAGAGTTCCTCCGTAGGCCGCCTGCACACTCGCGCGGTCATACTCGATGACATTGCGCGACTTCGTGCCGCCGGAATTGGCAATATCAGCATTGACCTGATTGCCGGACTGCCACATCAAACCCAGCAGAGTTGGGATTGCTCGTTAAGCGAAACGCTCGCAACCGGCGTGCCGCACGTCAGCGTCTACATGCTGGAAGTCGATGAGGACTCGCGCCTGGGCAACGAAATGCTCGCCGGCGGAAGCCGCTACCACGCGCACTTCGTTCCGGATGAAGACCTCACGGCCGATCTCTACCTCGCCGCCTGCGAACGGCTGGACGCCGGCGGGGTCGAGCAATACGAGATCTCCAACTTTGCGCGACCCGTAACGCACGGCATTGGCCTGCGTGATTCGCGCCACAACTTGAAGTACTGGACTCGCCAGCCGTATCTGGGCTTCGGCGTCGACGCACACTCGATGCTGACGGCCGGTGAGGATTTAAGTTCGAGGGACGTCCAAGCGGTGCGGTTCGCCACGTTGGATTCGCTGGAAGGATTCTCCGCGGCGGGAACCGAAGGCCTCGCTCGCGCCAAACAGCTCAACACATCGCGAACGCTGATCGACCGGCAAGCTGCCCTGGAAGAATCGTTCTTTCTCGGATTGCGACTGAATCGCGGCATCTCGCTGGAAGAGTTGCGCAGGCACTTTGGGTCAAAGCCCATCGACAGCTATGAGCCAATCATTGAAGAGCTCTTTGAGGAGGGCCTTCTGGAAGCGTCGGCAAAACGTGTTCGCCTTACGCCGCGAGGAAGATTGCTGTCGAACGAAGTCTTCGGGCGATTTCTGAGGGATCGAGTTCCTGTCGATTAGCCTGAGACCGTCCGCCCCGGGGCGCCAAAAGCCGACGCAAGATCTAAATTGTCATCACGAGGAGGCCTTCCGGTTTGTCATCACGAGGAGGCCTTCAGGCCGACGAGGGATCTGCTGTTCGGGGCAACGGAAGACTCTACCTGTCTTTTACCACCGCCGTCCCGCAGAGGAATACAGTCTTCATCCCACCGCCGCATCCAGCGGCACATTCGACGTTACCAGGTAGCGCTTGGCCTTCTCCTGCAGCGCCGCGGTGAGCGGAAGGCTCTTCCCGGATTCCAGGCTTGCCTGCACCGCCACACTATCGCACGTCGCCACCAGCTTGCCGGTCTCGTCGTTGTACATCTGGTGGATAAAGCGAAAATACTTTTCGCCGACGGCCAGGAAGCCGCTCTTGATCTCGACCAGTTCGCCACCGCGCAGCTCATCCAGGAACTGATAGTTCTGCCGTACGATGGCAATGCGCTGGTTCTGCTGCTTGATCGAAGCCGGCGTCACCCCGATGGCATGCAGCAGGAACCACGTAGCCTGATCGAAGCGCGAGACATACATCCGCGAGTTCATGTGGCTGGCTTCGTCGTATTCGGAAGCCAGGACCGCGCCCTTGAAAGTGTTCACCCACTCAGCCATTCGTAACCCCGCTTTTCGCTCTTAGCTGTTAATCACTCCGCGCCTACGATCCTGACCTTCGCTGCCCCGCCGCTTTGCGCTTCACCAGTTGCTGGCGTCATCCTGAGCAAAGGGACATCCCGCAGCCATCAATCGCCGTCGAAGGACCGCTACACTGAAGCCGATCTCTCCACGCCGGGTCCGACGGCCTTGGTGCATATTGACGCCACGAACTCCCCGACCAGCTCCAGCGTCGTCTCCGCCTGGTCGCGATGCGGAGAGTGCCTGCAATTGGGCAGCATCACAATCCGCGTCTGCGGAGCCCCGGCCTTGATCGCCTCAACCTGCGCTATGGTACCGTACTCATCCTGTTCGCCCTGGATACACAGCACCGGACACGTGATCCCCGGCAAGTACTCTTCGATGTTCCACGAGCGAAATGCCGGGTCGAGCCAAATGTCGTTCCATCCCCAAAACGTCGCATCGACATTCGCGTGATACCGCCCCAGGCGTTGCGGAAAATCCGTGGTCTGATACGTCGTCTTCGCTTGCGCGATACTCGCAATGCTGAGGTCTTCGACGAAGACGTGCGGCGCTTCCAGAATCAGACCGCTCACCGCATCGGGATACTTGCCGGCGAAGATCAGCGAAATTGAGCCTCCATCGCTGTGCCCGATCAAGATCGGCTTAACAATTCCAAGTTTCTGGAGCAGCTCCGGCAGCACGACTTCGCCCTCACGATGCATGAAGCGCACTGGCCGCTTCTCCATCAGCTTGTCGGAATTGCCGTGCCCGTAGCGCGAGTACACCAGCACGCCGCAGCCGGTGCGCGCCGCCACATGCATCGGAAAGTCCTTCCACAAGGCGATCGAACCCAATCCCTCGTGCAACATCACGATCGTCGGCCGCCCGGCCTGCTGCGGATCAATCCACACCGTCTCCAGGCGCTTACCGTCAATAACAATTTCGCTGCGGATGGGGGCAGTCGTCATCAAGATTCCGGCTCTCCATAATTGTGCTCTCCCTGATTGCCAAAATGCCAAGTGCTCGTCGCAACTGGCTAGCGCTATCCCCCGCTCTTCTGCTGGTCCGATTCCCTCCGCACCAGCAAGTATCGCTGCAGCTTTCCGGTCGCCGTTTTTGGCAGCTCCGTCATGAACTCGATGTAGCGGGGATATTTGTACGGCGCCAGCCGTTCCTTCACAAAATCCTGTAACTCCTGCCGCAGCAGATCGCCGGCTACAAAGCCATCTTTCAACACGATGAAAGCTTTCGGCTTCACCAGCCCATTTTCGTCGGTTGACGCGATCACCGCCGCCTCCAGCACCGCCTCGTGCGCGATCAGAGCCGACTCCACCTCCATCGGCGAGACCCAGATACCGCCGACCTTCATCATGTCATCGCTGCGTCCACAGTAGACAAGGTAGCCATCCGGATCCTCGCGATATTTGTCGCCGGTACGCATCCACTCGCCAAGAAACGTGGAGCGCGACTTCTCGCGATTGTTCCAATAGCAGCTCGCCGCGGTCGGCCCGCTCACCTGCAGCTCTCCTATCCCACCTTGTGGGACTTCTGCAAGGTCGTCATCGACCAATCGCACCCGATACCCTGGCACGGCCACGCCCGATGTCCCGTAGCGCACGGTTCCGGGACGGTTGGCGACGAAGCAATGCAGCATCTCGGTCGAGCCGATGCCGTCGATAATCTCAACCCCGGTATGCCCGGTCCAAGCTATGCCCACCGGCTCCGGCAAAGCTTCTCCCGCCGAAGCGCAAAGACGCAGCGCATGCTCGCCGCGTCGCGGCAGCTCCGGCGACGCAAGCAACGAACTGAACAACGTTGGCACGCCGAAGAAGACCGTGGGACGGCGCTCTCGCAGAATACGAATCACTTCAGGCGGCTTCGGCCGTCCCGGAAACAGGATCGCGGTTGCGCCCACCGCAATCGGGAAGGTCAGCGCATTGCCCAGGCCATAAGCGAAGAACAGTTTTGCCGCGGAATAGATGACGTCGCTCGCACTGATTCCAAGTACACTCTGGCCGTAAAGCTCTGCCGTCTGTACCAGGCTGGTCTGCACGTGCACGGCGCCCTTCGGGCGGCCGGTTGAGCCGGAGGAATACAGCCAGAAACAAGTGTCGTCGGGACGCGTTGGATAGGCATCGCAACTCGGCGAGGCCGACGCCATTAGCTTCGGCAATTCGGGATATGCGCCGTCGTCTTCTCCCGCGACGACGATCTCGCCCGTCCAGCCGCTGAGCTGCATAGCTTCCAGTATCACTGGCAGCCGAGCTTCAGAGATGATCAAAGCGCGGGCGCGGCTGTCGTTCAGAACGTAAGCGTAATCCGACGACGACCACATGGTGTTGACCGGCACCGGAACGATGCCTGCCTTGATCGCGCCCAGGAAGCACGCGGGAAAGTCGATGCTGTCGTACAGGCAGAGCAGGACGCGCTGTTCGGCTTGAATGCCGAGGGCCCGCAAGGCATTCGCGCAACGATTGGCGCGCTCCGCCAGCTCGGCGTACGTGTGCGAGCCGCTCTCGTCGATGACGGAGGTCCTGCCGGCGCGATCTGGAGTGAGATTGCGCTCCAGCAGATCGACGGCTGCGTTGTAGTACAAAAACTCCACGGCTATTCGTGAGGATCCGCTGACTGCTCGCTGAGCGACCCCAGGGTCGCCGCCGTTCCCTGCATGGCGACACGCTGGTGATAGAACCACAGCCCGTGCAGCCCGCCGAGTTCTTCACCGCCGCCGGCGCGACCCGGGCCCCCGTGCATGCAGGACGGCAACACGATTCCGTGACCGGTGTGGCTGTCCCCGATTGTGGGATCAACGAGCATAACGCGACCGTGCGTCGTTCCCAGCGCAACCCCGGCTTCGGCGAGAAATGCTGCGTCGCCGCTGTAGACCGATGCAGCAAGCGATCCGCCTCCGCGCCGTGACAAGGCGAAAGCATCGTGTTTATCGCGATAGGGGAGGACCGTCGCAACCGGACCAAAGACTTCTACCTCGTGAATGACATCGGCATGGTTGCTGTCGCGAACCTTCAACAGAGTTGGAGAAACGAACGCCCCGCGTGCCGCGTCGGCTTCGAGCGGCGCAAAGTTTTCTGCCGTGTACGCCACATCGGCCTGCGTTTTCAGCCTGCCGATCCCCTCTTCCACCGCCTTGCGCTGCGCCATGTTGACGACCGGCCCCATGTTCGTCATCGCATTTGCGGGGTCGCCGACAACTACTGCTTTCAGCGCCGCCGTGATCGCATCGATCGCCGCCTGCACTTTGTCTTGCGGCACCAGGATGCGGCGAATCGCCGTACACTTCTGGCCGGCCTTCGCGGTCATCTCGCGCACGACTTCACGCACAAAGAATCCAAACTCAGGCGAGCCGGGCGCAACATCCGGGCCGAGCAGCACCGAGTTCAAACTGTCGGCCTCGATGTTAACCCGAACGTTATGCTGCCGGATGTTCTGGTGCCGCTTGATCGCTTCGCCCGTTTCGGCTGAGCCGGTGAACGCAACCACATCGCCCAGTTGCAGATGATCGAGCAGGTCGCCGGGCGAGCCGCAGAGGATCGACAGCGCACCGTCAGGCAGAATGCCCGCATCGATCGCCGCGGCCACCATCTCCTGCGCCAGCCATGCCGTCGACGTCGCGGGTTTCGCGAGCACCGGAACCCCTGCGAGCAGGCTGACCGCGGCTTTCTCCCACAGGCCCCACGCCGGAAAGTTAAACGCGTTGATGTGGACCGCGACGCCATCGAGCGGTACGCCCACATGCAAACCCTGGAAGTTCGCATCGCGCGCCAGCCGCATCGGGCCACCGTCCCGCAGCATGCGGGCGCCACCCAGTTTGCTGCCGATCTTGGCGAAGAACTTCAGGGTTCCAATCGAACCGTCGACATCGATCGAGGCGTCGGCCTTAGTGTTGCCCGAATTCTTACGCGCGATGTCGAACCATTCGTCGCGCCGTGCAGTAAGCGCGTCGGCAACCTTGCCCAGCAGCTCCGCCCGCTGACCGTAGGACATCGTGCGCAGCGCCGGACCTCCCACGTTGCGGGAGTACTGCAATGCGGACTTCAGGTCCAGCCCCTTGGAACTGGCCCATGCCACCGTATCCCCCGTTGTGGGATTTACGAGCGGAGCGCCCTGTTCGGCGCCCGCCTGCCACTTGCCGCCGAGGTAGCTTTGCAGCACCTTGGCTTCGGATCCAACGCGGTTTTCTACTGTACTCGCCATCTTGAATATCTCCGATTCTTTAAGGCTGGATCATTCATAGTCTGGAGCCTTGAAGGGGCACGGCTTCAGCCGAGTCGTCTCGCCATATTTTCTTAGTTCGGCTTCAGCCGCTGAGGAACTTTGCGGTCGATACTTACGAGTTTTCTCAGGGGCTAAAGCCCGCTCATTTTATTGTTCTTTTTCTTTTGCGACAGGGCCGAAGCCGTGCCCTTTCAAAATAACCGGCCCCGCGAATCATGACCCTCAATTTCTTTATGCCTGTTGCAGCGGCGCCAAATGCTGCTCCACCCAGGGTACGACCCACTGCGCCGCTTCTTCTTCGGGCAAGGTACCCGAGCCGGCGTCGTGCATCATCATTTCGCCCGCGCGCCGAGCGCCGAGCTCCGTCAGAAGTTTGTCGAAGCGAATGCCGCCGTGGCAGTAAGTCTCTTTGTAGGTGGTGTCCCCGAGCGCGATCACTCCGTAGGTCACGTTGCTCAGGTTTGGTTTCTCGGATTCTAAACTGCTGAACAATCCCTGAGCATTGTCGGGCACGTCGCCATTCCCGTAAGTAGAGGTGCAGATGAGGAAGGGACCGCCACCCTCGAAGACGCTGGCATCGAGCCCGTCCATGACCCGGATGTTGGCCTGGTGTCCGGCGGTCTCGAGCGCCTGCTGGACTTCCTGCGCAACCATCTCGGCGGTGCCGGTCATCGTGCCCACCAGGATCGTGATGTCTACGGCCATCCTTCGTCCCCACAACGAAGCTGGACTTGCGTACCAGCCTTCCCTCAGCTTGGCACTATTATACGTGCCGTCCCGGAAGTATAATGCATCCACCGTGAGCCGGAAACGCGACATAGTGCATGTGGAGGAGAACGAGCGGGCAGAAGCGCTTGTGCCCGCTGCGTCTGGTACGTCTGACCAGCAATCGGCTGCGGAATCCGAATACCTCAAGCTGGTCGGCGAGCGAGTGCGCGAGACGCGAGCCCGTCGCGGCATGACCCGCAAAATTCTGGCGCGCGACTCTGAGGTCTCCGAACGCTATCTCGCGCAGCTAGAAACCGGGCAGGGCAACATCTCTATTCTGCTGCTCCGGCAAATTGCGAATGCGCTAGACATCCCGCTGGAAGCCCTGGTGCTGGTAGGTCCCGAGCCACCGGTCGACCTGGTACACACAACGGAGTTTCTGCGGCGCCTTCCGGCAGCGGAGTTGGCCGAGGCGCGCCGGCTCCTGGTGCAGCACTTCGGAGGCGTCGACCTGGAAGCTCGTCGCGGCCGAGTTGCGCTGATCGGACTGCGGGGCGCAGGGAAATCAACACTGGGCGCACTTCTTGCGGAACGCCTTGAAACGCCCTTCCTCGAATTGGATCGCCTGATCGAACAGGAAAGCGGTGTCGGCTTGAGCGCGATCTTCGACCTCTATGGGCAGAGCGGCTTTCGCCGGCTGGAACGGCGCTGTCTCGACCAGGTCATCGAGCGTCATCCGCGCTTCGTGCTGGCGACGGGCGGCAGCCTGGTGTCCGAGCCGGCAACCTTCGAGCGCCTGCTGACCATGTGCTACACGGTCTGGTTGCGGGCCACTCCCGAAGAACACATGCAACGGGTGATCGCGCAGGGCGACATGCGTCCCATGGCCGACAATCGCGAGTCGATGTCGGACCTGAAGCGCATCCTGGAGGTGCGCGAGCCTCTGTATCGCAAGGCAGACCTGACCATCGACACTAGTTCTTTTAGCGTCGACGAGACTGCTGAAAGAGTCGAGCAAGAAATAAGAAAAGGTTGATATACCGCTTGCCGGTCCGCGAACAATTCCTCTTGACATGTTCGCAATTTGCTAACAATCTAGATGGTGCACGTCATCAGTCGAAAGAAGCTGCTGGATGCGGTCGCGCGCCACGCCGATCTGGCGGTTCCACTTGACGTCTGGTATCGCGTCGCGAAGACAGCGGATTGGAAATCGTTAGCCGACGTCAGAGAGACATTTCCCTCGGCGGACGGGGTCGGGAAATACACGGTGTTCAACATTAAAGGGAATGCATACCGGCTGATTGTCGAAATCAACTACCGCAGCCGAAGATTGTTCCTGCGACATGTGCTCACGCACGCCGAATACGACAAGGGAGCGTGGAGGGTATGAGTACTCTGGCGAAAAGTATGGCTTACGCTGAGCTGCTGGCAAAGACCGCTCCCAAGGTCATTCGCAGCGAGTCGGAAAATGAACACTATATTCGGGCGCTGTATGCATTGGAGCAGAAACGAAGCCTCAGTCGCGAAGAAAAAGAGCTGGCTGATTTGCTCACGCTGCTGATCGAAGACTTCGAGGACAGGCGCTCCAGCCTGCCTCGCGCTACTCCTGTGCAGACCTTGGAGTTTCTGATGGAGCAACGAGGCCTGCGGCAGAAGGACCTGGTGGGCATTTTTGGTGCACGCAGCACGATCAGCCAAGTAATTAAGGGCAAGCGGGAACTCACGAAAGGCCAGATCTCCAGGTTGAGCCAGTACTTTCACGTCTCGCCCGAGGTTTTCTTTTAGCTCGCGCCTGCATCATATTTCCTGCGCTCTCGCCCTTAAAATGCACTATAATGCATCTATCACTGTGGGGATTGTGACCGCCTTTCCGGCGTTGTCCTAGAGGAGATTCACCTGCATGCCTGAAGTTAAAGAGGCGGAGCTCGTCACCTTTGACGCGCCTGCCGGAAACTACCGCCATTGGCGACTGACCATCGACGGCCGCATTGCGACGCTGGCCATGGACGTCAACGAAGATTGCGGACTGAAGCCGGGCTACAAGCTCAAGCTCAACTCCTACGATCTCGGCGTCGACATCGAACTCTACAACATTCTGCAGAGCATTCGCTTTGAGCACCCCGAGGTGGCCTGCGTGGTGCTGACCAGCGCGCGCGAACGCATGTTCTGCGCCGGCGCCAATATCTACATGCTCGGCACCTCGACGCACGCCTGGAAGGTAAACTTCTGCAAGTTCACCAACGAGACGCGCAACGGTATGGAGGATTCCAGTCGTCATGACGGGCTGAAGTTTCTGGCCGCATTGAACGGCACCACAGCCGGCGGCGGGTACGAGCTGGCGCTGGCCTGTGATGAAATCGTCCTGATCGACGATCGCTCGAGCGCCGTGAGTTTGCCGGAAGTGCCGCTGCTCGGCGTGCTGCCTGGAACTGGCGGCCTGACGCGTGTAGTGGACAAGCGCAAAGTCCGTCGCGATCTAGCCGATATGTTCTGCACCAATCCCGATGGCGTAAAGGGCGAGCGCGCGAAGGAGTGGGGTCTGGTGGACGATGTAGCCGCGCCGGCGAAGTTTCAGGAGGCGGTGCGTACCCGCGCAGGAAATTTGGTTCAGATTTCGACGCGTCCGGCCAACGCAAAAGGTATCAAACTCAACCCGGTCGTCCGCAAGGTTGACGACAGCGGGTATCACTACAAGTACGTGGACGTCAGCTTCGATCGTGCGGCGCGAACCATAACAGTGACGGTGCGGGCGCCGCAGGGTGATCAGCCGCAGACGCTCGACGCCGCCCATGCTGCCGGCGATCAGTGGTGGCCGCTGCAAATGGCGCGCGAGTTGGACGACGCGATTCTGATGCTGCGCGTCAATGAGCTCGAGCTGGGGCTGCTGCTGCTGAAGACCGCAGGCAACCCTGACGCCGTACTCGCGTCGGATGCATTCATGCTGGCCAATCAGAATGACTGGCTGGTGCGCGAGACCACCGCGATGCTAAGACGCACCTTTGCTAGGCTCGACGTTTCGTCGCGCACGATGTACGCCGTGATCGAGCCGGGTTCATGCTTTGCCGGATTGCTGTTTGACCTGGCGCTGGCGGCCGATCGCAGCTACATGTTGGCATTGCCGGAAGAAGAAGGCGACGCGCCCAAGATCGCTCTCGATGAATTCAATTTCGGATTGCTGCCGGCGGTCAACGATCGCGGACGCCTGGAAACGCGTTTCAGCGCCGACGCCCGGCACATGGCGGCGGCCGTCGAAGCCAAAGGCAAGCTGCTGGGACCCGAAGAAGCGTTGTCGCTCGGCCTGGTCACGGTTGCGCCGGACGATCTCGACTGGGAAGACGAGATGCGCATGGCGATTGAAGAGCGTGCCAGTCTCTCGCCCGACGCGCTCACCGGGATGGAAGCCAGCCTGCGTTTTCCCGGGGGCGAGACGCTAGAGACGAAAGTCTTCGGACGACTGTCCGCGTGGCAGAACTGGGTATTCATCCGCCCGAATTCCACGGGCGAAAACGGGGCGTTGAAGCTGTTTGGCACCGGATCGAAAGCGAAGTTTAACTGGGAAAGAGTTTGAGCGCGGGTAAAGTCCCTTTCCATTTGATTGACTGTTTAACGCCGGCCTTAAGGCCGGCACTACCCGAACTTGAGGCACTCATGGCAATTAATTATCAGGACCGCATCCCTAATAACGTTGATCTGGGCTCGAACCGCACTTTACAGCGCGCGTTGGAGCACTGGCAGCCGGAATTTTTGAACTGGTGGCAGGAGCTCGGCCCAAAGGATTTTCAGGTTGCCGACGTTTACCTGCGCACCGCGACCTCCGTCGACGCCAAGGGATGGGCGACATACGGCTTCGTACGCATGCCCGATTATCGCTGGGGAATTTTCCTCGCGAATCGCGATCCCGAGCGCAAGATCGGCTTCGGCGACAATTATGGCAAGGAGGTCTGGCAGCAGATTCCGGGCGAGTACCGTGCGACGTTGCGCCGCCTGATCGTCACCCAGGGCGATACCGAACCTGCTTCGGTCGAGCAGCAGCGCATGCTGGGGCATACAGCTCCCTCATTGTATGACCTGCGAAATCTCTTTCAGGTGAACGTCGAGGAAGGCCGCCACCTGTGGGCGATGGTCTACCTGCTGCACGCGTACTTCGGTCGCGACGGGCGCGAAGAGGCCGAGGAGTTGCTCGAGCGCCACTCCGGCGATGCCGACAAGCCGCGCATTCTGGGCACGTTCAACGAGCCTATTCGCGACTGGCTCAGCTTCTTCATGTTCACCTATTTCACCGACCGCGACGGCAAGTTTCAGCTCAAGTCGCTGGCCGAGTCGAGCTTCGATCCCCTGGCGCGCACCTGCTCGTTCATGCTGACCGAAGAAGCGCACCACATGTTTGTCGGAGACACCGGCATCAGCCGCGTAATCAAGCGCACGCTGGAAGTCATGAACGAGCTGAACACCGACGATCCGGAGACGATTCGCAAGGCAGGCGCCGTTGATCTTCCGACATTGCAGCGTTATCTGAACTTCTGGTTCAGCTCGTCGCTCGATTTGTTCGGATCGGAGAGCTCGTCGAATGCTGCTTCGTATTTTGCGAACGGGTTGAAAGGCCGGCCCGATGAGACGCGCTACGAAGATCACGTGGTTGTTGATGAGATCTACACGATCCATGTACCGGACGGTAACCTGGGCACGAAGTCTCAGGAGATCCCGATGCGCAACGCGATGAACGACGTAACCCGTAGCTCGTATGTGAAGGACTGCGAGATTGGCGTAATCCGCTGGAACCGGCTCATCGAGAAAGCCGGCCACTCATTCCGCCTCGCGCTACCGAGCACGCGCTTCCGTCGCAACATCGGGATATGGGCGGGTGTGCCAACCGATCCGGCGGGAACTCCGATCACGCAGGACGCGTTTAACGCGAAGATTGCGGGCTGGCTGCCGAGTGAGTCCGATCAGGCATTCATTCTCAGCTTGATGCATGGCGTGTACGAGCATGGCAAGATGGCGGCCTGGATCGCGCCTCCCGACCGCGGCATCAACAACAACCCCGTGGACTATGAGTACGTGCGGCTTCAGTAGCCCGTAGTCAGTAGTCGGTTTTCAGCTTCCTGCGGTCTGGGTCTGCACCGATCGAACCCGAGCCGCGCAGCGGCGGCTACGAATGAGCCCGGGGTCAGCTGTCCAAGAAGGCCGCGGCAGCGGCGACAGGACAGCCAACCATTGCTAACTTCTTTTATGAACATTGCGATCACTGGCTCGGGTCCGGCAGGTTGTTACCTGGCGGACCATCTGCTGCGGCTCATTCCCGACGCATCCATCGATATTCTGGAAAAGCTTCCGGTGCCGTTCGGACTCATCCGTTACGGCGTCGCGCCCGATCACCAGAGCACCAAGAATGTCGCCCGCGTTTTCGATCGTGTGCTGTCGCGCGACCGCGTCAGCTTCTTCGGCAACGTCGAAGTCGGGCGCGAGGTGAAGCTCGACGAGCTACTTTCGTTGTACGATGCGGTTGCGCTCGCGACCGGAGCGGCTCGCGATCGCCAACTCGGAATCGCGGGTGAGCATATACCAGGCGTCACGGGATCGGGCGCATTCGTCGGCTGGTACAACGGCCATCCTCACGCGCAACCGCCATGCGTGAACGATGTGCGCCAAGCGTTGATAATCGGCAACGGCAATGTTGCGCTGGATGTCGCGCGCATTCTCGCCAAGGGCCGCGAGGAACTGTCGGGATCCGATCTTCCGAAACAGGTCCTCGGCTGGCTGCACGCACAACCCATCGAGAAGATTCACATCGTCGGACGCCGCGGCGCCGCGGAAGCGAGATTCAACGATCATGAACTCGCCGAGATGGGAACCTTGCAGCGTGCCCGGCCGATCGTTAACCCGTCCGACATCGCGGGCGACAGTGCCGTAGCAAAGGTGCTTCGTGGATTCGCTGAAGCTCCGCAGCGTGACACTCAGGTTACGATTCACTTCCACTTCAATCTCACGCCGGCAGCCTTCGTGGGCGACGACACGCTTCGCGCGGTTCAATTCCGTTCCGCTTCGGGCGAGACCGTCACAATCTCCGCGCAGCTCGCCGTCACCTGCATCGGATATGAATCTCTCCCGTGCTGTTCGGCGACTCCGGAAAACGGGGTCTTCACGAACGATAACGGCAAGATCGGCGATCGGCTTTATGTTGTGGGCTGGGCGAAGCGTGGGCCGTCAGGCACCATTCCCACCAATCGTGTGGAAGCGCAGCACCTGGCGCAGAAGATCGCACAGGAGATTCAGAGTGCGAATCGTCCGGGAACGCAGGCGTTACGCGAGCTTCTGGAACGCCGCGGTTGCCGCCCGGTCGATTACGACGGCTGGCGAAAGATTGAAGCGGCGGAGTTGAGCCGTGCCGGGACGGAACGCTGTCGCGAAAAGCTGTGTAGCACAAACGAGATGCTGGACGCCGCCCATGCCGGCCAGCTTCGCCCTGCCTGAAACTTATTCTTTGCATCGCTCTTCTAGAATGACTACGATACCAAGCCAACGGCAAAGCGCCGTCCGGGAATCCAACGAACACCGGCACGGCTGCAATGGGATCGGGCAGACTGTGCAGAGCGATCGACCGATGCCTTCTCAGGGATGAGCAGTATCACCGCCATGAACGAACGCCAAACCACGCGGCGCCACTCGCACCGCGCGGGCCTGCGAACGGTTGCGTTTGTCGAGGCGCTCAAGGGAGTGCTGGCGCTGGTGGCAGCATATGTTCTCATCCGGCTCATCCGGCGCGATGTCGACTTCGAAGAAGCGGCCGAGCACATCCTCTACTTCTTCCACATCAGCACGCACCACCGGATTTCGCAGCAATTTCTGAATGCCGCCGACAAGATGTCGGACGCCAGCATCGCGACGATTCTGGGCGTAGCCATTGCCTATGCCCTGCTGCGCTTCATCGAAGGCTACGGCTTGTGGCGGCAGCGGGTCTGGGCGGAGTGGCTGGCCATTGTCTCCGGCTGTCTCTATATTCCTTTCGAAGTCTGGAAGCTGATCCGCCATCCCAACCAGCTGCACGTAGTCATTCTTACCATCAATATTCTGGTCGTGCTGTATATCGCCTGGGTGCGCTGGGATGAGATCAAAGCCGCGCGGGCGGCGATATCGGCGCAACTCTAGGATCCCCGGCTCCAGGTTTTAGGTTGTCATCCCGACCGTAGCGCAGCGGAGGGGCGGAACCTGCCGTCTGTGCACGGTGTGATGATCCGTCCCGAGGCCACGAACAACAAGTCCTTGGACTACGCAGTGTCAAAGATGGGCACTTGCTGCCCCAGGATGACAACTACAAAGTGCTTTCGGCTTCTTCCTCCAATACCTGCAACAAACCTTCGCGCGCCGCTTGGTTCTCACCCCCGAAAGACGGCGGCTCGATCTGCTCAAAATAACGCCAGGCCGAATGTGTCCGCGACAAGCCGCCTTTTCGGTGACTCTCGGCGGCTGCTTCGCATAGCAGCGCAAACCCAAGTGTCTGGCTCAGGCGGTGTAGCAGCTTGCGGGCATATCGTTGCTGACTCGGTTCGTCGAGCATCGTCCTCTTGACCGCGTCGCCATCGCCGCTGAGCTTCGATTCAAGCGCTAGACGCAATCGGCCTAACCCATCCGGCAGCTTGTCGATGACGCCCCTCACCCGCAGTTGATACTGTTCCCACCCGCGATACTTCGCGCTCAACAAACGCAGCAACTCCAGCGCCTGGATGTTCGCGGGGCCTTCCCAGACGGTAAGAACCTGCGCGTCGCGCAGCAGCCGAGCGACGGGATAATCACTGGTGTACCCGTTGCCGCCCATCAGCTCCAGCGCAGCCCGGCTCGCCGCAATCGCATATTCCGCAGTGAGGTATTTCGCCAGCGCGGTCGAAAGCCGCAGCCAGGTCCGCCGCTCGGGATCGCGCTGCACCTCATCAAACGTGATCGCCGCCTCAAAGGCCAGCAGCGTTCCCGCTTCGAACTCCACACGCATGCGCAGCAGTTCGTCCTGCACCATGGGATATTCAGCCAGGACATGCCCGAAGGCATGGCGCGACTTTGCCCACGCCAGCGCTTCTCGCAAGGCTCTGCGCTGCACGCCCACTGAGCCGACAGCGTTATGGACGCGACTGTACTCCAGGGCCTCCATCATCAACTTGAAGCCATGCGGAGGCGGCGCGACCTCGATTGCCTCGGCGCCCAGCAGATCGATCTCACCAGTCGGCAAGCCTTTCGTGCCGAGTTTGTCTTTCAACCTGCGAATGCGGTAGTGATTGGGCCGGCCATCGTCGAGATGACTAGGCACAACATAAAGACCGAGTCCGGCCGATCCTTCCGGCGCTCCCTCCGGCCGCGCGGTCGCGACAGCGAGTCCACCGTTGGCGTTGCTGGTGAACCACTTCAAACCACGCAGAGCAAAGTGCTGACCGGTGGGAACGGCGCGTGTCGTCGTGGCTCCAAGGTCGCTGCCACCGTGCTGCTCGGTCGCCCAGGTGCCACCAGTTTTTGCGCGGCCGTCCATGCGGACGACGTCATGCAGAAACTTTTTCTGCACAGCTTCAGGCGCGTGCGAGCCCAGAACGTAGGCCACGGCTCCGGTCAACGTCACCGGGCAATGCAGGCTGATGTCCGACTGCGAGAGCACGAAGCCCATGGCGAAGGTCAGCAGATGCGGCGCAGCTTCGGAATACGGTAAGCCGATGATGCCCCGGCGATAGAGTTCGGCGTGCTGCTCGTCATACAGCGGATTCGCGACGATGCGGTTGATCACCTCGCCATTGCGGTCGTAGGTCTCGAGAGCGGGCGCCGCGTAGCGGTCGGTGTAGTTGGCCTGCGCGTCTACTTCGGTGCGCACCCACTCGTAGAACTCAGCGAGCTTCGACGAATAGCCGCTCATGCGCGGGACGCGCGCCACGAGCCACGGTTCCAGGTAGGCATCGAAAGTAGTTGGGCTGGTCATGGCGCCTCCGCGAAGACGGCGGGAGAACTATTTCACGAGGTTAACGCCTGTGCGTGACGACGAGAAAATAATTCCTGCTTGCGTTTCGAATCGGAACTGTGGCATCTTAGAAACTCCTTTCTGGAGAAGACCCATGATTGTGCGCAAAACATTCCGGTGCGCCGACAGTTGCAGCCTGCAAGGGCGTGCGACCGGTCGTGGGCTCAGTCCGTCTTCCGTCGTTAATCGTTTCCGCTAAAACGCAGCGGACGAACCCGCGAGTCTTAAGCAAACTCCCACGCGTGATGCCTGCGATGCAGTGCCTTCGCGACGCATTGTGATTGCCATGAAGGCCTGCGAAGTCGCAAGCCGCAGTCCTGATCTATGTTTGAGGTGAGCCATGTTGACGTGGAATATTCTCGGAACCCCCAAGCGCCGCGAGGCGCTGTGCCCGACGTGTATCTATGCGGTCGCGCAGAAGGGTTTCAACGGAGAAGCGCTCACCTGCTGCAACCTGGGAGGTGGGCTGCGCGAGCTGAAGTTCGCGGTGTGCGAATGTACGGCCTATGTCGACCGCCGTATTGCGAAGCCTGAACGTGTGGTGGGCTTCGTCCGGCCCGACCCTGAGACCACACCCGCGGTCACCGTGATCAAGGTCGCGTGGCGAACTACCACATTGTGAGACATAGCGCGCGCGCAGTGCGTTCGCGCGCGTGCCCGGACGCCGGCCCTGCGCCGGCTGGAAAGAATGTATGACCACCATCTACGTAAAGAACGGGACGCCCGCCGACTCGCAATCCAAGTGCGCGTCGTGCGTGCATGCCCATATCCTGCGCGGCTTCCGCGAGAGCGAGGAGCTCGCCTACTGCACGGTGTCCTTTGGCCCACCGTTGAAAGTGCCGTTCAAGGTGTACGAATGCTCCTGTTACCTCGATCGGAATCGGCCGACCTGGAAGCAGATGACTGATCTGGCAATCGACATCCTGCCGCTGTCGTCGGCTAAACCCGCCGGCTTCCGTGCGCAAGCCGACGGCGCAGCCGAGGACGAAGAGGAACAGACCGAGGCCGCGACGGTGAACCATTAACTTGCTAGAGTAGAAGCCAGCCGGAGGCCGCTCCGGCTGGAGTTTTTCGTGCAAACCGGACTACTGGAGATCTGTTGTGGCTCGGCTGAAGATGCCATCGAAGCTGCTGCCGGTGGCGCCGATCGCGTGGAGCTATGCTCCGCGCTGTTTCTCGGCGGACTGACACCCAGCCTCGGATCGTTGGCCGAGGTGAAGCAGCGAACGCAGATTCCGGTGATCGCGATGAGCCGTCCCCGGCAGGCGGGCTTCTGCTATTCGGCGACGGAGTTCGCCGTGATGGAGCGAGATGCCGATCTGCTGCTGGAGAACGGCGCAGACGGAATTGTGTTTGGCATCCTCAACGCCGATGGGACAGTCGACGTGAAGCGCACGCGCGCGATGCGCGAGCGTATCGGATCGCGGCAGGCAGTGTTTCATCGCGCCTTTGACGTCACGCCCCATCCGTTTCGCGCGCTGGAGGAGTTGATCGACTTGGGCATCACTCGATTGCTCACCAGCGGCCAGAAGAACGGAGCGCCCGAAGGCGCGGATATGATCAAGCAACTCCGGGAGCGCGCCGAGGGTCGAATTGAAGTGCTGCCCGGCGCGGGCATTACCGTGGAGAACGTCAGGCAGTTGGTAGCACAGACCGGCTGCACCCAAGTCCATCTCACCGCGTTCAGCCAACAGCAGGACACGTCGACGCTGCCGAATGCGGAGATTTACTTTGGAGCCGCAGGTGGACCGGAGGAGTCCAGGTACGACCGCACCGACCGTGAGTATGTTCGGCGGATGAAGCAAGAGTTGAGCGTGGCGTCGGCCTGGGAGCCGCCTCTCTAGGGCTCTGATCGAGGGGCTGCTGGCACGGCTAAAGCTGTGCCCTTCAAAAGCCGGATGGTGCAACATTGTAATTTCCGCGATGAACAAACATCTGCAATGCGCATTGCTGTTCTGGTTCGCTTCGACATCACTGCTGGCGTTCGGGCAGAAGGCTCCAGTGGCAAAAGCTATCCCAGCGGCCACGACCACTCCATGGACCGACGAGCAGAAGGCCGAGATGGCGGAACGCGTCCGCCAGGACTTTCTTCATGCCTGGGGCGGCTACAAGCAATACGCCTGGGGACACGACGAGCTGCAGCCGCTCACGAAGAGCTATCGCGACTGGTACGCGCCGACGAAGGACACAAAAGGGCCAGCCGTTGCTGAACCCGGCACCACCTCAACAACCGCAAAAACCGCGATTGTTGGAGACCCCAGCAGCGTGTCGCTGCTGATGACGCCGGTCGATGCGCTCGACACCATGGTCCTGATGGGACTGAGGGACGAAGCCGACAAAGACCGCGAGCTTATCGATACCAAGCTCTCGTTCGACAAGGACATCTATGTCAAGAATTTCGAGATCACGATTCGCCTGCTCGGTGGCCTGCTCAGCAGCTATCAGCTCACGGACGACAAGCGCCTGCTCGATCTCGCCGACGATCTCGCCACGCGCCTGCTGCCCGCGTTCAACTCGCCAACGGGCATGCCGTACGTCTTCGTCAACCTGAAGACCGGCGCCGTGAAAGGCGTCGAGAGTAATCCGGCGGAGATCGGCTCGCTGCTGATCGAGTTCGGAACACTCAGCAAACTTACGGGCAAGCAGGTTTACTACGACAAGGCCAAACGCGCACTGGTTGCGGTCTACGATCGGCGCTCGCCCATCGGGTTGGTCGGCTCGAGCATCAACGTCGAGACCGGCAAGTGGATCGATCCGACCAGCCACATTAGCGGCGGCATCGATTCGTACTATGAATATCTGTTGAAGTGTTCGATCCTCTTCCACGACAAAGATTGCGAGCATATGTGGAAGACCAGCATCGCCGCGCTGAACAAGTATGTCGCCGACCAGACGCCGAACGGTCTGTGGTACGCACAAGTCAACATGAATACCGGCGCGAAGATCTCGACGCACTACGGCGCTCTGGACGCCTTCTTCCCCGGCGTGCTGGCACTCTCGGGCGATCTGGAGCGCGCCGCGCAGTTGCAGCAGTCGAGCTACAAAATGTGGACGACCTGGGGCATTGAGCCGGAAGAGTTCGATTACTCGACGATGAAGATTACCTATCCCGGCTATGAACTGCGGCCGGAGATCATCGAGTCGACGTACTATCTGTACTACTTCACCGGCAAGCCGCTGTACCTCGACATGGGCCGCACGTACGCCGACAGCCTGGAAAAATATTGCCGCACCGACGCCGGATTTGCCGCGCTGGTCAACGTCGAAACCAAGCAGCAGCGCGATGACATGGAAAGCTTTTTCCTGGCTGAAACTCTGAAGTACCTGTATCTGATATATGCTCCGAAGTCGACGTTGGACCTGCGCAAAGTGGTGTTCAACACCGAGGCACATCCAATTCAGAGAACGTGGTAGGCCGGTTCGACATCTAAGTCTCACAGGTGAGCATGGCACTGGGAGCGCAGCAAAATACGACAACGGTCAGCGCCGGCACAGAGCGGAGTTACACCGGACCGCTCGCGATGGTGACCACATTGTTCTTCATGTGGGGCTTCCTGACATGTCTGAACGACATCCTGGTTCCTCACCTGAAGTCGATCTTCGACCTGAACTACGCCGAGGTCATGCTAATCCAGTTCTGTTTCTTCTCGGCGTACTTCGTATTCTCGATTCCCTCCGGCAAGATCATCGAGCGCATCGGCTACCAGAAGATGATGGTCGCCGGACTGCTCACCATGGGGCTGGGCGCGTTGCTGTTCATTCCGGCGGCCAGCGTTCCGTCGTTCCCGCTGTTTCTCGCCGCGCTCATCATTCTCGCGGCAGGCATTACCGCCTTGCAGGTATCCGCGAATCCTTACGTTGCCGTGCTGGGTCCGGCGCGAACCGCGTCGAGCCGCCTGAATTTGACGCAGGCGTTTAATTCGCTGGGCACCACAGTTGCGCCCTTTTTTGGCGGACTGCTGATCCTTGGGGCAGCCATCCCGAAGACAGCCGAAGAACTGCGTGCTCTATCGCCGCAAGCGCTGAACGCGTACCGGCTGGAAGAAGCCTCCTCGGTGAAGCTGCCTTATCTGATCATCGCCTTGGCATTGATTCTGCTCGGCGTCGTGATCGCTAAGTTCAAGCTGCCACACATCCCCGAAGCCGAAGGCGGACACGCTGTTTCGAACGACAGCGTCTGGAAGCATCGCAACCTGGTGATGGGGATTGGCGCCATTTTCTGCTACGTCGGCGCTGAAGTCGCGATTGGCAGCTTCCTGGTCAACTTCATGAACCTGGCGGAGATCGGCAATCTGCGCGCCGCCGTCGCCGCGAAGTACCTGACGTTTTATTGGGGTGGCGCGATGATCGGCCGATTTATCGGCTCGGCCGTCCTGCAAAGAATTTCCACGCGCGTCGTGCTCGGCTTCAACGCGATTGTGGCCGTCTTGCTGGTGTGCCTGGCTATGCTCAGTGCCGGCCATCTGGCGATGTGGGCGCTGCTGCTGGTGGGGCTGTTCAACTCCATCATGTTCCCCAGCATCTTCACGCTGGGCATTGAAGGCCTTGGCCCGCTGACCGGCGAAGGCTCCGGTTTGCTGATCATGGCGATCGTCGGCGGAGCCATTATTCCGGAATTACAGGGAGTGCTTGCCGATCGCGTCGGCTTGCATCACGCTTTCGTGTTGCCGGTAATCTGCTATCTCTACATTCTGTTTTTTGCAGCGAACGGGCTGCCACGGCGCGCCGCGCCGTTAACGGCCGACTAACACGTAGTGCTTGGCTCGCCGTGTTGTAAGGGCCTCTCAGCTGGGGCAGCTTCGTTGACCGCTAGCGCACAACCCTCTTGCCGACAAACGCCAGCACTGTCGAGCGTTCCAACTCACTTACAGATATTTGCGCGAACCTGTCAGCAGCAGTCCTAACAAACCTGACACCAGCAACACAAAGCTGCCAGGTTCCGGAGTCGTATAACAATCCAAGCAAGAACTCGTCGTGGCGCCGAGAATAGTGAACGATTCGGAGGGGATGGTTCCCACCGAACTGCTCGAGGCCAACGATGGACCGCTGTTCATGTCCCAGTAGACCGGATCGCCGATGGTTGACTGGGCGTTCTGCAGGTTCAGCCAGTAGGTCCCGCTGTTCAGATAGACGTCAGGGAAACTGCTGCTTTCCGTGCAGACGTTGAAGCCCATGTCGTTACTGAAGCAGCTGCTCTGCGTGAAGCTTACGATCTGGTCGAAGTATGTGGTGCCACCGTATTCGCTGGAAGTAATGGACACTTCGGCGCTCTGCAGCGCATCCCCGGGGTACAGCCAGGCCGAGAAAACAACGCCGTTGATGGGGCACGGTTGTCCACCCCACCCGCAACTGTTTGGGTTGTTGTAGGAGAAGCTGTCGCTGGTGACATATCCAAAATTGATGACGTAAGCCCAGTCTTGGCCGTCCGTAGGCCCGTTGTCGTAGACATCGTTTTGCGGAACTGCGGGAATCGCGGCAAGGACTAACACGACTAACGTAAGTAGAGTAGTGCGGAGAATCATAACTCCTCCTTTCATCGCGTTCGAAAAAACCTGGGCCACCTCGCTTAAAGAAATCTGCGCAATCCGGTCATCAGCAGCGCCATCACTCCCGAACCGAACAGCAGCAGACTGCCGGGCTCTGGCGAGGTGGGCGGCGGCGGACCGCAATTGGGACCATTTCTGCCGGCACCACACGCTCCGTCCAATGAAAACGACTCAGAAGGAATCGTTCCTACGGAGCTATCAGAAGCGAGCGACGGGCCGCTGTTTTGGTCCCAGTAGACCGGATCGCCAAGGCTGCTGGTCGCGTTCGACAAGTTCAGCCAAAAGCTGCCGGCGTTCAGGTTGACGCCGGCGCCCATGCTGCCGATCTCGGTGCAGACGTTGAAGCCGCCATTCGAGAAGCAGCCGCTTCTCGTGAAGCTGACGGTCTGGTCGTAGTAGCTGGTGCCACCAAATTCGCTGGAAGTGATCGACACTTCAGCGGACTGGAGCGTGTCACCGGGGAACAGCCAGGCGCCGAACTGGATTTCATTGACAATCGCAGGGCCGCTCAGTGCGAACTGGTCGCTAACCGCAAAGCCGAAGTTGATGGTCCACCCCTGCGTGTACCCGTCGATCGGGCCGTTATTGTAGAGATCCTGCGCCGCGGCAGGAACGGCCGCGACCATCAGAACTATCAGGATTATTCGCGCGATACATAGCCTCATGGAGTACTCCCTTCATCACCAACGGCGGTGATCAGAAGCTTGTGAAAAGATATGGGCGCCCAGGGACGTTGATAAAAATCAGGCAACGGAAGAGGGGTTGCCGCCAAAAGCGCTATCGCCAGACAGTCAGGTTGTCAAACCGAGCAGTGAGGTGCCAGTTACTGAAGCGCAGGACACTCTCGTCGTAACTAATCCTCTGCCACGGCCAAGCGAAAGGACAGGAAAAATTAACCAGGCGACTAGCCGAGTTCTGATTCGGGAAGGTCACTGGAATTTCGTCTGCCACAGCAAACGAAAATCGCGGAGGCATCGGTGCAGGTTCGCATCCGTTTCCTCCGCGATGGTGAGTCGACGATGGTAAGTCGGCGAAAACTTAAGCTACGCGATCGCGTGCCGTGCCGCAGCTATGGCAACTCGAGGTGACGTCGACGCGGTTCTTGCGCAGATGATCCTCGAAAGCCGACCAGCGGCGGGCGCGGTCGCTTTCGGAAACATAAACGTCATTCGGATTCGTCAGGTGATCGCGCTGCGCCTCAACCGGATCGTTGGCCGCGCGGCCTTCAGCTTCCTCGGCGGCGAGAGTCGGAATTTCCTGACGCTGCGATTCGCCGGGTAGGCGCGAGTCTTCAGCATCGGCCGCGAGTCCCGAGGGACGCATGCGGATCTTGCTCGGATCGGGCGCGGCACTGGTGAATTTGTCCACCAACCGGTCAGGCATGTACGCAGCGTCGTCAACGCCCGAGCCTCGGCCGGCCGGCATCTCGCCGGCTTCTGGAGTGATGCTGTGGGTGCTGCCTTCCTTGTGCATCACCGGCCCGCTGCCCCAGGCCTCGCGCTGCTGAACGTCCTGTTCGGCCCACTGCGCGTCGGTCGCCACGTTCTCGTCGTACTTCGGCAGCGCCTCAATCTCCTTCTTGGTCGCGTTGATGGAGAAGTCGTCGTCGTTCTTGCCGTAGGGCCGGATACGATTTGCGGGGACCAGAAATTTCTTGCTGCTCAACCAGCCACCGGTGTCGACTACGGCATATTGAATGGTGCCAGTGGCGTGATCGAAGATCACGTCGTCGATCTTGCCAAGCTTGTCATCGTCCGCGCCGTAGAGAGCGGCGCCGCGGATGTCGTCCACATCGTCGGAGAAGCGGTAGTCGCGAAGCATTCCGTAATGAGCAACCATGAAGAACTCCTATGCGTTCGGTTTCGTGTTCTTCCAATGTGATGCAGGCGCGGCTGGCGATGCCGCCTGATTACTGTTTAGTGGATAGTGGTCACTGCTCAGTAGTCAGTGGGTAGGCTTAGTGTTAATCATTTCGAGCGTCATCCCGAGCGCAGGCGTCGCCGACTTTGCGACGCCGGAGTCGAAGGACCTCTATCTTCCCGAGATCTGTCGTGAGAAATCGACTTCTTCGAGGGAGTTCCCGAGCGGAAGACCTGCGTCTCGTCGCGAACAGCAGGTCCCTCCACTCGGGCTGAAGCCGTCGGTCGGGATGACACTTCGGAAGGATTTGGGTGGCACCTGCAATTGCTAGTTGCTAGTTGCCGCTTTCCTAAAACTTCGCCTTCAGCCTCTCGTAGGTTGTCGACAGCAGCTCCGGAATCACCCTCGTCTCGCCGACCACGGAGATGAAATTCGCATCCGCCACCCAGCGCGGCAGGGCGTGCATATGAATATGTCCGGCGATCCCGGCTCCCGCGGCTTTGCCGATGTTCATTCCGATATTCAACCCGTCCGGATGGTAGAGCTCCAGCAGTGCCGTTTCCAGTTTGCGGGTTAGGGACATCATCTCCTGTGCCCCGGCCTCCGGCATTTTGTGCAGGCGATCGATGTGCTCGTAGGGGACGATCATGCTGTGGCCCGAGGTGTAAGGGAAGGCATTGAGGATGATGAAGTTGAACTCGCCGCGATGGACGATCAGGGCTTTTTCATCGTCGCCGGAGCGCAGCAGCTCGCAGAAGACGCAGGAACTGGCGTCCTTCGACACATCCGCCGTGGTGATGTAGGAGTAGCGCCAGGGAGTCCAGAGATAATCCATTGTATTGGCAGGGTACCACTCCGTTTTTCGTGGCCCAACTCCCGGAATTTTAGTCACATTCGCATGTGACAAAAGTGGATTGACACGCAGCAAAATTGTTGACATTAAATGTCGTTAAAAGCGTGCAAAATCGGGCGGCTTCTAGCACTTACGAGTTTGACACCACCCCCACCGGTTGCTATAGTCGAAGAGTTCCCTGGATGCGCAGCCCGCTCCATCGGATCCGGCCGCTGGGTTGTCCCAACCCGCATTAAGCGGGGCAAATCATACCTGTAGAGACTCAAGCCAGCAGTCCGTTTTAACCAGGCTCTCTGCACGCTTTAAAACGTTCAGAGTGTGCGTACGCAACCCATGTCTTTCGAAGAAACCCACAACGCCCCGACCACACAGACTCCCGAAGCCGGCGCTGCCGAGCAGCCCGAAACCCAACCCGTAACGCCTGAACAGCCCCAGACCCAGTCAGCTGCCCAGCCTCAACCCGAAACGGCATCGGAGACCAGCAAGCCCGCCGAGTCGACACCGCCGCCCCCGGCGCGTGCCGAGAAAGAGCCTGGCATGGAAGATTTCGCCAGCGCTCTGGAATCCTTCGAACAGGAGCAGGCCCAGACCGAAGCCGCTCTGAACGAAGACCAGATCGTCAGCGGCACCGTGCTGAAAGTCACGCCGCAATATGTGGTCGTCGACATCGGCTACAAGTCCGAAGGCGTCATTCCGGTGGCAGAGTTCCAGGACCACGAAGGCAACGTCTCGGTGCAGCGCGGTGACGAAATCGCCGTCATGCGCGAGCCCGGCCACACTGAAGAGGGCTACATCAACCTCTCGCACCAGAAGGCGCAGCGCCTGAAGGCCTGGGATGAAATCGAGAAGGTCTTCAACGACAAGGCGCCGGTGAAAGCTCGCGTCATCGACCGCATTAAGGGCGGTCTGACCGTCGACATCCTGGGCGCGCGCGCATTCCTCCCCGGCTCGCAGGTTGATTTGCGCCCGGTCCGCAACTTGGACGCTCTCAAGGGCACCGACATCGAAGTCCGCATCATCAAGCTGAACAAGAAGCGCGGCAACATCGTGGCTTCGCGCAAGCAGCTGCTGGAAGAAGAGCAGTCCGAGAAGCGCGGCAAGACGCTGGAGCAGCTCCATGAGGACGCCATCCTCACCGGCACAGTGAAGAATCTGACCGACTACGGCGCCTTCGTCGACCTCGGCGGCATCGACGGCCTGCTGCACATCACTGACATGTCCTGGGGACGCCTGACGCATCCGCGCGACCTGGTACAGGTCGGCGATCAGATCCAGGTCAAAGTTTTGAAATTCGACAAGGACAAGCAGCGCGTGTCGCTGGGCTTCAAGCAGCTCACGCCTGACCCGTGGCTCGACGCCTCGGAGCGGTATCCGATCGGCGCGCACGTTCGCGGCCGCGTCATCAGCGTCACCGACTACGGCGCGTTCATCGAGTTGGAGCAGGGCATCGAAGGCCTGGTGCACGTCAGCGAGATGACCTGGTCGAAGCGGATGAAGCATCCCTCGAAGATGGTCAACGTGGGCGACCAGGTGGAAGCGGTGGTGTTGAACGTCAACCCAACCGACCGCCGCATCAGCCTCGGCCTCAAACAGCTCGAGTCGAATCCGTGGGAGACCCTGCACGAGAAGTTTCCGGTGGGAACCATCGTCGAGGGCAAAGTCCGCAACCTGACCGACTTCGGCGCCTTCATCGAGATCGAAGACGGCATCGACGGTCTGGTCCACGTCAGCAACCTGAGCTGGACCAAGCGCGTGAAACATCCTTCGGAAGTGTTGAAGAAGGGCGACAAGGTGAAGGCGATCGTACTTGCGATCGAGCCTGATCAGCGCCGTCTGTCACTCGGCGTGAAGCAGCTTCAGCCCGATGTTTGGGATACGTTCTTCGAGCAGCATCGCGTTGGCGATGTGATCCACGGCAAGGTGCTGCGGCTGGCGAGCTTCGGCGCATTTGTCGAAATCGCCGATGGGGTCGAAGGCCTGTGCCACAACTCGGAAGCGGTGGAAGCCGATGGCTCTCCGCTGAAGCTGGAACCCGGCATGGAGCACGAGTTCAAGATCATCAAGATGAACCCGGCGGAGAAGAAAGTCGGTCTCAGCATTCGGGCGGTTGGCGAAGAAGGCACCCGCGCGGATGTGGAGTCCTACAAGGCTCCGGCGGCAACGTCTACCTCGTCCGGGAGCGGGTCCACGATTGGCGAGTTCATGTCGTGGAAGCGCGCCAGCAACGAAAACAATTAGTTCGCAGTAAACTCGGTCGCACACCGAACAGGCCGCCAGCAATGGCGGCCTTTGTTGTTGGGGCAGCTTTTCTCCCTTCGCTTTTCGCTCTTAGTTTTTGGCTCTTAGCTCTTAGCAAACCGATTGCAGATGTAAGGGGTGTCATCCTGAGCACAGTAAGAGCGCGCAGCGCTCGAACGGAGTCGAAGGACCCCTACCGTGACGAGATCTGTCGTGAGGCTTCGATGCCTCAGCGAGATCGATGCGAGCGAAACCAACGTTGCCTCACGCCGGCAACGATCGCTGTATCCTAGGAGCTCCGCCACGGCGGGCAAAACTTCCTCAGCCGCGTTCCGGGGGCTATCCCCGAAGAAGCGCTCTGCGAAGGTCTACGAAGGCTTCTGGCGCAATTGAAAATGGCGGATGAGTTCGAATCTCGTTCAGAGTGTCGATGTACGCATCGACCATCTGGGGTTGATACTGCTGCAGGATGATTTCCATGGCCGCAAGTTTCGAGTGCGCCTCAGAAACTCGCTTGGTCATCTCGGATAATAGTTCCACAAGAAGACTGCAGGTTTGCTCATTCATAGCGCCGCGATTATACCCTCAGGATAGGACGCATGAAACAGTCTGCAGCCGCCGAAAGCCCGCGGATGAAATCGGGAACTGCGCGGGGATGCGGGCCTGAAAGCCCGCTACGCGATCACCGCGCCGCCTGCGCCTTCTCGAGTTCGTCGCCGCCCTTCGCTGGCGATGACGATGCAGCCGACCACCACGGAATATCAAAGAACATCTCTAGCACCGGCTCCCCTTTCTGCCACACGGCGAGCATGGTCATCCCGGGCTCCTGCTTCAGCATCGCCGACGCGATCGCCACATTCGCCGCCGCTTCAATCTCGGGATCGGGCAGCGAAGCCGCTTCCTGTATGGCAAACCCCGGATCGATGTGCTCAGCAACGATGAACGTCCCTTTCCAGGCCGCAGTTGACGGCCACAGGGACTTGGGGGCCTCGTTTGCCGGATCCGCGAATGCATCCGTCTGGTAAAGATCGTCTGCCGCTTTCATCGCCTTGCTGAGATACTGCCTGGCTCCCTGCGGATCGTTGGCTTGCGCGCTGAAGGCCGCCGCCCGCACCAGGTAGTGCGCGCGCGCCAGTGCGGGCAGATCCTGCGCCGCATTCGCCAGTGCCTTGGTCGCGGTGATGACCGCCGGAAAATTCTTGCGTCCCACTTCCATCGCAGCAATTTTTTCCAGTGCTCGGCAGCGCAGCGTCATGACGTCATAGTCAGACCGCGTGGTGTTGCTTAGAGTCTGCGCACTCGCGATAGCAGCATCAACATCTTTCGCGGCTGAGTCTGCAATCGTGTCCGCCATCTGTCGCTGCTGGAGAAACGCAGGATCAGGACCGGCCGGCGCCGGATCTTGCGCACCGCTCACGCCCACCATCATATTCATGCCTGCGCTGTCGGGGCTGAGTGATGACGCGCCGTTGGGATATTTATTGTTGAGCGTTGCAACGGTTGCATGATCGCGTCGCAGGGCTTCCGCCTTCGCCGGATCCACTTTGTCGAGCACCGGCAGCATTTCAAACAGCTCGAAGTCATATACGCTGCTGAAACTCGCCTGCCCATTCTTTCCGCCAACGGTAATGGACGCGCGTTTTTGCTGCTCCTGGTCGCTTGCTTGTTGCTTCGCCGCCTTGTCCAGCACCAGATCGATCGCATCCACCACCAGCGCAGGCGGGAGCAGGGTATAGGTTTCGAGGATCAAGTCCAGCATCGCGTCCGAAAACTGATTCGAGAAGTCGACACTGCTGTTTCGATACGCCGCCGCGGCCGATGAAAACACCGCCTGCCGCTCGCCCGATTGCTGCGCCGTCAGCTTGTTGATCAGGTGTCCCGCTTCGCTGTAGGGGAATGCCAGCGAGGTGTCCCACTGCGAAAGCCGCTTGGCCGCATCCAACAGTCGCCCGCGATCCATATCCTGCTGCACCAGCAGCTTAAGCACGACCTCGCGCACCTTGGGATCGGGCGAATACTGCATACTGAGCAGCGCTGCCGGATCGGCGATGTTCAACGCCTCGACGATCGCCCGTTGCTGCTCGGTGCGGTATTGCGTATCCGGCATATTGGCCGCGGACTGAAACGCCTCCTTCAGCAACGCCACTTGCTTGGCGCGATCGAGATCCTTATAGGCTCGCGCCATCTCTTGCAGCAGATACGTCTGCATCTCCGGCGAATAGCGCCCCAGGTCACTCTCCACGGCTTGCAGCAGCGACACAGCCTGCTTCTGCGTAGCGTCGAGCGGCGGCCTAGCTTTCTTTTCCGCCCTCGCTTTAGAGGTCGTCGCAGACTTGTCGGGCGCGGCAGCCGACGAGGTGCTTTGCGAATTGGTTTTCGGTGTTACAGCGGGAGTGGTCTTAGGCGCAGAGGGCGCAGTTTGCGAGGTCGCAGGCGTGCTGTCTGGCGCTGCGGACGTTGTCTGGCACAGGGCTGTCCCACAGCCGAGTGCAAGGAGCACAACAAAAATGCCGCCATATTTTGAAAGCAGCCCCACGCCGATAATTGTAGGGAAAGCCGGACAGCGGCGCTACTTATTCGTGTTGATCTGCAGATTGATGTTGGCGCTTGGGCGGTCGTCAAACTGGCTCAGCGTTTTGGCTTTGCTCTTCATGCCGTTCCTCTCGGCGTAGACTTCATAGTCGATGTTGTTCGAGAGCTCGGGGAAGCGGTAGGTGCCGTCCTTCTGCGCTATATAAGTCTTCATGGCCAGTGTTTTCGTGTTCTTCAGGTAGACAACCGCCTCCGGAACCGGCTTGTCGTTCTTGTCCACCACGGTTCCCGTCAGTGTCCGCGAGGTGGTGCGCGGAGTTTTGCGGTTCGTATCGGAGGAGCTGCCTGTTCCGCCCATCGGGATCGTCAGCTGGGCGCTGCACGCAAACGCGACGACCATAATGAACAGCGCGATCCCGAATAGCTTTTTCATCTGATTTCCCTTCACGGTCAGTGATGCGAGAGTTGCTCGCTTGTGAGGTGAATGCCGATGTCCTGCCGCTCATCGTTATCGATGTGCGCCGTGACCTGTGGCTTGAGCTGTCCCTTAGGCGTCTTAATGTCAGCTTCAATGACGTAATCCTGCCTGCCCGCCGGAACGCGCTGTGCGAATTCGCCATTGTGGTCGGAGACCAGGTCCCACTTGGACTTCTTGGCTGATGCCGGTCGAATTTTAATCGGAACGCCGGCGAGCGGATGATCGTCCGGCCCCCAGACGGTACCGTAGATGATGGCGTAATCGTGCTTGTTAGGATTGGAAGAGGATTGTGGAGCTGCGCCGCTGCGTGCAATCGCAAAAGGAGAGAGCAGGATCAGCCAGGAAAGCACAGAAACATAGGCCCGGATGCGCGATCGTCCGGGCAAGCTAATATCCCTCCTCTTCTTCGTCCTCGTCGTCGTCGTCGTCGTCCTCGTCTTCGTCTTCTACCCGAGTCAACTCCAGCGGCTCGATCGCGACCACCTCAAAATCGCTGCCGCACTCTGGACACGATACGATTTCGCCCTCGTCCACCTCATCTTCTTCGATATCCAGATCACTTTCACATTCAGGACATATCACCATAATCGCCTCCCTAGCCCTCTCGCACTCGCCCCGGTCGAAACGACAGTTCGCCGTCCGTGCATTTATATTTAGAATCTCTTGGCGGTACCGTCAAGTCATAGACGCCACCGGATCGCAGAGGTTTCTCGAACTTTATATGTTTTCCAAAAAGCGGACGCTAACCGGAATCGCGGGTGTGATGGCCCTATTGTGCGTGGCGGTTGCTTCTGCCGCGCGGCAACCCTCCACGACTGCTGCCTCTTCACCCGACCCGCAGATCGCCGCCGCGTTAAACGAAGTTTCGTCGGCACAGATCCAGCGCAACATCGAAACACTCGCCGGCTTCTACACCCGGCAGACACTCTCGGCCGGAATACCGGGCATGCAGGACAAAGGCATCGATGCAGCCACCGCCTGGATTGAAGGCGAGTTGCACCGCTATTCCAGCCAATGTGGCGACTGCCTGCAGGTCAAGACCGACCAGTTCATCCAGCCGCCCACTCCGCCGCGCGTGCCTGAAGCCGTCACGATTACGAATGTTTACGCTATCCTGCCCGGCACCGATCCGGCAAATGCCGGCCGCATTTATGTCGTCAGCGGCCATTACGATTCGTTCAACAGCGATTGGACTCAAGCAGTCGGCGCGGCGCCCGGAGCGAACGATGATGCCAGCGGCACAGCCGTGAGCCTGGAGTGCGCACGCGTGCTCAGCAAGCATCGTTTTCCTGCCACCATCATCTTTCTTGCGGTGGCCGGCGAAGAGCAGGGACTGCTGGGCAGCGCGCATTTCGCGAAGATGTCGAAAGCCGTCGGCTGGGACATTGAAGGCGTGTTGAACAACGACATCGTCGGCGGCGATCGCACTCCGGGAGATACGCTGCGCGATCCGCACGTGGTGCGCGTCTTCTCGGAAGGCATCCCGACCACTGCGACGCCCGACGATTTGAAACGTATTCGCTCGCTCGGATTGGAGAACGATGGCCCATCACGCCAGCTCGCTCGCTACGTGGTCGAAATCGGCAAGCAGTATCTGCCACCGGAACAGTTTCAGCCAATGCTGGTTTTTCGTCATGATCGCTATCTGCGCGGCGGCGATCATTTTTCCTTCAACGATCAGGGATATCCGGCGGTGCGATTCACGGAGTTCCGCGAGAACTTCCATCACCAGCACCAGAACGTCCGCACTGAGAATGGTGTCGAATATGGGGATCTGCCAAAGTTTGTGGACTACGATTACACCGCAAACGTAGCGCGCTTAAATGCGGCTACGCTGGCAACGCTCGCCTCGGCTCCCGCCCCACCCGCGGAGGTTAAGCTGTTGACCAAGTCGCTGGAGAACGATTCCACGCTGGAGTGGAAAGCGTCGCCGGGAGGCCTGGCCAGCGGCTACGAAGTTTTGTGGCGCGACACCACGGCCTCTGACTGGCAGCATGTGCAGGCCGTCGGCAACGCGACGCACGCGACCCTGGCAGTGTCGAAGGACAATGTGATTTTCGCGGTGCGGGCGCTGGATGCCAAGGGACATCGCAGCGTTGCTGTGGTACCCGAGCCGCAAAGATGAGCGTAGTGTCGGGTGCTGAAAAACTCTGGGACGGTTTGTTCGGGTAGAGCGGACCTTCAGGTCCGCGTCCAAGCCCATTATTTCCCCTTCTCGCAGTCGGCTTCAGCCGACGGCCCCACTGTCGCACCTGCGGCTGTTCGATATGGAATAAAATGTAAGTTCGATTATGCGACGTACTTCCAGCATGGGATTGAGCTTCCCGCCCTTCACCCGGGCGGTGAAACAGCTGCTGATCGCCAACGGTGCGGTGTATCTGCTGGTGGCCTTGCTTAGCGCTTTTACCGATGGCGGTGAGCGCTGGATGCAGCTGCATTTCGGCCTGGTGCCCGCGCTGGTGGTCTTTCGCGTCTGGATCTGGCAACTGGTAACCTACGCCTTCCTGCACGACGGCCTGCTGCACATCTTCTTCAACATGCTTGCCCTCTGGATGTTCGGCGCCCAACTGGAACAGGACTGGGGCTACAACATCTTCATGCAGTTTTACTTCTTCTGCGCCGTGGGAGCTGCGCTAACCACGGTCGCCGTCTCGTTCACCGGATTGCTTGGGGCCAGTCCGCTGATTCCCACGGTCGGCGCTTCGGGCGCGATCTTCGGGCTGCTGTTGGCCTTCGGTATCCTCTACTCCGAATCGGAGATCATGCTCTTCCCCATTCCGTTCATGATCAAGGCCAAGTACTTCATCATCGGCCTGATCTTCATTGAAGTGGCTCTGATGCTGGGATCGGCGCATCGGCCGGGCGAGTCGGTCGCCTACATGGCGCACATGGGCGGATTGCTCTTCGGCTACATCTGGCTGAAGTTCGTTCCGCGGCGCGGCTTCGCCCACGCGGCATCCGAACGCGCCTTCGGCTTGCGCAATTCCTACTATCGCTGGAAGAGGAAGCGCGCGGCGCGCAAGTTCGAAGTCTACATGCGCAAGCACGACGATCGCGGCGACTACAAGCACGAAGACTACTTCGACGAGTACGGCAACTTCCGCGATCCCAGCGCCCGCGACGACCGCAAGACGAATGGCGACTCAAGACCACCGTGGGTGAATTAGTTGTCGGTTGTCAGTGGCCGGTTGTCAGTGGTCGCTGGTCAGGCGTCGTTGCCAGCTATCGATAGTCAGCGCCTACCTGCTTAAAAATTGTCATCCCGACTTTAAAAAATTGTCATCCCGAGCGCAGCCGAGGGATCTGCGGTTCGCCGTATCGATGATGCAGACGTAGATTCGGGACATCTGATCGTCAAGTAATTCGCAAAGGAAAACTTCTCGCCGAAGGTTAGCTCTGAAACACAGTTTCCATACTCTCGTACAGCACGGTGACCAGGCACAGTTGCGGAAGCATCTGCCAGTAGCGGTGAACTTCAGGATCGGCTTGCGCTTCGGCGCGCGTCTCCGCCGACTTCCAATAGCGCAAATGCAGAAGGCGGTCGGGCCGCGCAGTGTCGCGATAAAGCGCGTCTCGCGAATATCCCTTCTCATGCACCATACTGTAGAACTCGCGCAGCATGGTTAACAACGCATCTTCCTTACCCGGCAGGGCCTCCAGAACAGCCACGGATACGATCTCGTCAGCCATCGCTCTAGCCTTTCATGCTGATTTTTGCGCTGCGGCGCCGGCAACCATCAGCCGCAGGAAGTTGGTCGCGCCTGGGCTCTGCGTCGTCCCGGCAATGAGGCCGAACACTTCGCCCTCGCGCACTACTTCGAGTCGCCTCAACTCGGCCTCGGCAAACTCTCCCATCCGCTGCACCGTCAGGCCTGCCGGGCAGCGGACCGGCGTCACGCCCCACAGTAAATTCATACGGTTGCATACCGCCTCATGCTGAGTAAAGGCATAAATGCGGGGCACGGGCCGATATTTCGACAGCATACGTGCCGTTGCGGCGCTGTCGGTGAAGGCCACGATAGCGCGCAGATCCAGATCGCGCGCAGCATGTGCCATGGCCTCGCAAATGGTTTCGGCAATCGACAGGCGCTCGCCCACCTGATGGGTGGGGATCAGCCGCTGCGTGGGGTCTTGCTCCGCCTCTACCACAATGCGGGACATCATTCCCACGGCCTCGCGCGGATACCTGCCAACCGCGGTTTCGCCCGAGAGCATCACGGCATCGGTTCCGTCGAAGATGGCATTGGCTACGTCGCTGGCCTCGGCTCGCGTGGGACGCGGATTCTGGATCATTGATTCCAGCATCTGCGTCGCCGTGATTACCGGCCGCCTGAAATCGAGTGCGCGACGAATGATGTGCTTCTGGATCAGCGGCACTTTCTCGGGCGCAACTTCCACGCCGAGATCGCCGCGGGCTACCATCACGCCGTCCGTGATCTCCAGGATCGCGTCGAGATTTTCGACCGCCTGCGGCTTCTCCAGCTTGGCGATCAGCGGCACCGCGAAGCCACGCGCGGCGATGGCCTGTCGCGCCTTCATCACATCGTCCGCCGTCCGCACGAAGGAGATGGCAATCGCGTCGACTCCCTGCTTCAGTCCGAAGTCGAGATCGGCTTCATCCTTCTCCGTCAGCGACGGGATGCTGACGTTCGTTCCCGGCAAGTTGATGCCCTGATGCTCGCCCAGCGCGCCGCCATTCAGGACGCGGCACACCACATTGCCATCGACAATCTCGGTGATCACCAGTTCAATGCGGCCGTCCGACAGCAGAATGTGTTCGCCGGGCTTCACATCGTGCGACAGCTCGCGATAGGTTGTGGCAATCACTTCCGAGCTACCCAGGACGTCGGCCGAGGTGATCGTCACGACTTGGCCGGTCTTGAGCGTGATCGGGGCGTGGTCCTTCAGGCGCCCGGTGCGAATCTTCGGACCTTGCAGGTCTTGGAGAATGCAGATCGAGCGGTCGAGTTCAGCGGCGACCTTGCGCAGCCGCCCGATCACTTGGAGGTGCTCCTCATGCGCTCCGTGTGAGAAATTCAGACGCGCAACATCCATGCCGGCCAGCATGAGCTCGCGGATCAGTTCCTCCGAGTTGCTGGCGGGACCGATGGTGCAGACGATCTTCGCGTGCCGCCTGGCGGCTTCCCTGAAGGGACTCATGTTTGTCCTGACTCAGCGCGGAGGCTGATTGAATCCGTTCCGGCTTCCGATGATGTTCGCCTTCGCAAGCTCGGGTAGAGCTGGCCTTCAGGCCGGCGTATGCGACGGTACTTCTTTTCAACAGCGGGCTTCAGCCCGAGACCAACGCCGCCTGCGAAAGCCGGCTCTCCTTCAAAAACGCCGTGACACGGACCTGAAGGTCGCGCTCTACCTTTACATACGCCGCGCTAACTGGCTTGGAGTTTCCTCTACTCGTGCGGGATCCCCGGCATCTTCCACCGTTACGCGTGCTTTCTCTCAGGCTCGATGTCCGAATGCGCCCCGAACAAGAAGCGCGGATAGCGCAGCGCGTTGAATTCTGCCCCGATCAGGATGACCAGCGACACCAAATGCAGCCAGATCAGCAGCGCGATTGCGGTCCCGACCGAACCGTAGATTATGTTGTAGTTCGCAAAGCGTCGCAGATAGAAGCCAAACAGGACAGTCGACACGAACCACAACACCGTCGACAGCACCGATCCCGGCAGCACACGATGCCAGGGCTGGGTGCGCGGCACTCCGTGATGAAAGATCAGGCCGATGACGGCGATGCTGGTGAGCGCCGCGATAATCCAGCGCAGCATCGTCCACAACCCCAGGATGTACGGCCCCAGTTCGTGGCCGACGCGGTAGATAATCCACGCCTCAATCTGATTACCGAACACCAGCAGCGCCGATGCGAAGAACAGCGGGACACCCGCCAGGATCACCAGCAGGAAGGCGATCATACGCTCCTTCACCAACCCCCAGATCTTCGGCATCTGGTAGGCGGCGCGAAAGCCCTGCATCCAGGAGATCATGACGCCTGAGCCGGTCCACAGCGTGATGACAATCAGGGTCAGCAGGAACTTGACGCTTACTGGCTTGCTGCCGGTGAAGTACTCCAGGACCGCGCTGCGCGTGCCTTCCGGCAGGATGCGGCCAAGTGCGTGGCTCAGCTCGCGCACCACCGCTTCGGTCATGTGCGACATGGAGAGCAGCGACGCCATCACCAGGATGGCGGGGAACAGCGTCAGGATGGCGGAAAAAGCTGCTGCCTTGGCTACCTGGAAGGCGTCATGTTGAAACGCCCGCCACAACGCCATCCGGAAGTGTCTGAAGAAACGGGACATTTGAGAGTAAAGGGAAGTTTACACAATCAGGTTACAACCGCGTAATTCGGGTGCCCCGGGTCTCGCGGGGGTCGAGCCCTGGGAATTTTCGTTTCCAAGGTAAACACTATTATTCGAAATCATGATTCTTAGAAAATCTCCGGTTTGCGTGAGGGAATTCCGCACGCAATATCGCATACCTACATGAGCGCCAAAAAACGGCAGCCGTACCCGCCCAAGCCAAAGCGTTCCTTGAGGAGAAATCCATGAAGCTCGTCCCTTCTAATTGGGCGGCCAAGGCCGTCCACTTGATACTGTTCTTCGTCCTGGCGTCGCTTACGGTAGTGGCTCAGGCTCCGCCGAGCGCCGATACGTTCAGCGCCGGTTCCAATCCGCGCACCAACTACGGCGGTTGGCCATTGCTGCTCGTCCAGCCGGGCAGCAACAGCTACATCCAATTCAACCTGTCGACCGTACCGCCCAACGCCAGTGTAGCCAAAGCCACCTTACGACTGTTCATCGGTTCGGTGAATCGCTCCGGCAGCTTCGATGCCTTTGAGATCAACGGTGCCTGGAACGAAGGCACGTTGAATTTCAACAATGCCCCGCCACTCGGAACGTCGGCAACGGGCGGACACTCCATCGCGGTGTCGGCGTCCAGCGTCAACCAGTTCGTTCTGCTCGATATCACCTCGTTGGTGCAGGAGTGGGTGAGCGGAAGCTTGCCCAACAACGGTCTGGCTCTTTCGCTGACGTCCTCCGCCGGCAGCTTCTCCTTCGACAGCAAGGAATCGATTTACACCAGTCATCAGCCGGAGTTGGAGATCACGCTGAACGGTCCCGCCGGGCCACAGGGTCCCGCCGGACCGCAAGGGCCTCAGGGACTTCCTGGCCCAACCGGTCCTGCTGGACCACAAGGGCCGCAAGGAGCTACTGGCGCGCAGGGCCCAGCTGGACCGCAGGGATCGCAAGGTCCGCAAGGCGTGCCGGGGCAGCCTGGAGCGCCTGGAACGCCGGGGCCACAGGGACCGCAGGGTATTCAGGGACCGGCCGGACCGGCTTACAGCGATAACTGGGTATTCAGTGCTATTGATGTGCCGGCAGGTGAACTGGTCGCCATCGATCAAGATTGTGGAGGAGGAAACATCGCTATCGCGGGAGCGTGTGGATATGCTCCTCTCGATGTAGGCGGCTTTAGCATGACCGTTGTTTACTCCGGTCCCGACCCAGGAGATCACGAAGTCTGGCGGTGCGTGGTCAGAAACAGCGACTCCGCTGATCATTCCATAACTTACGGAGCCTTCTGCATTACGCCCGGAGCAGGTGGAACGTTGTCGCAGGTCAATAAGTCGATGCAGCTTTCTACCGGAAACTTGAAGTCGCAGAAGTAGATCGGCAGCGACAGTAGTCTGAAAGCAAGGCCCTGTTCAAGCATAAGCCGGAGCGGGGCCTTTCGCCTTGGAAACGAAAACCCCAGGTCTCGACAATCGCAGGCCCTTCGACAAGCTCAGGGCAGGCTGGGGCACCCGATTTACGTTGTGAAGTTTACTGGCCGGCTGGTGTTCCGCAGTGTTGCTCGAAGGCCTTCTTCAACTCGAAGGCGATCTCGGCGGCCTCGCGGCGCTCGATGTCGCTGCGCTGCATCATGTACAGCAGTTTGCCGTCGCGCAGAATCGCGATGGACGGCGAAGACGGCGGATATCCGGTGAAGTAACTGCGAGCGCGCTGGGTGGCTTCGACATCCTGTCCAGCGAACACCGAGTACACCTTGTCCGGCTTGGGACCGTTCTGCAATGCCGCACGCACGGCGGGACGCATACGGCCGGCGGCGCATCCGCAAATCGAATTCACAATCACCATCGCGGTGCCGGGCTGCGTGGTGATGATCCGGTCGACTTCTTCGGCGGTGCGCAATTCCTGAACGCCCACGCTGGTCAGTTCCTCGCGCATGGGCACAAGCATAATTTCGGGATACATGGTTTCTCCTGGAGAAAGGGTACTACGTTTGGATGCTAACCGGTCGACGGTTGACGCAGTCTGCGCAGAGGTAATGCCGGGTGCCCCGGTCTCGCCGGGTGTCCCGGGGTCTCGCGGTTTTCGAGACCTGGGGGTTTCTGCCTGATTACCGATGAACGAGCGCGGAAAGGGTCGACTTCCGACCGGAAGGTCATAGCGGCTCGCGTAAAAACCGGATTTCTCGTACACGCAGACGTTTCCGACCCGGATTTTTCACATACGTCCGCAATAAAAAGCCCGGGGCTTTCGCCCCGGGCTCGGTGTCGCCGCTAAAGCGGCTTGTTCTGTTGGAAGCGCTGGACGCGGGGCTGAAGCCCCGCTCTCCCAGCTTAGCTTTGTTCGGTGATGATCTCCTCGGCTTCGTTCTCGCCTTCGTGGCGGAGCAGTTCCAGCGCGCGCTCGGCTTCTTCGTACGCGGCCGTCACTTCCTCCTGCACCTTCGATGCGGCCTGCTCCATCTCCTGCGACAACCGGACATTGCGGTAGTACTCCATGCCGGTTCCCGCTGGGATCAAGCGGCCCACGATGACGTTCTCCTTCAGACCGCGCAGGTGATCGACGGCGCCCTGGATGGAAGCTTCCGTCAGTACACGCGTGGTCTCCTGGAACGATGCTGCCGAGATGAACGAGTCGGTCGAGAGCGAGGCCTTGGTGATGCCCAGCAGCAGCGGACGGCCGGTAGCCGGCTTGCCGCCGTTCGCAATCGTCTTCTCGTTCTCTTCGCGGAAGCGGAACTTGTCGATCTGCTGTTCCAGCAGGAACGACGTATCGCCCACGTCCTCCACTTTGACCCAGCGCATCATCTGGCGAACGATCACCTCGATGTGCTTGTCGCTGATGTTCACGCCCTGCAGGCGGTAGACTTCCTGGATTTCGTTCACCAGGTAAGCCTGCAGCTCCTTCTCGCCGAGTACGGCAAGAATGTCGTGCGGGTTCAGCGGACCATCCATCAGCGGTTCGCCCGCCCGGATACGCTCGCCTTCCTGCACGTTGACGTGAACGCCGCGCGGCACCTGGTATTCCTTCTCGGTACCGTTGTCGGCCACGACGTAGATCTTGCGCTGACCCTTGGCCACGTCGCCGAACTTCACCACGCCATCGATTTCGCTGATGACCGCGGTCTCGTGCGGCTTGCGGGCCTCGAACAGCTCCTGCACGCGCGGCAGACCGCCGGTGATGTCCTTCGTCTTGGTGGTTTCGCGCGGGATCTTCGCCAGCACGTCGCCCGGAGTTACGGTGTCGCCATCCAGGATCATCAGGTGAGCACGCGAAGGCATCAGGTACCGCTTGTTGCCCTTGGCGCCCTTGATGACGATGGCCGGCTGGCGCTTCTCGTCCGGCGAGTCGACAACCACGTGACGCGAAAGTCCGGTCACTTCGTCGACTTCTTCGTGCAGCGTCAGACCTTCCTGCAGGTCCTTGAACTGCACCGTGCCGCCGATTTCGGTGAGGATCGCGAAGGTGTACGGATCCCACTCGACCATGACATCGCCGAGCGAAACCTGCGCACCGTCTTCGACCTTCACCTTGGCGCCGTACACGACCGCGTAACGTTCCTTTTCGCGGCCCTTCTCGTCGACCACCGCGATCGAACCGTTACGGTTCATGACCACCAGGTTGCCTTCCTTGGCGCGTACCGTGATCAGGTTGATGAAGCGCACCGTGCCGTTGTTCTTCGCATCCAGGCGCGACTGCTCGCTGACTCGCGAGGCCGTGCCGCCGATGTGGAAGGTACGCATGGTGAGCTGCGTTCCCGGCTCGCCGATGGACTGCGCCGCGATGACGCCGGTAGCCTCGCCCAACTCGACCAGTCTTCCGGTCGCCAGGTTACGGCCATAGCACATCACGCAGACGCCGCGCTTCGACTCGCAGGTCAGCACCGAGCGAATCTTCACCCGCTCGATACCGGCAGCCTGCACCGCGCTCGCCAGGTCTTCCGTAACTTCCTGGTTGATGTCGACGATGATGTTGCCTTCGTAGTCCTTGATCTTCTCCAGCGAGACGCGGCCCACGATACGGTCGCGCAGCGGCTCGATGATCTCGCCCGACTCCACGATGGAGGTGACGTAGATGCCATCGACCGTTCCGCAATCGTATTCGCTGATGATCACGTCCTGCGCCACGTCGACCAGGCGGCGGGTCAGGTAACCCGAATCCGCGGTCTTCAAGGCGGTATCCGCCAGACCCTTACGAGCGCCGTGCGTCGAGATGAAGTATTCCAACACCGTGAGACCTTCACGGAAGTTCGCCGTGATCGGCGTCTCGATGATTTCGCCCGACGGCTTCGCCATCAGTCCGCGCATACCGGAGAGCTGGCGGATCTGCTGTTTCGATCCGCGAGCGCCGGAGTCGGCCATGACGTAAATCGGGTTCATCTCGCCCGCTTTGTCCTGCTGCTGCATGTCGCCGAACATCTCGTCGGCAACCTTTTCCGTGATGCCCGACCAGATTTCGACGACCTTGTTGTAGCGCTCACCGTTGGTGATGGCTCCGTCCAGATACTGCTGCTGCACAGCGATGGCTGCCTTCTCGGCGTCGTTCACCAGTCCAGCCTTGCCCGCCGGGATGACCATGTCGTCGATACCGATCGACAGGCCAGCCTTGGTGGCGTAGTGGAAGCCGAGCTGCTTGATGCCGTCGAGCAACCGCACCGTAGTCTCCAGACCGAAGCGCAGGTAGCAGTAGTTCACCAGGTTGCCGCTGCCCTTCTTCTTGAGCAGGCCGTTGATGTACGGCATGTCCGGAGCGCCACGCTTGATGTGGTCGTTCATGATGGCGCGGCCCACGGTGGTCGAGATGTACTGCCGCTCGAACATGGTCGGCTCGGTGTGCGCCACATCCTGATCGTCGTACGCGGTGGTGAGGTCGATGACCTCGCCCGAGTAGCGCAGACGGATCGGGGTAAGCGTTTCCACTTCGCCCATTTCCTTGGCGAGCAGCACTTCATCGATGTTGGCGAAGGCGCGGCCTTCACCCTTGGCGCCCGGCTTGGCTTTGGTCAGGTAGTAGATACCGAGGACCATGTCCTGCGTGGGCACGGTGATCGGCTGACCTGATGCGGGCGACAGGATGTTGTGCGAGGCCAGCATCAACACGCTGGCTTCCACCTGCGCTTCCGGCGACAGCGGAATGTGCACGGCCATCTGATCGCCGTCGAAGTCTGCGTTGAACGCGGTGCAGACCAGCGGGTGGATCTTGATGGCTTTGCCTTCCACCAGCACCGGCTCGAAGGCCTGAATGCCGAGGCGGTGAAGCGTGGGAGCGCGGTTCAACAGAACCGGGTGATCTTTAATCACCTCTTCCAGGATGTCCCATACGATGGGCTCCTGCTGCTCCACCATTTCTTTTGCCTGCTTGATGGTGGTGCAATGTCCGGTCTGCTCCAGCCGGTGATAGATGAACGGCTTGAACAGCTCCAGCGCCATCTTCTTCGGCAGGCCGCACTGGTGCAGCTTGAGGTCGGGACCGACCACGATCACCGAACGGCCGGAGTAGTCGACGCGCTTGCCCAGCAGGTTCTGGCGGAAGCGGCCCTGCTTGCCCTTCAGCGTGTCGGAGAGCGACTTCAGCGGGCGGTTGTTGGCGCCGCGCAGCACGCGGCCACGACGTCCGTTGTCGAACAGCGCGTCCACGGCTTCCTGCAACATGCGCTTTTCGTTGCGCACGATGACTTCAGGAGCGTGCAGGTCCATCAGCTTCTTCAACCGGTTGTTACGGTTGATGACGCGGCGATAGAGATCATTGAGGTCAGACGTTGCGAAGCGGCCGCCGTCGAGTGGAACCAGGGGACGCAGCTCCGGCGGAATGACCGGGATCACGTCCAGGATCATCCAGTTCGGCTTGTTGCCGCTCTTGCGGAAGGCTTCGGTGACCTTCAGGCGCTTGGCGTACTTCAGCCGCTTCTGGACCGAAGTCTCCGTGCGCATCTTCTCGCGCAGCTCGACTGAAAGGGTTTCGACTTCCACCCGCTTCAGCAGTTCCTTGATGGCCTCAGCGCCCATCATGGCCTTGAAGCCGGAGGCGCGGTGTTCCTGGTCGAGCTCGCGGAAGCGGGCTTCGTCTTTGATCACCTCGCGCTCTTTCACCGGAGCTTCGCCGGGTTCGACCACGACGTACGCTTCGAAGTAGAGCACGGACTCAAGATCGCGCAGCGAGATGTCGAGGATGTGCCCGATGCGGCTGGGCAGACCCTTGAAGAACCACACGTGCGAGCAGGGCGAAGCCAGCTCGATGTGGCCCAGGCGTTCACGGCGGACTTTCGACAGCGTGACTTCCACGCCGCACTTGTCGCAGATCACGCCGCGGTGCTTCATGCGCTTGTACTTGCCGCACAAGCACTCCCAGTCGGTGACCGGCCCAAAGATGCGGGCGCAGAACAAGCCATCGCGTTCCGGCTTGAAGGTGCGGTAGTTGATCGTCTCCGGCTTGGTGACCTCACCGTGCGACCAGCTGCGGATCTTTTCCGGCGAAGCCAGGCTGATACGAATGGCGTCGAAGTCGGCAATCGGATTTCCGAGATCAAATGGACTCGAGCGATACATGTTTAGTCCTCAGATTCTTTGAAGGGGCACGCCTTCGATTTGAAGAAGCGCCTCTCAGCTTTGAAGGGGCACGCCTTCAGGCGTGCCGTTCTAGTTCCTTCTTCTTCCGGCTTTAGCCTCTGAGGTAACTTCCCTCAGGGCCTGAAGGCCGGCGATTGGTTTTGGCGAGCGGCACGGCTAAAAGCCGTGCCCTTTCAAATCGCCACAATCAATCTGCCGCGACGGGTTCGGGAGCGGGTAGTTCCTTGCGCTCCTTGGTCTTGATCAATTCCACGTCGAGACACAACGACTGCAATTCGCGGATAAGTACGTTGAACGACTCAGGTACGCCAGGCTCAATCGCCGCTTCGCCTTTGACGATGGCCTCGTAAATCTTGGTGCGGCCATAAACGTCATCGGACTTCGCGGTGAGCAGCTCCTGCAGGATGTAAGCGGCGCCATAAGCTTCCAGCGCCCACACTTCCATTTCGCCGAAGCGCTGGCCACCGAACTGAGCCTTGCCGCCCAGCGGCTGCTGGGTAATCAGCGAGTAGGGCCCGATGGAACGTGCGTGGATCTTGTCATCGACCAGGTGCGACAGCTTCAGCATGTAGATATAGCCAACGGTGATCGGCTGCTCGAACTTCTCGCCGGTCATGCCGTCGTAGAGATAAGCCTTGCCTGAGGTCGGCAGATCGCCTTCCGCCAGCAAGCTCTTGATCTCGCCTTCCTTCGATCCGTCGAATACCGGTGAAGCGAAGTAGACGCCATCCTTCATGCCGTCGGCCGCCTTCAACAGCAACTCGTCGTCGAGTGCGACCAATTCGTCGACAAACGGAGTGCCCTTGAACAAGGCTCTCAGCTCCTTGCGCAGGTGCTCCGCCTTCGAGTTCTCCTTGATCATCTCGCCGATCTTCTGGCCCAGCGCGAAGCCGGCCCAGCCGAGATGCGTTTCCAGAATCTGGCCGACGTTCATACGGCTGGGCACGCCCAGCGGATTCAGGACGATCTCCATCGGCGTTCCGTCATCGAGGTACGGCATATCCTCTTCCGGCAGAATGCGCGCGATCACGCCCTTGTTACCGTGGCGTCCGGCCATCTTGTCGCCGACGCTCAGCTTGCGCTTCATGGCGATGTACACCTTCACCAGCTTGATTACGCCGGGAGGCAGCTCGTCGCCCTTCTGCAGCTTCTCCACCTTCTCGCGGACGATCTTGCGCAGCACGTCGATCTGGCGCGAGGTCATCTCCTCGATTTCGTCGATCTGCTCGTTGATGCGCGGGTCCTTATCGGGGAACTTGATGCGCTTCAAGTTGCGCGTCGAGATCCGCTCGATGGTGTCGCGGTCGAGAACCGCGTCCTTGGTCAACAACCGCTTGTTGGTGCGCTCGTCGTGCAGGTCGGCCAGAACTTCTTTACCACCCAGCAACGCTTCCAAACGCTTCAAGCGTTCGTCGGTCAGGATTCGGATTTCATCCGCCAGGTTCTTCTCCAGCTTGGCTACCTGCTCGGACTCGATGAACTTGGCACGCTCGTCCTTCTCCTGCCCCTTGCGGGAGAAGATCTTCACGTCGACCACGGTCCCTTCGATTCCGGGAGGACACGTCAGCGAAGCGTCGCGAACGTCGCCGGCCTTCTCGCCGAAGATGGCGCGCAGCAGCTTCTCTTCCGGCGTGAGCTGGGTTTCGCCCTTCGGCGTTACCTTGCCCACCAGGATGTCGCCGGCTTTCACGGTCGCGCCGATGCGGATGATGCCGCTCTCGTCGAGATCGCGCAGTGCCGACTCGCTGACGTTGGGAATATCCCGCGTCACTTCTTCCGGTCCCAGCTTGGTGTCGCGCGACTCGATCTCGAACTCCTCGATGTGGACGGAGGTGTAATAGTCCTCCTTCACCATCTTTTCGGAGACCAGGATCGCGTCCTCGAAGTTGTAGCCGCGCCACGGCATGAAGGCCACCAGCACGTTACGGCCGAGCGCCAGCTCGCCCATGTCGGTGCAGGGACCGTCAGCAATGACCTGGCCCTTCAGAACGCGATCGCCCCGCTTCACGATCGGACGCTGGTTGATACAAGTGTTCTGGTTCGAGCGCTTGAACTTGGTCAGCTGATAAATGTCGCTGCCCACCTCACGCGAAAGCTGCATCGGATGATGCTCGCCCTCGACGCGCACGATGATGCGCTCGGAGTCGACGGAATCGATGATGCCGGAGCGGCGAGCCAAAACTACCGCACCGGAGTCACGCGCCGTAACGCCTTCCATGCCCGTGCCGACCAGCGGCGCTTGGGCGCGCAGCAACGGCACCGACTGCCGCTGCATGTTCGCGCCCATCAGAGCGCGGTTGGCATCGTCGTGCTCCAGGAAGGGCACCAGCGAGGCAGCCACCGAAACCAGCTGCTTCGGGCTGACGTCGATGTAGTCGACTTCATCGCGGCTCACCAGGACGAAGTTGCCGGCCTTGCGGGCGTTGACCAGTTCCGCAACGATGCGGCCCTTGTCGTCGATCTCCGCGTTCGCCTGCGCGATGACGTGGCGATCTTCTTCCCACGCCGACAGGTAGAACGAGAACGGCTCGAAGTCGATCAGCTTCTTCTTGCGCTCCTTCAGGTCGGCATTGACCTTCAGGATCTCCGCCTTCTCGGCGTGATCGCCGACGCGATAATCGCTGTCGCCGGCATTCACCACGGTCAGGAAGTCGAGCACGCGGCCAGCCTTCACCTTGCGATACGGCGATTCGATGAAGCCGTAATCGTTGATCCGGGCATAGCAGCTGAGCGACGAGATCAGGCCGATGTTCGGGCCTTCCGGCGTCTCAATCGGGCAGATACGTCCGTAGTGCGTCGGGTGAACGTCGCGGACTTCGAATCCGGCGCGCTCGCGCGACAGACCGCCCGGGCCAAGGGCCGACAGGCGGCGCTTGTGGGTGATCTCCGACAGCGGGTTCGTCTGATCCATGAACTGCGACAACTGCGACGATCCGAAGAACTCGCGAATGGCAGCCATGACCGGCTTGGCGTTGACCAGATCGTGCGGCATCGCCGTCGACATCTCCTGGTACACGCTCATCTTTTCCTTGATGGCGCGTTCCATGCGGACCAGTCCGATGCGGAACTGGTTCTCCAGCAGCTCACCGACCGCGCGTACGCGGCGGTTGCCCAGGTGATCGATGTCGTCCACCGAACCGATGCTCTTGCGCAGCTTCAGCAGGTACTTGATGGTTCCGTAGAAGTCGTCCGGCTCCAGCGTGCGGTTGTCGAGCTTGGTGGCGTCCTCGCTCTCGAACAGCTTGATGTTGAACTTCAGCCGGCCTACCCGCGAGAAGTCGTACTTCCGCGGATCGAAGAACATGCCGTGGAAGAGCGCAGTCGCGGTATCCAGCGTCGGCGGATCGCCCGGACGCAGCTTGCGGTAGATCTCGATCAGCGCTTCCTGCGGGGTCTTCACCGAATCGCGGCGCAGCGTGGCGCTGATGACGGTGCCCACATCGTCGCGTTCGGGGAAGAAGACGTGAACCTCGGCAACGCCGGCATCCATCATCTTCGACAGCTTGTCAGCCGTCAGCTCCGTGTTGGCTTCCAGCAGCACTTCGCCGGTGTTGGTGTCGATGACGTCAGCCGCGACGAATGCGCCTTCCAGGTCGGTCAGGTCGGCTTCGATCTCGGAGATCCGGTGTTTCTGGATTTCCTTCATCACCGCCGAGGTGACCTTGCGGCCGGAGTGCGAAACCTCGTCTCCGTTCTTCGCCGTGATCGCCTTGGCCAGCTTCATGCCGAGCAGGTTGGTGGGCTTCTCGGTTCCGGGATCCAGCGTCCAGAACAGCTTGTTGTCGCGAATGGCAATGCGGTCGACGGTGTAGAAGGTGCGCAAAATCTCTTCGTCGGAACGCAGGCCCAGAGCGCGCAGGAAAATCGTTCCCAGGAACTTGCGCTTGCGATCGATACGCACGTACAGGATGTTCTTCTGGTCGTATTCAAACTCGACCCACGAACCACGGTACGGAATGATCTTGCCCAGGAAGTACGTGCGGTTGTTGGCGGTCTCGAAGAACACGCCCGGCGAACGATGCAACTGGCTGACGATGACGCGCTCGGTGCCGTTGATGATGAAGGTGCCGTTCTGCGTCATCAACGGAATGTCGCCGAAGAAGACTTCCTGCTCCTTCATGTCGCGGATGGAGCGGTTGCCGGTCTCCGGGTCCTTGTCGTAAATGGTGAGACGCATGGTGACCTTGAGCGGCGCGGAGTAAGTCATACCGCGCTCCTCGCACTCGGCCACGTCGTACTTCAGCTGCAATCCCACGGGATCGCCGCACTTGTTACAAAAGTCGGGTGTATTGGCGTTGTAGGTGCCGCACTTGGTGCAGAGCACGTCGCCCAGGTGGAACGGGTCCGTCTTCACCGTCGAGCCGCAATTACGGCAGGTGGTGCGCAGGTGATTCAGACCTTTAAGGTGACCACACTTACATTCCCAGTTGCCGATGGCAAACTCGACAAAGTCCAGCTGCGAGACGTTGCGAAAGTCGGAAATCGGAAACACCGACTGAAACACCGCCTGCAGGCCGGCATCATCGCGCTCGCTCGGCAGCGAGTCCATCTGCAGGAAGCGATCGTACGAACGCTTCTGCACCTCGATGAGGTTGGGTATCTGAATGGTCGCCGGAATTTTTGAGAAATCGAATCGATTTCGGTTGGCAGTCTTCTGTTGCGCCATGTATAAAAGCTCCTAATTCAGTGCCGGGCAGCGCCAGTCACGCTGACCGTCGTGGCAAACCGTGGTGCGTCCGGGACCCCCGACAAGCGCCGTTGTTGCGCTTGGTGGGGCTGGATGTGCAACGGGAAACTCGCCGTTGCGCATGCAATTACTTGGGTACGCGTTTGAAGGGGCACGCCTTCAGGCGTGCCGGTGACAGCTTTTACAGCGTTCGGCTTTAGCCGCTGCGGGAAATGTCCCCCAGGGCCTGAAGGCCAGTTCTCTTGCACTACCAGCCGACACGGCTGAAAGCCGTGGCCCTGCAAAGCAGGACCGGCGCGTAGCGCTTTGGTCAACTGATAGAACGGTCCGGTTGCTGCAGTTTTGCGCGAAAAGTAGAGTGCGCTCACGGAGACAAAGCTCCCCGCAAGCGCCGCTTGAGGCGTCGTGCAATCCCATGACCAATTAGCCTGGGATGGCGGTGCTTTTTGCACCGCAATATTTGTAACTTCCCGCGCCAGTATTTTCAGGCCTTGTTCTCGTCCGGCATGCCGTCGCGTCCGAGCTGACACGAGGGTCGACACACCAGCCGCCCGCCAATCATGTTTTGATGCTGGAAATCCCGAAAGGACTCCAGATCACTACGATGCCCGGGAATTCCACGGTTCCCCGCTGAGAGATCCGCTCTTCTTCCTCGGCTTCATCGCGCCTCTCCCCGCCTGCTCCGGCGTGGAGAAGAACGTAGCCGCCGCCCCGTGCTCCGCAGGCAGCAGCAGCCAGAAACTCCGGTCAGCGCGCCCGGAGTCGTTTCGCCCCGCCCGTTGCCAGTTACGCAGCCAAGCGCTAAGGCCAGCGCTGGCCGGGTACCCGCCGCAAACGAGGCGATCAATTCAATCGGCCGGGCGCCGCTTTGAGGCAGCGCCGAGCCGGTAAACCAACTACTTAATGTCGACCTTCGCGCCTGCGTCGGCGAACTTCTTCTTGATGGTCTCGGCTTCTTCCTTGTTGACGCCCTCTTTCACAGTCTTGGGCGCGCCATCGACCAGGTCCTTAGCTTCCTTCAGACCCAGGCTGGTGACTTCGCGGACAGCCTTAATTACGTTGATCTTGTTGGCGCCCACTTCGGTGAGGACGACCGTGAACTCGGTCTTCTCTTCCGCCGGAGCTGCTGCTGCGGCACCTGCGCCGCCGCCCGCCACCATCACCGGAGCCGCGGCCGCAGCCGAGACACCGAGACGCTCTTCCAACTTCTTTACCAGCGCCGCCGCATCCAGCAGCGACAGGCCTACGATTGATTCTTCCAACTGCTGTAGATCTGCCATGTCTTTATCCACCTATTCGTTATTCGTTGTGTTGATTTCGCTCCCGTCTCTGAGGTTTCCAATGTGTCACCGAACGCCAGACAACGCCCGGGGATCACCCCTCACAACGGATAACGCAATCTTCTCGGAAGCTTTCGCCTCCAAACCTGTGTTACCTTTCGGTAGAGCGAAGCTTCAGCTTCGCGTCCCGCCCGGTCAAGAATCTCTTGTTCGAGCGAGATCGAACGATCTCGCTCGAACAACAAAGCTAAATTCGTGCTCCCAACGCTGGCCTGAAGGCCAGCTCTACCCGAACTAACCGGGCGGGAATCAAACCAAAACCGCGAAACCAAACTCCGGATGCCCCGTTCTACGCCAGCCTTTGGCGTAGAGCGGGAGCCACAAACCTAAGCCTGCGCTTCGGCAGGAGCTTCAGCCGGCGTTTCCACCGCAGCCGCTTCCGCCGCCGGAGCCGCCTCAGCCGGTGCCGCGGCGCCGCCAAACTTGCCCTTCTCCACGCCCTGGTTGATGACCACAGCGATGTCGCGGCCAACCGCGTTCATCACGGTCACCAGACGTTGCGCCGGAGCGTTCATCAGGAACAGCAGCTTCGAGTAAATCTCTTCCTTGGAGGGCAGAGCGGCCAGGGCATCAATTTCCTTGATGGCGATGACTTTGCCATCGACGATGCCCGCCTTGAAGCTGTACTCCGGATTGTCCTTGGCGTACTTGCTGAGCGCCTTGGCCAGCGCTACCGGATCGCCGCTGGTATAGGCCAGCGAGGTCACTCCGGCGAGGCTCTTTATCGCTTCCTCAATTGCCGAGCCCTTCGCCGCCCGCTCCGCCAGCGTGTTCTTCAGCACGCGATAGCGTCCGCCGGCGCTGCGTACCGCCTTGCGCAGCTCGAAATCCTTTTCGACAGTCAGCTTGGCGAAAGTGCCCACTATGCCGTGCTTGGCACTCTTGAGCTCTTCGGTAAGCTGCCCGACCTGTTCGATCTTCTTTGCTTTAGTAACGGCCATTTTCGATTCCTTGTTCTTGAAGGGGCACGCCTTTAGGCGTGCCGAACAATCCTTCTAAATTTCTTTTCCCGAGCCGGCTTCAGCCGGCGTCGGGCCTGAAGGCCACCGCATCAGGCGACCTGCAGCGACACGCCTAAAGCCGTGCCCTTTCAAAACCTATGCTTTCGCTGCCGCTTCCACCGCCGAGATGTCGATCGGCACGCCCGGCCCCATGGTCGAGCTCAGATAGCAGCCCTTGACGTACTTGCCCTTGGCTACCGTTGGCTTCGCTTTGATCACGCTGGTGATCACCGTGGCCGCGTTCTCCACCAGCTTCTCGGGCGGGAACGAGATCTTGCCCACGGGCACGTGCACCAGCGCAGTCTTGTCGGTGCGGAACTCAACTTTTCCGGCCTTGGTCTCGGCCACAGCCGAGGCAACGTCCATGGTCACGGTACCGGTCTTCGGGTTGGGCATCAGACCACGCGGTCCAAGCACCTTGCCCAGGCGGCCCACCGACTTCATCATGTCGGGAGTGGCGATCACGGCATCGTAGTCCGTCCAGTTTTCCTTCTGGATCTTCTCCACCATGTCTTCGCCGCCGACAAAGTCAGCACCCGCGGCCTGCGCCTCGCGGATCTTCTCACCGCTGGCGATGACCAGAACCTTCTTCGACTTGCCCAGTCCGTGCGGCAGGACTACGGTGCCGCGGACCATCTGGTCGGCATGCTTGGGATCGACTCCCAGGCGCATCGTCAAGTCGACGGTCTCGTCGAACTTGGCATACTTCACTTTCTGCAGAAGAGGCACGGCATCCTGAAGCGGATACGACTTCGCTTCGACTCCCTGGCGCGCCTTCTCGATATTTTTTCCCGACTTCTTCATGCTGCTCCTTGTCTTCCACCGCCAGTCGTTGAATTGAAAGGCCGTGGTCTGTACGACATCCCACGTTGTGGGATTCACAAAATTTGTCGCCCCTGAACGGGCTCGAACCGGTTATTACGCCCTACCCAGCACGCCGTCGCTGCGTGCCGGACTAAGGCGTCCTACTCATCCATAAGCTCTGTCATCCCGACCGGAGCTGAGCGGAGTGGAGGGACCTGCGGTCCATCCCGCGACCCAAACCTACCCGACGACTTCGATTCCCATCGACCGCGCGGTACCCTTCACGCTCTTGATTGCGGTCTCAATCGAGGCGGCATTCAGATCCGGCATCTTCTGCTTGGCGATCTCCATGACCTGCTTCTCGGTCACCTTGCCGACCTTGTCTTTGTTCGGCGTGCCCGAACCCTTGGCCACGCCCGCGGCGCGCTTCAGCAGAATCGCAGCCGGCGGCGTCTTGGTGATGAAGGTGAATGAGCGGTCGGTGTACACCGACACCACGACCGGAATGATCAGGCCATCGAGTTCCTTGGCGCTGGTCTTGGCGTTGAACTGCTTGCAGAACTCCATGATGTTGATCTGCGCCTGACCGAGCGCGGGACCAACCGGGGGAGCCGGAGTAGCCTTGCCCGCCGCAATCTGCAACTTCACTGAACCGGTAACTTTTTTTGCCATATCAATTCTCGCTTTTCGCTACTCGCTTTTCGCTCTTCGCCAGAAGCGTCGCAGATGAATGCGAACGGCGAAAACAAACAGCGGCATTCCTGAATAAACTTGCGTTTCACCACTCGCGTTTTCCGCCACATCGCTCGCATCCGGTGCGAAAAGCGAATGGCGAAGAGCGAATGGCTCTCTACGTAATAACCTTTTCGACCTGCCCGAAGCCAAGTTCCACCGGAGTCGAACGCCCGAAGATGGTGACCATGACTTTCAGGGTCTCGCGATCTTCGTTGACTTCGTCCACAATGCCGGTAAAGCTGGCGAACGGACCTTCCGAGATTCGCACCGATTCGTTCTTCTCGAACTTGACCTTGAGCTTCGGCTTTTCCTTGCTGTCGGCAACGCGATAAACGATCTGGTTGACCTCGTCCTGCGACAGAGGCGTCGGCTGCTGCCCGGTGCCGACAAATCCTGTCACCCGTGGCGTGCCCTTCACCACGTGCCAGACGTTGTCGTCCATGTCCATCTCTACCAGTACGTAGCCGGGATAGAACATGCGCTCGCTGGTGTACTTCTTGCCGCCGCGAACCTCGGTGACTGACTCGGTTGGAATCAGCACGCGTCCAATCTTGTGCTCCAGCTCGGGATAGGCGCGCACCCGCGACTCGATCGACTCTTTTACCTTGCGCTCAAATCCCGAATAGGTGTGAATGATGTACCACTTGAAGTTGGGATTGGTGGGCTGCTCGCCGGCAACCACCGTCCCACCTTCCGTAGGAGGCTCCTGGGGTGGCTGTTGCTCAGCCCCATTGTTCTCCGGTTTGATTTCTTCTGTCATTTTTCCGCGCATTTAGTGAGTCAGATACTTCAGCAAGTGGTCCAGACCCTTGCCGATCAGCGTATCCACGATCCAGAAATAGACGCCGAACAGAAACACCGTGATGATGACCACGGAGGTCGTGCCCTGCACTTCCTTCCGCGACGGCGTGGTGACCTTCCGCATCTCGGTGCGCACGTCGTTGTAAAAGCTCTTCGCGCGCTGCGGCCACGCTTTGATCGTGTCCAGCTTGTTGTCGCGAACACCTTCGATCGCTGCTGACTTCGCCATCTTGCTACCTTTTTCCGGCGCTTCCCGCGCCTGAACTACATTCCTTCATCAAACACTGGCAGGGGCGGAGGGATTCGAACCCCCAAGTTCGGTTTTGGAGACCGACAGTTTAACCGTTGAGCTTACGCCCCTAACTTCCGCTCTTCGCCGTTCGCTTTTCGCGCTTCGCAGGACGTGACTGGCGAAAGGCGAACAGCGAAAGGCGAGAATCGCCCCTTCTTATTTCACTTCCTTGTGCGCCGTGTGCTTGCGGCACGCCCGGCAGAACTTATTGAATTCCAGCCGGCCCGTTGTGGTCTTCTTGTTCTTGGTGGTGGAGTAATTGCGGTTTTTGCAATCACCGCACTGCAACGTAACAATCTCTCGAGGCATTCGATTAATCCTTTTCGTTTTACCCCGCGGCTGAGAACCGCGAAGCCTTGTCCGCGTCGAAGCGCGGATATCAGCGAAGCGATTCCGTCCCGCCGAGAATTTTGTTGTCCACACCCCGGATAAAACCACGCCGGGTGCCCCATTCAAGGCCACCTTCTGGCCTTGAGTGGGACAAAACTCTACGCAATGATTTCCGAGATCGTGCCCGCGCCTACCGTGCGTCCGCCTTCGCGGATGGCAAAGCGCAAGCCCTTTTCCATGGCCACCGGTGTGATCAGCTCGATCTCCAGCGCCACGTTGTCGCCCGGCATCACCATCTCCGTGCCCGCCGGCAACGTCGCCACTCCCGTCACGTCCGTCGTGCGGAAGTAGAACTGCGGCCGATAGCCCTTGAAGAACGGCGTGTGGCGTCCACCTTCGTCCTTCGACAGCACGTAGACTTCGCCCTTGAACTTGGTGTGCGGCGTAATCGAACCCGTCTTGGCCAGCACCATGCCGCGCTCCACATCCTCTTTCGGAATGCCGCGCAGCAGCAGGCCGGCATTGTCGCCCGCCATGCCTTCGTCCAACTGCTTCTTGAACATTTCCACGCCCGTCACAACCGTCTTGCGGGTCTCGCGGAAGCCGACGATCTCAACTTCCTCGCCTACCTTCACCTTGCCACGCTCGATACGGCCCGTAACCACCGTGCCTCGTCCCGAGATCGAGAAAATGTCTTCGATCGGCATCAGGAACGGCTTGTCGATATCACGCGCCGGCAGCGGCACGCTCTTGTCAACGGCTTCCATCAGCTCGTCGATCTTGGCTTCCCACTGCGCTTCCCCGTTCAACGCTCCCAGCGCCGAGCCGCGAATCACCGGCAGATCGTCGCCCGGGAAGTTGTACTTCGACAGCAGCTCGCGCACTTCCATCTCCACCAGATCGATCAGCTCGGGATCTTCCACCGCATCGCACTTGTTCAGAAAGACCACGACATAGGGCACGCCCACCTGGCGGGCCAGCAACACGTGCTCCTTGGTCTGCGGCATCGGACCATCGGTGGCCGCGACCACCAGGATCGCGCCATCCATCTGCGCCGCGCCGGTGATCATGTTCTTGATGTAGTCGGCGTGGCCGGGACAGTCGACGTGCGCGTAGTGCCGGTTCGCCGTCTCGTACTCCACGTGCGCCGTCGCGATCGTGATACCGCGCTCGCGCTCTTCCGGAGCGTTGTCAATCGAGTCGAACGAACGGAACTTGATGTTCGGGTTGTGCTTGCCCAAAACCTTGGTGATGGCCGCCGTCAACGTCGTCTTGCCATGATCGATGTGCCCGATCGTGCCTACGTTTACGTGCGGCTTACTGCGATCAAATTTCTCTTTCGCCATAATCTTTTTCTGCCCTAGTAGTACCGGTAAAGTTTGTTGAACTTATTACGCAGGCCGGCTTCCACCGACTCCAGCGTCGTCAAATAAAATTCGCGCATCTGCGCCTGATCGCTGACCGGCAGCGCATCGTACAGCGCTTGCGCCGATTTGCCGCTGCGCGCCAGGGCTGCGTCAGACTGCTCCAGCAACTTCTCGCGCAGCAGGCGGTGAAAGTCGCGAATCGGAACATTCTTGCGTTGCAGCAGCCGCAGGAACTGCTCGACATCGGCAGTAGCGAAAATCCGGTCAATCGCCGACCGCAGCTGCTCAAATTCATCCAGCTTTTCGACTCGAATGCCCGCTTGCTGGAAGGGCACGCGCCCGACTGACTCATCCATTGCAATGTTCACGTATCGGAAAGCCGTATCGCCCGCATGAGCGGGCCTCTCTTTAAAATTCTGGAGCTGATGATCGGGATTGAACCGATGACCTCTCCCTTACCAAGGGAGTGCTCTACCAACTGAGCTACATCAGCTTTCGCCTGCTCCGGGTAGAGCGAACCTTCAGGTTCGCGTCCTGCCCGCCCTTCCTATACACCGTTGTGATGGAGATCTCGATCTCCATCACAACGGCAAACCCAAATTCTGCCGGATGACGCGAGCCTGAAGGCTCGCTCTACCGGGTACATCCAAACTCTGGAGCGGGAGACGGGAATCGAACCCGCGACCAACAGCTTGGAAGGCTGTGACTCTACCACTGAGTTACTCCCGCCTGTTTGTGCCGTCCCTACGGGACTCAGCTCCGTTTTCCGCTTCCATCCCAGCGCTTCCGCGTTGGGCTAAATCAGTTCCGCGCCTGCGGCGCTCCAGCCAACTACCAAATGCCCACTTTCCAATTTAGAGCCGCGGCTCGAAGCTGGTTGCTAACTGCTAATCGCAATTCTCATTGCGATCATCGCGATCATCGCGATCATCCCGCTCCTGCTTCTTGCTCCACGACCACGTTCTCAGCGCGAACAGGGCCAGGATCGCCAAGGTCGCGTAGCGGAATTTCGGCTCGCTCAACGTCGTCCACGCCAATGCCGCCAGCACCGCATAAATCGCGAAGGCGACCAGCAACTTTTTCGTTCCGGAGATATCTGCTACCTCAACCCGCTCAGCCACAACGAGAACCCATCTGCGCCGACGGCGCGTAAATACTGGTGCACAGGGGAGGATTCGAACCTCCGTAGCTCCTGGGAGCGGCAGATTTACAGTCTGCTGCCATTAACCACTCGGCCACCTGTGCACGTGTTCGACCGAGCATTCGCTCTCGATAACCTCTGCGAGAAGCCGACTGCCGAGGCCCGAACGCATCTCACTGTCAAAGAACTTCGCCAAACCCGCCCACAAAACTCTGCAACAGCGGCGCGATACTGCGCGCGCGTCGTACTCAAGGAATGCTGCTGCTGGATTCAGTTCTCTAGGAGAGCTGCGCGTCTCGTTTGGCTTGCTCCTGCTACCCGCCGCTGCGGGCGGCGCGCTCAAGTTACGATTCTGGAGCTGGCGAAGGGATTTGAACCCCCGACCCTCTGATTACAAATCAGATGCTCTACCAGCTGAGCTACGCCAGCACTGCACGGCCTGCCGCTTTGCGGCACACCCATGCATATTCAATTTGCCAGCCGGGACAAACATTGAGCCTAACACAACGGAACTCCGCGTGCAAGCAGACAACCAGCTGGATTTCCAACAACTTTGCGAAGACCGGCAGTCCTGAACTCGCCACTCCCGCCGAACCGGTAGGTTGGGGATTCTGCAGAGCGCGCCTGCCCGAAACAGGCGCAAAAGTGCGGTCGAATTGATTCTAACGCAGATAAACGAATGGCGGCAATTCAGGGCTAAAAAAAATCGCCCCTTTCTCCCAGGCGCCAGATTACCGCCATATAAATTGTCGTTCCCTAGCCCATAAACACTGCACGAATGCGAGAAACATTCGCCACACCCCCGACATCACAAAGACCGCTATGCATTCCACACCACATTCCGCGAATCGCTGGGGCATCGCGCTCGCCGGCATCTTTCTCCAAATCGCCCTCGGCGCGGTCTATGCCTGGAGCGTTTTTCGCATTCCGCTGAGCAAACAGTTCGGCTGGACCATTCCCCAAGTCACGTTGACCTTCACCATCGCGATCTTCGTGCTGGGCTTCGCCTCGTTCTTCGGCGGACTGTGGCTTAACCGCATGGGCCCGCGCATTGTCGCCATGACCGGCGGCCTTCTCTACGGGCTCGGCGTCTTCCTCGCCAGCTTCTCGGCGCACAAGTTGTGGTGGCTTTATCTGAGTTACGGCCTGATCGGCGGCATTGGACTGGGCTTCGGCTACATCGTGCCCATCGCAGTGCTGGTGAAGTGGTTCCCCGACCGCCGCGGCCTGATTACCGGCATCGCCGTCGGCGGATTCGGCGCAGGCGCGCTCATCACTGCTCCGCTGGCGACGCGGCTGATCCAGCATGTCGGCGTGCTGACGACTTTCGCTTACCTCGGCATCGGTTTCCTGATCGTCACCGTCATCGCCGGCTACTTCATGCAGAATCCGCCGGAAGGCTGGAAGCCTGCGGGCTGGAAGCCGACTGCAACCGAAATTTCGCAACGCTCGAAGATCGATTACACGTTGCCGCAGGCGCTGAAGACGTGGCAGTGGTGGGCGCTATGGGCGCTGCTCTTCCTGAATACCTCGGCGGGCATTTCGCTGATCTCGCAGGAATCGCCGGTCTTTCAGGAACTGGGCAAGGTCACCGCCATCGTGGCTGCCAGCATGGTCGGCATCGTGAGCCTGGGCAACGCGCTGGGCCGCGTCTTCTGGGCGTGGGTCTCGGACATGATCACGCGCAAGACGACCTTCCTGGTCATGTTCCTGATTCAAGTCGTGCTCTTCTGGATATTCCCTTCTCTTTCGACAGTCGCTTTGCTGACTACCGTTTCATTCGTGGTGCTGATGTGCTACGGCGGAGGCTTCGGAACCATGCCGGCATTTGCCGCCGACTACTTTGGATCGAAGAACGTGGGGCCAATCTACGGACTGATGCTGACTGCGTGGGATTCGCCAGCGCGTTTGGCCCGCTGCTGATCGCCTACATGCGGCAGGCCAGCGGGAATTATCGTGGGGCGCTGCATGTCATTGCCGTGGTGATGCTGGTGTCGGCTGTGCTGCCAATTCTGGTGAGACCGCCGCAGAGCGCGGTGGTGGAGGCGAAGCCGTCGTTGCCGAAGAAAGCAGCGTAAGGTAGCCGTTGACGAGGCTCATCCCGCGCCTGAAGGCGCTCCGTGCCGCCGGCTGAGCCGGCTCTGGATCAATTATTCTTGCCGACACCCAGCGCTTCCACGCTAGGCGAACTGAGGTTTCACCCCCGCCTGCGGCAGGGTTATGTCTGAGCTCAATCGATTTCGAATCGACGCCAATGTATCTGCACGCCTTACATCGATCTCGGAATGCTGCCAACGTATCCGAAGCGCTTTATAACGTGTCCTTATCGCTGTCCTTGCCGTGAGTCCGGATGTACACAGTCCCAAAGCGCGTGCCCGATCCGTTCGGTTCGATCGACACCAGGTGCTCGTTATCGCCAGTACCGGTCTTGATCTCCCAGCCATCGCCGGAGGTGTCGGAGCAGTCCAACTTTTTATCGTTGTCGCCGTCGCCCTTGTGGGCATTCAAGTGATAGACGTGCGTGTCAGATCCGCTGCTGCTGTGTCCGTTGCAGACCAGCACCGTTCCGAAGGACTTCATCTTGTCCTGGTAAAACGCCTTCACCTTGTCCGGCGAGTCGTTGGTCTCGTACTCGGCGGCAATCACCTTCAGTCCGAAACCGAACGCGCCCAGGTTGATGTTGGCGGAATGATTGTCGCCATCCTTGTCCGCCGGTCGCAGCTTTGCACCGGGATAAACGGGAATACCGTTGTTCACGGCCTTGTCGCTGCTGTCGACTTTCAGGTTCGCGAAGGGCGTCTGGATATCAACCTTCTCGTCCTTCTTGTCTTTGTCGTCCACGTGGATGCTGCATGCGCTCAACAGCAGCAGCGCCACCGCCGCGATCATCACCGCAACCGACATCGTTGCCGTCTTCATTGTGTTCCTCCGCTGGACATCCTCAAGCCTGCGCCACGCGCGGCGATGCCGGGAATCGTCACCGGCAGCCGGCCTGGAGTCGGTATCTCACCGAACAATGCTTTCGCCGCGCTCAATTCCGAGACCTCGGCATCCGAAAATGTGCAGAGATAATTCTGCACTTCCGGCATCTGGCTGGCGATGTACGGATTGCCCATCGCCACTACCACCGTCTTTGCCGCAGCGCTCGCGACAACTTTATGCAGCAGGCCCTCCGGCCCGCTCGACAACGCCGCCATGTTCGCTGCCGCTCCGCCCTGCGGACTCAGGTACACGGCTGCGATCACCGTCTGCGCCCCCGACACTGCGCCCATCACCGGCTGCGCCCATGCGTCGGCATTACGCGGCTCGATATAAATCGTCTTCACATCCGGAATGCGCGCGCGCACCTGCCGCTCCAGCACCCAGCCCGCATCCGTGCGGACGTCGGGAGTGAAAATCAGCAGCAGGGTTCGGCCGCGGTTTTCCGCTGTCGAGTGATACGCATTCTGTGGCGAATTGGTTCCCTGCGTAACCGCCTTCAGCGGCAACACCGCGTGATTGTCGCGAACCAGGGTTACGGCCTGGTCGGCAATCTCCTGTGCGAGTTCCAGGCTCTTTGGCTTCGCGACCAGCCGGCTGACGGCATTGATGTCGACCAGCTTCGCCTTGTTCAGTCCGACCTCCGCTTTGGCGCGCAGAATCTTCAGTACCGACTCGTCGATATGCGACTCCGAAATCTCGCCGCTGCGCACCGCTTGTAGCAATCCGTTGTAGGAGCCGGCGAGATCGGATGGAATGATCAGCACATCGTCTCCCGCTTTGACTGCCTCCACCGCAGCGCGTCCGGCGGCTGCCGCTCCGCCTTCCGGAAAGAGTTTCATCAAGCCTTGCATCAGTAGCGCATCGGTTACGACCAGTCCGTGAAATCTCATTTGCTCTTTGAGCAGCCCGGTCACCACCGCCGGCGAGATGCTGGCCACGTGATTGGGATCGGGATCGAGCGCGGGCACTTCAATGTGTGCCACCATCACCGCATCGACTCCCGCCTTGATGGCCGCGCGAAACGGCGGCAGCTCGATATTGTCGAGGTGGGCGCGATCGGCGTTGATGACCGGCACGCCATGATGCGAGTCGACATCGGTGTCACCGTGCCCCGGGAAATGTTTGGCCGTGGTGAGCAGGCCGCCCGCACGCGCGCCCTCGATGTTCGCCGCCACCATCGCACTGACCGCCGTCGGATCTTCGCCGAAAGAACGGGTGTTGATGATGGGATTGTTGGGATCGGAGTTCACGTCGGCGTCGGGAAACCAGTTCCACTGCACGCCGATGGCGCGCGCTTCCTGCGCCGTGATGCGTCCGTACTCGCGCGCGTAATTCGTATCGCGCGTTGCGCCGAACGCCATGGCATGCGGAAAGCTGGTGACGCCAGTTAACCGGTAAGCCAATGCGCGCTCGAAGTCGGCCGCGAAAAGCAATGGAAACTCCGAGTCGCGTTGTAGCTGGTTGGTCAGCATCGCCGCTTCAAGTGGCGGCGTTTTGTCGAGCAAGCCGTCATCAAAAGAGACGGTGAGCGCGAAACCCCCAATGTGGTACTTGCGCATGGTGTCGCGCAGCGAGAGGTACTCGGGGCTGTCGAAGTTGGTAAAGCGGGCGAAAGCCCAGATCATGAACATTTGCCCGATCTTCTGCTCCAGCGACATCTTCTTCAGCGAGGCGCGCGCCCACTTGTCGCCCTGCTTGTCGAGATGGATGGGCTGCGGCTGCTGAAAACGGTCTTTCGCGTAGCTGGGCATGGCGAGCAGAAGACACAGGAAGCAAGCTGACAGGCGAATCATTCCGAATGACGATAGCAGAAGGAAGAACCCTGTCGCCTCTGAAGGGGACTGGCAGCAGCCGTCGTGTCGGAATGATCACCAGGGTGCCCCATCCTGGCCTGGTTTTGGCTAGGGTGGGAAGGATCTGCGATTGGGTGAGAAGTCATTCGATCGCTGCCCGCTCTACGCCAAAGGATGACGCCGAACGGGCCATTTATTGGTTTGTCATCCTGAGCGAAGAGAGGAGGCGCAGCCGACGAACGCAGTCGAAGGACCCCTTTACCCCGAAGCATCTTTCCGGCGGTAGCGGTCCTTCGACTGCGCGTCCGCCCGCTGCAAGGACAGCGGCGGCAAAGAAAGGCGCGGACGCTCCGCTCAGGATGACAATCCCAACTGAATGCTCCGCGTATCGATGCCGCGCGCCACCAACTCCGCAGCTTCCCTCTCCACGTCGCGATCATCGCCGAACCCGTCCAGCCAACGCACATCAGGCTCGCGGCGAAACCAGGTCATCTGCCGCTTGGCGTAATTGCGATGTCCTTGCTGCGCGGCGGCAATCGCTTCCTCGCGCGACAACTCGCCGCGAAGAAATTGTCCCGCCTGTTTGTACCCGAGCGAGTCCAGGGCGGTCGCGTTCTTCCGTCCGCCGTAACGCACGATGAGCGCCGTCGTTTCTTCAACCAAACCGTCGTCAAACATCTGTTGCGCCCGGGTGTTGATTCGCTCGTAGAGATACTGACGATCGGGATTCAGACCAATCCGCAAAATGCGATACCCACGCAGAGGATCGCGCTGCTGCCACAACTCGGTCATCTGCGAGCGCGAAGCCAGGCACACCTCGATGGCACGGATGAGCTTGGCGGCATCGTTCGCATGAATTTTCTCGGCGGCCATGGGATCGAGCCGTTGCAGAATGCGGTGAAGGTACGCCGAGCCTCGCCGCCCGGCGCGCATGCGCAGCCGTTCACGCAACTCCTCCGAACGCTCCGGCCCGGGGAACAAGCCTTCCAGCAGCGCACGGAGGTACAGCCCCGTGCCACCGACGACAATCGGCAGCTTGCCGCGCTCGGTGATGTCGCGAATCGCCCCTCGCGCCTGCCGCGAGTATTCGCCGGCGGTGAAGGCTTCGCCCGGCTCGGCCACGTCGAGCAGATGATGCTCGACCAGAGCACGCTGCTGTGGCGAAGGCTTCGCCGTTCCGATCTCGAAGTGACGATAGACGCGCGACCGAATCGCAGCTGACGATCTCGCCCTTGAAGCGTCGCGCCAGCGCCACCGCGAGCGCGGATTTTCCCGACGCCGTCGGGCCGAGGATGGCGACCAGCAGCGGTTCAGCTTTTGTCGAGACGGTCATTGATCGCGGGAGCCGCTCATCGCGCGCCCCAGGGAATGGTCTTGCCGAAGCGGAGGAAGGTCAGCAGGAGAATCAACACTACGATGACCAGCAATCCGATCACGCGAATGCGGTCGTGCGCCAGGCGGCGCTTCTGCAATGCCAGTTCGCGCTCGTCGGGAGAAAGATCGGGTTCCACGAAGTAATTTTACGCCGGAGGTTTTCCTGACCCGCCCAGCCCAAAATCGGGACTAGAACGGGGGACCCCGATTAATTCCTGAATGCTGATTACTGAATGCTGACGGCTTCTTATTCGAGATCGCCCTTGCCGGGGTTGTAGTAGAAGCGGAAGCGTAGCGCCAGATACGGCCCGTGGAACTGGCTGGGCAGCGGCGCGAAGGGCGCCGACGCGGTGATGCCGCCCCAAGCCGCGCGGTCCAGCGGCGTGTCGCCCGACGGCGAGTAGATCTGCATGCCGACAACCTTGCCGTCCGGCAGAATGGCAAACTGAATCGCGACCTTGCCCTTCTTCAGCAGCGGAGGACGGGCCTCCTCGGGAATAATCGCGTACCAGTTCATGCGCACAGCCTGCACCACGCGCTCCAGGTACGGGCCGAAGTCGACACCTTGCGTGTCGCTCAGCACTTCCAGCGGGCCCATCTTGAGCGCTGATCCGCCGGGTCCAACTCCGTAACTGCCGCCATCGCCTCCATAGCTTGCGCCGCCGCGGCGCGATGCCACGGCGCGCGCGGCCTGCTCAATCGACGAGCCTACCGACATTGAACCGCCAAAGGTGCTGGGGAACTTCGGCGCCGGCGTTCCCTCGCTGGGCGCGGGCAGCTTGGGATTTTCAAACGGATTCGACGGCTGCGCCTGCGCCATCTGCTGTCCCTGGGCCTGCTGTTGCTGCTGTGGTTGCTGTTGCGGAGCAGACTGCCGCATCTGCTGTTGCGGAGGCGAGTTCCGCGCCTGTTGCGCCGGTGGCGCCTGGATCTTGGGTGGGCCTGCGCGCTTCAATTCTTCCAGTGTCTTCTTGTCGATCGACGGATGGCGGCTCATCGCGATGCGATTCTTGTCCGACAGCACATCGGTCTTGGGCGCAACCTTCGGCGCCTTCTGCAAATCCGGCGGCAGATCGAGGAAGGTCGCCTGCTGGTTGCGCATCATGTCTTCCGGCGTGGCCACCACTCCGCCCCGCATCATCGGAAAGATTTTGGGCGAGAGTGCCAGTATGATCACCACCATCAGGTGAACGACCACCGAGATCCAGAACGCCTCGCGCATACGCGAGCGCTCAAGATCGTCCTCCAGCTGCAAAAGCTGATGCGGGGTAAGATCGAGCTCACCGCCCTGCATGCCCTCCCAAAGCGGAGTCTGACTGTCTTCGCTGGAAGGAGAAGATGATGGTGTGTCTGGCGGTGTAAGAATCGTGGCCATCCGTATGGGGATCAAGTACGCCTGGAGTTCAAATACATTAGACGCCCGTGACCCTTTGAAAGCAAAAACTTCCTTGGGGATGGCGCAACCGTAGTAAACCCGGTAGGCAGTCGCTAGTTTCTAGCTACTATTCTCGCATAGCTTCCCCTTTAAAGCATTCGGTATCTACGCTTCGAGAGTTCCACGAATTCCAGATAAACTGATGCCCATGAAGGCCGTCATCGTCGGCACCGCCGGCCATATCGACCACGGCAAAAGCGCTCTGGTTCGCGCCCTGACCGGCACGGATCCCGATCGCCTGGACGAAGAAAAACGCCGCGGCATCACCATCGATATCGGCTTTGCAAACCTCGATTTGACTAGTCCCACGGGTGAACCTATCCGCATCGGTTTCGTCGACGTCCCCGGCCACGAGCGCTTCGTCCGCAACATGCTGGCTGGAGTCGGCGGCATCGACCTGGTTTTGCTTGTCATCGGTGCTGACGAGGGCATCAAGCCGCAGACCCGCGAGCACTTCGACATCTGCCGAATGCTGGCCGTACAGCGTGGGATCACCGTCTTGACTAAGTCGGACCTGGTCGATGCCGACACTCTGGAAGTCGTGGGGATGGAGGTAGCTGACTTCCTGAAAGGCTCGTTCCTCGATCCCGCGCAATCGCCGATCGTCGCCATCAGTTCGAAGACCGGAGCGGGACTCGACCAGCTTCGGGTTGAGCTGGCGAGGGTGGCGGCGGAAATTCCGGCGAAGGATTCCCACGCGGTCTTTCGCCTGCCCATCGATCGCGTCTTCAGCATGAAAGGCTTCGGCACCGTTGTGACCGGAACGCTGATTTCCGGGAGCGTCCATAAAGAGCAGGAACTCGAAGTCCATCCCACCGGCAAGCATCTGCGGGTTCGCGGCGTACAGGTCCACGGCGCTGCCGCCGATCAGGCCATCGCCGGACAACGTACGGCTCTGAATCTGGCAGGAGTGGAGACAACCGAACTCGCTCGCGGCATGATGCTGACGCCGCCCGGGATGTTTCGTCCTACGAAACGAGTGAGCGTGACGTTGGATCTGTTGCGCTCGGCCAAGCCGTTGCGCGATCGCGCGCGCGTTCACCTGCACGCGTTCACGGCGGAAACTATCGCCGAGGTTAGCCTTCTGGGGGCGAAACAGTTGCAGCCGGGCGAGTCGGGGCTGGCGCGTCTGAAGCTCGCCGATCCCCTGCTCCTGTTGCCGGGCGACCGCTTCATCATCAGGCAGTTCTCGCCCGTGATCACGATTGGAGGCGGACGCGTGCTGGATGCCGCGGAAGAGCCTCGGGGGATAAAGGCAGCGGAGCGCGCGGGGTTTGTTCAGGCGATCGCGAATGCGCGGCCCGACGAGTCGCTGGTACTCCGAGTAGCCCGGCGGGCGGAAGCTGGGTTGCTGATATCCCACGCTGTAGGAGAGACGGGATTGCCGCCGACTAACGTCGAGCAGCTTGCCGCCGATCTGCTGAAAGCCGGCAAGCTGATTCGATTTCAGGATGTGCTGCTTGCGCCGGCCGTGGTCACCTCCCTGCGGGAGCAAGCGGCGGCGACGGTCGACCAGTTTCACAAGAACAATCCGCTGGTCGCGGGGATTGGGCGCGAACAGTTACGCGAGACCCTTGGTTTGCGCGAAGAAGTTTTTCGCGGCGTGCTCGACTCGCTCGTCCGCGACAAGAAACTTCAGGTCAGCGGCGAGATCGTGCAGGCTTTCGGCAAAGGCGTCGCGCTTGGCGACGAGGAGGCCGAGTCAAAGGCGCAGATCGAGCAGGCCTTCACCAAGTCGGGCCTGAAGGTTCCGTTGCTCAAAGATGTGCTGGCCTCGCTGCCGGTCGATAAAGTCCGGGCACAGAAAATCGTCACCCTGCTGCTGCGCGACCGCGTGCTGGTGAAGCTGGGAGACGAACTGGTCTTCCACCGCGACGCTCTCGCCGAGCTGAAGCTGCAGATTGCGGCGCAAAAGTTGAAAACACCAAAGCTGAACGTCGGTAGCTTCAAAGATCTGTTTGGAATCACCCGCAAGCACGCCATCCCCCTATTGGAGTACCTGGACCGGGAGCGGGTGACACGGCGGGTGGGCGATGAGCGGGTGATTCTGTGATCCCCCGTAAGTTATTGTCCCGAAATGGGAAATCGCGTTTAAACGCGTTTTAAGCCGTACGAAAACCGTCCGGCGTGTCCGGGTGCCTCCCGCGATCCGATCGTCCGCCAGAGAGGCTGCAATGCGTCGCAAACCGAACCTCAGAAACCGTCGAGAGTAGCAAAATGGTGGCTTGCCGGTGGACATTTTGGTGCCAAATGAGGAAATTGCAGCTAAGGCTCTGATTCAGCGCAATCTGGCGCAATCTCGAGGAACTTCGGGTGTTCGAATCGAATGGGAGCCTAGATCTTCTCCTCGGGAAACTCCAGATCGGCGCCCAGCGGATCGGTCAACCGGTTGGTGAGATTCACCAGTCCAACTAAAACGTCGAGATCCAGAATCTGCTCATTGGAAAAGTGCGGTCGAAGGGAGTCGATATCCGCGTCGTTAATGTTTTGGAGCTCGCGGGTCAGCTTCTCCGCAAATTTCAGGGCGGCCTGTTCGTTGGGTTTGAATTTGCTATAGTCGCCGTTCTTCAGCGCCTGCCAATCATCCTTGGTCAGCCCTACTCGCTTCGACGAAGCGATATGGTGCTGCATTCAATAGTGGCACTGATTGATGACGGAAACGCGTATATAGACGCTTTCGTACACGCGGCGATCGAGGGTGCGCCCAACGGTCCCATAAAAGGGCAGAAAGGCCTTCAGCAATTCCGGCCGATGCGCAAGCAATTTCTGTACGCTGCCGGGCTGGCCGCGCAGCAACTTGTCATAAATCTCGCGAACTTCAGGCGAGGCATCCTTCTCTTCAACGTAAGGCAGTCGAGCCATCGCGATCTCCTCTCGAACAGGCCCGTATAATAACCCAAGATCTCAGCCAATCCCCATGCCGAAACCAGTTCGAATCATTGGCGCCGGACTCGCCGGGTCGGAGGCCGCGTGGCAGTGCGCGCGCCGCGGCGTTCCAGTGCGCCTGTACGAGATGCGGCCGGTGCGCTCTACCCCCGCGCACCAGACCGCAAACTTCGCCGAGCTGGTCTGCTCCAATTCGCTGAAGTCCGACAGCGAGAACACGGCGCCCTGGTTGCTGAAGGAAGAAATGCGGCGCGCCGGGTCGCTGTTGTTGGAGATCGCGCGGCAGACCGCGGTTCCCGCTGGACACGCGCTGGCGGTCGATCGCGAAAAGTTTGCCGAGGCTGTCACGGCTGCCATCGACCGCGAGCCGCTGATCGAAGTTGTGCGCGAAGAAGTTACTTCGATCGACGAGGCCGGCGAGATCACGGTGATCGCTACTGGGCCTCTGACCTCCGATGCGCTCACGCAGGAGATCCTGCGGTTGAGCGGCAGCGAACAGCTTTACTTTTACGACTCAATCAGTCCCATCGTCGAAGCCGACTCTATCGACATGACGCGCTGCTACATGGCCGCGCGCTACGACAAGGGGACCGCCGACTACATCAACTGCCCGATGACGAAGGAAGAGTACGACCGCTTTCTGGACGCGCTGCTGGAGGCGCACGCGGTCGACGCCAAGGACTGGGAAAACCTGAACTACTTCGAGAGCTGCCTGCCCATCGAAGAGATCGCGCGACGCGGCCGCGACACCCTGCGCTTCGGGCCGATGAAGCCTGTGGGCCTGCGCAATCCCCACACCGGACTGATGCCCTACGCTGTGGTACAGCTCCGGCAGGAGAATTTGCGAGCCGATTCCTATAACCTGGTCGGCTTCCAGAACCACCTGAAGTACGGCGAGCAGGCGCGCGTGCTGCGGCTGATCCCCGGTCTCGAGAACGCGAAATTTCTGCGCTTCGGCCAGATTCATCGCAACACCTACGTCAACGGCCCGACGCTGCTGAATGAGACGCTACAGATGAAGCAACATGCGAACGTGATTTTCGCGGGGCAGATTTCCGGCGTGGAAGGCTACGTCGAATCCATCGCTACGGGACAACTGGCAGGGATGCATGCGGCGGCACTGGCTTCCGGAGCCGAGCCGGTCGCGCCTCCGCGGGCCACGGCGTTCGGCGCACTGGTGAACTACATCTGCCACGCCGACGCAAAGAATTTCCAGCCGGCAAACATTACTTTCGACCTGCTGCTGCAACTGGACGAAGAAACGAAACGACGCGTCCGCGATAAGAAGTGGCGTCACGCGATGGTGTGTGAGCGCGCGTTGCAGGAGTTAGATGGGTGGCTGGCGGCGAGTTTCGTTTCTTCTACGCGCTAGGTTTTTTCTAGCTGACCGGGTACTATTTCTTGGCCTCATTGCGCGCCCGGTTCTTAATCCAGATCGGCGTGCCCACAAACCCAAACGCTTCGCGAATCTGGTTCTCCAGAAATCTCTGATAAGAGAAGTGCAGCTTCACCGCGCGGTCGGTGAACAGGATGAAGGTCGGCGGCGACACCGCTGCCTGCGTCATGTAGAGAATCTTCACCCGCTTCGACATGGGCACGGAGGCGCGCTCGAAGTCGATGCGGTTGAGGAAGCGGTTCATCTCGCCGGTGCCGACGCGCTTGCGGCGCTCGCGCGCTACCAGCTCCAGCGTGGAAAAGAGTTTGTCGATGTTCTTGCCCTTGCGCCGCCGACACAAACACCACCGGCGCGTAGTTCAAGAACTTCAGGTGCCGCCGCGCCTGCTCTTCGTAGAGCTTGAGGTCGGCCGGCGGCTTGCCGTCGGTCCGCGCCGTGGTGACCAAATCCCACTTGTTAATGACGATGATCACGGAGCGGCCGCTCTCATGCGCATAGCCGGCAATGGTGGCGTCGCCGGCAGTCACACCCTCGACTGCGTCGATCACGATCAGCGCAACGTCGGCAGCTTCGAGATGCTTGCGTGCCATTACGACGGAAAGCTTTTCGGCCATCAGCTCGGTCTTGCCCTTGCGGCGAATGCCGGCGGTGTCGATGAAGCGATAGCTCAGACCGTCGCGCTCCAGCACTTCGTCGACGGCATCGCGCGTGGTCCCGGCAACCGGCGAGACGATCGCGCGTCCGGTGCCGGTCAGCGCGTTCAGCAAAGTTGATTTGCCGACATTCGGCCGTCCGATGATCGCGACCTTGACTTCTTTCTGCTCGGCCTCATCGGCCTGCGTCGACTCGTCGCCTTCGTCCTCTTCGTCTGCTGCGGAGGAGGAACTCTCACCTCCCCCTTCGATTGTCATCCCGACCGAAGTGACGTCCCCTTTTCGAGTTGTCATCCCGAGCGGAGTGAGGTCGCGTTCAGCGACCGAACGCAGTCGAGGGATCTGCGGTTCCTCCGCGGCGGAAGAACCCTGCGCAGGCATCAGTCCAATCACATGCTCCAGCAGCTCCGCGATGCCGTTGCCATTCTCGGCGGATATCGGAAACAACTCCTTGATTCCCAGCCTGCGAAACTCCTCGGCATAGGGTTCCAGCTTCGGCGTATCCACCTTGTTCACTGCCAGCAGCAGGGGCTTGCCGGTGCGCAGCAGCTGTCGCGCCAACTCGATGTCGGGCGAAGCCAGCTCAGTACGGCCGTCGACCACCATCACGATGGCATCGGCTTCTTCCAGCGCCACGCGGGCCTGGCGAAAAATCTCAGACGGAATGAGCGCCTTGTCGTCGGGCACGATGCCGCCGGTGTCGACCACGCGCAGGCGTCGTCCAGCCCACTCGATATCGCCGTACAGGCGGTCCCGGGTGATGCCGGGCTCGTCGCCGACAATGGCGCGGCGCGAGCCGACCAGCCGGTTAAACAGCGTGGACTTGCCGACGTTCGGGCGGCCGACAATGGCCAGCGTTCCCAGCGTCGGCAGATCGCCGCGATGGGCCTTGCTCTTCTCTTCGTATTGAATGCGACGGCTCAAGTAAGCTCTTTCGGAGTTGTGAAAACTCGGTCAAGGGACGGGCTTGAATTTCGCGCCGGATGCGAATCATCCAACGCTGCCACACTGATTCGACCCGTACGGCTATTATAGGGACAAGACTCCTCGCACCGTGTCGTCCACCTCACAACCCGCAACCTTGGCCGCGCGGCTGCCGTCGCTCTACCAGTTTTTCGGCCCCGGAGGACTGCTGGCCCGTACGCATCCCGCGTACGAATTTCGCCGCGGTCAATTGCAGATGGCCGAAGCGGTTGAGCAGGCGCTGCAGGAGAAGCGGCATCTCATCGTCGAGGCAGGCACCGGTACGGGCAAGACACTGGCATACTTGCTGCCGGTGATTCGCTCGGGCAAGCGGGTCATCATCTCGACCGGCACCAAGACGCTGCAGGAGCAGCTCTTCTACAAAGACGTTCCGTTCCTGAAAGAACACCTGGGCGAGCTGCGCGTCTGCTACATGAAGGGGCGCAGCAACTATCTCTGCCGCAAGAAACTCTACGACCTCACCTCGCAGCCGGTGCTGAACGGCCTGGAGGAGATCAACCAGTTCCGCATCATCAGCGACTGGGAGAAGACGACGGAGACCGGCGACCGCGCCGAGCTGGCCGAGCTTGCCCGAGACCAGCCACCTGTGGCCGAAGCTCGACGCACGCACCGATCGCTGCATCGGCGCCGACTGCCAGCAGTTCGACCGCTGCTTCATCACCGAGATGCGGCGGCGCGCGCTGGAAAGCGACATCATCATCGTCAACCATCACCTGTTCTGCGCCGACCTGGCGATCAAGGCCTCGATGGATCGCTCGCCCGACGCCGGCGTGCTGCCCGACGCAGGCGTGGTGGTCTTCGACGAGGCGCACGAATTGGAAGATGTCGCTGCGGATTACTTCGGCGTGACGGTTTCGAATCTGCGCATCGACGACCTGTTGCGCGATGTGGAGAACACCTTGCGCCGCGCGGATATTCCTGTTGCCGATGTGCTGCAGGCATCGGCAAGGGTGCGCGAACACTCGCAACTTTTCTTCGCGATCCTGCCGCCGGGCGACGGCCGATTTGCCTTCGAGAACCGCGCAGAGTTTCTGGAAGAAAATGGCGACGAGTATCTCGGCCTGCAAAATGCTTTGAACCATCTCTACACCGAGCTGCAGGCGATCCCGAAGAAGCCGGAAGAAGTACACGCGATGTCGCGGCGGGTCGAGGAGCTGCGGGTGCAGCTGGGCTTCGTGATGGAGGCGCAGCAGAAGAACACGGTCTTCTGGATCGAGCGCCGTGGGGAACGCCGTGGCGGGCAGCACAACGTTTTTCTGCAGGCCACGCCGATCACCGTCTCCGACATTCTGCGCAACACGCTGTTCGAGCATCTTGAATCTGCGGTGCTGACCTCGGCGACGCTCGCGGTGTCTGGCGGCTTCGAGTACATCACCAATCGGCTTGGCATCCAGCATGCGCGCGAGCTGGTGGTGCCGTCGCACTTCGACTACGAGAGCCAGGCGCTGCTGTACATTCCGCCCGATTTGCCTGATCCGCGCGATCCCCGCTTCGTGGAGAAGGCGTCGCAGCGGGTGCGGCAGTTGCTGGAGATCACGCGCGGGCGGGCGTTCTGCCTGTTCACCAGCTACTCGCTGATGAACCAGCTGTATGATCGGCTGCTGGGTGAGCTGGAATTTCCCATGCTGCTGCAGGGCTCGGCGCCAAAGAACGCGCTGCTCGACGAATTTCGCATGACGCCCGAACGCGGTGCTGTTTGCCACGTCGTCGTTCTGGCAGGGTGTCGACGTGCAGGGCGAGCAGTTGAGCTGCGTCATCATCGACAAGCTGCCCTTCGCGGTGCCCAACGATCCCGTGGTCGCGGCACGAATTAAAGCGATCGACGAAGATGGCGGCAACGCGTTCTTCGAGTACCAGGTGCCGAGCGCAGTGATCTCGCTGAAGCAGGGCTTCGGCCGGCTGATCCGTTCGCTGCACGATCGCGGGCTGCTGTGCCTGCTGGATAATCGGATACTCAGTAAACGGTACGGGCGCGTCTTCCTCGACAGCCTGCCGAAGTATGGACGGACAACGGACGTGAAGAAGGTGGAAGAATTCTTCGGATCGTGACGAGCAGGTGTTGATCAATGAGCAAGCGCGAATTGTGGATGGGTCTGGTCCATCTCAAGCCGATCGTTCCCAGGGATTGGAGCGGGTTCGACGGTGAAGAGAAAAAGTCTCACGCAGGCGCGTATTCCCACATCATTACGTGGGCCAGCAATCCCGAGGAATTTCGGGCGAATGCCGAGGAGGTCGCGGCCGGTTGCAAGCTTTATGTCGTGGACGTTGAGAATGAAAAGCCTTTATCGCAGGTCGATCCGTCCGAACTGAACGAGGAGTTGGAGGAGATTGCTATGAGGGCTGAGTCGAATCCAAACGCAATCATCTGGGGAACCTTCTACACCTACCCCCACGAAGACGCATGAGGTGAAAGCCACCGCAAGGTCATCGAACTAACCTGTCGCGCCTTGGAGCCGTGTAACAAAATCTTGGATACCCGTCATAAATTCGTTGAAGATATCGGCGACACCAACTCCGCCACCGCTGAAGCGACTCGCCCAAACTTTATCCGGCCCTCATCCTATCGTCGTAACCGAGCCGGGCACTATGTTGGCGAGTTGATCGAGACACGCGGCGACGTGAGGTAGAAGGTCCGTCAGCCGATTCGAGTTCGCTCGGACGATGAGTACCGCTATCGCTCGTCCCGCTAGATTTTGCTGGTACTGGATACCGCGGTCTAAAGTGATAAAGGCATCAAAACCTTGCTTCTCCGCCATGGCCAGGAGTTCGCCATTTTTCTTACCCGCAAGCCCGCATTCCGGCACGGTGCTGCATTCCTGACCGATCAATTCGGACTTAAACTTTCGCGGAATGCATTCGTCCAGGAGCACTCTCATTCAAAGCTGACCAACCAGAAGACTCTTAGCGGCTTCGAGGGCTGCGACTGCCTGCTCTCGTGTAACGGTAGGAAAATCCTCCAGAAACTCCGCCAGCGTCTGGCCCCCCTCAAGATAATCGAGCAGCGCCTGAAACGGTACGCGTGTTCCCCGAAAGACCGGTGTTCCACCCAGGATCTCCGGATCCTTAACGATAATATTTACAATCGTGCTCATGGTTGGCTTCTTCGGAAGGTCGGGCGACGCTGTATGACTCTCCCTTTGCCGCTTATCTTACGCCCAAACCCTGTAAAATAGTTGCTTCGCCGTAACCCGCCTATTTGCTCTGTTACGGCTGGAGCTCATGTTCGAAGTCACTGTTGAAGACACATTTTCCGCCGGACATTTCCTGCGCAACTATCGCGGCAAGTGCGAGAAGCCGCACGGCCACAACTATCGCGTGCGCGTCACCCTCAGCGGCGCCGAACTCGACCAGGCCGGCCTGCTGCTCGATTTCAAGGAACTGAAGGACGTGCTACGGCCGGTGATGAATTATCTCGACCACGAGATGATTAACGAGCTCAAGCCGTTCGACACCATCAACCCATCGGCGGAGAACCTGGCTAAATATTTTTACGACGAGACGAATTCGCGGCTGAAGCAGAGCACCAAAGGCCGGGTGAAAGTGAAGGACGTCACCATCTGGGAGACGGACACGACGACGGCACGTTATTGCGAGTAGTCGGTGCGACGCGAGACCCGGGGCACCCGAAGTTTTGCGGGATGTCTCCCACTACCTGATGCAGATCATCGAAATCTACAAGTCGCTGCAGGGCGAGTCCTCCTACGCCGGACTGCCGTGTATCTTCGTGCGTCTGGCGGGCTGCAACCTGCGCTGTTCCTGGTGCGACAGCGAATACACCTTCAAGGGCGGCTCGCGCATGACGCTGGAGGAGATCGAAGCGGAAGTCCGTCGGCTCTCGCCCAAGGGCGGCCTGGTCGAGATCACCGGCGGCGAGCCTCTGCTGCAGGAGCGCGAACTCGTTCCGCTGATGGAGCGGCTCATCCAGGCTGGCTACCGACTCCTCATCGAGACCAGTGGCGAGCGGCCGCTGGAGCGTGTGCCGAAGGAAGTGGTGAAGATTGTCGACGTAAAGTGTCCCGACTCGGGCGAGGGCGGCCGCTTCCGCATGGAGAACCTGAGCCACCTGACGCCGCGTGACGAAGTGAAGTTCGTGATCTCCAGCCGGGACGACTACGAGTTCGCGCGCGACTTTACTCGCGAGCATGGGCTCGATGCAAAGGCGTCCGTCATTTTCTCGCCTGCATTCCGCAAGACTGCCGCGGGGACTCGCGATGTGTCGAATTGCCTGCTCGATCCGCAGGACCTGGCGCAGTGGATGCTGGCTGACGATGTCAACGCGCGGCTGGGATTACAGATTCACAAGTTCATCTGGGAACCACAGGTAAAGGGAGTGTGAGAACGCTTTTCGCTTCTCGCTATTTGCTTTTCGCCAGAGGTACATCGTAAAGGTCTGACGAAACATGGAGATCGAATATCCGGGGTGCCCCGTTCTACGCCCTGCTTTGGCGTAGGGCGGGTCTTTTTCGAACCGACTCCCGGATGCGTTCTAGCCCAGAATTAGGTGGTCTCAGAGTCGGCAAAGGCGAATAGCGAACAGCAAGGTCATGACCAAAGACAAATCCCAAGTCGTCGTTTCACTCAGTGGCGGTATGGACTCGGCCACGTGTGCGGCGCTGGCCGTCCGCGATTACGGCGCGGACAATGTGGCGGCGCTGCACATCAGTTACGGGCAGCGCACCGAAGCGCGCGAGCAAACTTCGTTCCTCGGCATCTGCGAGGCGCTCGATATCCATCGGCGGCTGATCGTGAAGACGCCATTCTTCCGCTTGATCGGCGGCTCGGCGCTGACCGACGCCAACATCGATGTTCCCGACGCGCCGCAGCACATCGGCGCCGAAATTCCGGTCACCTACGTTCCCTTTCGCAATGCCCATTTTCTGTCGGCCGCGGTCAGTTGGGCCGAGGTGCTGGACGCTGAGCGCATCTACATCGGCGCGGTGCAGCAGGACAGCTCGGGCTATCCCGACTGCCGTCCCGAGTTTTATAAGGCGTTTAATCGCGCCATCGTCGCCGGAACCAGGGAAGGCCGCATCCAAATTGAGACGCCGTTGATCGCGCTGCGTAAACACGAGATTGTGAGGCGTGGCCTTGAATTGGGCGCTCCGTTCCATTTAACGTGGTCATGCTACAGCCGGGAGGACCAGGCGTGTGGCAGTTGCGACAGTTGCGTTCTGCGGCTGCGGGCATTCGCGGCAGCAGGCGCGGTCGATCCTATCTCTTACCTGTCGCAGACTGCGGTCCGGGACTTTTCATGAGGAAAATTTTCAAGATCAACGCTGGAGACCGTGCGACAAGCGGTATAGACGCGGCTTCATGGCGCTGGAGGAAACAATGCGGAAATACATAAATGTCGCTGTCACGCTGTTTGTGCTGGGCATGTGCGCCGCCCCATCGTGGGCCCAGATGGAAGGATCGATTAAAGGCGTCTGCAAGGACCAGAGCGGCAAGCCGTACAACGGAGCCACGATCGTTGTCTACGATTCCCAGACAGGACGAAAGTACAACCTGAAGTGTGAGAACGGCGAGTATAGGTCGATCGGAATTTACATCGGCACCTACAAGGCCACCTTGATGGTCAACGGCAGCCCGATCGACGAGCACAACAATATTCCGATTGCAGCGGGCCAGGAACAGGTCGTCGATTTTGATCTGCTCAAGGAGCGGGGCTCCGGCATGTCGGAGGAGCAGCGCGCCAAGGTGGAAGCCGCCCAGAAGCAGAATGAAAAGATCAAGAGCCTGAACGAGACGCTGAAGCAGGCCAAGGATCTAGAGGGCGCGGGCAATTACGATCAGGCCATCGCCATCCTGCAGCCGGCCGCGCAGAGCGCTCCGGAACAGGACCTGGTGTGGGCTTACCTGGGCGATGCCCAGCGGGGCGCCAAGAAGTACTCGGATGCGGTTGAGTCCTACCAGAAGGCGCTGGCCATCAAGCCAACTAGCGGTCCTTACATGGCGCAGTTGGCCGACGCGTATGCCAAGTCTGGCCAGACCGATAAAGCTGTCCAGGAATATGCGGCCGCGGCCGCGGCCGACCCGACCAACGCCGGCCCGTACTACTACAACGAGGGCGCCGTGCTGACCAACACTGGCAAGGTCGACGAAGCCATTGCCGCCTTCGACAAGGCCATCCAGATCGATCCCAACCGCGCTGACGCTTACTACTGGAAGGGCGTCGATTTAATCGGCAAGGCGACGATGAAAGACAACAAGATGGTCGCGCCCGAGGGAACAGCCGAAGCGTTTAATAAGTATCTGGAGCTGCAGCCGAACGGCAAATACGCAGATGCGTCCAAACAGATGCTCGCCACGATCGGCGCGTCTGTCCAGACCAGCTACGGCAAGTCGAAAGCGCCAAAGAAGTAATGTCTCTTTTGCGGGATGTCCCAGGTTGGCCGAGCGATAGGTGAACCTGGGGCATCGCGTTCAAACGAACTGCGACCCAGCCTCATATTCCTCCAGTAAAATTCCTGTGGTATTTCCTCATGGCCAGCAAACCCGAACCTGAGATCCCCTCGTTTCTCGACGCACGGAAACGTGTCGAGCAATACGCTTCAGGGCTGCGTCCAACAGATCCAGAGATGCTGTCCCTCCTGGAAGCCCTGGGGCTCGCATTGGCCGAGGACCTGCAAGCCGATCGCGACTTCCCGCCCTTCCCCAGATCGACGCGTGACGGCTTTGCCGTATGCGCCGCCGATACCAGGAATGTGCCCTCCCTCTTGAATGTCATGGGAGAGATTCGAGCGGGAGCGTCAGTGTCGGAGAGCGATATCCGCGTGAGCGCCGGGGAGGCAGTCGAGATCATGACGGGCGCTCCCGTTCCCGCAGGGGCCGACGCAGTGGTGATGCTGGAATACACTGAGCGTAACGGAGAGCTCGTGACGGTACAGCGCTCAGTGAGCGCGGGCGAGAATGTAGTAGCCGCCGGATCAGAGGCGCGCGCGGGCGACATCATGGTTGCGCGAAGCACGCGAGTGAATCACGCGATCGTGGCGGTGGCTGCGGCGATCGGACGAGCGGAGGTGGCCGTGCATCGACGGCCGCGCGTAGCGATCCTCGCCACGGGCGACGAACTGGTGGATATCAACCTGCGTCCGGGGGCGAACGAGATTCGTAACTCGAACAGCTACTCGCTGGCAGCGCAGGTGCAGGCCGCAGGCGCGGACCCGCTGATCCTGCCGGTGGCCCGGGACGAGGCCGACGAACTGGCGCTGCTGTTGCGCAAGGGAATGGAAGCCGATCTGCTGCTCATCACCGGCGGGGTTTCGATGGGCAAGTACGATTTGGTCGAGCAGGTGCTGGCATCGTTCGAGACGAAGTTTTTCTTCACCGGCGCACTGATTCAACCGGGCAAGCCGATCGTCTTCGGAGAGATGAGGGACGGAGTGGACACAACTCCGTTCTTCGGCTTGCCGGGCAATCCGGTGTCGACGATGGTGACGTTTCAGCTTTTCGTCCGGCCGGTGCTGGACGCGCTGGCCGGAGCCGCACCGCAACCGTTGCCGTTCGCACAAGCCCTGCTCAAGAACGAATTCACCAGCAAGACCGGGCTGACACGATTTCTTCCGGCAAGGTTATCCGGGACGATCGAACGGCCCGAGGTAGAGTGGATTCACTGGCAGGGATCGGGCGACCTGATGGCCGCCTCGCGGGCGAACTGCTACATTGTGGTACCTCCGGACAAGGAGCAGTTTAGGACGGCCGAGATGATTACGGTGTTGATGAATTCATGAAGCCGAAAAAGAAGCTGTCGCATTACGATGAGGCAGGCCGCGCTTCGATGGTCGACGTTTCGGGCAAAGAGCCGACCGTGCGCGAGGCCGAGGCTTCCGCCTTCGTTGCCATGAGCCGCGAGGTCCTTCGGGCGCTGCCGCAAAATCCGAAAGGCGATCCCCTGGAGGTCGCGCGCGTCGCAGGCATCATGGCCGCCAAAAAAACTGCAGATCTCATTCCCATGTGCCACCCGCTTCCACTGAGCAAGATCGAGGTCTACGCCCAGGTCCAGAGTGACGGTATTGCGATTCGCACCCTGGTACGCACCACCGCCGAGACGGGAGTAGAGATGGAAGCGCTGACGGCTGCATCGGTGGCAGCCCTGACAGTGTATGACATGTGCAAGGCGCTGGATAAAGGCATAGAGATTCGCGAGGTCGTACTGCTGCGCAAGTCGGGCGGCAAAAGCGGGGATTATAAAAGAGGATCGGGCGAGAAACCCCGGAAGTAAGAACGGGCGGGTGGAGCACGCCTTCAGCCTGCCACCCGTTCGACTTGGTTATCGATATCACGGCCATTATGAAAACTGCCGCCGTACTCACCGTCAGCGACTCTAGCGCCCGAGGCGAGCGTCCTGACCTCTCCGGCCCCGCCGTGGCAGAACTGCTGCGCCAGAGCGGCTTCGAGGTTTTGCGACAGGAAATCGTTCCCGACGAGCAGGCAACGATTGAATCCGCGTTGATCGATCTTAGCGATCAGGTGCAGTTGATCGTCACCACCGGCGGCACTGGCATCGCCGAACGCGACGTAACGCCCGAAGCTACGCGCGCGATCTGCTCCCGGTTTATCGAAGGGATCCCGGAAAAGATGCGCGCCTCTGGGTTGGAGCACACGCCTTACGCCATCCTCAGTCGCGGGATCTGTGGCATCCGGGGACGAACCGTAATCCTCAACCTCCCCGGCAGCCCGAGCGGCGCTGAACAATCATTACGAACGGTGATCGAAATCCTGCCGCACGTAGTCGATCTGCTGGCGGGCAACACCAAACACGAATAAATCCGGGTTACTCTCTTCACAACCCTGATCGGTTAGGATAGAGCGCTTGGATCCTGTCACACATATGCTGACCGGGGCGTGCTTGGGGCGCTCCGGCTTCAATCGCAAGACCGCGCTGGCCACGGTGACCATGGTGCTCGCCGCCGAGGCCGCCGACATTGACGTCGTCTGGTCGCTCAGGGGATCAATTGCCGGGTTGCAACATCATCGCGGTATCACCCACAGCTTTGTCGGAGTGCCGTTCATAGCGGCAGCCGTGCTCGGCCTGGTTTGGATGGGCCACCGATACCGCCGCCGCCGTCTTAGCTCTGCAATGCCCAAAGTTCCTCCGGTGCGCTGGGGATTTCTCTATTTCTGCGCGCTGCTTGCCGCGCTGAGCCATCTGCTGCTGGACTACACCACGGCCTATGGCATACGGCTGTTTGAGCCGTTCAACTTCCGCTGGTACTCGTGGGATATCGTCTACATCGTCGAGCCGCTCATGCTGTTGGCCCTTATCGCAGGGCTGGCGATACCCGGATTGCTCGACCTCGTCAGCCAGGAAGTTGGGGCACGCAGCAAAGTTCCGCGTGGGCGAGCAGGCGCCATCGCCGCGCTGATCTGTGTAGTGATCATCTGGGGCGTGCGAGACTACCAGCATCGCCGGGCGGTCACGGCGCTGAACTCGTTTGTCTATCACCAGGAGCAGCCGCTTCGGGTCGGCGCGTACCCGTACATGATCAATCCGTTTCGCTGGCATGGCGTAGTCGAGACAAGAGACTTCTTCGAAACGGTTCCGGTGAATTCGCAGGGGCCGGATGTCAATAACGACGCCGGCATCCAGTTCTACAAACAGCCGCAGACGCCTGCGATTCTGGCGGCCGAGCGCTCGCACTTCGGACGGGTCTATCTCGACTGGGCCGCGTTCCCTTACGCCCGGCAGGAAGAGAATCCGGAGGATCATCCGGGATATCTGGTGGAGTTCCAGGATCTGCGCTATAGCTACCCATCGTCGCGGCGGGCGCCGTTGGGTGGGTTCGTGCTGCTCGATCCCGAGCTGCGCGTCGCAGACGAGGGCATGAATTCCAGCCGGCCTCCGTCGCTGGAAAACCTGGAGCAACCGCCCGGGCAGCGGTAGCCGCCTGGTTTTGCAGAATCCTGCTACGGCCCTTGACGCAGGGTCGGGCGATGTTCACAATCAACAGACGAGGTGCTCGATGCTGGCTTATCTTTTTGTCGTTATTGCCGCGGCTGTCCACATCCGATGGGTCGCGCTGCCGTTTAGCTTTACTCCCGTCCTCGCCTCTCTGCTGTACTTTGGGGCGCGCATGCCGCGCAAGCAGATGTGGGTACCCATTGCGATTCTGGCAGCGTCGGATATCTATCTCACGCGCGTCACCTACGGCTACTCGGTAACGCCCGACCACTTCGTGACCTGGGCGTGGTACGCCGCAATGATCCTGTTGGGCGGCGTGCTCATTAAGGGGTTCTCGGCGGTGCGTATTGGCGCGACCACGCTGCTCGGCTCAGTCTCGTTTTTCCTGATCAGCAACTTCGCCGTGTGGATGGTCTGGCATATGTACCCCAAGACGCTCGGCGGCCTCATGCTGTGCTACGCCGCGGGTCTGCCCTTCTTCCGCACAGCGGTGGTCTCTGACCTGCTGTTTGCGGGCGCATTCTTTGGGATTGGCTACCTCCTCAGCCGGGAACGGGCTGTCAGCCATTCACTAGCCGCATAACTAGTTCTTGAGTTGGAGCACGAGGCCGGACGCTTGCCGTTCGGCCTTTTCCTTTGCCCGCGATGTTCTCAGGATTGGGTAACCGGCCCGGATTTCTTGAGCGAACGGCGCTTGCGTAGCCGCCACACCCACCATCCGATGAGGATCGCCACTGCGATTATCGCGATCAGGTAGCGCAGGTGGTTGTGGACCATGCCGCCGACGAAGCCCAGAATCTGCGGACCGTAGCGGATGACGATCAGCGAGACCAGCGAGAAACGGATCAACCGGCCGAAGAAGATGGCCATCAGGAAATGACCGAAGCTCATCTCGGCGACGCCGGCCGACAGTACAAACAGCTTGAACGGCGTGGGCGGCGGCAGCATGGAAGGCAGCATGATCGCCAGGAATCCGTGCCGCTCGAAGGAGGCCGTGATCCGGTCAAAGCGCTGCTGACCGATGCGTTTGACCAGCAGCACCTCTCCACCCTTGTAGCCGATGAGGTAAATGACGATGCTGCCCAGCGCCGATCCTGCGGCGCCCATGGCCGCGTAGAGCAGAAAGCGCCTAGGGTCGGCATAGGCGTAGCCGGCAACGATGGCGTCGAGCGGCATGCCCAGGAAGGCGGCGTCGACGGCGGCAAAGCCCAGCACGCCCCAGATGCCGAGCGGCTTCAGCACGGCCAGGAGAAAGACGGTCCACTTGTTGAGGAGATGTTTCAAAGGCAGTTGTCAGTTGTCGGTTGCCAGTTGTCAGTTGTGGGTTGTCAGGCCGCCGATTGCCGGTGGCCAGTTGCCAGCGCGATGCCGAGCTTGATTTTACGCGAGATGTTGGGACGCCGGGTGCCCCGCGGTCTCGCGGGGTTCGAGACCCCGAGGTTTTCCACGACCGGTCGCAGTCCGGATTGGGGTAAGAATTTAACCCGAGCCTGCCTCGCACAGCCGTAGGGGGCCGCTACCTTCAATGGCAGCTGCCCCTTACCAGCATCTCTCGGCTGCGAAAACCCCCAAGTCTCGAAAACCGCGAGACCCGGGGCACCCGGTCACTATTCATCATCCCCTTTCCTATCCCTAAACTCTGACCACTAGTCACTGGCCACTGGCCACTGCATAATTGCTTCATGCCTGCCGGCAAAGACCTCCAGAAAAAGCTCGACGCATTGCGCGACAAAATTCGCTACCACGAGCATCGCTACTACGTGCTCGACGATCCCGACATCACCGACGCCGAATTCGATCGCCTGATGGACCAGCTGATCGAGTTGGAGTCGAAACATCCCGAACTGATTACGCCCGACTCGCCGACCCAGCGTGTTGGCGGGCAGGTGAGCGGGCAGTTCGCCAGCGTGCAGCATTCCACGCCGATGCTATCACTGGCCAAGACCACCAGCGAAGGCGAGCTGCGCGACTGGGGGCGGCGCGTCCACGATCTGACCGGCGTTACCAAAGTCGATTACGTCTGCGAGTTGAAACTCGATGGTATGTCGATGGCTCTGCGTTACGACTTGGGAAGGCTGGCATTGGGCATCACCCGTGGCAACGGTACGGCGGGCGAGGACGTCACCGCGAACGTGCGCACCATCCGCAGCATCCCGCTTAACATCTCGCCCCAGCAGCTGAAGAAAGCCGGGCTGCCCGAAGCCTTCGAAGTTCGCGGCGAGCTGCTGATGCCGAGCACATCGTTCATTCGCATGAACGAGGAACAGGAGGAGAAGGGTCTGGCGAAATTCGCCAATCCCCGCAACGCTACCGCCGGCACGGTGCGGCAACTGGATCCGAAGATCACGGCGCGCCGTCGTTTGGACTTCTTCGCGTACGGGCTGTTGGTCGACGGCCACACGATTTTCGACCGGCATTCCGAAGCGTTGAAGGCCTTGCAGGCCGCAGGCTTCAAGGTGAATCCCAATCACCGGCTGGTGCACAGCATTGACGAGGTCTGGAAATTTATCGGCGCGTGGGAAGCCGAGCGCGACAAGCTGCCCTACGAAACCGACGGCATCGTCGTCAAGGTCGACCGTATCGGCCTGCAGCAGGAGTTGGGCTTCACCGGCAAAGGCCCGCGCTGGGCCATCGCTTTCAAGTACGCCGCGCACTCAGGTGAAACCCAGATCGAAGACATCCAGGTGCAAGTAGGACGCACCGGCAAGCTGACGCCGGTGGCGTGGCTGAAGCCCGTACCCATCGGCGGCACTACCGTCAGTCGTGCCACGCTGCACAACATGGACGAGATAGAGCGGCTGGGGGTGCGCATCGGAGACTGGGTACTGGTGGAGCGTGGCGGCGATGTGATTCCGAAGGTCGTGAAGGTGCTGGAAGACAAGCCGCGCGGCCACAAGAAGTTTCATATGCCGGAGCGCTGTCCGGTATGCGGCGGACACGTGGTCCGCGCCGAGGGCGAGGCCGACCATCGCTGCGTCAACGCCAACTGTCCGGCCAAGCTGCGCGAGAGCATTCGCCATTTCGCCTCGCGCGGGGTGATGAACATCGAAGGCATGGGTGACGCGCTGGTGAATCAGCTGGTCGAAGCCGGCATGGTGAAGAACGTCGCTGATATTTACAGCCTGACCGAAGACGGACTGCTCAAGCTGGAGCGCATGGGTAAGAAGTCAGCCGACAACATTCTGAAGGAGATCGAGAACTCGAAGAAGCTGCCCCTGGATCGCGTGATTTACGGGCTGGGCATTCGCTTTGTCGGTGAAAGAACGGCGCAGTTTCTGGCGGAACATTTTGGCTCGATCGAAGGGTTGATGGCCGCTAGCGAGGGAGAGCTCCAGCAGGTGAACGAAATCGGGCCACGCGTTTCGGCGGCAATTTGTGAATTCTTTGCCGAGCCCAAGAACGTAACCCTGGTGAAGCAGCTGGAGAAGGCCGGGGTGAAGTTCACGGGCGAGAAGAAGAAACGCGGCACCACGCTGGCGGGCAAAACTTTCGTTCTCACCGGAACACTCGAGCGGCACACGCGCGACCAGGCGAAACAGCAGATCGAAGATGCCGGAGGAAAGGTCGCGGGCTCGGTCAGCAAGAAAACGGATTACGTCGTGGCCGGCGCTGACGCCGGATCGAAGCTGGATAAGGCGCGCGAGCTCGGGGTCGCGGTTATCGGCGAAAAAGAGATGGAAGACCTGTTGCAGAGTTGACTTGCATGGCGGTTCGTCCTAATCTGCCGCAACCTCGCAACGGGTTGCGTGTTTCTGAAGAAGGCAGTGTGGCTTGGCTATGCCTCGCCCTAGCAGCCCTAGTACAATGTAAATTCCTGCTGCATCTTTGATACAAGTTGGGCATTCCAGCGTGGGAGCGTGGATGAGGGTTTCGCGTAGCACCATCTTTATAGCATTGATCGCGTTTGCCTTACTGGCGGAAGTTGGATGTGGAGACCAATATCGCCCGGTCGCCAATCCGATTCTCAGTCCAGGGGGGCAGCCTCAGACTAGCCATTTTGCCTGGGTAGTGAATAACAACCCTCAGGGCGACGGGAGCACGACGGAGATCGATGTCTCCGGCGACACCAACCTCGCGGTCAATCCCATGGGCAAGGGCACCAGCGCGGAAGCCTTCCCCACCAACTCGCTTTCTCTTTACGTTGCCAATGCCGGCGACGATACGGTGATGCAATACCTGCCGACTCTCGCTGGGCCGATCACCACCGTCTCGTTACTGCCGGGATCTCATCCCATCGCCCTCACGTCCTCACTTAACAGCTCCATGTACGTTCTAAATACCGGGCCGAGCTCCCTCTGTGGCACCTCAGGCTCAATCAGCACTATCAACACTGCGACGCTGTCGGTGTCGAATACAACTTGTGTCGGGGCCAACCCGACCGCCATGGTGCAGGGACCGGGCGGCGGCTACATCTACATCATCAACCAGGGCGACAACTCGCTGACCGTGTTCAATCCCGCTGGGCCCGGCGTGAAGACCACGCTCACGGAGCAGAACGGTCTGGGCCCGAATGCTGTGGCCTTGGCGGTAACTCCGCAAGGCTGGATTTGCATTGTCACCCAGGGCGATGGCACGCCTGCGCACCCGCCAACTCTGAACCTGATCTTATCGGGGTATGACTATATCGCCGCGAACGCGCCGCTGGGCATGCAGCCCAACTACGCTTTCGTCGACCCGAACCGGAATCGCCTCTACATAACCAACGGGGGAGACAACACGGTCAGCGTCTTCGATAGCTCGTCGATTAATCCTTCGAACAATCCCCAGATTCCACTGCTGAAGACGGCGCCCGTGGGAACCAACCCAGTCGGCGTGACCGCCCTGCTGGACGGCTCGAACTTCTTCACTGCGAACGCGGGATCGAACGACGTAAGCGTCGTCAGCCAGAACAGCTTCAGCCTGCTATCGACCGTCACGCTGCCGAGCGATACCACCGCTGCCTGGATCGCCTCGGACCCTACTTCCCAGAAGGTTTACGTCGCCGACCAAACCGTGAACGGCCAAAGCGGTACTCCACAGACCACGATCATCCAGACCTCGAACAACACCATCTCCGGGTCGATTCCGGCGCCCCCGCAGGTTTCTACCTGCACCAGCAATTGTGCCCGGCAGCAGCCATTGATGATTCTGACGCAGTAAAGACCGCTGCCAGCCGTAGGCAATCAACTACCAGATAAAGAAATGGCGGACCTTTGGTCCGCCATTGTTGTTGATGCAAGCGCTCTGCCGATCCTACGTGAACATAAACTCCTTGGTCCTCAAATCCCGCACCGTATCACGCAGCTTCGCCGCCTTCTCGAATTCGAAGCGCTTGGCCGCCTCGCGCATATCGGCTTCCAGCTTCGCGATGTAGGCATCGAGATCTTCCTGCGAGCGAAACTCCGGCACACCTTCCACCTCATTGGTAAGGTCGGCGTAGTCGGCGTTCGCAACCGCCACCAGCGACATATCCAGCGGCCTGACGATGCTCTCCGGCGTGATGCCGTGCTCTTCGTTGTAGGCCTGCTGAATGGCTCGGCGGCGGTAAGTCTCGTCGATCGCCTTTTTCATCGAGTCGGTCATGCGGTCGGCATAGAGAATCGCGCGGCCCTCCACGTTGCGGGCGCAGCGTCCGATAGTCTGGATCAGCGAGCCCGCCGAGCGCAGGAACCCTTCCTTGTCCGCGTCGAGAATCGCCACCAGCGAAACTTCCGGCAAGTCGAGTCCTTCGCGCAGCAGGTTGATGCCGATCAGCACGTCGAACTCGCCCTTGCGCAGGTCGCGCAGGATCTTGATGCGCTCCAGGGTCTCGATCTCCGAATGCATGTAGCGGCAGCGAACGCCGACCTCGGCGTAATACTCGGACAAATCCTCGGCCATGCGCTTGGTCAGCGTCGTCACCAGCACGCGCTCGTTCTTCTTGGAGCGCTCGCGAATCTCGTGCAGCAGATCGTCGATCTGGCCTTTCACCGGACGCACCTCGACCTCGGGGTCGATGAGCCCGGTCGGCCGGATGATCTGCTCGATCACCTCGCCAGCCGACTTCGTCAGCTCATACGGGCCCGGCGTCGCCGATACGTAGACCACCTGGTTGACGCGGTGCTCGAACTCCTCGAAGGTCAGCGGGCGATTGTCCAGCGCGCTGGGCAGGCGGAAGCCGTACTCGATGAGGTTCTGCTTGCGCGAGCGGTCACCATGCCACATGCCATGTACTTGCGGCACGGTCTGGTGCGATTCGTCCATGAAAAGCAGGTAGTCGCGGGGAACATAGTCCAGCAGCGTCGGCGGCGGTTCGCCCGGCAGGCGGCCGGTGAAGTGCCGGGAATAGTTTTCAATGCCGTGGCAGTAGCCCATCTCCTTGATCATCTCCAGATCGAAGCGCGTGCGCTGATGCACTCGCTGCGCCTCGACGATGCGGCCCTGCTTTTCCAGTTCAACCTCCCACCACGCCAGCTCCTCGAGGATCGACGTGACCGCGGCGTTCTTTCGCTCCGGCTTCATCACGTAGTGCGTCTTCGGGTAAATCGGCAAGCGCGAGTGCTTCTGCTTCACCGTGCCGAAGAGCGGATCGATCTGCGCCAGCGATTCGACTTCGTCGCCCCAGAGCTCGATGCGATAGGCCGAGTCGTCGTACGTGGGGAAGATCTCGATGATGTCGCCGCGCACGCGGAAGGTTCCGCGGCGGAAGTCGCCGTCGGTACGCTCGTAAAGAATCTCGACCAGCTTGCGCGTGATCTCGTCGCGCTTAATCTTCTGCCCCTTTTCCAGAAAGAGCAGCATGCCGTAATACGCTTCAGGCGAGCCCAGGCCGTAGATGCAGCTAACCGAGGCGACGATGATGCAGTCGCGGCGCTCGAAGAGCGACTTGGTGGCCGACAGCCGCAGCTTGTCGAGCTCGTCGTTGACCGTCGCTTCCTTCTCGATGTAAACGTCGCCCGCGGGGATATAGGCTTCCGGCTGGTAGTAGTCGTAATAGGAAACGAAGTACTCGACCGCATTGTGCGGGAAGAACGCCTTGAACTCGTGATAGAGCTGCGCCGCCAGCGTCTTGTTGTGGGCCATGATGAGCGCGGGGCGGTTCAGGTTCTCGATGACCTTGGCCATCGAAAACGTTTTGCCCGATCCGGTGACGCCCAGCAACACCTGGTGTTTCTCGCCGTCGGCAAGGCCGCGCGTCATCGCCTGGATGGCGCTGCCCTGATCGCCCTGCGGTTTGTACGGACTTACAAGTCGGAATTCCATGGCACGTCGGCCCCGCCCCAGGGCCAGCTCAATTCGTCGGGAAGCCTCACAGAAGTGAATTTCGGCGAGTGGGCATCCCTCCATTATACGACGGGAAGAGACGGGGGACGGACCGAGCATCAAGGCAACAGAGTAGTTGCTGATGCCGTTATGGAGTCGATTGATCGAAAAGCGAATGGCAAATAGCAAATAGCGAAAAGCGAGTCGAGGCCCTTCCACGAGAGCTGCCGCTGGGTTACGTGTTTCGCCGCTTTGTTAAACGCTTCCGCTGATTTATCCTGTCAATTCTGGCCAAGTCTCAAAGCAGTTCCCACGTTCGCTGTGCGAGCGCAATCCTATTTCTGTTTGGCAGGTCAATCATGAAAATTCTTGTTATCGGAGCCGGAATGATGGGGCGGGCGGCCGCATACGACATGGCCCGCAGCGAGCGAGTGCAGTCGGTGACGCTCGCCGACAACGACGCGGCGCGCCTGAACCAGGCCGTCGCTCAGGTGAATCAGCTTGCCGGAAGCGACAAAGTGCGCGCTGGGCAGTTCGATGCCGCCGACACTGGCGCTGCGCTGGAAGTCATGCGTGGCCATGATGGCGTTCTCTCCTGTGTCCCTTACTTTTACAACCTGGGATTGGTGAAGGCGGCGATTCGCGCCGGCTGTCATTTCGCCGATCTCGGCGGCAACAACACTATTGTCCAGCAGGAGTTCAAACACGAAATGCAGGCCCATGCCGCGGGCGTGGCCATCGCTCCGGATTGCGGTCTGTCGCCGGGCATGGCGTCGATCCTGGGCGGCGAGTTACTGCGCCGCATTGGCGGCAAATCCGATGCGCTCAAGATCTATGTCGGCGGACTGCCGCAGTCTCCAAAGCCGCCGTTCAACTATCAACTGGTCTTCTCGGTGGAGGGACTGATTAACGAATACTGCGAGCCGGCAAAGATTCTGCGCGACGGAAACATGGTCACCATCGAGCCACTGACCGAAATCGAATCGTTCCGCATGGAAGGCTTTCCCGAGCTTGAGGCGTTCCACACCTCGGGCGGCACTTCGACGTTGCCGGAGACCTTCCTGGGAAAGGTCGGTGAGTGTTTCGAAAAGACCCTGCGCTATCCCGGGCACCTCAGTATGCTGCGCACGCTTTACGACCTGGGACTGTTTTCCAGCGAGAAGCAGCGCATCGACGGCGCGATGGTCGCGCCGCGGCAGATCATGGCGCGGCTGTTCGAGGAGAAGTTCAGCGGCAACGAACCGGAGCTCACCATCCTGCGGGTGGAAGCGCACCACGGTGATGTCACCGCGTCTTTCAGCATGGTGGACTACACCGACAAGTCGACGGGCCTCACCTCGATGATGCGCACTACCGCGTGGCCGGCGTCGATTGTGCTGCAGATGATGATCGATGGACAGGTCGGCAAGCGTGGCGGCGTTCGCCAGGAGATCGACGTCCCGGCACAACTGTTCCTCAATGAAATGGCGCAGCGCGGCATCACGATCAACTACCGCATTGAGTCGGCCAAGGATGCGAACGCGGCGTTGGCGGCCGCGGCACAGGAGAGCTAATTGAATTTCTTGGAGCGGATGCAACCGCTGGGACTGCTGGTCCTGCGATTAGTCCTGGGCGCAATCATGATTGCGCATGGATACACGAAGGTATTCGGTGGCATGCACCATTTCGTTGACACGGTTCGCGGCATTCACCTGCCCGGATGGCTAGCGTATCTTTCGGCGGCAACCGAATTCGGCGGCGGGATACTGCTGATCGCCGGCTTCCTCACGCGCTTCGTTGCGCTGTGCGTCTGCATCGACATGGCGGTCGCGATCTTTGGCGTGCACTGGAAGAACGGCTTTACCGCTCAGGGGAACTACCAGTTCCCGCTTGCCCTGGCGGCCATCGCGTTTTCGCTGATCTTCACCGGAGCGGGGCCCATCTCGATTGACGGGATGAGGGGCAGGGGCAGGTAGCGGGCTTTGTTACGGGATACGCCTTACAACGTTCCGGTAGAGCTGGCGTTCAGGCCAGCGTCCAAGCCCGCCGTTGAGGAGTAGAGTCGGCTTCAGCCGACGACAATCTTTCCTCCGCAAACTCAGACGAATGCCCGCCACCGGCTTACGCCCGCTGAACATCCAAAATAGAGGCTTGCGACGCGGACCTGAAGGTCTGCTCTACCCGTTCGAGATAGTTTTTCAACCACACTCTGAACTCGTGCTCTGACACAAGGCTCGTCGGGCCGCGTCGCGAATAAGCCGCGCCACCTCAGTAATTCGCGAGCTGCTCCATCGCCTTGAACAGATCCTCCGACTGCGGCAGGATCTCGTCCTCGAGTATCGGCTGGTAGGCGACGAAGGTGTCTTTCGCCGCGACACGTTTCACCGGCGCATCCAGATGATCGAACAACTCATCCGCGATTCGCGCCGCAATCTCGGCGCCGTAGCCCCAGCTCAGCATGTCCTCATGCGCTACCAGCACGCGACTGGTCTTCGAAACCGACGTGGCGATAGCCTCCCAGTCGTACGGGCTGAGCGTGCGCAGGTCGATTAACTCGACGCTGACGCCGTGCTCGCGCTCCAAACGTTGCGCCGCCTGTAAAGCACGGGGCACAACCGCCCCATACGTAACGACGCTCAGGTCGTGACCGGGACGCACGATCTTGGCCTTGCCGAAGGGAACCATGTAGTCCGGCCCGGGGTAAGGCGAGCGCCCAAACGTTTCGCGGTAGAGCCGCTTGTGCTCCAGGAACAGCACCGGATCGTCGCAACGGATCGCCGTACGCAAAAGGCCGTTGGCGTCGAGCGCATTCGACGGGAACACCACGCGCATGCCCGGCGTGTGCGTGAAAATACTTTCACCGCACTGCGAATGATAGATCGATCCGCCTGTAAGATAGCCGCCGATGGCAACGCGCACCACCGCCGGCGACGAGAAGTTGTTGTTGGAGCGCCAGCGCATCAGCGGCAGCTCGTTGCGCAGCTGCTGCATCGCAGGCCAGATGTAGTCGAAGAACTGAATTTCGACCACTGGCTTCAGCCCGCGCGTGGCCATACCGACAGCGCGGCCGACGATGTTGGCCTCGGCCAGCGGCGAGTTGAAGACGCGCTCGTAGCCAAACTCGGCCTGCAAGCCGGCGGTCAGCTTGAAGACGCCACCCTTGCCCTTCACCTGCTTGGCCTTCAGATATTCTTCGCGGCTGCAATCGGCCACATCCTCGCCGAACATGACAATGCGCGGGTCGCGCTTCATCTCGTCCTTCATGCAGGCGTTGATGAGGTCGGCCATCGTCTTCTCTGGAGCTTTGTCCGACGGAGTGGGATGTAGCGCTTCCGTCTGAAACGCTGACGACGAGGGATCCAGATCGGGCGAGTAGACGAACTCGACATAAGAGCCCGGCTTCGGAAGTTCCGCTACCACCGCGCGGTCGCTCGCGTCCTGGATCTCGGCTTCGACATCCTTCTCCAGCGCGTCGATTCCTTTCTCGTCCAGAATGCCTTCGCGCACCAGGAACAACTGGAAGCGCGTAATCGGGTCGCGCTCCACTTCCGACTGCCGCTCGGAATCAGGACGGTAGAGCTTCTCGTCGTCCGAAAGCGAGTGCGAGTAAGGACGGATCACGTGGCCATGCACGAAGGCGGGACCCTTGCCGGAGCGACAGTACTCCACTGCCTTCTTGAAGGCCGCGTAGCTGACCAGCGGATCGGTGCCATCGATTTCGGAGAAGTGGAAGTTGGGGAAGCCCTGCACGAGCTTGCTGATGTTGCCGCCCGCCGTGCCGACCTCGACTGGGACCGAGATGGCGTACTCGTTGTCTTCGATGACGAAGAGCACCGGCAGCTTCAGGTTGGAAGCCGAGTTCAGCGCCTCCCAAAATTCGCCTTCGCTGGTGGTGCCGTCGCCGCAGGAGACGTAGGTCACTTCGTCGCCCTTGAACTGGACATCCTTGAACTGGCGGTAGTCGCCGTCGGCCTTCTCGGCGGACTCGGGATTATTGCTAAAGTAGCGGCCGGCCTCGGCGCAGCCCACGGCCTGCAAGAATTGCGTACCGGTGGGCGAGGACTGGCTCACGATGTTGAGTTTCTTGTGCCCCCAGTGCGAGGGCATCTGGCGGCCGCCGGAGTTCGGATCATCGGCAGCGCCCACGGCTTCCAGTAGCTGCTCGTAGGGCGTCATCCCCAGAGCCAGGCAAAGCGCACGGTCGCGGTAGTACGGATAGAACCAGTCGTAGCTCGGCCGCAGAGCCAGACCCGCAGCCACAAGAAAGGCCTCGTGGCCGGCGCCCGAGATCTGGAAGAAGATCTTCTGCTGGCGCTTTAGCAGGATCTCGCGGTCATCCAGCTTGCGCGACATGTACATCAGGCGATAGATGTCGATCAGCTGCTGGGGAGAAAGCCCTTCATACTTCTCATTTACTTCCGCCGGCACAACGGCGCTCTTGGGCTGTGCTTTCGTGGTTGCCATCCGTTACCTCAGAGTAGAATGCGGTACCCGAATCGGGTTAAAAAGACGTGACACTATTGTAAATGCTCAGCGGGCGCCCTCAGGCCATTGCCGGGTAGGGCCGGCCCTCAGGCCGGCGTCCAAGCTCCCCCTAGGATCCAAACTCCTCCGGCGGGCTAAGCTTGTGGCTCACAACGCTGCACAGCATCCAATCGCTATACTTGAACCAGAACGCCATGATACGCATTTCTCGTCCTATCCCGGCCCGGAAAATCAAACTAGTGCTATTCGATCTGGATGGCACGCTGATCGATTCAGAGCGTGACCTGGCGAACGCGGTCAATGCCATGCTGGTGAAGTATGGGCGCAACGAGTTGCCCATCGATGTCATCGGCACCTACATCGGTGATGGCGCGCCCATGCTGATTCGTCGCGCCCTGGGCGATCCCGCAGATCGCGAGTTCCTGCAGGAAGCGCTCAACTATTTTCTTCTGTATTATCGCGAGCACAAACTGGACAGCACCTGCATGTACGAGGGGATTTTGGAAGCACTGCGGCAAATCGGCGGCACCGACGGTACCACCCGCCGCATGGCGGTGCTGACCAATAAGCCCGTTCGCGTGTCGCGCGATATCATCGCGGGGCTGGGACTGGGTGGTAAGTTCTTCCAGGTTTACGGCGGCAACAGCTTTGAAACCAAGAAGCCCGATCCGCTGGGCGCGAACACGCTGATGCGGGAGGCAGGCGTGGCTCCGGAAGAAACGGTGATGGTCGGCGATTCGCAAGTCGATATTCTGACCGCGCACAATGCCGGCATGTGGAGCGTCGGCGTGACCTACGGATTTGCGCCGCGCACGCTGGAACTCGTCGTCCCCGATGTTCTTGTAGACACTCCCGCGGAACTGGCCCTGGCGTTGAGCGGCGAAGCACTCGCCGATCCGAAACCAGAGTAGAGCACCAGAAATCTCTCGCCGGCTCTGCTCCACGTGCAGACGCGCACGGCGCAGCTAAAACTGCGCCCTTTCAAACAAGATGCCGGGTAAAGCTGGCCTTCAGGCCAGCGTCCAGCCAGCCCATCTCCTGATTCAAAGCCGGCTTCAGCCGGCAACAGATCATCACCTCTCGATTTGACGCGCAACATTCGCATACACTGAACTTCCTATGCCGGCGAACGAGCGACGAGCCGTTGTAATTGGAGCAGGGCCAAACGGCCTGGCCGCGGCCATTGTGCTGGCGCAGGCCGGCCTGCGTGTCGACGTATACGAAGCCGAGCCGCAGCCCGGCGGCGGCGCGCGTACCCTACCGCTGACTCTCCCCGGATTTCAGCACGACTTCGGATCGGCTGTGCATCCCATGGCGCTGGCCTCGCCGTTCTTCTCCACGCTGCCTCTGCAGGATTACGGACTGGAATGGATTCAGCCTTCAGCGCCTGTGGCACATCCGCTTGATGATGGGACCGCCGTAATTCTGGAACGCGACCTTGGAGAAGCTGAAGCCGCGCTTGGACAGGACGGCAAGCAATGGCGTCGGGCCTTCGGTCCCTTCGCTGAACATTGGCCTCAGCTGGCGCCAGAGGTGCTGCGTCCCGTCTCGCTCTTTCCGCGGCATCCTTTTCTGATGGCGCGGCTGGCCCTGATGGGATTCCCGTCGGCAACCTCGTTTGCTCACTTCTGGTTTCGCAGCCCACGAACAAAAGCAGTGTTCGCTGGCTTGGCAGCGCATTCCATGCTCGCGCTGGATGAGCCGTTAACTGCGGCCTTCGGCATTATGTTCGCCGCGACGGCCCACGCCGTGGGATGGCCGATCCCGAAGGGCGGCGCGAAATCGATCACCGCAGCTTTGTGCGGATACTTGGCCAAACTTGGTGGAGAGGTCCACGTCTCAACCCGGGTTGAGAAGCTGGCCGCACTTGGGAAGTACGACATCGCGTTGTGCGACGTAACCCCCCGGCAACTCGTAGCGATCGCCGGTCAGGAATTGTCGGCGGGCTATCGCCGAAAACTGGAAGGCTACCGTTACGGCCCCGGGGTCTTCAAAGTCGACTACGCCCTTTCTAGCCCAATACCCTGGAAAGCGCGCGAGTGCCTGCGCTCGGCGACGGTGCACGTGGGGGGAGCGCTGGAAGAAGTAGCGATCTCCGAAGATGCCATGCGTCACGGGAAGCACGCCGAGCGGCCATTTGTGTTGCTGGCGCAGCCGACGCTGTTCGATCCTTCACGAGCGCCCGAAGGCAGGCACATTGCCTGGGCGTACTGTCATGTGCCGAATGGCTCGCAGGTCGACATGCTGCCGCGCATCGAGGCGCAGATCGAACGCTTCGCTCCCGGCTTCCGCGACTGCATTCTCGAGCGCCGTGTCTTCTCGCCGGCATCCCTGGAAGCGATGGACGCCAACCTGGTGGGCGGCGATATTGGCGGCGGCCTGATGAGCTTCTCGCAGTTTCTATTCCGGCCAACGCGGCGCTTCTATGCAACCTCGGCACGGGAGATTTATATCTGCTCTTCCTCCACCCCTCCCGGCGGCGGAGTACACGGCATGTGTGGCTATAATGCGGCGAAACTCGCACTGCGACGCTTGTGACCAATGCTCCCGATCTCGGTAAGCGCGGCAAAATTGCCGTGGCGTTGTTGCTCACAGTCGTCGGGGGATTCGTCGATGCCGTCGGATACATCGCCCTGTTTGAAGTTTTCACCGCCAACATGAGTGGCAACAGCGTGCATGTTGGCATGTATCTCGGCGAGCAGAACTGGAGGCAGCTGCTGCGCCCGCTCTGCGCGATCGTATCCTACGTTGTGGGAATGGCGTTGACGAGGATTGCCATCGAGATCGCCGGGCGGGCCGGACTGCGCCGCATCGCTTCATTCACGTTGGGGGTAGAAGCTTTGCTGCTCGCCATCTTCGCGCATGCCACCCCGGCGATGCACCTGGGACAGATTATCGACCAGCAGTCTCCCGGGTACTTCGCGCTGGTGGCCCTGCTCGCGTTCGCCATGGGCGTGCAGACCGCTACGTTGACTCATATCGGCCCACTCACCATCTATACGACATTTGTCACTGGAACTCTTACCAAGATGGCTGAATCGTTCACGCGCGTGCTCTTCTGGGCCTACGATCATCTGCGCGAACTTGGCGCCTCCGGCATCGTGCGGCACGCCGCCGGCCAACAGGATGTACGGGAAGGCGCGATGCTGGGCTCAACCTGGAGCTGCTATGTGATTGGGGCTGCCATCGGAGCTACGCTGAAACTGCGCTGGGAGCTGCGGGCTTTGTACGTTCCGGTCGCCGTTCTGCTGGTCTTCGTGGTGCTGGATGTCTTCCGGCCGATCGACGCCGAGGAGGAGGAGCATCAGACCGGACAGGACAAAGTATAAGCGAACTTCAGAAGCTGCCGTCCGGCTGATTTCTCGGATGTTGTACCACATTGTGAGATATGCTGCCGGAATCGATTCACGGCATATTCATGTAATGTTTTTGCCATCCCGCTTTCATCGAGATTTTATCCCCGGTTCACCAACGATTGCAGTCGTACAGCTAAAGTCCTCTTGATTAGCACATAACAGGAGGCAGTATCGATGAAATCCCTGCTCGCGTCTTTACTGGGGTTGGCTTTGGCGACAGCCCCGCTGGACCTTTCCGCCGCAACTCCTTCCAAGAACCTGCATAATCCCCACAACATCATTCAACGGGTGCTGCTGATCAGCGTGGACGGCATGCACTCTCTGGATTTCGTGAATTGCGCGAAGGGTATGCCCGGGGTGAACGGAGGCGCTCCCTACTGCCCGAACCTGGCCGCATTGGGAGCGACCGGCACCACCTATTTGAACGCCTCGACCTCGAAGCCGTCGGATTCGTTCCCCGGCCTGATGGCGCTGGTCACCGGCGGATCTCCGCGCAGCGTGGGCGCCTTCTACGATGTCGCGTATGATCGCTCGCTGGCGCCGCCGAAAGTGACCACCGGCAACGGTGTGGCGGGCGGACCTTGCGGGCTGTCGGCCAGCAGCGGCACCACCACTGAGTTTGACGAAGGCATCGACATCGACCAGACGCAATTGAACGGCGGCGCGCCTTCCGGCGATGGCGGTATTAACTCTATCGATCGCGACCGTCTCGAACGCGATCCCAAACAAGGTTGCGCGCCGGTTTATCCCTGGAATTTCGTTCGCACCAACACCATCTTCGGCGTAGTCCATGGCGCCGGTGGCTACACCGCGTGGTCGGACAAGCATCCGTCCTATTCGTCGGTCTCCGGCCCGGGCAACGGAACCAACGTCGACGATTACTACTCGCCTGAGATCAACTCAACGGTCATCGCTCTGCCCGGCGTCGTCACTCCCACCGGATTACAATGCAGCCCGATCCCCGACCCTTCCCAGACCGGAGCCTGGACCGACAGCTTCCAGAACATTCAGTGCTACGACACGCTGAAGGTCAATGCCATCCTCAACGAGATCGACGGCAAGACGCACAACGGGCAGGGCAACGCTCAGGTGCCGACGCTGTTCGGCATGAACTTCCAGGCGGTCAGCGTCGGTGAAAAGCTGATCGAGAGCAACTTTGGCAGCGGCGGTTACGTTGATGCCATCGGCACGCCCACCTCCTATCTGCTGAGCGAAATCCAGTTCGTTGACGCTGCTATCGGCGAGTGGGTGTCGGAACTCGCTAACAAAGGTCTGCTCGATTCCACGCTCATCATCATCACCGCCAAACATGGACAGTCGCCGATCGATCCTAATCGCTTCTTCCCGATTCCCGGACCGAACCACAATAACGGCACGTCGCCAGCCAACCTGGTGGCGTCGTTGCTGCCCTGGTCGGAGTCGCCATTGAATCCTACGGGCATTGGGCCTACGGAAGACGACATCTCCATGCTGTGGCTGAAATCGTCGTCGCAGACGGCTGATGCGGTTTCGATTCTCCAGCAGAATGCGGTACAAGCCGGTATTGGTGAGATGTTCTACGGCCCGTCGCTTACCACGATGTTCAATGCGCCGGGATTTCCACCCAATGGTGATCCGCGGACGCCCGATATCCTGATCACCCCGAACTTTGGCGTGGTGTATACGGGCAGCAGCAAAAAGCTGGCCGAGCATGGTGGCTTCTCGCATGACGATACCAACGTGCTCATGGTGCTCTCCAACCCCAGCTTCACCCAAAGCACCGTCAACACACAGGTGGAAACCATGCAGGTGGCCCCGACCGTGCTGCGCGCACTCGGTCTGGACCCCATGCAACTGCAATCCGTGCAGATCGAAGGAACGGCCGTGCTGCCGGCAACGCAGTTCTAGAGGCATCCTGAGGTGGCAGCAACAAGCGGCGTCCCAGAGTATCGGGGCGCCGCTTGGGTTTTGAGCCTCAGCGCCTGCTATAGTGTTGCGTCTGAACCAGGCTGCTGCCTCGGGAGGCGCGCATGTCCTCAGCACCGTCGCCGGAAAATCGTCCGCTCACCGTTCTCTGCCTGGCCAGCTATTACAAGGGCACCGATTTCATACGCGAATGTCATCGCCAGGGCTGCCGCACGCTGCTGCTCACCTCGCACAGCATCAAGGATGAAAACTGGCCGCGTGAGAGCATCGACGAAACCTTCTACATGCCCGATGTGCAGAAAGAGTGGAAGCTGGAGGACGCGTTGCTGGGTGTTAGCTTCATGGCGCGCAACGAAACCATCGATCGCATCGTCGCCCTCGACGACTTCGACGTAGAAACCGCGGCCACGCTGCGCGAGCATCTGCGCGTGCCCGGCATGGGCGACACTACTGCGCGCTACTTTCGCGACAAACTCGCCATGCGCACCAAAGCGCGTGACGAGGGTCTGCTGGTGCCCGAGTTCATTCACGTGCTCAACTACGGCCGCCTGCGCGAGTTCATGCAGCGCGTGCGGCCGCCCTGGGTGCTGAAGCCGCGTTCGCTGGCCGGCTCCATGGGCATCAAGAAGATTCATAACTCGGACGAGTTCTGGGCGGCACTTGAGCTGCTCGGCGATCGGCAATCGTTCTACCTGCTGGAGCAGTACGTGCCGGGTGACATCTTTCACGTGGATTCGATCTTCTACGAGCATGAAATGCTGTTCTCCGTCGCCAGCCAATACGGGCGGCCTCCGATGGATGTCTCGCAGGAGGGCGACATCTTCACCACGCGGACGTTGCCGCTGGGATCGAAGGAAGCGCAGCCGCTGATCGACATGAACGGCAAGACCATGACGGCTTTTGGCTTGCTGCGCGGCGTCGCGCACAGTGAATTCATTCGTGGACGCGATGACGGCGAATTGTATTTTCTGGAAACGTCTGCCCGCGTAGGCGGCGCGCACATCGTCGACCTCATCGAGGCTGCGACCGGCATCAACATGTGGGCGGAGTGGGCGAAGCTGGAAATCGCGGGCGGCAAGGCTCCATACAAGGCGCCCAAGCCGAACAAGGATGCTGCCGGCCTGCTGGTCTCGCTGGCCAAGCAGGAGCGTCCGGACACGTCGGCGTATAACGACCCGGAGATCGTCTGGCGCATGAGCGAGAAAAAACATCACGTGGGATTGATCGTGCGATCACCGAACCCGGCCCGGGTACAGGAGCTGCTGCAAAGTTACGCAGAGCGGATGCGCCAGGATTTCCTGGCATGGCAGCCGCCGCTGGAGCGGCCGAACTTCTGACGTTACGGGCCGGAGGATGATCGCAATATATTCTTGCTATATGAAGGCCAAGGTTGGGCTTCTTGTGTCGCTTTGGCTACTGATTTTTTGCTCGACGAGCGTACCGGCGACATGCTCAGAAAAAAAATCAGGCGCAGGCCCGGAACTGGTCATTGTTCCTGTGCAGGTTCGGGACGGGTCCGACAAAGCCGTACATGGCCTGACGCTGAAAGACTTCACGCTGCAAAGCGACGGTAAACCCCTATCTCTCACGTCTGTGTCCGAGATCAACGCGGAAACTGTGGCAGACGTCTGCATAGAAGATCTCAATCAAGCAACCAGCCCCCAGCGATTCTCAAATATTCCTAGGGGCGGAATGCCGCGGCAGTTGCTGATCATCGCTCTGGACTTCGTCAACAGCGCATTCCTCGGGAAGGGAGAAGCCCAGCAGAAGCTTTTCAAGTATGTGTTGGAAGGTTTGCCGAACCAGCCTTTCGAGCTGGTAGCCATCACGCCAACCGGCCTCGTCCAGATTCACTCCTTCTCTGCGCCGCGATCGGATACGGCGGAGGCGTTACGACGGATCAGCGCCGACCTTTTGGGCGAATCCAGGAGGCCTGAGAAAGCTCAAGCGAACGAGGAGTACTCGAGGCTGTCGGCGGTGTACCAAGCGAAACCTGTGTTGGGTGGTTATGGCTGGGAAATCGCTGCGCGAGCCACCCTGACTTCGATGCGTCAATTGGCCGACGCCTACACGGCTGTGCCCGGCCGTAAATCGGTGATCTGGCTTACGGCCGGAATACGCGCGATGGGCGGCGATCCCACCTCCACCGCGCGGCAGCGTGGATCCTTCCAGATCTACCTCAAATCACCGCTGTCCACGGATTCGCAGCTGCGAGCGGCGTATGACGAAGCGTTTCGGGCTCTCAACACCGCAGACATGGCGATCTACCCGGTCGATTTAAAGCCGATGAAGGACGTGAAAATTTATGTCGCCAACTTCCTGCCTGCGGCCGTGATGAACAACCCCAACATTTACGTACCCACGCTGGGACCGTTCGAGACCAATGACGGCATCAAGCCTCTAGCCGCCGAAACTGGTGGCCGCCCATGTTCGGTGGCAAACGACCTGAAGCTCTGCATCGATCAGGCAGTCAACGACGCGAGCAGCTATTACCTCCTCGGGTTCAGTGTCCCGCAGGAGGGACGAAAGGGCGGATGGCATAAGCTCGAAGCAACAACCACATCCGGCGGATCCAAGGCCCGAACGCGCTCTCGCTATTTTCTGCCCTCGCAAGTCTTCGCCAGCGACACAGACATTCGGGATTACGTAACGGAAATTGCCAAGAGCAACCTGACTTATACGGGCGTTCGCATAGTGGTCGAGCGCTTGCCGGACTCGCCTTCCCCTGCGGAAGATCCGATTAATCTCAGAATCCGCGTGCCGATGACCAGTGTGGGAGTGCAGCCCGGTCAGCAGAAGTTGAGCTACCAGATCGCCATGGCCGGAATTTCAAGCTCGGGTGAGCCGATGAACGCGGTCCGCCTGGTTCAATTCGACGCTACCGAGGAACAGACGCAGGAAGCGCTCACCAGAGGCTGGCGCGTCAACGAAGCCTTGCCAAAGGCGGATTCGATGGCGTCCGTGCGCTACGTGATACGGGACACTGCGACAGGAAAGATCGGGTCGGTGACCGTTCCGCTGCAGGATGTCTCCGCGAAATAGCGGCATCACTGATCCTGGTCGGTCAGCAGCTTCGACAGCGTGGGCTTGTGCTTTTCCGCCTTGCCCTTGCGCTTCTTCTCCGCCGGCTCGGCGCGCGTTGGAGGAGGCGTGCCGATGGTGACGCGAGCCGCTGCCTTCACCGCGGACGCGGCGCGAAACGGCTTCGGCTTGCGGGGCTTTGAGGGCATGGTCTAGTCCACCCACATTCTAGAACACAGCGCGATTACAATTGATCTACCTTGCATCGGGGCGCGATCTCGTTCCACAACAGCCTTCTAGAGCGCCTACGCAAGCCCACGGGAGGGGGCCGATGATTCGCGAAGATGTTCTCCAGCAATTCCCAGAGCTGTTCGGCACCAAGAAAGTGAACGGCCGCGAGGTAAACGTCGAAGAGACGATTGCGGCACTGACGCGTGAACTTCGCCCGGCCATCGCCGAGGCGCTTAACGCCCGCCGCATACAGCTGGAGAGCACGGAGCCGGTGCGCACGAAATACGCGTGGCCCAAGTGGGAGGAGTCCTTCGAAGATCCGATCACGAGACGTCCGTGGACCTTTCACCAGATCGTACAGGGCACGATCGACAACTTTCTGGACCGCGAGAGCCAATGGTCGTGGCGCCTGAACGATGAGGTACCCGTCCCCGCCGACGTTCATCCGCTGAAGAATCCCGGGCTGGAGCTGACCGGCCCCTGGCATCCGCTGGACATGGCTTTCAATGCGCTGAACAGCGCGGCGCCTATGAACATGCCCGACTTCGAAGACGCCTCGCCCGCGCATTTCCAGCCGGCCGGCGCCGGCAATCAGCAGCCGGTCGCTACCTTTGCGGCGCTGCAAAACGCTAAGCAAATCTTCGAAGGCGGCTGGTCGGGGAAGTCCTACGATGTGGTAAAGAAGGGCAAGACACGTTCCTACAAAATCGATCGCGAACCCGCGAAGTGGCCGACGCGTCTGGTACGTCCCCCCAGTATTCACATCGTCTACGAACACTTCACCGTCGATGGGCAGCCTGTTCCCGGAATCGTGGCGCTGGTTGCGATCTGGGCGCTCAACAATTTCGACGCGCTGAAACGCCTGGGCACCGGCATTTATTTCTACATCCCCAAGATGCAGAGCCCACGTGAGGCGCTCATCGTGGAGAAGCTGCTGGCACGGGTGGAAGAGATCATCGGCGTTCCGGCCGGCACCTTCAAGATCAAGATCCTGTACGAAGAGGGCAATGGAGGTCGCTATCTGCCGGCGATCGCGTGGACGTTCCGGCGCCGTCTGCTCGGAACTAACGTCGGCCGATGGGACTATCTCGGCAGCCTGATCGAGATGTGGAAGGATGACCCGAACGGCGTCTTCCCCGATCCGCAGACGGTCGGCATGGCGGCGCCCAACATGATTGCCTACCAGCGTTACAACGCGCAGACCATCCTGATGGCGGCGATGAAGCACGGCGAGCTGACGCAGGGCGCGCCCATCGGTGGGATGGCGGCGGTGATGATGTATCAGGCGAACGACGCCTATGGCCGCTCACGCTATAACCCGGTCGCCATGCGTGCGGTCGTCATCGACAAGTTGCGCGAGCGCTTGCTCGGGTTGGTGTTTGTTCCGGATGGAGTGGGGGATGGGCAAGCCGTCCTGGACGACATTCTTGCCGGGCGCGTCAAGGGTAAGCTCTACGACTGCTATCGGCAGAGCTGGGTCGCCAGCCCTGAGCCCGCGTACGTGGCTGCGGGCAACGGGCCGCTGCAAGTCCGGCTGGAAGAATTGCAAGCGTTCATCGATGCGCCACGCGAGACCGTGGACGCCAATGGTAATGCGGTGCCGACGGCGGCGAGCGGGCTGGTGGATTCGGAGCGCGCGCTGCTGGAGTCGCGTGGGCTGCTGAATTCGGCCGGTAAGGTCACGCCGCAAGTTCTGCGGAAAGACGCGGTCGATACGCCGGAGAAACTACTGAATCCCACTTTGTGGGATACCATCTACGACGTTCCGAAAGGCGACGTCACCATCGAGCATATCCAGCACGCGTTCTACATGGCCGCGAACTACGGCTTCCAGATCCTCAACGGAAACTTCGCCGCCGCCATCGACGACTACGAACTGAAGCAGCGCTTCATGAACGACCTCGCCACCTACCGCATCGATGTTTCGTGGCTATGGACCGTGGTCCGTCACCAGGCGGCGATTACCCGGGATGGGTTTTTCCAGCGAGCCACGCGCACGGAAGACGGGGTCGTGCTGGCGCCGAGCGCCGAGCAGGTGAAGGCTGGGAGTCGTTTCACGCCGGAGCTTTTCCGGAAGATGTGGGATTACCATAACGAATGGACGGCCGAGTTCTTCGCGGAGTTGGATCGCACGGGCGATCCGGGGCGCTTTGACCGCAGCAAGGCGCCGCTCATCATGGAGCTGCTGCGACGGCAACTGCTTTCGCCGCGATACATCCAGCACAGCGCGCGCCTGCTGTTTGTGCTGGCGCAAACGAATGAGGGGGAGCGCGCGCAGATCCTCGACGCGGTCTTCGAGCTTTCGCGCGAGGAGATCGTGAAGCGGGTGGAGGCAGGCGGAATGAAGCCAACTGCGCTCTTCACGCACGACTATGTGTACGACATTTTGGCGGCGTAGTGCGGGCCTCGGGCGGCGGCCGTTGCCCGTGATTTGCACAGCCCCGCACAACTTTCCCAACGTTCAATTCGTGAAATGCATTTAACACCCATTGCAGATGAATGCGCCGCACGTTAGATTCAGATTCAGGAACAACGTGAGCACAACCCCCGACACCTGTCCGATCTGCGGCGGCACCGGATGGCAAACCGTTGCAAAAGGTAAGGAGCGCGAAGCCGTCCGCTGCGAATGCCGCGTGAAAGGCCGCGCCGATCGCCTGCTGGAAGCAGCGCGCATCCCCGCGCGCTACCAGCACTGCGAACTCGGCAACTTCCAGGGCGATCCCGCCGACAAGGCCCAGGAGAGCATTTTTAGAGCGCGAACCTTTGCCGGCCGGTTCGTCGAGGACTACCCAATCGAGAAGACAGGCCTGCTTTTTGTCGGTACCGTCGGCGTCGGCAAAACCCATCTGTCGGTCGGCATCATCAAAGACCTGATCCGCGAAAAAGGCATTCACTGCCTCTTCTGCGATTATCGCGAGTTGCTGAAGTCGATCCAGAATTCATACAACGCTTCAGTGCAGGCCACCGAGATGGAGATTCTGCGACCCGTCTTCGACTCCGAGGTCCTGGTGCTCGACGAACTGGGCGCCGTGCGCAGCACCGAGTGGGTCTTCGATACAGTCAACTACGTCCTCAACAGCCGTTACAATGAGAACAAGACGACTATCATCACCACCAACTTTCCTGACAGGCCGGAGCAGGACAAGCCCGAAATTGACAACCTGAGTAGCCGCTCTGCCGCTGATCGCGCCGCGCGCCGCGAAACCCTCGGCGACCGGATCGGCGAGCGCATGCGCTCCCGCCTGCACGAAATGTGCAAGAAGGTCGAAATCGAAGGTCCGGATTATCGCGAACATTCCAAGCGCGCTCAATTCCAGCCCATCAGCGCGTCTAGCAAACTGTCGCTGAGAAATAGTCGTAACCAAATACTCGAATAGTTATAACGCGACGCTGTCCAGCAACCTGCGCCCTTTGTCTGAATCGTGCTACACTCCCGATCACTTTTCGTCCACACAAACCTGGAGATTACGAGGTGATCGAGATGTCACTACAGACCAGTCATGTGAAATCGCTGTGCAAGTTGCTTGCCTCGATGCTGATAGCGCTCCTTAGCAGTCTCACGGCGATTACACAAACCAAAGCTTGCGGAGCTCAGGAAGTACCGTCAGGATTGCAAGCCGTTTCAGCCGCGTTAGGTGTTTGTGCGGAAATGCAGGCAGTCACGGCTAGCGGTCTGCATACCATGGAGCTTGAACAGCGGGATGCAGAGATTGCGGTAATTCGACACGCTGCCGCCCGCCCTGAAATTGGTGAGGCTATTCAGGAAGGTACTCTGGCGGTTGCTTACGCTACCGACAAACTCGAAGAGCGAAACGTACAATTGGACAAAGCGAACCGGCGCTTGTTGAAGTACTCAGGTATCGTGATAGGCGGAGTCGGAGCCGGTGTGGGCGGCGGTTTACGGCTTGTCAGCAACAAATCGGTAATGCACGACGGAACGGTAGTTGGGATGGCTGGAGGCATTGCCGGCGCGGCTATCAACCTCTTTGTGACTTCGCAAGAGCCCCTCTCCGAGACGACGAAATCGACATTCGACCAAATGCTTGATCCCCTCGTCAAGCAGTACCTTAAAGACTCCGATCCCACTTTGACTACCGACACCATTCTGGCGAAGCCGTCGGTATTGGCATTTTATTTATTGAAGCTGAAAAGGCAGACGCACTGCTTTCAGCTTGCGCCTCCGGAACAATGGATGCAGGGCCGGTGCCTTGGCGATCAGCCATAAAACAGGATGTCGAGCGTCAATTCTAGTGAGACAGGTGATGTAATTTTATCCGAAGTCTGCGAATCGCGGAGGCGTTGGGCTACGGTGGTGAACTAGAATCTTCCCGTGCCCTGGACGCGCCTAGAATTCGCACCCGACCGCGATTCCGAGCTGTTGACCGCAGCCCCGGCGGCCACGGCGGTGTTCGTCCTTCGTGGCGCTGAGGGCAGCGAGCCGTATGTCAGCAAGACATCGAATCTCCGCCGCCGCTTGCAACGACTGCTCGGGGCGGTCGAAGGACGAACTCGCAAGCTGAGCCTCCGCGATCGTGTGCGCACAGTGGAGTGGGCTCCGGCCGGTTCGGATTTCGAAGCGTCCTTCCTGCTGTACCAGACGCTGCGCCGCGAATTCCCCGGGACCTACGACAGCCGCCTCCGTTTTCGTTTTGCGCCGCTGATGAAGCTCATCATCGACAATGCCTATCCGCGTGCAACAGTAACGACTCGCATCGCCGGGCTCAAAGGCGGAGCGCAATATTTCGGACCATTCTCCACGCGGGTTGCCGCCGAGAAGTTTGCTAATGACGCGCTCGACCTGTTCAAGATGCGCCGCTGCGTCGAAGACCTGAACCCCGATCCCGCGTTCCCAGGCTGCATTTATTCCGAGATGAAGATGTGCCTGGCCCCTTGCTTCAAGGGCTGCACCGACCAGGAATACGCCGCCGAGGTGGTGCGTGTGCAGGAATTCCTGGAGAGCAGCGGCCGTTCGCTGTTGCGCGAGGTCGAGCGGCAACGCGACGAGGCTTCGGCGAACCTGGACTTCGAAGGTGCGGCGGCTTTGCATGCGCGCTTCGAGAAGGTGAAGGGGGTTGCGTCCCAGTTGCCCGAGATTGTGCGCCGCATCGACGAGCTGAACGGCGTGATGATTCAGCCTGCGGCCGAGCGCGATTCGGTGACGCTGTTCAAAATTGCCGGCGGACGAATCTGCGATCCCGTGCTGCTCGGCTTTGGCAAGCAGGCGGAGGCTTCGCAGGTCGGCTCGAAGCCGCAGTCGATGGAGTGGCGCATCACGCAGGCGCTCGCGGCGGTCGAGCCGCCCAAGCTGCGCAGCGCCTTGGAGTGGATGGAACACCTGGCGCTGCTGAAGCGCTGGTTCTACCGCACGAATAAAGTGGGCGAACTGTTTCTGACCGATGGTGGCGAGCTTCCCATGCGGCGCATCGTGCGCGGCGTCTCCCGCGTCTTCCGCGGCGAGAAGGCTTCTGGTGACTTGAGCGAGACGGCCGGCGACTACTGGCAGTTTCGCGCCCGTGAGGCCGGCATCGCCGACAGTTAGTTCTCTGCCATACAATTTCCTGATGAGCTCTCAGGCCGAACGTTGGAATTCCGAACTCTATCAGTCGAGCCATTCCTACGTGTGGAATTACGGACGCGATTTGCTCGGCCTACTGGATCCGAAGTCCGGGGAACGCATTCTCGACGTGGGCTGCGGGACCGGCCAGCTGACGGCGGAGGTCGCGCAGCGCTGCGCCGAGGCGATGGGCATCGACGCCTCGCCCGAGATGATCGCGACCGCGCGTAAGAACTTTCCACAACTGATCTTCGCCGTAGGCAACGCAACGGCGCTGCCCTTCGACAACGAATTTGATGCGGTGATGTCGAATGCCGCGCTGCATTGGATCCGCAACCAACGAGGGGCCATCGCTTCCATCGCGCGTGCGCTTAAGCCGGGCGGCCGATTCGTCTTCGAGATGGGTGGACACCGAAATCTGCGGAAGACGATGGAAGCCGCATGCGAGGCGATGCGATCGCTGGGAGTACACGATCCCGAGAACCGTATTCCGTGGTACTTTCCTTCGATCGGTAAATACGCGCCGCAGCTTGAGTCTGCCGGTTTCGAGATCAAGTTCGCCGCGCTGATCGAGCGGCCGACCAAGCTGGAACACGGCGAGGCGGGATTTAGGCACTGGATCGAAATGTTCGGCGGCTTCGCGCTTTCGTCAGTCGCCGCGGACAAACGAGAAGAGTTGAGCCGGCGCTGGGAAGAACTGGCGCGTCCTGCGTTGTTCCATGATGGCGTCTGGGTCATCGATCATACGCGGCTGCGCATGGTTGCAGTGAAGAGCTGAGGCCCGCATGCCACGCCCACCTGCCAACTCACAGTTCAGCAACTCTGCAACCGTATCGTCAGCGGAGCTGCGCGCGGCACCGGTTCTCACGCGGGAGTTCTTCAATCGCGATGTCGTCGCCGTGGCGCGGGATCTGCTGGGCAAGCTGCTGATCCGCCGCGAAGGGCGCGCCTTGCTCGGTGGACGCGTGGTGGAAGTGGAAGCCTATCTGGGCGAGGATGATCCGGCGGCCCATGCCTACGCCGGGCGGACCGCGCGCAACTTCGTGCTTTTCGGGCCTCCCGGACGCGCGTATGTCTATTTCATCTATGGCAATCACTATTGCCTGAATGTCTCCTGCACGCCGAAAGGCCATGGTGGAGGGGTGCTCTTCCGCGCCATCGAGCCGGTGTTCGGCCTGGAAGCTATGGCGCATGCGCGCGGGATTGAGCTTCCCGACTTTCCGCGCGCAACGCAATTGCGACTGATTACCAGCGGCCCCGGCCGCATGGCGGAGGCACTTGGCATCACGCGTGAGCGCGATAACAACAAGGACCTGACCTCTCGCAAGTCCGACCTGTGGCTGGCTGATGACGGCTTTCGGCCGGAGAGGATTCTTGCGACGCCGCGCATTGGGATCACGAAGGCCGTGGACAAACAGCTGCGGTTTTCGATCGCCGGAAACTCGTTTGTGTCAGGGAAAAAACTGCTCTAGAACGCACCGTCGACTGCGGAAGTTCGGTGTCAGGGCACGACTTGGCCGTGACGATAATTTCCTCTGTCCAAGAATTGCCATCCCGAGCGGAGCGAAAGCGGAGTTGAGGGATCGGCCGCTTATCCGCGGAGGAACAGTGTCCCGCAGCGTCCCGAACCGCAGGTCCCTCGACTTCGCAGCTCCGCTGTTCCGCTCGGGATGACAATTTCGAAGGAGTGGCGGCAGGGTTCCGCAGGGACGGGTGGCAGGGCCAAACTGTGTCTGGCAAGGGGAGGTGAGGATTTCTATGTTCTCAGCTCGACTACGGTCGCACCGCCGCCGCCTTCGTTTTGTGGAGGCTCCGTGACGGTGGCTACGTGCGGATGGGTTTTCAAAAACTGTCGCAGCGCCTTGCGCAGAATTCCCATGCCGCTGCCGTGCACTACGCGTAGACGTACCGCTCCCGCCAGGAATGCGCGGTCGACGAATTTCTCGACCGCCTGCGTTGCCTCGTCCACCGTCTGTCCGATGACGTTGATCTCGGTCGGCACGCTGTCGTCTTCGCGCGCCAGCGAAACGCTGATGCCTTTTGAGCGGGCTGCCTGCACCGGGTTTCCCCCGGCATGGGCGACCACGCTGGCGATATCGTCGCGCGCGACCTTCATTTTCATCGGCCCGACGGCGATCTCGAAACTGTCATCGTCGAAGTAGCGCAGCACGCGGCCATCGCGGCCGAGCGAGCGCAGCCGTACGGTATCGCCCACCGACACTTGCTTGACGATGTGTTGCTGCGCGTTGGGATCGCCCTGGTCCGCGCCGGTGCTGTGCGCCACCACGGTGGAATCGAACTGCTCGCGAAATTCGCGGCGCATCTTGGCGATGCGGCGTTCGGCGTCTTTCGACAGCTTCTGCGCCTGCGCGCGGTCCTGCACGGCATTTACCGTCTCGCGCACGCGATATTCAAATTCATGCAGCAGGCTGTCGACTTTCTTCTCCAACTCACGCAACTTCTCGCGCTGTTCCTTGCGGCCTTCGATTTCCAGGTGCTGCTTCTGCCGCGCCACTTCCTGTTCGCGCGCGCGCAACTCCCCCCGCTCGGTGTCGAGTTGACGCAGGCCAGTATGCAACCGGTCGAGGAAGCGCGACACGTCCTGCGTCTGGGAGGTCAGGCGCCGACGAGCAGCTCCCACAATGTCGGGGTTAAGGCCCAGCTTCTGCGCGATGTTGATTCCCGCGGACGCGCCCGGCACCCCCATGCGCAGCTCGTAGGTGGGAGCCAGCGAGTTTTCGTCGAAGCCTACAGCGGCATTCAGCACTCCCGACGTGTTGGCGGCATAAACTTTCAACGCGGTGTGGTGCGTCGAGATCACGGTGATGCATGCCGTCTGCCGAAAGCAATCGGCGATCGAGACGGCGAGCGCCGCGCCCTCTTCCGGATCGGTGGCCGATCCTAGCTCGTCCAGCAGCACCAACGAGTGCGCGGTCGCGTGGTGCGAGATGAAATTGATGTTGGTGACGTGCGCGGAGAAGGTCGACAGGTTCTGCTCGATCGACTGGTAGTCGCCGATGTCGGCGAAGACGCCATCGAAGATCGGCAGTTCGGCACGCTCGGCCGGGACCGGCACGCCGGCTTGCGCCATCAAGGCCAGCAGGCCAATAGTCTTGAGGGCAACGGACTTGCCCCCGGTATTGGGGCCACTGATGATGACCTGGCGATGCTGAGTGTCGAGTTCCACCGTAATTGGCACGACGGCGACGCCCTTCGGCTTCAAATTCCTTTCCAGCAGCGGATGCCGCGCATTGCGCAGCACGAGAGCATCTCCGGGCACCGAACTTTCCGCAGGATCATCGGCAAGCAGCTTCACTGCGATACAGTCGAACTCTTCGGCGAAACGTGCCTTCGCGAATTGCAGTTCGAGCTCGGCCAAGGTCTCCACCGCCGCCAGCAGAGCGTCGGCGTTCTCGCCCAGCCGCGCGGTCATCTCCAGCAGAATGCGATGAATCTCGGCCTGCTCATCTTCCACAAGCCGCACCAAGTCGTTATTCTGCTCAATAGTTTCCAGCGGCTCGATAAAGACCGTCTGCCCGCTGGACGACGCTCCGTGGGCTACTCCCTGCACGCGCCGGCGCTGCTCCATCTTCACGGGGATGACGAAGCGGTCGCCGCGAATCGTGACGAGTTCTTCCTGCACGGCGCCGCCCTCGGACAGCCGTCGCAAATAGCCGCGCAGCGATTCCTGAATGGCGCGCTTCTGTTTTTCGATATCGCGGCGAATATGCGAAAGTTCCGGCGAGGCTTTGTCGTCGAGCGTTCCGTCGGGAAGAATCTTGTTGCCGAAGTAGCGCAGCAGCGCAGAGAAGTCGGCAATGTTTCCCGACAATTCCCGCATGGTCTCCCAATGTTCGGCGACATTTGCTGACGGATGCAAAGCAATCTCGCGCCACTCAGAGGCGCGGTCGGCAACCGTCAGCAGGTCGCGAATCTCCATAACATCCAGCGCGACGCCGTTGATGCGCGACTTGTTGATGAGCTGCGTAGGATCGAGGAGGCCATGGAAGTCGAAGCGTCCGCCGGAGCGCAGGTATCCGCGCAGCTCTCCGGTGAGCTGCTGTTGTCGCTCGATCCACTGGCGATCGCCCGACGGCGTGAGTTGCTCGACGCGCTGGTGTCCTAGCGGCGAGGAAGTATACGCCGCCAGCAGTTGCCGCAGTTGATCGAATTCGAGCACACGCTCGCTGAAGTTCAGGATCGGAGTGCGAGAGTTCATCGTCACCTGTCCCATGGTACAGCAGAGAAAAGCCTGTTCAGGGGCACTGCCAGGTCTGCCGTGGCCGCGTTCACAGCTTATTCATTCGCCCGCGACTACCGTTCCTGCCGCCGGGCAGATAAACTGATTCGGCAGATTCCTGGGGTGTTGCGGAAGTGACCGGCCGGATAAGGCCGCACGGCCCATCGGACATTCGGCACATTCCGTTCGTTAACCT